>JBFLFV010000004.1:0-231589 GCA_041859795.1 Fermentimonas sp.
TACATTTACAACAGAACCTACTGTCGAAGATATTTTTCTTCCGGTTCCATAACCGATAACTACAACCTCGTCAAGCAACTCTGCGTCAGGCAATAATACAATTCTAATATTCTCAGATACCGGCACTTGCTGTGACACATAACCTACATAAGAAATAACAAGTACTCCATCAGATGGAGCTGTTAAATTAAAATTACCGTCAATATCAGTAACAGTACCTTGAGATGTACCCTCAACTAGTATCGTAGCTCCAATAATCGGCAAACCGGTATCATCTTCTACAATACCATTTACTTGGGTTTGAGCCACTACCACCCCAATTCCAAAAAAGAAAAGAGATAGAAAAATGGTAAGTTTCCTTTTCATAAACTCTACTTTAAAATTAAACATTTAGATAAATTGCTAATTCTGAGTCGCTTGCAGTGTTAAAATTGTGGTTGTCATAAATAGAATCAAATTATTAAAACACACCTAAACAATCTTCAAAATTATTGAATCAGCAAATATACGCTGCAATTAATCATTTTGCAACTTTTATTGCGATTTAATTGCATTTTTAACATTAAAAGGACAATGTGCATGGACTAAAGATAGCTTCTATAAGCTATTTATAAAACTAATGAAAGTTGCACCCTATATAATAAGTGTATATATATCACATATATAACAAATAAAAAGGTCCGTTTTATTGTAAAACGGACCCTTATAAACAAGTAAAATCTTATTAGTACTAAAACTAGTAGTTAGACTCCATTAATGAATTAAAGTCAGTTTCAGTTTTTGGTATTTCATAATACCAGCCATCTTCACTCTGAGTTCTTTCAAGAAATCCGCAAAAAGTGATATTATAATTACTTCCGGTACGCCTTACAGGTAAATTCAATCTCTTAAGATCAAACCATCTGAAACCTTCTCCCCAAAGCTCAATTCTGCGATGATTCATAACCTCTTCGGCAAGAGCATCTCCGGTATTACCTAAATCTACATATTCAGGGTCTCTGTTTGCCACAAAATCGAGAAAATATGTTTTTGCATTATCATGCTGACTTGCTCTTGCATATGCTTCGGCAGCAATCAAATACATCTCTGAAAGACGCATAAACGCAACATCTCCTACTGCATCGGCTGTAGAACGTGCAGTAAACTTACGATTCTGATAAACCCGCTTGTTGTAGTTAGATGCGGGGGTTTCCGCTGTACCTGTTGGATCCCACCATTGCCTTCTTTCATCTGTTGGAGACATCAAATCATATGTTGTCTGACTTATACATTTAATTCCGGTTCTGATAGAACCTGAATTAAAGTTCCATGACATATAAGCATAAAATGAGTAAAAATAAACTGTTTGGTCATTTTGTGTCATAGCAGCATACATAGCCTCATTTGTTTTTGTTGTTATATCAACAAATCCATTTGTTAACTGACCAAGAGTCATCAAAGAGTGCCCTTCACTTTCTGCAACTTGAATAGCTTTAACAGCAGAAGCAGCTGCCTCAGGATATTTTTGCTGTGTGAGTGCAACACGAGCTTTGAGTCCATGAATCACCTTTTCGGTATAATGATTCACTCCTTGTGGTTCGTAGCCTTGCAATAAAACAGCAGCCTCATCCAAGTCTCTATTTATAAAAGTATACACCTCTTCAACTGAGTGTCTTGCCATCTCAACAGCTTCAGAAGCTTCGCGATAAGGAACTCCGGGTTGACTATTATTACCTCCCTGAGCATAACGTTTAGCATAGTACTGCACTAATTGAAAATGTGCCCATGCTCTTAATGCCAAACACTCACCTTTAATATGCTTTGCCATAGGGTCAGTTGAATCACCAAAGTTGGCTTCAAGATTTTCAAGAATCATATTGGCATTTAGAATAAACTGATAATATGTTCTCCAAACACCGTCATTATAAGATGAGCTTGGGTTAGTATTAATAGCCCATGTAAGATGTGTTCTATGCCATGTTTGAGTATCCCATGTCATATCATCGCCATGAGCCTCCCTTGAAAGCATAAAGCCGGGTTCACCACCCATACCCTGATTCCCTAAATCCTGAGACACCATTTTTCTATGTATCCCGTTAACCGCCAAATAAAGTCCGCTTAATGTTTCTGAGATTGTTGGTGCTGAAACAGAGCTTGTTGGAGCAGTATCTAAAAAATCATCGGCACAGCCCGGCATCATTAAGATTATTGAGATTGCCAGGGTAAATATTATTGATTTACTATATTTCATAATAATTTAAAATTAAAATGTTAAATTTAATCCGAAAGTGAAAATACGAGCAGGCATATATTCATGATATGTTATACCGCTATAGTTGCCTTGGGGATTTAAACCATTTCTGGCTTTAATCATAAATAAATTCTCTCCACTTAAATACAGACGCATATTTTCTATATCAATATTTCTAACAATATTTCTTGGAAGATCATAACTTAATGTTACAGACCTTAGGTTTAGATAGTCGCCATTCACCAACCAGCGTGTTGAATATGCCTGACCAATATTTGTAGAGTGAACTGTATTATTATCTAAGCGAGGCACTTCAGTTATATCACCCGGATTTTTCCATGCGTTTTTCACGTCTACGTGCATAGCTTCTCCGTAAGAACCGGTACCCATTAAAATAGCATATGTATTATCAAGAACCTTAGCACCAACGGCATAAGAGAATACCGATGAAAGCTCAAATCCTTTATAACCAACATTTAGATTAAACCCTCCATAAAGGCTCGGAATTGACCTTCCGCTATAATCATATTTAGCATAGTTATAAGCATTTGTTAGTCTTTCGCCATCAATCGTTACAATTGTATTATCAATAGTTGCTTTTCCAGCTTCATCAGCTTGATTATAAACCTCTGTATCCAAATAATACAGTCCATTGCCCGTTGCAGGATCAACACCATACCATTGTCTTAACCAGAATTCATACATTGATTTTCCTTCAAACAATTTTTTACTGCCGGAAATAATACCATTTTCACGGTTATCTTCCGGGAGGGTTACAATTTTATTAGATAAAAATGTTCCATTAACTCCAACAGAGACTCTCCAATCTCTATCTCTTAACACCTGGTAATCCAGACCAAACTCAAAACCTTCGTTTCTAACTTTACCAATATTTCTAATCTGAGATGTTACCCCTGTTGATGCGGGAATTGAAACAGGGAATAATAAATCTCGCGAGTCTTTTCTAAACCATTCTAAATTACCTGACAGTTTATCAAAAATCGTAAATTCAAGCGCTAAATCTGAAGACACCTGCGACTCCCAAATAAGATTAATATTGGCCAATGTTGAGAAATAAGCTCCAGCCTCCAATGCATTATTTATACCAATACTATATAGTGTTTGATATGGGTAATATGAAGTGTTGCCATCCTCATCAAGAATATCATCATTTCCGGTCTCACCATATGATGCCCTGAGTCTTAAATTATCTACCCATGTAACATCCTGCATAAAATCCTCTTCACTTATCCTCCAAGATGCACCAATTGAATAGAAATCTCCCCATCTCTTATCTTTTACAAATCTTGAACTTCCGTCTCTACGATATGAAAGAGTTAGATAATAAATATTGTCGTAATTATAATTTAATCTTGAGAAATAACCCTCTTTATTATATTTATTTGTATAAGATGAAAGATTGCTAATATTGATAAAGTTTGGATAGTCATAAACGCCCTCTACAATCTCGGCAGTTTTCATTGAGTAGTAGTACTCATACTTATAAGAGAAACTCTCATGACCCAACAACACATCAAACGTGTGAGCATCAATACTTTTTCCGTATGAAATCAGCTGATTGAAGGTTTCGGATCGACTCCTGGTTGACATAATGTTTAATCTACCCGGTCCGGCAGTACCATCACCTACTAATGGGTTTTCATAAACTTTTCGCCTTAAGTCTGTGTTTTCTAATGCATAATTTGCTGTAATATTCAAGCCTTCAATAGGCAGTAAGGTGATGTAAGTTCTGGCAGTTGAACCCACTCTCGAAATATCTCTCATATTAAACTCGGTCTCTGCAACTGCGTCTCTACCAACACTTGAAAGCCTGTTACCCTCGTAGTCATAAATGTACTCGCTGGGGTTTGTTGTTGGGTTGCCAAAAACATCAAGATATTCACCTGTTTGTAAATTATGTTTATGAACAGGATAGATAGGAGCCATAACCCTTACAAATCTTGCAAGGTTATTATATGAGCTTGAGCTTGAAGCCTCAGATGTAGAATAATTAGATTGAGTCTTTGATAGATAAAGGTTCAATCCTGTTTTCACCCATTTGCGAGGAGCAATATTGTAATTAATACGACCTGAATATCTTTCGAAGTCAGTCTTTAACATATAACCCGTATCATCAAGATATCCTATTGAAGCATAAGTGTCGCTCTTATCAGTCATAGAGCTATAACTCAAGTTATACTCCTGACGGTGCCCTGTTTGGTAAGCAGCATCTTCCCAGTCAAGGTCATCTCCCCATTTCAATGATGTAGCACTTGGATTTAATCTACCATCTGTGCCAACCACATTATTATCAGCTATATTGGCAAAAGGATTATACTTTAATGTACTTACAATATTATTAGTTGCAGTCTGAGCTGCGCTCTCCGGAGTTGCACCGGAAGTAATTGCACTATTTTTTAGTAACTTCCATTGTAATGGATAATAATCCCAGACATTTATTCTGTCATAGTCACTATATGCCCTGGTTGACATACCTTGAGTAATATTAAGATTAATACGTGCTGCATCCCTCCCTTTCTTGGTAGTAATTAATACAACACCATTACCCGCACTTGACCCATAAAGTGAAGTTGAAGCAGCGTCTTTTAAAACAGATATTGACTCAATGTCGTTGGGGTTTATATCTCCAATACTCCCATTATAAACTGCACCATCAAGTACATATAAAGGAGCATTTGAAGCATTAACAGATCCAAACCCACGTATCCTTATTGACGAAGACGAACCCGGCTGCCCTAATGCAGATGTAGTTTGTACACCTGAAGCATTCCCTTCAAGAATTGAGGTGATATTGGTAATAGGTCTCTTTTCAATCGCTTCTGTATTAACAACAGCCGCCGATCCGGTAAAAGTAGAGCGAGTGGATGTTCCGTATGCAACTGCGATAACCTCATCAAGCATATGAATATCTGAGGACATTACGATTCTCAAGGTTGGCGCTACGTCTACCTCTTGAGTTATCATACCAACATAGGAAACTACTAATACACCATTGGTTGGAGCTGTCAAATTAAATACTCCATCAACATCGGTAACAGTTCCTTGGGTGGTTCCTTTTATTAGAACGGTTGCACCTATAACAGGATCACCGATGTCGTCAACTACAGTTCCTCTAACATTTGTCTGCGCCATTAATATCCCAAAACCAAATGTGATTAGGGATGCTAACATAATAAGCTTTCTTTTCATAAGATTTCATTTAATTTAAACATGTAGATTTAAAAAATAAGAGTTTAACAGTAAGAAGCTGCTCTAAGTCAAACAAGCCTAATCAACACATTGAGCGCACCTTATAATAGCCTCATAATTGTCAGCAACAAATATATGTATATTATTTTAATTTGCCACTCTTTTGTCAATTTTTTTTATTTATCCATAATTAAAGACAATTTTAATACTATCCGGCGACTTATGTTAATTTATCATAACGCTAAGAGCGTGACAAAGTCATACCATATCCTTTTACAGTCCATATCCGGTCTATATCCCCTCTATGTTTGGTCTATGTTTGGTCTATGTTTGGCTTATGTTTGGCTTATGTTTGGCTTATATTTGGCTTATATTCGGCTTATATTCGGCTTATATTCGGCCTATATTTATTTAGACTAAACATAAGGTTAATATAGGCTAGATATGGAGGAAATATAAACTTAATATGGTGGATACTGCTTTTAGAGACAAAAAAAGGATGCCTTTTCAGGCATCCCCAATAATTAGCAGTTAAGCTAATATACTATAAATATATGTCAACTACTCTATACCCAGCAGCTCAACATCAAAAATTAGATTAGAAAAAGGCTTGATCGCACCTCTGTCTGTAGATCCGTAAGCAAGATCATAAGGTACATATAATCTCCATTTAGATCCAACAGGCATAAGCTGTAATGCTTCTGTCCAACCTGCTATTACTTGTGTTACACCAAATGTTGTCGGCTCTCCTCTTTCAACACTGCTATCAAAAACGGTGCCGTCGATTAAAGTTCCATGATAATGAACTTTTACTACATCACTTTCTGTTGGAATAGCACCGGTGCCTTCACGCAAAATCTCATACTGCAAACCACTGGCAAGCGTAATAACTTCTTCTCTTGCTGCATTTTCTGCCATATAAGCATCTCCTGCATCAATTATATCCTGATTTTGAGTCTTTAGGTCTGCCTCGTGACGCTCCATTTCTTTTTGCTGAGCTTTTTCAAATTCACTCTGCACATAGTTGTTTGCCTCCATTGTACTGATGGCAAGTTGATCGTTTTTTAAAGTGGAAACTAATCCGGCTAAAAGCTGGTCAGTATTAGCTTTTTGACCCGATTCTTCACCATAGAGCATCCCATTTAGCTGTGGAAGCATTTGCTGTGAGAATTGTACACCAATACTTAATCCATGAGCATATGGAGATTCCTCTTCAAGGTTAATAGCAGCCTTCATCCCTTTAACAAATTCATTGAGCCTTGGAGCATTTAACCTGTTGATTGAGTCAATTTTTGATTTCATCTCTGCTTGAAGCGCAGGTTTATCAACAGAATCTGCAGCTGCAATCCTCATCTGATAATCATACCGGGTGTCTTGAGTGTTGATTAAAACGCCCGACTGCTCCAAGAATTGAGCCAATCCCTGATCGGCCATTGACACTCCATAAGCATAAGAGAGACTGTCAACCGAGTTTTTTAAGGATGTTTTGGGTGTAGAACCTCCACCACAGGAGATCATCATTGCGGCAAAAATAGCTAGTACACTTAATGTGACTAAAATTGTTTTTTTCATATTTCTAATATTTTTGAATAATGTTTTAGTTGTCTGTCAATTTATTCTACTCAATTCCGAGAAGCTCAACTTCAAAAATTAAAGCTGTATTTGGCTCAATTGAATTCCCGGCTCCATTTTCGCCATATGCAAGATTGGAGGGGATAAATAGTCTCCATTTTGAACCAACAGTCATAAGCTGGAGTGCTTCTACCCAACCCTTAATTACTTGGTTTACACCAAAAACAGCAGGTTGCCCTCTTTGAACTGAACTGTCAAATACTGTTCCGTCAATTAGTGTGCCGTGATAATGACATTTTACTTTATCGGTTGCTTTTGGTTTTACGCCACTTCCTTCTGTCAGAATTTCATACTGCAGACCGCTTGGCAATATCGTTACGTTCTCTTTCTTAGAGTTTTCTTCTAGAAATGCATTGCCTGTCTCAAGATTTTTATTTAACATTTCATCCTGTTGTTTACTAAAATAATCCTGTAATATTTGATTTGCTTCCTGATGTGATATGGAAGGTGTTTTATTATTCATGATTTCGGTAAAAGCTTTTACAAAAGAATCAACATCTATCTCTCTTAGTCCCGAATTCATTAGGTTAGAAGCCATACTCATACCTAATGCATAACTTAGTTTGTCCATTTATTTTCCAATTTATTAATAATTGGTGACAAAAATACAATTTTAATTACAGAATACATCCATATAAAAGGTGAAATGTTTTGATTTTAAGTATAAAAAGCTATATTTGAGAACAAAAGGAGGCTTATAGTTAAAAAGAGATTTGTAATTATTACAAAAATAAAAAATCATATAGGATGAGCGAAGATATAAAAAAAGTGAAGAGGAGGCTGGTCGTGTTGACCGGTGCAGGTATGAGTGCCGAAAGTGGGATTGCAACATTTAGAGACTCAGGGGGCTTATGGGAACAACATCCTGTTGAAGAGGTAGCTACACCCGAGGGGTTTAGGACTAACCCTGAGTTGGTTTTGAGATTTTATAATGAACGACGACGCCAATTGCTAGCTACTAAACCCAATGCAGGTCATTATGGTTTGGCAGAATTAGAGGAGGATTTTGATGTTGATATTATAACTCAAAATATTGATAATTTGCATGAACAAGCAGGAAGTACAAAAGTATTACATTTGCATGGTGAGCTTATGAAATCACGTTCAACCGGCAATGAATCTGCGGTGTATGATATAGATCCTGAAAACTGTGATATAAAAATTGGAGATAAGTGCGAGAAGGGCTTTCAGCTTAGACCTCATATAGTGTGGTTTGGCGAAGCAGTACCAATGATGTTTCAGGCAGAGGATATTGTTAGAAATGCCGATATCTTTGTAATTATAGGCACTTCCATGAACGTATATCCGGCAGCAGGGTTACTAAGTGATGTAAAGAGTCATGTGTCCATTTATCTGATAGATCCAAAAGATGTTGTTATAAAACGAAGTGGAGTTAAACATTTAAAGATGGGTGCATCAGATGGCGTTAAGGAGTTGAAGAAATTTTTATTGTAATTTGCAGCCTCAATTATTTATATCATAAACAAATTCTAAATTAAAGAGGACTTTTTGGTAGTCCTCTTTTTTTTGTATTTTTGAATTTAGAAATGAAGTTGCATATTCGCAGGAATATTTAAACCAAATATAAAAAACATTTTGGCAAAAAAAATAGCAGAAACACCAATGATGAAGCAGTTTGTTGAAATTAAAAAACAACATCCCGACGCAGTACTGCTTTTTAGAGTTGGAGACTTTTATGAGACATTTTCGGATGATGCAATTATTGCGTCAGAGATTTTGGGGATTACTTTGACAAGAAGGGCTAACGGTGCAGCTCAGTTTGTTGAATTGGCAGGATTCCCTCATCATGCTCTGGACACATATCTGCCTAAGCTTGTTAGAGCAGGCAAACGTGTAGCGATATGCGATCAGCTTGAAGATCCAAAGAAAACTAAGACTCTTGTTAAAAGAGGGATTACCGAGCTTGTTACTCCCGGAGTTTCTGTAAATGATGCTGTTCTTGATTATAAAGAGAATAATTTTTTGTGTTCTATCCATTTTGTTAAAAACGACCTGCTTGGTGTTTCATTTCTTGATATTTCGACAGGTGAATTTCTTACAACCGAAGGTAACTCCGACAATATTGACAAGTTGCTCTCAAACTTCTCGCCAAAAGAAATTCTTATTGAACGGGGTAACAAGAAAAAATTTCAGGAATTATTTGGTTTAAATTGGATGATTACTGAGCTGGATGATTGGATTTTTACAGAGAATGCAGCAAGAGACAGATTGATTTCACATTTTGAGACTGTTAGTCTTAAGGGTTTTGGTGTAGAGCATCTAGAGCATGGAATAATTGCATCCGGATCTATATTGCATTATCTCGACATCACACAACACACTCAAATAGAGCATATAAATGCGTTGTCGCGTATTGAAGAGGAGCGGTATGTGCGACTTGATAAGTTTACAGTGCGCAACCTGGAGCTTCTTTCACCTATGAACGACGGCGGGAAAAGCTTGCTGCAAGTGCTTGATATGACAATTTCACCGATGGGTTCGAGGTTGTTGAGACGCTGGATTGTGTTTCCACTTAAGGATGTTAAGCATATTGGGGAACGACAAGATATTGTTGAGTATTTTTTTAAGGACCCTGATCTGAAGAGGTTGTTAAAAGATCAATTATCTAATATTGGTGATCTGGAAAGAATAATTTCAAAAGCAGCTACCGGAAGAATTTCACCGCGTGAGGTTGTGCAACTAAAGGTGGCATTAAATGCAATTGAACCGATTATAAATGCTTTTATTACATCAGATTCAAAGAGTCTGAAAGATATAGGTCAACGACTTAATCCTTGTCCGGTAATAAGAGATAAAATTGATAAAGAGATTGTAAATGACCCGCCTGCATTATTAAATAAAGGAGGCTATATACGTAAGGGTGTGAATAAGGATCTTGACGAACTGCGTGATATTGCTTTTTCGGGCAAAGATTATCTAATGCAAATTCAAAAGAGAGAGAGCGAGAGGACAGGTATTCCTTCACTGAAAATTGCATTTAATAATGTGTTTGGCTATTATATTGAGGTGAGAAATACTCATAAAGATAAGGTTCCGGCCGAATGGGTGCGAAAACAGACGTTGGTAAGCGCCGAGAGATATATTACTGAAGAGTTGAAGGTGTACGAGGAGAAGATTCTGGGTGCAGAAGAGAAGATCGTGTCACTTGAAAGCAAGGTGTTCTCTGAACTTATTGAGAGTTTAATTGAGTATATTCCGATAATTCAGGTTAATGCAAATATCATAGCTCAAGCAGATTGTCTGTTATCTTTCGCAAATGCTGCAGAGCAATATAAGTATATTCGACCTGAGGTTAATGAATCTGATGCATTAGATATTAAAAATGGGAGGCATCCTGTAATAGAGCGACAACTTCCCGTGGGGGAGTCATATATTGCGAATGACGTTTTCTTGGATAATGAAACTCAACAAATCCTTATTATTACAGGACCAAATATGGCGGGTAAATCTGCCTTTCTGAGACAAACAGCTCTTATTACATTAATGGCTCAAATTGGCTCTTTTGTACCTGCCGATTCTGCTCAGTTAGGTGTGGTTGATAAAGTTTTTACTCGTGTTGGGGCATCAGACAATATCTCGCTGGGTGAATCAACTTTTATGGTTGAAATGAATGAAGCTGCTAGTATTCTTAATAATATCTCTGATAGGAGTTTGGTGCTTTTTGATGAGCTTGGCAGGGGTACAAGCACTTATGATGGCATTTCTATTGCATGGGCTATTGTTGAGTATATTCATGAAAATCCTAACGCAAGAGCCAAGACTTTGTTTGCCACACATTATCATGAGTTGAACGAGATGGAGAAAACTTTTAAGCGGATTAAAAATTACAATATTGCAGTTAAAGAAATAGACAACAGAGTGATTTTTATTAGAAAGTTGATGCGGGGCGGAAGTGAACATAGTTTCGGGATACATGTTGCAAGGATGGCAGGAATTCCACAAAGTATTACTAAACGAGCCGATACGATTCTAGAACAAATGGAGTCTGCCAATAAAAAAGGTGTTATTAAAAAGCCATTAAAAGATTTTGTTGAAAAACAAGAGGGTTATCAATTGAGTTTTTTTCAGCTTGATGACCCAATTTTAAGTCAGATTAGAGACGAGATAATTAACCTGGATGTGAATAATTTAACTCCAATGGAGGCACTTAATAAACTTAACGATATAAAGAAAATCATAAAGGGGAAATAAGATAAAAGAAGAACAAAACGAGATGAAGTTTGTTTTAATCCTATGAATCAAAACTTAACTATTTTTTTAAACTAAAAAACTAAAAATCAACTTATGAAATTTAAAAAATTACTTGTCGCAGGTTTGCTGATTGCAGCATTTACTACAACTATCAGTGCACAGCAATACAACACCGCATTTGGTGTCAGATTAGGTTATGATAGCGGAGTTACCCTCAAACACTTTTTTGCGCCCGCAAGTGCAGCTGAATTTATTCTTTCAGCATCACCACGCTGGTTCCAATTAACAGGCTTGTATGAGTATCAACAACCTGTTCCAAGTGCACCCGGGCTTGATTGGTATGTGGGAATTGGAGCTCATATTGGTGGGGTACATAAAAACAAACCCTCAAGTGGAGGTTTTCTGCTTGGTGCAGATCTGATTGGAGGCCTTGAATATGCTTTCCCAAGAGCTCCTTTTAGTGTTTCGCTCGATTGGAAGCCATCGTTTAATTTCACAAATGATTATAACGATTATTGGTACAGTGGACTTGCACTAAGTTTGAGATATACTTTCAGATAAAACAAGTATAGCTTATTTATTTATGATATTAAAAAAACCGTTCTCTTTAGAGATCGGTTTTTTTGTCTTAACCATACCGAAGCAACTAAAGATATTGCAGCCCTGAAAATCTAATGAAAAATATGTACTTTTGTAAGTATGCATAAATTTGAAAAAAACAGTGAATCAGATCTACTGTTGCAACTTAACAAGGCCCAGCGTGCTGCTGTTGAGTTTTGCGACGGTCCATCGTTAGTTATTGCCGGAGCAGGCTCAGGCAAGACTAGGGTTCTTACATATAAAATTGCTTACCTTCTTGAACAGGGATTACCACCATATTATATTCTTGCACTAACATTTACAAATAAAGCTGCACGAGAGATGAAATCGCGTATTTCAGAACTTGTTGGCGAAAAGAGGGCGCGTAGATTGTGGATGGGTACTTTTCACTCAATTTTTGCAAGAATTCTTCGTAATGAGGCAGAATATGTTGGCTTTCAGTCGAACTTCACCATATTCGATACATCTGATTCGCGAAATCTAATCAAGTTGATCATTAAGGACTTGAATCTTGATGATAAGCTTTATCGCCCGGGTTCGGTTCATGCGCAAATATCAAGAGCTAAAAACAGCTTGATTACACCGGCTTTGTATGCAAATGATGCTGAAATTATGCAGTACGACCGTAAAGTAAAACAACCTCAACTATTTGAAATTTATCAACGATATCAAAGCAGACTTCGCTCAGGAAACAGCATGGATTTTGATGACCTGCTGATGTATACTAATGTTTTGTTTAAAAATCATAAAGAGGTTCTTGAAAAATATAAAAATCAATTTCAATATATTCTGGTTGATGAGTATCAAGACACCAACTTTTCGCAGCATCTTATAGTTAAACAGTTGGCAGATGCTCACCATCGTGTATGTGTGGTTGGCGATGATGCACAGAGCATTTATTCTTTTAGAGGAGCTGACATAGACAATATTCTTAATTTCAGATCAAATTTCCCGGAGCTTAAAACTTTTAAACTTGAACAAAATTATCGCTCTACTCAAAATATAGTTAATGCAGCTAATAGCCTTATTAAAAAGAATACTGAACAGATAGAAAAAGATGTGTTTTCTAAAAATGAGGTGGGTGAGAAGGTGGAGGTTTTAAGTACATTTTCGGATTTTGAAGAGGGGTTGGTTGTAGCTAATAAAATTTCGAGAATTCGTTTAGAGAGCCATGTATCATATGACGATTTTGCAATTCTTTATCGAACAAATGCTCAATCGCGAATTTTTGAGGAGCAGTTGCGTAAGAAGAACATACCTTATAGAATTTATGGAGGACATTCATTTTATCAGAGAAGAGAGATAAAGGATGTTATTGCGTACTTCCGACTAATTGTGAATCCCGCCGATGAAGATGCTTTTAGGCGAGTTATCAATTACCCAAAAAGAGGTATTGGTGATGTGTCGGTTGGTAAAATATCGTCTGCTGCAGAGCAGCATCAAACAAGTCTTTGGAATGTGATTTCATTTCCCTCCGAAAATAGCCTTGACGTTAATGCAGGTATGAGTAAGAAACTTAAAGATTTTCATTCTCTTATTAATGGTTTTATTGCTCGAAAAGAGGAGTTGACTGCCTTTGAACTGGCTCAGGAAGTAATTAAAGAATCGGGGATTTCAGTTGAAGCATATTCTGACCTGACCCCCGAAGGCATGAGTCGCTCACAAAACATTCAAGAGTTGTTAAATGCTATTGATGAATTTGTTACTACGCGTCAGGAGGAAGGTGTTGAGGAAATTCAGCTTATAGATTTCTTATCGGAGGTATCATTACTGACAGATCAGGATACTAATAATGATGAGGATGCAGAAAGAGTAACATTGATGACGGTTCACTCGGCAAAGGGGTTGGAGTTTGGTCATGTTTTTGTTGTAGGTATGGAGGAGGACCTTTTTCCATCGGCAATGGCAAAGAATGAGATGAGAGGTCTTGAGGAGGAGCGTCGACTATTTTATGTAGCTCTGACTCGTGCAAAGAAAACTTGTACTATTACATATGCAAGGAGCAGGTTTAAGAACGGGCAGACCAATGCAGCAAGAGAGAGCAGGTTTATTAAAGAGATTGATCCGGCCTACGTTTTAATGGAGAGTAATGTAGGAACCCAATTTTCAAATTCGGAGAGGACTGACGATTTTTGGGGGTCTATGCGTGAAAAGAGATTAAACAGAGATAGAAAATTTCAAAGGGAGTATACTCCTTCAAGCGGTCTGGTTTCTATTAATAACTTAAGCTCCCCTACTCCCTTGTCGGAAGAAGCAAAAGAACTTGAAGTGGGGCATATTATTGAGCATGAACGTTTTGGTCGCGGTGAAGTTACAGCAATTGAATTAAATGGCAACGATCGCCGAGCTTTTGTAGATTTTGAGTCGGCAGGTAAAAAACAGCTTCTCCTAAAGTTTGCTAAATTCAAAATTACAGGAAAAATTTAGTCTGCTTGCAACCTATTCTATTATTAATTTAGGTTGATTAAATTTTACTGATTAAATTTTTTCTAAGCTATAATTCCAACAAGTTTTTTTCGCCACTACTGCCTCCAAATAATAAGTCTGTGGGATTTTCGAGTAATTGCTTAATTCTGAGCAAAAAGCTTACAGAGTCTTTGCCGTCTACAACTCTATGATCGTATGATAATGCTACATACATCATGGGGCGAATTACAACTTGACCATCTATGGCGACCGGACGTTCAATAATGTTGTGCATGCCTAGTATTGCCGATTGAGGAGGGTTAATTAACGGTGTTGACATCATTGAGCCAAATACACCTCCATTTGTGATTGTAAAAGTACCTCCGGTCATTTCGGGGATTGACAGCTTGCCATTACGCGCCTTTAGAGCTAAGTCAGCAATTTCTTTTTCAATATCGGCAAGTCCGAGGCTCTCCACATTACGTACAACAGGTACCATCAATCCTTTAGGTGCGCTTACCGCTACGGAGATATCGGTATAATTAAAGGTAACGAGATTCTCGCCATCTATCATACTGTTTACATTAGGGAATTCTTGTAAGGCTACTGATGAAGCTTTCATAAAGAACGACATTATACCCAACTTTATGCCAAATTTATCAACAAATTGAGCTTGATGCCTTTTTCTAATATCCATTATAAGCTTCATGTCCACTTCATTAAAAGTGGTTAGCATTGCAGTTTCATTTTTAACTGAAACCAGTCGCTCGCTAAGCTTTCTGCGCAATGAGCTCATTCGCTCAGTTGTTGATTCTCTGCCGGCCTGCTTTCTTAGAGATGATGGTTTTACGCTTTCCTTATCAGTAGTAGTTTTGAGAGCAATAGCGGCGGCTTCAACATCTTCAAGTCGTAATCTTCTCAATCCTCTTATTACATCATCAATGGAGAGATTATTCTCTTCCATTACTTTTTTGGCAAGAGGTGTAATTTTCACATTATCGAAATCGGCAGAAACTTCCGATTCTTTTACCTTCTGTTCAATTTGTTCAACTTTTTCAACTTTTCGGGCGAGTTGCGCACTCTTATCTACCTCAGATTTTTTTTGCTCTTCGGCTTTTGCCTCTTTATGTGTTGTACTACCTTTTTTGGATTTAATTTCATCTTGTGTTACTGAATCAGCAAAAGTTGTATCGATTGTGCAGGCAATTGCACCTACATCCAGAATATCTCCTTCGGAGGCTTTGTGAGTGATTTTGCCTGACTCATTTGCAACCAGCATTAGTGTAGCTTTGTCGGACTCCAACTCTGCTATTTCAGTATCTTTCATTACTATAGATCCATCTTCAACAAGCCACCGATATAATTCAACTGTAGAGATTGATTCGCCCGGACTGGGTATTTTTATTTCTATGATTGCCATTTCTCTTATTTTAATAATAAATATAAATTAATTGAATGCTTGTTCAATAATTTTAGCTTGATTAATTTTATGAATTGCAGTGAGTCCTTCGGCTGTAACGCCGCTTTCGGAGCGACTAATTATACGGAGATTCAAATTGTCCATTTGATGTTTTACAAAGAAAGAGGCTCCCATATTCAAAGGTTCTTCCTGTACCCAAACCAGTTCTGCTTGTTTGGGGTATTTTTTGAGTATATCTGCTAAATGTTTTTTGGGAAATGGATATAATTGTTCCACTCTTATTATTGCTATTTGATCAGCTCCCCTCTCCTTACGCTCTGCAAGTAGCTCATAATAAATTTTTCCACTGCATAAAAGTATTTTTTTAATCACTTCAGGTTTATCAATTTCAATATCATCTATTACTTCATGAAATCTTCCTTCGGTAAAATCTTCGATGGTTGATACGCAGTGGGGGTGGCGCAACAAACTTTTTGGAGTAAACACGATAAGAGGAAGGCGTATGTTGCGATGCATTTGACGACGGAGTGCATGAAAAAGGTTGGCCGGAGTTGTGCAGTTAACTATCTGCATATTATAGTTTCCGCAAAGGATAAGGAATCGCTCCATCCTTCCGCTTGAATGCTCTGCTCCCTGTCCTTCATAACCGTGTGGTAGATATAAAACAAGACCTGATTTTAGTCCCCACTTTTCCTGTGCTGAGGATATATATTGATCTACAATTACTTGCCCAACATTGAAGAAATCTCCAAATTGTGCTTCCCAAATGGTTAGCCCATTAGGAAATGCAAGTGAGTAGCCATATTCAAAACCCAGTATCCCATATTCACTTAGCATCGAATTATAAATACGAACAGGCGATTGTTCTTCTCCAAGGTTTTTAAGAGGAAAATATTTATCAGTCCCATCATCTTCTGTTATAATTTCGGCATGACGGTGCGAAAATGTTCCACGTTCTGAATCCTGACCACTTAGACGTACCGGAATTTTCTCATCTGCAAGAGAGGCGTATGCCATAAGCTCTCCCATTGCCCAATCAAACGAGTTTTCTTCAATCATTGCTGCACGTTGTGCAAACAAACGAATCGTTTTATTAAAAAATTGCCTATCGTTAGGTAGACTTGTGATTCGCTTTGCCAACTCCAAGAATTTATCGCGCGAAATTGTGGTTTTTGCCACTTCTACAAAATCTTTGGATGTAGGTAGTTGAATATTTTTGTATTTATCTGATAGGAATGGTTGAATATTTAATTTATTTGATTTTAAAGATTCTTTGTAGGACTTTTCTAATATTTCATGAAAATTATTGACTCTCTTTTCAAATTCTGCCGAAGTGATTACACCTTCACTTATCAATTTTTCTGCATAAATATCACGAGGATTTTTATGTTTGGCAATTATATCATACAACTCAGGTTGAGTAAAACGAGGTTCATCTCCTTCATTATGCCCATACTTTCTGTAAGATAAAAGATCGATAAAAACATCAATGTTGTACTTCTGACGAAACTCTAATGCGAGTTTTGCAACATATACCATTCCTTCAACATCATCGCCATTTACGTGAAATACAGGCGATTGAGTAACTTTTGCTATATCTGTACAGTATGTGCTTGATCTTGCTTGAAGATAATTTGTTGTAAAACCTATCTGATTATTTATAATGATGTGGATAGTTCCACCGGTTTTATATCCGTTTAATTTCGAAAACTGTATTGTTTCATATACTACTCCTTGACCTGCGATGGCTGCATCACCATGAATTACAATTGGTAGGACCTCATCATAATTGAGATTGTGCTCATTTTCGAGCTTTGCACGAGCGATGCCCTGAACTACCGGGCCAACCGCCTCAAGGTGAGATGGATTGGGGGTTAAATTTACTGAGACAGAGCGCCCCTCATGCTTAATTTCATTACTAAATCCTAAGTGATACTTGACATCACCATAGAATATCTCATTCTCATAATTCTGAGCATTAAATTCACGAAATACGTGTGAGTATGGCTTTTTCATTACATTTGTAAGCACGTTAAGTCTGCCACGATGTGCCATGCCAACAACTATATCATTAATATTGAATTCACCACCTCGCGATATCAAAGCATTTAATGCAGGAATAATTGATTCTGACCCCTCAAGCGAGAATCGCTTTTGTCCAACAAATCGTTTATGGAGATAGTCCTCAAATCCGGAAGCTTCAATTAAAAGGTCCAAAATATGAAGTTTACTTTCCACTGAAAGTTTTTCAACGTTTCTGCTACTTTCCATTTTCTCCTGAAGCCACTTTATTTTCTCAGGTTTGGTCATATAGCGATACTCCACCCCAATTGATTCACAATATGTCTCTTCAAGCAGGGAAATTATATCACGAAGCGTTGCTTTACCTAACCCCACCTCAATTCCGGCTTCAAATTCGACATCAAGATCTTTTTCAGTTAATCCAAAATTCTCAATAGCTAATGTAGGTGTGTAGCTACGGCGGCTTCGCACGGGATTGGTTTTAGTGAATAGATGTCCACGTCTACGATAGCCATTGATTAATCGTAGTACCTTCAGTTCGTTAGGGGAATTGTATTCTCCTGCATTTTTGGTGCCTGACTCTATTGGAAAGTTGCTTGTGGCTAAATCAAAGCCTTGAAAGAAATATCTAAAACTTTCGTCAACGCTTTCCGGTGCTTCCTTGTATTTTTTGTACAATTCTTCTATTGCTTCGAATTCCATTGTTTCGAATTCTTTATTGGTACTCATAGGTCAATTTTTCTCTTTATGTATAATAATAACAAATGAGGGTAAATTGTTCACACGATATAAATAATTGATATTTAATAGATGATAGTTAGACAAAAAAATAGTATCTTTGCCTACTTAAATCAACGTATTAGATAAAATATTAATCAGGAATATTATAAAATTATCAATTTAATGACAAAAAGTGCTTTACAAATTGTAAGAACAAACTATGTTCCTAAAATGCCTGAGGGTATAAAAGGTAATGTGAAATTAGTTGAGGGGGAGTTTACTCAGTCGATAGCAGACCAAGAAGAAATAAAAAAACTTTTTCCTAATACTTACGGTTTACCGGTAGTTTCATTTACTCAGACAACCGGTGATGAAGGTTTAGCAAATCCGGTTAACGTTGGTGTTATATTATCCGGAGGACAGGCTCCGGGTGGACATAACGTGATTGCAGGTATTTTTGATGGTATCAAACGACTTCACGATGATAGCAGGTTGTTTGGATTTATACTTGGACCGGCAGGTTTAGTTGATCATAACTACAAGGAGCTAACAAAAGATATTATTGATGAGTACCGTAATACAGGTGGTTTTGATATAATTGGTTCGGGTAGAACAAAGCTAGAAACAAAAGAGCAATTCGACAAAGGGCTGAAGATTTTAAAGAAGTTGAATATTAATGCTCTTATTATAATTGGAGGTGATGATTCAAACACTAACGCTTGTGTTTTAGCTGAATATTATAAATCTATTAATGCAGGTGTTCAAGTTCTTGGATGCCCGAAAACAATTGATGGGGATCTTAAGAATGAGCAAATTGAAGCTTCCTTTGGTTTTGATACTGCTTGTAAGGTTTACTCTGAACTGATTGGAAATATCCAGCGTGACTGCAACTCTGCACGCAAATATTGGCATTTTATTAAAGTTATGGGACGCTCTGCATCTCATATTGCTTTGGAGTGTGCACTGCAGACTCATCCTAATATCTGTATTATATCAGAAGAGGTGGAGGCAAAAGGATATTCATTGGACGATATTGTTGAATATATTGCAAGCATTGTTGCTGAAAGAGCCGAGAGGGGTCTTAACTATGGTACTGTGATTATTCCAGAGGGTTTGATTGAATTCATTCCTGCAATGAAAGCTCTAATAAGTGAATTGAATGATTTCCTTGCCAATAATCAGGAAGAATTTGATCTTGTACGTAGATCTGCAAAGCGTGAATATATTATCAGCAAACTGTCTCCAAAAAATGCTGAGATTTATGCAAGTCTACCCGAGTCTGTTGCTCGTCAACTTACTCTTGATCGTGACCCGCATGGTAATGTACAAGTATCAAAAATTGACACAGAGGATTTATTGACAGAAATGGTTGGAAATAAACTTAAGAAGCTGACTAAGGAAGGTAAGTATAAAGGTGCTTTCTCTACTGTTACACATTTCTTTGGATATGAGGGCCGTTGTTCTGCTCCTTCAAATTATGATGCAGACTATTGCTATTCACTTGGATATACATCATCATTGCTTGTAGCATCAGGCAAAACAGGTTATATGTCTTCTGTTCGCAATACTACAGCTCCGGCTGATAAATGGATTGCAGGAGGTATTCCGATTACAATGATGCTAAATCTTGAACGTCGTCATGGCGAAATGAAACCGGTTATTCAGAAAGCTCTGGTTGACTTAGATGGTGCACCATACAAATATTTGGAAAGTCAGCGTGAAAAATGGGCAGAACATACCGACTATGTTTATCCGGGACCTATACAGTACTTTGGACCGGAAGTGGTTTGCGATCAGCCAACTAAAACATTATTGCTAGAGCAAACAGGTAGTATTGAGTATAAATAATGGGATGCCTATTTTAAAGTGACCCTCAAAAGTTTTGCAAAACTTTTGAGGGTCACTTCATTTTGAGACAATCACATTTTTAATTTAAAATAATTTTCCTGGGCTTAATCATATTATCCGGTTTCAGAATATCATCAAGCTTCTCTTTTTCCATCAATCCTTTTTCCAGAACAAGTGTATAAACTCCTTTTCCTGTTTGAAGTGCTTCTTGAGCTAGCTCTGTTGAAGCTTCATAGCCTAAATAAGGATTCAAAGCTGTTACAAGTCCAATGCTATTAAGAACCATTTCTCTACATCTTTCTTTATTTGCTGTGATACCTACTATACATTTTTCTCTCAATGTATTCATACCGTTTTTAAGCATCTCGATGTTTTCAAGTATTGAGTATATCATAATTGGCTCCATAACATTTAGTTGTAATTGACCTGCTTCAGAAGCGATAGTTACTGCTAAGTCATTTCCAATTACTTTAAATGCAATTTGATTTACTACCTCCGGTATAACAGGGTTTACTTTACCCGGCATAATTGATGATCCGGGCTGCATAGGAGGCAAGTTAATTTCGTTGAAACCTGTTCTAGGACCTGATGAAAGTAATCGTAAATCATTACAAGTTGTGGAAAGCTTAACCGCAAGACGTTTTATTGCAGAGGAATTAATAATAAAAACACCCGTATCTCTTGTTGCTTCAATAAGATTATTAGCTAAGACAACCGGTATACCGGAAAACTCTGCAAGTCGTTCGGTGCAAATTCTTGAATAGTCGGGATCTGAATTAATCCCCGTTCCAATTGCAGTTGCACCCATATTAGTTTCTAGCAAGAGAACTTTATTTTGTTCCAGACGATCAATTTCTTCGTTAAGAGTTGTAGCATAAGCACCAAACTCCTGTCCGAGAGTCATAGGTACAGCATCTTGTAATTGTGTTCTCCCCATTTTGATTACATCTACAAACTCCTCCTCTTTCACTCTTAAAGCAGAAATAAGAAGTTTGAGCTCCTCAATTAATAGATTTATGCTTCTGTACAATGCAATCTTTACAGCTGTAGGGTAAGCATCGTTAGTCGATTGAGACAGGTTTACATGATTATTGGGATGGCAATGTTTATAATTACCTTTCTCAAATCCTAAAATTTCAAGAGCGCGATTAGCAATAACTTCATTAGCATTCATGTTAGTAGAGGTACCGGCACCACCCTGAACCATATCTACAACAAAATACTCATGGAGGTTGCCCTCTTTAATCTCTTCGCAAGCCTTAACAATTGCATTTTTAACATCCTCTTCCAGTAATCCGAGCTCATGATTTGCAATAGCTGCAGCAGCCTTTACATCGGCAAGTCCAATTATAAGTTGAGGGTAATGATAAAGTTTTGAGCGACTAATATTGAAATTCTCTGTCGCTCTCAATGTTTGAATTCCATAATAAAATTCAATGGGTAGGTCCTTGTTGCCCAAAAGATCATGTTCTGTCCTGATTTTCCCGCTAAGAGTGGGATACTTGTTCTCAATCATAATATCAATTTTAAAAATATAAGTTATAAGACTTAGATAGTGTGTTTATTTTCATAAATGGTAATTAATGCAAAAATACAAAAAGAGATGTGTTTATAAAAGGAAATTCAGTAAAACTATTAATCTGTCAATAAAATCTAACAAAATAACATCAATTATACTCTTATGCTTGAGTTTTTCGTTCAAGGAATATAAAATTAATATAAACAGACTTAGTATGACTAGCTATTCTGAAAATTTATTTTCTCCAATTATTTTATAATGTGTGAAATATTATATTTTTGAAAAGATAAAGATAGATAGAAAAATTGAAGCTGAACCTCTTAATAGAGCAGTTCAGCTTCAAAATAAAAAAATCTTACGATAATGTTTAATTCATTAGTATGCAAAATCAATTTCTTGGTAATTAAGAAATTATATTTTATTGCAATGTTCAAAGAAATTAATACTCTCTAGGTCTTTCTTAATAATAGCTTCCTCCTCGTCAGTTACATTTTGGAAAGGTGTGCGGTTGATGCCAAGATCAACTCCTAAGAACTTCATTATTCGTTTTCCGGCAACAATATTTCCTCTGTATTTTGCTATAACATTGATCACCTCTTGTGCAAAGTTTTGATGCTCTAAAGCTTTGTCAATATTCCCATTGTTGTATTCATTAATAACACTTACAAGTGATTTGCCGATATAGTTTCCGGTACCGCTGATGCCACCTTGAGCACCACCCATAACCAGTCCTGAAAGAA
The DNA here is from genome assembly GCA_041859795.1 of Fermentimonas sp. GTDB lineage: Bacteria > Bacteroidota > Bacteroidia > Bacteroidales > Dysgonomonadaceae > Proteiniphilum. Next base: position 22,560 of record JBFLFV010000004.1, read on the forward strand.
TTGTTTCATCCTGACCATGTAGCATGTCAAATTTACCATCTTTATAAAGCATACATTGATTGTATTCATAAAGACTTTCATATGTGTATTTAATACCTGCAAGATTTGGAATGCGTCCATCAGCTGCTTTCAGGAAAGGTAACATTGGCAGGAATACTCCATTTAGTGCAGGAATATGATAAAAATAGAAAGGAAGATCAGGTGCACCACATGCAATCTCTTCGCAATATTTTACCAGTTCTTCAACACGACCTGCCTTAGGAAATGGCGATGCCATTGCACCAATTCCAAATGCTCCAATTTCTTGTGCATGTTGTGCCATTTTATAGCTATCCTTGATGCAGGTTGCCCCAACATGTACAATCACTTTAAAGCCTTCGGGTGCTACCGAAATCCATTTTTCGGCAAGCTTCATACGCTCATCAACTGTAAGCATATATCCTTCTCCGGAGGAACCATTGATAAATACTCCTATTAGTCCGTTTTTCTGCAACATAGCAGCATAATCAGATATCGGCTCCAAATTTACTTCACCTTTACTGTCAAATGGTGTGAAAGGTGCAACAATTAAACCGTTGATTTTTTCGAATTTATTACTCATAATACTTCTGTTATTTAAGTTGTTTTATTCTTTAAGATATTTCTGTTATAAAAACACAATTATTCTTTTGCAATTGCTTCTTCCGGATATGTTAGATCACGTCGTGGTTTCACAAATAGCAGCATAAGCACTATTGCCACCAAAACTACTATGGACAGTTTGCTAAAATCGGCTCCCAGATTACCTGCATCTGTTGAGCTTCCCAACATAATCGTCACAAAATATCCCGCAAATACGCCAACCATATTCATGATTCCATATGCTGTTGCACGATATTTTTGTGGTATGATCTGACAAAGAATAGGCATATTGTTTGTGTCGAACATACCAAAACCAATACCAAATAACATAGCGGCACCAATTAATGCGATATAGGTATTACCAAAACCAATAAGTACTAGAGATGGCAATGTTAGAGTTAATCCAATAACACTTGTATATATTCTTCCCTTAATATTTTTCTGAACCCATCTGTCTGATAATGGACCTCCAATTAGAACTCCTATAAATGATGCAATTGCAATTGAAATTGTTGCCATTGGTCCAGCTTTTGCCATTTCAATTCCAAGATTTTCAGAGAATAAAGTTGGCAGCCAATTTTTTGTAGCCCAACCGGGGAAGCTAGGTGCCATGAAATAAAACAACATTATCCAGAATGACATAGTTCCTAATATCATACCCAGCGATTTGAATGCTGTTTCTTTTTTGATTGGAGTTTGCTGAGGATTGGTTTGAAGTTTTGCGGTTTTTGTACCTGCATGTCCCTCTTTGTCGTGCAATAAAAAAACTAATATAATAGCATATATTATTCCAATAATACCAAACCAGTGGAATACCGACTGCCAAGAGTAACTTGCAGCAATAGTAGCACCAAAGCCGCCTAAAGCCTGACCTGCATAAAGTCCTGACATATGAATACCTATAGCTAAAGATCTGGTTTTTGAAGTGTGGAAATCTGCAATCATAGCCAGTGCTGTGGGTAAATAGAGTGCTTCACTTAATCCCATCAAGGCACGTAGTGCAAATACTTGATTGTAAGTTTCGGCATATCCCATTCCCCAAGTAACTCCCGACCATACGAAAAGACTCCCCACAATTAGCCATTTTCGGTTTATTCTGTCTGCAATTAATCCTGCTACAGGACTCATTAATCCATATATTAGCAGAAAGATGCCCATTATCCGTCCAAAATTCTCGGCAATGGCCAACTCTGTAATATCTATTTGCATTGCCGGCTGCATTGTCGAAAGCATTTGTCTGTCGAGATAGTTGAGCAATGCAACCATCCAAAGTAAACCAACCACTATCCAGGGATAATATTTACTGTTTTTCATTTAATTAATTAATTATTTATTATTTGTATTTATTATTTATTTTCAAACCAATTATATCACATTTAATTTGAAATATGATGAAATGCTTTATATTATTCAATAACTCCTCTGAAAGTAACAGCTGAGCGTAATCCCGGTTTTAATTCGCCCTGTACAGCATAAAATATGCTGTCTTCAAACACTAGAGTTGCACCGGCACGTGCCGAGTTAGTAGTGTTATCTACAATTGACCATTCTCCTGTAACAGCATCAAAGACCCTACATTCCTTATTAAATTTATAGTACTCTACAGGCTGTGTCATATATAATTTTGAGAATTCTAGATTTTTCTCTTTTTTCTCTTCGACAGTTAACTCATTATTATTTGCAATTTCATACTGAGTTGTTATTGCATCTAGGAAAATATCATAGTTAACTCCTCCAAAACATATTATATATCTATTATCATGTGTTAGAGCTGTAGCTCCACCTAGTGAAAAGGGTTCTTTTGTTTTAGGATCAACCTGCTCTCCTGTTTTGCTCCATTCTTTTTCTGAAAAATCAAATTTAAACACATTAGTTGCCATAGCAGGTTTATGATTCGCGTCACCACCAAAGAATCCGCCCATTAAGTAAACGTAAGTTTTCCCTTCTACTTCAGTTGCTGTAAGTACAGGCTGTATACGTGGTATTCCGGGAAAATCAGGAAGTTTTGTCCATTCACTATCTGTTTTGTAATTGATGTAATAAAAACTGTTTGACGGATTTCCGTTAACACTGCCTCCTGCAAGAAAAACAAAATCGTTTATTGAACAACCATAGAAATTGTCCATAGCAACCGGTAAATCAATGAATGGTTTTATTGTGAGTTCATCGTTAGAGGAGAGCGAGACATGAAAACTTGACTTAAGAGATTCTTTTTCATTATTACCACCAATCCAAAGAGCTCCATCAGGTACAGTTACAGAAACTCCGTAAGCAGATGGTGATGGCAATTTCCCAATGGCTTTCCATTCATCAATCTCTTCATTATATAATAATATATCATGGTAAAATGCTTTTGAGCCTCCCTCAAAACCAAGTTTATCGGGGAAGTTAGCTCCTCCTGCTACTATAAGTTTACCATTGATAAGTGCGGCATATACAGCCGAGACACCCTTTTGCAGGTCACCGTGCAATCCGTCAGTTGATAATTTTGTCCAGTTTATTTGCATAATATTACTGTTGTTTGATTCACTTTTGTTTTGATTGCACGATAATGTCGTCATTATAATAAATGAGACTAATAATATTCGTAAAATCAATGCAGTAGTGTAATTCATATCTTTTATACTTATTCTTTAATTTTTGAAGGATTATATATTATGTCGGGAATAGCATATTTGCCATCTTTTGTAACAAAAACAAAGGAAAACATCCATTTTTGCAATCTGATTTCAGGTGTGCTGAATTTACCTGCCGGTAGTTTTAAGAGAACTTTATTCCAACCCTTGTTTAGATGTACAGGAACTGGTTGGCGTGCAATAAAATTCTCATTCTTAAGAGTAATTTCATTCGTTTTCTCATTATGATTGTTTTCCCATTCAGTTGCTGCCAATTCATTATTATTTATCCAAATCCGACTCTCTCTGTAATCCCATTTACCTTGTGGGGGTGCCAGATCAGCTTCTGATCTACTATAATCTTGAGTGGAAACCCATAGCCCTACCTCTTGAGATTTAGGTGACCATACCCAAGTATATGCATATGCAGTATGATTTTGCTTAGGATTATCATAAAATGCAGGAACTAGTTCACCCCAAACATGTCTCAAATAAATCCCGGCGCCACGTGCTAACTTGCTTTCGTAAATATCTCCTTCATACTTGTAATTGTCAGCCAGAGAGTCTTCGGGAGGGAATGACATTTCAAGGTTTCCTTCATTGGGAAAAGGATCGGTAATTTTCCATTTTATATTTGTTTGCTTAACGTATGGAAATTCCTCTCCAAAAAATATATGATCTTTATGCCATAATAATCTTTCTTCAAAATCAATAAACCCCTGTAATACGGAGTCTTTTTCATTTACAGGTAATATAACTCCATTTTCATCAAAATATTCTGTTCCACCTCCTATCCAAGTACGTTCAGCAAATGCCAACATATTTGGGTAAAAGTAGTTTTGAACCACTATATCATGTTCTGAAGGGAGGTATCGGTCATTCCAAATAGCCAGAATTGATCCTGCTAGATCATCACTTCCTTGATTCTCGTTGTAAACTCGACTATTATAAAGTGCAACAATATCACCAAAAGCATCGAAGTGATTAATGTAATGGAATCGAGAATCGATAGCGGGAATACCAGGTTGTGCTTTCCCTCTGTAACTCCAGAGTTGTGTCGCATCAATTTCACCCGGTTCATAATTCCATCCCGGGTTCCAAGAAATAACTTTCTTCCCAAAACTTCTGATATGTTTTACCATTTCAGGTACAAATTCAGGATTAGTAAACTGTACTTCGTCTGTTCCGATATGAATATATTCAACGTCGGGAAATACTTCAGTGCACACTTCCTCCATCAATTCCTTGAGAATTGTCATGCCTTGGGGTGATTGCATGTCAACCCCCATAGCTCTTACAAAGGCAGCGCTATGGCCAGGCATATCAATTTCAGGAATTAAACTCATGTTATGTAAACGTGCCCACTCAGCAATCTCATGTGCATCTTCAATTGTATAATATTTATCGTGCAAACGTGTGAAACTACTGCTGTCATTGAGTTGAGGAAATCGTTTGCTTTCTAGTCGCCATCCCTGATTCTCAGTAAGGTGCCAGTGAAATGTATTTATCTTATATTTTGATAATAATGATATCTGTTTTTTGAGCTCTTCTACAGATATAAAACTGCGTCCAACATCATGCATAAAACCCCTGATACGAAATGCAGGCCAATCGACAATTTCAACAACAGGTATGGCTTGCTTATTATCTCTGGCTTGCACTTCAAGCTGATTTAAAGTCTGTTTTGCCCAATAAATGCCTTTATCTGTTGTAGCTTCAATAAAGACAGAATCAATTGTAACTCTAAGCTTGTAAGCTTCCTCCTGATTTATTGTTGCTTCATTGATATTATTAACTATCTTTTCTGAAATAACCGACTCACTAACTCCCCCATCTTTTAGCTGATGTTGGTTATTCCAGTCAACTTTCACACTTTGAGGCATTGGAAGTAATTGTAAATTATTTTCTTTATCAACCTTCGTGCAAGAGTAGGCAATCAGTATAGTTATTAAAAGTGTAAATGTTTTTTTCATTTTGTGGTGTTTATCTATATAATTTTAAATCTCTTCGGCCTTCACCCATTCAATTATGTAATCTTTATCATTCTTAACTTTATCACTTATTAGGTGCAAATAGGATATACCGTGCAATGATTCATTTGTAAGTGGAAGAGTCATTCTTTTACGTTTGTCAACATATACTATTGCAACGGGTTTAGCTTTATTAAGATTCCACTCAATTTCAATCAAATGTGCCTTATTGTCTTTAATTTTCAGTCTTTTAGGATTGAGGTTCAAAGAGAATGGTGCAAAAAGATATGCAGTAGTATCTGTTGGATTAAACCATCGGTCGTTAAGTAAAAGTCCCCCGTTAGAATTTAAATCATTAAAACGAATTGATAAAGAAAGCTTTCCTTTATGAAATGAGGGGAAATTCCACACAGCACCTCTCACAGAAGATACCAAAGAGTCGTTTTCGATATATTTTACCAAAAGATTCCCATCCTCCAAGCTACAACCGGGAGTTCTGTTATATGCGCAATGTCCTACAATGCCTTTATAGTAACTAAATGTACTCCACTGATCAAGACCGTCAGAAAAATCACACTCACGCTCTTTCTCGTATAGCCAGTCGACATTAAATCTAACCATTACTCTATGTAAAGGATGCTGACCAAGTGAGACTAATACCACACCGGAATCTAATTCAACAAACTGACTTTGATGTACACTTTTGTCAATTCCGCGAATTGTGCCAAAATCGGATGCATCTCTTCGTGGGTCAAGATACAATTCACGAAAACCTTGCCAACTTTTACCCTCATCAGATGAGATTGCAGCATGAATAGCATTCCTATTTGTAAACACATCTTCCCAAACTCCATTAACACCGTTCACTTCGGGTAGTGGCGTTGTATTCGACCATAAAAATAAAATTCTGCCATCTTTAAGCCTGCCGATTGTAGGCATTGTAATAGTTCCGTAGAAAGGGGATGGAGTCGCTTCGCTCCACGTTTCACCTCCATCTTCAGAAAAAGATTGATAATGGTAGTCCTGAGAAGTCCTTATCAACATCCAAAGATGACCGTTTTTTAGTTCAATTACAGTTGGCTCTGCAGCCCCGTGATTCCATCTTTTACCATCATGGACTCCACCACCTTCATGATCCGGAGTTGTAATCAGTGATGACTGCCTCCATGATTTACCGTCGTCATCTGAATAAAGTGTAAAGCAAGCTTTTGGTAATCCTCTCTGTAGTCCGTAATGGGCTGCAACAACTACACGTTTGCCGTTTTTTATAAAAACAGGAGGTTTTACCATTATTGCCATTGTATCTGACACCTTAATCAAATCACGTCCACCATCCAATCCTCCGTTAGTTTTGATTGCATACGTGCCCATGCCCGGAGCAGCTATAACCCGCAGGTATTCACCACTTATAGGACTACGTGTGTCTGCAAAAGGAATTTCCTTAGGAACGTTTACTTTCTTCCAAGTTTCACCATTGTCTTTGCTTGACAAATAGAATGAACCCGCATCAGCCTGTTCTCCATAATTATAGTGCCTTATTTCTCCTGTTTCTAAAAGCGACAGACCAATATAAGCATCACTTGGAGGAACTCCTACTACCTGAGGTTCCCAAATTCGCTTTTCGTTCGGTATTTCCTGAGCGGAAACTAAATTGGCTGTTATATAAAAGATAACTGTATATAAAAGTGATCTATAATTAAGTGACATATACTTTATTTATTCAATTAAATTCTGTTGAAAATGTTGATGCAGGCAATCCATCACTGTTTACAAGATTACCGTCAGAATAAGAGCTCCATCCATATCGCACATACCTTGGATTTTCAACATCTTCTGAAAACACTTTGACTACATTTCCTTCAATCTTTGCTTTAGCAGGATAAAATAGCCCGGGATATTCTGCAACCTCAAAAGAACGAAGAGGATTACCATCTGATGTTTTCAATCCTTCTGCAAATTCAAAAGAAAGCCATATTGCGCCATTATCTGTGTAGAAATCGTGAAATAGTGGTCCGGAAGGAGTTACGTTAGATTTTCTATAAGTTTGATTAAGCGCCCATCGTGCAAGACGCTCTCCAATCTGTCTCTTTTCTCTTGGGTGAACATCCGTGCTATCCCCCAAATCAGAAGATACAACCATTCCACTGTTTGGTATATCGTACATTAATCTGCGTTGACTTTCTCTAAAATGCCCCCAAGTCTCTCTGCCAACAGCCATGCTGGATAATTGTACATAATAGAAAGGTAGTTCTTCTTGCCATGATCTCCTCCAACTGTCAACAAGAGTGGTGAAAAGCACCTCGTGCAATTCAACATTTTGTTCATTAGATTCACCCTGATACCAAATTATACCTGTAATAGGTAGCTTTGTGATACCCTTAATACCAGCTTCATACAAATATGATGGGTGGTAAGGATGTCTCTGCAATGGATTTTCGGCTAATTCAACATTCTTTGCTCCTCTTTCTCTGCACCATGGATTAATAAAATCGTTACTTCGCCAGCTTCTGAACATACCAACAAGATGAGGATGATGCTCAAGTGTGAGTCTGTCTATCCATGATTCAGTGGGTGAACCACCAACAGCATTTAAAATAAGTCCGATAGGTACATCCGTCTCACGGTTTAATTCTTTCCCAAAATAATATGCTATTGCAGAAAAATTCTTTGCTGTTTCAGATGTTGATTGTTGCCATTGTGCATCAGAGAAATATTGTAAACTGTTTATTTTATCTAAAGTTTCGGAGTCCCAAGCTTCATTATTTGTATATTCAATCGGCTGCATATTATAAAATCTAATTTCTGAATTATCGGCTAATGGAATATCTTCAGAGGCTGTGGCAGCCTGACGTAGTTTAAACTCCATGTTAGACTGACCTGAACAAAGCCATAAATCACCTACAAGTATATTGTCTAATTTAATGATTTTCTCAGTACTTGAAATTTCTATGCTGTACGGTCCTCCCGCCTCCATAGCAGGAAATATTATTTCCCAATTACCGAAGTTATTTGAATTTGCCGTTATCTTTTGATTGTTGAAGTTAACCGTAACTGTTTCCCCTCTGTTTGAAGTTCCCCAAAATACTATGGGTTTATTTCTTTGAAGTACCATATTGCTAGAGAAAACCGGAGCAATTTTTAAATCTCCATAATCTCCTGTAATAGCACCATAAACTGTCTCTGCAATTATTTTTGCACCATCACCGGTGGGATGCAGATTGTCGGGAAAAAGATCTGGTCGTTTGTGAAGTGGTGCATGCAAATCAAGTAGTTCCACATTATTTACATGTGCAACAACTTCAATTGCATCCTGAATTTGCCAATACCAATCTCTAGTACTGGATTCAAATCTTGAGTGACCTGTAAAAATTGGAGTCATCCTGCATATCTTAATCTCTGCATCAGGATTCACATATTTGAATGTATCGATCAGGTTAGAATAATCTCTTACAAATTCATCTCTGAATTTTGGCCATGCCCTTGGGTCGGTATCATTAAGTCCAAGGTGAATAATAACTATATCGGCTTTAAAATCAAGCGCTTCTTTAAATTCAGGTAAATTCCAGTAAGGTCTATATCCCTTTTTCATCAAAGTAGCCCCACTATGACCAAAATTTTGCACATCATACTTATCACCAAGCATAACCTGTAGTTGTGCGGGATACCTTTCAGAAGGGTTCTCAATTCCCATCCCATATGTTACAGAGTTGCCCACACAAGCAACTTTAATTTGTTGTCCTAATAATGAAGAAAAGGATAATGTTATAAATAATGATAATAGAATTACTTTGTTAAATATGTTATTCATAAATATATGGTTTTACAATTTCTGTCCACTTAATATATCCTTCACCCAATAGGTGAAGCCCATCATTTGTGTATTTTGGATCTAGATTATTAGTGCCGGGAGTAACAAAGTGACTATAAAGATCTATGAATCTTACGCCTTTTTTGTTTGCAAGGCATTTTAATCTGCCATTTAACGGCTTAATATTATCTTTCTGCCCTGTATGTCCTTTAAACATCCCAAACGACTCATTAACGGGCAAAATACTTTGTATATAAATTGAGCTATTTGGTGATTCTAATTGAATCTTATTAATTATTTGTTCTGTTTTAAAAACAATACTATCTGGTGATGCACCTCTACCAAGATCATTTATTCCAATCAAAAGGAATATTTTTGATGGTTCACCTGCAACTATAGGATCTAATCTGTCAAGTATACCTGTACAAACATCACCGCTAATACCTCTGTTTTTAACTCTTTGGTCATTTAACAGCTCAACCCATTCTCCGCCATTAGTAATGCTGTTACCAAGAAATATTATATCTTCTTTAGAAGTTGGAAGTATTTCAAATAATGAAGCTCTTTGATAGTAAAATGTTGAATGTTTGCCATTTTTAGCAAAGAGCGAAAAGGCAAATGAAATTATAAGTAAGAATAATGCGGATCTCTTATAAATGCATTGCATAACAAATAAATTGGTTTTTATTAAATAACCAAAGATAGCGATAGTCTAAAAATTCTATCGCCATCTTTGGATTATTATTTAATTTATGAAAAGATTAATTTTCGTATCCCGGTGTCTGCACTAATGCATCATCGTTATCTAGCAATGATCTGTCAAGTGGCCATAAAAGCTTATGAGCTTCTGTTGATTGATCTAGAATTGGCACTCCACTGTAACTTGCTTGTGATGTGAAAACTAAAGGTGTACCACCTTTTGTTAACGTCATACGACGTATATCCCACCAGCGTTGTCCTTCTTGAACAAACTCTTTATCCTTTTCTGCAAGGATTGCAAGTTCATTAGTTGTAAAGTCGCCAGCTACAAATTCAAATTCAGGTGCCCAGTTTTCACCATATGCACGTTCACGAACTAAGTTAATATACTCTTCAACTTTATCGTTATCGCCTTCCATGTTTGCAATCTCAGCTAATGTAAGATATACCCAAGGAAGTCTGTAGAAAACCATGTCACCAACCCAAACACGAGTACCACCAGTGTTGATATAACCAATGTTTTTGCGTACATGAGTACCTCTGTAAACAAGCTCACCCTCTGAATTTTTATTATAAGCAGCAAGGAAAGTAGCGTCGCGACGACTATCTTCTTTGTCGAATGAGTTAAATAGAGCTTCTACATATTCGTAACGTTGCATTGAACCTGCACCGGCAACTTGAAGTGGATCTACAAACAACGTTCCGTCTTCAAGATAAGCGCTCCTTGATGTTTGTCCAGTACCGATATTGTAAACGTACTGACCAAATCCATTACTAGCTTCACCTTCAGCAAATCGAATTGCGAAAATTATCTCACTATTTCCTTTATAATTTGTGTCAAAAACATCTGCAAATTTATTACGCATGCTAAGACCATAATTGTTAACAACATTCAACAAGTGTTGTTTTGAAACAGCTAGGTCAGCTGGTTTAGCAGTGTTATCACCAGTTGTTACTTTAGAATTCCACAGATATACTTCACCAATTAATGCTTCAGTTGAAGCCTTATTCCAGTATACTTTGTTACCCATTCCATAAGGGTTAAAGCTATTTACATTGCCAAAATACTCTAATGATTTTTGCAAATCGCTCTTGATTTGTGTCATTACTTCTGTAGGAGTAGCACGAGGTGTATACAACTTTGTTGGATCAAGCTCACCATCAATCACTTCAACGCCTAGTCTTAGTGGAACACCACCATAGATACGGTAAAGATCGAAATAATAGAAAGCTCTTAGTCCGTGAACCATTCCAAGAAAGTAATTTTTCTTTGCCTCACCAATGAAATCTGCATCGGTAACACGAGCAATAAAAAGATTCAAGTTGGTAATTCTACCATAAAGGTCACCAAACTTTGAAACACCAGTATTGTTTGCATCAAAATTTTGACTTGCAATTGATCCTCCTGAAACAGATGATCCATCACCACTAGTACCAGTAATGTAGTGACCTCCTCTTAATTCACCAAAAGTAATTGTGTGCTGCCAAGCTGCATCTCTTAAATGTTTGTGAATACCATCAATATACCCTTCAGCATGTGCTTCGGTTTTCCAATATGATTCACTTCCGTAATAGTCAATTGGACCAAGATCCAGTGAGTCGCTGCATGATGTGTTAGTTGCTGCAATAAGCAACATCAGCAAGCTTGAAAATATTGTTATTTTTGAAATCTTCATAATATTGAATTCTTCTTAAGTTGATTAAAATGTAACGTTTATACCAAAAAGTAAAGTTCTTGGTAAACCATATCCAGTACCGCTTGCAACTCCTGTACCATAAGCACGTTCAGGATTAGCAACAGGTGCTGCTGTCAAATATCCAAGATTTTGTCCTGTAATAGAAACGTTCATTGATTGCATATATAGTTTTTCTGCAATATTTTGTGGCAATGAATAAGCCAGTGAAATCTCGCGGAAAGCTAAGTAATCACCTCTATGTGCAAATAGTGTAGATGAGCGGTTTAAGTTACCTGTACCTAATTGGTCAGCCCATACATAACGTGGGTATTTTGCATTTGGATTTTCTGGTGTCCAAGTATCAAATACATCAGTTGTTGTATTATATGTACCTTGCATGTTACCAAGGAACCATGGTCTTGCATTGTCGTATGTCCAGAAATCTAAACCGAAGTCAAATCTACCATACAATGAGAAGTTTTTATAAGTGAAATTAGTATTAAATCCACCGGTCCAACGAGGTGTTGTATTACCAATTACAATGCGGTCGAAGTTATCTATTTCACCATCACCATTAATATCTGCCCATTTGGCATCACCCGGCTCAATTAATATTGCATTCGATTTATTTTCAAGTGCATTATATGCATCAGGTCCATATTGATATTTACCCTGGTCGTTTCCTGTTTTTACAACTAAATTACCTGGAATTTCATCAACACTCTTATAGATTCCTTCAAACTTATAACCAACCAATAGTCCGGGCTCTTGTCCTTCCTGATATCCTCCAACGAAAATAGTCTCATTCCCGTTTCCTGTATAAATTTGAGAACCTCCTTGACGATTTCTTTCAAGTCCGTTGTCCGGAAGAGATACAATCTTGTTTTTATTGTAGGTTATATTGCCCTTTATGTTCCAGCTGAAGTCCTCAGTTTTGAGAATCCTTCCTGACAACTCTAGCTCAAGACCTTGGTTTTGGAATTCACCGTTGTTATTAGTAATAGATGAAAACCCTGTTGTAGAAGGTAATGCAAAAGAAGCATATTTATCCATTGTTAAACGGTTGTAATATGTCATGTTTGCATTTAATCTATTTTCGAAGAAACTAACATCTACACCAACTTCAAATGTACGTGTTTTCTCCCATCTTAATCCTGGATTTGGAAGAGTTCCAATTAAGAAACCTGTACGTCCATTATAAGTTTGTGGATTATACGAACCTTGCAAAGTATAAGCTCCAATACCACTGGCATTACCGTTCAAACCATAACTTGCACGTAATTTACCAAATGAAAGTGCAGGTAGGTTATCTTTTACAAAATCTTCATATCCAAAGATCCATCCTGCAGATAATCCTGGGAAGAAACCCCAACGATTGTCACCTAACAGAGATGAATATCCATCCTGACGGAATACACCTGAAATAAGATATTTTCCTAAATAATCATAGTTGGCACGACCAAAGTATGATAATATTCTGTATTGTGAATGATATGAATCAATTGAACGCATATTTTCTTCGGTAAGTGTAAGGCCAAGATCCCAGAAGTCATCTGTTGGCGCACCTCTACCTGAAGCGCTAAAACCTTTACTATTCCTGTCAAAATACTCCATACCAAGAAGGACACTTATATCGTGTTTTCCTGCTAAAAGCTTGTTGTAGTTAAGAGTAGCGTTGTATGTCTGAGAAAACGCTCTGTCAAAACTTGCAGAAGTACTTCTCGTTCTACTCCAGTTTCCTGGTGAAGTTTCATAGTCGCGGTTGAATGATTCATAAAAACCTTCATCATAATACCACTGTGCAGATGCTCTTGCAGTAAAATCTTTTAGTATTTTAGCTTCAAACGACTGGATCATAGTAAACTTATCAGTTTGATTATCTCTCATGAATCTGTGAGCCTGATATGATTGGTTACCATCTCCTGAGTTTGCACCAAGCAACATATTTCCATCCTCATCTTCAAATCGAGCTGTAGGAGGAATTGACTGAATACGACCAAAATAATTTGCTTCACTAGTCTGAGTAGGAGGCATAGAGTTCCAGTTTGCACGGTTGTAGTTAAAGTTTGATCTGCTTGTTAGCCAATCAGTCACTTTATAGCTGCCATTTAATACAAAGCTGTATCTTTCGTAGAATGAGGTGATTGGAAGACCTTCTGAGTGGTTGTATCCAATACCTGCATAATATGTACCTCTATCATTACCACCTGACATGTTTAGGTTATAATCCTGAGTTACTGCAGGGTCAACGAAACTATATTTTGCAATATCTGTTTCTCTATAAATTAAAGTGTTTGCTGAATTTATTGGGTCAGTCATAGATTTCCAACCTTTGTCAAGTAGGAATCTATTATCATCATTAAGATTCATTAAGTTCCAAACCATTTTATCGCCATACACGTTACCTGTTCCCAAAGGAGTAGCTGCAGTTAAGTTAGCTTTAGAAGCCCAAGGAGTTTCATTATATGCAGTTCTTTGGTAAGTAATATAATCTTCAACACCTAAGAAAGTATATGGATTGTTTACATAGTTGAATCCAAGTTTTGCAGATAAGTTAATTGCACGTTGTCCTGCTTTACCACTTTTTGTAGTCACAAGAATAACACCGTTACTTGCGCGAGCTCCATAAAGAGCAGTAGCACCTGCGTCTTTCAAAACCTCCATAGACTCAATGTCTGCAGGGTTAATATCGCTCAAGCTACCTCTTAACTGACCATCAACCATAATAAGTGGAGAACCAGATCCGTCAAGGTTTGTTCCCCCACGAAGTACAATCTGAGGAGTTGAACCGGGATTACCAGAAGATTGGATTACTCTAAGACCTGAAACAGCACCTGATAGCGCTTGTGCAGGGTTTGAGTATACACCCACAGTAAGTGTTTCTTCAGAAACTTTAGCAATTGAGTTAGTTACTTTACTACGAAGCTGTGTACCACCATAACCGGTTACTACAACCTCTTCAAGCATCTCAGAATCTTCTCTTAATTCAATGTTAATTGTGGTTCTGCCATTTACCGCTATTGTTTGCGATTGCATACCAACATAAGAAACAACTAATTTGCCATTTGAAGGAACATTGTTAAGTGTATAGTTACCATCAATATCAGTAACTGTACCATCAGATGTACCTTCAATTACGATTGTCACTCCGATAAGTGCATCTTTAAACACATTGTCGGTTACTGTCCCTCTCACTGTAATGTTTTGAGCATAAAGTGAGATTGAACTACAAATAAGGAAAAGACTTAAAAGCCATCCCTTCATCGATTTTTCTGTTTTACGAATTTTCATTTTCATCTCTCAAATTGTAACATGGTTTTAATATTTGATTTTCATATATTATTAATTATCTGATTTCAAACAGTTGAGTTTTCTTTTAATGTTGATGTCTCAGAATAATCAATCTTCTCTAGTGTTTTCCAACACTGATAAAGTCCTCTTGGCACATGAAAGCATCCTTTCCATTTGCCTCCTTTTAGGTCTAACAATACATTTCCTTCTCTATTTAAATAACCCCACCACTCAGGGTGTTCAGTATCTTTAAAATGCTTCCATGTATAATCATGTAGCTTTTTAAACCAATCTAAACATTCCTTAGAACCTGTAAGGTTGTATCCTTTTAAAAGTGCAATTAGTGCTTCAATGTGCACCCACCACAGCTTTTGGTCCCACTCCAATTGTTGAGGCGGGAATCCGTTGCGATCCATGAAATAAAAAATACCACCATATTTTTTATCCCATCCATACTCCATTAATTTTAGTGTTGTGCTGACAGCTTTTTCAATTAAGTCTTTTCTGTTCAGTCTAACACCTAGATCCATTATAAACCACATGGACTCTAGCCCATGGCCCGGATTAATTAGTCGTCCGTCAAAAGAATCGGACAATGTTCCATCTTGATTTAAATTTTCCACAATTATTCCACCCAATTCAGGGCGTAAAAACACCTCCATCACTTCATGAATGCAATCTTCCATTGTGCGTTCCACTAACTCCTTGTCAAGCAGATGCTCTATTTCAAGTGTTAGATTACTTAAAATCATAGGCAAAGAAAAACCCTTAAGCTCACGTGTGCCGGGATAGGCTTTATTCCACTTACCCTTTGGGTTATCTTGCTTTGAAAGTATTTTATTAAAAGTCTTTTTAGCAATTTCTGCATACTCTTCACTTCCTGTTGCAAGGCTCAATTGGCCAAATGCCATTGTTGCAAATGTGTATGAGAAAATATTGTATGGCTGTACCAATGGGTTACCTTCACGCGTAAGCGAAAAGTACCAGTTGTAATCTCCATCATGTCCATACTTTTTCAGAAACTCAGCTCCCTGAATTGCACAATCTAACCACTCTTGATTTTTTTCAACCTTATTATAAAGCATTGAAAAAAGCCAAACCTGTCTGCCTTGCAACCAGATGAATTTATCTGTATCAAAAACATTTCCCTGTCTGTCAAGACAAGTAAAGTATCCCCCATGTTTACTATCCTGAGACTTATTGAGCCAAAAGGGCACAACATTTTCAAGTAACTCGGATTTGTATTGATTTTTTAGTAGCTTAGTTTTAGTCATTTATATATATAACATTTATTTAAAAAGTGTCAAGAAATATCTAGTAGTATTTAATTGCTGCAATAATAAACTTGATGATAACCATTGAAATATAAAATAATTCACAAATAAAACACAATAATATTATTAATACAAGCAATTAACTAAATTATTTTACTAATTAGCCCTTTGTTTGTAATCTTTAACGTTATTGTTGTTTTTTGTAAACGAGCTTGAGGTTATAAGAATGCTGAATAAAGGTATTAATCAGCTGTCTGTCTTAAGAATATCTTCTGCAAGAAGTAAGGATTCATGCTTTCCAATATCAATAATTTGGATATTTTCAGGTGAATAAGATACAATATTATTGTGGCTGCATATTGACAAATAAAAGTCGATTATTGAAAACTTGTCCGGAAAGGGGTCCATCAAATCGAAAACTGAGGGGTTTATTACATGGATCCCCGAAAAGGCTAATTGATTGTACTCATTTGGGTTGAAATTTGTTGAAGGAGACTTAACTTCTCCGGTTTTTTTATTAATCCACCCTTTTAAACATCTGTTATTATCAAATAAAAGATATCGGGAAGTATCCCTACTACTGCAAACCAAGGTTGCCGGATTGTTTTCTTTAAGATGTGAATCATACAATTGTTTAAGGTCAATATTTGATATTATATCAACATTATGTATTAAAAATGGTTTGCCGTCATTAAAAAAACTTGCAGCTTTTTTTATACCGCCTCCTGTATCAAGTAATTGTTCTTCTTCATTAGAAAACTCAATCCTAATATCGAAGCTGTTGTTTGATGTAATAAAGTCGATAATCTGTTCTCCTAAATGATGAATATTTATTACAATTTCGTTGAACCCTGCTGCTTTTAATTTCTCAATTACATGTTGAAGCATGGGCTTACCGGCAATAGGGACCATCGCCTTAGGAATTGAATCGGTTAATGGTTTTAATCGCGTGCCAAGTCCGGCAGCAAAAATCATTGCTTTCATCTTTTCTTAAACTCTTGTTCCAAATTTTGCTCTCTGTGAATTAGCTGAATCTTTATGCCAAAATTTTTTGATATGTGCTCTGCTACATGCTGTGCTGCATAAACCGACCTGTGTTGTCCGCCTGTACAACCAAATGAGATCATTAAATCAGTAAAACTCCTTTCAATGTAACGCTTAACATGCCTGTCAATTAATGGATATATACTATCAAGAAACTGAATCATCTCACCATCATCTTCTAAGAATTTTATAACAGGCTCATCCAAACCATTTACATTTTTATATCTTTCATATTTGCCTGGATTATTAATTGCACGGCAATCAAACACATAACCACCTCCATTTCCTGAGATATCGTTAGGAACTCCTTTTTTATAAGCAAAACTATATACACGCACAGTTAGTTCACGTTTTTGAGTGTCAGCAAACTGTTTAAGCTCAACCATTTCACGTAGCAAAGAGTCTAAATATGGATATTCATTGAACTTGTCTACTAATAATTCACGCAGATTATTTAATGCAAAAGGCACACTCTGAATGAAATGTGGTTTTTTCTCAAAGTATCCTCTGAAGCCATATGCACCAAGCACCTGAAGTGTACGAAATAGAACAAACTGCCTGAGTCTATTTATAAATTCTTCCTGATCTATTAATCTATATTTGCTTAATGATTTTATATATGTTTGAACAAGTTCATTCCTTAATTCTTCAGGAAAGTTTGCTTTTGCCTGCCATAAAAAAGATGCAACATCATAATAAACAGGACCCTTTCTACCTCCTTGAAAATCGATAAAATATGGTTCTTCATCAAAAAGCATTACATTTCTAGATTGAAAATCACGATACATGAATGTGTCTGATGTATCTTTTAATAGACTTTTGGTCAGCTTTTCGAAATCATTTTCAAGTAAATCTTCTTGAAAATCCATACCGGTTGTTTTCAAAAAACTGTATTTAAAATAATTTAGATCCCAGTAAATAGAGCGTTCATTAAATTCCGGTAGTGGATAACAAATACTGTAATCTAAATTCTCAGCACCTATATTTTGAAAATCAGCTAATTTAGAAATTGTTTTGTGTAGAATAGCTTTCTCTTCGTTGCTGAAAACACCAGTCAGCCTACCACTTTTAATAGTATCAAAAAGAATTTTATCACCAAGGTCTTGTTGAAGATAGAACATCTCATCCTCTGATACAGCTAATACTTCAGGTACATTTAAATTTTTTTTAAAGAAATGATTAGCTAAATATATAAATGCACGATTCTCTTCACGTGATTCGCCATGCACTCCAATAAGAGATCTGTTTTTGTGTTGTAACCTAAAATATTTGCGATTTGAGCCTGATGAAGGCAAAGCCTCAACCATAGGAGCTGTTAAACCGGTATAATCAGTAAAAAGAGATATAAGTTGTTGCATACTTCAATTTGAAAAATATTTCCTGAAAAATTATGAGTTTGTTTATTTTGCCTGTATATGTTATTTATTCCAGATCTTCAAGCCAGACTTTAGCGACAGCATCACTTGGCATTCTCCAGTTACCTCTAGGAGAAAGATTCACAGATCCTACCTTTGGTCCGTCCGGCATACAAGAACGCTTGAATTGCTGGGAAAAGAATCTTTTATAAAAAACTTTAATCCATTTTCTAATTTCTTCTACACTATATTTTTCTTTAAAAGCTTGTTTTGAAATAAACAGAATTCGGCCCGGAGTATCACCATACCTAATCATACGGTACAAGAAAAAATCGTGAAGTTCATAAGGTCCAACTGCATCCTCTGTCTTTTGAGCAATCATACCTTCATCATCGGCTGGCAATAACTCAGGACTAAAAGGCGTATCAAGAATATCATAAACAATATTCTTTGCCGTTTCGTCCAATTGCTTATCTGCTATCCACCTTACAAAAGTTGCTACAAGAGTCTTAGGTATACCGCTATTTAGTGAATACATCGACATATGATCGGCATTGAAAGTTGTCCAACCTAATGCTAATTCTGACATATTCCCAGTTCCAATTACTAATCCTCCAATTTTATTGGCATAATCCATTAGAATCTGTGTACGTTCGCGTGCCTGACTGTTTTCATATGTTATATCATGAATGTTAATATCATGTTCAATATCTTTGAAATGTTGAGATACAGCATCGATAATTGAAATATCTTTTATTGATATTCCCAGTGACTCCATTAAGGCTACTGCGTTTGTATAAGTGCGTTTGGTTGTACCGAACCCCGGCATTGTAATTCCATGAATGTTTTTGCGAGAGATACCCAGTAGATCAAATACTTTAATAGTGACTAAAAGTGTCAGTGTGGAGTCTAAGCCTCCGGATATACCTATAACTGATTTTTCTACACCTGTATACAATAAACGTTTCGTAAGACTATGTATTTGAATATGAAAAAGATCTAATAAATCTTCATCTAAATTATGATCGGATGGTATAAAAGGAGTCGTTGTAAAGTAACGATACATTTTTTCTGTTGAAATTGATTTAAGTGATAAGTCAATTTCGACAGGATTGTTTGTTAAAAGAGAGTTGTAGTTTGTATTGATTAACTTATCATGACGTAGAGCAAAAATATCTATGTCAGAAATTATTATTTCGCTGTCTAATGAAAACCTTTTAGATTCAGCTAATAATTCTCCGTTCTCTGCAATAAAGCAAGCACCTGAAAATACAAGATCAGTAGTTGATTCACCAACACTCGACGAAGAGTAAACATATGCTGAGTTACATCTTGCTGATTGTTGAAGAATTAATGATTTTCTGTATCTGTTTTTTGCAATCAATTCATTGCTGGCAGAAAGATTGAATATAACATCTGCATCACTCATGTCATGTTTTGATGATGGCGGTATCCTCATCCATAAATCTTCACATATCTCTACAGCAAAATTACCGTATGGAGTATTAAATATCATCCCTTGTGATGATATAGGAACACTATTCCCATTTATTTCAATAGAGTTCAACGATAGATAATCTGAAGATGTAAACCATCTTTTCTCCTGATACTCGCCACTGTTTGCCAGATATGTTTTAGGAACCAAACCGCTAATTCCATCACGTGTTAGTATAGCTGCAAAATTATATAGAGAATTATCTACCTTCATTGGAATTCCAACAATTACAGATATTCCTTTTTTCAATTTCACAAATTCAGATAATTCAATTAGAGATGACAAAGCTTTGTCAAGAAGTATTTGCTGAAAAAACAGATCACCACAACTGAATGAAGTAATACTAAGTTCCGGAAAACATAATATCTGCACATCATTACTGATTGCATTATCTATAACAATTTTAATTTCAGAAATATTAAAATCGCAATCTGCCACTTTTAGCTTTGGAGACGATGCAGCTACACGAAGAAACCCCTGCTCGTTTATTTTCATATATTCAAGATTAATTTGGGTTAATTGTATTTTGAGTTATAACCTCCATTCTGTATCTCCACCTATTAAAATAAAAATTTTCCGATTCAGTCTCAACTTCACCTCTTTGAAAATCTACAGTTTCACTTCTGGGATACACTTTTTCAGGAAAGAAATCTCCTGAGTAATCACTATTAACATAAAAACGATATGAGTCGATTCCTGACATAAAAAACCCTCTTCCTTGTTCGTTCTCTAATGGTTCTCCTCGTCCAAATGACACGTCAACAGGTATCCAGCCTACACCTTCAAAATATGCTTCTGCCCAATCATGTAGATTTACTTCGCCGGGATGCATCATCCAACCACTCTGCCATCTGGCAGGAATACCTTTGTGTCTCAACATTGTTATAAGCAATAATGCCACCTGTCCACAATCACCTTTGTTGTATTCGATAACATATTCCGGAATATTTGGTATTGTCGAATACTCAATAGCGCTGGCCCAAGGGTAATTTGTTGTGATATATTTATAGATTGATTGCAAATCTTCTAATGCATTTTTGTTGCCATAAGTAATGCTGTCCGTCAGATTTTTAATCCTTTCCGAAAACTGAATGTGTGGTCTCTTCTCAGATGTATATTTCCTATATAATTCGGAGTTAGTATCATACTGTTGAAGTATAATTTTTGACAGGTCGAACCATTCACCTTGAGAGGTAAAAGAAAATTCAACAGAAAAAACAACCGGTTCATCTTTTTTGGCTATTTGCTCCATATATATAGATGTATGCTCTGTTTTATCCTCTGATATCACATATTGAGGTTGAGAAGCACTCACAAAGGTTACATCAGTCTGTCTTCCAATATCCTGTCTGGGATAGGGCAGCCAAGCTTTAATCAATTCTCCTTCAACTATCTCTTCTTTGGGTACAGTCAAAGTATATTTAACTTGTGTTTTAACTTTTGGCAGTAGATATCTCCACTCCACATCAGTAGGAATAAGCTCTTTGAGGTGGCTGTTAAGGATATTCTTTGCACCTGACTCTGCACTTTTAACCCCTATTTTAATTAATTTTGATGCATCCGAATCTACTCTAAAGATATTTGGTGCTGCATTTCGGAAATACCTCTTTTCTCCATCAATAATTCTATATTCAAGCACTTTTTTTTCTTCCCATTCATTCAACTGTTCGTCCGTTGGGGTGAATTGATGATTGTTAACAATCCAGTTGATAATATCCTCTCTGCTCCTGTTGAAATCAAGTGAAACTCTACCAAGTGAATCTTTGGTAAACAGCAAATCTCTTTTTGTTTTATCTGTCATTTCATGATTCAATATTAGTGAGTCAATAATTTTTGAAGCTCTACTAAAATTGCCTGACTTCATCTCAACTTTGATTTGCTGATCGAATGATTGCGTTCTGTTAGACGTACACCCTACTAATAGGTATAAAGCAATAAACCAAATAAATGTTTTCATTTTTTACAAATTTTGTCTATAAATAATATGCCCATAAGATGATCAAATTCATGCTGAAATATTATGGCTGTAAAATCCCCATCTCTACTGTATCCTTCCAGGCGTTCCTTACGATAATTCCCTTCCTCATCAAAATACTCTACTTCTATCCAAGGGAAGCGAAGAGAATTAGCAGTTATATCAGGAATAGAAAGACAACCGTCTTGTTCAAAACAAACCTTCTCGGCGGCATGATTTGCAATTTTAGGATTAATTGCAATCTGCACATTTTTTCCCGGCATGTCAATTTTTGTAAACAGAAATATATTTTTAAGAATCCCAGTCTGAGGGGCTGCAATTCCTACTCCACCAGACTCATTAAGCGTCACCCTTAAACGCTTGATAAATAACTGCATACTCTCATCTAAAAAAACAGAGTCTGTAATACAAATATCTGTCGATTGCATTCTCAATATTACAGAGTCAACAATATCGTTAGTTTGTAGGATACGTAATGGTTTGCTTTCATCTCCACTATAAATAATTTCCAACTCTCTTTCGGTAAACACCAAATTATTTAGGTCGTTTTGAGTAAAAGCCATAATAAAGTGAAATGATAGAAGTATTGAGATAATCACAGTTTTAATTCTCATTATCTTTTTATTAAGTTATTCAACATTTTACTTCATTACAAGATTGATATCACAAATATAAAAAAAATATGCATTAAGTTTATCTAATTTAAAATAATAGATTTACAACCTTAATGATTTTGTAAGCTCAATAATTTCAGGAATAATTTTTAAAACAGATGTCATAGAGTGAAAAACAACAGAAGCTCCCGCATCCAATAAAATATTGTCGTTAAGCGGACCGGTGTTTACTGCAATTGTAAAAATTCCGGCACCCACAGAAGATTTTATACCTAATGGTGCATTCTCTATTACAATTGCTTGATTTGGCTTTAGTCGGCCACCTCGCTCCAGTCCTTTAACAAATGGTTCCGGATTGGGCTTACCATTGACTACATCATAGGCAGTCACCATTGTCTCTTTTGAAAATATTCCGGGGAAGTGAACCTCAAGTTTATCAAGTAGTGAATGTTGTCCGGAGCCTGTGACAAGTATAGGTGTCAAACCTTCATCCCTAACATAGTTAAGTGTTTCTTTTGCTCCCGGTAGAGTTTTGTTATTATTATAAATGTTGAAAAGCTCTGATTTACGATTATATATATTATCCACCTCTTGTCGAGTAGCTTCTCGATTAAATTCCCTCTCAGTAACCAGTTGGATTGTAGTTGTACCCAGCCTTCCTTCGTGCATAAAGAACTCTGCAGGTGTTGTAGTTTTATAGTTAAACTCCTCAAAAGTTTGTTGCCATGATTTAGCATGAGCCGGCATAGAGTCATATAATACACCATCCATATCGAAAATCACAGCTTTTAAATCAAATCTGTTACACCCTTTTTCTAATAAGTATTTTTTTAATTTTAATTCCATATTAAATAAAAAACCGCCGAACTAAATAAGATGTTAATTCGGGCGGTCACCAATAATTTTAATTCTTAAATTCTTGCTTTGATTAGTTTTGTTTGATCCTCATGCCCCGGCTTTTCCAATAATGCGAACATATTACTTTTGTATGCCTCAACTCCGGGTTGATTGAATGGGTTAACGCCAAGCAGATAGCCACTTATGCCACAGGCTTTCTCAAAAAAGTAAATTAGTTGCCCGATATACTTTTCATTGAGTTCCGGAATTTCAATTAACAGATTAGGAACGCCACCATCAACATGAGCAATACGAGTACCCAATTCTGCCATTTTGTTAACTTCATCAACACGCTTACCTTCCAAATAATTTAGCCCGTCAAGGTCCCTCTTATCGTGGGGAATAAGTACTTTTCTGTTTGGTTCTTTAACAGAAATAACTGTTTCAAAGATTGTTCGTTCGCCTTCCTGTATCCACTGCCCCATTGAGTGAAGATCAGTTGTGAAATCTACAGCTGCAGGGAAAATACCTAAATGATCTTTTCCTTCGCTTTCACCAAACAATTGCTTCCACCACTCCGATAGAAAATGAAGTTTGGGATGAAAATTCACTAATATTTCAATCTTCCTGCCTCTTCTGTACAGCTCATTTCTGATTACAGCATATATAGCAGGCAAATTAAAATCGAAAGGAGTTGAAGGTTCAGTTGCTTTCTCAATTTCAGAGGCACCTTGAACTAATTTTCTTATATTAATTCCGGCTACTGCTATTGGCAGTAAACCCACTGGTGTTAAAACCGAAAAGCGTCCACCAACATCATCAGGGATAACAAATGTTTTATAACCTTCTGAGTCTGCTAAAGTACGTAGGGCCCCCTTTGTTGAATCAGTTATCGCTACAATTCTCTTTTTCGTTTCCTCTTTCCCAACTTTCTTTTCAAGTAAATCTTTTAACAACCTAAAAGCAATTGCGGGTTCAGTTGTTGTACCTGACTTAGATATATTAATAACTCCAAACTGCTTATCATCTAAGAAATCAATTAACTCTGCAAGATAATCTTCACTAATATTTGTACCTGCATAAAGAATTAAAGGATTCTTTCTTTTAGCATGCAAAGGTTCAAATGAGTTCGAAAGAGCATCAATTATTGCACGTGCCCCTAAATAACTTCCTCCAATACCAACAACTATTACAACCTCACAGTTTGTTCTCAAAACTATAGCTGTGTCTTCAATCTCTTTTAAATTTTTTTCTGAAATTGAAGATGGGAGTTTTACCCATCCTAAAAAATCACTACCATCTCGTGTACCTTCGTACAATGCTTGATTTGCAGCAGTTGCCTGCTCCGATTTTTTAAGAATATCCTCCTCCGAAATAATTTCGGAGAGATGTTTGATGTTTAGTTGAATACTATCCATTATTATTTATAATTATTTTGACTGTTTATAGGATAAAATATCTTGATGATATTTTGTTAGAAGTAATCTATCAAGCTCTTAATTGCATTTTGAGGACGTACTTTTTCATAAAGAATCTGATAGACTGTTTCAGCTATTGGAATATCTGCCTTAAAGCGGCTGTTTAGCTCATAAATACATTTTGCACCAAAATAACCTTCTGCAATCATTTCCATTTCAAGTTGTGCTGATTTTACAGAGTAGCCCTTACCTATCATTGCACCCAGTGTTCTATTTCTACTAAACTGGGAGTAACCTGTTACAAGCATATCCCCTAAATAGTGCTGCTCAGTAATGTTTCTTTCCAGGGGAACTACTGAGTCGAGAAACTTCGACATTTCATTTGCACAGTTACTCATTAACACAGCTTGAAAGTTGTCTCCATATAAAAGACCTTGACAAATTCCGGCAGCTATAGCATAAATATTTTTAAGCACAGAAGATAGCTCTATTCCAACCACATCGTTAGAAACTCTTGTTTTGAGAATTCTTGAGTTAATAGCGTTAGCCAACAATTCCGCTTTCTGAATATCTTTGCTTGCAGCAGTTAAAAAAGAAAGTCGCTCAAGAGCTACCTCCTCAGCATGGCATGGTCCGGAGATAACTCCTATATTCTCAAATGGAATTTTAAAGTTATCAGCCAAATACTCACTCATTACCATGTTGTCGCTGGGAATAATCCCTTTTAAAGCTGAGACCATAAACTTATCCCTAAAAGTGCTATTCCATATTCGTCTAAAGTACTGCTTCACAAATGGAGATGGTACAGCAACAATTATTGTATCCGAATCCTTAATCGCTCTTTCAATATTTGAGTAAAAGGTGATTTGAGCCAGATTGAACTTAACATTAGTAAGATAATTTGGATTATGACCTAGCTTGTAGAAACCTTCAATCTGATCATCTCGACGCATAAACCAGTTTATATGTCCCTGATTCATAAGTACTATTTTTGCCAGAGCTGTTCCCCACGTACCACCACCTATGATACAGATTTTTCCTATTGAATCCATGATACTTTTATTTCAGATAGTACAACTACCCTATTTCTGATGCATTGGTTACCCACAATTTAACCTCTTCGGGAGTTGGATTGTTCAACCCAAGCTTCAATTTTTTATTTAATCCACAGATCTCTTGATGAAGTTTGTTTGGATTTACATCTTTTAAATTCTTTATTTGTGAATATCCTGCTTTTTGAATTACCTCCACCCATTCAGATAAAATTCCTATTTTATTATAATCATCAATTGAATCTCTTTTAACTCTTCTTTCAGGTCTCATTAAAGGAAATAATAAAACTTCTTGAATTGATGTTTGCCCGGTAAGAAGCATAGCCAGCCTATCCATTCCAATGCCCATACCTGAAGTTGGTGGCATACCATACTCAAGAGCACGTAGAAAATCTTGGTCTATAAACATAGCTTCATCGTCACCTTTTTCTGACAATTCGAGCTGATCTTCAAATCTTTTTCTCTGATCAATAGGATCATTTAGTTCGGTATATGAATTTGCTAACTCTTTTCCGTTTACCATCAATTCAAACCTTTCAGTTAATTCAGGATTATCTCTGTGTTTCTTACATAGCGGTGACATTTCGATAGGATAATCAATTATAAAAGTTGGTTGAATATATTTCCCTTCTGCTTTTTCTCCAAATATCTCATCAATCAACTTCCCCTTACCCATGGTTTCATCCTGTTCCACACCAAGCTTAGTACATACTTCACGCAATTCACTTTCATCCATTCCTGAAATGTCAATTCCGGTATGATCTTTAATCGCGTCAATCATAGTAACCCTTTTGTATGGAGCTTTAAAGTCAATTTCGTTGTCGCCTACCTTAACTTTGGTTGTTCCCATAACTTTTATTGCTACATACTCAAGCATCTGCTCTGTAAACTCCATCATCCATAGATAGTCGGTATATGCAACATAAATCTCCATTACTGTGAATTCGGGATTGTGAGTCCTGTCCATTCCTTCGTTTCTGAAGTTACGAGAAAATTCATAAACTCCATCGAAGCCTCCAACAATAAGCCTCTTCAAATATAGTTCGTTTGCAATTCGAAGATACAAATCAATGTCAAGCGCATTTAGGTGAGTAATAAAGGGACGAGCAGCAGCTCCACCGGGAATACTTTGGAGTACAGGTGTATCTACCTCCAAATAACCACGTTGATTAAAAAACTCACGCATTGCATCAAACATGTGTGTACGTTTGATGAAAATATCTCTTATATCATCGTTTACCAGCAGGTCAACATATCTCTGACGATATCTTAATTCAGGATCGGAGAATTTATCAAATGTAACCCCATCCTTCGATTTTACTATTGGTAATGGCCTTAGTGATTTAGACAAAACAGCGAGATTTTCAGCATGAACTGAGATTTCACCTGTTTTGGTGCGGAAGACAAATCCTTTAATACCAACGAAGTCTCCAATATCTAATAATTTTTTAAATACTGTATTGTAAAGTTCTTTATTATCGCCCGGACAAAGATCGTCTCTTGTAATATATACTTGAATGCGTCCTTTAGAGTCCATAAGCTCTATAAATGACGCCTTACCCATAATTCGTCGACTCATAATACGACCTGCAATGCTTACTGTGCATTGATCAGCATCATCGCTGAATTCATTTTTAATGTCGATAGAATATGAGTCCACATTATAACCTGAAGCCGGATAGGGGTCAATTCCGAATTGTCTTAATTCGTCAAGACTCTCACGACGAATAATCTCTTGTTCACTAAGTTCTATGTTATGCATATTTATTGCACTCTTTTAAATTAAAGAATACCTGACAAACTTCAATTTGAAAAACAAAAAATAAAAGTAATCAGGAAAGATTCTATTTTATATACAACTGTAATACAAAAGTACAAATAAATACTGAAAACAGGAGCAAATCAGATTAAATACATAGTTCACACTAGGCTTCCTCTGAAGATGTACCGTTCTGATTTTGGGTTATATTAATTGTAACCCAAAATCAAGGCTAAAAAGGGATTTAGCCCTTATCCTGTCTTTATACGGCCTATAATCTGCCTATATTTATATGGGCCAAATAAAAGGGGGTATTATGCCGTTAATAGACAAAGTAGCATCTACATACTAACTTAGGATAAGTTAATAATGAAAAATAATTTAGTTTTCGATAAAAGGAAATTAAAGAAATGTTTCTTTAATAAAATCTAATTTGCTATATTTGGCATGACGTTAATCACCTGATTTATATTACCAAAATGAAACTACATGAACTATGCAATATAGTAAAGGGTTCTATTCAAAACGAATCGGATTCAGATCAGGAATATATTAAAGCATTCGCATCTGACCTTATGAGCGATGTGCTTAGGTTTTCTATGGAAAACACAATTTTAATAACAGGACTATCTACAATACAGACTATCCGGACAGCTGAAATATCAAATATTAGCTGCATTATAATAGCAAGAGACAAAAAAGTAACTAATGAGATGCTCGCTCTTGCAAGTGAGTGTCAGATATCAATATTAAGCACGAAATTATCGTTGTACGAAATTTCGGGACTACTTTATATGCGTGGATTAAAACCAGTTTATTAATGAAAATGCATTATGAAATAAAAGGGGGAGATTTTAGTTCAGCAGGACGTGCAAGTTCGGAGATAAAAAAAACAATTAAACAGTTCAATATTTCACCACAGACCGTACGACGTATTGCTGTAGCTCTTTATGAAGCGGAAGTAAATATAGTTGCACATGCTTATAGAGGAACTATGGATGTGAATCTTCAACCTGCATATATAAACGTGATTATTAAAGACGAGGGACCGGGGATAGAGGATATTGAAAAAGCAATGGAAGAGGGTTATTCGACTGCAACAGACGAAGTTCGCCAAATGGGATTTGGTGCAGGCATGGGGTTGCCAAATATTAAAAAAAATTGTGATGAGATGTTGCTCTCATCTGTTCCCGGAAAAGGGACTCGGCTTGAATTAAAAGTGATTTTTTAATCATATGGAAGATAGCAGCTATGCCCATTCTATACAAATTGACTTAACCCGATGTATCGGGTGCTCTCACTGTATGCGTATTTGTTCAACACAAGCAATACGTATACTGGAAGGACATGCAAGCATACAACCTGAAAGATGTATTGATTGCGGTGAATGTTTCAGAGTATGTCCTCAGCAAGCAATTTTTGCAAAAGATGATGGAGTTAGCTCTATTTCAAAAACAGGATACAAAATTGCATTAATACCTTCTGTTTTTATCGGACATTTCTCACAAGAGTATTCTGAAAAACAAATTTTTGATGCAGTGAAAATGCTTGGCTTTGATGAGGTATTTGAGGTAGAACAAGCAGTCGACTTTATGAAAGAGGCCTATGGAAGATATGCTGAAAAAGAGGTTCCACGACCTGTAATCAGCTCTTTCTGTCCGGCCGTAGTTAGACTAATACAAGTTCAATACCCCTCACTTACTCGCAATTTAATGCTCCTTAAGGCTCCACATGATATTGCGGCTTTATATTTACGACAATTAAAGGCTAATGATGGATTAGATCCGGAAGAGATTTTTATTTATTACATAACCCCTTGCGCTTCAAAAATAGTAGCAACAAGATCCCCGGTTGGTGAGAAAAAATCGGCAATTGACGGAACAATAAATATGACAGAAGTATTTAATCTCACATCAAAATATTTGATAAGAGATAAAAGAGGGGATGTGTATGATAAATATGTAAAGATGAGTCCCGACTCAGTAAACTGGTCCCTTTCAGGCACTGAAAAAAAGTACTTCGATGGAAGGAGCCTTGCCATTGACGGAACAGATAATGTTATTGAATTTCTTGAAAAGCTTGAATCGGGTCATATTAGTGATGTCGACTTTCTGGAGATGCGAGTGTGTGATCAAGGTTGTGCAGGTGGAATTTTATGTGCTGAGAATCGCTTCCTTATTGTTGAGCGACTGGAAAAGAGGCAAAAGCGATTAGAAATGCTTGATCCGAAAATGGATGAAGTATTCGAAAACTCGTTAATGAAGTTTAGCAATATGCTTCATGAGGTTTCGGGTGTGGATAAGGTGCTCCCACGTAGCGGACTTTTATTGGATGAAAACATGGAGAAAGCCCTGATTATGCTACAACGAATTGAACGGCTCACTTCTTATTTGCCCGGTTTTGACTGTGGTGCTTGTGGTGCTCCAAGTTGTAGAAATCTCGCTGAAGATATTGCAAAAGGGAAATCAACAATTTCTCATTGTGTTTTTATACAACGTATTATGGAGAAGAATTACAAGTTGAGCCCAGAGCAGTCTTTTATTTTAATTGAGAAAATTTGGGGAAAAGGCAGGTTGAATAAAATTTAGTTTTTCTGTGAAAATATTTAAATAATAGTACTTTAATTTCATGAAAAATAATCTTGAACATCTTATTGAGGAGCTTGGATTTAATTGTATTTCAGGCAAAGAGCACCTCGACAGAATACCCAAGGGGGCTTATGTGTCGGATCTGCTTAGTGATGTAATGGGTAAAGCTGAGGAAGGAATGATTTGGCTAACATCACAGATACATAAAAATATTGTTGCAGTTGCCTCACTGAAAGAACTGAGCGCAATAATAATTGTAAATGAACGAAAGATTGACTCCGATATGATTGAAACAGCGGAGTCTGAAGATGTAGTTGTATTAACATCCCAAACACCTGCTTTTGAAACTGCAGGAAAGTTATACAACTACTTGGAAAAGATTGATAATAATAAAACATAAGCAATTTAGATGAAGTATGTACTGCTTTAATGCCGACCTACATATACATTCTTGCCTTTCGCCTTGTGGAGATCTCAGCATGAGTCCGCGAAACATTATTTATAAAGCTAAGGAGAAAGGTATGCATATAATAGCAGTTACTGATCATAATACAACCAAGAATGTAGAGGTTTGCGTTGAACTAGGAAAGAGGCACTCAATTTATGTTATTCCTGCATGTGAAGTAAACACTATAGAAGAGGTGCATTGTCTATGTTATTTCCAGAATGTCATTGTTCTTAAAGAATTTCAAACTTACCTTGATGATATGTTGCCGGATATAAAAAATGACACTGACAAATTTGGTTTTCAAGTTGCGGTTGATAAGGATGATATAATTGTATATGAGGAGGAACGCTCTTTATTTATGGCAATTAACGATAGCATAGATAATCTTGCAAAATATGTCTATGAGTTAGATGGTATTTTCATTCCGGCTCATGTAGATCGTCCAAAAAACAGTATATTTAGTCAGTTAGGTTTTATCCCTTTTGATCTAAAGTATAGTGCCTTGGAAATATCTAAGCATTCGAGCTATAAGGAGTTTATAAAAATTCACCCTGAACTTAGTGACGATATTATTATTACTAATTCCGACGCACATTATCCCGAAGATATTGCCACTGTTTATAACAAATTTAAAATGGGAAAAGCAGATTGGGATAATTTTAAAGCATACTTCAAAGAAACTTGCCGTTGAATAAGAGATGATTATGGTTAATATGGCAATGCATATGATGGATATTGCACAGAACTCTATAAGATCTGGTGCGAATAACATATTGATAGAGTTTAACGAAATCTCTAAAGAAGAAATGTTGATTTTCATTATTAAGGATGATGGAGAAGGAATTGCTGAAGAGGAAATAAGTAAACTGGTTGATCCTTTTTATACCACAAGAACAACGCGAAGAGTTGGATTGGGAATTCCATTTCTAAAAATGACGTGCGAACAGACCGGAGGCTTCCTTGAAATATCATCAAAAATTAATAGAGGAACACTTATAAAGGCTCATTACATGACCAATAATCCCGATTGTTTGCCTTTGGGTGATATTGCAGGATATCTGACAATGTTGTTAGTAGCAAATCCTGCTATACGATTTATTTTTACATACCGTATTGATAGTATGCAGTTCACACTTGACACAGATGAGTTGACACAAAGTGGCATTAATTTACAGGAACAGGGAATGAGTTCTTTTTTTAAGTCCTACATAAATGACAACTTATCAGATGTTTACTCAAATCGCTTTAATAATAGTTACATCTGTTAATCTAAAACAAGGAAATATTTAAAACATATATTAAAATCTAAATCAAATGACTAAAATTAAAACACTGGCCGACCTTAAAAAGAAACAGGAGGAGATGAAGCCCCGAGTTAATCTTAGGAATAGAGCAGAGAATCCGGAGTCGATTGTACAGGTTAAAGTTGCAATGGCAACCTGTGGAATTGCTTCAGGAGCAAAGGAAGTGATGGAGTATTTCGTTGAAGAGCTAGATAAACGGAATATTAATTCAATTGTTACACAAACCGGATGTATGGGATATTGTTATGCCGAACCAACCGTAGAGATTACGTTGCCCGGAAAAGACCCAATCGTTTTTGGATATGTAACAACAAAAAAAGCAGATGATATAATAGAGCTCTATATCAAAGAGGGTGAGCTTATTGACGGCATAATTCCACAGAATTATAACACCATTCATTCTTAAAAAAACAGATTATGAGTAAATACAAAACCCATATTTTAGTTTGCGCAGGTACAGGTTGTAACTCTTCTGAGAGTAATATCCTGTATGAAATGCTGCGTGATGAGATTGACAGGAAAGGTCTGAGTAAGGATATACAAATTATAACTACCGGATGTTTTGGATTTTGCGAAAAAGGGCCAATTGTGAAGATTCTTCCGGATAATACTTTCTATACTGAAGTACAGCCTGCTGATGCTAGGGAGATTATAGATGAGCACATTATAAAAGGACGCAAGGTGCAACGTTTATTATATTTAGACCCTAAAACAGATGAACACGTTTCCGATTCTAAACATATGGGGTTCTATCAAAAACAGTTGCGAATTGCATTGCGTAATTGTGGAACAATAGATCCCGAGAATATTGATGAAGCTATCGCTCGAGATGCATATCAGGCATTAGGTAAAGTTCTTACAGAGTATACTCCACAGGAGACTATTGATATTATTAAGAAATCAGGATTGCGTGGACGTGGTGGAGCAGGCTTCCCTACAGGATTGAAATGGGAGATTGCACTTAACAATAAAGCTGATCAGAAATATGTTGTTTGTAATGCTGATGAAGGTGACCCGGGTGCTTTTATGGACCGCTCTATATTAGAGGGTGACCCACATTCAGTGATTGAGGCAATGGCTATTTGTGGTTACTGCATTGGAGCAACTGAAGGATTAATTTATATACGTGCAGAGTATCCTCTTGCAATAAAACGACTTAAAGTTGCCGTTGCTCAGGCACATGAGTATGGATTGCTTGGAGATAATATATTTGGAACAGATTTTAGCTTTAGTATTTCATTAAAATATGGTGCAGGTGCTTTTGTTTGTGGAGAAGAAACTGCGTTAATTCGCTCTATGGAAGGGTTTAGAGGTGAACCTACAAATAAACCACCCTTCCCCGCACAATCAGGATACCTTGGCAAACCAACCAATGTGAATAATGTAGAGACTTTTGCTAATATACCGGTAATAATCCAAAAAGGTGCAGATTGGTTTTCGAGTATTGGAACAGAGAGATCAAAAGGGACAAAAGTATTTGCACTTGCAGGTAAAATCAATAATGTAGGTTTAATTGAGGTGCCAATGGGTATTACATTAAGAGAGATAATTTACGAAATTGGTGGTGGAATTAAAGGTGGAAAGAAATTTAAAGCTGTGCAATCGGGTGGACCATCCGGAGGTTGTTTAACAGAAAAGCATTTGGATTCTCCAATAGACTACGAGAGTTTAACTGCTGCGGGATCAATGATGGGTTCAGGTGGTATGATTGTTTTGGATGAAGATGACTGTATGGTTTCTGTAGCTAAATATTATCTTGAGTTTATTGTAGAAGAGTCTTGTGGTAAGTGTGCTCCGTGCAGAATTGGGAACAAACGAATGTATGAGTCTCTAAAAAAGATTACAAGCGGCAAAGGTACGCAAGAGGAGTTAGATAAGTTGAAAAATCTTTGTAATGTTATAAAAGATACTTCGCTTTGCGGATTAGGTCAAACTGCACCAAACCCTGTACTTTCTACAATGGATAATTTCATGATTGAGTATAATGAGCATGTGTTTGACAAAAAATGTCGTGCCGGACAGTGCAACGACCTTCTTTATTATGTTATTTCAGAAGAAGAGTGTATAGGATGTTTGGCATGTAAGCGAGTTTGTCCAACCCATGCCATAAGCGGTGAGAAGAAGGAGGTGCATGTTATTAACCAAGATACGTGCATAAAATGTGGTGCGTGTATGGAAAAATGCAAATTTGATGCAATCAGTTTACAAGTTGATTATCCAAAAACTGCTGCAATGGTATAAATAAACATGAAAAATAACCAATTAGTATGATAGAATTAACAATAGATAAGAAAAGAATTCAGGTCGAAAAAGGCACAACTATTCTTAAAGCTGCGCGAAAGGCAGGAGTTGAAATACCAACACTATGCCATTTTGAATTATGCGATATGGGAATTGAAAGTAAACCCGGTGGATGTAGAATATGTGTTGTAGAGGTTGAAGGCAGACGAAATCTTGCTCCATCTTGCATTACAGAAGCTCAAGAGGGTATGGTTATTAATACTCACAATATTCGTGTATTAAATGCTAGAACCACCGTATTGAAATTAATAATCTCAAATCACCCATTCGACTGTCTGGTATGTGCTAAATCAGAAAATTGTGAACTACAAAAATTAGCGTCACAATTTAATATTCGAAGCTTGCCTTATGATGGAGAGCAGTCACACTTTAAAAAAGACACTTCTCCTTCAATTATTAGAGATATTGACAAATGTATTATGTGTCGCAGGTGCGAAACTATGTGCAACGAAGTGCAAACTGTTGGAGCTCTATCTGCGGTAAACCGTGGTTTCTTTTCGGCAGTTGCGCCTGCATTTGAAATGAATCTCGAAGATTCACCTTGCACATATTGCGGGCAGTGCGTATCTGTATGTCCCACAGGAGCTTTAACAGAAGTTGACCATACAAATGATATTATAAGAGCATTAAGTGATCCATCTAAAACAGTAATTGTTCAAACCGCACCGGCTGTGCGTGCAGCCTTGGGAGAGGAGTTTGGGCTTGATCCCGGTTCACTTGTTACAGGTAAAATGGTTACTGCATTAAAAGAACTCGGATTTGACTATGTTTTTGATACTGACTTTAGTGCAGATCTTACAATAATGGAAGAAGGTACTGAGCTTTTGCAAAGGTTGACTGCTCATTTAAAAGGTGAGCATGTAAGGTTGCCTCTACTAACTTCATGTTGTCCGGGCTGGGTAAACTTTTTTGAACATAATTTTCCTGATCTGTTGGATGTCCCTTCAACAGCAAAATCACCTCAACAGATGTTTGGCGCAATTGCAAAAACCTATTTGGCTGATAAGATTGGGGTTAACAGAAAAGATTTAATTGTTGTGTCGATAATGCCCTGTTTGGCCAAAAAATATGAGTGTCAGCGAGATGAGTTTAAAGTTGATGGAAGTCAGGATGTGGATTACTCAATTTCAACACGCGAATTGGCAGCATTTATTAAAGAGGCAAACATTGATTTTCTTAATCTAAGTGAAAGTGATTTTGACGACCCTATGGGAGAGTCAACCGGTGCCGGCGTAATTTTTGGGAATACAGGTGGTGTTATAGAAGCAGCATGTCGTACAGCATACGAGCTTTATACCGGGAAAAAACTTGAGAATGTCGAATTTAACTCTCTTCGTGGAATGGAGGGTATTCGCTCTGCAAAGGTTGATTTTGATGGTTTAGAGCTAAACATTGGAATTGCACATGGTTTAGGGAACGCTCGTAAACTGCTGAATGATGTAAGAGCAGGTACATCACAGTACCACGCAATTGAGATTATGGCATGTCCCGGAGGTTGTATTGGTGGTGGTGGACAGCCTTTTCATCATGGCAATAGCAGTATTTTAAGCAAAAGAGCTTCAGCCATTTATAGGGCAGATGAAAAGAAGGCAATTCGCAAGTCGCACGAAAACCCATACATTATCAAGCTATATAATGAATTTTTGGGTGAACCCGGTAGTCCATTATCGCATAAGTTACTCCATACAGAGTACTTCCCTAAAAGCAATGAGGTAACTATAAACCTGAATAGTTGAACCAAACCAAAAATGAAACAATATGAGTCAAAATATTAAAGTAAATCCTGAGGTGTACGGTTTTATGGAAAAGATAACCGGTACAGATAATATTGAAGTTAGAGTGAATCTTTCTAAAGAGAAGGTAGATAAGATTAACGATATTTGCAATTTATATAATAACAATCCAAATGAGTTAATTAATATTTTACATCGCACACAAGTGGAGTTTGGGTACCTACCAGCTGAGGTACAGGATGTGATTGCGCATAATTTACACGTGTCAGTTGCACATGTATATGGCGTAGTAACATTCTATTCTTTTTTCTCTATGATTCCAAAGGGGGAACATCCAATTTCTATTTGTACGGGGACCGCTTGTTATGTTCGTGGGGCAGAAAAAGTGCTATCAGAGTTTAAAAAAGAGCTTAATATAAATGTTGGTGAGACTACACCAAATGGTAAGTTTTCTATTAATTGCTTACGCTGTGTAGGAGCTTGTGGATTATCGCCTGTTGTGCTTGTGGGGGAAAAGGTGTATGGCAGAGTTTCACCGGATGGAGTAAAAAGAATTATTGAAGAATACATGTAAAAGTATCATTAATCAGAATTATAAATTCGATTAAAATAATGTTTTGAATTTCCTTGACTGAAGTAACAAATATTATTATCAACTTCTTCCAATTTTAATTCAAGAATATTAAGCTCGTCTTCATCACTTTTGATGGAAACGGGCTTATTTTCATATAGTAGATAGTTTTCTTTATATAGACCGGGTGTAATATTTGGCATTATCACATTTGCACCTACCTTAATTGCCATTTCTCGACCATTACATTTAAGTGTTTGAAGTGCAGTTGTTGCAGCTATATTAATATCCGGCATTAAAAGTCGCAGTAGAGAAACCATTTTTAAACTTAAGTTAAATCGCTCCTCTTTAGTAAGGAGTTGGTTTTGAATTGAATTTAAAGGTGTGTCACTGTGTTCGATATAAGGACCCATACCACACATATCGATGTCAATACTTTTCATAAACAATAAGTCATCGGCAAGATTTTTTTTTGTTTGAAAAGGCAAGCCAATCATAACACCCGTACCAACCTGATAACCTGCAACTTTCAATAGCTCCAAAGCTTTAATTCTTCGGGAAAAGCTGTGTTTATTATCATTTGGATGCAATCTCTTGTATAGGCTTTCAGAGCTGGTTTCAACTCTTAATAGGTAGCGATCGGCTCCACTTTCATACCACCTACGATATGTTTCTTTACTTTGCTCGCCACATGATAATGTAATACCAATATTATTATTTGTAATTTGTTTTGTCGATTGTAGTATTCTGTTTATTTTATCTGTAAACGACTTTGAAGATTGTTCCCCAGACTGTATAGCCACAGAACCATAGCCCTCTTCATAAGCTTTTTTTATTGTCCTAATTACTTCTTCTTCTGTTAGAATATATCTTTTTATCTTATGATTAGATTTACGAATACCGCAGTAACAACAATCTTTTTTACATATGTTCGACAATTCAATCAATCCTCTCAGATAAACTTTATTACCAACAATTTTCCGCTTAACTTCGGCAGAATAATTAAACAATTCTTCCTTTTCCCTCCCTTCAGAAGTTAGTAGTTTTATAATATCATCCTTCGATAAAGGGTAATTTTGGATTTCTCTTATCATAAGTGTAAAATCTTCTGAAAACTTTTGTTGCACGATCAAATGAGTTATTTACATATGCCAATACCATACCATAGTTAGTTACAGGTACCCCACATTTTATGAAAGGTTGTAGTCGATTTTGAATTTGCTTTCTTGTGGCCATACAACCGCCACATTGAATAACCAGATCGTAATCACATTTATTGGCAGGTAGTTCTGATAATCCTGCTACTACTTCAAAATTTAATTTTTTATCTGTAAATTCCTGAAGTAATTTTGGGATTTTCTTACTTCCAATATCATCACAACTTGTATGATGGGTGCAACTCTCCAAAATCAATATATTATCTCCACCCTTAAGACTTGATATGCAGAGAGTACCATTTAA
Organism: Fermentimonas sp.; assembly: GCA_041859795.1. Taxonomy (GTDB): domain Bacteria; phylum Bacteroidota; class Bacteroidia; order Bacteroidales; family Dysgonomonadaceae; genus Proteiniphilum. Next base: position 60,469 of record JBFLFV010000004.1, read on the forward strand.
ATAGGCTGCAAAATCACCTTTTAATCTTGCAAAAAGGATACTAAAACTAGTTAGTGGGATGGATTCAGGAACTATTTTGGTAACACTATTAAAAAGCTGACTGTCAGCAATAACTAGAGATGGAATGATATCCAGCTTCATAAAATCAACAAGCTCAGATTCTTTTAAAATAATTACCATACAATCGTTGTCCAAAACATCACGTATTGTTTGATTTTGAGGTAAAATCATTCGTCCCTCAGGAGCTTCACTATCAAATGCAACTATCAGTAGTACAATGTCTTTTGGTTTAACAAGATCACCTAAAAGAGTCTTTTGTTGGTAAATAGTTTTAGGTATTATTCTCTTTAATGCAGAAACTAACCTCTGTTTATCTGAGGGTTCATAAGTGCTAATATCAATAATTTCTGCTTTTGAGTGCAACCTAATTGTCTTTTTGGTAATTTCAGCAATTTTTGTTACATCATTTTTATTGTGAACAATCAAATAAGGCACCTTATATTCAACAAGTTGATTAATAAGTCGCACTTCATAATCACCAAACTGGTTGCCGGAAATCAATAGAATTGCACAATCAACTCTTAATATCACTTCCAGTGATTTCTTTATCTTCTTAAGACCAATCTCGCTTAAGTCGTCAATCCCTGCAGTATCTATAATTGTTGCAGGTCCTAACCCAAAAACCTCAACTGTTTTCTTAACCGGATCAGTTGTAGTCCCCTTTATATTAGAGACTATAGAAATATCCTGTCCGGTAAGCATATTTATTAATGAACTTTTTCCTGTATTTACTCTACCAAATATTCCAATATGAAGATTTATTACACTCATGTGTTTGTGTACTATTAAACTATCTAATAAGGCTTTTCAACTAATATACTAAAAATATAGATCTCTTTCACCTTCTTTAATCTTATCAATTCTGACTCTTACCTCTTTCTGCAATTTATCATTTAGATTCTCCAGATTTTTCTCAATTATTTCCATGCCCTTTTTTTTGGTCTCCTCAGGAGCATAGTCAATTAGATATTCAACAAGTGTTAGTATAGCATTAGGAGTACAAAATCTTTTAATAAATCCGGGTACCGAAAACTCCATAAAATGTTCGCCCGTTCTGCCTAACCTATAGCAAGCAGTACAAAAAGATGGTATCATATCCCTTTCAAGAAGTTCATCAATTATATTATTTAATGACCTTTCATCGTTTATTCTGAACTGTTCCCTGCTTAGATTCTGATCACTAGCCGATTCTGCATATGCTCCCAACTCAATTTTTGTACCCCCATCTATCTGAGAAACACCATATTGAATTAACTCATTTCTCAAGTCGGCGGGTTCACGTGCGGTTAAAATTAAACCTGTATATGGTACAGCAAGTCGAAGAATTGCAACAAGTCTGATAAACTCCTCATCTGTTGCAAAATACTTATCACCCATCTGCAGATTTAGAGCATCTTTAATTCTAGGGAATGAGATAGTATGAGGTCCCACGTTATAACATGCTTCAAGGTGATTGGTGTGTCTGACAAGCCCCATAACTTCGAATCTCCAATCAAAAAGTCCTATTAACGCTCCAATACCAACATCATCAAGACCTGCTTCCTGAGCTCTATCTAAAGATGTGAGTCTCCAATCATAATCAGACTTTTTTCCACTAGGATGACACGACTTATAAGTGCCTCTATGATATGTTTCCTGAAAAACCTGATAAGTGCCTATACCGGCATCTTTTACTTTGGTGAAACCCTCAACATCAAGGGGAGCTGCATTAATATTTACTCTTCTAATTTCACCATTGCCTTTTTTAACGCTGTAAGTTGTCCTAACAGTTTCTGCAATGAAATCAGCATTATATTCAGAGTGCTCACCATAGACCAAAATCAATCTTTTTTGTCCTTGATCTTCAAGCGACTCAACTTCTTTTACTAATTCATCCCTATTTAGAGTCTTACGTATTTGTTCTTTGTTTGATGATCTAAAACCGCAATATACGCAATTATTTAAGCATTTGTTTCCAATATAAAGAGGAGCAAAAAGTACAATTCTATTACCATATATTTTATTTTTCAACTCTTTTGCACCCTTTTTTATAATATCAATAGATTCAGGACAAGTTCCATTAATAAGGGTTGAGACCTCTTCGAGATTTAGTCTTTTCTTTGACAGCGATTTATCTACAATCTGCTTGACTTTTTCCGGTGTAGAGGTTGTATTATTAAGATAATTCCAAATCTCACCCTCGTCAATAAAAGATTGCATAGGCACATCAGGCAGCTTATATTTTTCAGGAGTGAATTGCATAGGATTAATCAATGAATTATTATTAATACAAAGATAACATAATAGGTGTAAAATGCACAAAATCATTATTTTTAATATTGCTAAAATTATAGTTCTTTAGTGAAGATTTTTCAGTGTTAGTTTACTGCTTTTTGAAAATTATGTACCTTTGCATCCCTCCGCCGAACGGAGTTAAATGCTCATTTTATGTTAATATCAGATTTTAGTGGTTTAGGAGTAGCCCTGATTACTCCATTTAAAGATGATGGTTCAGTAGATTTTGATGCTTTATCTTTACTGATTAAACATCAGTTAAATAATGGCACAAGCTATATTGTAGCATTAGGAACAACAGCCGAAACCCCAACATTAACAACAAACGAGAAAAAAGAAATTGTAAACTTCATAGTTAAACAGGTAAATAATAAAATTCCAATTGTTGTTGGGGTTGGAGGGAATAATACAGCTGCATTGGTTAATGAACTTAAGTGTTTTGACATGACAGGCGTAAGTGCAATTTTATCAGTAACGCCATATTATAATAAACCTACTCAAGAAGGATTAATTCAGCATTTTTGTACATTATCAGATGCGTCAAAATTACCTATAATATTATATAATGTTCCGGGAAGAACTGGAGTTAATATGAGCGCTGAGACTACTTTAAAGATTGTAAATCAGAGCGAAAATGTGATTGCAATTAAAGAAGCTTCGGCTAATCTTGAACAAATAAATGAGATTATCAAAAGAGCACCTAAAGGTTTTCATGTTATTTCGGGAGATGACTCAGTAACCACCTCGGTTATTGAAATGGGAGGAATTGGAGTAATTTCAGTATTTGGAAATGCTTTCCCTAAAGAAATGAGTCAACTTGTAAATAGCGCACTTGAAGGCAATACTACAAGTGTTCGATTAGAGATGGATGAAAAATATAACGAGCTTTTACATCTAATATTTATTGAGGGGAATCCTGCAGGAGTTAAATCAATACTCAGTCAAATGGGATTAATTAAGAATAAACTTCGTTTGCCTCTTCTTCCTGTAAGTGAAAAGACCCGTTTACTTATTAAAGAGGCACTGATAAAAGTCAATGCTATCTAGTATAGTATGAAAATTCTTTAAGATTATACACCTATTGTTCATTATCAGCAATTTGTTTGCCGAATAAATTTTGTACTTTTGTAAAATATTATATTAATTCAATCTTTCAGAATATGAAACGAATATTGATCCCAATAATATTTTTAATAATGACTGCAGTAAGTTGTAAACATCAAAAAGAATCGCAACAAATAAAAAGCTTGGACATATCTAACCTGGATACTACAACAAGACCTGGTGAAAGCTTTTATCAATATGCTACAGGTGGGTGGCAAAAATCAAATCCTATACCTGACGAATATGCAAGATATGGATCTTTCGATAAACTAAGAGAGGATAACCAAGTACAAATTCAGGAACTTATTCAAGAAATTGGCAAACAGGATCACCAAATAGGTTCAAATTCACAGAAAGTAGGCGATTTATATTCTATTGGTTTGGATAGTTCTAAGCTGAATTTAGATGGAGCTGCTCCTTTAGCTGAACAGCTTAAAGAGATTTCTGAAATTGAGACAAGAGATGATGTAGTACGAATGGTTGCTAAATTAAGCAAAACAGTTTCAAACCCTTTCTTTGGATTCGGAGTTGGACCTGATGATAAAAATAGTGATATGAATATTGCTCATATTTATCAATCAGGAATTGGAATGGGAGATCGCGACTATTATTTATCTAGCGATGAACACTCATCAATGCTTAGAAGTAAGTATATTAATCTGATGGAGATACAGTTTCAAAATGCAGGTTTTAGCGAAGAGGATTCTAAAAGTGCTGCAGCAAGTGTTATGAAGATAGAAACTGATCTTGCACAGGCTCATGTAACCAAGGAAACACGTAGGATTCCGGAACTAAATTATAACAAAATACTTGTATCTGAATTAGATACCCAAGTTGCACCTTTTGCTTGGGATATTTATTTTAAAAATTTAGGTGCAAGTGAAATTGATAGTCTAAACGTTTCTCAAATTGCCGCAGTTAAAACTGGTGTTAATATTATCAACACAGAGTCTATTGATGCAATTAAAAATTATTTAAATTGGAAAGTGATAAATTCTGCTGCAGACTTTTTAAGTGATGATTTTGTTAATGCAAACTTCGAGTTTTACGGGAAAACAATGAGTGGAAGTAAAGAATTACGTCCACGCTGGCGAAGAACTATAGATGCAATAAACGGTACTTTGGGAGAAGCTGTTGGCCAACTCTACGTGGAAAAGTATTTCCCTCCCGAAGCTAAGGAACGAATGTTAGATATTGTTGACAACCTAAAGATTGCATTAAGTGAGCGAATAGATAATCTAGAATGGATGAGCAGCGAAACTAAAGCAAAAGCACAAGATAAACTCTCCACCTTCATTGTAAAAATTGGCTACCCGGATAAATGGAAAGATTACAATAAGCTTGAAATAAAAAAAGATTCATACTGGCAAAATATTCAACGAGCTAATGAGTTTGCTTTTAATGAAATGATGGATGAACTAGGTAAACCGGTTGACCGCACAAAATGGTATATGTCGCCTCAAACAGTTAATGCTTACTATAATCCTTCATCAAATGAAATCTGTTTCCCTGCCGGGATACTTCAACCTCCGTTTTTCTATATGAATGGCGATGATGCTATTAATTATGGCGGAATAGGAGTGGTTATAGGGCATGAGATGACACATGGTTTTGATGATCAGGGAAGGAAATTCGATAAAAATGGTAATCTGACCGATTGGTGGACAAAAGAAGATGCAACACGATTTGACGAAAGAGCCAAAGTTCTTGTAGATTATTTCGATAATATTGTTGTTTTAGATACTGTGCATGCCAATGGTACATTTACACTTGGCGAGAATATTGCCGATCATGGCGGCTTGCAGGTATCATATCATGCTTTCCTGAAAACAGATCAATCAATTGCTAATGTCGAGCTTGATGGATTTAATCCTGCACAACGTTTTTTTCTAAGTTATGCAGGTTTATGGGCAGGAAATGTTAGAGAGGCCGAAATACTTAGATTAACCAAGATTGATTCTCATTCTCTTGGAAAATGGAGAGTTGATGGAGCACTTCCTCATATAGACGCTTGGTATAAAGCCTTTAATATTCTATCTTCTGATCCTATGTATATTCCAAAAGAGGATCGTACATCAATTTGGTAATACAATATATTAATTAATAACAAAATAGACAAATAACTTATGTTTTCAGGAATAGTAGAAGAAGCAGCAACAGTTGTTGCACTAAAAAAAGACAAATCCAATCTTAATATTTCACTGAGATGTTCATTTTCAAATGAGCTGAAGGTAGACCAAAGTATTTCACATAATGGTGTTTGTTTAACAGTAGTATCTATTGAAGATGATGTTTATACAGTAACTGCAATCAAAGAAACACTGGATCTTTCAAATCTAGGATTACTGGAAGTAGGAAGTAAAGTAAATTTAGAACGCAGTATGCTAATGAATGGTCGTCTTGATGGTCATATTGTACAAGGTCATGTTGATCAAACTGCTATATGCAAAGAAGTAGTTGAAGCTGATGGTAGTTGGTACTTTACTTTCGAGTACGAATTTGATAAAGAGATGGCCCGGAAGGGTTATATGACTGTCGATAAAGGCTCCGTTACCATTAATGGTGTAAGTCTTACAGTAGTTGAGCCTACAAATAATAGTTTCAAGGTAGCAATTATACCTTATACTTATGAATATACCAATTTTCACCAAATTAAAAAAGGTAGTGTAGTAAACCTTGAGTTTGACATAATTGGCAAATATATAAGTAGAATTTTGTCATTAAAAGACTAATAACGGTTAAATAAAACCGTATAACAAATAATATGAATAGTATAGACTTTCTTGAGTTTATTGCAAATCGCCAAAGTGTACGTGCCTATGATATAGAAAGGCAAGTAGAAAAAGAAAAAATTGAACGTATAATTAAAGCTGCGCGGTTAGCTCCATCAGCTTGCAATGCTCAGCCATGGCATATAATTGTGGTAGACGACCCTGAATTGAAAAATAAGGTTGCCGATGCTACATCTGCCAGGGCTTTGGGGATGAATCATTTCACAAAACAGGCTCCTGTACATTTAGTGCTTGTAGAGGAGAAGGTGAATCTCTCTTCGGGTGTTGGAGGATGGATAAAACAAAAAGATTATGCTCAAATGGATCTCGGAATAGTTGCTGCGCATATTATTTTGGCTGCTAAAGCAGAAGGGCTGGGATCATGTATTTTGGGGTGGTTTAATGAAAATGCCATGCGTGAGTTATTGTCAATTCCACAGAATAAAAGGGTGTGGCTCGACATAGTTATTGGTTATAGTGCACAACCGGTCAGGCCTAAGAAGCGAAAACCAATTAATGAAATTGCCTCATATAACGGATATAAAAAAAGCAAGTAATAATAATAAAATGATCAGTCTCAATTATGTAAAAAGTTTATAATCATTAAACTTTAATCTTTTTAACATGATGTTTATATTGTTTAGTTGGTGACATCGTAAAAATATATCATCTTTGTGAGTTCAATATTTTTATGAAACTTTGTAGCTGAGACTTTTTGATATACCTAAACAGATGAATATTAAGAAAATACGCTTCTCATTGTTGATCGCTATCCTTTCGATTACTTTTTCGACTTTTGCACAACAAACCGGAACCAACTCGCCATACGGAAGATATGGCTATGGACTATTATCGACCCCTGCGCTGGGTGCATCAGAAGCAATGGGAGGGATTAGCTATGGTTTACGTAGGAGTCAACATGTTAATCCCGGCAATCCCGCATCATACTCAGAGCTAGACTCACTCACTTTTATTTTTGATATAGGTGTTTCAGGACACATGGCACGCATGGATGATGGACAATACAGCAATGATTTTTATAATGGTAATCTTGATTACATCGCAATTCAATTCCCACTACTTAGGAACATGGGAGCAAGCGTAGGTCTATTACCCTATTCAAAAGTTGGCTACAATTTTGGTGCTCCACGTTCATTGGACAATATTCAATATATTGAAACTTTCAGGGGTACCGGCGGCTTAAATCAAGTATACGCAGGAGTTGCCTGGGAGCCAATGAAATACATTTCTGTTGGTGCAAACTTTGCTTATCTGTTTGGGAACTTCTCTCATAGTAGCGTCCTAAACCCATACTCAAGCGGTGCATTGATAGATGAATCAAAAAAATCATACTCTATTCGTAATATAAAATATGACTTTGGAGCCCAGTTTACATTTCCTATTGATAGAACAAGATCAGTTACGTTGGGAGCAGTTTATTCTCCTAAAATATCTAGCAAAGCAGATATAAATCCCTCTAGAATGCTTTTTGCTGCTGATCCGTATGAAAATCCGACTATAAGACCCTCTCAGATTTTAAAATCTGACACTATACACAATGCACAATTTCAATTACCAAACTCATTTGGTTTAGGAGTAACATATCAAACATCAAAATTTTTAGTTGGTGTTGATGGAACATATCAAATGTGGGAAAACTCATCTTATCCAACAGAATTAGATGGGCTTACAGATCAAAATCGTTTTAATGATTTATATCGAATCAATGCAGGTATGGAGTATGTAATTGACCCTTTTAGTCCGAATTTCTTTCACCGTATTCGTTTTAGAGGAGGATTATCATACTCAAATTCATATTCGAATGTAAACGTTTTCAATCCTATAAATAATCAGAATTCAATTGGTTCTTTTAAAGAGTATGGTGTTAATATTGGGTTTGGATTACCATTTCATGACTTAAGAACCGGTCATCTTTCTATGCTTAATATTGGGTTTGGGTATTCCAGACAACAACCGGACAAAGATTATATGATTGGTCAGGATATGTTTAAAGTAACAATAAATATGAATGTAAATGAGTTTTGGTTTTTCAAAAGACAGTTCAACTAAATTGGTTTAGTAATTAGATAGTATTTACAAATATTTGAATATAATTTAAATAATACTTTAATCAGAATATATATAGAATGTGAGAAGATTAAACTATTCTTTTAACATTTTGTCCAAGCAACAAGATAATAAGGAAACAACAATAAATAGTAACCAATATGAAAAAATTATTATTAACTGGATTCCTGTCTATATCTATAATAGCAGGTTTAAGTGCACAAAAAGCAGGATACGACCCTGTTAATGCTCCTTATGGACATGGAGAAGACAGTATTCAATGTCGTCGATATCTAAGCCTTATGCAAACATCAGCAAAAGCTGAGGCATACGAAAGTGCTTTAAAGCCATGGGAGGAAGTCTATAAAAACTGTCCCGCATCGAGCAAGAATATTTACCTTTACGGTCCACGTATGTTTAAGGATTTTCACGAAAAAGAGACCGATCCCGCAAAGAAAAAACAATATCTTGATAAAATCATGGAGATATATGATCAACGTATCACATATTTTGGCAATGATGATGCTGAGGGTACTATTTTAGCCTACAAAACATATGATTATATGGAATTGATGGGTGACCAAGCTGACCAGAAAGTTATTTATGAATGGCTTGGTAAAGCAGTAAATGATATGAAAGACGAAATGTATCCTTTAGATGCTTACTCATATTATATGGTTTCTTCACTGTCTCTTTATCTTAACGATAACTCTTTAAGGGATCAATATCTTAATGACTACTTTACTGTTATGGGATATGTTGATGAGGCAATTTCGAAATCTACATCAGCAAACGATACAGCCAATGCTGAATACTTAGGTATGGTAAAAGACGGAATTGTACAAGGTTTAGTTGGTAGTGGTGCAGGTGATTGCAATACATTGACTGAATATTATGCTGACAAAATTGAGCCAAATAAAACCAATAAAGATTTTCTTAACGAAGTTGTTAACTCATTAAGTGCAGTTGGCTGTAACGACACCGAAACATATTTTACTGCATCTGAATATTTATACCACTTGGAGCCAAATGTTAGTGCTGCTCTTGGTTTAGCAAACAAAGGATTGAAAGATAGAGATTATGAAACTGCAGTAAGATATTATACTGAGGCCGCAAAACTGGAAACTGATAGAAATAAATCTTCAGATTACTTAATGCAGCTAGCAAGAATTTTCTCAAATCAACGTAATTTTGCTAGAGCAAGATCCGCAGCTTACGACGCATTAGAATATAATCAAAATAACGGAGCTGCATACATCCTGATAGCTCAATTGTATGCAACATCTGCAAATAGTATTTTTGCTGAAACAGAAAAATCCGGATTGGTTTATTGTGCTGCAGTTGACAAACTTCAAAGAGCAAGAGCAGTAGATCCAAGTGTAGCAAGCGAAGTAAATACACTAATCAACAGGTATTCTGCCGGATTTATGGATACTGAAACTGCTTTTATGATGGGATACAAAGCCGGTGAGTCAGTATTTATCCCCGGTTGGATTGGTGAAAATACTACAGTCAGACTCAGATAATATAATTAAATTGTGTTGAAGCTACGACACAGCATATTGAATATATGGCACATAACAACTACATTTATTGTAGTTGTTATGTTACTTTTTTTTAGCTCTTGTAAGGATGACAACGATAACCTTGTTCCAATTGAATACGATCCTGAAGTTGTTCCTACATTGACAACACATAATGTATCAACACTTATTTCAGACTCCGGTGTTACTCGCTATAAGATAATAGCTGATGTGTGGAAGGTTTTTGATAAAGCAAAAGAGCCATACTGGTACTTTCCGGAAGGTATTTATGTAGAGCGCTTCACTCCTGATTTTAATGTTGAGGCCACAATAAAGGCAGATACCGCATGGTATTTTAATGAAAAGAATCTTTGGAGGGCTAAGAACAATGTATTTGTTGAAAACATGCAAGGAGATCAGTTTGAAAGTGATGAATTATTTTGGGATCAGAAAAATGGACGGGTATTTTCCGATAATTATATAGAAATACGAAGGGGTAACAATACTCAAATAAAAGGTTACGGGTTCGAGTCTAATCAGCAATTTACAGATTACAAAATCTTCAGAGCTCACGATGGTAAGTTTCCGTTTGTTGATAGACCAATACCGTCAGACACATTATTACAAACTGGTTCAAATACGATTGAGCCAGACAGCTTTAACAAATAGTAATGAGCTTTACACTTAAAAATAACTCTGTATAAATAGGTTTACATTTATTTCAAACAACAAGTCAAATGACAAATTCACAGGAAATAGGGTGGTGGGTAGTATTTATAATTCTTTCTATCTTTTTTTCCGGAATAAATATGGCTTTTGTTGCTTCTAATAAGTTGCGATTTGCTATTTCTAAAAAAGATAAAGGAGTCTATAACTACATGTTAAACAGTCTGTATAGACATCCACGTGAGTTTTTAGCTACACTCATGTTTGGAAAAGTTACAGTGCTTATATTCTTTATCTATTTCACATTTATAATAATAGCAAATAATTTTATTGAAGTAGATGAAAATCCTTTTTGGATTCCGGCATTAATAGTTATTGGAATTTCTACTATATTAATTATGATTACGGATGAAATAATTCCACGATCAATTTTTAAAAGAAACCCAAATTCATGGGTACGTGTCTTTGCTTTACCATCTTTTATATTTTTCATCTTATTATATCCTGTAGTCTGGATTTTTATAAATATATCAAAACTAATACTTAGAATCTTTGGTAGTAAATCACTACAAGATACCGAGCAAACATTCGGGAGAATTGATCTGGACGAATATGTTAAAAAAAGCATCGATGATTTGTCAATCGAAGACAATATTGATTCTGAAGTGAAAATATTTCGCAATGCTCTTGATTTTTCAACAACAAAGCTGAGAGACTGCATGGTACCAAGAGCATATATAGTTGCTATAAGTATTGATACTGACAGAGAAGAGCTCAGAGAAACATTTATCGAAACTGGAATTTCACGTATTTTGATTTACAAAAATGATATTGATGATATTGTAGGATATATACATATGTGGGAGATGTTTAGCTATCCTAACGACTGGACGAAGAATATCACACCAATATCTTTTGTCCCGGAAAGTATGAATGCAAGCAAACTTATGAGCGATCTTATGCAACAAAGAAAGAGTATTGCAGTTGTTGTTGACGAATTTGGTGGCACATCAGGCATCGTTACAATGGAAGACCTAGTGGAGGAAATATTTGGCGAAATAGAGGATGAATATGATGTCAGATCAAAATTTGTAAAACAAGAAGGGGAAAATGAATATGTTTTATCAGGAAGAGTTGAAATTGATCACTTGAACGAATCATTTGGCATGAATATTCCGGAATCAGATGCATATTCAACTGTTGCAGGATACCTGCTTCATCATACTCAACGATTTCCTAAAACATACGAAACAATAGTTATTGGAAAATACACATTTAAAATCCTTAAAGTTACTGATAGGAAGATTGAGGTTGTTAGACTGATAACCCATATAGTCAAAGATTCAGACACATCAGGTTTAAATTAAATCTAATTCATTTTACCCTTAAAAAATATTCATATCTGCTTTATTTTTACTAACTTCGTGCCCTAATTTGAATAAGCATATTTTTTAACGTTTAATATAAAAAGAACAAATAGATATTTAAATGGCAACTTTACAAAATATCAGGAATAAAGGACCACTTCTGGTTATAGTTATAGGTGTAGCTTTGCTCGCCTTTGTGTTAGGAGATTTATTTTCTTCGGGATCATTATTAGTTGGTAAAGCACGAGATAGGGCTTTCGTTGTTGACGGAAAAACAATAACTACTCAACAATATCAATCTAAAATAATTGAGTTTGAAGAATTTCAGAAAATGATTAGTGGTCAATCGTCTCTTGACGAAAACACCACTTTTCAAATTCGTGAAGCTGTTTATCAGCAAATGGTTCGCGACCAGCTATTAGGCAATCAATCAAAAAAACTGGGACTTGAAGTTACCAAGGAGGAAATAAATGATTTAGTGCATGGTGAGTACATTTCTCCAATTTTACAGCAACTCCCCTTCTTTGTGAATCCTGAAACCGGTATGTTTAGTCGTCAGGCACTTGTCGAGTTCCTAAATATAATTAACACTCAAAGCCCCGATTTACAAGAACAAGCTTTGGTGAATCAATATAAGTCAATTTGGCTTTTTATTGAAAATATGATCACAACTCAACGATTAGAAGAGAAATATATATCACTCTTATCTAATGCAGTTATTGTTAATGATCTGGAGGCTAAAGCCCACTTTGATTTATCTCAACAAAATGCAGATATCGAATACGTTATGCAAAGCTATTTTACAATACCCGATTCTGCCGTGACAGTTACTGATAAAGAGATTAAGGCATTTTATGATGCTCATAAGGAAACTTTCAAACTCGAAGCACCATTAGTTAAGATTTCGTATTTCACCAAAGAAATAGTTCCCAGTGATGAAGACTTTGCAGAAGTGGAAGCCAAATCACACGAAGCATTCGCACAATTACAGGAAACACAATACACTTCAACAGTTGTTGCAGATTATTCTACTTCACCATATATGGATGCTTTTTTAGGTGAGAACCTCCTTTCTTCTTCACAATTAGACTTCGTGCGCGCAGCATCAATTAATGAAACATTTGGACCTAAGAGAGAAGGAAATACATTTCAAGTTTACAAACTTATTGACAAAACTGTAGCACCTGATTCTGTCTATTTGAGCATGATGGCTATTCCTACATCTACAATGGTTGGCCAGGACTCTATAGTCGAGCAGTTTGTTGACAGTATTTATAATTTGATACTTGGTGGACAACCCTTTGAGTTAGTTGCGAACAATTTAAATCCAAATTCTAATGGAGGGGATGTTGGCTGGGCAAGAGAAATAGATCTGCTACCCTTTGGTGTTGAAATGGTAAAGTCAGCATTTTCTGCTCCTGTTGGAAAACCGGTTAAAATAGCTATCCCGGGGCAACAAGTTATTTTCCAGGTAGAGGAAAGGACGCGACCCGTAAATAAATTTAAATTGGCTGTAATTAATATGCCTGTTCTTCCAAGTGATAAGACATCAAACAATATTGACAACCAGTTAAATCAATTTGTATCGAATCCCGATGTAAGTAGTCGATTCAACGAGCTTGCCTCAGAAGCAGGATACATGATCTTACCAAATATGACATTCTCGGCCAATGATTTCTCAATAGGGCAAATTCCAAATTCTCGACAAGTAATTACTTGGGCTGCAAATCAAAAGGAAATGGGTGCAGTACGTAAATTCGATCTTACAAATCTTCGCATAGTTGCTCGTGTTGATCAAGTAGTGCCTTCAGGTACAACACCACTTTCTGAGATATCAGATAATATCAGATCAATACTTATTAATGAGAAAAAAGCGGAAAAAATAATTAGTGATTTACAGCAGCAGAATCTTTCATCACTTGAATCTTATGCCGAAGCAATGAATTCGAGAGTTGATACAGTAAAGTTTGTGAATTTCACTACTCAAAACATTACCGGACTTGGATATGAACCTGTTATTAATGCAGTGTCTTCATTTTCCCCCATAAATACGGTAAATAAGCCCTTAGAAGGAAATATGGGAGTGTTTGCAACCAAAGTTATTGGTAGGGCCACAGGAACGGCCGAGTACGATGCAGAAGAACAGAAAAGTATGATTCTTAATAATAATGCATACCGCTTACAGATGCAAGCAGTCCAGGTGTTAAAATCTGAATTAGGTGTTGAAGATAATCGTTACAAGTTCTTTTAGCATCAATTGAAGGAAATATAGTTTTTACTTTGTATTAAATCTTTCCCACCAGTACTAAATATGTTTATACTGGTTATTAGGAGAAAATATATTTGAGATAGTTGTTGGATTTCCTCACAACTATCTCTTTTTTATTGACCCTGATTTTCATTTATTTCTGTTGATATATTGACTGGCTTTTTAAAGAGAGGCGATATTTTCTTTGAATAAGAGTTTTTTTCTGACTTTGTCCCTCTTCCAAAAATTACAGTTTTAAAGTGTAAGGTAAAATTTAAACGATTTAGAAGATGAAAAAAAAGCTGTCTACAATTCGAGACAGCCTCATATTTTTGATTTAAATCATTCAAACATCTTTTTAAACTTATTAAATACACTTTTCTTGGCTGAAGATGAAGGAGTAAAATTATTCGACTTCCCCATTTCTTCTATCTGCTTACGCTCCTTGCTACTTAAGTTTTCCGGGACATAAACATTTACATGTATTAATTGATCGCCTTTACCAAATCCATTAACAGAAGGCAAACCTTTGTTGCGAAGTCTGAGAACCTTACCGGGTTGTGTTCCGGCATCAATTTTCACTTTGGCTACACCGTCAATTGTTGGGACCTCTACACTACCACCTAAAACAGCCATTGGAAAGCTAAGGAACAGGTTAAATATAACATCATTCCCATCTCTAATGAGATTTGGATCTTCCTCCTCTTCAATTACAATCAGTAGGTCGCCATTTACTCCACCTCTGCGGGCAGCATTACCTTTGCCTGACATTGAAAGCTGCATACCTTCAGCCACACCTGCAGGTATTCTGATTGTTATGATTTCATCCTCCCTCACAATACCCTCACCATTACAGTGTGTGCATTTTTTAGAAATAGTTTTTCCCTCACCATTACATGATGGGCAAGTAGATGAAGTTTGCATCTGACCCAGAATAGTATTTGCAACACGAGTCACAACACCGGATCCGTTACATGTAGAACATGTTGTTTCAGAATTTCCATTTTCAGAACCATTTCCGTTACAGGGAGAACAAGCTACATATTTTTTGACCTTAATCTTTTTCTCAACTCCATGTAGAATCTCTTTAAGATTTAGCTTTACCTTTACTCGTAGATCAGAGCCTCTATTAGTTCTTCTTCCTCGTGATGAGCCAAAACCACCAAAACCACCAAAACCACCAAAATGACCTCCAAATATATCACCAAACTGAGAAAAAATGTCATCCATTGACATTCCACCTCCAAAACCACCGCCGGCAGAACTACCTACTCCTGCATGGCCAAACTGATCATATCTGGCACGCTTATTCTCATCGCTCAGTACCTCATAAGCCTCGGCTGCTTCTTTAAATTTCTCTTCAGATTCTTTATCTCCGGGATTTTTATCCGGATGATATTGAATTGCTTTTTTACGATATGCCTTTTTTATTTCTTCAGCAGTTGCTGTTTTAGAAACATCCAACACTTCGTAATAATCCCTTTTCTTTGCCATATTATTCTCCTACAACTACTTTAGGAAAGCGAATTATCTTATCATTAAGCTTATAACCTTTTTGTATGCAATCCAACACAATTCCTTTTTGTGACTCATCTTGAGTCGGTATTGTTGTTACTGCTTCAAAAACGTCAGCATCAAATGGTTGACCAATTGCTTCAATTTCTTCAACTCCATTTTGTTTTAGGAATTTGATGAATTTAGTGTAAATCAACTCCATCCCTTCAAGAATAGCACCTCTCTCTTTTGTTTTATTTATAGCATCCAGAGCTCTTTCAAAATCATCAACAAGTATAATTATTCCTTGTAAAACCCTTTCACCCCCACTTTTAATTAACTCTGCTTTCTCTTTTACTGTACGTTTACGGAAATTATCGAATTCAGCATTCAAACGAAGATAGCTATCGTTTAATTGATCATATTTTTGCTGCAGAGTACCTAGTTCATCCTGATCATTTTCAGCCTCGTTACAGCTTTCTGAATCATCTGTCACTTTGTCTATTTTAATTTCATTCTGCTTAATATCCTTTGATTTAGCAGAGACTTCATCTATATGCGGATTCTTTTTTTGTTTCATAAATTATTATTTCATTTTTTACATCTCCCAAATCATACTGCAAATAGTTTGCCAAAATTTAAAGAAACAGTTCGCACCATTCATCAAACACTTTCACTTGATGCCAATCATGCTTCTTAAGGCTTAATCTAATTCGCTTTAATGACTTTTCTTTTCCCAATTGAGATTTTGAAAAAAACTTGTCTGCAAAACAGATAATCTGTTCTTCAATACTTTGTGGACGCATATCTCTGTGTGGAATAGGCAACTTACGCTCAATTATCGACTCCAGACTAAGTCCAGTTCCTGTATGTCTCTCGCAAATAAGACCGTGTTTGGGGTATCCTTCATTTACAAGTATCTCTCGTCCTAGATATCCATGGCATATATATGGCATATCACCCATGCAAGCAATACGTGGTGCATTAGTCAAATAAATACCAATATCATGAAGCATAGATGCTTCTTCAATAAACTTTGTATCTACTGACAATTCAGGATGTTTTTGCACAATTGACAAAACTTTATTTGTTACATCCCTAGAGTGAGACATATATATATCATATAATTTTGTACCCTTATTGTAATATTTATTAATTATTATATTAGGATCCATATAGGTGTATTTTATATCGCAAATGTACTACAAAAAAATATAAATTCATTTCCCAACTTCTACTGATGAGCTATATTGGCAGCAAAGGAAGAAAGATGAATTAATCGATAGCAACTAAACATAATGGTTCAGGACGAGTCATTACGCCTCGTCCTGTATAAATCTTCAAAGGTTTTTTCTTCAAATAATTATAAAGGTATAACATACTTTTTCATAAGCTTGTCCTGAAGAGATTTAGGAACTGCAGCTTTAACTTCATCAATTATAGTATTAATCATCCTCTCTCTAATGAATTCTTTTCGGGTAATAAGACTAATCTCTCTTACCGGAGTCGTATTTTTGAAAGAACGTACATTCTTTTTCTGTAAATCACTAAGATTTGAAATTGCCATTTCCGGAATTACAGTTAATCCCTCATTTTGATCAACAATATTTATAAGGGTTTCAATACTCCCGGCTTCAAAGTTGAAAATGGATTGATTTGGACTACGTTTCTTTTTTAAATTACAAAGATGCAATATTTGTGTTCTAAAACAATGCACCTCATCCAATAACCAAAGTTTAGAGTTATTCAAATCATCTTCATCTAGGAAATTTTTAGCAAACAATGCTTTTTCTAGAGGAGAAACATATGCGAAAAATTGTTCATAGTAAATAGGATACTCTTTTATGGAGGGCTCATTAAGTGGTGTTGCCAAAATTCCTCCATCAAGAGAGTCATTTGAAAGTCCGGCTAAGATTTGATCAGTTGTAAGCTCTGAAATAACTATATTTATATCGTCGTTATTTTCGCTATGTATCTGCATTACATTGGGTAATAAATAAGGAGATACAGTTGGAATAATACCTAATCTAAACACACCCTTAACAATACCTTTTTCTTCTTGAATCAACTCTCTTATTTGGTTTACTTGTAATACAGCAACACGGGCTTGTTCAATTATTCGTTTCCCAATTTCAGTAGGTTTTACCGGAAGTTGTGAACGATCAAATATCTTTACACCCAGCTCTTCTTCAAGCTTTTGAATCATCATGCTCAAAGTTGGTTGTGTGACAAAAGAAGCTTCGGCTGCTTTTGAGAAATGACGATGATTATCTACAGCAATTATATACTCAAGTTGTTGAATATTCATTTTTTTATTTATAATTAGAAAAATACTTCATGAATTGCACTCTTTCATACAGACTTGGATTGCCAATATTTGTGTAATTTAATTTGCCTTTAAAATCAACTATTCGTGAATAGTTATTTTGCTCCATCCACTCTTCAACACAGGTAAGCATACTTCCCACTATCTTTGGACCTTGTTCATAAATAACACTACAAAGCTGAATTGCACCTGCACCGGCCAAAATCCCTTTAATAATATCTTCCCACGAATGTACACCTGTAGAACAAGCTATATCAAAATCGTGCACTCGACCAGATGTTATAGCAGTCCAACGCAACGTATCACTAAAATCAGAAGGAGTACTGAAAACAGATCCGGGTACAATTTCCATTGACTTTATATCAATATCAAGTTGATAGAAACGGTTAAAAAGAACAACTCCATTACCACCCAATGATTTTAATTTTCCTACCAACCCGGGTAAATTACTAATATTCTTTGCCATTTTAACAACCACGGGAATATGTACAATCTTTTTTAACTCTCTCAATATGTTTACATATGTCTCCTCAAGGTAAGTATCACCAAAATCTCTTGAATTCAGCACATACAAATTAAGTTCAATTCCATCAGCACCGGCATCTTGAATTGTTTTAGCAAAATCTATCCATCTAGATTCTTTATAGCAGTTTATACTAGCAATTATTGGAATTTCACACTCAGCTTTGGCAGAACGAATCAGGTTCAAATATTTATCCATATGATTCATCTCAATATATGTATTGATATAATCAGCAGCTTCCGGATAATCTGATGTATCAGAAAGTTTTTGAGAGTGATTCTCAATTTGTTCTTCAAATAAAGACTTCAACACTATAGCTCCTACTCCAGCCTCTTCCAGCTCCTTAATCTTTCTAAGAGAATTTGTTAAACCGCTGCTGGCTGCAATCAACGGATTTTTTAAATGTAATCCGGCAAAAGTTGTTTCTAAACTGATCATGCTAACTAAATGTTTTTCAAATTTTTATTATATAGCAAAAATATGAATTATAATTGATAAAACTGATGAGTTATTATAAAAATAAATAAAACTTAAGATTATCTATCTCCAAATATAAGAGTACCAACACGTATCATAGTGCTACCCTCCTCAATAGCTAAAGGATAATCACCAGTCATTCCCATAGACAATTCTTTAAAAGAAAAATCATCAGCAAAATAATCAGCTTTAAACTCTTCAAACAGAGCTTTCAATTGACTAAACTCTCCTTTTAGTTTGTCTATATCATTGGTAAAGGTAGCCATCCCCATTAAACCGGAAATTTGGATGTTTTTAAACTCTTTCCACACCCCTTCTTCAAAGAGAGCTCTACACTCTTCTGAAGAAAAACCTGATTTTGTCTCTTCTTCTGCAATATGTATTTGAAGCAAACAATTAATCACTCTATCTCTAGCTTTACCCTGTTTGTCAATTTCACGCATAAGTCGCTCACTATCCAAACTGTGTATAAGAGATATAAATGGTGCTATCTGTTTAACTTTGTTTCGCTGTAAACCTCCAACAAAGTGCCATTCAATATCATTTGGCAATTCTCTTTGCTTTTGAACCAGCTCCTGAACTCTACTTTCGCCAAAAATTCGCTGCCCCGTATTATAAGCCTCCAAAATCTCCTCATTGGAGTGGAATTTGGACACTGCTACAATTTTAACATCCTTAGGAACAACAGCTTTAAGTTTTTCAATATTTTCTTTTATACTCATTCCTTTTTACTACTTGCTTTATTTCCATCATAAGGGAAAACATCCATAATTGCAGTCTCAATCACCGATGCCATTGTATAATCAATCATTGTTTTTTTCATTTCAGACTCAACTATTTCGACTGCCTCTTTTAACTCAGATGCCTGAACAAGCATATTAACAGCACTCTTTTTTTCCGCACCACTCTTTTCGTCTAACGTTATGAAATATAACTTAGCTTTATAATATCGATCTCCGGTTTCATTAAAAAAAGAATCTGAAAATTTCACTCTCTTAATATCTGAAACAGTAAATTCACCCGAAATAAATGGTCTAATTTCCTCAATTATTCTTGCTTCAGCCTCTGTAAATGATAGAGCATCGACAAGGTAAGGTTCAGTCACTAGTTTCCGGACACCTGTTTCCAGAGTCTTGTCATACTTTACTTTACACTCAAACCAGTTGTACATATATAATCTAATTTTTATTTAATATAATACAAAGATAAGATTTTTCATTCATTTACTAATTAGTAATTTTGCATCATAGTTTAAATCTTTAATTTTCTAAAGAGGCATCCCCCTCTTAATGGTCAAAGGGCGGATGCCATTTAATCAACAATAGGATAACAGCTTTGTTTTTGAGTTTAATGTCGCATTATTTTAATACTTTTGTAGTATTAAAATAACAAAATGATTGGAACTCTTGTAAATACAGCAGCGGTAGTTTTAGGTGGATTAATAGGCATACTTCTAAAAAAAAGAATGCCTGATAGGATTACCAAAATCTATTTTCAAGCAATAGGCCTTTTCACACTTACTATTGGAATATCCATGGCAGTTAGTATGGAAAAGATTTTAATAATTGTAAGCAGCCTTACAATTGGATCTCTGCTTGGAGAGTGGTGGGACATAGAGTTGAGTGTAGAGAAACTCAGCAAATACCTTAAAGACAAATTCAGAATTGGCAGCGATAAATTCTCTGAGGGATTAATTACATCATTTTTGCTATTTTGTGTGGGCTCTATGACAATCTTAGGTTCAATTCAGGAGGGAACAGGGGGTTCACCTGACCTGCTATTTACAAAATCGTCTATGGACTTTTTCTCTGCAATACTGCTTGCCTCTGCAATGGGCACGGGAGTTATCTTCTCATCAGTTCCTCTATTCATATTTCAGGCAACTCTAACTTTAACTGCAAGATACGCCGCACATTTTTTTTCAGATGATATTATATTAGGAATTGCCAATGTGGGTGGGATATTATTAATTGGCTTAGGAATCAATATTCTTGGCATTAAAAAACTTCGAATAATGAATATGCTTCCTTCTCTTGTAGTTGTAGTGTTATTAATCTGGATTTTCAAATAACTTTAAATATTAAAAATGCTTGAAAAAGACAAGAAATTAGGTTTATGGCTGCTGGTTTTCATAGCTTTAGGCTCTATGATAGGCGCGGGCATATTTAACTCTCCTAAAGATCTTATTAGTGTTGCTAACCCCCTAGGAACGATGCTTGCATGGATAATTGGGGGATTTGGTGCACTTATGCTAGCCCTTGTTTTTATTTATCTTGCTGCTAGTAAACCTGATTTAAAGAGCGGTATTTACACCTATGCACGCGATGGTTTTGGCGATTATATGGGATTTAACTCCGCCTGGGGATACTGGTCCGTTGGTTGGCTGGGCAATGTTAGCTATCTGGCATTATTCTTTAAAACAATGAACGATTTACTAGGCGAAAAAGCACTATCGCCTATAGCAGCATTCCTTATTGGGTCGGTAGTGCTTTGGTTTTTCTATTTCATATTGATGGCAGGCATCAGAGAAGGTGCAATTCTCAACTTTATTGTAACAATTGCCAAACTTCTACCAATAGTTTTAATAATTTTTTTGGGATTAACATTGGTAAAACCTGAACTTTTCTTTACAGAAAACTGGCAAAACCGACTTGTATCGACTGGAGAATCAACTTCACCTCTTTTGCAAATTAAGAGCGCTATGGCAATTATACTATGGTGTTTTGTAGGCATGGAGGCAGCTTCAGTCTTATCCGGTAGAGCCAAAAGCCAGAAAACAGTCAGCCTTTCCATAATTATCTCTCTACTCATTGTACTTGCAATTTATATGCTGATTACTTTTATCTCAATGACTTCAGTTCCCGCTAATGAGCTTGCTGAATCCGAAACTCCACTTGCCTTAGTATTAGAACAAACTCCAGTGGGTGCAGCGGGTGGGGTTATAGTTAAACTGGGAATAATGGTATCGGTTTTGGGAGCAAGCTTGTCATGGATAATGCTTTCGGTTGAAACACTTTATGCAGCTGCAAAGGATGGAGTCTTGCCTCGCACTTTCAAAAAAACAAACAAAAAAGGGACACCCGTAAACGCTTTGCTCCTCACACAATGTATTACCCAAATCTTTTTAATATCGATATTATCACCACAGCTTAACGAGACCTACTTAGCAGTTATAACAATTGGAACTACACTTGTGCTTATTCCCTATCTCCTCTCTTCACTTTATGCGGTAAAGATTGCATTAAACAACAGAAAAAATGAGTCGCCTCACAACCTCATAATAGCTATACTTGGCACTTTATATTCACTTTATGTAATCTTTGCAGTCGGTATTAAATATCTGTTTCTATCAGTCTTATTTTATGCAGTGGGGTCATTACTGTTTATAAGGGCTAAAAAAGAACAAAAGAAACAGCCCAAACACTGGGAATGGGCTGTAATTATTTTGCTGCTAACAGGGTCAGTTATAATAGTCAGTTTTATTCTGTCGGGCAGAATTATTCTTTAATTATCTGTCAAATGTATATTTTATAGTCGCTCCCAAACGTGTTGGGTATCCGTTCTGAACAAACTTGTTAATATCACTTGTTGCCATATCGGACACCTCAAAAAGAAATGAGTGATATTTTGTATCAAAAAGATTCTTTCCCCAAAACTCTAATGCAAAAGCACCCTTCTCAAAAGAAACAGAACCATTCACCAGCCCATAAAAAGGTTGATAAAGCTCTACACCTTCGTCTACATCTGTAGGAGTTGTTTTATTAGATTCAGTCCAGTATATTTTCCCTACACCTGAATATTGAATGTTTGCAATAAGTCGATCTACAAAAGATCCATAACCAAAATTATGGACGTAGCTTGCTCCAAGACTTAATGTATGGCGGGGTGCAAAAGGAATATAATTACCTGAATAATCTATAGTGATAGGTTTACCATTTTCATCTTGACCTTCTACTTCAAACTGATAATTACTAAAACGAGCATCAGCAAAACCGTAATCGCCATACAACGAAAAGTTTTTAAGAGGACTAAATTTCAAACTTAACTCAAAACCTTTACTCTCTGATTCACCTGCATTCTCAACTGTTCTGCCTGTTGTTCCTTGTCGTGCTAATTTAATAATTTGTATATCATTTACGTGAGAATAGAAAAACGCATAATTAAGTGATAACTTTTTATCAAGCATCTCATATCTTCCACCAAGCTCGTAAGTCCAGCTAATTTCAGGGTCGTACGAGAGCATTTTTTTTAGAGTTGGAGCTTCTAAACCTCCATTTGAAGGCATTCCACCCGGCATTCCACCCGGCATTCCACTCATAGAGTTTTTCATTATCGATTCGGCAAGTGCACCTTGCAGTACATCAGAAAACACCTGCTCATTATATCCTCCTGTTTTATATCCTTTTGATGCCGATAGATATATCATTGAGGTTGGAGAAAACTCATACTTTAGAGCAAACTTAGGTAGGAATTGTCCAAAATCTCTACTAAAAGAACCTTCAATTAAAGTATCTCCCTCCACAAATATATCCGGCATTGGCCTATTAGGAATTTGAAACTTTAGGTTTACATCACCACCATCACTCTCTGTTGAAAAATCAATCCCTGTATGTTCATAATCGAACCTCATCCCAACAGTTGCAGAAAAGCCCTCAAGCCCTAAAAAATCATTAAGTGTAGATTGATGGAACAACGCAACACCTTTTGAAGGCTTCTTGTAAATACCGGGCAAATTGATTCTATCGTTTGCATATACAATTCTTAGAGGTGCTCCCATTTTTTGTATGGCAACATCTAAATGCCCCTGCATTGCTGCCATACCATCTTCTTTTATTGCTACCGGAGTATCTATTGTTCTTTTGTCATAAAAACCAAAAGCACCCACTACCCAACTATATCTTTTTCCAGTTGCAGACTTTACTGTAAACTCCTGACTGAATGAACTCTGCTCCTGCATCTGATTAATCGAAAACACTGATTTCGATGTATAATCCTGGTCCATTTTCATGTCATCTTTCAGATACTGATATCCTGTGGTAGAGTGAATACTGAAATTTTTTCTCTGCCAGTCAAGCGAAAGTCCGTTTGTGATCAGGTGACGATCATAAGATGATGGCTCATTAAAATTAGACGCAGTTGAATCTACATGCATATAAGGGAAAGCGCCACCCGTTACATAATCGTAGTTGCTAAATAAAAGAGCTTTAAAATTTGGAGATGCTTGCCACTCAAACTTCACTCTTGCTCCTGCATTTTCAGAATCGTCAACTTTCTTACCCGTGTAGCTATTCATGAAATATCCATCATCACGTTTATAATATACAGCAGCAGAAACTCCAAAATTGTTTGTCAATTTGCTATAATTTGAACCCATAACAGAAAACTGCCCGTAATTACCACCCCCAAGCTTAATCCTTGTTCCCTGATAAGTGAGTGGTGATAGTGTATATAGATTTACTATACCTCCAATTGCGTTTCTGCCGTATAATGTGCCTTGAGCACCACGTAGAACCTCTATACGCTGAATATCCTGAAACTCAAAATCAAATGCAGATGGGTTAAAGCTTGGAACATTATCAACATACATACTTACTGTTTGAGACCCCAAACGTGCACCAATTCCACGAATATAGATAGGAGTTGAAACTTTTGATCCATAAGATGGAATAAAGAAGTTAGGTACAATAGAACTCAAATCAGGGAGCGATTCTATCTGAGCATCCTGCAATTGCTGAGGCGAAACAATTGAAACAGCATTGGGCATATTTCTCAAATTATTTGTCTCTTTTACAGAAGTGGTAATCACAAACTCATCAAGATAATACACCTTCATTGTATCCTGAGGGTTTTCTGATGTTACTCCATGTTTTTCATTTCCTATGGCTAATATGGTATGACAGACAACAGCCAACATCAATAGTATCAATTTTCTCATTTCACTGTTTTTTATTGTAAAATTGGGTTTTAAAGTATATTTTAGTGCAAAGTAATAGCAAAAAGAGATATCAATCAATCACTATAATTAGTGATATTTTTCTTTAATACTACTTTGCAAATATAATATTAAAGAGGTCTATATATGAACACCAACTCAATATCCTTGTTATAAATAAAAACAATTAAAAAATGAAAGCAGCATTATTAATAGTAGATGTTCAAAATGATTTTTGCCCGGGTGGTTCATTGGGCGTAAAAGATGGAAATAAAGTTGTACCTGTAATAAATGGATTAATTGATAAGTTTGATATGGTAATCTCTTCGCAGGATTGGCACCCGGAGGATACTATCCACTTTCAAAAATGGCCTATTCATTGTGTAGCAGAGACTGAAGGTGCACAATTTCATCCTGATTTAAACTCAAAAAAAATCGACCTTAAACTTAAAAAGGGTACTTATAACAAAGATGATGGGTACTCTGCATTTGAAGCGACCAACATATCTCTAACCGATTTCATAAAAGAAAATGGAATAACAACACTTTATGTATGTGGTTTAACTACCGACTATTGTGTGAAAGAGAGTGCATTAGACGCAGTAAAATTGAGCATACAAACATATGTAGTTACTGACGCAATTGCTGCTGTAAATGCAAAGCCCGATGATGGCGAAAAAGCACTAAAAGAGATAAAGAACAGTGGATGTATTTTGATTGAATCAGTTGATGTAAATCTAAGAGACAACTGATATCGACTTTCTTCTTTAAATTACAAATTTTATACTTAATGAATGTTATCTTTGCAATAAGATGGCTAAAGATATATTATTGCGAAACGTAAAAGTCACACGTTATATAGTACCCTTACGTGAGGGAGGCTCGTTGCCGGCACTTGCAGAGGCTGACGACGGTTTTAAGTATGTACTAAAGTTCCGTGGAGCCGGTCATGGCACCAAAATGCTTATCTCCGAATTACTTGGAGGCAAGATTACTTCAGCATTAGGGCTAAATATTCCTGAATTGGTATTCGCCACTCTTGATGA
This sequence comes from Fermentimonas sp., assembly GCA_041859795.1. Lineage (GTDB taxonomy): Bacteria > Bacteroidota > Bacteroidia > Bacteroidales > Dysgonomonadaceae > Proteiniphilum. Next base: position 86,347 of record JBFLFV010000004.1, read on the forward strand.
AGATTTTGGACGCACCGAAGGTGACGAGGAGATCCAAGATCTACTAAAAGGAAGTGAGGGACTCAACTTGGGTATACATTATCTATCAGGTGCATTATCTTACGACCCCACTATTAAAATTGATCCAATGCTTGCATCTACAATTGTTTGGCTTGATGCATTTATCACAAATATTGATCGCACCTTTAACAACTGCAACTTGCTTTGGTGGCATCAGGAGCTGTGGATTATTGATAATGGTGCCTCATTTTACTTCCATCACTCATGGAAAAATTTCAAAAGACATGCCCTAAATCCATTTCCCCACATTAAAGATCATATACTTTTATCAAAGGCAACAATGCTTGATGATGCAAACGATCTTGCACATAAAAGTCTTTCAAACGATTTTTTTGAAGATATTGTAAATCTGATTCCCGATGATTGGTTAATATGGAACCACACAGAGGAGAGTCCCAAACAAGTAAGAGAGGTTTATCTAAACTTCCTGATAAATAGACTAAAGTACTCCGCAAACTTTTTAAATAGCGCTAAAGATGCAAGAGGATAAATTATATCATTATGCTGTAATCCGACTTGTCCCTAAAGTGGAAAGAGAGGAGTTTTTTAATATCGGGTTGATTCTCTTTTCCAAAGAGGCAAAGTATATCAAGCTTAAATATCATCTTTGTCCCGATAAGTTTGAACTTATGTGCGCAGACATTGAGTATGATGAAGTGATTGATAATCTTGAAACTGCAAGAAATATTACTGAAGGAAATATAAATTACGGACCAATCGCAACAATGGATATCCCAGAGCGTTTCAGATGGCTAACTGCCGTAAGAAGCACTATTATTCAGACATCCCCCACTCATGCCGGAAAAACAGACAATTTGAATAAAACCTTTGATCGTTTATTTAAAGAGTTGGTTATTTAGCAACTCAATTGCTACTTCTGCTACATCTTAAATGAAATATATATGCTTTATAAAATGCTTAGTATGAGTAAGACTTTTAATCTCTACTAAAATTAAGCTCCCTATTAGGAACAACTCCAATACCCGGTTTATCTGAAGCAATAATCTTTCCTGCTTTGAGGGCAGCACCATTAAAACAGTCGTTAGCTGTAAGAAGTGCGCCATCAAGATCTGCAAAATCCATACCTGCATAAAGTTGTGAAGCTGCAGAAATAGCACAAGAAGTCTCTGTCATACACCCCATCATAACCTTCATTCCCAGCACTCGTGCAAGGTTGCGCATTTTCCATGCCTCATGCATACCGGTACACTTCATTAGCTTTATATTAATACCTGTGAAAACACCTTTTAGTCGCTCAACATCACGTAGACGCTGTAATGACTCATCAGCGAATATTGGGAGAGGACTCTCTTCAGTTAATCTGGCAATATTATCAAGATCATACTTTGGCATAGGCTGTTCAACCATTACAATACCTTTTTCTTTAAGCCAATGAATCATATCTAAAGCCTGATGACGATCAGACCACCCCTGATTAGCGTCTACAGCCAAAGGCAGACTGGTAACAGATCTAATTGCTTCAATCATTCGTTTGTCATCCGGACCACCCACTTTCACTTTCAGAATATTATAACTGTCCATTACTTCGCGAGTTTTTTCCCTTACAACTTCATCTGTATCAATTCCAATTGTAAAGGTTGTATCCGGTACATTTGTTTTATCAAGTCCATACATTTTATACCAAGGCGCCCCAATAATCTTACCGACCAAATCATGAAGTGCAATATCTATAGATGCTTTTGCTGCAGTATTATTAATTGCAATAGAATCAACATAATCAACTATTTCTTCAATATGAGTAGGATCACTGAAACCTGAAAGATCTACCTTTTTCAAGAAATCTACAACAGACGACTGTGTTTCACCTAAATATGGAGGAAGTGACGCTTCGCCATAACCAACCAAACCATCATATTCAATTCTTGTAAGCACCACAGGAGTAGTTTTTCTAGAAAAGCCTGAAATTGTAAATGTGTGCTTTAATTGTAAATCGTATGGGACCCAAGACAGCTTCATTTTGGATGATGATTTCTGATTAATATTTAATATTGAATCAAACTTACTTGTTGATGATTTCAATTTAAATGAAGGTGTAGCTATTGCTGCAGCGGCAATAGCTGATGTTTTTAGAAACTTGCGACGATTAGTCATAATATTATAATTTCGAGTTAAGTTTGTCTACATTTACAGCCTGTCCATCCTCAATATATCTTTTAGTACGCAGATATCGCTTAGTGTTGAATTCATCGTAAAGTGCATCTTTAGGATTAAGACTATTAATTCTGATATAATCTGAAGCGTGAATAAAATGATTATTCCCTATATAAATACCAACATGAACAACTCTTTCCTGTGGACTATTATCACTTTGATTATTTGTATTTGATTTACTTCCGAAAAAAATTAGATCTCCAGGCAAAAGCTTACTGAAATCACCTTCAGAATCCACCGGTAATCCTTGATGAACCTGTTGTGAAGCATCGCGTGCCAAAACTATTCCATGTAAGAAATAGACCGTTTTTGTGAATCCGCTACAATCCATCCCTTTAGCCGAAGTACCACCCCAAAGATAAGGAACACCCTTAAACCCGAATGAATTATTGACTATACTTTCACCAGTCAGATTTATTTTATTTAGCCAATCATCAATTTTCATCACTTCGGATGTCTTAACAAATCCTTCACGTCCATCCGGGTAAACAACTTCACTAAACTCCCCATTTTTTGATTTTAGAACCAAAATATTACCAACAACTAAATCTGAAACCGGAGATGAATTAGTTGATGGTTTCTCATAAGCATTAATAGTGTTTGAAGTAACAATCACCTTAGGCTTACTGTTATAGTTATCCAACTGTGCTTGTGTCATAGGTTCAACCGAACCATTAATCCAACCAATATATTTATCAGGAGTTTGTACTCGTCGCCATCCACCCCTCTTTTCAAGTATTTTAACAGGAGTACCAAGCAAAGTTTGAGTAACTATCTCAGAGCTATATCGAGGCGAGTAACGTATAGTTCCAACTGAATTATAAATAACCCCAAAAACTGCATCTCCAAGTTCTGAATCAGGTAAAATTCGCACTGAATCTATAATCAATGGGTTGATTTTATTAATTTCGGCAATTAGCTCATTATATGCATCCGTACTGGTGGTTTCACCTTTAAGCACCACACTGTCACCATTAATTTTAACATCAACTTGAAACACCTCTACCCTTCGATCAGGTGCATGTTTCTGCCCTATGTTCTTAATGATTTGTGTAAATTCATTTTCCTGTGCCATAAAATTTTGCATTGAGAAAAGGCATAATAGTAATAAAACTGTAATTTTTCGCATGACTAGTGGTAATGTTTGAAATAATTCGAAATATACAACATTTATTTTAAAAAAGAATAAAAACCCCTCAAATTGGCAATAAGTTTGAGAAAAATATTATCTTTATTTTATTATGAATCATAAGCTTTAATTTATATAAAGTGACTATTTTCAGCTATTTAATTAAATAATTTTTTATATTTGAAGTATGAGACCGAGCCATAAACATCAGCTTTCGCTGCTCATTGCGTTACTTTGTTTAGCAAGTTTAATAACCTGCGGGTCAAACACCAATAAAAGGCTACAAAATAAACCGGAAACAATAATGACAGATATTTCTCAAAAAAATGATGAGGCCCAAACACTTGCCGGTCAGTTAAAACGGAAAGGAATTAGGGATGAAAGAGTATTAAACGCTATTGCTTCTGTAGCCAGACATGAGTTTGTTGACAAACAGCTTAGAGACTTTGCTTATATAGACCGACCATTGCCAATCGAAAAAGGACAGACTATTTCGCAACCATATACTGTTGCATTTCAATCTGAACTACTTAAGCTGCAACCCGGTGAAAAAGTTTTAGAAATAGGCACCGGTAGTGGTTATCAGGCTGCAGTGCTATGCAAAATGGGTGCAGAGGTATACAGCATTGAAAGATATGAAAAGCTTTATCTAACAGCAAAAGAGACCTTAAATTCTCAAGGTTATTATCCATATCTATTTTATGGAGACGGATTTGAAGGGCTACCCGAACATGCACCATTTGATAAAATATTGATAACAGCTGCTCCAAATGAAATTCCAAAAAAACTTATGGGTCAACTTGCTATTGGAGGCTGGATGGTAGTTCCAGTAGGTGGCAGACAAGGTCAGAAAATGACCATTATAAAACGCACAGGCGAGGATTCATTTGAGAAATCGGAGCATGGAGATTTTATATTCGTACCAATGCAAAAAGGGGTTGAAAAGTAAACTCATCAACCCCTATTATATTAATTATAAGCCCTTTTATTCTGAACCCTTACTATAGTTAGGTGCTTCACGTGTAATCATTACTCCGTGAGGATGGCTCTCTGCATAACCTGCAGCAGTTATACGTGTAAATTTCGCCTCATGAAGTTTATCAATATTTTTAGCACCACAATAACCCATACCGGCTCTTAGACCTCCCACCATTTGATAAATTACTTCTTGTAGAGTTCCTTTAAATGGCACTCGCGCCTCGATACCTTCAGGTACAAGCTTTTTTATATCATCCTCAACATCCTGAAAATAACGGTCTTTTGAACCCTGTTGCATTGCAGAAAGTGAACCCATACCTCTGTATGACTTAAATTTCCTCCCATTAAATATAATTGTTTCTCCGGGCGACTCTTCAGTGCCCGCAAGCATAGAACCCATCATAACTGACCAGCCTCCTGCTGCCAAAGCTTTTACTATATCACCTGAGTAACGAAGCCCTCCGTCTGCTATTATCGGGATACCGGTATCTTTTAGAGCTTTTGCCACCTCGTAAATTGCTGTAAGCTGCGGAACACCAACACCTGCAATAACGCGTGTAGTGCATATCGAACCGGGACCAATACCAACCTTAACACTATCAGCTCCGGCATCAACTAAAAATCTTGCGGCATCACCTGTTGCAATATTTCCAACAACAACATCAATATCCGGAAAAGAATTCTTTATTAATTTGAGCATCTCGGCCACTCCTTTAGAGTGCCCATGAGCTGTATCAATCACAATCGCATCAACTCCGGCATCAACTAAAGCTGAAGCTCTTTCCAGTGAATCACTTGTAACACCAATTCCTGCAGCCACTCGCAAGCGTCCTTGCTCATCCTTACAAGCAAAAGGCTTATCCTTTGCTTTTGTAATATCTTTATATGTAATTAATCCGATTAGTCGGTTCTCTGAATCAACAACAGGGAGCTTTTCGATTTTATGCATCTGTAATATTTCTGCTGCATCTTCTAGGTTAGTAGACTGTTGTGTGGTTACCAAGTTCTTCTTAGTCATTACATGATCAATTTTCTTATCCATTACTTTCTCAAAACGGAGATCACGATTAGTAACAATACCAACAAGTCGATTTTCATTTTCTATTACCGGAATTCCACCGATTTTATATTCAGCCATCAAAGCAAGAGCATCCGCAACAGTTTTATCTGCTGTTATACTTATTGGATCAATTATCATTCCATTTTCAGCTCGTTTAACAGCTTTAACCTGTTTGGCCTGCTCCTCAATACTCATGTTTTTATGTATTACACCCATTCCACCTTCGCGGGCAATAGCGATAGCCAGAGTTGATTCGGTAACTGTATCCATAGCTGCCGAAATCATTGGAATATTAAGTGTAATATTTTTGGAGAATTTGGATGATAGATCAACTTCGCGGGGAAGAACCTCAGAATAGCCCGGAACAAGTAGAAGATCGTCAAATGTAAGTCCTTCCACTACTAATTTATCTGCAATAAATGACATAATATATAACCTTTATATTTTTATTGCATACAAAAGTATATATTATTTCCCTAAACTATCTTTAAGTTGATGTTAAATAAAACTTTTTCCAATCAATAGATAAGTTTTTTTCTTAATGTGTGCCAAATTTGAGGATTAATAAAAGAGATATTAAAACTATAGAAGTCCTAATTTCTTAAAGACTTTGGTGATATTTTCAATTGAATAATCTATCTGTTCAATTGTATGTGTTGCCATAAGTGAGTATCTGATTAGCGTATCACCCGGAGAAACAGCAGGAGAAACGACCGGATTAACAAAAATCCCATCCTCAAAAAGCATTTTTGTAATCAAAAATGTTTTATCATTATCCCTTACATAAAGTGGTAGTATGGGAGTCTCTGTCGGACCCAACTCAAAGCCTCTTTCTTTAAATTGATTTATTGCGTAGTGTGTAAGCTCCCATAACCTCTTCACTCTTTCGGGTTCAGTTTTCAAAATATCCACTGCGGCCGACGCTGCAGCAGTAGCTGCAGGAGTTATGCTGGCACTAAAAATATTTGTGCGAGCATTGTGTCTAATAAAATTTATTACGGGATAGTCTCCTGCAATAAATCCTCCAATTGATGCAAGCGATTTACTAAATGTACCCATAACTAAATCAACGTCATTCAGCAATCCAAAATGATCAGCCACACCACGTCCACTATATTTTCTACCCAAAACTCCTAAGCTATGAGCTTCATCAACCATAACATTAGCGTTATACTTGTTTGCCAACTTCATTATTTCGGGAAGATTTGCCAAATCTCCCTCCATACTAAATACTCCATCCACAACAATAAGCTTTACGCTTTGAGAATCACAGCGTTTCAACTGTCTCTCAAGCGATTTCATATCGTTGTGTCTGTATTTGAATTTTGTTGAAAATGATGTGCGTAAACCTTCAATAATTGAAGCATGGTCCCTCTCGTCCCAAATTATATAATCTTCACGTCCTGTCAAGCATCCCAAAACTCCCTCATTAACAGAGAAACCTGTAGAAAAAACAATTGATTCATCTTTATTCATAAAGTTTGCCAACTTTCTCTCTAGCTCAAGATGAATATCTAAAGTACCGTTCAAGAATCTAGAACCGGCCATCCCTGTTCCATACTTTTTAGTTGCTGCAACAGCAGCCTCAATAACTTTGGGGTGATTAGTAAGTCCTAAGTATGCATTTGAACCAAACATCAAGACTTTTTTACCATTTATAGTAACTTCTGTGTCCTGATCACTTTCTATAGCTCTGAAGTAGGGATAAATTCCTGCTGCCTTTGCACGTTGCGGGGCATCATACTTCATCATTTTTTCTCTAAGCAAGTTCATTTGAGGAAAATTAATAATTAGCTTCTACCAAAACAAATCATTTAACAATAAATGTTTTCTGCGAAGATAATGCACAAAGATAGCAATTAATTTAAAATCCCGGAAGTTGACTAATATTTTTGAAAAGAAGAGTATATTTGTCATTAAATGCAGGTTGAAAAACTTAAACCTTTTTCATTCAAAAGTGTTTTAACAAGTGAAAACATTAAAATTTAACGAACTAAACAATTTACAACTATGGTTAGCGAAAAATTAGAAAAAGCCATCAATAAGCAAATAAATGCAGAACTTTGGTCGGCCTACCTCTATCTCTCAATGTCAGCACATTTTTCAAATAAGGGACTCCCCGGGTTTGCCAACTGGTTTCTTGCTCAATTTCATGAAGAACAAGATCATGCACTTAAATTCATGAATTATCTTATTTCTAAAGGCAGCAAAGTTGAATTAGCACAAATAGAAAAGGTGGAAACATCTTGGGAGTCGCCATTAAAGGCTTTCCAAGAAACATTAAAACATGAAAAAGTAGTTACTTCGTTAATTAACAATTTAGTAACAATTGCTCGATCTGAAAATGATTATGCTACTGAAAGTATGCTGCAATGGTTCGTAAACGAGCAGGTAGAAGAAGAAGATACTGCTCAAGGCATGGTTGATGCACTCAAACTTATTGGAGATAATGGATTGGGCATCTACACTATGGACAAAGAGCTGGGTGCAAGAGTATATACCCCACTCCCCACAACTGAATGAGCAATAAATATAAAAAATTAGCGAAGTGCATTATACTTGATGTTATCGGTATGGTGTCTACTGCCATACCGATAATTGGTCCATTTACCGATATTATCTGGGCCCCAATTGCTGCATCTATCAGCTATAAAATGTTTGGAGAAAAAAGAGGAAAGTACACATCGCTTATAACCTTTATCGAAGAGCTATTTCCTACAACTGATATTATTCCATCTTTCACTATTTTTTGGTTTGTATTCGATTTTATGAAAATTGGTCGAGAGAAAAATAACACAACAACAGTCAATTATTAACCTAAATATATTACAATAATAACCTATGAGTTTTTTTAAAAACATAAGTGTATTAAGTGTATTATTCATATTGTTATCATGCACCGATTCAACCGGAAGCGATAACTCATTACTATGGAAAGTTTCAGGTAATGGTCTTGACCGGCCATCCTATATTTTTGGGACACATCATCTTGTACCGATAAGCTTCCTGGACTCAGTTGCCGGTATAGAAGCTGCATTTGAAAATACCATGCAGACTGTTGGGGAGCTGAATATGAGCAATATGGAAGAAATGCAGATGAAAATAATGGTAGCGGCTACAATGCCTGAAGGAGTAACATATAATTCACTTCTTCAGCCAAATGAAGTTTATCAAATTGACAGTACTCTGAAAGATCTTCTTGGTGTTGGACTTGATCAACTAGGTATATTAAAACCTGCACTACTTTCTAACCTAGCTTCCATTACACTTTATCAGCAGTATTATCCGTCATTATCCAACCAGGTTAGCCTCGACCAATACTTTCAAGATGAAGCTTTAAAGCGTTCGCGACCGGTTATTGGTCTTGAAAACACTGAAGATCAAATAAATATTTTACTCAATTCTCAGACATTAGAAAGACAGGCAGAGTTATTGATTTGTATGATTAACAATCCCGATTTGTTGAAAGTACAAATGGAGGAGCTTCATGCTGCATATCACTCACAAAACATTAATGCCTTGTATGAACTTTCGGTGAAAGAATTACCAAATGATCCATGTCCAAGTTCCGAAGAGGAGAAAAATACCATTAATAAAAATCGAAATAAAAAGTGGTTAGATAAACTTCCCGAGATTATGGCAGATAAACCTTCATTCATTGCTGTAGGGTGCTTACACCTACCGGGAGAAGTTGGGCTAATAGAAGGACTGAGAGAACTTGGCTACTTAGTAGAGCCGGTAATTTAATAGTCAAGTAAGAAGGTCGATACTTTATCTTTTCACTAGTAATACCACATTCTCTACATGATGTGTTTGAGGAAACATATCAACAGGCCTGACGCTTGCTACTTTGTATTTAACATCCAATAAGCTCAAGTCGCGCGCTTGTGTTGCAGGATTACAACTCACATAAACTATCCTCCTCGGCTCAGCAAAAAGAATTGCATCAATTACATCATTATGCATCCCTGCGCGTGGAGGATCTGTAATAATAACATCGGGTCTACCATGCTCACCAATAAAATCTGAATTGAGTACATCCTTCATATCTCCTGCAAAAAACAGGGTGTTATCTATGTTGTTAATCTCAGAGTTAAACCCAGCATCCTCAATTGCATCTTCAACATACTCAATACCAACTACTTTTTTAGCATCACGTGCAATGAAATTTGCAATAGTGCCGGTGCCTGTATAAAGATCATAAACAAGTTCATTACCACTCAGCTGAGCAAATTCTCTTGTTATCTCATATAGATGATAAGCCTGCTCACTATTAGTTTGATAAAAAGATTTTGGCCCAATCTTAAACCTCAACCCCTCCATCTCCTCAAAAATATAATCTCTGCCTCTCCAGGTTAAAACCTCCTGATCTGTAATAGTGTCGTTTGCTTTCTGATTAATGATGTAAAGAAGTGATGTTATCTGAGGAAATTTTGTCTCAATAAAACTCATCAGCTTCTCTCTCTTTTCAATATCATCCTCGAAGAACACCACTATTACCATCCACTCGCCAATTGATGTGTTGCGAATGATTAGTGTACGCATCAATCCATGCTGGTTGCGAAGATCAAAAAATGAATAATTGTTCTCAAAACAAAACTCTCTTATGCTGTTCCTAATATCGTTTGATAGGTCATCCATCAGCCAACATTTGTTAATATCAAGCACCTTATCAAACATTCCCGGAATATGAAATCCAAGAGAATTCATTTGAGTAAACTCCTTGTCAGAGGATATCTCTTTCTCGGTGAGCCACCTCTTATTTGAAAAAGTAAACTCTAACTTATTCCTGTAAAATCTATCTTCAGGTGCTCCCAAAATAGTTGTTATTTCAGGAATATCAACTTTTCCAATACGCTTAAGATTATCTGTAACTTGATTATGCTTATATTTCAACTGCTCATCATATGGAAGGTTTTGCCACTTGCATCCACCACAAACACCAAAGTGCTCACAGAAAGGCTTAACTCTTTTATCAGAATACTTTTCAAAGCGAACAACCCTACCCTCGGCAAAACTACTTTTCTTGCGGGTAATCTGAATGTCAACAATATCTCCGGGAACGGCATAAGGCACAAAAACAGCCATACCATCTACTTTAGCAATAGCCTTACCTTCAGCTGCCACATCACTTATCAATACGTTTTCCAACAATGGGTGTTGCTTCCTTTTTCTTGCCATCTTTTATTTGAAATTTTAGAATGCAAAGATAGGTAATTTCTCTGTTTATAATGAATACCAAATCGACACTATAACTATAATAAAGCCGTATCAAAATCATATCAACACTGAAGTCACACTGTATTTACCCTGTATCCACTCTGTAGTTTAACAGTGTTAACTAGGAGTATATATGCAGAAAATATATACATATACTTATGCATTAAAAAGTAAGAATTTAATAATGACCAATTCAATCGGCAAAAAAAAAGGTGTGCCACATAATATTGTGACGCACCTTTTTTAAAAATAGATTAGTTTTAAACTATTTTGTCTCTATTTTTATACTAGCTCCCCTTAATCCTTTTGCAGTTGCCTCAAGAGTGATTGTACCGGGAGTTTCCGTTGACTCCACAATAGCAACCAGTTTACCATTAAAGAGGTGCATTTGTGGAAGATGAAAAAGATCGAGACTTGCAGCATCGCCATTTGCACCTGCACGATAGCTACCGGCACCTTTAACTTTAAACTTAACAAGTTCATTTACGTTTGGACAAGGATTACCATTTCTATCAACAACCGAGACTGTGATAAAAGATAAATCCTTTCCATCTGCGCTTATCACACCTCTGTCGGCCTCAAGTGCCAATCGGTGTGGCTTTCCGGCAGTCTTAATATCCTTCTCTGCAACTGGATTACCATCTGCATCATAAGCAACAACTCTAACTGTTCCCGGTTCATATTTAGCATCCATCCACATCAGACGATATCTTTTTTGACGTTCAAACGATTTCTGCGCTTCGGATGTATAACTACCTTCAATTCCAATTGAAAGGTCTTTGGTTCTGACGCCCTGACTCTTTCCATTAATAAACAATTCTGCCGATGGGTAGTTTGTATATACAAAAATTGGAGTAACCTCGCCAACTCTACCCTCCCAATTCCAATGTGGTAGAATATGAAGGGTTTCTTCTTTGTTCCAGTGACTTCTATACAGATAAAATCTATCCTTAGGTATTCCTGCAAGATCAACTGCGCCAAACAGGGAACTATGGCTTGGCCAGTTGCTGTAATAAGGAGTTGGCTCCCCAAGGTAGTCAAAACCTGTCCAGATAAACTCTCCCATCGTGTATTTCAGATCATCGTGCTGAATAAAATCATCTTCAGGAAGATTAGACCATGAAGCATGCTCTACATCATAAGATGAAGCTTGATGGTCATCATAAATTGCCATTGCTTTACGCTCAACGGGAAACTTATAAACTCCTCGAGAGCTAAGTGCAGATGTTGTCTCGGCACCCAAAATGACCTGCTGTGGCAATTTCTCATATGCTTCTTGATAGCGAAATGAGCGGTAGTTAAACCCGGGTACATCCATTATTGCAGCCATCCCGTTTGAAAACACGTGATCAGGTCTATCCATGCCATTTGTAATAGGACGAGTTGGATCTTCCCTTTGAACTATATCTTGAAGGAAGCGAGCAACTTTTGCTCCTTGGGGGTGACTCTGCTCCTCAACTTCATTACCAATGCACCACATTACAACACTTGCACTGTTTCTGAAATTATGAACCAGATTCACTAAGTCCTTTTCTGCCCAATCATCAAAATAGTGATTATAACCATTTCTGACTTTAGGAATTCTCCAGCTATCGAAAGATTCAGCCATAACCATCATGCCCATCTCATCTGCAATACGCACAAAATCGGGTGAGGGCATATTGTGAGCTGTTCTGATTGCATTAACACCCATGTCCTGCATTATTTTTATCTGGCGGCGAATTGCTGCATCATTTACAGCAGCTCCAAGTGGTCCCAAGTCGTGATGTAAACATACACCCTGAAATTTAACTTTCCTGCCATTAAGGAAGAAGCCTTCGTCGGCAATAATTTCTATTGTGCGAATACCAAAAGTTGTAGAATACTCATCCACCAATTTCCCATTTTTATACAATCTTGAGACAGCTTTATAAAGATTTGGCTGTTTAATATCCCATAATTTAGGATCATTAACTATAAGGTTTTGAGAAAACTCTTCAATATCATATTCGGTTAGTACAGACTCTGCAGAGGTCAACAGTTTTAGATTTTCATCCAAGATGTCGGTAACCAACTTGTATTCAGCCTCTCCATCAGTGACAACTTTCGTTTTTACATCCACTCTTGCAAAATTATCTCTCACAACGGGAGTAGTAATATATGTACCCCAAACAGGTATATAACTCTCATTTGTAGTTATAACATGAACATTCCTGTACAATCCGGCACCCGGGTACCAACGAGACCCCTCTTCAAAGTTTTCGAGACGAACTGCAAGAGTATTTTCTTTGCCATCGCTATTTATCAAATCAGTAACATCAAAGTGAAATGAATTATAGCCATATGGCCAAAAACCTGCCTCCTTGCCATTCACATAAACTCGAGCATTACTCATTGCACCATCAAACTTTACAGTCACCTTTTTACCATTCTGAAAATCAGGCACAGAGAATGAAGTTCTGTACCAACCCACACCAGTAAAAGGCAAACCACCTGTTCTGCCATAATGCTCTATTGCAGATGTTTGCCCATCCTGCACAATAGCCATTCTATGGATATCATTGTTCTTATCGAAAGGGCCATATATTGCCCAGTCGTGAGGTACACGAACCGATTGCCAGTTGGCATCATCGTATACCATCTCTTTGAATTGCGGACTGTCTTCACGGATAAACCTCCACCCTTTCTCGAGAGTAACCTCTGAGCGTGTTTGTCCAATTGTAAGATTAAGACTTACCGCAATTGCAACTATAGTAAGAATTGCTTTTTTCATATTTTTATAAATTTTCTCAAATTATAAAATTAATGGTGCCTGACTTTCACCCTAAAGCACAATTTGGCTGAGCAACTACCAGGAAAAAGTCATTGCCTTTATCGTCAACCAATATAAATGCAGGGAAATCTTCAACCTCAATCTTCCAAATTGCCTCCATACCTAGCTCGGGATACTCAACACACTCCAAACTTTTAATATTCTCCTGAGCTAGAATTGCAGCCGGACCACCAATACTGCCAAGATAAAAACCACCATATTTTTTACATGAGTCGGTTACTTCCTTGCTCCTATTTCCCTTTGCCAACATAATCATACTACCGCCATTTGACTGAAACAGATCAACATACGAATCCATGCGACCGGCAGTCGTAGGTCCCATTGATCCTGAAGCATAACCATCGGGAGTTTTAGCAGGACCTGCGTAATATATGGGGTGATCTTTCATGTATTGAGGCAATCCATCACCATTATCGATACGCTCTTTAAGTTTAGCGTGAGCTATATCACGGCCAACTATTATTGTACCACTTAAAGAGAGTCGAGTAGATACAGGATATTTAGATAGTTCAGCTAAAATCTCCGGCATTGGACGATTAAGATCTATCTTAACACCTCCACCTTCACCTTCTTGACGATACTCTTCAGGAATCAAGCGACTTGGATTATCCTCCATCTTCTCAATCCAAATACCATCACGGTTTATTTTAGCCTTAATATTTCGGTCGGCCGAACATGAAACGCCCATTCCTACGGGCAACGAAGCACCATGTCTTGGCAATCTGATAACTCTTACATCATGAGCAAAATACTTACCTCCAAATTGTGCTCCAAGACCAAGCTCCTCAGAAGCTTTCTTTAATCGGTTTTCAAGCTCAATATCTCTGAATGCTCGACCATGCTCATTTCCTTCAGTTGGCAGATTATCATAATACTTAGCGGATGCCAGTTTTACAGTCTTAAGGTTTGCTTCTGCCGAAGTACCTCCTATAACAAATGCAAGGTGGTAGGGTGGACAGGCAGCTGTTCCCAAAGATTTCATTTTATCAATTAAATAGTTCTCAAGTTTACCTGGAGTTAGCAGTGCCTTTGTCTCCTGATATAAATAGGTTTTGTTTGCAGAACCACCACCCTTAGCAATACATAAAAAGTTGTACTCATTTCCACCTGTAGCATATAAGTCTATCTGTGCCGGAAGGTTTGTGCCGGTATTTACCTCATCATACATATTGAGAGCTGCATTTTGAGAATAACGAAGGTTTTCATTTACGAAAGTATTATAAACACCTCTTGAAAGAGCTTCAGCATCACAACCATCAGTCCATACATTCTGCCCTTTCTTGCCTGTTATTATTGCAGTACCGGTATCTTGACAAAAAGGAAGAATTCCTTTTGCAGAAATCTCTGAATTGCGTAAGAATGTTAATGCTACAAACTTATCATTTTCACTTGATTCGGGATCATTTAGAATTTGAGCCACCTGTTCCTGATGTTCGGGACGTAATAAAAACTCAACATCACAAAAAGCTGTTTGTGCCATAAGTGTTAATCCTTCACTCGATACTTTAAGCACCTCTTTCCCTTCAAACTCGGTTACAGATACGTGATCTTTGGTAAGTAAATAATACTCAGTCTTGTCTTCTGACATAGGAAAAGGCTCCTGGTAAATAAATGGTTTTGTAGCCATAAACTATAAATTAAATGTTATGTTATTGATAATTATTTAGTCAAACGTATATATAGACAAAAATACAAAGAAAAAACGGCACCGAAAAACAGCACCGTTTATAATATCTGTTAAACGAGTAGGTTAGCCGAAGGGACCAATCATTTCGGAGGGACGTACCCATTCATCAAATTCTTCTGCGGTAACATACCCCAATCCTACCGCCGCCGCCTTTAAAGTAGTTCCATTTTTATGTGCAGAGCTAGCAATTTCGGCAGCTTTATAGTAGCCAATCTTAGTATTAAGAGCTGTCACCAGCATAAGTGAGTTGTCAAGCAACTCCTTAATTCGAGGTTTATTTGGTTCGATATCTTTAGCACAATGAATATCAAACGATATAGCAGCATCGCCAAGAAGCTGAGCGCTCTCAAGGAAATTTGCTGCCATAACAGGCTTAAATACATTAAGTTCAAAATGTCCTTGCATGCCGCCAACAGCAATTGCCATATCATTACCAATGACTTGCGAGCAAACCATAGTTAAAGCCTCAGCCTGAGTGGGGTTAACTTTACCGGGCATTATAGAAGATCCCGGCTCATTTGCCGGTATATTTATCTCACCTATTCCACTTCTGGGACCGGATGCAAGCAGTCTTATATCATTTGCTATTTTGTTAAGCGAAACTGCTACCTGCTTTAACGCTCCATGTGTTTCTACTATAGCATCGTGAGCTGCAAGTGCTTCAAATTTATTTGGCGCAGTAACAAAAGGCAGACCGGTGAATTTAGAAATATACTTTGCAGCTAAAACATCATAACCGCGAGGAGAGTTTAGTCCTGTGCCTACTGCCGTTCCTCCCAAAGCCAGTTCAGAAAGATGAGGTATTGTGTTTTCTATGGCTTTAATTCCATATTCAAGCTGTGCGGAATAACCACTAAATTCTTGCCCCAATGTTAAGGGTGTTGCATCCATCAGATGTGTGCGCCCAATTTTCACAACATTGCCCATCTCTTCTGACTTGGCCTGAAGTGTCCTCTGCAACTGCCTCAATCCCGGAAGCGTAACTTGAACAACTTTTTTGTAACATGCTATATGCATTCCGGTAGGAAATGTATCATTGGATGATTGTGATTTATTAACATCATCATTAGGTTGTATAGTTTTTTCTCCTTCTCCTATTTTGAAACCCTTCAATTGATGTGCACGATTTGCAATAACTTCATTGACATTCATATTGCTCTGAGTGCCGGAACCGGTTTGCCATATAACTAAAGGAAATTGATCGTCATGTTTTCCATCTAATATTTCATCACATACCTGAGCTATTAAATCTCTTTTTTCTTTAGATAGCACTCCAAGCTCATGATTGGCAAATGCTGCACTCTTTTTAAGATATGCAAATCCATATATAATATCGATAGGCATTGATGCGGCTGAACCTATCTTAAAGTTATTTCGCGATCTTTCGGTTTGCGCACCCCACAACTTATCAGCAGGTACTTTTACCTCGCCCAAAGTATCTTTTTCAATTCTAAATTCCATGAAAATTAATTTTAAGTTTATCTGAAAATAGAACAAATCCACACATCAAAGAGTTCTTTCATTTATGTTATGACTATACACAATTATCAACACAAATAATGGTGTCCTTAAGATCTAATTTTTTTATAATAAAACTAAGGGTAAAAAAACACTAAAATCATAATCATTATTTAAAATGAATATAAATAATAGAAGAAATTGATGTATCTTTGCAAGCTAAATATATAGAGGGTATTAAATGCGACTGTCAGAACTGCAAACAGGACAAAAAGCATACATTATAAAAGTAAATGGCAACGGTCCTTTCAGAAAACGTATTTTAGAAATGGGGTTTGTGCGTGGTGTAGAGGTGAAATCTTTACTCAATGCTCCGCTAAAAGATCCAATAAAATACGAAATAATGGAGTACGAGGTATCATTACGTCGTAGCGAGGCAGTAATGATTGAGATTACGATGCTAAAATCTGAAGCAGATAAAAATGGGTACTATGCTGTTGACGCTTATAATGATCCGGCTACAGAAACAGAGATACAAACTCTAAACAAGGTTAAGTATAAAAACCGCATATTCGAACCACGCATAAGGCTAAATAGAGAAGGGCAATCTCTAAATGTGGTAAATAAACAAAAAAGAGAGAAGAATATTAAAGTTGCACTAATAGGCAATCCAAATTCAGGCAAAACATCAATATTTAATCTGGCATCAGGTGCTCACGAACATGTTGGAAATTATAGTGGTGTGACCGTCGACTTAAAAGAGGGCTATCTTAAGCACAATGGGCATAATTTCACTCTTATAGATCTTCCCGGTACATATTCACTTTCTTCATACTCTCCCGAGGAACTTTATACTAGAAATTATATTTTAAATGAGAAGCCTGATATTATTATAAATGTTGTATCTGCATCTGCTCTTGAGCGAAATCTTTATCTTACAACTGAACTTATCGATTTGGAAACACCAATGGTGATAGCGCTTAACATGTATGATGAGCTGGAAGAAAGTGGCAGGAAGTTTGATCACGAATATTTATCTGACCTAATAAATATTCCAATAGTACCAACTGTAGGTAAACGCGGGGAAGGTATTCCACAACTTCTTGAGCAGGTGATTAATGTTTATAATAAGACTGAACATGATTTTGCACAGATACCTTACGGAAGAGTTCTAGAGAAATCAATCTCTAAAATGGAAGTTACTCTTAAGGATAACATCAAACTTAGAAAAGGGGTCCCATTAAGATATGTTTGTATTAAGCTTTTAGAAGGCGATAAAGAGATTGAATCTCTTGCAAAAAATTCACCGGAATATAATAAAATTAAAGATATAAGAGACAGAGTAAATAATTATATCGAAAAACTTCTAAGGGAGGATCCTGAATCTGCATTCACAAATGCAAGGTATGGTTTTATAGCAGGTGGACTAAAAGAGACTCTTACCGAAAAACCATATAGAGTAGATAAAACCAAACTTATTGACTCTTTTGCAACAAATAAATATTTAGGGTTCCCGATTTTCTTCCTTTTCATGTGGATAATGTTTGAAGCAACTTTTAGAGTTGGTAACTACCCAATGGAGTGGATTGAATCGCTTATAACATGGATAGGAAACATTGTCAGGAACAACATGTCGGAAGGCCCACTGAAAGCTCTTATTGTTGACGGAGTGATTGGCGGTGTGGGAGGAGTAATTGTGTTCTTGCCAAATATTGTGATACTGTATCTGTTTATTGCCTTTATGGAAGACTCCGGCTATATGGCTCGAACTGCATTTATAATGGACAAATTAATGCATAAGATTGGACTCCATGGCAAATCTTTTATTCCCCTTATAATGGGATTTGGTTGTAATGTTCCAGCTATAATATCAACTCGCACAATTGAGAGTAGAAGCAGCAGAATGATAACCATGCTGATAGTTCCTTTTATGTCTTGCAGTGCACGATTACCGGTTTATATACTTTTTATTGGAGTTTTTTTTCCTAATAATGCTAGTTTAGCACTTTTGGCTTTATATATAATTGGAGTTTTGATTGCTGCGCTAACTGCGTTAATGTTCAGAAAAACTCTTTTCAAAGAAGAGGATACCCCGTTTGTAATGGAGCTGCCCCCATACAGGATGCCTACATTGAAGTCAATCATTATCCATATGTGGGAAAGAGCAAGTCAGTACCTACGCAAAATGGGTGGTCCCATTCTAATTGCGTCAATTGTTATATGGTTCTTAGGATATTTTCCACAGAATGGCGATTGGAACAGTGAAATTATACAAGAAACAGCCCAAATTGAGAGTCAATATGAGGAGAATCTAATAAGCGCTAGTCAAAGAGATATACTTATAGCAGAAATTGATTATAAGCGGAACATGCAGCATCAAGAGAATTCATTTATTAGTAAAATTGGTAAGTTTATTGGGCCTGTAATGAAACCATTAGGATTTGATTGGAAAATATCTGTAAGTCTTCTTTCGGGTATGGCGGCAAAAGAAATTGTAATTAGTACTATGGGCGTTCTTTACACTGGTGATAGCGAAAATCAGGAGTCGCTTCAAGAAAGAATACTCTCAGAAACAAATGAAGATGGTAGTCCCGTTTTTACATCTCTTGTTGTAGTATCATTTCTACTGTTTGTGCTTATCTACTTCCCTTGCATCGCAACAGTTGTAGCTATTAAAGAAGAGTCACATTCATGGAAATGGGCATTGTTTAGTTTAATATATTCAACTGCACTAGCTTGGATTATTGCCTTTCTGGCATTTCAAATAGGTAGTTTGTTTATATAAATCATAAATAATCAAATTATGAATATTCAGCTTTTCATAGTAATATTAATAGGTATAACAGTAGGAATAATCCTGCTAAGAAGTATATATAAATTCTTCTTTATAAAAAGAGATTCTTCCTACTGTGCCGGCTGTAAGGGTTGTGAGCCAATTAAGAAACATTTAAAGTGACTTAAGGATTAATACTATCCCGGCAAATTTTGAAGTGCCTTTATATTATGCTCAGAATCAAACCTCTTACCTTCAGGAGTATGCAGCAACTCAATTTCTAGGGCATATTTTTCATAAACCTTATGCTTAACAATCTTCATTGTAGAGTTGACCATTCCGTTCTTTTCACTAAAGGGTTCCTCAATTATTGCAAATGCCGAAGGAATCCAACGATATGGGAATAGTCCATCATTCTTTCCGCCTTTAAGATATTCGGCCAACTCTCCGGCAATTATCTTTGCAGCTTCAACCGGGTCTGTTGTGCGACGTTTAAGTGTATCCATATTTAGTGTGAGAAGTGCAGTTGTATACGGACTCTGATTGTTGTGAAGCACGCATTGGTTTATATATTCTGACTTAGCCATTATTGACTCTTCAATTCCCTCGGGTGAAAACTTCTCGCCATCGTTACTTATCAAAAGCGACTTTGTGCGACCTAAAACATATAAATATCCATCTGAATCAAGGTATCCCATATCACCTGTTCTGAGCCATCCATCTACAATTGTTTCAGCAGTTGCTTCAGGATTCTTCCAATAGCCTAACATCACATTGCCACCGCGAATAAGAATTTCTCCTTTTTGCCCCACAGGTAGTGAATTCATATTGTCATCTCCAATACGGATTTCCATGCGAGGCATTGTTTTGCCCGATGAACCCAACTTGTGTTCTTTTGTAGAGTTTGCAGAAATAATTGGAGATGCTTCAGAAAGGCCATAGCCCTGATACATAGGTATACCAACTGCATAAAAGAAGCGCTGAAGCTCAATGTCCAGGAGTGCTCCACCACCAATAAAAAATTGCATTTTATTCGAAAAACTCTCCCTTATTTTTGAGAAAACAATACGGTCATAAAAAGTAACGAGAGGCTTAAGAAGAGCACGGCTACCGCGACCTTTGTTATATCCTTCACCATTGTATCTATATGCAATTTTCAATCCTTGCTTAAACATACCATATGCAATTTTCCCTTTTTTCTCTATGCCTGTTTCGATGTTTTTTCTGAAGTTACTTGCAAGAGCCGGGACACTCATAAGTAAATGAGGATTAATTGCTTTAAGACTTTTTGGAACATTACGCAATACCTCTATTGCTGTTTTGCCTGCTGCAACTGATGCTATGGATGCGCCACTTTTCATAAATGCATAAATTCCGGCAGTATGACCAAACGAATGATCCCAGGGCAGGATAAGCAGTGTGCGGAAATAAGAAGGGATACCATTTAGATGATCAACTGCTTGCTCGGCATTGCACACATAGTTATTGTGAGACAACATGATTCCCTTTGGATTTGCAGTTGTACCGGATGTGTAAGAGATGTTTGCAAGACTATCCGGTTGTACTTTTGCAATACGTTCTTCTACCCTTTTTTTATCAGTAGTAAGCAGTGCATCACCTAATTCTTTTACTGCATCAAAATAAATTTCATCATCTCCATTAAGCTCAACTTCGTCCATAAGAATATACCTTTTGACTACTTGGAACTTATCTTTCATTGGTCGTAATTTAGCAATCTGCTGATCAGATGTCAGAACCATTACTGTATCTGAATGATTTATGCGAAATGAGATGTCATGCTCAGTCTCAAGCTTAACAGAAAGTGGTACACAAACAGCACCAGCATGCAAAATCCCTAATTCACCAATAACCCAATTGTTTTTTCCTTCAGAGATAAGTGCTATTTTATCACCTTCTGCGATTCCAAGAGCCATGAGTCCTGCTGCAAAACGAATAGCCTCTTTCTGAACTTCTTTATAAGTAAGAGTAGTATATTCTTCTCCCTGTCTCGCTTCATGAAGATAAGGTAAATCTCCATATTTTTCTACTGACTCATTCAGTAGGGTAATGATAGTTTTTTTCATTACAACAAACTTAATTTCATAAAATTATTATAATAATTCTACAAAGATAGCTTGAAGATTAAGAATTAATAAAAATATTATGAAAACTTTCAATGTTATAATTAGGGTCAATCTTTCAATTCTAGTTATTTGCCCTCTCTATGTTCTGTAGGAGTACTCCCATGGCGCTTACGATACACTCTACAAAAATGAGAAGTGTTTTTAAATCCATACATCTCTGCAATATCAGCCACTGCGAGATTAGAGCTAATTACTAATGTGTGAATTTCATCATTTTTCCGATCTAGCATCCATTGGTATGGTGATTGTCCAAAAGTACTTTTAAAGTGATATTGTTAATTGACAATAAAGGTTTTAACTTAAACGTGATGCAAAGTTGCCAAATAAATAATTAAACGTCCAAATAAGACATGTAACAAATCTACAACACTACACTATAATACTGATAATCTAATGTTTGTCAGGCATGAAAAGGCATTATCTTTATGTCATAATAAAGACAATAAGAAAAACAGAGTGATAGGAAATATTATAAAATAGATGTTATATTGAAGTTAAAACGGTTTTTTAAAAGTAAATACTATAAACCATTTAACGAATTGAGATAATTTGTAATATTAGCACCTGCCGGAAGTTGTAGTTTTTTCCTTAATCTACTTTTTTTGGTTTGAACTGAGCGGTGTTCTACAAAAGTATAAGTTGAAATGTCTTTTGTTGAGAATTTAAGATATATTAAAGCACAAAGAATAAGTTCAGAATTGGTTAAATTTGGATGCTTCTGAAGTAGAGATTTTGAATGTTCGGGATAAACTTCTTGAAATCTTTTTAAAAAGGTGGGGCTATTGTTTTTTGCAAGATCAATAATTTCATCAAATGATTGATTTACTTTTTTCTCTAATAGATGAGTCTCTTTCTCAATTTCTTCAAACTCTTTCATAGTGTGATTCAATTCAGCTCTCAATTTCTTTTTTCTTTCAAGAAATTTGTTTTTTGTTTTAATCCAAAAAATTGATACGATAGAAACAAAAACTAATAACGTGATTGATATAAAAAAGATTGCTTTGCTTTTCTGTTGTTGTTGTACCTTTCTTTCCTCATTGAGAAAAACATTTAATGCTTTACCTATACTTTTCCCACGCTCATCGGACAACTCAGCATCAATTAAAAGCTCCTTTTCTTTATAAATTCTTGCAGAATCAACTTCACCTGCATCTTGATAAAAGGTGGAAAGTTTATTATAGACAACACTATATTCTCCTTTAATTTTGGTTGTCTCTAAATTATTTAATGCTTTATGATAATAGTACAAAGCTGAGTCTCCTTTTTCGTTTTTAGCATGTAAATCACCCATATAGATTAGGGTTCTGGAAAGATAGCAATATTGATATTTTTCAGCTAAATTAAATGCTTTATTTAAGTTCTCTCTTGCTAATTCATATTCACCTTCAGTTATATACCTGTTACCTAGAGTTGAATACAAGTTAACAAGGCTTCTATAAATATATGACTCATCCATAGACTCTAAAAGCTCTTTATTCTTATTAATGAAATAAAATGCTGAATCAAGTTTGCCTATTTTATTATATACTACTGCCAGATTCTCATAAGAAAGACTTAAACCATATTTGCATTGTCGTTTATCGTCAAACCTACTAGTTAATGAAATGCATTTATGAAATTCGTGGATAGATTGTTCTTCTAATTTCATATAAGAGAATATCTGACCTCTAATTCTGCTAATCTCAAACATAGTATATAGATTATCAGAAGAGTGTGGTTCATCTTCAGTTAGTGAAAGATAGTTTAACGACTTCTCATAGCTGCCTAGATATAGAAGTGTTTGTGCTAAGTTTAAATATGCAGCTGCTTTCCCTTGCGAATAGTCAATCTCTATACTTTTAGTTAGTGCAAGATGAGCAACCTCAATTGCCTGTTCAATTTCAACTTTAAACTTATATTCTCTGCTGAGTTGGAGTAAGCTGTCAATCTCTTTAATTGTATTGCTCTTTGCCATTAATAGTAAAGGCAATAAAGCTAAAAATAAAGTATATGAACGCTTTAACATTAGTGACTGTTAAATTTTAGTTAATGTCATGAAGTTTTAAGTCTTAACTCAAAGATATGAATTTTAGATTAAACCAAAGCCGAAAATGACTAAAGATAATTATGTTACAGTTGTATTAGTTATAAAAAGTAGCACGGCAGGGAATCGAACCCTGATCTAAAGTTTAGGAAACTTCTATTCTATCCATTGAACTACCGCGCCGGATGCTATTGCAAAAGTAGTAATTTCCCATCTAATTGCAAAGAAACTGCATTTACGTTGAGGTAAAAAACATTTTTATCATTCAAACTGTTTAGTTATTTAAAGGAACTGTTATTACATACAAACTAAATCATTATATTTAAATTACACAAGAGGATAACAAATATGAATAAAATAGCCATATTGTTTGGAACTTCCGGGGGAAATGTTGAATCTGTTGCCAAACAAGTACAAGATCTTTTTAAAGGTGAAGCTGATCTGTTTAACGTACTCGAAGTTTCTCTTAGCGAAATTAAAGATTACACATATTATATAGTAGGTACTTCCACTACAGGTATTGGTGATTTGCAAGATGACTGGGAGGGATTTCTACCCTCGTTTGCCAAAATAGATTTTACAGGTAAAAAATTAGCAATTTTCGCTTTGGGCGATAGTGCATCATACTCTACAAGTTTTGCTGAATCGATGAAAGTTGTATTTGACGAACTAGAGGAGAAGGTAGATATAGTTGGTCAAGTTCCTGATGAAGGATATACTTACGACTCTTCTACTGCAGTGGAGGAAGGAGTATGGGTGGGGCTTCCAATTGATGAAGATAATGAGTACGACTTAACTGAGGAGCGACTTGAAAGATGGGTTGAAATTCTAAAAAAGGAGTTTGTGTAAAATTAATAACAAGGAGTGATTTATCATCATATAAAATGTGAATGAGGTTGTATCGGAATTATGATTCAACCTCATTTTTATTTATTAATATCATATTGCATTGCTCTGAGCAACAGCCATTAAATTCTTCTGCACAATTTTCACACTGAATAACCAAATCATGACACTCCTGATTGGCGCAATTTGTATGTCTATCATTAGGGGCACCACATTGATGACAATTGGCAATAATATCATCTGTAATTCGCTCCCCTAATCGCTCATCAAACACAAAATTTTTACCGATAAACTTAACCGAAAGATTTTTTTCACGAGCCCTACGTACGTATTCAATGATACCACCTTCTAAATGATAAACATTGTTAAATCCGTTATGTAGCAAATATGCGCTTGCTTTTTCGCATCTTATACCTCCGGTACAATACATTACTATGTTTTTGTCTTTGTAATCCTTAAGCATCTCAACAGACTTTGGCAATTGTTCACGAAATGTTTCTGATGGTATTTCTATTGCATTCTTAAAATGGCCTACCTCGTACTCATAGCTGTTACGCATATCCACAACAATAGTATCGGGCTGTTCGCTTAGTTTATTGTATTCTTCTGCAGTTAAATACTTTCCGGTATTTGAGGGGTTGAACGATTGATCGTAAATTCCATCTGCCACAACTTTATTACGCACTTTCATTCTCAGCACCCAAAATGATTTACTGTCATCATCCAAAGCTTCATTTAGTCGGATATCATTCAACTCTGGGTGAGCACTGTAAAGAATTCCTTTGAAAAGATCTTTCTTATTTTGTGGTACAGATATTTGCCCATTTATACCTTCAGATGCTATATAGACTCTTCCAAATACATCAATTTCGAAAAACTTCAAATAAAGCTGATTCCTGAATTGCAAGGGGTCATCGATATGAAAATATTTATAGAATGAAATTGTTGCTCTTGGCACTCTCTCTTCTTGCACGCGTTTTCTGAGCTCTTTATTTGAAATTTGGTTATGTAAGACTTGCATTACTTTTGATTGATTTTTATTATATATTATACATTATTGAACAATTGTTCAATCTGAAAAAAATAATACTTCAAGATAATATTCCCACACAACTCTTGATAATAAATCTGTTTTGCTCGACAAAAGTATACAATATTATTTAAACATCATATGTTGTTGAGGCAGTGTCTCCTCCATACCCGGTCCAGTCTGTATGAAAAAACTCACCTCTTGGACTATCAAGTCGCTCATACTGATGTGCTCCAAAATAATCTCTTTGAGCCTGTAACAGATTAGCAGGAAGCCTTTCGCTTCTGAATCCATCATAATATGTTAGTGCGGAAGCAAGTGCCGGAACAGGTATACCATTCATAAGAGCAGTAGCACATACTCTTCTCCAACTCTCTTCTGCCGATTGAATAGCTTCTGTAAAGAATGGGTCAAGAAGGAGGTTCTCAAGCTTTGGATTATTATCAAATGCTTTCTTTATATCGCTTAGAAAACGTGAGCGAATTATACATCCACCGCGCCACATCAATGCAATTTCACCATAATTCAAGTTCCAATTATATTCTTTGGCAGACTCCATCATTAGATCATAACCTTGTGCATATGATATAATCTTGGCTCCATAAATAGCTTGCTCAAGATCATTTATAAACTGCTGTTTATCGCCCTTGAAATCAGGCTTCTTTCCGGTGAAAATCTTTGAGGCCTTAACTCTGAGATCTTTTTGTGCTGATAGACAACGAGAAAACACCGACTCACCTATTAAAGTTAATGGTATTCCTAGATCAAGAGCTGTAACAGCCGTCCATTTACCAGTACCCTTCTGTCCGGCTGTATCAAGTATTTTCTCAACTAGTGGTGCGCCATCCTCATCTTCATAAGCAAGAATATCACTTGTGATTTCAATTAGATATGAATCAAGCACTCCTTCATTCCATTTCTTAAAAATCTCATGTTGTTCAAAAGCATCAATTTTAAGCAAATCTTTCATAATATGATAAGCCTCATTAATTATCTGCATATCACCATATTCAATTCCGTTATGAACCATCTTAACAAAATGACCGGCGCCGTTTTCACCCACCCAATCGCAACAGGGAACTCCATCATCTACCTTTGCCGCGATAGCTTGGAATATATCTTTTATATAAGGCCATGCTTTAGGAGATCCACCAGGCATTAATGATGGTCCGTTTAAAGCACCCTCTTCGCCACCGGAGACTCCTGAACCTACATAAAGCAACCCTTTGCTTTCAACATATTTTGTACGGCGTATTGTATCTGGAAAATGGCTGTTCCCACCATCAATAATAATGTCACCCGGATCAAGTATGGGTATAAGTTTTTCAATAAAATCATCCACAGGTTTTCCTGCTTTTACAAGCAACATCACCTTACGTGGTCTCTCAATGGAAGACACAAGCTCATCAAGTGTGTGTGTGCCGATAAAATTTTTTCCTTTACCTCTTCCTTCTATAAAGTTATCTACTTTTTCAACCGTTCTGTTAAACACAGCTACTGTGTAACCCATACTTTCCATATTAAGCACCAAGTTTTCGCCCATCACGGCTAACCCAATTAATCCAATATCTGCTTTTTGTTTCATTATTATAATAGTATAATTTATAAGACTCTAATTACTACCTCTTAACTCTTTCTTTACATTCCCAAATACTTCAAATCACATCTACACCGGCAGAATGTACATAATCAGTTAAGCATAGTATGCCCAATGTTTTATTTTCATAAACAAATGCTCACCTTAGATGTTCATTAACACTTAATACATCACTAAGCTTAATTGCAAAGATAGAAATTACTTGCTTAGGGTGATAGATAAGCTATGGGAATTGATAAGCAAGTAATTTGCATCCTTTTTTATTGATTTGACATGAAGACAACAGTAAAAAAAAGCCCTGCACAGATACAAACTGTACAGGGGTATTATTATAAAATTATGTCTAATTAAAACTTATATCCAATAGATAGGTAGGCACTCTTATTTTTCACAGAACCTGTATCAAATTCGTCAAAAAAATCATCGTCCACAATATCTAAAAGACCAAAATCCCATCCTAAATCCAGAATCATAGGGCCAAATTCTGCTCCAACACCTATTCCTAAACCTGCGTCGAAACGTTTAAAAAAACCTTCATCTCCAAAAATATCCATCTCAACTCCATTAGTGATTTTACCTCCCACACCATATGCTGCATATGGTCCACCATGAAAGACAATACGTGTTCCGGGTGAAACGTCCAACTTGTAAGCATAGTGTACAGGTAGTTGCAAATACATAGAGTTTGCTTTTACTTCATCTCCTCCTTTATAACCTTTTGTCGTAAAAATTAATCCGGATTGAATTGCGGAGTTGTATGAAAACTCAAAATCTGCTAAAATACCGGCATGAAAGCCTATTTTAGCATCGGTATTTGATACATCGTCACCATAAACATTTGATAAATTAATACCACCTTTGAGACCTAAGCTTACTTGTGCACTAACAGCTGTTGCTACAGCAAAAATTGCAAGAACAAAAATCAATCTTTTTGCATACATAATTTACAATATTTAAAATTAAATAACCTTTTCAATACTATATACAAAATGTAACAATCTTTTTGTAGTTTTGTTGTACATCTATATGATATTTTTAATTTTTATTTATAATCCATCCCTATTTTGACCTAAAAAACATCATCTCGAATCAAATTAAATTTTTCTTATAGCTAATTCTATCCATTCGGTTTAAATCATTGTTGTTATGAGGGAATAGTATATGACAATTGGTGTTTATTCTCAAGGTGTAGGATTTGGCACATCTTACGAATTACTGACTTCCGGCTTAGTGCACGGGAATGGATAACTAATATATGTAGTTTCAAGAATACCTGCATTAACAATCGATTAGAAAAAAAGCTTATTATAGAAAAAGCACCTACTTTGCAGTAAGTGCTTTCTTACAGTGGTCCCAACAGGGCATGATCCTGTGACCCCCTGATTATGAGTCAGGTGCTCTAACCAACTGAGCTATGGGACCTAAACAAAATACTTTTTAAGAGTAAATAATACATATTTAATCCAGTCAAAAGCGGGTGCAATATTACTACATTTTCATCAAAACACCAAATTTTGGGAAACAATTATTTTCGATAATAATTAATTTGTCTAGTTGTGACAACGCAAATTTACAAAAACAAGGAAAGCCAAAACCACTTTTAAGCTTAAGAAGTTATTTGCCAAAGAATCCGTTAGGATAATGCTTTCCGTAGAATATAAATTAATTATGTATCAGTTGGCTCTATCCAATCACCATGATCTTTGATAAGTTGAATCAGATGTTCAACAGCTTCTGATTGCGGGATATTTTTTGCAACAAGCTCTTTCTTTCTGTATAATGATATTTTACCATGTTCAGCTCCTACATATCCGTAATCAGCATCGGCCATTTCCCCGACACCATTTACTATACATCCCATAACTCCTATTTTAAGATGCTTTAAATGAGAGAAGTGTTTCTGTATAACTGCTACAGTTGATTGTAGATCAAATAGTGTTCTTCCGCACCCAGGACATGATATAAATTCTGTTTTACTGGTTCGCACACGTGCAGCCTGCAAAATCCCAAATGCGTATGCATCTAAATCTGTAATATCGATTTTACCTTCATTGCTCATTGCAATACCATTGCCAAAACCATCAAGAAGTACAGTTCCAAAATCTACTCCACCTTTAATCTGGATATCCTCAGCTTCATCCTCATTATAATTATTGTGCAAAACAACTGGAACTTTACAATCAGCATTTAGAAGTGAATGAAAAAATGCTCTCTGCTCACCTACACTATTCTTATGATCTGTTGTAAGAACAACAACTACACCAGGTGTATCTTTTAAGAAAGTAACCATTTGATCGGAAAGCTCAGGATAGGTTAATAGTAGAAATTTCACTTTTGCATTACATCCCTTTATATCACTCTTGGTCGCAACCGTAAACAGTGGAAAATTGTCAATTTTATCCTCCCAATTTTCAAAATCGACAATAGATTTCATCCCCTTTGGGAAATCACCCGGAATAGTATCTCCTACATATATATAATCGGGAATAAAATGAGGGTTTATAGTAATATCATTACTTATGCTTCTATCAGAAATTACGATTGGCAAATGATCGCCACCTATATTCCAAACAGGATTAGTTTCACGTTTATCCATAGAAAATGGAGAAAAGCCCGGGAAGTAATTACCCTTAATAGTAGGATGTCCTTCACGAAGCTTCACGTAATCAGCTAACTTCCTTGCAACAGGAATTTCAGCTTCGGGCTCTTCGCTCAAAGAGACACGAATAGTATCTCCAATTCCATCACTTAGTAGAGCCCCAATTCCTACAGCCGATTTCATACGTCCATCATCCCCATTACCTGCTTCAGTTACTCCAAGGTGTAGCGGAAAACTAATATCTTCTTTTTCCATTCTATCAACCAAAAGGCGTACAGCCTTGGTCATCAACAGAGTGTTTGAAGCTTTCATAGATATTACTATATCAGTGAAATTCTCCTCTATAGCAATTCGCAAAAACTCCATGCATGATTCAACCATTCCTTCCGGTGTATCTCCATATCGTGTCATAATTCTATCAGAAAGTGAACCGTGATTAACACCAATCCGAACAGCTGTATTGTGTTCTTTGCAAATATCAAGAAATGGCACAACCTTTTCGCGTATTTTCTCTAACTCAAGAGCATATTCCTCATCGCTATATTCAATCTCAGCAAATGTTTTTTGTTTATCAACAAAATTGCCGGGATTAATACGTACTTTTTCTGCTATTGTTGCTGCAACATTTGCTGCACGAGGATTAAAATGTATGTCGGCCGATAGTGGTGTTATATATCCTTTATCTCTCAATTGCTGATGAATTTCTCGAAGATTATTTGCCTCCCTAACGCCTTGTGTTGTTAGTCTGATAAGATCTGCACCTTCAGCGATAATTCTTTCACATTGAGCAACACTCCCCTCCGTATCCAGAGTATTGGTGTTGGTCATTGTTTGAATAACAATCGGATAACTTCCACCCATTGTTAGATTGCCTACGTGAACATCAATGGTTTGACGTCTGCTATAATTAAAAAAATTCATATATTATCCCGGTTAGTTTTTAAGTCTACTTGTGCAAAGGTAATATTTCTATCCAATATCCGTCAGGGTCGTTTATGAAATATAAACCCATATCATGGTTCTCATAACAAACACAGCCCATTTCTTTATGGTATGCTCTTACATCATCATAGTCTCCTTCTACCCTAACACAAAGGTGCTGTTCATTATCTCCCAGATTATAAGTTCTATCCCAATCACGCAACCAAGTAAGTTCTAATCTAAACCCGGTTACACCATCTCCAAGATACACCAGAATAAAGAATCCATCTGAAGACTCTTTTCGTCGAACCTCCTTTAATCCAAGGGCTTTATCATAAAATTTTAAACTCTTATGCAGATCAAACACGTTGATATTGTAATGATCGAACCTTGCTTTTATTTCCATACTATTATATAAATATTAAATAAAAAAATGCTTGTTAAATGTTGAAGGTAACCAAAATTTATAACCTAAATGTTTGACCGCGCTTGGAAACAGATAAAAACTTAGTGCCATATTTAGAAGCAATAGCTTCAAATTGATTTACTTTGTCAAAATTATCTCCAAAATGCATTGGGAAGAAATAATCTGTTTTTATACGTGACACAAATTGTTCAGCACCTCGCATAAAGTCTTTTCCTAGTCTGGGATCTAACGGAAACATAACGACATGAAGATTATCCGATTTTTCAGAAATAAGTTCAAGCTCACATAAGTAAAGATTTTCATATCCTAATGCTTCATCAAATCCCACCTCCTCATTCCAATGCCAATTATTTAAATCGCCTGCATGAAAAAAAAGCTTACCATTATAGCTAAGCAAAAAAGAGCTCCCTGCGTCTGTCGATCCAAAAGCTTTAAGCTTAATCCTGTGATCTCTGAAGACTTCTTCTTTTATTAAAAATTGTGCGTCTCCTTCTTTTGCTTTCCCACTCTCTAATAACTCTCTAGAAAATATATATCTAATGTTTTTTTTAATATTCATCCAGGTTAAAATGTCCGGATTAAAATGGTCTAAGTGCGAATGAGAACATAACACATATAGATCTTCTTCTTTATTAAGTAAATAATCTGATATCCAGTATTTCCCATCAGCCATTTGAGTGTCTTTATAATAATCAAATAGGATAGAAAATTCTTCAAACTCTATCAGGTAGCAACTGTGATATATATAAGTGATTGTCATAATAATAAAACCTACTAACTATAACAATTAAACGCAGGAAAGTTTAAAAGGTTTCATTTAAAATATTGTAAAAACTATAAATCTCTTTCACTTAAACAGGATTAATTTTACTGACAACAAAAATAATTGAGTATAAAAACCCCATAATCATATTTTTAACACAAATATTTATATATTTTTGTTTTCATATACGTTATAAAAATTGTTTCATTTAAATTATCTCAAAAGTCATGAAAAAATATTTAGCAGAAATGATTGGTACAATGGTACTGGTTTTAATGGGTTGCGGCGCAGCTGTGTTTGCTGGAGCAGAACAGCCATTTTTTACAGTAGGGACCTTAGGTGTTGCCTTTGCATTCGGACTTTCAGTTGTTGCAATGGCCTATGCAATTGGTAGTATTTCGGGATGTCATATCAACCCGGCAATTACTTTAGGGGTTTTTCTATCAGGTAGAATGAGTGGTAAAGATGCAGGAATGTATATGCTTTTCCAGGTTATTGGTGCAATATTAGGCTCCTCAGTCTTATGGTTTCTTGCAAAAGACTCCGGCTCAACAACAACTCTTACAGGTGCAAATGGTTTTACAGAGGGGCACATGGCTCAAGCTTTTGTCGCCGAAACAGTGTTTACCTTTATTTTTGTATTGGTTGTTCTGGGTGTAACTGCTAAAAACGGGCTTAGTAAATTTGCCGGCCTTGCAATTGGTTTAGCTTTAGTGTTAGTTCATATAGTATGTATACCAATTACCGGCACATCAGTAAATCCGGCAAGGAGTATTGGCCCGGCTCTTTTTGAAGGGGGAGCAGCATTAGCTCAATTATGGTTGTTTATTATAGCACCTTTACTAGGAGCTTCAATTTCAGCACTGGTTTGGAAAGGAATCACAGTTGAGAACAGTTAGTTGAAACTTATTGCAATTCCTTCCAAAAATGAAAGATTAATAAAAAGCAGATTTAGCTCGCTTTTTATTAATCTTTCATTTATTATTTAACAAAACAGGTGTTTTCCAAAACATAATTAGTGATTATGTGTTTTATTACTGCTCATTTTTTATACATTTGCGCAGTTTTTATATCTTTGCACAGTTTTGATGTTTTTGTGCAACTAAAATAAAGCATTATCACTCCATGTCCTATATACCAATGTTTATAGGGTAATTTAAATAGTAAAAATTATGACTTACAATTTATTAAAGGGAAAAAGAGGAATCATTTTCGGCGCGTTAAATGATATGTCTATCGCCTGGAAGGTAGCTGAAAGAGCAGTAGAAGAAGGTGCAATAATAACTTTATCAAACACTCCTGTTGCTGTTAGAATGGGCGAAACAGCAGCACTTGGAGAAAAACTTAACGCTGAGATTCTGCCTGCCGATGCAACCAATGTTGAAGATTTAGAAATGGTATTTACCAAATCGATGGAAATTCTTGGAGGTAAAATAGACTTCGTTCTACACTCTATCGGTATGTCGCCTAATGTTCGTAAAAAAAGGACGTATGACGACTTAGACTATGATATGTTGATGAAAACTCTGGATATTTCAGCGGTGTCTTTTCATAAAATGCTGCAGGTTTCTCGAAAGCTAGATGCCATTGAAGAAGGTGGTTCTATCCTCGCACTCACCTATGTTGCTGCACAGAGAGTGTTTTATGGATATAACGATATGGCTGATGCAAAAGCATTATTAGAATCAATAACTCGCAGTTTTGGCTATATTTATGGTAGAGAAAAAAATGTCAGAGTAAATACGATTTCTCAATCTCCTACACTTACAACTGCCGGTAGTGGTGTTAAAGGAATTGGTGATCTTTTGGACTTTGGCGAAAGAATGTCACCTCTTGGCAATGCTACAGCCGATGATGCTGCAGATTATTGTATTGTAATGTTTTCAGACCTTACACGAAAAGTAACTATGCAAAACCTCTATAACGATGGCGGTTTTTCTAGCATGGGGATGAGTCTAAGAGCTATGAAGCAATACAGCAATGGGCTCGAAGAAAATATCGACGAAGAAGGCAAAGAAATTTACGGTTAATCTGAAAATTAATAGAACTCGTGAAAAATAAATAGTTTCAACATTTAGCTTGAAACTATTTATTTATATATATTTGCTATCTATGATGATAAAGATTTATAATGAGAATCCAAGTCCACGTGAAATAGAAAAAGTTGTTTCAATTTTACGTGATGGAGGAATAGTAATTTATCCCACAGATACTCTATATGCTATTGGATGTGATGCCTTAAACTTAAGGGCAATAGAAAAGATATGTGAACTTAAAGGAATTAATCCCCAAAAAAGTAATCTATCCATCATTTGTAATGATTTAAGCATTATAAGCGAATATGCAAAAGTAGATACCCCAACTTTTAAGTTAATGAAAAGGAATCTACCCGGCCCCTTCACTTTTATTTTAACAACAACATCATCACTACCAAAGATTTTTAAAAAAAGGAAGACTGTGGGTATTAGAATTCCCGATAATAATATTATAAGGGATATAGTAGCCATGTTAGGCAATCCGGTTATGAGTACTTCAGTCAAAGATGAAAGTGATGAAGTAGAGTACACCACAAATCCTGAATTGATTCATGAAAAATGGCAAGAATTTGCTGATTTAGTTGTAGATGGCGGAACCGGTGGGATAGAAGCATCTACTGTTGTTGATTGCACATCGTACGAACCGATTATAATCCGCCGGGGCAAAGGAGAGTTAATTTTCTGAGTCAAGCCACAATCGGTTATTCTCATTAATTAAATCATTTTCAATAGAATGATATTTGATATATTCGTCGCGGTCCAAAATTTCCTGTAACTTTTTTTCACGCTCTGCCTTATATTTATTAATTCTTCTAGTGGTATTACAAAGAAAACAGGTCTCAGCTTTTTGTACATCAATCAGGAAATTTAATTCAACCTCTTTTAGTTTCTGCGATTTTTGATCATCAAAACCTATAAGATTTTGAATTTTATTTACTTTCCGTGCAACACTCTCTTGAAAAATAATTTCTGTTATAGGTGTTTGTGATGCAGAAATGGCCGCAAATCCAATAATAAATGAAATAACCAAGATTATTTTTTTCATAGTTTCGTTATATTAAGTATTATAATATTATTAGTTTGACTAATTATTTTAACTCTTCCTGCTCAACAATAATATTAAGGTCAGATTCGTACTTGTTAGGTATCTCATCCATTATTGAAAAAAGCTCATCCAGAGTATTAGCTCGCAGCATGGCAATTCGAGTTGGTTTAAAGTCTGGGATTCCTTTAAAAATAGGAGTTGCAGCCAAATGACGACGCATATGCAGAATTCCTCTGAACTCATCAAGCCGCTCCACGCTCTCCCTAACCTGGTGTTTTAAAACATTTAAATACCACATAAAGGATTTTTCAGGAAGATGCTCACCAGTATTCATAAAATGTTTTATCTCTTCAAATATCCAGGGAGCTCCTACACTACCACGACCAATCATTATGGCATCCACACCAGTTTCATCAAATCGCTCTTTGGCTGTTTCGGGCGAAGTTACATCTCCATTACCAATGATTGGAATAAACATACGTGGATTATTTTTCACATCACGTATAAGTGACCAGTCGGCTTCCCCTTTATACATCTGCGAACGAGTCCTTCCGTGTATTGTTAAAGCTACAATACCGCAATCCTGAAGTTTCTCAGCTAAAGGCACAATAATTTTGGAGTTATCGTCCCAACCTAAACGAGTTTTTACAGATACAGGTTTGTTTACTGCTTTTACTACCCTCTCTGTAATCTCAAGCATTTTTTCAGGAAATTGCATCATCCCGGAACCTGCACCTTTACCTGCAATCTTTCTTACAGGGCAACCAAAATTAATGTCAATCAAATCGGGGTTAGCCTCTTCACAAATTTTTGCTGCTTCAACCATTGTGTCAGGATCGCTTCCATAAATTTGAATCCCAATTGGCCGCTCCTCTTCACTAAAAAGAATCTTTCGCTTAGTTTTTTTTATCTCTCTTATAAGTGCATCGCTCGAAATAAATTCAGTATAAACCATATCAGCTCCAAACTGCCTACAATGTAGCCTAAAACCGATATCGGTTACATCTTCCATTGGTGCCAAAAAAATTGGCCTGTTAGGAAACTCCAAATTTGCAATTTTCATTCTACTGCTACTTATAAATTCTTTAAAAAAAATTAACTCAACTTCGCTTTCCACTCTTTCTCGTTAAATCCAACGAGAACAAAATTATTGCCTACAACGATTGGTCGTTTAACTACCATTCCATTTGAAGCTAAAATTTCCAGTAATTCGTCACGTGATGCAGTTTTAACTTTCTCTTTCAGATTTTGCTCTCTGTAAATCATACCTGAAGAGTTGAAAAACTTATTAATAGGGAGGTCGCTTTTGTCAATCCACTCAGATAATTCTTCTTTTGTAGGATTATCTTCAACAATGTGTCTTGATGTGACCTCAATGCCGTTCGCTTCTAACCATTTTGATGCTTTGCGACAAGTGCCGCACTTTGGATATTGTATAAAAAGTGGTTTCATATTCTTGCTATTATAAATTTCACATTACAAAGATAAACAATGAAATGGAAAAAATTATTTAAAATTCTATTACTATGTTACTCATTCTAAGCGGAGATACATTTGATTCTGCATCTTCAGAAGTTAAAGATACAGAGTGATAGCCTTTTTTCTCCAATTTTTTTGCAGTTAGCTTAAGTTGATAAACTATCCAATCATTCAATGGGGTTATATTATATGAGAACTCCTTCTCAAAAGCATTATAATATTTAATCACCAATTGATTTAATCCTTTTTTTAATGGAAGAAGTATTATCTCATCTTGTGATTTTATTCTATCGGGCGATAAGTGAGCAGTAATATAATTTCCATTCAACGCTATATATACTCCATTACCACTACCTACTCTAACTGCAACTATCTGTTCGCGGTCTGATTCAATCTCCTGTAAGAAAACAATACTTTGACGTGGTAAAACATTTTCTTTGTATGTTTCCTTATAATTAAAATCACTGACTTTTTGCCACTCCGATATATCAACATTCAAATCGCCCTCTTCACTCAAGTTCCCAAATACACCTCTCCCCGGCTTTCTATAAAGATTAGTCCATTTAACTGAATTTCTTGGAATAACAACCTTTTTAGACGAAGAGGGTTGGAGTGTAATTGATTGTTTTTGACCATCAAGATTAAATATTAACTTACGACCAATCTCACTTTCGGTAAAACTTAAAACAGGTGTTATATTGCTTTTTCGAGTTTTAAAAATCCAATCGTATCCTATTAAACTTTTATATCCTGCATAATAATTAAGACTAGAATGGCCAAAAAGCGAAATTGCATTAGTTGGTGTAAGAACTCCATCATTTACAATTAAAGCAGGTTTTATTGTAAAATCATTTACAAAACTGATTTTAATTACAGGCATATTCATGGTCGCCAATTTAGCAACACCGTTATATGAGTTTATATCAACTTCTAACCTGTCACCATTTTGTTTAAAATTAAAGGATTTACCTGTCGATAATAACTCTACATTCTTTACATCACCACTAAATCCAGACAACTCAATTTTTGAAGAGAAAGGAATATTTCTTACAAATGCGTATAGACTGCCATTATTAGTTGTTACTTCGCCCCAACTAAATGTGTTGTGAAAAGGACTTGCTTTAGCGCCATATATTGCTTCTCTGTTCTTGTCTACCCAATCACCTATACCTATCAATACATCATTTTCAAATTCAACAATTGATCCATCGCCTCGTGGACCAATATTTAACAAGTAATTCCCACCTCTGCTTATTATTTCAACAAGATTTGAAATCTTCTCGTTAACCTTCTCGTTAACCTCGCCACGATCTTGCCATGAACGATAACCCCAGGTCTCGTCGAACATTGAAGCTGCTGTCTGCCAAGGCATACCCATTTTATAATCGGGATATTCATTATCTGCCATAACAGCAAAATCAACATAATCATTACCCAACCTCCCACTAATCATACAGCCGGGTTGAAGTTTGTCTACCAGCTCATATAAACCTTTACTTTGTATAGGAGTAAGTGAACCCATATCAAACCAGATCTCAGAGATATCACCATAATTTGTCATAATCTCCTCCACTTGTTTCAAGTTATATTGATAATGCTCTTCTGTAAGTGGGTCAGCATTATGACTTGATATTGGATATGCATGTGGATAATGCCAGTCGATTAGTGAAAAATAAACTCCAAATCCTATTCCGCCTCTTCTACAAGCTTCCGCAAGCTCCTTCATTAAATCTTTTCCATAAGGAGTAGCATCAACAATATTAAAGTCGGTAAAATCAGAATGATACATACAAAAACCATCATGATGTTTGGATGTGAAAACAATTGATTTCATCCCCGCTGCTTTAGCTAATGCAACTACACTATCAGGATCCCACTTAGATGGATTAAATTCATTAGCAGTATTGCCATACCAATCACTAAAGATTCCGGCAAATGATTGAATCTGTTCACTATAACCCCTTCTGACAGGTTTGTTTTCATATACTCCTCCATAGACAGAATATAAGCCAAAATGGATAAACATAGAATACTTCTGGTCTATCCATTCTTGTGAAGGTTTTATAGTTGCCATTAATTTAGACGAAAGCAACAGCATTATGAATAACAAAGTCAGTGAAAGTTTAGATTTCATAAGAATAAGAAATTTCATTTGTAAATGTACAAAATTAGGAAAAAAACTGTGAACTCACACTGACTTCGTTTACACTCTATTGTCATACATCTACCTCACCCCCGTAAAGTATAGTTTTATTTAAGAAATGCCTGCTCTATTTCATCTAACATAACATTTACTGACTCGACCCCACTACCTGAAAGATACCAAATCTCGGGATTGAGATAATATATTCTCTCATTTTTAGCAGCATTGGTTCCCTTAATTAGTATATTCTCTATTTCATCTATGTTAGTTACCTCATTATCGACTACTCTGCTTCGATCAACAATAAATATTATATCAGGATTAGCTTTTTGTATAAATTCACTTGATACCGGACTACCATGCCTATGAACACTCAATCCTTCAGCTGCCTCTGCAACATTCAGAACATCATGTACAATCCCAAACCTTGAGCCTTTGCCATAAGCACTAAATCGACCTCTATTGTGTAGAAGAATTAAGGCTTTATCATCAGATGTTCCGGTTAGACTTCTTACATTCTCAATTTTGGATCTAATTTCTGATTTTGCATTATCAATTTCATCTTGCATATCAAACAATAGGGCTAAATCATCCAGATTAGATTCAAAAGCAACCATAAAATCCTCTGTTACAACTGAAGTGGGATAAATTACAGGTGAAATTACCGAAAGCTGATCATAAAAGTCAATAAGTCTATTGCCAATGATTATCAAATCAGGCCGAGCTTCATTAACTCTTTCAAGGTTAATTTCAGTAATACTCCCTACATCAATAACGGTTGTATCATCTTTATATTTACTCAAATGACTTGGTAAGTTAGACTTAGGTACACCTACCGGTTTAATTCCAAGATATTCTAGATTTTCCAGTTCGGAGTAATCAAGTACAACCACTCTTTGTGGATTTTTCACAACTTTAACTGTTCCCAAAGCATGTGTTATTTTAACCAGCTCTTCGCTACCTGACCTTAACGAACTGTTTTCTTGTCTACCACCTCTACATCCAATGATAACAAACAAAAAACTAACAACTACAACGATAACAAAACTCAAAAATAATTTTGATCTACTCTTTTTCATAATTAGAAGTAATTACATATTCTTTTACTGTCGAACACACATATTTTCACATTGATACCAAAAACGTCTTTTAAAACATCTTCCTGAATAATATTTTCAGTAGTATCATGATAAATAATTCTCCCATCCTTCAAAGCAACTATATAATCAGAATAATGCGAAGCAAAATTAATATCATGCAGCACAATTATTATAGTTTTACCTAGTTTATCTGCAAGTTTTCGCATTATTTTCATAGTCTGCACTGAATGCCTCATATCTAGATTGTTCAATGGCTCATCAAGCAGAACATACTCTGTGTCTTGCGCAACAACCATTGCCATATAGGCACGTTGCTTTTGTCCGCCACTAAGTTCATCTATAAATGAATTTTCAATCTCTTTAAGATTAAGGAAATCTATAGCACGGTCAATTTTCTTACCATCTTCTTTTGTGAGTTTATCCTGCGAATATGGGAATCTGCCAAAAGAAACTAACTCCCTGACTGTCAACTTCAATCTTACGTTATTAGATTGCTTAAGTATTGAAAGGCGTTGTGCCAGCATCTTGTTTTTATACTCTGTAATATTCTTCTCATCGACCATAACAACTCCGTTATCTTGTGACAACAGTCGACTTATGACCGAAAGCAACGTGCTCTTTCCTGCACCATTACTCCCAATTAATGAAGTTACCTTTCCTTTGTGAAATTGCATATCAACCTTGTCGAGCACAACCTTATCACCATATTGTTTTGTAATATCTTGAACTTCAATCATAATTTTTTAACTCTTAATAGTAAATACATAAAATAGAATCCTCCCACAATGTTTATAATTGCACTTAATGGAATAGACAGATTAAAGACCCGCTCCATTAAAAATTGTCCTAAAAGCAATGCTATTGCCGATACTATACAGCAAGCAATTATAATGATACTATGTTTGTAAGTCTTGAAAATCTCATACGTAAGATTTGTTACCAATAAACCAAGAAATGTGACCGGACCTACCAATGCTGTTGAAATCGAAACTAAAACTGCAATCAGGACTAGAAAAATTTTTACACTCTTATTATAGTTAAGGCCCAGATTAATTGCCTGATCTCTCCCTAATGCAAGTACATCAAGATATTTTGACATTCTTAATCCAATAACCAAAATGAATATCATTATTCCTAATGAAGGCCAAAGTAAGCTATTGTTTATCTTATTGAAAGTTGCAAACATCTTGCCTTGTACAATAAAAAAATCGTTAGGATCAATCAAAAGTTGCATAAAAGAACTCAAACTGGTGAATAGAGTGCCAAGTATAATTCCTACTAATAATAGAAGATATAAATTATCCTTCCCTTTTTTGTAAATCAGTAGGTATAAAAGAAAAGCGAAGGCAATCATCCCAACCACCGAAATCAGGAAATTATCAACACTACTTAATACTTTAAATGTCTGATCACTATAAATAAACACAATAACTGTCTGAATAAGAAGATATAGAGACTCAAAACCCATTATGGAAGGTGTAAGTATTCTGTTATTGGTAAGTGTTTGAAAAGCAACAGACGAGAAAGCAACGCATCCGGCAACAACCAAAATAGCCACCACTTTCAATCCTCTGAGCTTCAAGGCAAACTCCCAACCACTGCCCAAGTTATAAAAGAGGAAAAGCGATGCACTGCCAAGCATAAGTAAAAGCGCAATCCAAAGACTCTTATTAACATCTATCTTTTTTTCCATAATAATAAAAATAGAAATATAATGGAGCCTATAACACTCACCGTTACACCAATCGGTACTTCGTAAGGGAAAATAACCACTCTACCTATAATGTCACAAATCAAAAGAAAAATTGCACCTGACAAAGCCACTAGTGGCAATGTTTTCTTTAAGTTATCCCCAAAAATTATACTAACCACATTTGGTACTATCAAACCTAAAAATGGAATAGCTCCGGCAGTAATAACAATTGAGCTGACAGTAAGCGAAACGCTAAAAAGACCGATATTCATTATTCCATTATAGTTGAGTCCTAAATTCTTAGAGAACTCCTCTCCCATACCAATTACTGTAAACTTGTTTGCATACAGATATGTAATTATAATAGCAGGCAACGTAAGGTATATCAACTCGTAACGCCCTTGTAGTATACCTGAAAAATCTCCCATCATCCAAGCATTGGAATCCTGAACAATATTTAGCCTTACAGCAAAGAAAGTGGAAATTGAACCTATAATACCACCAAACATGAGGCCTACCAATGGAATAAAAATCACGTTTCTGTGTCGAATCTTTTGCACAATGGCAAGAAAAATCATACTCGCTAGAAAAGTGAATAAAAAAGCTGATATCATCTTTAGTGTTATACCCGCGGCAGGAATGAAAATAAGGAATACAAGAAGTCCCATTTTTGCAGCTTCAAGCGTACCTGCAGTTGTTGGTGAGACAAACTTATTTTGTGTCATCTGCTGCATAATAACACCTGAAACACTCATACCTACACCCGCAAGAATAAGTGCTGCTGTACGTGGAATCCTGCTAATAGTAATAAGAGACGTGGAAATATCTCCAACACCTACAAGAATTGATGCGAAAGCTAAAATGAGCAATATAACTGTCAGAACTAGTAACCTCAAACAACTCCCCCTTTGTAATAAAATTTAAGATCGATAATTTATAATACCGAACTCAACTCAATTGATAAGCAATATAATTTTAACAAAGGTATATATCAGAACAATACACTTCAATACCTAATAACAAGTAGTAAAAGTGAGTTTATTAAATAAAAACCTGCTATAAATGAGTATTTTTATAAATCCCCTCAATAAACACAACATTTACATCATCTGTTAGATAAGTCTCATTTGTAATATTTCCTATTCAACAAAAAAGCACCTGTGTGACCCCATAGAGCCAAACAAGTGCTTTAAATAGACGTTTGCTAAC
Organism: Fermentimonas sp.; assembly: GCA_041859795.1. Classification (GTDB taxonomy): domain Bacteria; phylum Bacteroidota; class Bacteroidia; order Bacteroidales; family Dysgonomonadaceae; genus Proteiniphilum. The sequence continues at coordinate 128,751 of JBFLFV010000004.1, forward strand.
TAACAGTAAAATTAGCTCACTATTTATATTTCACCCATTTCATCATCTCTTTAAATGAAGGTTTTTTTCCATACATTAAAATCCCAACGCGGTAAACTTTTGCTGCAACAATAGAGATTAGTATGAATGTACCGTATAGCAGCACAATTGACAATAATATTTCCCAAAAAGGTATACCAAATGGAATTCTAACCATCATTACAATTGGTGAAGTAAATGGTATTAGTGATGTCCAGAAAGCCAGGGGACCATCAGGATTACTCACACTATAGAAACCTGCAAAGAATGCAAAAACAATTATGAGTGTCACAGGTGTCATATACTGAGTAGTATCTTCTTCACTGTCAACTGCAGACGCAAACATTGCAAAAATTGAGGCATACAGAACATATCCACCTATAAAAAAGAGAATAAAATAAACTATTATTTCAAGCCAATTAATATCCATAACTGATGACATCATCCCTTCTATATCAAAACTGCCCATTTCAGAAGTCATCATTGCAGCCTGTTCAGGTGATGATATAAAAACTGAAACACCGGTAAAAAGCACCATAGATAATACAACCCAAATGGCAAGCTGAGTTAGTCCAACTAATCCTATACCTACAATTTTACCTATAAGCAGATTTACAGGCTTAACACTAGACACCATAACCTCTACAACACGACTCTTCTTTTCTTCCAGAACCGCCTGCATTACCATATTCCCATACATAAGTATAAACATGTAAATTAGGAAAGTAAATAACATCCCAATAATAGTTGCAATTTCTGTAGAAGACTCCTTAACACTACCATCACCACCAAGTCGGAGTGTTCTAACAGATATACCGGGACTATCTTCAATTATTGCTCTCACTTCTGTAATTGCTTTACTATCTACATTACTTGAAGAAGAAAGGTTATCAAGTCGCTGCTCTGTTACTTTTTCATTCAAAACTCTTTGTATTTGCGATTGCAAATCGATAGGAGTCTGTTTTTCTGAAGTTAAAGAAACAGCTCTTGGGTTCTCGTTTAAATCATCAGTAATCTGCAAAATTGCAAAAAGGTCTTTTCCAACTCTTGCTTCCGAATCTTGTTTTTCAGCCTCGCCAATAATTTGAAAGTTATACAGATTGTTAGACTCTAGTAAAGGTGCATACATTCCTGTATTATCAATAACTGCTACATTCTTAACACTTCCATCGTTAAGTGTTGAAAGCCATAATGGGACCAAAGACAATGCAACCAAAAGAAAAGGCATGAGCAATGTCAGGATAACAAATGACTTCTTTCTTACTCTAGTAAGATATTCTCGTTCAATTACTAAACTTAATGTGCTCATCATATTATTCGGTTACAGTTTTAATAAATACGTCATTCATTGTAGGCAGTTCTTCATCATAACTTACCACTTCATACTTATCAAAAATAAGTCTGGCAAGATCATTACTGCTAATACCATTCAGTTTTTTTATTCTCAAATCAATAAATTCATGATATGGAACTTTCGACAGTAACTCAAAAGCAGGATGCTCAAAGTCAAACTCATTGCCAAGAAGGCGGAAGTGAAAAATATTTGGACGATGCTCCTTACGGATATTAAACACATTACCCTGTAACACAACATTAGATTTATGAATCAATGCAATATTATCACAAAGCTCTTCAACTGACTCCATATTGTGAGTGGACAAAATTATTGTCTTCCCCTCATCTTTCATACGAAGCATCTCATTTTTAACAATATCTGTATTTACGGGATCGAAACCGCTAAATGGCTCATCAAATATCAAAAGATCGGGATCATGAATAACAGTAGAAATGAACTGTACCTTCTGCTGCATACCTTTAGACAGCTCTTCAACCTTACGGTTATACCAATCCATAATATCAAATCTTTTAAACCATACCATAAGATGATTATGAGCATCTTTCTTTGACATTCCCCGTAGTCGAGCCAGGTACATCGCTTGCTCTCCAACCTTCATTTTTTTATACAACCCGCGCTCTTCAGGCATATAGCCGATATTATATACATCTTCACTTTTGGAAGTACGCCCTTCAATAAGCACCTTGCCACTATCTGGTGCTGTAATGCGGGTAATAATACGGATTAGTGTAGTCTTCCCTGCACCATTAGGTCCAAGTAATCCGAAAACCGTTCCCTTTGGCACCTGAATACTTACTTTATCTAAAGCCAGATGCTTAGAGTACTGCTTTACCACATTATGGGTTTCTAGATACATGTTTTTTATTTATTTAATATTTAAGTACAATACGTTCTCCCAATTCTTTCGAGAGAACTTTCTTAATCTCTTGCAACTCTTTCAATCTTGTAATTAATGATAAATAATTATCAGGATTACTTTTCTTAAGCTCCTCTTTTATATCATCTATTTTTTGAAGAATATATGCATTTTTAAGCTCTGTTGTAGCCCTTGGCACTTGAGTATATAGTAAATTCTGTTCCAAAAGCCTTGAGGTCTTATCTCCAAATTCCTCACCTAGTATCTTGGAGTGTATTTTACTTAATTGATATCTATCGCTTAACAACTCGGACGCAAGCTTACTTACTACAGGATCGGGAAAATTCAAGAAAAATTGTGCTGAATCAAAATCGATATCGTCCAATCGTTCAGCCGCCTCATCAAATATAAACTGGTAGAGATCATTTGTGAAAATTATCTTATCCCGACCTAAGTCATACTGCACGAACTCTGTAACCCCCGGTCCCTCTTCCAATAAAACATCTTCTTCAATAACTTTTTTACCATCTTTGCGTTTACGCGTTTCGTACTTTTTATAAATTGGAGTATTTCCATAGCGAACAATATAACGAATAATCTCTCTTTCGAATCGCTCATAGGGATTCTTGGAAACATGCTTACTACCTTTCAAATTAGGAATTGATACTTCACCTCCTCCTAAATCTGCTTCTACACGAACAGCTTCACGGCTCTTTTGTTCACGCTTTTTCTCCCAGTTTCTCTTTCTAATATTATTTACTTCAGAAATTAATACGTCCTCTCTTAAATTGAGTAATTGAGAGCAATCCTGTATATAAACTGATCTTGTAATAGTATTTGGTATAAGAGAAATGCTATTTACAATATTTGAAATCATCCCTGCCCGCTTAATTGGATCATCACCAACTTCAGCAATCAGCAACTCAGTTTTAAATCTTATAAAATCAGTTTCATTTTCAAATATATAACGGTTGAAACTTTCAGCATTCTGTTTTTTGGCAAATGAATCCGGATCCTCCCCTTCGGGAAGCAATACCACTTTAACATTCATACCATCTTCCAGCAAAAGATCAATACCTCTCAATGCAGCATTAATACCGGCAGTATCACCGTCATACAGAACAGTAATATTTTCTGAAAATCGATGTATCATCCTAATTTGACCATGCGTTAGAGCAGTACCGGATGATGCAACCACATTCTCTATCCCTGCCTGATGCATCGAAAGAACATCTGTATAACCTTCAACTAAAAAACATTTATCCTGTTTAACTATAGCACTTTTGGCAAAATAAATACCATACAACTCCTTACTTTTAGAGTAAATCTCGCTTTCGGGAGAATTAACATATTTGCCAACATTCTCTACTTTTTTGAGTATTCTTCCACCAAAGGCAACAACCTTACCCGAGATAGTATGTACCGGGAATATCACCCTTCCTCTAAATCGGTCATATACCGGTTGATTATTATCTCCTCCTGTAGAAAGCCCGGTTTTAAGCAAATAATCTCTTTTGTATCCGGCTTTTTGAGCTTCTACTGAAAATGCATCACGTTGTTCAAGACTATAACCAAGTTGAAATTTCTTTATAATATCATCTCTAAATCCTCTTTCCCTAAAATAGGTCATCCCAATCGCTTTACCTTCGGGATAAGTATGTAATATTTTGCTAAAATAATCGCTTGCATATTCATTCAAAATAAACATACTTTCGCGATCACTCTGAATCTGCTTCTCCTCGTTAGTAAGCTCCTTCTCAACTACCTCAATATTATACTTGCGTGCTAAATACTTTAGCGCCTCATAATAAGACATTTGCTCGTGCTTCATAACAAAATGAATGGGAGACCCTCCTTCACCACACGAAAAACACTTGCAAATATTCTTTGCAGGAGAAACATAAAAAGATGGGTTGCGGTCGTCATGAAAAGGGCATAATCCAACCATATTAACACCCCGTCTTCGGAGCGTTACAAAATCGGACACCACATCAACAATCTGAGCTGTGTCCTGAATTCGCCCAATAGTAACTTGATCTATCATTTTGGATTTACGAAATTACTGATAATATTGTAAAAAAAAGTGATTTCAGGAATTTTATTCATATATTTGTAATGAACTACTTTAATACAGATAACATTTAAATTTATTAAGATGGATGCTATTAATTGGTCGAACTTATCATTCGGCTACATGAAAACCGACTACAACATTCGCGCTTATTACCGCGATGGAAAATGGAGTGAACCTGAAATAGAAACTTCAGAACATCTAAACTTGCATATGGCTGCAACATGTCTGCACTACGGACAAGAAGCATTTGAGGGTTTAAAAGCATTCCGTGGAAAAGATGGGAAAATACGTATCTTCAGAATGCGTGAGAACGCACTACGTCTGCAATCTTCCTGTCGCGGAATAATGATGGCGGAATTACCTGTTAACCTTTTTGAAGAGATGGTTAATCTTGCTGTGAAAGAAAACGCACGATTTGTACCTCCATATGAAAGTGGTGCCTCACTTTATATCCGTCCGCTATTAATTGGAACAAGTGCTCAAGTTGGAGTTAAACCGGCCATGGAATATACTTTTATAGTGTTTGTTACACCAGTTGGTCCATATTTCAGAGAAGGCTTTAAGCCGACACCCATGGTTATTATGAGAGATTACGATCGTGCTGCTCCGCTCGGAACCGGGACCTTCAAAGTTGGAGGTAATTACGCAGCAAGTCTTAAATCAGGTGAATTAGCAAAAGAGATGGGGTACTCTTCTGTAATTTATCTTGACGCTAAAGAAAAAAAATATATAGATGAGTGTGGTCCTGCCAACTTTTTTGGAATTAAAGGTAATAAATATATTACTCCCAAATCGGAATCAATTTTACCATCTATCACCAACAGAAGTTTAATGCAACTCGCAAAGGATATAGGCATGGAGGTAGAACAACGACCTGTAACTGAAGATGAATTGGCTACATTTGAAGAAGCCGGTGCTTGCGGAACAGCAGCTGTGATTAGTCCAATTTTACGAATCGATGATATTAGTGAGAAAAAAAGCTATGTAATTAGTAAAGATGGCAAAGCAGGTCCAATAAGTGAAAAATTATACAATAAACTCAGAGCAATTCAGTATGGCGATGAGCAGGATCCGCATGGTTGGGTTACATTTGTTGAATAATTATAAAATTTAAGCTTATGAAAAGGAAGAGATTTTACTCTTCCTTTTCTTCTTTAGACCATGTATTAAATGGGTGAATAGACAAAAAAGAATTATAATATCTAATATTTCCGGTAACTTCTCTGCCCAGCCAGTCAGGCCTCTCAAATTCCTCATCCTCATCATTTAGCTCTACTTCTGCAAGTAAAAGATCGCTGTTTTCACCATAAAACTCATCAACTTCAAACGTGTGACTGCCCACTTCAACTAAATATCTGATCTTATCTATCATATTATCTTCACATAACATCAACATCTCTTCTGCATCTTTTACCGGAATTTCATATTCCCATTCACTCCTTTTAATGCTCCCTTCGGGAGAAGAAGTTTTCACTGTAATGTATGCTTTATCTCCCTTTAGTCGTACACGAACCAAACTCGAACCTGAAATACAAATATATCCTTGTTTAATTACACAGCTCCTATTAGAATACTGCTTAAACTCGCCCTCTACAATAAATTTTCGCTCAATTTCATATCCCATAAAAAAGATTATTTAAAGTATCTATACTGACAAATGTAATTATTTACTGACAACTAGATAGGGATAAATAAAAAAAACTATGTTTTTAAACTCACGTAATCACTACGAGACAAATAAAAACATAGTTAAAGTTTTGGTTTTTGGATTAAATAAAAATCAATGTGCGTAATTTTATTTTCAATGAATCCGTTACAAAACTAAAAAATTGGTCTATTGAAAGCCTATAAAGCTACTATAATAATGCCTTTTTTGAGTATTTTTTCCACAAAATCCTAAAACACCGGTTTAATATTCTTATTCATAACTTAAGTAAAAAGTTTATCTTTGCTTATATTCTTAAAATTCTCTTATAGGCTTACAATTATTTTTGAGAGTATTTTAAATCAACAACAAATGAAAAGAAAAATTTCTACTGTAGTCATGGGTTTAGCGGCAATAACTTCAATAAATGCTAAACATAAACCAAATGTAGTTTTCATACTTACTGATGATTTGGGATACGGAGACTTAAGCAGTTATGGACAGGATAAATTTGAAACACCAAATATTGATAGACTTGCATTGAATGGGATACGATTCACCCACAGCTATTCAGGCACAACTGTAAGCGCCCCATCACGCGCAAGTCTATTAACAGGGCTACATACCGGACACACCCCAATTAGAGGAAATAGGGAGGTTCAGCCTGAAGGACAGGCACCGCTTCCAAAAGATAGTTATACTTTATTTCGCTTGTTTAAAGATGCAGGATATACAACGGGTGCATTTGGTAAATGGGGCCTTGGGTATCCCGGATCAGAAGGTGACCCTATAAACCAAGGAGTTGATCAGTTCTTCGGATTTAAATGTCAGCGTATGGCTCACAATTACTATCCCACTCATCTATGGGAGAATAACAAGAGGATTGAGTTTCCTGAAAATAGAAATGGGCACCTAGGCACTTACTCACAGGATCTAATACAGGAAAAAACCTTAGAGTTTATTGAAAAACAAAAAGATAAACCCTTCTTTTTGTATGTTCCAATTATGCTGCCTCATGCTGAATTAATAGTCCCCGAGGATAGCATTATTCAGAATATAATAGGTAAATTCCCCGAAACACCATACAAAGGAGTTAAGCCCGGACCAAATTTTAATGGAGGCTACAGATCGCAGGAATTCCCACATGCAACCCATGCAGCTATGGTAAAAAGGATAGATCAGTATGTATTGCAGATTGTTCAAAAACTAAAGGATGAAGGTATATATGAAAAAACATTGATAATTTTTACTAGCGACAACGGTCCGCACCGTGAGGGTGGTGGTGATCCCGACTTCTTCAACAGCAATGGAATTTATCGTGGTTATAAACGCGACCTTTATGAAGGAGGCATTCGTGTGCCAACTATCATCTCGTGGGAAGAAAAAATTACTTCCGGAATAGAATGTCGTTTTCCATTTGCTTTTTGGGATTACTTGCCAACATTTGCAGAGCTGTTGAAAATTGAGTTACCTATTGAGAGCGACGGTGTAAGTATATTACCTACAATTACCGGTAAAGAGGGTCAAAAAGAGAGGAACTACTTCTACTTTGAGTTTCAAGAAATGGGTGGCAGGCAAGCCGTAATTAAAGAAAACTGGAAACTTCTACACCTCGATATTCGAAAAGGAGGAGTTTATGAGCTATACAATATTGCATCCGACCCATCTGAGAAGCATAATCTAATCGATCAATTCCCTGAAAAGGTGATAGAGTTAAAAGAGATAATGAAGAATGCCAGAACAGAGCACCCTGATTGGCCGTTATTATAAGAAACTTAAACAAAAGTTTATGAAAAAGATATTCACCCTGTTATCTGCACCATTATTAATAGCGGCACCACCTGCTCAGACAGTATCAAAACCCAATATCGAAAGGAATTAATATGGATTTGAATTAATTTACAATTATGAAAAGAACAATCTATCTCTTAGCTTTCACTGTAATAACTGCGGGATTATTTGCACAGAATAACTCACTAAACGATTATAACATCTGGGAAGACTTCAAAACAACTCAAATAAATGCCGAAAAAGCTCATGCAACCTACACCCCATTCACTAAGCTCGCATGGGAGAAAAATGAACTTTCTGAATCTCCACAGGTAAAAATGCTCAATGGTACATGGAAATTCCGATACTTCAAAAACCCAAGTTTAGTACCTTCAGACATATACAAAGAGAATACAAGCAATTGGGATAATATAGATGTTCCCTCTAACTGGCAATTACAAGGAGATGGGAAGTATGACCCTCCCTACTTTACAAACACAAAATATCCTTTTGAACCAAACCCTCCGTTTGTTCCTAAAGACTTTAACCCTACAGGTGTTTATAAAAAACGCTTTACCATTCCTGTAGAATGGGAAAACAATCAGGTATTCATTCACTTTGCCGGAGTACAATCTGCTATGATTTTGTGGGTAAATGGAGAAAAGGCGGGCTATCATGAAGATGGAATGCTCCCCTCCGAATTTAATATAACCAACTACTTAAATCAGGGAGAAAACGAAATAACAGTAAAGGTATTAAACTGGTCAAAAGGAAGTTATCTTGAAGACCAGGATTATTGGAGATTAAGCGGAATCTACCGAGACGTCTATCTATTTGCCACACCACAAGTAAGAATGCGAGATTTCACTATATATTCTGAACTAGTAAATAATTACAATGATGCAGTCCTCAATATTGAAGTTGACACAGAAAATCTTGGTAGCAGATCAAATGAAAACTTTACAATTCAAACAACTTTAAAAGATCAGTCAGGTACAATCATCAACACACTTAAAAGCTCTTCCTTTAAGCTGAAAAGAGATGAAGAAAAGAGTATCAATCTCTCTGCAAAAATAAACAACCCACTAAAATGGAGTGCCGAAGAACCTAACCTCTACAAAGTTGGAATTGAGCTGCAAAATACGAAAGGAGAAACAATTCAATCATTCGTAATAAATACCGGATTTAGAAAAATTGAGATTAAAGAAGGTCTCTTTCTAGTAAACGGAAAACCTATAAAGATCAAAGGAGTAAACCGCCACGATTTTGACATGTATAATGGTCGCACCGTCACTAGTGAATCAATGATAGACGACATCATTCTAATGAAAAAGTACAACATAAATGCTGTGCGCACCAGTCACTACCCCAACAATGCCGAATTCTATTCACTTTGCGACGAATATGGTCTCTATGTAATGGATGAAGCCAATGTTGAAAGTCATGGATTGTGGGAACAAGGATATTATGTAGGCGAAAAAGAGGAGTGGAAAAAAATGATTGTTGAGCGTAATGTTAACATGGTGCTCAGAGATAAAAATCACCCCTCCATTATATTTTGGTCGATGGGCAATGAATCGGGCCTGGGCGTAAACTTCAACCATGCCTATAAGGCAATGAAAGAGGCTGATCCAGAAAGAAGACCAATACACTACGAATCTAAAAACCCTGCATATTCCCATTCGCTCAATCATTATGACATCATCTCAGATATGTATTCTTCTATGAAACATCTAGAAGATTATTATAATTGGGACACCGAAAGACCAATTATCATTTGTGAATATGCACACACAATGGGCAACAGTCTAGGCAACTTCCGAAAATACTGGAATCTGTACAACGAGTACGAACGCTTCCAGGGAGGTTTCACATGGGATTGGATGGATCAGGCACTCAGATCAAAAGATGAGAATGGCAAAGAGTACTGGAACATTATTAACTATAGCGACGGATCAAACACCAACGACGGACTTGTCAACCCCGACCGTACACCTCAACCTGAAATGGAAGAGTTGAAAAAGGTTTATCAATACTTCAATGTGAAAAACATTGATATCAACACAGGAATAATCTCCATTTCAAATGAAAACTATTTTATTGATGCCGGCAATATTTATCTTCGCTGGGAAATAATTGAAAATGGCAAACAAATTGCTTTAGGGAAAGTTGAAAATATTGATATTGAACCTCAAAGCAGACAACTTATAGAAATCAAATTCGACAAATCTCTTATAACTCCCGGGAAAGAATACTTTATGAACTTCAATTTCCTCAACAAAGAAGCGACACTGTGGGCAGAGGCAGATTTTGTTGTAGCTAGAGAACAGATCGACTTTGGACTTTACCATTACGTAAAAGATAAAGTAGATATAAACTCTTTGCCGGAGCTACACTTATCAGAAAAGAATAATCTTATTATAATATCAGGGAATAATTTTTCAGTTACATTCGATAAAAGCAAAGGAGGACTAAGTAAGCTCGTTTATGATAATACCGAAGTCATTACAGAGCCTTTGACTCCCTACCTTTGGAGGGTGCCAACAGATAATGATGAAGGTGGAGGCAAAAGAAGCTATGCGGGCAGGTGGAGGCAGGCCGGACTTGATAAAATCAATATTTATCCTGAAAGCATAACTTACAACAGAATAAATGAAAGGCAAGTTATATTTTATGTAAAAAACTCCATTAAAACTACATCAAAAGACATCATCTATCAAGCACAATACACAATTGAGGGTGATGGGAAAATAACTATCGAAAACTGGATTATTGTTCCTGATGATACACCTCCGCTTGCAAGGGTAGGACTGCGAACAGCTCTACCATCAAGCTTTTATGAAGTAAAATGGTACGGTCGCGGTCCACATGAATCTTACATCGACCGCAAAGAATCGGCATTTGTAGGAATCTATAGTGGGAAAGTTGAAGATCAACACTTCATGCATGTCATGCCTCAAGAAAATGGCAATAAAACAGATGTACGCTGGGTTGAAGCAATATCTGATAACAGCAAAGTTCGTTTTAGAGGAAAGCCATTAATTAACTTCAACATTCAAAACTATTCTGCAGAAGCACTAAACAACTCCAAACCAAATGGTACAAGCCCTTCAGATAACCCACAAAGAGGTGACAAAGTATGGTTGCATATCGACTTCAAACAATCCGGACTAGGCGGCGATAATAGTTGGCAACCTCGTACTCACAAGGAATTTTTGCTAAACAACAACCAGTATTTCTACTCATTCATTATTGAAAATCCCAATAGTGTGAAGTAACCTACACCAATATTATAAAAAACCTCTACGATTTTAATCGTGGAGGTTTTTTATAATATTTCGTTAAGCTAAAAGAGCATAATCCAAGCAAGCTTAGCTTCTGCCTTAACGAGAAATAGTCTAACTTTAGTGAACTTAAATATTCAGCTGTTTTTATTTTATGACAGATATGCTGTGAGCATCCACACATCTTTCTCCTGACCTGAAATCATATCACTAACTAATGCTACTGTCCCTTCATCACCTGCTTCAGATGCATTTTCAAGAACTTCTCGCTCCAATCCAATCAATACTTTTAGTGAGTCAAGAATATTTTTAATTATTTCTTTGGCATCACTGACAACTCCGGTTTCTTTAATAGATGAAACTTTTAGATAATCGCTATATTTATGAGTGGGAGTTGCACCAAGCATCAATAAACGCTCAGCTACCTCATCTGCTTTTTCATTTACATCATCGTAAAACTCTTCAAACTTTTCGTGAAGTTCATAAAATTTATCACCTTTAACATTCCAATGAAAGCCTCTTAGATTAGTATAATATACCTGAACATTTGCTAATAGCTTGTGAAGGCCTTCAACTGTAGTTTCTAAACTCTTTGGATCTAAATTTAAATAGTCTAATGTTTTCATAAATTTATTGTTTTAATTAATTTGTTCTTATTATCAATTCAATAATTCAAAGATAATAAAACATAACTATACACACAAACGATATCTATTCTTTCAATATCGAATATTCTTATACTATAGTGCCAAAAAATAGATATGATTTAAAAACCTTAATTAAATTTGTTATTGAATAGTTCTTTATTTTTTCCATATCTTTGTAAGACAACAAACAACATACCTTTTTACTTATGGATACAAGCATACTGCTAGTTTTTGGCATTATTATAATTGCAATCTTTTTCTTTATTTGGGGAAAAGTGCGTTCAGACATTGTAGCATTGTCTGTTGTAGTATTATTGATAATTACCGGGATCTTAACACCTGCAGAAGGTTTATCCGGTTTTTCCAATTCGGTTGTTATTATGATGATTGCTCTTTTTATAGTAGGTGGAGGAATATTTCAGACCGGATTAGCCAAAATGATAAGTACTCGCATTCTAAAATTAGCAGGAAAAAGCGAACTAAAACTATTTGTCTTGGTAATGCTTGTCACCGGATCTATTGGAGGATTGATCAGTAATACCGGAACAGTAGCTGTTATGCTGCCTATTATTATGAGTATGGCTTCAGTAGCTAAAACAGATGCTCGTCGTTATCTTATGCCTATGGCTTTTGCAAGCAGTCTGGGATTATTAACTCTAATTAGTACACCTCCTAACCTAATTATTAATGACACTTTAGTTAGTGGAGGACATGAAGGACTCCCATTTTTCTCTTTCTTCCCAATTGGTCTAATTACACTATCCCTTGGTATTTTGCTTCTATGGCCTTTAAGTAAACTTTTAGTATCAGAAAAAGAAAAGGATAAATCATCATCAAAAAAAGAAAAATCGCTAAATCAGCTAGTTTCAGAATATCAATTGGCAGACAACCTATACAGAGTATCAATTGGCGATAACTCTACATTCATTGGTAAAAATCTTAAGGAGCTAAACATAACAAGCAAATACAATGTAAGTGTTTTGGAAATCAGAAGGATTATGTCTCGCAAACGTTTTCATAAAACACTAGATATGAAACTAGCAGGTCCTTCAAGTACATTAAAAGAAAATGATTTACTATATGTATTTGGAAACATTCAGGATATAATGGCTCTTGTAAGTGACAGCAATCTAACATTAGTAGATACTCAGGAAACTGAAGTTGGTCAAAATGCTCTATCTGTTTCACAAACAGGAGGAATGGAATTTAATAAAATTGGCATAGCTGAAGTAGTATTAATGTCCAGTTCAAAACTTATTAATAAAAAGGTCAAAGAATCCAATTTTCGACAGCTATACAATGTCAATATCCTAGGGTTGCGTCGCAAAGATGGATATATACTCCAAGATGTAAAAGATGCTAAACTTCATTCGGGCGATCTACTGTTGGTACAAGGAAAATGGAATGATATTGAAAAGCTAACCGACGAAACAACCGAATGGGTGGTGGTTGGTCAGCCAATGGAAAACGCATTGAAAATCCCTAGAAATCATAAAGCTCCTGTAGCTGCTATTATAATGATTCTAATGGTTTTAGCTATGGTATTTAATATCTTCCCAACCGTTGTAAGTGCCTTGATTGCAGCAATCTTAATGATACTGTTAGGTTGTTTTAGAAATGTTGAGTCGGCCTACAAATCAATCAACTGGGAAAGTACATTTCTCTTTGCAGGAATGTTTTCGTTAGGTGTTGCTATGGAAAAAACAGGTGCATCAGCACTAATTGCAGATGGAATTGTATCAAACTTGCAGGAAATGGGGCCCTCAGCAGTCCTTGCCGGCATCTACATCTCCACATCAATACTAACACTTTTCATAAGCAATACAGCTACAGCAGTTCTTTTCGCACCAATTGCATATCAATCGGCAATATCAATTGGAGTAAGTCCATACCCGCTCCTATTTGCAGTTGCAATTGCTGCAAGCATTTGTTTTGCCAGTCCATTTGCAACTCCACCAAACGCATTAGTAATGTCGGCCGGACGTTACAAATTCATGGATTATGTAAAAGTTGGTCTTCCTTTACAAGTAATAATTGGAATAATAATGATTTTTGTAATTCCATTACTATTCCCATTTTCTTAAAATTGATAATTCAGGGTAACTGCAACATTTCTTGGATCTATCGGATTCAAATACCCACCTCTATAATAGGCAGTATACCCTTTTGAGTCAAGCACATTGTTTACAAATAGCTGAATTACTGTATTTTGTAAACGATAGCCTGCCTTAATATTTAGGGTAGTATAAGCATCCGCAATAAATGGTTTTACGTTTGGTTGAACATGATGTCCGGGCAAAACCTTGTAAGTGTATTCAGCAAAAGGACGTTCACCAACATAATATGCTCCGGCTCCAAGTGTAAGATTCCTAAGCGGACCTTCAAAAAAGGTGTAATTTATCCAACTATTTGCCATGTTATTTGCAGTATTCATAGGCACAGAATTCTCATGATAATAAGGGCTGTCGTGATAACCCGCATCTAGATATGAATATCCCATAACAATATCCATATTCTTAAGCAGCTTACCTGTCAATTCCAGTTCAAGCCCCTGACGTCTCAGATTCCCTGCCTTAACATAATATCCGGTATTATTTCCTGCATCATTAAGTGATGCATATGTAAGATTACTATTCATAATATTAAACCAGGTAGCATTAAATCTAAGTCTATTATTAAACCACTCAGTTTTAAAGCCCGCCTCAAACTGCTCCTCTTTAGAAGGACCAACAGGAGTAACCTGATCTTCAAGAAGATTAGCAGCACCTCTCAAAGAGGTAGTAGTTGTATATGACGCAAAAAGGTTGATGTTTTCAATAGGAGTAACAATTAGCCCAACCAGAGGATCCCAAACACTTCCACCGGTTGTAGAAATATTATTATTACTAATGCCACTTATTTGGCTATACCTTAACCCAAGAGACAATTTCAAAAACCTATTAAATGTCATTACTTCCTGCAAAAGCATACCATAAGCATATTCACGAGAAGTAACAGGACTACCGTCGACCAGCACAACAGCAGGTGCTTCATTACTTATAGGCTGTAGCACATCTATAGTATCTGTAACAACTGAATTAGTACTAGTAGTTGAAACATCAGTCCACCTGTAATCTAACCCAACATTAAAAGTATGTTTCACCAAACCGGTATAAATTTCCTTACCTATAAAATCAATCTGCAAAACACCATTTTTATCCTCCCTGCTACTCCCACTGTAAACTCTTGAGCGCAGGTTATACAGTCCTGTTTGAAGTACATTTCTTAAAGGTGAAACATGAGCATTATTCTTTCTCTGACTCATATCAGCCCCGGCGTAAGCCACCCTTAAACTCAGGTAATCATTCAACTCTCTGTTTAGTTGACCCATATATGAAAGAGTATTAACAATTTGTCGATCCGACTTGAATCCCATAAATCTATTATTGGGCATATCAAAAACATTGAAAACACTATCGGCACTCAGATTTACAGTTCCTTGATCAGGCGTTCTTGAATCATGCATAAAATCCATCTCAAGAGCTACTTTTGTTTTCTCATCAGGACGCCAAGCAAAAGAAGGATTTACATATATTCTGTCTTTTGACACATAGCTGCGATAACTTTCACCCTGCTCATAAGCACCATTTATACGAAAAGCTGTCCTTTGAAGCTTATCAGTTACAAACTGCAGGTCGAATGTTGGCCTTATTTGCCCCCAACTCCCTGTTCTGAAACCAATATTTCCTGAATTAATAAACTTAGGAGTTTTTGTAGCGATATTAACAACACCACCCGCAGACCCAAGATCATTACCTAAACCTTGTGCAATAGCTGCTGATCCCCTCAAAACTTGAATTGTTTCTACACCTTGCATATCAGCAAGAAATCCGTTACCCCTGAAATCAGAATGCACCCTTACCCCATTTTTCACTACCGGTATTCCCCTGAACCCGCGAGAAGTCAAACTCTCAGTAGTATTCCCGAAAGTTGCAAAAGTTGTTAATCCCGGCACATTTCTAACCGCATCATTCAAAGTAAGCACTCCCTGATCGTTTAACATCTTCTGAGAAACAACAGATATACTCTGCACCTGCTCGTCCAGTCGGAGTGGTATTCTTGTTAACGCATCCATCTTTTCCGGCCGCTCCTTTCTTACTCCGAACACCTCAACTTCAAGCAATATACGCTCATCCGGCTCAAGATAGAAATCCATCTTTACATCATAATCTTCAAAATTCAGCTCCTTAGTTACTTTTTCATAACCTACATAACTAACAACAACTGTATACTTCCCGGACGGAATATTTTCAACTTTGAAATTACCTGACAAATCGGTATCATCGCCTATACCTATTTCTTCTAAATATACAGTAGCACCTATAAGAGTATGATCGTCAGACCCTACCACCTTCCCACTAAAAACCGCACTGCTCTGTGCTGTACTTTGTGAGAAAACTCCAATAAAACAACTCATTAAACAAGCTGCAAGTAAAAAACATTTTTTATTCATACAATACAAAATTATGCTGCAAAGTAAGCCTTAAAGCGAATACAGTACAATCCCAAATAATAACCATTTAATGACCTACAATACCCATATTTTGCTATTCAGGACAAAGCTGTAAAACAATTAAAAATGAAACAACAATGTATATTAACTTACAAAATGATCACTAGTTATAGAAGATTTGCAAATATTTTTAAAAATAGTTTTAAAATTGCTGACAAATGTATAAATTTGGAGAAAATCAGCTCAAATGAATAAAAGCAAGCAGATTTCTGCCACATTTTTGAGTGATCTGTCAAATTTACCTACTGCCTACTTTGCATTGGTTATGGCAACGGGCATTGTCTCTATTGCTTCGTCCTACTTTAGTTTTAACTTACTTGCTTCATCCCTTTTTTATTTTAATATTGCAGCATATCTCTTTCTATGCATTCTATATACCCTAAGAATAATTGTTTATCCCTCAAAACTCATTGCTGATATTTATGACCATGCAAAAAGTCCCGGCTTACTAACATTTGTTGCAGGAAGCTGTGTTTTAGGTAGCCAGTTTGTTATTATTGCAAGCAACTACACTATAGCAACTACACTTTTATATATTAGTATTATTGCATGGTTAATATTGATTTATACTGTTTTTACTGTTTTTACTGTAAAGAAAGGTAAGCCTACCATAAACAAGGCCATAAGTGGATTGTGGCTACTTATAATAGTATCCACTCAATCGATCTCTGTACTTGCGAGCCAACTAATCGGTTTTATTCCATTTTCTCCCGATATCGTATTATTTTTTGCATTAGCCATGTTCCTTTGTGGGTGTATGTTTTATATCATTATCATCACACTTATCGTATATAGAATGTCTTTTTTTGAAATGCAAGCAGAAGAGTTTGCACCTGCCTACTGGATTAATATGGGAGCAGTTGCTATTTCAACATTGGCCGGCTCCAATTTAATATTAAATGCACAAAGCGGGACGTTTATACAAGAGATACTTCCATTTCTTAAAGGTTTCACACTATTTTTCTGGTCTATTGGCAGTTGGTGGATTCCTCTTATTATTATATTGGGCATATGGCGACATATTTTCAAACAATTTCCTTTAAAATATCACCCTCAATATTGGGGAATGATATTCCCCCTTGGCATGTATACTGCCTGCACTGTTAAACTATCGCAGGCACTTGAGCTATCCTTCCTGATGGCTATCCCCTCCATTTTCATTTATATAGCACTTGTAGCATGGTGGGTTGCTTTTATTAGCATGTTTTATTCTATTGGCAAAGATTATTTTTTTCAGAAAAGAGAAATTCGACCCATCATATTTGATAAATAGCAAAACTATTGATTATACATATGTTTTAATATTATACATTTATAAAATATTTCTTAAGTCATTTTAATTGAAAGTATGATTTATATATAAGTGTTTTAATAAAACTTATCTCTAACCTAACACCTTTTTATTATGAGCCTGCTTAACAAACTTGTTTACTTTAGTAAAAAGGCTAGAGTGAGCCCCGACAAACACATTGTCACAACTGATACTTCACGAGATTGGGAACGTTTTTACCGAAATCGATGGCAATTTGATAAAGTAGTACATTCAACCCATGGTGTAAATTGCACCGGGTCTTGTTCGTGGAAAATATTTGTAAAAAACGGACTTGTTACATGGGAACTTCAAAACACAAACTATCCTGAAACTCGACCTGATCTTCCCAACCATGAACCACGAGGTTGCCCTCGTGGAGCAAGCTACTCATGGTATCTTTACAGTGCCAATCGGGTGAAATACCCAATGATACGAGGCGCGTTGGCGCAAGCATATCGAAAAGCCAAGGAGATTCATAAGGACCCGGTAGTTGCTTGGGAAAGCATTATGAATGACCAGGCTACACGCAATGATTATATTAAACAAAGAGGACTGGGTGGCCTCATTCGTCTTGATTGGGAAGAGGCGCAGGAGATAATAGCCGCTGCCAATATCTATACCATTAAGAAATATGGGCCCGACCGCCTTTCAGGCTTTACCCCCATTCCTGCAATGTCAATGGTAAGCTACTCTTCGGGAACCCGATACTTGAGTTTGCTCGGAGGTACAGTGCTTAGTTTTTACGACTTTTATTGCGACTTGCCACCCGCGTCACCTCAAACTTGGGGAGAACAAACTGATGTTCCTGAAAGTGCCGACTGGTATAATTCTTCATTTTTAATGGTTTGGGGTTCTAATATTCCTGTTACCCGAACACCGGATGCTCCTTTCTACACACAAGTACGCTATAAGGGTACAAAAACTATCAACATATCTCCCGATTTTAGTGAAGCTTCTAAGTTTGCAGATCTTTGGATAAAGCCTAAACAAGGCACAGATGCTGCTCTGGGACTGGCTATGGGGCATGTTATTCTCAAGGAGTTTTACATGAAAAAAAAGACTCCCTATTTTGAAAATTATGTAAAACAATATTCCGATCTTCCATTTTTGGTGAAGGTTGAAAAGAAAAAAAATAAATTTCAAGCAGGAAGAATAATAAGGGCAAGTGACATCAAGGCAAAATATGCCGATGTGGAAAATGCCGACTGGAAACCGGTTCTCGTTGATGAAAATAGTGGAGACATGGTAATTCCCAATGGTACAATTGGCTCTCGCTGGGATAAAAGTCAAAAATGGAATCTAGAGTTGGTGGATGTCTTAACAGGAAAAGAGATTTCTCCTCAACTTTCGTTTGCAAATGATTATGATGAAGTTGCAGAGGTAGCTTTCCCCAATTTTGACGATACATCAAATGAAGAAATCATCTATAGAAAAATACCGATACGTAAATCACCTGATGGAGAGTTCCTTTATTGCACAGTATTTGATTTAACCGTTGCCAATTATGGCCTTTCGTTAGGCTTGCCGGGTGAAGCTCCATCACCTGAATACTCGGAAGATGCACTTTATACACCTGCATGGCAAGAAAAAATCACAGGTGTTCCTGCCGAACAAATAATATCAACAGCTAGACAATTTGCTGAAAATGCTGAAAAAACTGAAGGTAAATCAATGATTATCATCGGTTGCGGTGTAAACCAATGGTATCATACCGATATGATTTATCGCAGTGCAATAAACATGCTGGTTTTTTGTGGTTGTATTGGAAAGTCAGGTGGAGGGTGGTCTCATTATGTGGGTCAGGAGAAACTGCGGCCACAAACGGGCTGGACCCCCCTAGCGTTTGCACTTGACTGGCATCGTCCACCTCGACACATGAATGCCACCTCCTATTTTTATATGCACACCAATCAATGGCGCTACGAAAAGGTTGGATTAACAGAACTAATCTCTCCATTGGCAGACCGGGAAAAGTGGTCAAAACTTTCAATAATTGATTGCAATGTAAAAGCAGAACGAATGGGATGGCTGCCATCTAGTCCACAATTAAGCGACAATCCAATTAAATTGAGTCGTCAAGCTGATGTTCAGGGAAAAGAAACTCAAAGCTTCATTACCCAAAAATTAAAGAGTGGCGAACTTTCCATCGCTTCTGAAAACCCGGATAATCCTAAGAACTTTCCAAGAAACATGTTTATATGGCGATCCAACCTTTTGGCATCAAGTGCAAAAGGCATGGAATACTTTATGAAACATTTATTGGGAGCACAAAACAGTGTACTTGGGGAAGATTTAAAAGCTCATGACCAACAACTGCCACAAGAAGTAAAATGGCACGATAAGGCACCGGAAGGGAAACTAGATCTGCTTGTAACACTCGATTTCAGAATGTCCACTTCCGCTCTTCACTCTGATATTATACTGCCTGCTGCAACATGGTATGAGAAAAATGACTTGAGTACAACCGATTTGCACCCATTTATTCATCCTTTCTCTAATGCTATTGATCCGGTTTGGGAGGCACGCACTGACTGGGAAATCTTTAAAGGACTGGCAAAAAAAGTTTCTGAACTATCTCCCGGTCATCTCGGTAAAGAGAAAGATATTGTTCTGCTCCCCATGCAACACGACTCGCCCATGGAGCTTTCAGAGACTGTTTATGCCAAAGACTGGAAAAGAGAAAATTTGGAACTGAAACCAGGCAAAAATATGTCTGATATCATTGAAGTGATTCGCGATTATCCTGACACCTACAATAGATTCACCACACTAGGTCCACTAATGGAAGAATTGGGGAATGGAGGAAAAGGAATTAGCTGGGATACTAAAAAAGAGGTGGAATTACTAAAGAAGCTGAATATATCTTCCAATGGATATAAATCTAACGGACGAGCACTCATTGAAACAGACATCCACGCCGCCGAAATGATTCTGACTCTGGCGCCTGAAACAAACGGAAAAGTAGCCGTTAAGGCTTGGGAGGCATTAGAAAAGGTTACAGGACGCAAGCATCGCCACTTGGCATCTATGCGTGAAGATGAACAAATTCGGTTTAAAGATCTGCTTCAACAGCCACGAAAGATTATAACCTCCCCTACGTGGAGTGGTGTAGAATCTCATGAGGTTTCATACAATGCCGGTTACACAAATGTACATGAACTTATTCCTTGGCGAACACTTACCGGTAGACAATCGCTTTACCAAGACCACCCATGGATGATTGATTTTGGCGAAAACCTGGTATGCTATAAACCGCCTATAGATACAAAATCGTTAAAAGGGATGATTGAAAAATTGGAAGGAGATGAAAAGTATATGATCCTGAACATGATGACTCCTCACAACAAATGGACAATTCACTCCACCTGGTCGGACAACCTAATAATGCTAACCCTCGGACGTGGCGGTCCGGTAGCATGGATGAGCGAAGATGATGCTAAAAAAATGGAGTTGGCAGATAACGATTGGGTAGAGGTCTTTAACGAAAATGGTGCAACTATTGTACGACTTGTTGTTTCGCAAAGAATTCCAAATGGTGCATTAATCATGTACCATAATCAAGAAAGAACAGTAAATATGCCTGTGAGCCAGATTACAGGTAATCGAGGTGGTGTACACAACTCCGTATCGCGTCTCTGTCTAAAACCTACTCATATGATAGGTGGATACGCACAATTGAGTTATGGTATAAATTATTATGGTACTATCGGTGCCAATCGTGATGAGTTTATAATTATCCGTAAACTCAACAAAGTGGAATGGATGGATCAACCCATAAAAGAATCTTAAAAATCTCAAACACTATGCAAATACGTGCACAAATAGCAATGGTTATGAACCTCGATAAGTGTATCGGATGTCACACATGCTCGGTAACTTGTAAAAACGTATGGACTTCTCGCAAGGGAGTTGAATATGTATGGTTCAATAATGTAGAGACTAAACCCGGTATAGGATATCCTGACGAATGGGAAAATCAGGAAAGATGGAAGGGCGGATGGAAACTCGATAAAGAGAGGCTCACACCCAAAATGGGCAGCAAGGCAGGTATTATCAAGAACATATTTGCCAGTCCCACCATGCCCACCATAGATGATTACTACGAACCTTTCACATTTAACTATTCCATTTTACACAAAGGGTCTAAATTTAAAACACCTCCCACTGCACGCCCCCACTCTATCTTAACCGGAAAGGTGATGGATAAAATTGAGAAAACAGCAAACTGGGAAGATGACTTAGGTGGTGAGTTTGAAAAAAGAAGTAAGGAGACAAACTTTAAAGATGTACCAAAGGATATATATGGTGAGTTTAAAAACTCTTTTATCATGTATCTGCCTAGAATTTGCGAACATTGCCTTAACCCCACCTGTGTTGCAGTGTGCCCCTCCGGGGCCATTTACAAACGAGAGGAGGATGGCATTGTTCTAATAGACCAGGATCGTTGTAGAGGTTGGCGTCAATGTATTAGCGGTTGCCCTTATAAAAAAGTTTACTTCAATTGGGAAACCAAAAGATCTGAAAAATGCACCTTTTGTTATCCTCGCATAGAAGCAGGAGAATCAACACTGTGCAGTGAGTCGTGCGTTGGTCGTATAAGATATATTGGAGTAATGCTTTATGATGCCGACAAGATAAAAGAAGCAGCAATAACACCCGATGAAAAAAATCTTTACGAGGAGCATCTTAATCTATTTTTAGATCCTCACGATCCGGAAATTATATCAGAAGCACGCAAACAGGGAATTCCGGAGAATATATTAAAGGCTGCTGTCTCCTCGCCAATATACAAAATGGCTATCGATTGGAAGGTTGCCTTCCCTCTACATCCTGAATATAGAACACTCCCTATGGTATGGTATGTACCTCCACTATCTCCTATACAGTCGGCAGCACACAGTGGAGACATTGGCATGAATGGCATCTTGCCCGATGTGGATGATATGCGTATTTCTCATAAGTATTTAGCTAACATGTTTACTGCAGGCGACGAAAAACCAGTTAAAAATGCTCTTAAGCGGATGTTGGCAATGCGAGCCTATATGCGCAGTAAAATTGTAGACAAAGAGGTGAATCTTGAAGTATTGGAAGGAACAGAACTTACACCTGAAGAGACAGAAAAGATGTATCATCTCATGGCTATTGCCAATTACAATGATCGCTTTGTAATACCTGTCGCCCATAAGGAAATGGTTAAAAATGCGTACCTAAATCAATCCGGCTGCGGCTACCCGGATGGAGACAGTAGTGATGACGACAAACTCAAAAACCTTTTTGGAGGAATCTGATTATGATAAAAACATATAAAATTCTATCTCTTTTACTCTCATATCCCAATAATGAACTACAAGAGTTTTTACCTCAAGTGGAAAATATATTGAGGGAAGATTCTTTGCTGCAGGAAGATCAAATAAGAGGGATAATTGAATTTTGCAATAGGTTTAGAGAGTTAGATCTAATTAATTGGCAAGAGGAGTATGTGCAGCTGTTTGATTACTCCAGAAGTGTTTCACTGCATATTTTTGAACACATCAAAGGTGACTCCAGAGATCGCGGCCAAGCAATGGTTAATCTTATGGAGTTTTACAAAGAGAGTGGAATGCAGCTCACCACCAAAGAGCTTCCTGACTATATTCCGGCTTTCCTAGAATTCCTTTCTACTCTACCGCTTGAAAAGGCAGCCGAACTGTTAGGAGAAACAGTGCACATAATGGACAGAATAAACGAAGCATTAAGCGAAAGTGAAAACACTTACAGCTCAATCTTTCAGGCTATTATTTCTTTATCTGCAAAACAACCCGATAAGGCAATTACCAAGGAAATGATCAAGAATGAAAAACCGTTAGATTTAGATGCTGAATATGAAGAAGAACCTGTAACTTTTGGAGGGGGAACCTGTAATATTAAAAACAACTGACATGGACAACTATATTAACAATTTCCTATTTACCTATTTTCCATACATCGCACTTGCGATATTTGGCTTTGGGTTAATTACACGACTAGTAATGATGAACAAAACAGTTCAGGCAGAGTCAACACAATTTATTGCTGACAAGAAAGTGAAACTGGCTAGCAATCTTTTTCATGTGGGAATTATTTTTGTGTTCTTTGGACATCTCACACTCTTCATTCCTGAGTGGCTTTATCATTTGGTAATGACTACTGAAACAAAAAGAATAATAGCCTTATCAATGGGCTCAATTTTTGGAGTCACAGCTGTTATTGGCATGACGATATTGGTAATCAGACGTTTTAGTTCACCACGCATAAAATACAATAGTAGCTTCATGGACTATTTTATTATTATACTATTGTTGGTAGAGGCTATAATTGGACTATCGGCAGCGGCTAAAACAGCAGTTGAACCAATAGGCACATATGCTGCATTAAGCGAGTGGTCGCAGGCAATTGTAACCTTTCAGCCAAATGCCGGACTTATTTTAGCTAATCACCCTTTGCAGTATAAACTTCATATAACCTTAGGGTTCTTTATCTTTATGATATTCCCATATACAAAATTAATGCATATGCTGGTATTCCCATATGTATACTTCATCAGATCGGGCTATCAGTTAGTAAGATCCTCATCCAGCAGTCGCACCAGGTGAAGATGCCAACTGTTTACATAGCGTAAGCTAGTTGCAATTGAGCGTGCCGGGTTCATAATAAACCGGCGCGCTGTAGTAAAACTACTTATCACCATGGGCAATATTCCAAAAGCATGGTTAACTGAAAGATACAGCTGCCTGAAACCTGACCTGAAAAACAATTGCTGCATAAGAGGAGCTCGCAACTCCGTGCTCAGGGCTGCAAAACCTGTAACTACAACAAGAGCTCTGAGAACCATAATTATACCTCCCGACAACGACATAAGGAGACCTTCTAGTCCACTTTCCGTTGTCTTACTAAAAAGAAGTGCTAATACAATAATCACCAAAAGCTGCATCCAGAAGATCCATTTTTTTAACTGACGCAAAGCATAATAATAACGCCAAAAAACAAATACAAAACATGGAATAGTTATAATTAGTGCAGGAATCAATGTAAGATTATTCAACCCAAAGAGGAGTGCAGGAATAAGTATAACCAATAAAATTAAATATTTGGTAGAATAAACAATATCATCAGTCGGCTGACTCCAGATCTCATTTTTAGATGTAGGGGAAAATGTCATTTCACGAAGCTGATCTGCTTTCGCTCTTCGACCCAACCTAAAACCAAAATACGCAGCCAATGCACCTAATAAAGCATAAAATAGAAAAAGAATTAGCACTGCACGCATTGGTTGAGTGTGAAGGAAGTCGAGATTCCTGGTCGCAAATACATACATCTGTTCATATATCTGAAATATGTCCCAACCATAAAGCAGGTAAAGCCGCACTACTTTATGCATCAAAATACCTATCATAGTTAGCATTCCCGCTGTTATATATCCTATTATATTCCTTCCTGAAATACGAATAGCAAACTCCATAATAAAACCTTCCAATGCAATTGCAATCATTGGTCCTAATATTACAGAACTGGGAGAAATCGATTTCATTAATGCAGTTATTAACCCTGCTCGCCAGATAATTCCATATTTTGGCCATATTTGAAAAAACCCGACTACCAAAACTATGGAAATAAGTGTAAGGAAGGTACCTGAAAAAGGAATTTTCAGATTATGCAAAAAACTACCCGCAATAATCTCAACACCAGCCCATAAACCGGCGAGCACAGATGCTTTGATCCACTTATCATTAACTTTACCTATTTGCTCTCCCATAGCTCTCGGGCTAAATTTAAAGTGCTCTCAGTATTGACATTAGTAAATGCATGCTCGTGATAAAGTGGATGTTCTTTAGAAATATTAATATATTCTACAGACACTAAATCAAGTAAGCTTTTCATCTTTAATTGATTTGAATCAATTTGCTGTATTAATACCGGGAGGACATCCTTGTGATATACAGCACACAACATTTGTTGCTGACCGGTGCAATCGACAGGCAGAGTGAGCAATGCGCCACTAACCATCGCTCTAGAAACAATATACTTTAATAAAGATACTGATACAAATGGAATATCACACGAAACAATCAAATTTAAATTAGAATTAGAAGCTTTCAAAACTGAATATATGCCGCCCAAAGGACCATATTGAGGAAACTCATCCGGTATTTGCCTCCATGGTATA
This sequence comes from Fermentimonas sp., assembly GCA_041859795.1. GTDB lineage: Bacteria > Bacteroidota > Bacteroidia > Bacteroidales > Dysgonomonadaceae > Proteiniphilum. The sequence goes on from JBFLFV010000004.1 coordinate 154,448, forward strand.
TTGGGGTATGTGATGGCTCCACTGCTCACTATAATATTGGGAGTAACTTCACAAAGTTTATCAATCATCCTTCTTAGCATCGTCGCACCACCAACATCAGCTTCAGCCTTATTGAATCCCATACGCCTACTTTGACCACCGGCCAACACCACACCTGTTATTTCAGAGTTGACTGTAACCATTCCTTTACTTTTTCAAAAGCCCCATGAGAATCATCAAAATCGTTAGAATCGAAAATGGCAGTTGCACTAATATTCCATTTTTTCACAACTTCACTAAAATGCTTACTCTTAACAGTAAATATCAAAGGAATATCAGACTCCACCAACCCTGCAAAACCATTACTCCAAAGAGTTCCTCGCATTTCATAACCACCTATTTCGTCAATTACAGCTAAATTGGGAGACTGCTCAAGCAGCTCTTCTATCCAAGTAAGCCCTTTTTCTACACCTTCAGAAAAAATCTTAAAATGATCAGGTCGTTTTTCATAATCTGAGATCCTTTGCAAGATTAAAGCCTCTTCCTTGGTTGTCACATTTTTAATCAGATAGGAGTCAGACTCAAAGTTATGCAATGCTACAAATCCTCTCACAACAAAACCATCCCTCTGCAGCAGATACAAGATTTCTACAAGAAAAGTAGACTTCCCACTTCCTTTATCACCTGAGATTATGAATATTGGTTTCATCCCTACTCTCTTATGTTATCTTTTTACATGAGAATAATTTCAAAAATACAGTAAATTATCATTACTGCAAAAGAATAGCTAAAGAAGTCCTAAACAATACTTTATCCATATCATCACTGTAGCCACACTGTATCTACACTGTATTCACTATGTAGTTTTACAGTGTTAATAAGGCCCATATAAGGACAAAGCAATATTCAAAACCCTTGTATAACCGATGAATAATTGTTAATTTTGATTTATTCTAAAATCTAATACATATGGGTAATATTGATATTTCTAAAATGGGGTTTTCAGGCAGAATGGGTCCGGTTGTGGCTTATGTAGTAAATGGTCAGCAAAGGTTCAGAACATATATTAAACCACAAAATCCTAAGACAAAAAAACAGACTGCGCATCGTACCAAATTTGGATTTGTAAGCAGCAAGATGTCTCCATTATTTAGAGAGATAAAAAATGGATTTAAGAACAACAGTTTAAATTTCGGCACCGTTTGCGGCAAAGTAAGCAGGGAAGCTGTAGTTGAAGTTGATTCAGAGCTATCATTAGATTACAGCAAAATTCAAATTGCCGGAGGTAAGATACAACCCCCTACAATGCCAACTGTATCCATTGAAGAAGAAACTAATATTGCAACTTTTAAATGGGATCCTGATATTTATCCTAAATCTAAACCAGCCAACTCAAATGATAATGTAAATATTGTATGCTTTAATGAATCCTTTCCATCAGAAATATTTAGGAAAGGCAGCATCAAGAAAAAAGCCGGCACTGCATCAATAGAGCTTCCAAAACATTGGAATAACATGGACACTCATTTCTGGATCTATTCCACATCTTATGACATGAGGTATAATTCTGATAGTGTTTATGTAGTTTAATTATAAAATGACATAAGCTTTGGTGGACTGAGCTATTTTGTATCTCAAATCTTATATTCCATATGATCTTATCGGGGAGTTAATGCAAAAAAAAGTGCGGAAGAGTGAATAAGATATTATGAGGATAATTTAAATAAATAATATACTTTTGTGAAATTAAATATTCTAATATATAATTGAAATAAAACATTTATCATGAAAATGAAGCTATATGTTGCAATAATTGTGATGACACTTCTTACCATGAAATCATTCTCACAAAATGATTCACTTCGCAGCCAGATAATAAATTACGAACAATCGAGTCATGACTTTTTAGATAAGGGTAGACGCATACTGCTTGATCAAATTGTGAAGGGTGATATGTTCAGGGCAAAAGAGGTTAAAGACCTTCTACTGAAAGAAAATAAGGGTAATGTTTACAGTACATTTTATCCTATCGAGTATATTTATATTCTTTACTGGACAGAGGAGTATGAAGAGTTAATCGATTTTATTAAACAGGTTGACTATACACTACCTGTTTCAAATTCAGTAAGAATTCTTGCGCAAACAGACAATTTGTTCCCAACTTTATTTCAACAAACAGTTGAAAATAAAGATCTGCTACTTGTTTTTATAAAGGAAAGCAGTGTTTCTGATATGGATAAGGAGTTTCTGGTTCTTCAATTGGAAGATATTTTGAGAGCAGGTCAGAGTGGCGGCAGGATGGACTTAGAGTCAGAACAAACAGCATATATTAATGATTTATCAGATCAATTTCTGGATAAATTTCCCAATAGCCCATACGAATCAATCATTCGCGAAACAATAAGGTTTAAATTTGAACCTTCGCAATGGGCATTTTATTGGGATGTGGTGGGTTTTGGAGCTGTTATTCCTACAAGTAACTTAGCTGAATATTTTAATACCGGTGTTAGTATGGAGATGGCATTTGATGTTAGGTACAAAAAGCTGGTCGGTATTGCAGGATTTGGTTTTTCGGGACATTCACTAAAAAAAGATGTTCTAATAAATCATGTAAATTGGCCTCAGAAATCAATATCAACACTTGGTGTGGGTTATTTAAATGCCGGATATCTGTTATTAGATACAAAACGAATTAGTATTTACCCATATGTAGGAGGAGGATACAGTGGATTTTCAGCATCGGAGGTGGATATAAAAGAAATTCCTGAACTCAAAAAGCTTAAATTCAACTCATGGTTTCCACAAGTAGGTATTGGTTTTGATTATAAATTTAAAATATCTACACCATATTCAGTTTACAATGATATGTTGTTTGGCGATTTCGATAATAGAATAAGCGTTAGATATAGTTACAGAATGCCTAATTATGGCAGAAGCCTGGAATCAATAAACGGCGTATATCAATCGATGGACGGATTTACTCACAGTATTATTGTTTCTTGGGGATTTGGTGGAAGAGGAACTAACAGGGTAAAATAAAACACAACAAAATTATAAAACATTTTATTTTCTATTAATTTTATTGTTCGTATATTTGCGAACAATAAAATTAAATATGAAAAAAGTGAATGAGAAAATGAGTGTAACGGACCAAGAGTTGGTGGCAAGGTTTGCAAAAGCTTTAGCCCACCCTACCCGCATTGAGATTCTGGTATTTCTGGCATCTCAGGATAGCTGTTTCTTTGGAGATATTCATGATGAACTCCCTATTGCTAAATCAACAGTATCTCAACACTTGAAGGAGTTGAGAGATGCGGGACTTATTAAAGGAGAGATTGAAACTCCTAAAGTACGTTATTGCATTAATAAAGAGAATTGGGATGTTGCGCGGAAGTTGTTTTCTAATCTATTTAATGTTTTTGATGTTGATGGATTGATCTGTTGAGTAGAAATATATTTTTTGTATTTATTGTTCGTTATTCGGCGAATAGAGAACAGAAAAGATTAATTTTAAAATAAACAATATCGTATTAATTTTTTATAAAAACAAGGAGAATTTATTATGAAAAAAATGGTGATTTATGACCCTGCAATGTGCTGTTCAACTGGAGTATGCGGTCCATCGGTTGATAAGAATTTACTTAAAGTCGCAACAACAGTAAGCAGTTTAAATAAAAAAGGAGTGAAAGTTGAAAGACATAATCTGTCTGATAATCCCCAAGCTTACATTGATAATAGTGAAGTGAATAAATTATTAAATGACAAAGGGGTAGATGTTTTACCAATTACAATTGTGGATGGTGAGGTTGTAAAAACTGGTGAATACCCCACTGACGAGGAATTTGTGAGTTTTCTTGAGATTCCACAAGAATATATCACCTCGGACAAGAAAGAAAAAATTGAAATAGTTAATAATGATAGTACAGGTTGCTGCGGAGAGTCAGGTTGCTGTTAAGAGTAATAGTGTAAAAAATGAGTTTGAAAAAAGTAAACAGTTAAAGGGAAAAAATCATGTATAAAGATTTTAACATAAAAGATGTTGAACTAACAAAATACCTTTTTTTCACAGGAAAAGGTGGTGTAGGTAAAACATCATTAGCCAGCAGTATTGCGGTTAATCTGGCTGACAGTGGTAAGAATATTATGCTTGTGAGCACCGACCCGGCTTCTAATCTTCAGGATGTATTTGAAACTGAATTAAATAATAAGGGAGTAAAAATAAAAGAGATCCCAAATCTTACAGTTGCAAACTTCGAACCGGAGGCTTCAGCAGCTGAATATAAAGAAAGTATTGTTGGGCCTTTCAGAGGTAAATTACCCGATGTTGTAATTGAAAATATGCAAGAACAATTGTCAGGTTCTTGTACAGTTGAAATTGCATCTTTTAATGAGTTTACAAATTTTATTGCGGATGATGAGGTTGCAGAAAAATATGATCATGTTATTTTTGATACAGCACCTACAGGACATACCTTGAGGATGCTACAACTCCCTTCAGCATGGACCGACTTCATTAATAAAAGTACTCATGGGGCCTCTTGCTTAGGTCAGTTATCAGGCTTAAATGATAAGAAAGAAATATATAAAAAGGCTGTAGAAAATCTGGCTGATGGTAAACAAACCACAATAATTTTAGTATCCAGGCCTCAGTCTTCTGCCTTAGCTGAAACCGAAAGGACATCTTCTGAGCTCCGGGAATTGGGTATTAATAATCAAATACAGATAATAAATGGTGTATTAAAGGAGCATGATGATGAATTATCAACACTAATATTCAATAAACAGGACGAGGTGATGAGAAATATGCCGGAAGGGCTTAAAAGTCTTGAAACCTATATATTGGCTTTAAAACCATTCAACGTTACTGGAATAAATAAACTAAGAGCATTCTTAAATGGGGCAGAAGAAAAAATTGGTGCTTCGTTAAACAAGGAGACTCAAAACACAACCGGCTTAGATATTAAAAATACTGCAACTTTGGAGAAAGTTGTAGATGATCTGTATAACTCAGATAAAAAAGTGATATTCACCATGGGAAAGGGTGGCGTTGGAAAGACAACTATTGCTGCAACCATTGCACTTGCATTGGCAGAAAAAGGAAAGAAAGTTCATCTGACAACAACCGACCCCGCAGCACATTTGAAATATGTAATTGATGAAAGTCAGGGAATAACAATGAGCTTTATTGATGAAGAAAAAGAGTTAGAAAAGTATAAGAAAGAAGTAATAGCAAAAGCAAAAGAATCAAATGCATCTCAAGACGATATCGACTATATAGAAGAAGATTTAAGAAGTCCGTGTACACAGGAAATCGCTGTATTCAGAGCATTTGCAGAAATAGTTGACAGATCTGAAGATGAAATAGTTGTGATAGATACTGCACCAACAGGACATACAGTTCTATTACTGGAATCTACAGAAAGCTATAACAAGGAAATTATGCGTACAAAAGGTGAAACACCAGATTCTGTTAAGAAATTACTCCCGAAACTTAAAGATAATAAATTCACTGAAGTACTGATTATATCATTGGCAGAAGCAACTCCATTTTATGAGGCTATGAGACTCCAGGAAGATTTAAACAGAGCCGGTATATTCAGTAAATGGTGGATCATCAATTCAAGTTTTTATGCTACAGATTCTACCAACAACATTTTAAAAGCTAAAGCAGAAAATGAAACTCAATGGATTAAAGAGATAAGTGAGACATCCGGGGGGAATATAGCATTAATAAAATGGGTTCCGGAAGAATTGAAAGGACAAGGTCTAAAAAATCTTTTAAAGTAAAATAATAAATTCTGACATCCGTAATTTATTTGGAGGTAAGATTGATTTAAATTAATTGAAATAAAAATATGGAAAATAATAAAAGTACATCCGGTATCAGCTTTTTCAATAAATATTTATCAGTTTGGGTGATATTGTGTATGCCTGCAGGTATTTTGATAGGAAGGTATTTTGCTGTAATACCGGAGTTTTTAAGCAGGTTTGAGTATGCGAATATTTCTATTCCTACTGCAATACTTATCTGGGTTATGATTTATCCCATGATGATGAAAGTAGATTTTCAGAGTGTTAAGAATGTAGGTAAGAATCCAAAAGGGTTGTACTTAACCTGGGTTGTGAATTGGTTGATTAAACCTTTTACAATGTATGCTATAGCATCATTTTTCCTTTTTATAGTATTCAAAAACTTCATAACTCCGGAACTTGCAACTGAATATCTTGCCGGAGCTGTTTTACTGGGAGCGGCACCTTGTACAGCGATGGTTTTTGTGTGGAGTACTTTAACAAAAGGTAATCCGGCTTATACAGTTGTTCAGGTGGCAACCAATAATTTAATCATCTTAGTAGCATTTATACCAATTGTTAAGTTATTGCTGGGTGTGAGCAATGTAACTGTTCCATGGGATACGCTGATATTATCTGTTGTTCTATTTGTTGTAATTCCACTAGCAGGAGGTATTTTAACCAGAATAAGAGTTATTAAGAGAAAAGGATTAGAGTATTTTGAAAACAATTTTTTACCTAAGTTTGATGGTGCAACAACTGCAGGGTTATTATTGATGCTGGTGCTTCTTTTCTCTTTCCAGGGGGAAACAATTTTGAATAATCCATTACATATTTTGCTTATTGCGATACCACTTACTATTCAGACATTCTTTATTTTCTTTATTGCATATGGGGCAGCAAGATTAATGAAATTACCCTTCAATATTGCAGCACCAGCAGGTATGATTGGAGCATCAAATTTCTTTGAACTGGCTGTAGCAGTAGCAATTGCTCTGTTTGGGATGAACTCCCCCGCTGCATTAGCCACAACTGTAGGTGTACTAACAGAGGTGCCGTTAATGCTGTTTTTAGTATATATAGCAAATAAAACGAGTCATTGGTTTCCAAAGCCAGCCCTTTCAGTTGAGCCTATTGTAATATCTAAATCAAAATTGCAAGTTCAAACCTCAACTGAAAAGGTAAAATAATGAAAATCTTAAGAATTTTAGATGATCCAAGCTATAAGGTGATTACCAACAAAGCTAAATCACTTCTAAAAGTGAACAACCTCCAAATGACTTCATTAAATATTTCAACAAATCAAGTGAACATTTGATATATTAGGTGAATTATAATGTTGTATCTTTGATTTATGAAATTAGAAGATCAAAACAAAAAAATACTATCAAATCTGGGTATTGAGAGCCTTAACGAGATGCAGAAAGCAGCTCAGTACACAATAATCAAAGAGCAAAACATATTGCTCCTATCACCTACAGGTTCAGGAAAAACCGTTGCTGTTCTCCTGCCTGTTCTTCAATTATTAAATGAAGATATATCTAATGTTCAATGTTTAATTGTTGTTCCGTCGAGAGAATTGGCTATTCAGACAGAACAGGTATGGAAAAAGTTGGGTACTAAATTTAAGGTGAACGTTTGTTACGGAGGTCACTCTATAGAGACCGAACTAAATAACCTGAGCAATCCTCCGGCTTTGCTTATCGGTACACCCGGGCGATTGACTGATCACCTTGAAAGAAAATCGTTTGACACTGATTTCATTAAAATTCTGGTTCTAGATGAGTTCGATAAATCACTGCAGTTAGGTTTCCGGGATGAGATGAACACAATCATCAGCCAACTGCCTTCTATCCAAAAAAGAGTGCTTCTTTCGGCTACTTCCGACGTTGAGATACCAGACTTTGTTGAGATAGGTACTCCGGTAACACTTGATTTTCTGGAAGAGGAGAAAAGTGAGTCCCTTACGATTAAGATTATAGAGTCTGCGGATAAAGACAAAATAGATTCTTTGTTTCGTCTTATATGCACTCTTGATTCAGAGCCTGCACTTATATTTTGTAATCACAGAGAAGCTACTGAGAGAGTTGCTGATTTATTGAGTGAGAAAGGAGTAGAGATCGGTTTTTATCACGGAGGTATGGACCAGGATGATAGGGAGAAAGTTCTTTTAAGATTCAGAAATGGCAGTTTGAATTATTTGGTTTCTACCGACTTGGCAGCAAGAGGCTTGGATATTCCAGAGATGAATCATGTTATTCATTATCATCTTCCGGGTACTGAAACCGAATTCATACATCGTAATGGGCGAACTGCGCGTATGTATGCTTCAGGTACTGCCTATATTATCCATTTTAAAGATGACAATTTACCTGATTATATCCCTGACAATTTGGATATCTTTAAGGTTTCAACAGAAAAAAACCTACCCGATCTCCCTAAATTTGAGACAATTTATGTAAGTGGGGGCAAAAAGAATAAGCTAAATAAGGGAGATATTGTTGGTTTCTTTTTACAAAAAGGTAAACTTGATAAAAACGATATTGGACTGATTGAAGTGAAAGACTTTATTTCTTTCGTTGCAGTTCGTTCAGAGGTTGTAAAGACACTACTGTCTAATATCAAGGGTGAAAAAATGAAGGGTAAAAAGTATAAAATTGAAGTTTCAAAATAATGCAAAAATTAATATCTTATCCCCTATCAGCAATATATTATCTGTTATTTGGAAGTACATTGGTTATCTTTCATGCAATACAATGGGTATGTTTTAATTTTTTTGGATATGAGGCCCATAAAAAGAGTGTAGATGGATTATTTTTCTTTCTTGTATTTAATACCTACATATTAGGTACAAGGTATAAGGTAAGTGGATTAGATAAGCTTCCGACAGATACTCCGCTAATTATTGCTGCCAATCACCAAAGTTGGTATGATATTCCCGCTTTAGGATGGTATTTGCGAAAGGTGCACCCTAAGTTTGTAAGTAAGATTGAACTTGGCAAGGGTATTCCAAGTATTTCATACAGCCTTAGACATGGAGGATCGGTACTTATTGATAGAAAAAATGCTAAACAGGCTTTGTCTGCTATCCAAGAAATGGGCAAATATATAGAGTCTAACAAGCGCTCTGTGGTGATATTCCCCGAAGGGACACGCAGTATTACCGGAGTGCCAAAAGCTTTTGCAGAAAACGGAATAAAAATCCTTTGTAAATATGCTCCGTCTGCTTTAGTTGTTCCCATTACTATTAACAATGCGTGGAAAATGACAAGATGGGGCTCATTTCCATTAGGGATTGGTAATACTATTGAATTAATAGTACATGACTCTTTCCCGATAAAAGATATGTCGTTCAAAGAACTATTTGAGAAGACTGAAAAGATGGTAACAGAAGCAATATATTAAGCTTTTATTTTCCGATTGTTTTCCCAAAACAAAAAACACTTACCTAAACATTTAGATAAGTGCTTTATTTTTAGAGTGATCCGAGCGGGATTCGAACCCACGACCCACAGCTTAGAAGGCTGTTGCTCTATCCAGCTGAGCTACCGGACCATTATTTATTATTTCAGGTTGCAAAAATACAGTAAATATCAGAATAAAAAAAATAATTGCTATAATATTCCTTGCGCCATCATTGCTTTGGCTACTTTCATAAAACCGGCAATGTTTGCTCCTTTTGCATAATTGACATATCCATCACTTTCTTTTCCGTATTTTACACAGTTTTCGTGAATATTGCTCATTATCCATTTTAATTTGTCGTCAACCTGCTCTACAGGCCAACTGAGGTGATCTGAATTTTGTGTCATCTCTAATCCTGAAACAGATACTCCACCGGCATTTGCAGCTTTACCAGGCGCATATAAGATTTTATTTTCATGGAAAACAGCTATTGCTTCGGGTGTTGTAGGCATATTGGCTCCTTCTGAAACTGCTAGTATTCCGTTTTTAACAAGCATCTCTGCGTCTTGTTTATCTATTTCATTTTGTGTTGCCGAGGGAAGAGCAATATCTCCCTTTTCTGCCCAAGGACGTCCACCAGAAACATACTTACAGCCAAATTCTTCGGCGTATTCTCTTATTCTGCCTCTGTATAAATTTTTTAACTCCATTACAAATTGTAATTTTTCTTGATCTATTCCTTTAGGATCGTAAATATATCCGTCGGAGTCGGATAGTGTAATAGGAAGTGCGCCCAATTGAATAAGTTTTTCGCAGGTGAACTGTGCAACATTGCCGGAACCTGAAACTATACATTTCTTACCTTCAATATCAATTCCTTTGGTTTTCAACATTTCAAGAAGGAAGTAAACATTGCCATAACCGGTTGCTTCGGGACGCATTAATGAGCCTCCGAATTCACGACCTTTACCGGTAAATGTACCGGTGAACTCGTCGGCTAGCTTTTTGTATTTACCGAACATATAGCCAACCTCGCGTGCTCCTACCCCAATATCTCCTGCAGGTATGTCGGTATTTGCCCCTATAACTTTCCATAAGCCCTCTACATATGCTTGGCAAAAACGCATAATTTCACTATCAGATTTACCACGAGGTGAGAAGTCGGAGCCTCCTTTAGCTCCACCCAAAGGAAGGGTTGTTAGCGCATTTTTGAATGTTTGCTCAAATGCCAAAAACTTTAGTATTGATGGCGTTACAGATGCATGAAAACGAATTCCCCCTTTGTATGGTCCGATTGCATTGTTATGCTGAATTCGGTATCCCATATTTGTATTTACTTTGCTTTTATCATCTACCCATGATATTCGAAAAGAGTGAATTTTATCAGGAATTATTAATCGTTCTATTAAATTTGCTTTCTCAAATTCCGGATGTTTATTGTAAATATTCTCGATGGAATCAATTACTTCAACTACTGCTTGATGATATTCAGGCTCGTTTGGAAATCGCATTTTTAATAAATCAATTATTGCAGAGGCTTTCATGTTTTATCTTTTTATAAAATAAATAAATAACATTTTAAAGCACAAAAGTATTAATAATTTTCTTTTTGACAGCAATGATGCTATTTTTTTAGACTTTTGTAAACTGAAATAAAAACAATAGCGCCCGACATGATTATTGAAATTATTGTAATTGGCGTTATTTCTGCATACATGATTATATATAGAACAATAACAATCCAAAGAATAATTATAGATGCAATCTGTGATTGCGAAAGTTTTTTTCTTGCCATTTTATATAGTAAATTGATTTAGATATGCAAAGGTAATTTTTTATGATTCTAAAAAAGAAAAAAGGCACAGATTTCACATCTATACCTCTTTAAGACCCATAGAGAGTTAATGAAAATTGATATTATTTGTGCCAAATGTCATTTTTTCTTTTTACAAAAGAATAGAATTAAAGTTACAAAGCTGCTACGAATGAATTAAGTTATTGTTACGTTTTAGTTAAGATTTTGTTACATTATTGTTTAGAATTTGTACCTGCACACTATTTTATTTTACCTTTGCTGAATAAAATATTCTAAATATATATTTTATCTTAGTAGAGCTTTTTAATGGTTGTATAATAAGTAGAGAACTAATAAACTTTTCTATCTAATCAAATATTGAAAAAAATTTAGATTTCAAATGGAGTCAATTTATTTAATTATTGTTATTATACTGCTCGCACTAGCAGTATTGGACCTTGTTGTTGGAGTATCTAATGATGCGGTAAATTTCTTAAATTCGAGTATAGGTTCTAAAGTGGCTCCTTTGTGGGCAATTTTTGCTGTTGCATCAGTAGGTATTCTTATTGGGACAATGTTTTCGAGTGGAATGATGGAGATTGCAAGAAGTGGAGTATTTTATCCCGAAAAATTCACCTTTCCAACTATTATGATGCTATTTTTGGCGGTAATGCTTACTGATGTTATTCTACTCGATCTATTTAATACATTCGGGTTGCCTACATCAACTACAGTATCATTGGTATTTGAATTACTTGGAGCAGCTGTTGCGGTAGCATTGTTTACAATCTGGACTACAGATACCGGAGAAAATCTTGGTGATTACATCAATAGTGGTAAGGCATTGGCTATTATCGGTGGTATTTTCATATCCATTGCAATTGCGTTTGCAGTAGGTTCTCTAATAATGTATATATCTAGATTGATATTTTCTTTTAATTATAATAAGACATTTAAGATTCTTGGAGCTCTTTGGGGTGGTATTGCACTTACGGCCATTACCTACTTTGCTGTTTTTAAAGGCTTAAAAGGAAGCGTATTGGTTTCTGAAGAATTTATAACTTATCTTGACAATAACATGGGAACAGCTCTCCTATACACACTAATTGGGTGGACTGTTATAATGGGGATATTGCAACATGTTTTTAGGGTAAATATATTAAAAATTATTGTACTTGCAGGGACTGCTGCTCTTGCAATGGCTTTTGCAGGAAACGATCTTGTGAACTTTATAGGTGTTTTTATGGCCGGGTTTGATTCATTCAAAATAGCTCATGAATTTGCGGCAACAGGAGGTGATATTAATTTCCTTTATATGGGTCGTCTGTCTGAGCCTGTAGTCGCAAATGTTGCCTGGTTGCTTGGGGCCGGTATTATTATGGTTTTGGCCCTTGTTTTTTCAAAGAAATCCCGTACTGTAACTGAAACCGAGGTAAATCTATCGCGTAAAGGAGAAGGAATAGAAAGATTTTCGTCGTCTCCCCTATCCCGTTCAATTGTTAGAGGAAGTTTAAATATTAGCAAGTCGGTTAACAAAATGACACCTGCTCCGATAAAGAATTTCATTGATAAAAGGTTTGAACCTGTTGAGCTTGAAAATAAAGCATCGTTTGATTTATTAAGGGCATCAATAAATCTTACTATTTCTGCACTTCTTATTTCACTTGGTACTTCACTTAAACTTCCTCTTTCAACAACTTACGTGACTTTTATGGTTGCAATGGGTTCTTCACTAGCCGACCGTGCATGGGGGCGTGAGAGTGCAGTTTATAGAATTAATGGAGTGCTTACAGTAGTGGCTGGTTGGTTGATGACTGCACTAATTGCTTTTACAGCAGCTTTATTGGTTGGACTATTCCTCATGTGGGGTGGAAAAATTGCAATCGTTATTATGGTTTTTGTTGTAGCTTTTATGCTGCTTAAATCGAGCAGATTACATACTAAACGTAAAAATAAAGAAGAGCAGCAGCAACAGATTTTGTCTAGTAAAGATCAACTTATAAATTCATGTAATGAGGAGGTCCACATTGTTATGGATAAAACAATTTCAGTTTTCAGACGGGTGATTGATGGACTGAAAGATGAAAACAGGAAATCTGTGAAGAAGGCTATGACAGAAGCAAATGAGCTATATTCGAGATATAAGGATAAGAGAGATTATGAAGTGGTTCCAACTCTGGAAAGCATTCAAATTAATGCTCTTGAACTTGAGCAGGAGTATGTACAGCTGGTAGACTATTCATATGAGATAACTAAATCACTAAAAGCAATTACTGAATCAACTTTCGCCTATATTGATAATAACCACTCTGCATTTTCTAAAGAACAGATTGATGATTTAAAAGTGATATATAATACTCTATCTGAAGTGTATAGTGGTTACACTAAAATGGAAAAAACTAATGATTACAGTAATTTTGAGCAGGTTCTGAATTTAAGATTAACCATTTTAGACTTGTACGCTAAGATGACTAAACGTCAGATTAAGAGGGTTAAAGATGGTCTTTCGAGTACTCGTAACAGTATTCTGTTTCTTAACTTAATTAATGAATCTAAGATTGTTACGTTGCAGTCGGGAAATCTGATGAAGACACATCGTAGTTTTAAGGTGCAGGTTGCCAGGTTGGGCGGAGGAAAGCTTATTGAGCCACAGTCGTTAATTAAGGATGCTACATTGAATATGTAGTGCTGTATAGATACTACAAAAAACGTCCATTAAATGGTAGTGTAAATTAAACTGTGTCAGGTTTCATTTTTATAATTAATTTGGCATCATTTATTAATGGGTAATGCCGAGACCTGAGTTTTAGTTGGTCAAAAACGGTTAGGGGTCGATCCCCTAATCGTTTTTAACTATCAATGGTTCAAAGCTTCGCCATCGTTTTGTTGGTCATCAGCAAAACTAATTAAATATATTGAAATCCTTGTATTATTATTTAATTAAATCAATAATTTAAATCTTTCAGGAAAAAGAATAGCCAGCTGCTGTGCTGTCTGACCCCAGTTGTGTAGTGGCATTACCCATTTTTTTCGGATATTGCGATAAGCCAGGTAGACTAGTTTTTCCAATGCGGTATCGTTGGTGAATACTCCCTTATTTTTGGTCACCTTTCGTATTTGGCGATGATACCCTTCAACTATGTTGGTAGTATATATAAGACGCCTGATTGAGTCTGTATATTGAAAATAAGATGATAATTTATGCCAGTTGTCGCGCCAAGATTTAATAACCAATGGATATTGCTCACCCCAGTTCACCTCTAAATTGTCTAATTCATCTTCTGCTGTTTCACGGTTTATAGCCTGATAAACCAGCTTGAGGTCTTTCATGAAAGCCTTTTGATACTTACTGGCAACATATTTAAGTGAGTTGCGTATCTGATGAACAATGCAGCTCTGAACAATAGTTTCAGGAAAAACGCTATTAATGGCATCCGAGAAGCCTGTCAGATTATCGGTACTGGCTATTAAAATATCTTGTACTCCACGAGTCTGCAAATCTGTAAGGACAGATAGCCAAAAATTGGCTCCTTCACTCTTGGAGATATACATTCCTAACAGGTCTTTATGTCCGTTGCGATCAACACCAAGTACATTATAAATAGCACGAGTAGCAGGACGATTCTTGTCATCCATCACTTTGTAATGAATAGCATCCATCCATACAATGGGATAAACCGGATCAAGTGGACGAGTACGCCAGGACTGAAGCTCAGGTAGCACACGGTCAGTAATGGAGCTTATTGTGTCGGCTGAAACACGATTGCCAAGGTTCTCCTCCATCCAGTCACTGATCTCTCTGGTGCTGTTTCCAAGAGCGTATAAACCGATGATACGGTCCGCTACACCTTCTGCCAATATACGTTCGCGCTTCTTTATAAACTCAGGTTCAAACCGAGATTCTCTGTCACGAGGGGTTTGAACCGTTACCCTCGCCAAGTGAGGTCTGAACTTGTTTACGGTTATAACCATTGCGGCGGTTACCACTTAAACGCTCTTCATCATCCATGTGAGCATCCATTTCACCTTCAAGAGCAGCATTAAGAAGGTTTTCCAATAAAGGGGCAAATGCACCGTCTTTGCCCAAGAGAGGCTTGCCCGATTTTAACTGCTCCAGCGCCTTAGCTTGAAAGGACTTGTAATCAAAATCTTCCATAATATAAACTGTTTAGTAAAAGTAATAAAAAATTGTTTTTATTCTTTGACACAGTTTAATTTACAGTCTCCATTAAATTAAAATGGACGTTTTTTTTGCTCTTATTGAGCTGAAGATAATTACTTCTGATTTAAATTGATCTTAAGATTTTGATTTTTTGTAAGATCTAAATGCATTGAAACCGGTTGGTATGAAATTAACTCAACAACTAATTCATATTTACCTGGTTTTACATCGTTTACTAAAAAATTTCCATCAAGATCAGAGTAGTGTTTTTTACCATCCACAATTATTGTAGCTCCAACCAAAGATTCATTGTTCTTTTCATCAACAATTGATCCTGTAAGTTGTAAAGCGTTAACATTTTCGATTATTGCAATCGATTTAGTTTCTTTTGATTCACTATTCTTGCTGTCGGTATTTGCGAAGGAAGATAAAGTAATCAACATTGATGCTGCGAGAACTAAAACAGATTTCATATTTTTACTGAGTTATTTTGTTTAATTTGCACAAAGTTAGATAGATATTAATTCGTACCTGTTACTTTTCAATTAAGTTATTGTTAAGTTTTAGTACTTTCTCTCTTCTGTTAATTCACCATTTTCATTCCACATTCGCCAAATCCCAACTTTTTGCCCATCATTATAATTCATCTCATATCTTTGCACTCCAAGTTCATCCCAAATACGCCAGGTTCCATGCTTTTTGCCATTGCGATATTCTGCTTCTGATATAAGCTGACCGGAAATATCGTATGAGCGCCACAAACCATGAAGTTTGCCATCTTTGTAAGAACGAACCTCCTGTGGTTTGCGATTCTCAAAATATACAATGTATGGGCCATCGGGAAGTCCGTTTTTGATTTGCATTTCGAGTTTTATGGTATTGTTTTCATAATACTCTCTGTAATCACCTGTATAGAGTTCTTTTTGTGCTCTATCTCGATAATATATACCCTCGGTCTGATAAATCTGAGGTAATTCCCTTGGCTCTTGTGCAATAATTTGTAGTATGAAAAAAGAAAGAGCTGCAATTATATATATTTTCTTATTCATAATTAGAACTGATATCCTGTCCAATCGAATATATTTGTTGGGCAACCTGAATTGCCGGCTTCAACTTTAACTCCGGGATAATCTGCTGGAGTTTGTCCGCTTGGAACTGTTATTTCATTACCTATTATAACGTTGTTTAAAGCGTTTGTTAAGCTGATTTGAGCATTTGTGTTGCCAACGCCTTTTCCATCACTTAAGTCTATTAAATCTTTAACTGTACCTGTTCCCTTTACAAGTGCATTAACAATTGTTGCATTGGCACCACGACGAAGTTTGATTACATCGTGCATATATTTGTAGGGTGGTGCTGTTCTTGTTACCTCGTCACCTGATACTGCTGCAAGTTTAAGATCTATTGTCATATTCTCAACTCTAAAATTTGACTGATTAGGGTGATTGCCATAGTTTCCATCAAGATTTCCATCAGCTTCGATTCCACGAGGATCTGATTCAGAACTCTGATATCCAAGCTTCCAAATACCATATGCATTTTTTAATGTTCCATTGTAACCTTGAGTAAAATCAAACATATCATCATCAGAATTTACCACTAATAGGTTTGTTACATTTACAGAACCTCCAAAGAATTCGATTGCATCATCCGCTCCGTCATAGATATAGAGATTATTAATTTGAGTACCACTACCAACACCGTTTAAGGTGAGTCCGTTGTGCTCAACATCGGCACTTGAACGAGCTCCTGTATTTCCTAATTCGAGATATGATATAATCCCTGAGTTATCGTTAGAAACATTTCCACCATAAACATATGCAGAGTTAATCTCAGTACTACCCACCTCATTTGGATCTGCAAGTGGCGCTTTTCCGTTAATAACGATTCCACCCCAATATCCTTCACCGGCATCTTCTTTATCTGCTTTAATTATAACCGGTTTATCCTTTGTTCCAAGAATATTTATTTTACCTCCTTGTAATACAAGAATATAACGACTGAAGCCGGGTTCAGATTTAATTACAGTTCCTGCGGGGATATCCAATACTCCACCATCTTCAACAATAAGTGGACCAACCAATTTATATTCAACTGTGGGGTCCAGTACTTTATTGCCGGAAACAGAACCAGACAACTCATTGTCCACTTCAGGTGTAAGAACATTATCGTTGCTATCACAAGACACAAATGTGAGTGATATAGCAACAACTGTTAAAATCATGATGTTTAAAAACTTTTTCATTTTGATAATTTGATTTTAATTGAAAAAAATGTTTCTATAATTCGTAGCTTATTCCTAAGCTTATATTCATTCCTTTTTTAAATTCATTGAGAATTACTTGTTGATCTGAGCTGCTTATTTCGCGAGTAAGTTTGTATGAAGGATTAAGTAAGTTGCTTGCTTTGAGCTTTATAGTGAAATTCCTATTGAATTTATAGGAAGATACAAAATCAAGTGTGCCTACACCTTCTTCAACTATATCCTTAAAACCCAACATTCCTATTGTGTGAATCCTCTCACTGAAATAATTGAAAACAAGTGAAGCAAGTAGATTTTTATCGTTGTTTATATGACTATAGGTTATATCAAAATTGCCTATTAAAGGTGCAGCACCTTCTAATTGACTATTTCTTTGGGTATTGTTGATATAATCTATTTCCATTTTTGTTAGGATATAGGAGCCGTTTAGTCCTAATGAAAAACGATTTGACTTACCATTTGCAGTATTGTAATTATTGAAAATATTCTTTCTTATCTCAAACTCAATACCGGCAACATTGGCTAAATTGCTTATATTGTCATATTTAAGTACCCCTGCCGAATTCCCCGCTTCTACACGTGCTATGGGGCTTGCAATGTGTTTATAGAAACCGGTTACTGAAATAAGTTCGGAAGGACTTAAGTAGTAGTCCCATTTTAAATCTAAATTATAATTATCAGAAGGTTTTAAGTTAGCATTACCCTGACTTGCATATCCGATATTTACATATCTGTAAGGAGATATCTCCTTTGATTGAGGAAGTGTGTAGGTTATGCTTGAACCAAATCTGACTGAGTTTTTATCGTTTATATCATACCTTAGGTTCAGACTGGGAAGGGAATAGAACTTTTTATCGAGGGACTTTTTCCCGGGAGATTCGTGGTCAACGACATAATTAACTGTCATGTCAACATAGTCGGCTCTGAAGCCTCCATTGATATTTAAGTTATGTGTTAATTGATAAGTTCCTTCGATGTATCCCGAATTGATGTACTTTGTCACATGGTATGAGTTGGCCTCACCTTGAGTCATACGAAAATATCCTTGATTATAATTTCCTTGATTATAAATATCATCGAGTCTTAGTTCATCTAAATGAAAAGCTTTGGGGTTGTACGGATCGTAGTTGTACTCAACGGCTTTGAATTTATCGTCAACAAAACGACCATCATAACCAATTACTATTGAAGAGTTACCATTACCAAAAGAATCATTGAGTTTGTAAATAATATTTGTTTTGATGTTTATATCACTTTCATTGAGTTCGGAGAAAAATCGTTTTTGTCTGTTGCTTCCCATTAAGGCATATGATCCATCAAGGCCTTGATAGAGAAAGTTTTCTCGTCTATCGGGTTCAATACCTCTGATAATATTATATGAAGCTCCCAGATTTAATTGTAGCTTTTGTGTTAATGCCCAATCGGTTATAAGTTGGTTGGTTATAAGAGTATTATCATTCATCTGCTGTCTTCTTAAAAACACCTCGTAAGGAGGTTCTTGATTTTTTTCAGCATCCCTACCATCATATTCACCAATATATGCATTCATAGCGTGCAGCAATATGAAATTATAAGCAATATTGTGCTTACTATTTATGTTATAACTGAGGTTTGCTAATGCAAGTTGATTGATATTGTTCGAATATTTGGTACCTATTTGATCTTGATAGGGTCTTTCATCTCCTGTGGTGATGCTTCGAACAATTTCACTGGTATATGTGAAATCTGTTGAATGTGACCCAACTATAAAAAATGATAGTGGGTTTCTGTTTTCTCCAATATTATATAGCTTACCACCTGAAAAAGCAAAGCTGTGATTCATTGGGAGATTTATTGATAGTGGATCAAGACCATTTGGAAAGTCATAATTGCCTAATGTAGGATGAGTGTTGTTTGCAAAACCAAAATAGTTTGCACCCTCAGCTATAATAAATTTATTTCCAAATGCTTCAGTATTTGCACCTCCGGATATTTCAGCACTG
Organism: Fermentimonas sp.; assembly: GCA_041859795.1. Classification (GTDB taxonomy): domain Bacteria; phylum Bacteroidota; class Bacteroidia; order Bacteroidales; family Dysgonomonadaceae; genus Proteiniphilum. The sequence goes on from JBFLFV010000004.1 coordinate 173,824, forward strand.
AAATATCGATCTCCAATTAATCTTTTAGAATTTATATTGATTATTGCTCCTCCAACATCTGATGAGTTTCTACCACTAAACACTTTGTTAACATCAATATTCCGGATAACATCAGCACTAAAAAAATCAAGTGCTATATTTTTGTATTCAGGATCTTCAGATGGGATTGGAAAACCATTAAGAAGTGTGGCGTTGTACCTATCACCTAGTCCGCGCACAAAAACGTTTTTTACGCCTTCTTGACGAGAGATTCCGGATACTTGAGCTACAGCCGCCTGAGCATCTCCAATGCCTTTACGAGAGAGTTCACGAGCGCCTACCGACTGAGTGGCTACAAGTGCCTGCCGTTGTTCCATTAAAAGTATGTTTTCGCTTTCTCTGTTTACTCGTGCTACTACCTCTACTTCTTGCAGGTGAATATCATCAGATGACATTTCAAAATTAATTAATGTCTCTTTATTAGCCTCTACAAGCACGTCCGAATTAGTTATCTGATTATATGCAATATAAGTTACAATAAGAGTATGCTTTCCAACTGGAACATTATAAATAATATAATTTCCGTCGAGATCCGCAGCAGCTCCACTTAAGGTTCCTCCTACAAGAACTGATGCACCTATCAATGGTTCTTTGGTTTTCTTATCAGTTATTACACCCTTAATTGTGCCGTTTTGTGCGAAAATTGCTATTGATGTAGAAAGAAAAGTTGCAACAGCTAAGAACAGCTTTATCATATTAAATCTTTGTCTCACAAGTTTATTATTATATTGATTTTACGACACAAAGGTCTAATATATATGTTACAGAGCCGTTAAGCTTTGGTTACGATTTGGTTAATTTTTTGCACAAAAAAAACGGGACATTAGTCCCGTTCTCAGTCTATAGGCGTATAAACTATATTATTCCTAATATTTCTGCTTTCTTCCCTTCTTATTTCTTTTGTTCCCAAAAAAATCTTTTTTGGATTTATTACTACCTGATTTATCTGCATCTTGAGCAAGCTGAACCAATAGTTTGCGATCTTCAAGATGCATTCCCTTAAAGGTGTTTATTACTTTTGCCGAATAGTCTTCCGGTACCTCAAAGAATGAAAAACTTCTTAAAATGTCTATTTTACCGATTGGCACTTTACCTTTTACGTTTTCATTTATAAAACCCATTAATACGGCAGGATTTATTCCATCCATTTTGCCTACATTTATGAATAGACGGGAATATCCTTTTTCAGCTACACGAGAACCTCCATTATTTCGATCTGACTGCCTACCGCGTACTTCTCCTCTGTTTTGTCTGGATGACTTCTCTGTTGGCTCATATATTTCCTCTGCAACCTGATAATAATCAATGAGTCGGTTAAATTCGAGAGATACAATTCTTTTAATTATATCTTCTTTTTCTAGCCATTCGAGTTTTCGGAAAATAGATGGGAGTAGTTTTTCTATCTCTTCTTCATTTACTTTTACTTTTTCAACCTTATCTACAAAATTAAAAAGCTGCTTTTCACATATAACATCGCCCTTAGGGATATCTTGTTTCTCAAACTTCTTATTGATTTGCTTTTCAATTTGAGTGATTTTTCCCTTTTCTTTTATGTGGGTTATTGAAATTGATATGCCTGTTTTACCGGCACGGCCTGTTCGTCCACTTCTATGAGTATATATCTCTATATCATCCGGTAAACCGTAATTTATAATATGTGATACATCATCTACATCTAGTCCGCGTGATGCGACATCAGTTGCTACTAATAGTTGTAGATTGTGATTCCGGTATTTACTCATTACCAAATCGCGTTGTGCTTGAGATAAATCTCCGTGTAGGGCATCAGCATCATACCCGTCCTGTAAAAGCTTATCGGAGATTTCCTGAGTTTCTTTTCTGGTTCTGCAAAATATTATTCCGTATATGTTGGGATAATAGTCAACGATTCTCTTTAGTGCCAAATATTTATCTTTTGCGTGTACAACATAGTATATATGTCGGACGTTAAGAGCTCCTTCATTTTTTCGACCAATGGTAATTTCCATCGGATTTTTCATATATTTACGGGTAATTTTATCAATTTCCTTGGGCATTGTTGCTGAGAAAAGCAACATGCTTCTGCTTGCAGGAACATATGATAGAATATTATCAAGGTCTTCGGTGAAACCCATATTAAGCATCTCGTCTGCTTCATCCAGGACAACAGTATTAACATTGTCAAGTGATACTGTTTTACGTTTGATTAGGTCCAATAATCTACCAGGTGTTGCAACAATTATATGAACTCCTCTTTTTAAAAATCTTATCTGACTTTCAATGCTGGAGCCTCCATAAACAGGTAGAATTTTAATATTTTCAACATATTTGGAATAGTCTGATAAATCTCCTGATATTTGAAGGCATAGCTCTCTGGTGGGGCATAGTATCAATGTTTGAGGAGAAAGTAATTTTATATCGGTTTTTTGTATTACGGGTATACCAAATGCTGCAGTTTTGCCGGTTCCGGTTTGTGCTAGTCCAATGATATTTTTTGTTTGCTCAAGTAGTTGAGGAATTACTTCTGCCTGGACAGGCATTGGTTGTTCAAAACCTAACTCTTCAAGAGCTTGTAGTATTTCAGGAACAATCCCTAAATCTTTAAATGTTCTCATTTTATATTTTTAATTTTTTACGTATGAGTAATGATATTTCTCCGAACCTCACGTAACTTTTATAGCCATATTCACAACTTGGAGAAGTTTACATGTCATTGCAAATATTATTTTGTGACGAAATATAAAGATGAGAGAAAACACAATTACAATTTATTTCTTATAGAATCATTAATAATTTAAGATAACCTGAGTTTATTGAAATATTTAATGAATATATATAAGAAAATCGGGCGCAAAGGTATGAAAATAAATTCAATATCTTCGTTTTATAGATTAAATTAAAATCAAAATGGATATAAAAGATATTTTCTAAGTAGATTTTTTTTGCTGATTGTTACTCGTAGTTCTTCCTCGAGATAATTGTCAACTGATCCGTACTTAATATTAATTTGATCGACAACATAGTTAATATAAGATCTATTGGCTGAGAGCATAGCTGTAATAGCTTCTTGTACGGGTTCTGAAAAATTTCCTGCATCAATTTCTGCTTTTGCCGGATCTATTAACTTATTAGAAAGCATGTAATCCTGAATTATGGTATTATGTGGTACGCCTATTGCATATAATATTAGATATGAAGCAATCCCCACTCCATCTTTACCAAGTGAGCCGGATAATAAAATTGGATAGTTGGATTCATTAGTAAGAAGATCAAACATATCTCCAAATTGCTGCTTGTGATTTTCTATAATATCAACATAAGATTCTTGCACATATCTGATGGCGTCACTTCTATTAAAGCTCTCATTTTGAAGCTCCATATCAAGTTTTTCACCATCCATTGGTGCTAATGGAAGTGCTATTTTATTTATAGATGGATGGAGCAGAATGGGATATTTTCTGGTGGTTTTCTCTGATCTGAAATCAATTACAGTTTTTATTTTTAATCGTCTTATTTTTTCTTGATCATATAGAGTTGCACTACTTAAATCGGCTGATCTGTATATCTTTCCCCATTTTAACTGCCTGCTATCTGATGTATAATATCCACCTATATCCCTAAAGTTTTTTATATTATTCATTTCGATGACTCGGTTTGCTACTACTCCGGATTGAACTCCGGAAGTACGAAGAATGAAGTATTCTCTTAATCCGGAACCGGTTGGATTAATTTTTAATACTTGATCTTTAATCTTAGCAGATGTAACAGGTGTAAAATCTGTTAAAGAACTATCTGAAAGTGAGGAATAAATATTAATATCTCCCTCCTGGTCAGGGCTTACCTCCCACTTTAGTAGAAAATCACCATCGGGTTCTTTTTCTACGACAGAAGTTATTTTAACTGTTGACATACAAGAGTTTGCCAATATAATCAGTAAAACAAGTAACTTTATGGAATATAGTTTTTTCACCATACACTTTAATTACAAACAAATGTAGTGAAAAGTTTGTTCTTAAATAATGAATAACGTGGAGTATTAACAATATATAAATATTCGTTCTTCTTTTTAATACTTTATTCTATAGACATTTAAGGTCATTTTAATCAATAATTTATTTTGTTGATAAGTTGTAAATGATATGTGCAAAGAAATTGATAAAATAATTTTGATATTAATAAAAGACTTTTGTTAATATAAATTTGATCAAAACAAAATATTCAACTAAATTTTCATAACTGACTTTATTACTCTTTTCAACAGGTATCTTGTAATAAAAAAGAAATTAATTATTAACTTTGTAGTTTATAAACAGTTTAAGATAAAGTTTGCAATTGTCACACAGTCAAAGATTAAATAAAAATTTAATTGTTCATAACTGTTTATAAACCTCCTCCTAATTTTGATAAGTAATTTACAAAGACTTTCCATAAATAAATATATACAGTTTCAACAGGCTATAATCATCATCATATATGTTTTATTTTTTTATAACTTTATTATAATAAGTAGATGACAAAAGAAGATTTAATCAAAAATATTTGTGCATTAAAAAAAGAAAAAAATGCAATTATTCTTGCACACTATTACCAAGATCCCGAAATTCAAGATATTGCCGATTTTGTTGGCGATAGTCTTGCATTAGCGCAATGGGCAGCAAAAACAACTGCTGATATTATTGTGCTTTGTGGTGTTCATTTTATGGGTGAAACTGCAAAAATTTTAAGTCCTGATAAAAGGGTGTTTATACCTGATATGAATGCAGGTTGTTCTTTGGCAGATAGTTGTCCGGCCGACGAATTTAGCGAATTTGTAAATAAATATCCTGATTATACTGTATTGTCATACGTAAATACTACTGCAGCCGTAAAAGCTCTTACCGATATTGTTGTGACATCTACTAATGCAAAAATTATAGTCGATTCTTTACCTGAAGATGAAAAGATAATTTTTGGACCGGATAAAAATTTAGGTGATTATATTAATAAACTCACTGGTAGGAGCATGTTATTATGGGAAGGTGTATGCCACGTTCATGAACAATTTTCTATAGTTAAGATATTAGATATTAAAAAAGAACATCCGGATGCGTTATTGCTTGCTCATCCGGAATGTCCAAAATATCTGCTGGAAATTGCTGATCATGTTGGATCAACTTCTTCAATTTTGAAGTTTGCCACAAATTCAGATAATAAAAAATTTATAGTTGCTACTGAATCCGGTATTTTACACCAAATGCAGAAAGAAAATCCTGATAAAATATTTATTCCAGCTCCTCCGGAAGATTCAACTTGTGCATGTAATGAGTGCTTTTATATGAAGATGAATACTTTGGAAAAGTTATATCTTTGTTTGAAGAATGAAAGACCTGAAATATTTATTGACGAAGAGACAAGAGTTAAAGCTGTGAAGCCTATTGAAAAAATGCTTGAAATTTCTTCTAAACATGGTTTGTAAGTCAACAGTTTAATGAATCAATTTTTTTTGTACCTTTGCAGCCGCAAAATTAATTATAAATTTTTGCTTTGCTCTTTTCATGGCAATTTCTATAAATTTTGATTCCATTTTTTTGTTGCAAAGCATTTTAAAAGTCTTATTATAATGGCTCTTCAATGTGGTATTGTAGGATTACCAAATGTTGGTAAATCCACACTTTTTAATTGTTTATCAAATGCTAAAGCTCAGGCTGCCAATTTTCCTTTTTGTACAATTGAGCCAAACGTTGGTGTTATAACTGTTCCTGATGAAAGACTTACTAAATTAGCCGAGCTTGTGAAACCAGATAGAATTATTCCTACTACAGTTGAAATTGTTGATATTGCAGGATTAGTTAAAGGTGCAAGCAAGGGTGAGGGATTAGGAAATAAATTTTTAGCAAATATTAGAGAAACAGATGCTATTTTACATGTTTTGAGATGTTTTGATGACGAAAATGTTACTCATGTTGATGGTATAGTTGATCCTGTTAGAGATAAAGAAATAATTGATGCTGAATTGCAACTAAAAGATCTTGAAACTATAGAAGCACGTATTGGCAAAGTAGAAAAACAATCAAAAACAGGTGGTGATAAAGAGGCTAAACTTTCTTTTGATGTTTATTCTAAAATTAAGGAAGCTTTAATACGTGGAGATTCTGCCAGAACTGTTACATTCGATACAAAGGATGAGAATAGAATTGCAAAAGAATTGTATTTATTAACTGCTAAACCTGTAATGTACGTTTGTAATGTAGATGAAATGAGTGCAGTTAAAGGAAATAAGTATGTAGATGCTGTTAAAAAGGCTGTGGAAAATGAAGATGCTCAGATTTTAATTTTAGCTGCAAAAGTTGAATCAGAAATAGCTGAGTTCGATTCTTATGAAGAAAGACAGTTGTTTTTAGATGAAATAGGTTTAGAAGAGTCTGGAGTAAACAGATTAATTAAATCAGCATATAAATTATTGAACTTACAGACATTTATAACTTCAGGAGTTCAGGAAGTACGCGCATGGACTTTTATAAAAGGATGGAAAGCACCTCAATGTGCAGGTGTAATACATACTGATTTTGAAAAAGGTTTTATACGTGCAGAAGTAATTAAATATGATGATTTTATTAATTACGGTTCTGAAAATGCTGTGAAAGAAGCAGGTAAAATGAGTGTTGAAGGAAAAGAATATATTGTTCAGGATGGCGATATTATGCATTTTAGATTTAATGTATAAAAAGAGACTGTAAATTAAACTGTGTCAAAGAATAAAAACAATTTTTTATTACTTTTACTAAACAGTTTATATTATGGAAGATTTTGATTACAAGTCCTTTCAAGCTAAGGCGCTGGAGCAGTTAAAATCGGGCAAGCCTCTCTTAGGTAAAGACGGTGCATTTGCCCCATTATTGGAGAACCTTCTTAATGCTGCCCTGGAAGGTGAGATGGATGCTCACATGGATGATGAAGAGCGCTCAAACGGTAATCGCCGTAACGGTTATAACCGCAAGCAAGTTCAAACCTCCCTTGGTGAAGTAACAGTTCAAACTCCACGTGACAGAGACTCCCGGTTTGAACCTGAGTTTATAAAAAAGCGTGAACGTATATTAGCAGAAGGTGTGGCTGACCGTATCATCGGTTTATATGCTCTGGGAAACAGTACACGAGAGATCAGTAACTGGATGGAGGAGAACCTTGGCAATCGTGTTTCAGCCGATACCATAAGTGCAATAACCGACAGGGTGCTGCCGGAGCTTCAATCCTGGCGTACTCGCCCTCTTGATCCTGTTTACCCCATTGTATGGATGGATTGCCATTCATTACAAAGTGATGGATGACAAGAATCGTCCTGCTACCCGTGCTATCTACAACGTACTTGGCGTTGATCGCAACGGACATAAAGACCTGTTAGGAATGTATATCTCCAAGAGTGAAGGAGCCAATTTTTGGCTATCTGTCCTTACAGATTTGCAGACTCGTGGAGTACAAGATATTTTAATAGCCAGTACCGATAATCTGACAGGCTTCTCGGATGCCATTAATAGCGTTTTTCCTGAAACTATTGTTCAGAGCTGCATTGTTCATCAGATACGCAACTCACTTAAATATGTTGCCAGTAAGTATCAAAAGGCTTTCATGAAAGACCTCAAGCTGGTTTATCAGGCTATAAACCGTGAAACAGCAGAAGATGAATTAGACAATTTAGAGGTGAACTGGGGTGAGCAATATCCATTGGTTATTAAATCTTGGCGCGACAACTGGCATAAATTATCATCTTATTTTCAATATACAGACTCAATCAGGCGTCTTATATATACTACCAACATAGTTGAAGGGTATCATCGCCAAATACGAAAGGTGACCAAAAATAAGGGAGTATTCACCAACGATACCGCATTGGAAAAACTAGTCTACCTGGCTTATCGCAATATCCGAAAAAAATGGGTAATGCCACTACACAACTGGGGTCAGACAGCACAGCAGCTGGCTATTCTTTTTCCTGAAAGATTTAAATTATTGATTTAATTAAATAATAATACAAGGATTTCAATATATTTAATTAGTTTTGCTGATGACCAACAAAACGATGGCGAAGCTTTGAACCATTGATAGTTAAAAACGATTAGGGGATCGACCCCTAACCGTTTTTGACCAACTAAAACTCAGGTCTCGGCATTACCCATTAATAAATGATGCCAAATTAATTATAAAAATGAAACCTGACACAGTTTAATTTACACTACCATAAAAATGGATAAACAATATTTGGATGTAAGAATCTTTTATCCTGCAACTATTGTTTTTATACCCATTGCTTCTACTTTTTCTGCAATGTTTTTAAGTTCTTCGATTGTGGCCTTTTTAAGCGTTTTGGCTGGAGTTTCTCTGTCAATGGTATAAATCATCACTTCGAATGGTTTGAGTTCTCTAACGAGCTCTAACCATGCTGAAACTTCTTTTTCTGTGGTGTTATCGATAATATTTCCTTCAAACTCCCCTTTTAAAAACATTGTTTGAAGAATGAAGTTACCATTAAATTGTTTAATTAGTTCTATCTGTTTAGCGACAGAGTATTGTTGTGAATTTGGTCGGTCTAGCAAACGAACTGTTTTATCAAATGCAGAATCAAGTTTTATTATCGGTTTTTCAATTTTTTGAAGTGATTTAAATACAAGTGACTTGTTTAAATGCATCCCATTTGTAAGTACACTTATTTGTGTATTTGGATAATATATATCTCTAAGCTTTATTGTATCATCAATTATACCTGAAAAATCAGGATGGATAGTTGGTTCTCCATTTCCTGCAAATGTAATAACATCTATCCTTTTATCCTCATTTTTTAGATGGTTTAGTTTTTCTTTCAATGCTGCTTTAACATTTGATCTATCAGGAATTTTAGTATTGGTTCTAAAATCTTTATTAAAGCCACACTCGCAGTAAATGCAATCAAATGAACATAGTTTACCATCAAATGGTAGTAAATTAATTCCAAGTGAACTCCCCATTCTTCTACTGTGAATAGGACCAAAAACTATTTCATGAAATAAAATTGTAGACATATATATATTTAATTAAATCCTATTATTCCTGTTGTTCCAAAACCAATAAGAAGATATCGTAAAAACTTTCCAATAGTCATGCTAATCATTACAATTGTTACATTAGCACGCATATAACCAAGAGCTACAAGTAAAGGATCACCAATTCCAGGTATAAAGCCAAAAAACCCCATTAATGCACCTTTACCCTGTAAGTAGTTTGCTGTTTTATCAATTTTTTCCCTTTTAATATTAAACCATTTTTCCAGCCATTCAATTTTCCCTAATTTACCTAAGTAGAAACATGTTGCTCCTCCAACCGCATTTCCAATTGTAGCATAAAATATTAATTTCCATAAATCAAGTCCTGCAACAATTAAAGCTGCAAATACGACTTCAGAGCTTAAAGGTAATATAGTTGCTGCTAGAAAAGATGCTAGCAATAAACCCCAATATCCATATTCTGCTAAACCATCTAGCATATATTAATGTGCTATCATCCAGTTTTCACCTACGCCAATATCAGCAACTAAAGGAACACTCAAATTTATAGCATTTTCCATTTCCTCAACTACCATATTTTTGATATATTCTAACTCCTCCGGAATAACATTGAAATTCAACTCATCATGTACCTGTAGAATCATCTTAGACTGCTTTCTATCTTTTTTAAGCCTATTAAAAATACTAACCATTGCAACCTTTATTATATCAGCTGCACTGCCTTGTATTGGTGCATTTATTGCGTTTCGTTCAGCAAATCCACGAACAGTTGCATTCCTAGAAGAGATATCCGGCAAATATCTTTTACGTCCAAAAAGAGTTTCAACAAAACCTTTTTCTCTCGCTTTTTCGATACTTTGATCCATATATGACTTTACTCCTGAGAATGTAGAAAAATACTCATCAATAATCTCTTTTGCTTCTGTACGTGGTATATTAAGTCTTTGAGATAATCCAAATGGTGTTATACCATATATTATACCGAAGTTTGCAGTTTTAGCGGTTCTACGCATATCCTCATTAACATCTTCAAGTTTTGTTTTAAATATTTTTGAGGCAGTAGCAGCATGAATATCATGACCTTTGTTGAAAGCGTCAATCATATTTGGATCACCACTTAAATGTGCCATAATTCGTAATTCAATCTGTGAGTAGTCGGCAGATACAAAAATATTTCTTTCATCAGGTATAAATACTTTTCTAAGCTCTTTACCTCGTTCATCACGTATTGGGATGTTCTGAAGGTTAGGATTAGTACTGCTAAGTCTACCTGTGGCAGCTACCGTCTGATTAAAGGATGTATGTACTTTTCCTGTACGTGAGTTTACAAGTAGAGGGAAAGAATCAATATATGTGCTAAGTAGTTTTTTAATTCCTCTTTGCTCCAAAATCTTACCGATTATTGGGTGTTTAGAACTTATTTTTTCTAATTCTTCTTCATTTGTTCTATATTGACCGGTTTTAGTTTTCTTTGGATTATCAATTATTTTCATCTTGTCGAAAAGAATTTCTCCGATCTGTTTAGGTGAATTTACATTAAAATCCACCCCTGCCATATTTATTATTTCTGATTCAACTTGGTTCAGTTCCTTTGTGTATTGAATTGATAGTTCTTCAAGAGCCTTTAAATCAAGCCTTACTCCTGTCCATTCCATTTCAGAAAGTACATAAATTAAAGGCGTTTCTATTTCATAAAATAGAGTTTCAAGATTATTTGTAATTATCTCTTTTTCAAGTATGTTTTTAAGTTTTAGTGTAATGTCAGCATCCTCAGAAGCATAATTCAAAATAACTTTAGGATCAATGTCCTTCATGTTTTTTTGATTTTTACCTTTTGGACCAATCAGTTCTTCAATATGTATCGTCTTATATTTAAGATATGTTTCTGCCATATAATCCATTCCATGGCGAAGTTCAGGATTTAATAAATAATGAGCAACCATTGTATCAAAAAGCTTGCCCTTAAAATCAACTCCGTAATTTTTAAGTTCTAGTATGTCATACTTAATGTTTTGACCGGATTTGCTGATACTGTCATTTTCAAAAAGCGGTTTAAAAATATCAACTTGCCTCTGAGCTTTATCTCGTTCAGGTGATATTGGAACATAGTACGCTTCACCTTCTTTAAAAGCAAAAGATATTCCCACTAATTCACTCTGTAAAGGATCAACTCCTGTAGTTTCTGTGTCAATGGATACGGATTTTTGTTTACATAGTATATTACTCAACTCTTTCATTTCTTTTTCAGAATGAATCATCTTATAATTATGAGGAGTTGTATCAATGTCTGTAAAGCCGGTTGGCAACTCTAATTCTGATTCTTTCTGAATATCTACTGTAGTTTTATTTGTCTTATCTTGAATTGTGTCTGTGTTACCAAATAATTCTCCCTGTTTAGGTTTATTAGAAGTTGTTACAGATGTCGGTGTTTGAGGTTCCTGCTTTAGTACCCTTGTAAGTAGTGTTCTGAATTCCAGATCTTCAAATAGCAGTTTTAATTCGTCTTCATTCTTCTCTTTTAGAATAAGTTCATTTTCATTTATCTCAATTGGGACATCAGTTTTAATTGTTGCAAGAAATTTTGAAAAGAGTATCTGGTCACTAAATTCTTCAATATTCCTTTTTTGAGCTCCCTTAAGTTTATCTGTATTTTCTAGTATATTTTCAATTGTTCCAAACTCTTTAAGAAGTTTAACAGCAGTTTTTTCTCCTATTCCAGGGCAGCCGGGAATGTTGTCTGAGCTGTCACCCATTAATCCTAAAAGATCTATTACCTGAGATGGATATTCGATATTATATTTTTCAATTACTTTTTTATCATCCAAAATTTCATAATCGTTTCCTCCATATTTTGGTCTGTATATATAAATTGTTGGTTCAACTAACTGACCATAATCCTTATCTGATGTCATCATATAAACATCAAACCTGTCTCTATCAACTTTTTTTGCAACAGTTCCAATAACATCATCTGCTTCAAATCCTTCAACTTCGAGTATGGGTATGTTATATGCTTTGATAATTTGTTTTATATAAGGTACTGATGCTTTAATAACTTCAGGAGTGGCTTCGCGTTGAGCTTTATATGCTTCATATTCCAAATGACGAAAAGTTGGTCCGGCAGGATCGAATCCAACAGCAATATGTGTTGGATTTTCTTTACGTAATACTTCTTCAAGTGTATTTATGAAACCGAAAATTGCAGAAGTATTTCTTCCTTTGGAGTCAATTCTAGGAAATTTTATAAAAGCATAATATGCTCTGTAAATAAGTGTATACGCATCAAGTAGAAAAAGTCGGTTTTTACTCATAATTGTCTTAAAATCTTATTTTAATTGGTAAAGTTACAATATTTTGTTGCTATCAGGATATTTATTTTTACTTTTGTAGTCATAATTAAATTATGATGGATCAAAGTCTCGAAATAAAAAATTTCCTTAAAGAGGAGTTGCTCATATTTGATAGGTACTTACATGAATCGGTAAAAAGTGATAATGCTCAACTTACCGATTTAATTTCTTATGTGCTTAATACAAATGGAAAACGTTTGAGACCAACTTTGGTTCTATTAACTTCTAAGGCATGCGGTAAAATTACACCAGAAACTTATCATGGTGCTACAACTGTTGAATTATTGCATACAGCTACACTTGTTCATGATGATGTTATTGATCGATCTGATATGCGTAGGAGTAGGGCATCGTTAAATGCAGTTTATGATAACACTAAGGCTGTACTTGTTGGGGATTACTTGCTTTCTACTGCACTTGCCGAAAGTGTTAAAACTAAAAAATTAGAGATAGTTGAGATAATATCAGAACTTGGCAAGGATTTAGCCGAAGGTGAGTTGTCGCAGTATACACTTGCTAAAAATATAAAAATTGATGAGGATTCATATTTTGATGTCATTGATAAAAAAACTGCTTCACTACTCAGAGCAAGCCTTGCAATTGGAGCAATTACCGGTGGAGCGGATAAGGAGCTGACTGCGAAGTTAGTCCGTATTGGAAGGATTTTGGGTATCTGTTTTCAGATTAAAGATGACATTTTTGATTACTTTAATGAAGATGTTGGTAAACCTACGGGAAATGACATACGTGAGGGTAAAGTAACTTTACCATTGATATATGCCCTCAGGAATGCACCAAACAATGTTTCTGATAAAATGACTGATATTATTAAATCTCGTAAATACACTAATTCTAACATAGAAAAACTTTTATCTTTTGCTAAAGAGTATAATGGAATTGAAGACACTTATGTTAAGATGGATAAGTATATTGTTGAAGCAGAGGGTATTATAGCTGAATTCCCTTTCGAAAGTGAGATTAAAATGTATATGCGAATGTTTTTGACATATTTAAGAGAAAGATCATTTTAATAACCTCTTAATACCATAACCTCTAGGGTAATTTATACTGTTTATTTTTTAGCGTGTAGTTCCATTACCGGCATTTTTTGTGTATTATATGAGTTATTTCTAATTTAAAATGGCGAACACGGAAAGCGTTCGCCATTTTAAATCTATAGTTTATTATACTTTGTATAACTACTTTTGGCTTAGTATTTAAGTACTACTTTTTCTGAAATATTACTATTTTTAGTAATTGGAACTAAGGTGAAACCCCACGAATAATTCTTATTAGCAGGTATACTATACTCAGGAAGAGGACGTGCACCCCAGCTGTTGTAACCGGCAACTCCATGTTGTTTCATGTCAACCGAAACTTCAACAAAATTCTTAGGACTTATATCATTTAAATGCGTTTGTCTAGGTCTTCTGTTTTTTGCATCTTCTTCTGACCGTGATGCAATTTCTTCACTATTAAAATTATTCCATTGATATGGACGATGAGTTGCCTCTTCCGAATCGAAATCCTCTACACTATTCCTTAATGCATTAAAACCGATCGTATTATCAGCTACTATAAGTAATCCTTTTTTATCGTTATTTAGTGCAACCCATCTTGTATCACTACGATGACCATTTTCTTGTGGGCGAGAGTAGGGAACATACATGTCTTCAACTGTAGTTTTATAATGACCTACTTTGGATCCTGAGGAACGATCTATATAGTTTTCATCCGGACCTTTTCCAAAGTATTCAACTTGATTCATTGAAGAAGGTAAACGGAAGCGAACTCCAATACGTGGTACTGTTAGTTCAGAGGAAGCTTTACGTGCTGCAGAAGCTTCTGGTGAGAAAGTAGCTGTAAGTGCAGCTTCTGATGCCTCTATACTTCTTTCTTTCATGTCTGCAGAGTGGAATGTAACATCTACATTCAATATTCCCGAAGGATATAAATTATATTTTACGTTGTAAAGGTTTCCTGCTGCAAGCAAATATGTTACATCAACTATTACATTATTACCCAGTGGTATTACTTTAGTTTCAATTACATTAAAATATTTACTTGATTGCTTCCAGATTTGTAAGCGATGAGGTGCACCATTTCCAAAGTCATTATCGTTAGGGGCTCTCCAGAAATTTGGCTGTATACCAAAACCCTCCTCAAAATATTCAGTTTTGTCCACTTTATAAGAGGTAACTAGTCCTTTTGCTTTATCGAATACAAAATCAACTTTTGATGAACGTACTCTCACTCTGCTATCTGTTTCCTCAACTTTTAGGGTAGGGAGTTTTTCATTCTCATTATAAGTAATTTTATCTTCTGTAATTGGTAACTGAAATTGTTCAATTGCAACAATATGTCCTGTTGGCACTAAAGTTTGCTCTTCATTCTGAACAACTTCAAAATTAACAAAGTATTCAATTCCTGCTTTTGGTTGTAAATTATCTACAGGTACTGTGATTTGAATCCACTGTTGAGGTAACAATGAAACAGATAATTGGCCTTCAGATATTTTTTTGCCATTTGCAGTAATATTATAGTTAAAAAAATAATTATCTGTATTTAAGAAGTACTGACGATTTATTACTTTAAATACACCTTTTTTTAGGTCTATAGCTTCGAAAGCAAAGTTCTGGTGTACATATTTAACTTCTGCTATGGCAGGGTGGGGGGTTCTTCCCGGATCAACTAATCCGTCGCACACGAAATTACCATCACTTGGAGTGTCAACTCCATAATCACCGCCATAAGCCCAGTATTTATTACCATTTTTATCAGTTTCAGCTAATCCATGTTCTACCCATTCCCAAATATACCCACCTTGCAGATTTGGATATTTATAAATGGCATCCCACTGAATATCAAGGTTACCATTAGAGTTCCCCATAGCGTGTGAATATTCTGATGGGATTACCGGTCTATCGCTTCCTTTTGCACCAATTTCTTCCAACCATGCTGCACTAGGGTATTGTGGTACATAAAAATCTGTATTCAGCTCCCACAAAGCGCGTTCATAATTTACCGGACGATTCATGAAGTTTCTTTCTTGATCTTTCAAATATTTGTATGTGTGAAAGAAGTTTATACCGTTTCCTGCTTCATTTCCAAGCGACCAGATAGCAACAGAAGGATGATTTTTATTTCTTTCGAACATGTTAACTGTTCTGTCCATATGTGCCTGCTCCCATTCAGGGTGTCTTGAAGGAGATTTATCACCATAGTACAAACCATGTGATTCAATATTTGCTTCATCATAGACGTATAACCCATATTCGCTGCAAAATTCGTAAAATCTGCGTTGCTGTGGATAGTGAGCTAATCGAACGGTATTTATATTATTCAACTTCATTAGCTCAAAATCTTTTCTCATGATTTCATCAGTAACATAATGCCCTGTTTTGGGATTAGTTTCATGAATATTCACTCCTTTAAACTTAATAGGCTGACCGTTTACAAGAAATAATCTATCGGTTCTATTTCCAGTTGTGACAGGTTTAATTTCAAATCTTCGAAATCCAACAGAGTAGGGGACAATCTCTCCATTTTCCTCTCCTTCAGGAGTTACTGTAATAAGTAACTTGTATAAATTTGGTTGTTCTGATGTCCACGTAGCTACATTAGGTATATGTGCATTAAATTTAATTGCACTCTCACCATTGTTTTGAACGCCAACTTTTTTTGTTTCTGATACAACTGCAGCACCTGTTTTATCTAACAATTCATAAGTTACATCGGCATATTTGACCATATTGGTGTAGTTTCTTACTGTTGTTTCAAGCTCAAAAATACCGTCAGTGTATGTATCATCTAGTGTAGATATTACTCTGAAGTCGCGAAGTGATGTTTTGGGTTGTGACCATAAGAAAATATCTCTTTCAATACCACTTATACGCCAAAAATCCTGTGCTTCAAGGTATGAACCGGTACTCCAACGGAATATTTTCAATACCAAGCTGTTCTTGCCAGTATTCACATATTTGCTGATATCAAATTCAGCAGTTGTTTTAGAGTCTTCACTATATCCCACCTCCTTGCCATTCACATAAACATAAACACCGGATTTAGCTCCATCTATACTTAGAAATATTTCTCTATCGTTCCAATCTTCAGGGATTTCAATATCTCTACGATAAAGTCCAACAGGATTTTCTTCTGGAAGATAAGGTGGTTCTTCTTTTGGATATCTTGTAACTGGATGACGTTCAACAAATTCGTACGGATGGTTTACATAGATAGGCATACCAAATCCCTGAATTTCCCAATTGCCCGGCACTTTTATATCATACCAATCGGTAAGTACTACTGCTGAATCAGTTACATTTTCAGGTAATTGTTTATATCCATCAACAAAGTAAAATTTCCAGGTACCATTCAATGATATATAGTAGTTGCTATCTTCGAAACGTTTGTTTAAAGCATCATTTTTATTATCGAAAGTCATAAACTGTGTTCGTGGATGTTCTTTGTTAACTTTTACAACATTTACATCCTTCCAGTATGGTTTTTTACGTTCTTTTGAAATTGCTTTGTATTCTTGTGCATTCGCAGGTATTGCAAATAAAATTCCTGCAATTACACATAAAATTAAAGATTTGATACTCATTGTTTTAATTAATTATTGTTATATAGTTTTTATTTTTCAATTTCATTTAGTAGAATATCAGAGAGGCGACTTGTTCCTATTCTGAATAATGAATTATTACACCACTCTTCTCCTAACACATTTTTTACTATCAAATAATATTTTACAGCATCTTCAGGAGTTGAAACTCCACCAGATACTTTAATTCCTACCCTTTTTGAAGTTATATCATAATATGATTTTATTGCATTACACATGACATAAACTGCTTCAGGTGTTGCTCCAATGTAACCTTTACCCGTAGATGTTTTAAGGAAGTTTGCTCCTGAGTACATTGAAAGTATTGACGCTTTATGAATGTTGTTTGTTGTTTTAAGTGCTCCTGTCTCAAGAATTACTTTTAAATTTAAGTCACCACAAGCTTCTTTAATCTCCATTATTTCTTCGCACATTTCTTCGTAATTTTCTTCAAGAAATAAGCCAAGATTAATGACAATATCAATTTCTTCAGCCCCATCTGAAATTGCTAAAGATGTTTCCGCAATTTTTACTTCAATAAATGTTTGAGAAGATGGAAATCCTCCCGCAACAGAGGCTATTCTAACATCTGCAGTTAGTGATTCTTTAACAGTTCGTACATGATTAGGATAAACACAAACTGCTGCCACATTGTTAATCTCAGGGTTGCTACCTTCAAATTTATTGATCTTATCTGTAAACTTCCATATATCTTCTCTACTATCGGTTGAGTTAAGAGTAGTTTGATCAATACAGCTGTAGAGTATTTTATATACATTTTTATTGTTGCATGCTTCAAATTCTTCAACAATAAGTTTTTGAACTTTCTCTTTTATATCTGAATCGCTTATTTTTAAAGGATGTTTCTTTAATGCTCCAAAATATTTATTAGCTTCCATTATTATAGTGTTTTTATTTCAATTGTAGCTTCTTACCTATACATTTCAAAAATATTTATTAACCTGTAAATATAAAACAAAAATATTAATCTTTTAGTTTGATATTATTTATATGTCTAGAAGAATCTCTTTCTGTTTTTTTCATAATGTTTTTTTTAAGCGCTTCTTCAAGATTTACTCCAGTTTGATTTGCTATACACAATAACACCCATAATACATCGGCAATTTCATCTGATAGATTTTTAGATAAATCATTTTCTTTAAATGATTGATCTCCATAAGTTCTTGCCATTATACGTGCCAATTCACCAACTTCTTCTGTTAAAATTGCCATATTAGTTAATTCACTAAAGTAGCGAACACCATAATCTTTAATCCACTGATCAACCAAATATTGAGCATCTTGAATAGTCATTTCATTTAAATATTTAATTACTTATTCTTTGTTTTTTGAATCTATCCAAATTGTAACAGGACCATCGTTAATTAGCTTAACTTTCATGTCAGCTCCAAATTCTCCGGTTTTAACTTTACCGTTAGTTAGCTTATTCAATTCTTTACAAAACATTTTATATTGAGGAATAGCTATATTTGGTTTTGAAGCTCTTATATAAGAGGGCCTATTTCCTTTTTTAGTGCTTGCATGTAAAGTAAATTGAGAAACTACAAGTAATTCACCTTCATAATTAAGGACTGATTTGTTCATCACTCCATTTTCATCATCAAAAATACGTAAATTAACGGTTTTATTAGCTAGATAGCTAATATCTTCAGTAGTGTCCTCATCTTCAATTCCAACAAATATTAATAATCCATTTTTAATACTGCTTACGGCCATGTTGTTTACAGATACTGATGCCTCGGAAACTCTTTGAATTAGAAGTCTCATTTTTCTTTATTTTCTTTTGTTATCCACTCCCATATAATCTCACCTCTTTTTTTTCCAATAATTTTTTCTATTTCTTCCTTGTCTGATTCTTTAAGTCGTTTTATGCTTTTAAAATGAATCAGTAATTCTTTTTTTGTTACTTTTCCAATTCCTTTAATGGAATCAAGTTCTGAGGAGATTTGTGATTTACTTCTTTTATTTCTATGAAAGGTTAGACCAAACCTATGTGCTTCATCCCTGAGTCGTTGAATTAATTTTAGTGTTTCAGAATTTTTATCAATATATAAGGGAACTGAATCTTCTGGGAAATATATCTCTTCTAAACGTTCAGCAATTCCAATTATTGCTATTTTGCCATATAATCCAATTTTTCGAAGAGTTTTTGCTGCAGCACTTAATTGACCTTTACCACCGTCAATTACAATTAGTTGGGGTAGGGGATTCCCCTCGTTAAGTAGTCTAGAATAGCGTCTTTCAACTACCTCTCGCATCGAAGCGTAATCATCGGGCCCTTCAACGCTATTAATATTATAATGCCTGTATTCTTTTTTTGAAGGTTTGGCTTTTTTAAATACAACACATGCTGCAACCGGGTTTGAACCTTGAATATTTGAATTGTCGAAACATTCAATATGCCTAGGCATCTGTTTTAAATTTAAATCTTTTTGTACAGTAGTTAATATTCTTGTTGCCCTTTGTTCAGGATTTAGCATTTCTGCTTTTTTAAGCTTATCAATTTTGTGCTGTTTAACATTTTTTTCAGAAAGTGACAATAATTTTTTCTTATCACCTCTTTGTGGAATTGTAAATTCTACATTTGTTAATTTCAAATCCGGAATAAATGGTACAACTATCTCTTTACTTTGACTTCCAAATCGTTGTCTCATCTCTACAATACCAAGTCCCAGTAGTTCTTCTGGACTTTCATCCAATTTCTTTTTATATTCAAACGTATAAGCTTGATTAACACCTCCATTAACAACATGAAGATAATTTATAAAAGCTGAGTTTTCATCTTCTTCAAATGAGAAAACATCTAAATTATAATTTAGATTACTTACAACCTGTGACTTTTCTCGGAAATTACGAATTAAATTTAACTTGTCTTTCAATTCTTGAGCTTCTTCAAATTTCAGTTCTTCAGATAGAGACATCATTTTTTCTTCAATTTTCTTCTCAATTATTGCCACATTTCCTTTCAGTATTTCATTAATTTCTTCAATATTGTTGTTATAATCTTCTAGAGTTTGCAAACCTTCGCAGGGACCTTTACATCTGTTTATATGATATTGCAGACATACTTTAAATTTATTTGCAGCTATATTCTCAGGAGTAAGGTTTAGTCTACATGTTCTTATCTTGTATACCTTTCTAACAATTTCTAATAAGACATTGACTGATAAAACTGAAGTGTAGGGTCCATAATATTTAGATCCATCGCGAACAATATTTCTTGTTTTATAAACTCTTGGGAAGAATTCGTTTTTTATAACAATAGAGGGATAAGTTTTATCATCTTTCAATAAAACATTATAACGTGGTTTTAGCTGTTTTATAAGGTTGTTTTCTAGTAAAAAAGTATCTTCCTCTGTATTAACAACTATATATTTAATTTTTCTAGTATTCCTTACTAATATTCTTGTTTTAGGGTGTTCATGATTTTTATTAAAATAGGAACTAACTCTTTTCTTTAAATCTTTTGCTTTGCCTACATATATGACCGACCCTTTCTCATCAATAAATTGATAACATCCGGGTTGATTAGGAATAACACCAAGTGTATTTTTTATCTCGTCGGTCATATTTAAATAAGTCATTTTTTTGAGATATTAAATCCGGAAAGTAGCTATTTCCGGATTTAATATTTTGAGTAAACATTTATAATATTAATTTATAATCTATATAAATTTCATCTTCAAAATTTTATTATTGATTTAATTTCTACATCCTCTGGAAACAATTTTCGTCCTTCTAGTTCCTCCAGTTCAATTAGAAAATTTATGTAAATATGTTTAACTCCAAATTTCTTTACTAATTTATAAGCCGCTGCCATAGTACCACCAGTCGCAAGTAAATCATCATGTAATAATACAATATCATTAGCGTCTAAAGCATCTTCATGTATTTGGATAGCATCTTCACCATACTCCTTTGTGTATTTTTCCTCAATAACTTTATATGGTAATTTACCGGGTTTACGAATAGGAATAAAACCAGAGTTAAGTCTTATCGCTGTTGTAGGCCCCATGAAAAAACCTCTGGATTCAATCCCTACAACTTTTGTAATTCCCTTGTTTTTGTATTCTTCATAAATAACATCTGACAGTTCTTTAAGGTGAACCGGGGATTGAAATAAGGTTGTAATATCCTTAAATTGAATTCCCGGAATAGGGAAATCAGGAATATTTCTAACGGCTAAAGTAAGTGTTTCCTTGCTCATATATATATATATTAATGTTTTTACACTGTTTGTTCCACGTGGAACAAACAGTTGGTTTATCTGCCTAAAAGGACAAGTAAAACCGAAATATCGTTAGGGGATACCCCTGGTATTCGGCTAGCTTGTGCTATAGTTTCGGGGTTTATATCTGTAAGTTTTTGACGACCTTCTGTTGAAATAGATTGAATTTCTTTGTAATTAAACTTGTCTTTAATTCTAATATCTTCTAGTCTGGTTATCTTATCTGCCATTATCTGCTCTCTCTTTATATAGCCACTATATTTTATAATAATGTCTGCCGATTCTATAACTTCTTCTCTTCTATCGGTTATTGAGTCTAGCATGTCCTTTAGTGGCATAACTTCTTCAGACATCAGTTTTATATCTATATGTGGTCTAGTTAGCAGATCTTTTAGCTTTACACCTTGCTTTAGAGGCGCTGTTCCTTTTTTTTCCAGGAATGAGTTTATACGATCGGCTTTAATTGAAAAGTTTTCAGTGAACTTGATAATCGTGTCTACATTTTCTTTCTTTTTATTATAAAAGTTCATTCTATCAATTGTAGCCAAACCAAGATTATACCCTTTTTCTGTGAGTCTTTCGTCTGCATTGTCCTGTCTAAGCAGAATACGATACTCAGCTCTTGAGGTAAACATTCTATATGGTTCATCAACACCTTTTGTAATTAAATCGTCGATTAGCACACCAATATATGCTTCGTCTCTTCTAAGGATAAATGGTTCGCCTCCATGACAGCTTATATGTGCATTTATACCTGCTATTAATCCTTGTCCTGCTGCTTCTTCATAACCGGTGGTACCATTAATTTGACCTGCAAAAAAGAGATTCTTAACAAGTTTAGTTTCAAGTGTTGCTTTGAGCTGTGTGGGATCAAAAAAATCATATTCAATTGCATAGCCAGGCCTGAATATGTGTACATTCTTAAAAGCAGGAACCAGCTTTAGAGCTTTCAGTTGAATATCTAAGGGTAGGGAAGAGGAGAAACCATTTAGATAGTATTCGTTTGAATTAACACCTTCAGGCTCAAGAAAGAGTTGATGACTAGTTTTGTCGGAGAAAGTGACTATCTTAGTTTCTATACTTGGACAGTAGCGTGGACCGATACTTTGTATCTGACCATTGTATAGAGGAGAATCCTCCAGTCCTTCTCTTAATGCATCATGTACTTCTTGGGAGGTATACGAAATCCAACAGCTTCTTTGCTCTAACGATCTTTTTATTTCGGGTAGATATGAGAATTTATGAAAATCGTCATCTCCTTTTTGTTCTTCCATTACAGAAAAGTCTACTGATCTTCCATCTATTCTTACGGGTGTACCTGTCTTCATTCGATCAGTTTTGAAGCCGAAGTCTCTTAATTGTTCAGACATCCCAAATGAGGCGGGTTCGCCTAGTCTACCACCCCCAATTTGAACTTTTCCAACATGAATGAGCCCATTCAAAAAAGTACCATTTGTGAGTATTACAGCTTTTGCATTAAATATTACTCCCATTCGTGTCTTTACACCTGTTACAGTATATTTATCGAAAATAAGTTCTGTAACCATGTCTTGCCACATATCAAGATTTGGAGTGTTCTCAACAATGTTTCGCCAGGTATCAATGAATTTTACTCTGTCACTTTGTACTCTCGGACTCCACATTGCAGGTCCTTTTGAACGGTTCAGCATTCGAAATTGTATTGCAGTTTTGTCGCTCACAATTCCCATCTGTCCACCTAATGCATCAATTTCTCTAACAATTTGACCTTTTGCAATGCCCCCAACAGCAGGGTTGCAGCTCATCTGAGCAATCTTGTTCATATCCATTGTTATGAGCAATGTCTTCGAACCCAAGTTAGCTGAAGCTGTAGCGGCTTCACAACCGGCATGTCCTGCACCTACAACTATTATGTCGTAATTAAAATTCATTATTTTATAATATACACTTTTGCGAACGCAAATATACTAAAAAAGAAAACGTTACGTTTATATCCGATGTTAATTACAGATAATAACAGGATAAATAATTATAAATCAAAAGTTAGTGAGATTCAATTGATAATGGGCAAATTTTATTTAATGTAGTTTACAAATGTTTATAATACATGTTTAAAGGCAAACTATTTGTGAATTATTGATAATCAAAAAGTAAATTCAGAGCTTTATTTTCAGCCTCTCTCATAGCCGGTTTTTCCCCTTCCGACTGGTCATCAATACCACAAAGATGGAGTACGCCATGAATTATAACACGATGTAATTCGTCTTTAAATTTTGTATTATACTTTTGTGAATTTGATAGAACTGTATCGAGACTAATAAATATGTCTCCCGAAATTTTATCCCCTTCATTATAATCAAATGTAATAATATCTGTATAGAAATTGTGATTTAGAAATTGGATATTTATCTCCAAAATCTTTTCATCATTACAAAAAATATAAGTGAGTTCACCTACATTTTTATTATAACTATTTGCCACATTTTTAATCCATTCAGAGATACCTTTCTTATTCAGATCCGGGAAATTAATATTTTCTGTGTAAAAAGAAACTGACATATAATTAACATTTATTAGCCTGGAGAATCAAATATTCATTAGCCGAAAAATAGGTAGGCAACAAAAATTGCGGTAATTACACCTGCTAAATCAGCCAAAAGGGCATAGGGAACAGTGTAGCGTGAGTTTTTTATATTCACCGCACCATAATAAACAGCCACAATATAAAAAGTAGTATCGGTTGCGCCTTGAAGTGCACTTGACAATCGTCCGGCAAATGAATCAGCACCAAATGTCTGCATTGCATCAATCATCATACCTCTGGCACCACTACCACTTAAAGGTTTCATTAAAGCAGTAGGCAAACCATCTACCCAACGGGTATCCATTCCTGTTAATGCAACAAGACTACGAATACCCTCCATAAGAGTATCCATTGCTCCTGAAGCCCTAAAAACCCCTATAGACACTAATATTGCAATCAGATAAGGAATAATTTTAACTGCAGTCTTAAAACCTTCTTTTGCTCCATCAATAAAAGCATCAAAAACATTAATTTTTTTACGCATTGCTTTTATGATAAAAAAAACAATAATCGTTAGAAGAATAATGTTTGCAGCCAAGCCCGAAACTATATTAATTTGATCTTGCTGCATAGAGCTGAAAACTAATATCGTTCCACCAATAATTCCTATCATAATCAAGAGGAAGCCAAGAATTTCTTTACACAAAATATTTATTCCCTGCTTTAAGCAAACGGCAACAAGTCCAACAACAGTTGCTGCAAAAGTGGCTATCATTATCGGAATAAATACATCCGCAGGGTTAGCTGATCCCAATTGTGCACGATAAACCATTATAGTGATTGGAATCAATGTAAGTCCGGATGCATTAAGCACCAAAAACATAATCATTGGATTAGAAGCCTGCTCCTTACTTGGATTAATTTTTTGCAGCTCCTGCATTGCCTTCAATCCAAAAGGAGTTGCTGCATTATCCAAGCCCAACATATTCGCAGAAATATTCATCAAAATTGAACCGGATGCAGGATGATTTTTAGGTATGTCAGGAAATAATTTTGAAAAAAGAGGTGCAACACTCTTCGAAAATAATTTAATCATCCCTCCACGCTCACCTATCTTCATCACACCAAGCCACAAAGAAAGAATTCCTGTTAACCCCAAAGATATCTCAAAGCCTGTTCTGGCAGAGTCATAAGTCGAGTTCATTATATCTGTAAATACATTAATATCACCAAAAAATATCAGTTTGATTAATGCAACAAAAAAGGCAATAAGGAAAAAAGCTATCCAAATATAATTTAATACCATTTTATAGGAATAATCTTAAAAATTTATTTCTCCAATAACTTTACACTCGTCAAAGATACAATTTATGATGATTTCCAAAAAGATAAAACCCTTTTAATAGCTAATTTTCGATATAACTTTATTACATGGAAAAGGATAGAATTTAAAATATAAATGTTAACTTTAGCTGTTTAAGAAATAAAATTAAATGAATTGGAGAGATTTTTTTTATTACCGTAGGGGCACAAAATCGGCTATAATACTATTATTGTTACTAATAGTTTTGTCTTTAATTTTAATCGTGCTATCTGACAGAAAGAAAACCACAGAGTTTGTATTGGTTCAAAACGATTCCATAATACAAGAGTTTGATACATTCATAAGAGATTTAAAAAAGAGTGAATTACCTCAACCTGAACGCAAAGAGAGACAAACCATAAATAAAGATCATACAACAGAAAACAACACTTCAGAAAGCTTAAGTATGTTTAAATCAAATAGATACAATAAAGCTGACTCTGTTTCTGCCTCAAATAATTATAATAACTCTTATAGAGAAACAATGAAATTATCATCGGGGCAAACTATCTCACTAAATGAAACCGATACTGCGGAGTGGAAGAAAATACCGGGTATTGGCAGTTCTTATTCTTCCAGAATTGTAAAATATAGAAATTTACTTGGTGGATATGTTAGAAAAGAACAATTAACTGAAGTCTATGGTATGAATAACGATCTGTTTTTGAAAATTACCCCATTCATAAGTGAGGATTCTGCTTACAACAAACTTAAAATTAACGCTCTTGAGTTCAAGGAATTACTACGACATCCCTATCTAAGCTATAAACAGGTGCAAGCAATAGTAAATTTACGAAAGAAAAAAGGGAGTATTGTATCTATAAATGAACTATCAATGCTAAATGAGTTTAACTCAGACGATATTTTCCGTATTGAGCCTTATCTGGAGTTTTAAATAGAATTGTAAATGTATTGCTTAAAATAGTGCATTATTTGAAGTATCTATTTAAAATATTTGATACAGAGGAATAATAACCTCTTCCAAATAAATTTAAATGGACAAGCAGAAAATAGAGCTGATAAATATCAATTTCATGTTGGTAATAATCTGATTTGGGCATATACTTATGATATGATTCATAAAACTCGCTACCGAAACTACCAAATAACTTACTCATTGCGATATCTACCATTGAATGCCCACAATAAACAGCAGGATCAATCAAATATGGAGTACCATCTGTGGATATAATATAATTTCCACCCCAAAAATCACCATGCAATAAGGTTGGTGTCACCTCTATTAGATATTGGTTAAAAACATCAATAAACTCATCTTCTGATGGTATCTCATTTTTGTTCAACAAACCATTATCAATAGCAATATTAAATTGAGGTGAAATTCTCTCATTCCAAAAAAACTCTGACCAATTTGAATGCTCTTTATTACTTTGATATAGACTACCAATAAAATTGTCTGAGTTAAAACCAAAACCTTCTTTTTTAATGCTATGCAACTGAGCTAAAGATGTGCCAAGACGCATATAGTCTTTCGGATCTGGAAGTTTACTTTCGATATAATCCATTATAATTATGGCTTTGTTCTCAAATTTATCAACAATTTGAACATTTGGAACAGCAATAGTTTCCGTCTCTCTGATAGCCAATAAACCATTTTGTTCCGCGTGGAACATTTCAAGTCCATTTGGATCACTATTAATCTTTAGAAAATAATTCTCCTTAACTGACTTAAGTAAATATGCAGATGATATGGAGCTACCTGATAATGGCTTATTTGATATAATTTTATCCGAAAGATTTTCTGAAATTGCAGGTAAAATGTTTTCAATCACAACTCATTATTTAGATGTTAATACAGCTATATTCTCTTTCAGCAAAGCAATCTTGCTTTCAGCATCTGCCTGTTTTTTACGCTCATTTTCAACAATTTCAGGCTTTGCGTTCTGCACAAAACGTTCATTATTAAGTTTCTTTAAAACCGAGTTCAAAAAACCTTCAGTGTACCCTAGTTCTGCTTTAAGCTTTTGGAGTTCAGCTTCTATATCGATATTATCTTGTATTGGAATACTATACTCAGTAGAACCAACAAGGAAGCCTGCAGCACCTGATTGTTTCTCTGTTACTAACGAAATAGAAGATAGATTACACATCTTTGTAATAATACTATCAAATGTATTATTATGCTTACCAATTACTTCTAGCTCTAGCTCCTCTTTATTTAGGATGCTTTTATCAAGTCGAATAGTACGAACACCCGAAATAAGATTCTTCATCTGCTCAAAATTCTCAATAAGCATAGTGTCTAGCAACTCATTTGCTGAAGGCTGAAGTTCAACCATTATACTATCTCCATCTTTTCTTTTATATAAAGCTTGCCACAGCTCCTCAGTGATAAATGGCATAAAAGGATGAAGCAGTCGTAACAAATCGTCAAAAAAGCCTAAAGTAGCATCATAGGTCGCTTTATCAATTGGTTTCTGATAAGCAGGTTTCACTATTTCAAGATACCACGAAGAAAACTCATCCCAGAAAAGTTTATAAAGTAGCATTAATGCTTCTGAAAGTCGATATTTAGAGAAAAGGTCGTCCAATTCCACTACAGTCTCAGTAATCTTATTATGAAACCAATCTACTGCAATTTTTGATGCTTCAGGTTGTACTATATCATTATCGGTATCCCAACCTTTCACGAGTCTGAATGCATTCCAAATTTTATTATTGAAGTTACGTCCTTGCTCACATAGTGTTTCATCAAACAGCAAATCATTGCCGGCTGCCGAAGACAACAGCATACCCATACGTACACCATCAGCACCGTACCTTTCCATTAACTCAATTGGGTCGGGCGAATTTCCAAGCGATTTAGACATCTTCCTGCCTATTTTATCTCTCACAATCCCCGTAAAATAAACATTATGGAAACAGGGCTCTTGTCGATACTCATAACCCGACATAATCATCCTTGCAACCCAGAAAAATATAATATCCGGCCCCGTCACCAAATCACTTGTAGGATAATAATAGCTAATATCTTTATTGTCCGGATTATTAATACCATCAAATACAGAAATTGGCCACAGCCAAGATGAAAACCATGTATCCAGTACATCCTCATCCTGTTTCAAATCCTCAATAGTAATCTCATAATCAGCCTGTTGCCTAGCCTTTATCAGAGCCTCCTCTTTACTCAAAGCAACCACATATCCACCTTTTGGCAGGAAATAAGCAGGAATCTGATGTCCCCACCAGAGCTGGCGACTTATGCACCAGTCCTTTATATTCTCCATCCAATGACGATAAGTATTCTTATATTTTTCGGGATAAAACTTGATTGTATCATTTTCAACCGCTTCAGAAGCTGGTTTTGCCAAATCCTCCATCTTCAAAAACCACTGCATGGAAAGCTTCGGTTCAATAGCTTCATTAGTGCGTTCTGAAAAACCAACTTTATTAGTATAAGGCTCAGTTTTTTCAATTAAATCTGCCTCTTCCAGGTCCTTTTCTATTTGCTTACGAACATCAAACCTGTCCATTCCGGCATAATGAATACCGTTTTCATTTAAAGTACCATCAGGATTAAAGATATCAATAGAAGGCAGATTATACTTCTCTCCAAGCATATAGTCGTTAACATCATGTGCCGGAGTAACTTTTAAACAACCTGTACCAAACTCAACATCAACATAATCATCCTCTATCACCGGAATTACCCTGTTAACTAAAGGCACAATAACCTTCTTCCCTTTTAGATGAGCATTCTTTGGATCATTTGGGTTGATGCACATTGCAGTATCACCCATAATAGTTTCGGGTCGAGTTGTAGCCACTACTGCATATCTTCCTTCAGTATCGCCCTCAATTTTATATCTTAAATAGTAAAGTTTACCATCTACCTCCTTATGAATAACCTCCTCGTCAGAAAGAGCCGTAAGAGCCTTAGGATCCCAGTTAACCATGCGAACTCCACGGTAAATCAACCCCTTCTCATAAAGGTCGTAAAATACCTTTAAAACACTCTCAGAGCGAACTTTGTCCATTGTGAAAGCAGTGCGATTCCAATCGCATGAAGCGCCCAACTTCTTAAGCTGCTCCAGAATAATACCCCCATGCTCGTGAGTCCAACTCCAAGCATGCTCAAGAAACTGCTCCCTTGTAAGATCGTTCTTTTTGATACCTTGTGATGCAAGCCTTTCCACCACCTTAGCTTCAGTTGCAATAGAGGCATGATCAGTACCCGGCACCCAGCAAGCATTCTTTCCCTGCATTCGCGCTCGTCTTACCAGCACATCCTGTATAGTGTTGTTGAGCATATGCCCCATGTGCAGCACACCAGTAACATTTGGAGGTGGTATAACTATTGTAAACGGGTCACACTCATCTGGTTCTGAATGAAAGAGATTGTTATCCATCCAGTACTTATACCACTTATCTTCCACCTCTGCAGGATTATATTTGCTAGCAATTTCCATCTGTAAGAATCAATAAAGTTGATTTATATAAATAATCTGTCTCCTATTCTGAAACAGAGTGACATATGATTTTAAATATCAAAATACAAAAATACAAAAAATGGAGTTCATAACATAAAGTTAATTATTCATATAACAAAAAAAGTGCCGACTATCCTCAGACATCGGCACCTAAAGTATTTTTATTGAGTTTGACTAAGATTTACTTATTCCTCATACAGAAGATAAGGCTTGCGCTGAATTCTAAATTTTTCAACATCATCTACCCACTTAACTTTAATTTCATCTGCAGATTTACCAGCCATAATATCCTGACGAATATAATCTACACCTACCAGTTTTTCGAAGAAGGATGAGAAGAATTCTTCACCCATATCAATATTGTTATATGCATCTATCACATAAGATAGGTCGAAACCTTTTTCAATTATCTCTTCATTGGAAATTTCTCTAAGATCAACCCCATAACATAGCTGATCAAGTAGTGGTGGATTCTTTGCTCCCGAAACGCTTCTTGGCGTGAATGAGAAGTCAGAACCGGTATAGTTAGGATGTCCATAAGCCTCAAATGGGAAAGATGTTCCACGTCCCAGACTCACAACTGTACCCTCAAAAAGACATGTTGAAGGATAAAGATATATTGAATGAATATTTGGTAAGTTTGGCGAAGGGAATATTGGTAACTCATAAAGAGTTTGATGTGTATAATTCTCCATTGGAATTACAGTAAGATCACATTGTCTGCCTTCGGGGAGCCATTTCTCACCATTAATCATTACTGCTAACTCACCTAAAGTCATTCCATGAACAACAGGTATCGGAAGCCAACCAACACCTGATTTATGCTTCATATCCAAAATTGGACCATCAATATACATACCATTTGGATTAGGACGATCGAGAACAATCATTTTCTTACCATGCTCAGAACATGCATCCATAAGGCGTGCCATACTTGCATAGTATGTATAGAATCTTAAGCCCACATCCTGCAAATCAAAAATTAGAACATCAAATTCTTGCATTTTATCAGCCGATGGCTTTCCCCCACCACTACCATATAGCGACCATATAGGAGTACCGGTTTTCTCGTCAATTGAGCTTGCAACATGCTCACCTGCATCCGCAGTGCCTCTAAAGCCATGTTCAGGTGAAAAAATACCTACAACATTATGGCCCTCTCTAAGTAGCATATCTACAAGGTGCTCATCACCAACCATTCCTGTTTGATTAGACATTACAGCTATACGCTTACCTTCTATTAGTGTAAAATACTCTCCGGTTCTTTCAGCGCCCATCTTTAATGTAGTGTTCGCGCTTTGAGAGCAAGACAGCATAGGAGCGAGTAGCAAGATTAGATAAATCAGTTTTTTCATTATTCTTCTATTTTAGTTGTATTGTTATATTTTTGAATTTCATGTAATTTGTCGAACTCCTCTTCAAGAGCAATCAGATCTTTTTTCAGTTCGGTAAGTCGGCCTAACACTTCAACCCGTCTAGTCTCTTCATCCTTTTTAATCTTAAGTGATTGACGAGCACCTTCAAGGGTCATCCCCTTTTCTTTAACAAGATGATACACAACTTCAACCTGCTGAATATCTTCACGAGTAAATTGTCGTGTGCCACCTGCTGTTTTCTTAGGATTAATATTTTCAAACTCCTTCTCCCAAAAACGTAGAAGAGAAACGTTCACTGCGAAATGGTCGGCTACTTCTTTAATTGAGTAGAAGAGTCGTTTCTCGTTAAATTGAATAGGTTTCCTACGTTTACCCATAGTTGAAGTACTTGGATTTATCTGAAAAATTAATAGCCCTTGACATTAGCTTAAAAGCGAAGTTCCAAAATTACTTCTTTCTATAAGAAGTTGCAAATATTTTTAACTTTGCTTTACTTCTTATTTGCTTTATTTCTTAGCTATATAAATTACAGAACTAGAATTTTTAATATTTTTTTGTGAACGTATGAATCCAACTGCACCAATATAAATGGCTCTGAAATATTGAGCTATCTTACTACTACCTTTATACTTTTCACTCAGCATTGAAATATAATAAGCATCCAAAGGCATAGCTACTCGTTTTATTATTTTAAACTGATATTTGCTAAGAAGATTTTCAATAGTATCAGGATTGAAATGCCAAAGATGACGTGGAATGTCATAAGCTGCCCAAAATTCCTCGTATATATTTGCATCATAAGACTTATAGTTGGGGAGAGCTAGAACAAGAATACCATTAGATGTAAGTATATTTTTAAGTTTATCAACAACCTCATTGAGGTTTTGCATATGCTCCAACACATGCCAGAGGGTTACTACATCGAAAGATTCACTTTCAATTTTCCATAAACTCTGCTCATCTTTTACATCTAATCCAAAATATCTGATTGCACGCTCCCTGGCACTTATATCTCTCTCAATACCTGACACATCGTAACCTCTCTCTCTTGCAGTGTTAAGAAAATAACCTGTTCCACAACCAATATCGAGTAAACGGATGTTGTTTTTCGATTGTATCTTTTGAGAATGCCCCGGCTCTAGCACACAATTAGATACCAGATTCACTTTCTTCTTCAGCATATGTCTTCTGAAAAAGTGATACAAATAATTTATAAATCCTTTTTTGGAGTCGGAATGAGATATATAGTCGGGAGAATCGTAATACCTGCCTACTATATCCTCAGATGGAAAATTATTTGTGAATCGAAAACTGCAGTTTTTGCAATCACAGACAGGGAAGATTTCTTTTGTGGAGAAATGATCGATAGCATCAAACACTTTCGCTATTTCTGAGCTGCCGCAAATGGGGCATTTGTTAATAGTAACTATGCACATAAATTATAATAATTGACTTGAACTATAACAATGAAGATATTTTTTTGATCTCCTCAAGTCGTTTTAGCACCTTGTGTGGTGTTTGTTATTCTTTTATTAAATAATTATCAAAGGTATAAAATTATTTGTATTTTTTATTTTACTCACTTCTCCAATGCTTATAAAATATTCGTGTTTCTCTTATGTCTTTTTTTTATAGGACCTCTGCCATATCCCGAGGGAGCAACTCTTTGGCCGGCTGTAGAGATCATCATCATGGTTCCTCCAACAAATTCATACCTCACAGAACCCGGAGGGAGTTGATTGATGGGTGTCTTAGAATTAAGATTTAAGTGCATTTCGTACTTATTTAAAGGGTCTATTAATATAATTCTGTCAAACTTAGTTGGCAGTTTGGTGAATGGGGAAACTTTGAGAGGACTGTGATTTTGTATATTGTGACCGGTTGGTTTTTCAGGTGATGTTAAGGTTTGAAGGAGCCTTTTTTTTATTTCATCATTTACCTCCTGTGCATTTGAGTCTATTGCAATCAATCCATATAAAATGCATAATACCAATATTGAGTATGATTTGATTTGATGCATTTTATTATTTATAAAGTTAGATTGAATCTTTAATTACTCCTAATCGTGATGTGACTTATTGCATATATTTGTATACATTCTCAAAAACAGATTGCCAAAATGTTGAAGACTGGTATATTTGATTAAGGTCAACCTCCCAAAATGATTTGTTATCAACGAAATACAGTTTGTCTCTGTTTATAAACAAGTCGTCATTTGCTGTTATAGATGCTATTGGATTATCAGAATCATCAAGTATAATGTAATCGGAGTTATTATTGGTAATTAGTTCAAATCTAGTACTATTAATACTTTTATGATACAGGTCGCAGTTATCATAAACCAAAATCGTTTCCAAATTGTCAGTAAGCACAAAAACTCTACCTTCGGAGGTCATAAGAAAGTTGTGATTGGAGAAGTAAGTTGATATTTCTCTGAAATATGAGTCATTCTCCTTACAGTAAATACCAGACCCTACAAAGCTGTCTAATTGCTCATTCTCGTCTAGTTGAAATATAATCTCATTAATCTTTGAGCCATCATTTAATGAATAGGTAATTAGTTTATCTTCGAAAACTAAAAATAGTATATCATTTACAACCTGATAATTGCGAATAAAATCATCTTTTTCAGAGATGTCAGTCTGAAATATTTCTTTACCGCTGTTTAAATCAAACGATACAATAAAAGGTTCGCCAATTAAAGAGAAACTTCCATTATATTGACCACAGCCATAATTAATCATACACACCTGTGAGTCGATAAGGAATAATGAGGATTTCGATGTCTTTTTTTTCGGCAGGGGAAAAGTCCACATTATTTGCCCATAACTATCAAGTTTAGATATTTTGTCATAGGAAGCTAAAATAATGTTCTCATAAGGGTCTATAAGCATGTTAGACACCATATCATATGAAATATCAGGTTGTGATTGGTAAAAATAAGAATCTGAAATTAGACCAACTATTATGCCTAATATATTAATACCGATCATTTTTCCAATCTCCTTATTTGAGGTACTGGCATTGTAAGTCCATTCTTTTCCTCTTTTCATATTAATGGCATTTATTCCATCTACTGAAATTAGCAAAATGGAATCATTCAGCATATATGCATCATCCCAACCTGAAGATCTTTTAATTTTACTTTTCCACAACTCTTTACCGTTAGTGAGGTCAACAGCTGAGATCTTGTTTGACATGTTTTGAATCGGGTAACCAATACCAATATTCTGAAAAGGGTCTATAAAGTAGAACTCATTTCGGTTTTCCCACATCACACTTCCCGTTTCGGGATTTATACAAAGATTCTTTTTCTTTTCAGTAAGGAACAAGTTATTTCCCTGAAATCTTACTTTTGCTGAGTTGAAGTTGATAGACCTTGTCCATTTCAAATCTTTTGAGTTGAGATCAATCATATTAATAGTTCCAATATTCTTGAAACTCATTCCTCTATTATTAAAGTCTTTAACTTCAAGTAGTAAGTTGTCTGAAATACCATCCCAATGCCAACCGGAAAGTTTTCCGGTAATTATATAACGTTGAGCTTTAATTGGAATGCCTGTAACATATGATGTTCCAACTATTGAATCATTAGCAGAAATGATAGCTGTAGAGGCATTACTATGAGTAAATACTAAACAACAAATAGAAATAATTACTGAAACAAATTTTTCTTTCATGATAATTGTCGTTTGCTTGTTTCAAATAGTGATTAATGGTTCAATGAATTTTGTATTTAGCTTGATATGTGATATTAATCACATTATCGACATGTAACAATTGCAAATATAGTGTTCTTACTCCAATAGTCCAATCATAGTTCCAATACCAATTCCAAAATATGTTCTCTTCTTATTTATTTGCAGCATGGGCGATATTGTAAATCCAAAGAACCTTGTAATAGGAAATTCTATTTTAGGGTTAACGATTAAACTAACAGCTTTGTATTCTATATTATCATAGGAATAATTCTCTTGCAGATGCACAAGTTTGTCATTAATCTTCTCCCAGTTCTCCGGTTCAGTAAAAATTGTATAACCAATTCCCAGAGAAAGATTAACTCTGATCGTTCCACTTTGATTTATTTTATATATTCGTCCAACGCTTGCTCCATAATTTTCAAATTGGTCCATAGGGTGATTTAGTCCCCAAACTAATATACCGGTTACGCCTGTAGAGAAATCATCAGGTAGCGTTTTAGGTTTCTTAAAGTTTCCTGTGTATCCTAATTTAAATGAGTATTTTTCGTTCAATACATAATTCAAATTTAGATCCCCTCCAAAATAATTACCCAAATTCAACTCAGCTGCTGCATATAAAGCATTGTTCTTGGCAAATTGAGCATTTGCAAGAGTTACAGAAGTAAATATTACCGCTAATAAAATTATTATTCTTTTCATTTGCGTTTTTTTTATTATGAGTTTTAAAAGATTTACTTTTTCAAGAAGATATTAAATATTCCTTGTAAGATTAATTTATTGATGTATAGCTATATATTCTATAGATGCAGTATTACAATAAATGTTGCATATTTTTTTTATTTTCCACGAATGGAAGAGGAAGATGTCAATATGATTCCATTACTCAATTCGATTTCCACTTTTGCATAATTTCCATTCGAGAAACTTTCCTTGTCAATTCCGTCAAAAATAAAATGAGCTTCAGCAAACACAAAGGGATTATTAGACAGGTATTCTTCTATGGTTGTTCCTATCTTAATTTTGCCTAACAATTTTTTCTCAGAATTGATGATAATATTTTGTCCTATTTCCGAGTGGTCATTCGGACTGTTGACATAAAAGAAACGTGCCTGATCTGTTATATCAGATATGAATGAACCGTTCTTATCATACATAGTGATGCGAATAGACTTGCAAGTCTCGGTTCTGTATTCTACAGGAATAGGCACATCACCAGTGTACTTATCATTATTAGGATCAAGAAAGTTTGCAAGTTGCACTTCAATCGCCTTGTCTCCATCGATGGAATAGTGTTGGGGTGTGGAATAGCCTGGTTGTTCCCTGAGAGCACTTGTTACATAGACATGTAAATCTGCGCATGCGGTGTCAATGATGTCTGGCGAATAATCATTCTGATAGGCTATTAAACTTTCAGACGGCCGATGAATGTAATTCAACTGATATCCATGATTTCTAACTATTGTATCGTTTTCGGCACTACAGGACATCACTAATATCGCTGTAAACAAATAAATAAAAAATCTACCTAAATTCATAATAATTTTTTTATCGTATTATAAAATCTCATTTGTAATAAGGGTTTATTGACGTTATTAAATTTATTGTCAATCAATTGCTTGCAAAAAACAAAAGTATGTAAAAATAATGGGGGGGGTAATTTAATTTATAAATTAAGTTAAACATGTGTATTAAAACACCCTCCTAACCGATATCGATGGCATAATTGGGATTAGCACAAAGGCTTTATAGCTATCATCCTTTCTATAAACTGCAAATGGGTTTTTGTTATTCGTTGCATTAAGAAGTGAAAACTGCCATATTAATCTCCCCCTGCTCATATTCCTGTCGATAGTGTAATTTAAGTCAGTTCGGAAATAGTTCTTTAGGCGACCGTTAGGTGTGTCGGGCAGAAAGTCAGCCGAATGGTAACGATCGTCCCATCCATAGCCGCTTGGGAGCGTTGGCAGGCCCATGCCGGGAAATGACCCGGGTGACAAAGAGTAAGGATATCCGTTTTTGAACTGCATCTGTGCAGACACAGAATGTTTAGCCTTAGGCTTGTCGCTCACAACATAACTAGCAAATAGCGAAACATCGTGTGGTGAATCGTATTTGAAAGGAATGGACTTACCGTCAAAAGTGCGGTCTGTCTTCGACAACGTGTAGGAAGCCCATGCGGTTAGCCTGTTTCGAGAATACTCAGCCATCAACTCAACACCCTTTGAAGTGCCGCTACCTTGCAAATAGTCGGTATTATAATCTATAAAATACTCCACATCTTTGATGAATAACAGATTCTGCATCCGCTTGTAATAAAGCTCCACAGAGAAACTAAACCACGGCGTAGTGTAGTTTTTCCATCCTGCCGACAGCTGATCGGAATAGGGAAGAATTTCTCCATGAAACGGAATCCAGTAGTCCGACTTCGAGTTATAATCCACCTCATTGACAGTGTGGATGGGTTGTGACATGCGGTCGTAAGCTACCATCAATTTGTTCTTGTCGTCCACAAAAGTATTCACTTTAAGCCTTGGCCCAGTACCGTTTTGCTTGTAATACTATTTTTGTAGTATGATGCACGTAATCCCGCACCAAAGAGCCACCTTTTGTAGCTGTATTCGTGATAAGCAAAAGCAGATGCTTTAAACAAACTCAGTCTCGTAGAGCTGAATTTGTAAACATCTTTATTTACTTTTTTAAATGAGTGGTCGGGCGTATAGTCTTGTTGTGCTGCTTCGATACCGTAATGAGTAATGCTATAATCGTTTATTCTGTGCAGCAACGACGCCCTGCCTCCAACCGCATTCATTAGCGATGCACTCTCGTTGTGTGTGGAAAGACTCTCCATCGGAGATTTGAACTTGCTTTTGCTGTAATTAAAGTTTTTTAACTCGGTGTAATAAATATTGGATTTGAACAACAGATTACTTTTCAGCTCTGAGTCGTAGTGCAATGAAGTTGTCAGTGTGTTCCACCCATAACCAAAGCTTTCACGATATTTCTCATTATCATATTCATTCTTCTCACGGTTCATGCCATAGAGATCGTCATATCCCGAAAACAACTGCCACGAAATCTTGTTCTTAGGATTGAGCCTCCAAGTTAGTTTGCCATTTACGTCATAAAACTTAATCATAGCCATGCCACCATCGCCTTGTCCCATGGCCAGCATCGCACCTTCGTAGAGTAAATCCAGAAACGAACGTCGAGCTACAAACAGATAGCTTAGCTTATCCTCAACAATTGGTCCTTCGGACGATAAAGTCCCTGCAAGCAATCCTAATGAAACCGAATGGTGATGATTTTTGGTATCTCCATCTTTAATTTCAACCGACACCACGCCCGAAAGTCTGTCGCCATAAGATGCAGGAATTCCTCCTTTATACAAATCGACAGTGCTTACTGCATCAGCATTAAAGATGGAGAAAAATCCAAAGGTGTGGTTTTGATTATATACCGGAACACCATCCATCAGATACAGAGTCTGGTCGTTAGTACCACCACGTATATTGAGTTGTGACGAACCTTCCATACCTCCGGACACTCCGGGAAGAAACTGAAGTGTTTTTATAACATCTCTTTCGCCAAAGAATAGAGGTGATACCTGCAACACCTTGCTGTTGATACGCATATTACCCAATCCACGACTTCGGATAGTCTTCTGCGGAGCATTCACCACCACCTCGTCAAGCAGTATGTTATCACCATTTAACGTATCAAGTTCTGCAACGTTTTGCTGTGCATAAATTGGATAGTTGCAAATAATAAGCAAGCAGATTATCTGTAGTTTCATGGGTTAAATCTTTTATAAACAGGGTAATCGAACACAAAAGAGGTTTTACTAATACCGGCAAATATTCCGGTTCCGCTTTCTATGTTACTATACACACCTTTGGGTTGATAAAATATTGATGAGATATCCTCATCATAAACAATCATTGACTTTTGTTCGTAGAGACTTTTATTGTATTTATCAAATTCGGGACCGGCTGCAATGAGCTCAACACGAATACGGTTTTGTGGTGACGACATTCCTTCAACGCCCCAATAACTTACATGAGTAGGTGTGAAAACAACATCAGTCAGATGCTGCACATATTTGCTTTTCACTCTCAAATAACCCTCATGATACATACCTCCCACAACGTCATTGGGTGCTCCCATACCTCCAAAACTATTGGTTTTGTCTATAAATACATTGTCCACATAAATCTCATTGTATTGCTCCACTTCATCCTCTTCAGAAATTCTTTGAGAAATAATCCATAATGCAGGATTGTAAAACGAGTTGTAACTAAAATTGGTTAGTCTAACCAAGTCATCTCTCATAGAGTAGTCATCATCACCGGCGTTGAAATCTGCTTCACAAAAAATCGGGTACGGAATAGCAGTAGTGGCTTTAACAGTTTTATAACCTGTGGCGGAAACCTCTAATTCATACTCAGCCCCTGCTTTAGGTAAATGGTCGAGAATGAAGAGCGAATCGTTGCAAATTCCGTTAAACAAAACCTGCCCGTCTTCTTTCAGCAACAGATGTGATTGTGTCAATCCTTTAACTTTACCATCCTTATCACCATCGTTATGATACAGGTAAATGGTAACAGGCTGTTCCGCAATTAAGTATCCGTTTACGATAATCTGCTTGGCATTGCCCGAAGAGAGATCATCAATGGCATAGTCCACTGAACAAGCATTAAGAAGCACCATAGAGAATGCTCCTAAAATAAGTTTTTTCATAATGATCTTAATGTATTAAAGATAAATTATTTAGATTTATATAGTTAAGTTTTTATGGATGCATAAATCGTAATTTAGTATTGATTAAAAGTCAAAGATAAGAGTAAATTTAACTTTTTAGAAAAACAAAGTTTTCATATTTTGAATGTTAACTGATAGACATAATATGATTAAAAAGCGTTGCGGCTAGTTTGTTGTATTATGTTAATACAATGTTTTAATTTACTTTGCTGTTGATGCTGAATCTTACTACGAAGAAGAGCTTCAAAATTAATATCTTTCAATTTCTTTTCTAACAATAT
Organism: Fermentimonas sp.; assembly: GCA_041859795.1. Lineage (GTDB taxonomy): Bacteria > Bacteroidota > Bacteroidia > Bacteroidales > Dysgonomonadaceae > Proteiniphilum. Next base: position 213,488 of record JBFLFV010000004.1, read on the forward strand.
GATCACATTCTTTATCGCGATCGTAAAAACTTTCTTCTCTTGTACTGTACCATAGATGAATGGGCTCATAATCTTTTTTATTTCAAATAAAAAAACATTTCTCAATTATGCAAAAATGCATTATGCGAAAATGCATAATATGTGGTCAGGAATTACTTTCCTTTTCACTCACTCACTTGGGGATAAGAAGATTTTACTGTATTTTTGTACTCTGTTTTAGGGTAATATACTCTAATCCCAAGCTTTATTAAGTAATATTTGAAAGTTTATGATGACCTCCAAAGAAATTAGACAGTCGTTTAAAGATTTTTTTCAGTCGAAAGAGCACCGCATAGTAGCTTCTGCACCCATGGTTATTAAAGATGATCCCACGCTGATGTTTACAAACGCCGGTATGAACCAGTTTAAGGATGTAATTCTGGGCAATGCACCTATTAAATATCCGCGTGTTGCCGACTCTCAGAAGTGCCTGAGAGTGAGCGGTAAACATAACGACCTTGAGGAGGTGGGGCACGATACATATCACCACACCATGTTTGAGATGCTTGGTAACTGGTCGTTTGGCAACTATTTTAAGAAGGAGGCAATTGAGTGGGCATGGGAATACTTGACAGAAGTTTTGAAACTTGATAAAGACAGGCTCTATGCTACTATATTTGAAGGTGCACCTGAAGAAAACCTGGAGAGAGATGATGAGGCTGCCTCATATTGGGAGAAGTATCTGTCAAAAGATAGAATAGTTAATGGAAATAAAGATGATAATTTCTGGGAGATGGGTGAAACAGGTCCTTGTGGTCCATGTTCCGAAATTCATATAGATATCAGACCTGACGCTGATAGAGCAAAAATAGATGGAGTTACTCTTGTTAATAAAGATCATCCACAGGTAGTTGAGATATGGAATCTTGTGTTTATGCAGTATAACCGTAAATCAGATGGTTCATTAGAATCGTTGCCCGCCAAGGTTATCGATACAGGTATGGGCTTCGAAAGACTTTGCATGGCAGTTCAGGGTACTCAGTCTAACTACGACACTGACATCTTTCAAACTATCATAAAGAAAATTGGAGAAGTTAGCGATAAAAAGTATGGCGAAGATGAGAAGGTTGACATTGCAATGCGTGTTATTGCCGATCATGTTAGAACAATAGCATTTTCTATTACAGATGGGCAGCTTCCTTCAAATGCCAAAGCGGGTTATGTTATTAGACGTATTCTTCGTCGTGCTGTACGATATGGCTATACATTTCTTAATATGCATGAGTCGTTTATGTATCGACTAATCCCTACTCTTATTGAGGTTATGGGTGATGCTTATCCCGAACTTGAGGCACAGAAAGGACTTATCGAAAAGGTTATGAAAGAGGAGGAGGAGTCGTTCCTTCGTACACTTGAAACGGGTATTAAGCTACTCGAAAGAAATCTTCCTGAGAAGGAGGGTGGTGTACTGAGTGGTGAGGTTGCTTTCAAATTATATGATACTTTTGGCTTCCCTTTTGATTTAACAGAGTTGATTTTGCGTGAGCATGGTATGTCTGCCGATGTGGATTGTTTTAATGCTGAGATGCAGAAACAAAAGGATAGGGCTCGCAATGCAGCTGTTATGGAGACGGGCGACTGGACAAAGGTTCAGGACGGTGATGCTGAATTTATAGGTTATGATGAAACCGAAAGTACTACTCAGATACTTCGCTATCGTGCTGTAAAGCAAAAAAACTCTGAATACTATCAAATTGTACTTTCCCGTTCTCCTTTCTATGCAGAAATGGGAGGTCAGGTTGGCGATAGCGGTTGGTTAATTTCTGAGTCGGGAGAGAAAATTGATATATTTGATACTAAACGTGAGAATAACTTGGCTGTACATCTATCAAAAAAGTTACCTCAGAATCTTGAGGAAATATTTACTGCAAAGATAGATATAGAAAAGAGAACAGCTACCGAGTGTAATCACTCTGCTACTCATCTTATGCATGAAGCTCTTAGAGAAGTACTGGGCAGCCATGTGGAACAAAAGGGATCTTATGTATCGCCTGAGGTGTTGAGATTCGACTTCTCTCACTTCCAAAAGATGACACCCGAAGAGATTAGAGAGGTTGAGGTTAGGGTAACAGAAAAAATAAGAAGTAATTTCCCAATTGAGGAACATCGTCATGTTGCAATTGAGGAGGCAATGGCTCAGGGAGCAATGGCTCTATTTGGAGAGAAGTATGGCGATGATGTACGTACTGTGCGTTTTGGTACATCTATAGAGCTTTGTGGGGGTACACATATTTCTTCAACCGGACGTATTGGTACATTCAGAATTGTGAGTGAAGGAGCAATATCAGCAGGTGTACGCCGTATAGAGGCAGTTACAGCTAAGGTGTGTGAGGATTATCTGTATGCCAAGGAAGATGCTATACTTGAGATAAAAAATATGCTTAACAATGTTCCTGATATTATGCAGGGAATTAATCGTCTGATTGCAGATAACGATGATATGAAGAAAGAACTGCAGAGCTTTGTTAAGGAGAAAACTGAACAGTTGAAGTTAAAGGTTATTGACAAGAAAAAAGAAATAAATGGAATTGATGTTTTCAAGCTGATTGTACCCTTTGGCTCACCCGATATAATAAAAGATATTGCATTTCAGCTCAAAGGTCAGTTTCCTAAAAACATGTTGTTCGTAGGTGCAACTGCTGCAAACGGTAGACCTAACCTTACGGTAATGCTTAGTGACGATCTGGTTGCTCAGGGGATGCATGCCGGAAATATAGTTCGTGAAGCTGCCAAGATGATTAAAGGTGGAGGTGGAGGACAGCCACATTTTGCGACAGCCGGCGGTAAAGATGCTGATGGACTAAATGCTGCTGTTGAGCTTATTGTAAAAAAGTTGGAGTCAAGGAAATAAAATATGAAATTATGAACTGTTTTAAAAGATCAATATTAACCTTAAGTGTAATTACTTTTATCAGTATGTCGTCGTTTGCAAATTATGCAAAGGTAAACGAACAGATAATAGGTGAACCTGCAGATAAGGTTAATCCTTTTATTGGGACTACTAATTATGGCACCACTAATCCCGGTCCGGTTCTTCCAAACGGTATGATGTCGGTTTCTCCATTTAATGTAATGGGATCTGAGTTGAACAAGTTCGATAAGGATAAACAATGGTGGTCAACTCCATACTCTAATGAAAACAAGTTCTTTACCGGTTATTCTCATGTCAATCTTAGTGGTGTAGGATGTCCTGATATGGGTTCTCTTCTTTTGATGCCCACAGCAGGTGAATTGAGTGTAAACTACGAAGAGTATGGAAGTGAATACAACAACGAATTTGCAACTCCCGGCTACTATTCTAACATACTTTCTAAATATAATATCAAAACAGAAGTGTCAGCAACCACTCGTACAAGTATTGCACGCTTCACATTTCCCAAAGGGCAGGGCAATATACTTCTTAATTTAGGTGAAGGACTCACAAATGAATCGGGAGCCTGGATGCGACGTGTGAGTGATACTGAAGTAGAGGGGATGAAGGTTTTGGGTACTTTCTGCTATAATCCTGAAGCAGTATTTCCTATTTACTTTGTTTTGAGGGTTAATAAAGCTCCTGAAACAACCGGCTATTGGAAGATGCAACGTACAATGGATGCTGAGGCTCAATGGGACTCTACAAGCGGTATTAGGAAGTTATATACTCGTTATAACAGAGATATAGCAGGAGATGATATTGGAGCATATTTTACATATAATCTTGATGAAGGTGAAACCGTTGAGGTTCAGATCGGTGTCTCTTTTGTGAGTACTGAAAACGCTCGTATGAACTTAGATGCAGAGCAAAACGGCTTTAACTTTGAATCTGTAAGTAGTGATGCACGCGAAGCATGGAACGAGGCATTATCTAAAGTTTTTGTTATGGGCGGTACTGACGACCAACAGACAGTCTTTTACACAGGTCTTTACCACGCTCTAATTCACCCAAATATACTAAATGATATTAATGGAGAGTACCCTGAAATGGAAAGTGATGGTATCGGAAAAACAATCTACAATCGATATACAGTCTTCTCTCTTTGGGATACTTACAGAAATGTTCATCAAATGCTCACACTTCTTTATCCGGAAACGCAGCTGAATATGGTGCGTTCAATGGTTGACATGTATAAAGAGGGTGGTTGGTTGCCCAGGTGGGAATTATTTAGTCGCGAAACCCTCACAATGGAGGGCGATCCTGCAATACCTGTAATTGTTGATAGCTGGATGAAAGGACTGCGTGACTTTGATGTTGAGACAGCATACAGTGCTATGTATAAGTCTGCTACTACTCCAGGCAAGGATAATTTTATCCGTCCTGATATAGATGATTACCTTAGTAAAGGCTACATACCTTTAGAGTCTGAGTTCGATAACTCAGTTTCTCACGCTTTAGAGTATTATATTGCTGATAATGCTTTGTCTCAATTTGCAAAAGCTCTCGGTAAAGATGTTGATGCCAAGAGATTTTATAATCAATCGCTCAATTACAAAATGTACTATTCATCTGAATATGGAGTTTTCAGACCAATACTTCCCAACGGTGAGTTTTTATCACCTTTTAACCCCAAGCAGGGAGAGAATTTTGAGGATGTACCGGGGTTTCATGAAGGTAGTTCATGGAACTACTCCTTTATGGTTCCGCATGATGTTGATGGATTAATTAAAATGCATGGCGGAAAGAGGAAATTTATTAACAAGCTTCAGGAGGTGTTTGATGATGGACATTACGACCCTACAAATGAACCAAATATTGGTTATCCATATTTATTTAGTTACGTAAAAGGTGAGGAGTGGCGTACACAAAAAACCACTCAGGAACTATTGGCAGAACACTTTAAAAACTCTCCCGACGGATTACCGGGTAATGATGATACCGGCACCATGTCAACTTGGGCTGTTTTTAATATGGTGGGGTTTTATCCTGATAATGCAGCTAATCCATCATATACATTCACAACTCCTATTTTCGATAAGATTACACTAAATTTGGATGATTATCATTATAATGGTCATTCAATTGAGATTGAAACGATTCGTCCTTCAGAAAATGCTATTTTCATTGATAAGATTAAGATAGATGGTAAACGTTGGAGAAGCTTCCGTATCAGCCACGAAGATCTAGTTAAGGCAAACAAAATCACATTTTATCTTAAGGAAAAAAAATAAACTGAGATAGTACAGATGCTAAGTCTTATAATGGATTAGTTATATGTTCTCATTTGAGTATAATAATTCAAATGAAGCATAACATCAAAGCTTTATAAGCTGAACTAACCGTTTCCATTTGTCGCTATACTGTTTTTTGAAATTATACACCTTCAGGTCGCGCTGAGCTGATTTCCACCATTTTCTCCAATATAAAGCAAAGTAAAATGTAATTGGCATAACAAGAAAATAGATTAGAGCAAGTAGCCAATTCTTGGTTACAGCTCCAATAATCAGCGATTGTGCAAGATCAAAAATCGGTATAAATATAAGTCCCGATACATACCTCACAGAAGGTATAAACTGGTTATCTTTAAACAGACTGAGTAATTTCTTATTTATTAAAAGTGGGAAGATTGCATTAATATAACCAAATAGCATTATTGATGCTGTTAAAAAAAGAGCAACAAAACGACTAAATATATTTACTCTATTTCTCGGTTTCAATATTTTGTCTTTTGTATTAAGCTGATGCTCTTTTAAAATATCACTAGCCTCACGAAAATCTTTAACCTTACTATCAAACTCTTCGCGTTTGTTTTCATAAAGGTTATCTAAAGTTCTTACTATATGTAGTGACGATTGAAGGTAATCATCCTTTTTATCTGAAAATATTTCATTTGCTATTGTGTCGCCATTCCAATCGATTACATTTTTATATTCATCATAAAACTCATCGTTCCAAATATTTACCACCATCGACTTTAAACTTACTTCAAGGTCTTGACGTAACTGGTTGGTTGCAAGACTAGAATTTTCAGAATAAATCTCTTTGTAGCTAGATACCTCTATGGGTTTGCCAAATGTAATATATACATCAGTTAGGAATCCAAAAATATCACGATAGTAAATAGAAACAGGTACTATCTGACTATTCAGCTCAAAACTAAGTGACGCCTCTGTGGGGAGAACTATGCGAGGAACAGCCTTCTGAATGGGTAGAAGTGATTGTTTTGGATTATGCCTGGCTTCCGGAAATATTGCAATTGGGTTGCCCTTTTTTAGTATACGAGCTGCAATATTAAAAACATCTTTATTCTTATCAAGATTGTTTTTACCATCACGCATTCTAAATACAGGTATAATACGCATTCCCCGAAGCATCCAAGCTATGAACTTTTGCTTAAAGATATCTGCTCGTGCAAGAAACACAACCTGCTTAAGATGGTATCCGGCATAAACAAGCAAAAGGGCGTCTAGTAATGCATTTCTATGATTTGGAGCAAAGATTATTGGTTTTTTTTTAGATACATTCTCATTCCTGCCAATAAAAACCATCTTCCTGAAATTAAGCCTTAGCGCAGACTTGATAAAAATTTTCACTATTGAATATCGTAAGTCGTAATTATATAGCATAGTTCAATTTGTAAATTATCCGCAGACTGAAGCCAGTCCAATATTATTAATAGTTCAATATATCTAAGTTAATTGACAGTTGCAGCTTCTTTTACCGGGCGTTTTCTCCAGTAAGCTGCTAGAATTAATCCCGCCACAATATGCCAAATTCCCCACCATGCAGCTATTATAGCCATGCCTCCCAAATTCAGTTCTGGAGGGAATATCCTGGGATTGAAAATTAATGCCAGACCAAGTCCTGAGTTTTGTATGCCTGTTTCAATTGAAATTGTTCTGCAATCAATTTCGCTTACCTTTAGTAATTTAGGTAGTATATAGCCGCTAAGGAATGCCAGGCCGTTGTGTAGTAAAACTAAAATAAATATTAGATGAATATATTTCAAAAATATACTGAAATTACCTGCTAAAGCTGCAACAATAAAACCTAAGAAGAAAATCACAGAAGTAGCCTGGATAGTTTTATCCATTCTTTTTGCAAATTTAGGAAATTTCATACCAACAAACATCCCCAGAATAACTGGTATTCCAAGGATCAGGAAAACAGTTCGGAACATCTCTATCGGATCAATTGAAATTGGAACCAAAAGAGGAGAATGTTTTGCATATAGTCCACCCCAAAAAGCAAAGTTAAAAGGTGTCATTATAAGACTCATAATTGTTGTGATTGTTGTAAGACTTACCGATAAGGTTACATTTGCTTTTGAAATAGATGAAATGAGGTTTGAAACATTACCACCTGGGCATGCAGCTACCAAAATCATACCTAAAGCTACAGGAGTACTGGGGCGTATTATAAGTACAAGTAGATATGTTAAAGCCGGAAGGATAATATATTGTGCAACTGCACCTATTATAACAGGTTTAGGGTTTGAAAAAACAGTCAAAAAATGACTTGGTCTTATACTAAGGGCAACACCAAACATGATGAAGGCTATTGCCATATTCATTAAATTGACACTCTCCTGATTGAAGTTCAGCTTAATAAAGTCGAGCTGACTCATATCCCCGAAAAGGGATAGTAATGGTATTATTTCCATCTGACTAATTGAATTTAAATCGCAAAGTTACTAAAATAAATTATTTACGCCCATTTAAAAGTCTGCAACACTATTATACGTCTGTAGTACTATTATACTTCTGCAACACTTTTTCAAGTAAGTTGACCTAATTTTCTGCCTTTTACCTTAAGTATTGTTTTACTAATGCGTTAGTTTGAAGAAACGTTATTTCTTCAAATTGATTATATTTGCAAATAGTTAGAAACTTTTTATTTCAGGTAAAGAATAAAATTAAATATATTATGAGTACTCCCTTAGCAGAACGCCTCAGGCCACAAAATCTGGATGAGTTTATCGGACAAGAGCATTTGGTCGGCAAGGGAGCCATATTGCGCAGAATGATTGAATCTGGCAGGATCCCATCAATTATTTTTTGGGGACCACCCGGAGTGGGCAAAACTACACTTGCAAATATTATTGCAAACACTATAAAGGCTCCATTTTACAAACTAAGTGCTATAAACTCAGGAGTAAAAGATGTGAGAGAGGTTATAGAAAAGGCTAAGAGTAATCGTTTCTTCGACTCTTCTGCTCCAATTTTATTTATTGATGAGATACATCGTTTCAGCAAATCTCAGCAGGATTCACTTTTAAATGCTGTAGAAACTGGTACTGTAACCTTGATTGGTGCTACAACAGAAAATCCTTCTTTTGAAGTTATAAGACCACTACTTTCGCGCTGCCAAGTCTATGTTTTAAAATCGTTAGAGAAAAAAGATCTTGATAAACTGCTCAACAGAGCACTCACTGAAGATTATATTCTCAAAGAGAGGAAAATTGAAATAAAAGATACCACTGCCTTGTTTAGATTTTCAGGTGGTGATGCACGTAAACTCTTAAACATTCTTCAGTTAACTATAGCCTCCTTTGGTGATGATGAAGAGGTTGTCATAACAGATAAGTTAGTGACAGATCGATTACAGGAGAACCCGGCAGCTTATGATAAAGGAGGAGAGATGCATTATGATATTATCTCTGCTTTTATTAAATCTATCAGAGGTAGTGATCCTGATGCAGCCATTTATTGGCTTGCACGAATGGTTGCAGGAGGTGAAGATCCAAAGTTTATAGCACGTCGTCTGGTTATATCTGCCGCGGAAGACATCGGTTTAGCAAACCCAAATGCACTACTTCTTGCAAATGCATGTTTTGATACATTGCAAAAGATTGGTTGGCCTGAAGGACGTATCGTGCTAGCCGAAACAACCATATATCTAGCTGCATCTCCCAAAAGCAACTCTGCATATCTGGCAATTGATAAAGCTTTGTCTAAGGTTGAAGAGACAGGAAATCTACCTGTGCCTCTTCACTTACGAAATGCACCAACTACACTCATGAAAGAGCTCGATTATGGAAAAGAGTATAAATACTCACACGATTATGAAAATAATTTTGTGAAGCAAGAGTTCTTGCCCAAAGAGTTAAAAAAGAATCGTTTCTGGCAACCTCAAACATCTTCTGCAGAAAGGAAATTAAGCGATTGGATTAAAATGCTTTGGGGCGATGATAAGTAGGCTTTATCAGTACCAATTCATTCCTCTGTCATAAGGAGAACTTCTCTGCTCATACTTCAGATCCTGCAACATTGATGCATTAGCCCTTATTGAGAAGTTGTAAGATTTGTATGGACCAATAGGGATGAAGCTTGCAGACATGCTCCAACAGTGCAGATTTCGAGTAAGCGTACAATTTATATTTGTAAACTTCTTCAGGTCGAAATTATAGTCGGTATTAAACGTAAAATTCCAATTCTTCGTTGGTTGAATAGATCCATTCAATCCAAAATTATGTGTTAACGCACCTTTGTACTCCAATCGTTCGGGATCAAATTCTCCATATCCGTATCTAAGTGAATAGTTGAATGATAAGTTCCAATTAAGCGTATTCTTTAGATAGCCATCCTCATCAAATTCACCCATTGAGCTATCAGTATTATCAAACATGCCATCTCTTCCGGCTGTCTCGTAAGGATTTTCACCTATTGTACCGTCATCAGGCAATTGATTATTTGGATCGGAACCGCCCTCTTCATTACCGCCCTCTTCACCACCTCTGTTAAAGAGTTTTTTAAAAGTGTCCTGGTTAAGAGAATATGAGAAAGAGGTACCTGTACTTCTTAGTTTACCAAAACCTTTCCCGTTTAAAATTCTAAGCTGATCAACCCTTACAGGTCTGTTATTTTCATCTATTTCATATGTATATGGATCCCAAATCATATTCAGGCTCAAAGTGTATGATTTGGAGAATTTGATACGAAGATTTGTGTTTATATCACTCCATTTGAGTGAGTCGGCCATCATATTATAATTGAAGTTAATACCTAAATCATCAATAAGGCTAATTTTCCTTGTACCTGTTGAATCTTTATCTGAGCGAATTTTCATTTCAAGATTATTTTTGAAATCGAACCCAATATTTCCGCTCTTACCTCTTGATGCTGAACCAAACATCATTGATGAGTATGGAGAATATGTATACTCAACATCTTCTCCATATTCATTTTTATATGAATATGTCTCATAAAATCCATATTTTGGAGATCCAAAATCTGGTCTATAGCTCAAACTTATACTTGGCGAAAAAACATGTCTTATAGCTTGAACTTTATCGCCAAATATTTTCCAGGGAGTGTACATACCATATAGCTTTGTTTGTGCACTAATCGATGCACTATAGTCGTATACACGATTAAAACCATAAATTGTATCCACCGGAACATTTCTTCTTGCCACAGGATCCCAAGCATGTTTTTCAGCACCGGTATACCAGCGTTCTGTATAGGTGAAAGAGGGCGAAACCTGTATAAAATCAAACAAAGAAAATGTTGCACTCACAGGAATATTATGACGCATTCCATTACTCCAATCACGAACAAGGCTCGATTGTAAAAATCGATTCTCCTTTGTAGTAATTGAATTTCGGAACTCACCTGAATAGCTCATAGAGATCTTTTCATACCATTTTTCCTCACCAATTATACCTTTTCTTTTAAAGGGATAAATTCGACTCATATTAACAGATATATTTGGTAGAGTAGCTGCAATTGTGGAATCCCTTGATACTTGGTTAATATTCATAGTAGCTGATAAGCTCCAGGGAGAATCCGGGAAACGTTGGGTGATATTCACGCTCGAGCTTTTAGTATTATTTGAGGCTTCTCGTGAGTAAAGCCTACTAAGGTCGTTATGATTATTCCTACTGGTTGAAAAATTCACACTAGCCGATAATGTACGATACATGTTTGCTTTTGGGTCTTGTGAATGTGTCCAGTTAATGCGCCAGTCCTTAGACACAGAGTAGGCAGAGGGGACAGTCTCTTTTAGTTCTCTTTCTCCTATAGCTGTACTTAAATGGTATACATTAAAACTGCCTGAATATTTATATCTTTTCCTATAATTTGATCGTGCACCAATACCCCATGTTCCTTTAGTATAAATTTCTCCGGTTAGTGCCATATCAATATAATCGCTAATTGCAAAATAATAACCTCCATTCTGCAAATAAAAACCTCTATTCATCTCGTCACCATAACTCGGCATAATAATGCCTGAAGAGTATGTTGTAGTGAACGGGAAGAAAGCAAACGGCAATACAATAGGGAAAAGTGGAACATCGGCCACAACAAGCCAGGCCGGACCGGTTACTACATCTTTTTCAGGCCTCACTTTTGCTTTTGAAAGGTTTAAGTAAAAGTGAGGGTGGTCATGATTGTCACAAGTTGTATACTTTGCATTACGCATGTAAAAGGAGTTGTCGGCGTTCTTCTTGGCCTCATTTGCAACAATATGTCCTTCACCTTGTTGAGTTATAACATTATGAATAAATGCTTTTCTTGTTTCAAAATTATATCGAACATGCTTCATTTCATACTCTGTACCTCCCTCCGTGAATATCGGATGACCAAACTCCTTTCCCAACGAATCTAGGGCAAAAGTAGATGATATTATACTGCTATCAAGATCCATTGTTATATACTCCCCTTTGATACCAAGCTCACCATACTTAATATCGGCCTGCCCATACAAAAAACCTTTATTATCGGCAGTAAACACCATAGAGTCCTGAGATGTATATTGAACAGGAGCTTGAAGAGAACCCTCGTCCATTTCAGGAACAGAATCTCTTTCAATTACTGCAGAATCCCTGTCAGCTATTAATGAGTCGGCCGGTACAACTAATGTATCTAAAGGCACCTCAGACAATTCTGATTGAATCTTTACTAATGTGTCAGTTTGTAAATCTAATGAATCAGCTCTTAAGTTTAATGTATCCTTTAGAGGCAAAATTAAGGAGTCATTTATTAAAGTTGATTTCTCTAACAGAGTATCATCGCTTTCGGGAGTTAGAGTCACCTCGGGCATGACAACACTTCCAACACTTACTTTTTGCACAGAAGAGCATTGATAGAAGATTGCCAGAGCTGTTATCAGAAATATGAAACGTAAAAATTGCCTCATCCGGTAAAACAGGTGCATGTGTGAATTAATATGCAGCAAAAATAGTAAAAAGAAACTAAAGAGAGCTTGAATAGAGCTTTTTTAAACTAATTAAAGCATTATAAACCACACATCGACTAACCAATAACATCAAAAGTGTTTGTTATCTAATATTTGCAATCGAAATAATATCTGAGAAAACACCGGCGGCAGTAACACCTGCTCCGGCACCGTAACCCTTTATAACCATGGGATATTCGTTGTAACGTTCGGTTGTAATCATGATTATATTATTGCTTCCTTCAAGATCATAAAATGGGTGTCGACTCTCCACTTCACGAAGTCCGATTTCGCAGTTGCCATTATTAAATGATGCAATAAACCTAAGTTTTTTCTTCTCTTTTGCCAATTCTTTACGTCTTTGTTCAAAATATGCATCCATTTCAGGAATTGTATTCCAAAATTCTTCAAGAGTACCTTCAAAATATTTAGGTGCAATAAAGAGATTCTTTACCACGTCCGATTGATCAACCTTTGTACCTGCTTCTCGTGAAAGAATAACTAGTTTTCGGGTTACATCTAATCCACTCAAATCAATTCTGGGATCGGGCTCAGCAAATCCTGAATCTACAGCCATTTTGATTGCTTTACTAAAAGGAATATCCTCGCTTAGTGTATTAAATATAAAGTTAAGTGTTCCCGAAAGGACAGCCTCAAGTTTAACAATCTTATCTCCTGAATTTATCAACGAATTCATAGTGTTGATAATGGGCAGACCGGCACCAACATTTGTCTCAAAAAGGAACTTCACCCCTGCTGTTCGGGCAGTTTCTTTGAGATAGCTATAATTCTCGTAATCAGATGCCGCTGCAATCTTATTAGCTGTTACAACAGAGATGTTTTTGGACATCAAATCAGCGTATAACTCTGCAATATTGGGACTTGCAGTGCAGTCGACAAACACAGAGTTGAAAATGTTCATCTTCAGAATCTCATCACGAATATATTCGGGAGAACTATTACTGCCTTTATCCATTAGAGTATCGTAAAACCCATCAAGTGGTATACCGTCTCTTCTAAAAAGTGCTTTACGTCGGTTGGCAATTCCAACTACATTTATTCTTAATTTATTCTGTTCTTTGAGGGTCAGTTGTTGTTGATAAATCTGTTTAACCAAATTGCTGCCTACAGTACCTGTACCAACAATAAACAAGTTTAGCTCCTGATAAGGCGACAGGAAGAAGGAGTCGTGAACCACATTCAGTGATTTTCTCAAATCCTGTTTTGAGATTACACATGAGATATTTGTTTCACCTGCACCCTGAGCCATTGATACAGCATTAATACCATTTCTCCCTAATGCACCAAAGAATTTACCTGCAATTCCGGGAACATTTTTCATGTTTTGCCCCACAATTGCAATTGTAGCCAGATTATATTCAACGATTATTTCGTTAATGCTTCCCATCTTAATCTCATGTGCAAACTCTTTGCTTAAAACCTTTTGTGAAAGTGCAGCATCTTGCGAACGTACTCCAACCGAAGTGCTATTTTCTGAAGATGCCTGAGAAACAATAAAAACACTAATGCCATGATCTGCCAAAGCAGTGAATATTCGCTTATTTACACCAATAACTCCAACCATTCCCAATCCCTGAATGGTAATGAGGGCAGTGTCATTAATTGATGAAATGCCTTTAATTAACTTATCGTTATGAGTAGTATTTATACCACTAATTAAAGTACCTTTTGATTCAGGGTTAAATGTATTTCTAATATGAATAGGAATATTTTTATGATAAACAGGAAATATCGTTGGCGGATAAATCACCTTAGCTCCAAAGTTTGACAACTCTATAGCTTCCGTAAATGTCAATTCGTCAATAACATAAGCTGAATTTATAATTTTTGGGTCGGCTGTCATAAACCCATCCACATCAGTCCATATTTCTAAAAGAGAAGCATCCATTGCTGCTGCAATCATTGCTGCTGTATAGTCAGATCCGCCACGACCAAGATTAGTGATATCATTCTCTTCAATGCTTGAAGAAATAAATCCGGGAACAATAGCCACTTGTGGTGGCGGCATCTCAGAAAAAGTTTTTCTAATTAACTCATTTGAATGGCTTAGATCCGGAATATGGCTATTAAACTGCTTATTAGTTTTAATAAATTTTGTTGAATCGTACAGCCGCGAACCCTCAATCATATAGTTTACAATAATTGAAGACAGCCTTTCGCCATAACTAACAATCTTATCTGATGTTTTTTGTGACAAGTCGCCAATCAAAAACACACCACGCATAATATTCTGCAACTCTTCAAAAAGCGGTTCAATTAATTTTGTAACCTCCTCTTTATCATTATCTGAAATGATAGTTGCCTCAATAACTTCTTTATGGCGAATTATAATTTCGTCAAGCAACGATTTATAACTTGAATTAGCATCATGAGCAAAATCTGCAGCAAGTAAAAGTCGGTCCGTCACACCATTTAGTGCTGACACAACAACGATAACAGGCTCTTTCTCACCCTCAATTTTATTTTTGACTAACAGTAAACTTTCGGGACTGCCAACAGAGGTCCCACCAAATTTCATTACTTTCATATTAGTGATTTATGTTCGTAACACAGAATAGTAATATTCCATGGCGAAGTAATAATTTTTAAATGATTAAAAAATGATTGTTTAATGCGAAGACGCAACTAACGGATGTGAAAATTTACTTTACCCCCTGGGGGGCCATAGTCATTGAAGAATTAAAGAATGTAGAATACAATTTTTGCATATCGATCTTATGAAAAGTAAAGTTGAAACAAAGTTAGAGTAATAATTGATAAAAAGGAACGATAAGATAAAAAATTTCACTAAAACAGTATCATATAATTCAAAATAGGAGAAATAATGGTAGGGAGAAAAGAAATAGCTAAATTTGCCTACTTAAAATCTTCTACTCAAAAAGTTTTACTTGAAAATTGAAATCAAAAAATATAATAATTATTTATGAATTTTAAATCGATTAGCAAACTGTTGATTGTCTGTTTTGTGTTTGGTCTTACGCTAACGTTATTTATTGCATGTAACGGTAAAAGGCCTAAAAGAGAGTTAGTTACATTTGAAGAGATGCAGGATTCGACTGCCGATACGCTATCCGACTGGTCGCAGGTATCCGCAGGAATTCATGCATCGTTTGTTACAATCGACGAGAGAATTCCAAAATCTGTTGCTCCCGATGTTGTAGTTAGCAAAAGTGTGAAAGTAACAGGATGGAAGGGAGAGAAGCTTTCGGCGCAACTACTATTATGGTCGGCAAGCAATGTAAATCAGGTTGAACTTGAATTTGATAAGTTCCAGTCACAATCATCTTCACTTCCCGCATCTATTGCTCAGGCAAGGTTTGTAAGATATGTAATGACCGATGAGTTTGGCGGTGGTTGTGGTTACCGCAAACCAGAAGATTTTGCCTCTTCACTATCGGCAGATATGCTAGATAATCTTGATAATTTTAATTTAGATGCAAAAACAGCACGCCCTGTTTGGTTAACCTTCACTGTTCCTGCTGATGCCGAGGCAGGAACATATAAAGGAAAACTAAAGCTCTATGCCGAAAGAGACTTTGTAGAGGATTTTGAGGTGGAAATTGAGGTTGTAAACCAACTACTCCCGGAACCATCTGAATGGGCCTATCATCTTGATTTATGGCAACACCCTTCGGCTGTAGCCCGTGTTCATAATCTTGAAATGTGGAGTCATGCTCACTTTGAGAAAATGAGACCACTTATGAAAATGCTTGCCGATGCAGGTCAGAAAGTTATTACAACAACTCTAAACATTGATCCTTGGAATAATCAATCTTTTGACGCATATGCAGATATGATTATATGGACAAAAAATATTGATGGAAGTTGGAGTTTCGATTATACAATTTTCGACAAATGGGTAGAGTTTATGATGGAGTTGGGAATTGATGAAATGATAAATTGTTATTCACTGCTTACATGGAATAATAAACTTCATTACAACGATATGGAGAAAGGTGAGCTCGTTACTCTCGAGTTGAAAGCACAATCTGATGAATATACAGAACTCTGGAGCCTGTTTCTTAAAGATTTTACAAGACATTTGAATGAAAAAGGTTGGCTTGGAATCACCAATATTGCAATGGATGAACGTTCACCTGCCGACATGAAGGCGGCTATGAGTGTTTTGAAAAGCGCTGCTCCCGAAATTGGTATTTCACTTGCCGATAATCATAAAAGCTATAAGGAGTATCCCGATATAAAGGATATAAGTGTTGGTGCAGCAAGCAAAGTTGATATTGAGGATATTACTGAACGAAGAGCAAATGGATTGATTACCACATGGTATGTTTGTTGTGAAGATCCTTTTGCAAATATGTTTACTTTTTCTGAACCTGCAGAAGCAGTTTATGCTGCATGGTACACTGTTGCAGCCGATTTTGATGGAATGCTACGTTGGGCATTTAACTCATGGGTAGTGAATCCTCTTATCGATTCACGTTTTAGGACATGGCCTGCAGGTGATACGTATATAGTTTATCCTGATGCAAGAAGTTCTATTCGTTTTGAGCGACTTGTCGAAGGTATTCAGGATGCAGAGAAAATAAGAATATTGCGTAAACAATATACCGATACAAATACACCTGAATCTTTAGCTAAACTTAATCAGTTGGAAGAAACAATTGAATCCTTCAATACTCTTGAACCTTCTGACGATTGGAATGAGAGATTGAACGAAGCTAAGAAATTATTAGCACATCTATGTTATTAAGAGATATTATAGAAGCATACAACTCTTTTAGAGAAGTTTTAAACAGTATACCACGAGGGTTTGATTGATTTATAGTAAATCGAGAGGACTTTTTATTTTCGACTTGGCAACATCTGTTATGTGAGTATAGATTTCAGTTGTCTTGACAGAACTATGCCCGAGTAATTGTTGGATATACCTGATATCCGTTCCATTTTCGAGAAGGTGAGTGGCAAAGCTGTGCCGTAAGGTATGGGGAGTTACCGTTTTTTGGATACCCGCTTTTGTCGCGGCTACTTTCACAACGGTCTGCACGCTTTTTTCAGAATACATGCCACCACTTTGTCCTTCAAAAAGGTAAACTTTAGGGTGATATGCCTTGAAGTAGTTTCTCAAATCCTCCAGTAACACAGGGGAAAGCATTACTGCACGGTCTTTATTCCCTTTAGAATTCTTGATATGTACCAGCATACGCTCCGAGTTGATATCCGATATTTTTAAATGCAGCAATTCACTTAAACGTAATCCACACCCGTATAATAATTTTATGATACACACGTGCTTCAGGTTAGTGACCGATGCCAGCATTCTCTTTACTTCCGCCACGGTAACATATTTTGGTAGCCTATCTTCTTTTCGTGAAGGATACAGGTGTCTTATTTGTAAATTTCGATTAAGCACCAACTGGTAAAATTTGTCGAGGGAGGCCACAATCAAACGCTGATATGAACTGCTGACCTTGTGTTTTTCAATTTTCCAGAAAACATATTTTTCAATTTCGTCTTCGCTTAACTGACCAGGATGATCGAACTTCCTTGCCGCAACTTGTAAGAAGCCCTTTACAGTACAGGTGTAATTTTTAATTGAATTAGCGCTATACCTTTGGAGTTTTAGTTTTCGCTCAAAAGTAGCAATTAGATCATTGATCTCCATGTTTCACAGATTTTAAGAATACTGCAAAGATATCAAAACATTCGTAAATGCAAAAATATAACCTGACATTTAAATGCCTGATAATATTGGTTTTTGCTCTTAAATTGGGTAATACAAATAAAGTGTTATACGAATGTTTTAAATTTCATATATACGAATGTTGTATATTCATTGCGTAAATAAGACGTTGAACTAAACCTGTCGGTAAATTAGAATAGTGATAATTTTGAAGCGTAATAACTTCAATTAATTATCATTATGAATCTAAACAAAACATTCGAGAGTTTGCAGATCAAGGAGATGCAAATTCGCAATTACAGTCCCC
>JBFLFV010000005.1:0-222103 GCA_041859795.1 Fermentimonas sp.
GTATTAACCAATATGACAAAATACTTGAGGAGATATGAAGAAGATAGAGGATTTAAAACAATATGCCGGTATGCTTCGTATGGGCCATCTGAAAGGAAATGTGCAACCACTGCTGCATGAGGCAAGTATTAATACACCGGGTTATGCCGACTTCCTTGAAGATATTCTTTTAAAAGAGATAGAACAGCGGCAGCACAATGACTATCAGCGCAGGATAAAGCTGGCACGCCTGCCACGTGCTCATGATCTGGACGATTATGATTATAAAGCATCCAGCAGTATCGGGATAAAACAAATGAAACAGCTAAGAGAACTAATGTGGATTGATCAGATGTACAATCTGGTGCTTATGGGTCCAAGCGGAACAGGGAAAACTTACATAGCCGCAGGGCTGGTAAATGATGCCATTAAAAAGGGGTACAGAGCCTATTTTACCACTATGGCAGATCTTATAGGCATGCTCAAGCGTAAAGAGATTATCTCATCAGCAATGAACTCCTACAAGCGTTATACTAAGGCGCATCTTATAGCAATTGATGACATCATGATGTTCCCGATACAAAAGAATGAGGCGGTTGCCCTGTTTAATCTGATTAATAAACTGCATGAGCAGTGTTCTGTAATAATCACGACCAACAAATCTCCCGGTCAATGGGCAGAAACCCTTAATGACGAGGTGCTGGCAACAGCAATACTTGACAGACTGCTTTATCATTGTGAGGTAATAAAGTTTGAAGGGAACGGTTACAGAATGGATAACCGACAAACTTTCCTGGAGAAAGAAAATGAATTAAAACAATAAAAAAGAGATAGTTAATATAATGTTAAACATGTACATTGCATATTGCCAAAAGTTGTACATTCAACATTGCCATTTTTTGTACATTTTAAGTTTGCTAATTACAATAGCAGATAGGTTTCATCTGATAAAAAACATGAGAGAAGCATACAACACTTTTAGAGAAGTTTTAAAACAGTAAAGATGAGCTCAGATTAAACCAATGGATCGAAGAAGTATAAGTCGACCCAAATAAAGAGGATTAGAAGTTCTATAAATGGCATTAATATTGATCAGGAAGCAATAAAAAACGCCGTTAAATACCCATGGAGTAATGGAGTTGTAGAGGGACGTGTAAGCAGATTAAAAAAACAAGAAAAGAGAGATGTATGGCAGGGCGAGGTTTGAACTGTTAAGACGAAAGGTGGTTTTTTCCAACTCTGGATAATCTGCACTAAATTTGACGAAGAACCAAATCAAACCGTTTTATCCAATAGATTCAAACCAATCCAATAATGCCCATCTAAAATATTCTATATTATCTATATTCCACATAGTAAATACAAAGATAATAAAATATTACTGGGAGTACTTTTTAAAAGACTGTTTTGATTTCAATGCATAGATATATATCGGATACTCAGTTTGTGTGGGATGCTATGCTATAAAATGCACAGAAGTCACTTACATGCCATTCTCTTCAAGTGTCATGTTTTTTTCGCGCCACTGCTTGGGGCTACAGTTCATGTTTTGAGTAAATGCTCTCCCAAATACTGATATTGAACTAAATCCTGAAAGCTCTGCAATGTCGGTGATTTTTAAATTTGGACGAGAAAGTAGTAGTTGCTTGCTTTCATTTAAACGGTAGCGCATAACAAAATGATAAAAACTCTCGCCATATCCTTCATTAAATAGTCGTGAGAGGTAGCTCCGATTTAATGGTAATACCTCCATAGCATCAATCAACTTAAAGTCTTTACGTAAATATGGTTTCTCTATTTCCATCCACTCTTCGAGTTTTGCTTTGTAGTTTGGGATGCAATCTGTAAAGGATTTATTTATTATTGTTTCATTTTCTGATTTTATAATAGGACCGATTTTAAATTGCTGATCTTCTCTTGATTGAGCCTTACTTTCGTTCATTCCTTCTCTGAAATAGTCTTTGGGGTAAGGACTCTTCCTAAATAGAACACGATAAAAACCGTAAAGGAAAAAACCCAAGAATAGGATGTTGTGCATTAATGCACTTCTAACATTACTGCTAAAAACAATTATCAAGCAGGAGATGGTAATCATAAAATTAGTATAGATGTAATCACCTAACCATTTTATATCAATATTTTCCATAGATGCAAAATTATTTTCGCACCATTCAATGTAGTTTTTCCGATAACGGAGCATAATTACAACTCCAAGTATTGGGTATACAAGAATTAGTAACCTAATAAAAATAGTGAAATTACTTGATTCTACAATAAAAGAAGTCCAGTTGTCAAACAGATGTGTTGTTGTTTTAAGTATCTTGTTCTCAATAGTATATAATAGAATAATAAAGAGTGTAGGAACAAAAAGTAATGTGGCTCGTTTTATTGTAAGCCAGCCGGGTCTAAATGCTTCAAGCGGGTATAAAAGGAAAATATATGCATAAATGATACCATAAATTAGCATGGGGGCCGACATAAACTTATACTCTACTATTCCTGTATATCCGGTGGTTAAACCTTTTACAAGCGATAGAGAATTTGTTAATCCAACCATTATCATCAGAAATACAAAAAGCATGTCTGCCCGTCCCCATTTTTTTTGGGTTATAATCATATATGCACCAAAAAAACATAGCAGGCAAAGCATTGACATTGTTGATTGACGAATATATCTAAATGATTCAATTGGCAGTTGCATGCAATAGTGATGCCCCAATATAAGAATTACAAAAATAAGACAATAAATTATTAATCGTTTATGATCATTCAATGCTTTCAGGTGTGGGTTTTTCAGATTAGAAATATATGGCATATGTTTTTTTGAAAGTTGAGTTTGATTATTGAAAATTGTTTAGCAAAAATATATATTATTTTTTCTGTTGCAAAACATTTTATCCGATGTAAAGTGTAAAACATTCATTTTTATTAATAAAGCAACTATTAATAGGTGTATAATTTACTTTAAGCAAAACCGTGAAAATTAAAGATTCTTTTTTATACCAATTGTAAACTATGTTTTTACTGTATGCAAAAACCTGTCACAGCTCATAATTAGTATATATTTACCTTTATACCGAATAACAGAGTGGATGTTAAAATGCTTGATGAGTATTATAAAATTGATGATGTTGTTTCCAACAGTTATGTCTAATATATGTAATTAAATATCTCTTTTAAAAAAACAAGTTTATTTATGACAATCAAGAGTCTGGCGCTTTTTTCCTTTTTTCTGTCTATATTACTACTTATAGGCATGATAAGTTTTATTACCTATATTTATTTGAATAAAAAGATTGTAAGGGCAAAGAGTAATGCTGAAAATATTAACAACAAAGATGAATCAAATATTGCAATGCTTGTTGCAAAACAGTTAGTAGACAAATTAAATGAGAGTTTTGATGTTAGTTATTCGCCTGAAGGCGAGGTGATTTACTATATGAAATTACCTTTATCTAAAGATTTGAGTATTCAATCTTTAGATAGTCAAACACCTCAGAAAATGACTAAATATGAACCCGAACCCGAAGCTGAAACTGCTCATGAGCCTGAGTTAGATAATTTTAAAAATACAAATATAGATCATGATTTTCTTAATCGTGTGACCTCAATTATTTATAGTGAGATTTTAAATTCTGATAATTTAATAGGAGTTATCGCTTCAAAAATATGCATTAGTTCTTCTCAGCTTAATCGTAGAGTAAAATCAATGACAGGAATGACAACTAGTAATTTTATTCTTAAAACGAAACTAAATAGAGCTAAAAGGCAGCTGACAGTAACTCAGAAACCAATTGGAGAAATTGCATTGGAATGCGGTTTTAACGATTTTGCATATTTTTCCCGTTCTTTTAAAAAAGAGTTTGATATGACGCCAACCACATTCCAACGTATAGCACAATCAGTGAATTGAGGTTAAAATATTTCCACTAATTTGCATTAGCGAAATTTCATAAAGTTTGGTGTTGTACTGTGCTGTGAGCAAACGCTGTTCTGCTTCGAGGAGGCTATTTTGTGCTTCACGCAGCTCAAGACCCGAGAGATCGCCAATTCTATACCTTTCCATGGCTATCTCGTAGTTGATTTTGGCATTCTCAAGACTTTCAACTTCAAGGTTGGTAAGCTCAATATTGTTTTGGTAGGCCATCCACATATTTGCAAAATCGCTCTCTACTGCCAGCTTATCTCTTTGTACTTCTAGCTTGCTGTTTTTTATTCTTATTTTCTGATTCTTCTGTTCTCGATTCCTATTAAATCCATCAAACAGTGTGTAACCCAGTGTTATCCCCACGGTAGGCCCCCAGGTGCGTTGTTGGCTTAGGTTGCCTTTGTTGTAGTCGAAATGAGTAAAGCCATAGCCCGTGTTTAGTTGCAAGTATGGATAGTTTCTACTTCGTAATGTTTTTAGCTCAAGTTCGCTTAGTGTTAGGCTACTTTCGCTAAGCAAAAGGAAGGTGTTTTGCTCCATTGTTTTGTTAAACAGATCGGTTTTGACCAGTGATGTGTTAAACTGAATGGTTGTGTCTCGGGCAATAAATTGCCTCTCTATATCGTCGCCCATTAGCTCGTTGAGGTGGATACGTGATCGGTTGAGTATCTCGTACTGCTGAATGAGCATTGAGCTGTCGGTGTTAAAGTCGACCCTTGCCTGTTGCAAATCCAGACGCGAGAGTGACCCTACCTGGTATCTTGCTTCAACAATTCGCAATCGTTCTTTGGATAGCGATACAGCATATTGATAGTTTTTTAGCCTTATTTGCTGTTGTACGTAGTTGTAATACTCCGCAGTGAGTCCTGCAATAAGATTCTCAATCTCAAAGCGGGTATAGAGTTCACCAACCGACTGCAATTCTTTGAGCCGCCTATAGTTTGTTTGCACCCTAAACCCCTCAAAGATTGTCCAGTTTAGGTTTACACTTGCATCGAGGGTTTGAGTGTTTGAGTTGCGACTCTCTACCGTTTCGGTGTCGTCGGAAGGAATTTGATCTGTGTTGCTATTGCGGATATTATATCCTGAGTTGATGCTAAGCCCGGGGAGATATCCTGCATTGCCCAAGGTTACATTGTTGTCTGATATAATCTCTTCGTTTCTCACTATTTGAAGGTCGAAGTTGTTCTGAAGTCCGATTTTAAGAACCTCATTCAGATCAAGTACTACACCATATTCGGCAGGTTTTTGTACCTGAGCATTTATTGATGTTGATAGTACAAATATTAGCAATAAAAATGTTGTAACTTTTTTCACCGTTGTGTATTGTAACTGTTTTATTATTGAGTGAACCATTTTAATTCTAAAATAATAATGGATTATTCAAATTAATGATGGGCCTTTCAAATTAATGTTGACCTATTATATAGTAATATCAGATTAATTTACTTCTGACTCTAGTGTTATTTTGCCGTTTTTTTATTTTCTGCCATTTTTCTGTCAGTTGACATGTAAATATAAATTGCAGGGATAAGATAGAGTGATATCAATGTTGAGATTAGCAAACCTCCTATTACTGCGGTACCCATGGCTATCCTGCCGTTTGCACCTTCGCCCGTGGCAAGAGCCAATGGCAGTAGTCCGAGTACAGTAGAAATACTTGTCATAAGTATAGGACGAAGCCTCATGATAGATGCTTCAACTATAGCTTGTTTTTTCTCTAATCCTGCATTCTGTCGCTGGTTTGCAAACTCCACAATTAGAATACCATTTTTGGTGACCAACCCTATTAGCATTATAATGCCAATCTGACTGTATATGTTGATGGTAATGCCAAATATCCACATAAATATGAGTGCTCCAAATAGGGCAAGCGGTACGGTAAACATAATTACAAACGGATCCTTAAAGCTTTCAAACTGAGCAGCCATAACAAGGAAGATTAGTATGATGGCAAGACCAAATGCAAAGAGTAGACTAGATGAGCTTTCGCGGAAGTTACGCGACTCGCCCTCAAGTGCTGTCCTGAAAGTGTCGTCGAGCACCTCTGCCGCTATGCGATCCATCTCTTCTATGCCTGCACCAAGTGAGTAGCCCGGGGCAAGTGCCGCCGTCATGGTGGCCGAGTTGAAACGGTTGTAGCGATATAGTTGAGGTGGTGCAACCGACTCCTCCAGTTTTACCAGGTTGTCCATCTGAATCATTTGTCCGGTATTATTTTTAATGTAAATAGTGCGGAGGTCTACCGGCGTATTTCTTTGCTGGCGATTAATCTCACCCAATATCTGATACTGCTTACCATTCATATAGAAGTAACCCATGCGCTGTCCGCTTAACGCATATTGCAAGGTCTGACCAATATCTCTGGTGCTCACACCAAGCAGTGCTGCTTTATCTCTGTCAATAATAATGCGAGTCTCGGGTTTGGTGAATTTTAGATCCACATCGGACATCTGAAAGTATGGACTCTCATTCATCTTATCGAGAAAGGGTGGAATAAATTCCTGCAGCTTCTCGATATTTGGAGCCTGAAGAACATATTGTATGGGCATTCGGGAGCGTCGTCCGCCAAAGGTCGACTGTTGCTGAACAAATGCACGTGCAGCAGTTTCGTTTAATACCGCCTTTGATAGATCATTAGCAATTTCCATTTGAGAACGCTCACGTTCTCTCATATCGGGTAATACAATCCTCACCATTCCCCAACCTCCACGGGTCATAGTGATATTTGATTCTTTTTCATATACAACTGAGTCGGCTATGTTAGAAATTCTATCTGTGTAGTCCCTTATAAACTCGTAAGTTGCTCCCTCGGGTGCAGAGCTTCTTATGGTTATCTGCGACCGGTCTTCGAGTGGTGCCATCTCTTCGGGAATTGTATTCCACAATATGGCTATTAATATTCCTGAAATTATTATTATTGGAACAACAAGCCACTTTTTGTTGATAAATGTGTGAAGTGTTTTTTTGTAGAAGCTATTCATCCCTAAAAACATACCTTCAGTTTTTTCGTAGAATTTGCTTTTCTTCCTTCCACTTTTTAACATTTTTGATGATAGCATGGGAACAAACGAGAGTGCTACAAATGTTGATATTATTACTGCACCCGATATTACTATACTAAATTCGCGGAACAGTCGGCCAGTCATTCCTTCAAGAAATACTATAGGAAAGAATATGGCAACAAGTGTAATTGTGGTTGATACAACTGCAAAGAATATCTCTTTGGACCCCACTATGGATGCCATCTCGGGGTCCATGCCATCCTCTACCTTCTGATAAATGTTTTCTGTAACAACAATTGCATCATCCACAACAAGTCCTACCGACAGCACAAGCGCTAACATAGATAGTACATTTATTGAGAATCCTGCCAGATACATGACAAAGAATATTCCAATTAGCGAAATTGGGATAACTAGTGTGGGTATTAATGTAACCCTCCAGTTGCGTAAGAAGAAAATGATGATGAAGACCACTAAGATAAATGCAATGATTACCGTTTTTCCTACTTCGCTGATTGAGGCTCTGATAAAGATTGTATTGTCAAAAGCAACATCAAGTATAACATCCTCAGGGAGGTCTTTTTGCATCTGTTGTATACGCAGACGCACTTCATCCGCAATACTTATGTGATTTGCGCCGGGTTGAGGAATTACTACTGCACTAACCATGGGAATTCCGTTTCGACGAAGGATGTTCTGACGGTTTGCAGCATCTAGCTCTGCATAACCAACATCACGAAATCTTACTATGCGGAAATCATCCTCTATGAGTATAAGGTTATTAAAATCTTCAGGGGTCTCCATTAGGCCCATTGTTCGGATAGATTGCTCTATATGATCTCCCTCAATACTACCTGCAGGGAGCTCGATATTTTCTCTATCGAGTGCACTTTTTATATCCATGGGGGTGATATTAAAAGAGGCCATCTTTATTGGGTCGAGCCACAAGCGCATGGCGTATCTGTACTCGCCCCAAATTTCAACAGCACTTACGTTGGAGATAGTTTGCAGTCGCTCCTTTACAGTAAGATCAGCAATCTCAGACAGCTCTAACATCGATCTGATTGGACTTTGTACAGTAATCTGCATGATTGGGTCAGAGTCGGCATCAGCCTTAGATACCGTTGGTGGGTCGGCATCCCTAGGCAGGTATCTCTGAGCCACAGAGACTTTGTCTCTAACGTCGTTTGCGGCAGTTTCCATATCAACGCTTAGTTCAAACTCAACTGTGATACGCGAGCTTCCCTGACTGCTACGGCTCACTAGCGAGCGTATTCCGGGTATTCCATTAATGTGCTGTTCTAGCGGTTCGGTTATCTGATTCTCAATAACTTCGGCATTGGCTCCGGGATAGGAGACATGAACTGTAATTATGGGGTTGTCTACGTTGGGGTATTCTCTGACGGGTAGACTGCTGTATCCGATTAAACCAAATATAATGATTATGAGTATCATTACAGTGGCAAGTACCGGTCGCTTTATACTTAATTCTGATAGATTCATATTTGTGAATACTGCTCTTATTCAGTAATGTTTTCTGTCATTCGGTCAATTCTTACCGGCATTCCGGTTCTAAGTTGCATTACACCTGTTGTTAGAAGTGTATCTCCAACGGAGAGACCATTGATAATCTCTACCGATGAGGATGTGCGCATTCCTGTTATAATCTCAACCTCTTGTGCTACACCACTTTTATATACATAAGCAATGTCGCGCCCCATTTCTTTAACACTTGAAATGCTTGGGATAACTATTGCATTATCTATTTGATCGAGTTTTATTTGGATACTTGCTGATTGTCCCGGTTTAATTCTCCCGTCGCTGTTGTCATATCTGGCGCGTGCAAAAAGGCTAAGTGTCTTCATATCGAGTTTAGACTCTACTGCATATACTGTAGCATTTAAAACATCAAGATCATTTTCTACTGTAAATTCAATTTCGGTGCCGGGCTTGATTGAGTTTACAAAGTTTTGAGTTAGAGAAAACTCAATCTTTAGTGGCGATATTTTTGTTAGGTTTGCTATAATCACGTTGGGCGAGGCATAAGCACCCTCACTAACCTGCCTGAGGCCAATTACACCACTAAAAGGTGCTCTGAGCTCTGTTTGTGCAATACGAGCCTTTACAAGCTCTATGTCGGCTTTAAGTGTCTCGAGCTGAGTTGCTACAGACTGATATGTCTCCTGACTAATAGCATCCTTTTCGAGCAAAGTTTGTTGACGGTATAGTCGATCCTCTGCAAGTGGTAGTTGTGTCTCTAGTTTTTTAAGTTCTGCTTGCAATGGAGCATCGTTTACCTTAGCAAGTAGTGTACCCTTGTTTACAAACGACCCCTCTTGAAAATAGATGTTTGTTATCTTTCCGGAGGATTCAAAAGTGAGGTTTACCTCTTCGTCGGGCAATAATACACCGGTTATGCGGAACAAGTTGTTCAATACTTGCGGTTTGAGCACGGTTGCAGAAACAACTAGCTCCGATCTACCGCCACCTCCTCCTGAGGAATTTGGTTGAGATGCATTAACGCTTGATTCCTGTTTTGATTCAATCAACCTTTTTATGGTTGGATATAACGCCATTCCAAGTACTAAAATGACGATGCTAACAATTGTAATAATTCTGGTTTTCATATTCATGACTATAGGCAAAGATATCCTAAAAGTAATTCTTTACATCCAATATTGGATAACATTTACGTGTGATTTATCTTTTTTAAGATGTAATAATCGACGTACTAGCAAATAATGTCGATGAATAGAGATTTGGATTGAAGATTTATAACTATTTTTGACATTCAACTGTGAAATTATTATTCCGGAGAATGTTGTTTTAGAAAGTTAATATTTCTAAGAATTGATAAAACAGATAATCAATATTTCTAAAAATATGTCTTTCAGATAATAAACATTTGGGTGAAAAAACATTTTAGAGAATTAATGTTTCATATATAATGTGATAAAAATGATCTTTATGAAAAAACTTTTTCTAATTTTAATTTGTATGATTAGTGGACTATTTATGTTGGAAGCTCAAGATTGGGCAAATTTAAATCGATTTAGAGAGGAAAACAGTAAACTTGGTGCTGCCAGAACGTGCGATAACCGTGTTGTGTTTATGGGAAACTCAATTACTGAACGCTGGATAAATGAGTCTCCGGAGTTTTTTTCAAATGAGAAGCAGTATATTAATCGTGGAA
This sequence comes from Fermentimonas sp., assembly GCA_041859795.1. GTDB lineage: Bacteria > Bacteroidota > Bacteroidia > Bacteroidales > Dysgonomonadaceae > Proteiniphilum. The sequence continues at coordinate 10,106 of JBFLFV010000005.1, forward strand.
TTGGAGGTCAAACTACTCCTCAAATGCTTGTTCGTTTTCGTCAGGATGTGCTAAAACTTTGGCCTAAGGTGGTTGTTATATTGGCAGGAGTGAATGATATTGCAGGAAACACCGGTGTCTCTTCTATCGAAATGATAGAGGATAATTTATATTCTATGACTGAATTAGCGCAGTTGCATGGCATACAGGTTGTATTATGTTCTGTATTACCTGCATATGATTTTCCTTGGAGCCCGGGAATGAGACCTGCTCCTAAAATTGTTGAACTTAACAGACGCATTAAAAATTTTGCTGCAAGAAAGGGTGCAGTCTATTGTGATTTCCATTCGGCAATGGCTGATGAGCACAATGGATTACCAAAAGAGTTGTCGGGCGACGGTGTACATACCAACAAAGAGGGATATACAATTATGGAGCCAATTGTAGAGCATGCAATTGCCAGAGCTTTTTTGATGTGGAAGGAGTTTAAGTAGATTTGCATATTGTCATTGATTTTATACAAATGAGTTTCTTTACGGTTATTTATCTAATTTGAATATCTTTGTATACAAAATATTTCTGAAGTGGTTTCTATTAAATTGATAATAATAAATTTATAATAATATGATTGACTTATTGATTATTGGTGGCGGTCCTGCCGGATATGTGGCAGCTGAAAGAGCCGGGCAAGCCGGACTGAAAGTTGTTCTTTTTGAAAAAAGTGCTATGGGTGGTGTTTGTCTTAACGAGGGTTGTATCCCAACAAAAACTTTACTTTACAGTGCTAAGTTATATGAAAATGCGGTGAATGGCAGTAAGTATGGCATTCTGGGGGATAATTTGAGGTTCGACTATGGGAAGATGGTTTCTCGTAAAAAAAAGGTTGTTCGCAAGCTCGTTCTAGGAGTAGAAAGCAAGATGAAATCTAATAATGTTGTAGTTATTAAAGATGAGGCATATATAAATGGACGTTCTTCAGAAGGTATAGAGGTGACTTGCAAAGGAGAGAAATATGTTGGTGAAAATCTTCTTATTTGCACAGGTTCAGAATCATCGGTACCACCAATTCCGGGATTAAAAGAAGCAGGTGATATTATTGTAACTAACCGTGAGATTCTTGATATGACTGAGCAACCACAATCATTGGTTGTTATTGGTGGCGGAGTAATAGGTATGGAGTTTGCCAGTTTTTATAATAGTCTTGGTACAAAAGTTACAGTTGTTGAGATGCTTCCGGAGATTATTGGAGGTATGGATCCTGAAATTTCTACAATGCTGCGTCAGATATATGCGAAAAAAGGTGTTGATTTTAACCTCAATTCAAAAGTAGTTCAAGTTGAAGGTAATAAGGTTGTATTTGAGAAAGATGGTGAAATGCACACTGTTGAGGGGGAAAGAATCCTGCTTAGTGTTGGACGCCGACCAAATACAAAAGGCTTCGGTCTTGAAAATCTAAATGTGGAGATGGAGAGAAATGGTATTAAGGTTGATGAAAAGATGCAGACCAATGCTCCTGGAGTGTTTGCAGCAGGTGATGTTACCGGATTCTCACTTCTTGCACATACAGCAAGTAGGGAAGGGGAGGTTGTTGTTAATAATTTAACAGGAAGAGCTGACGTTATGCGTTATAATGCTATTCCCGGTGTTGTTTATACTAACCCCGAAGTTGCAGGTGTGGGCGAAACTGAAGAGACAGCCAAACAAAAGAATATTGCATATAAAGTGGCAAAACTATCTATGGCTTTTGCCGGAAGATTTGTTGCAGAAAACGAGGGTGTTACCGGATTATGTAAAGTGATTGTGGGTGAAAAACATGGTGAGGTAATTGGTGTTCATATGTTGGGTAATCCAAGTAGTGAAATAATTTATGGTGCTTGCATGGCTATTGAGCAGGAGATGACACTTAAGGAAATGCAGGAGGTTATATTCCCTCACCCAACTGTTAGCGAGATTTTTAAAGAAGTTGTTTTTAGTTTCGAATGATTATTAATAAAAAAAGACTCTTAACTAATTCTAGAGTTGCGCAATTATTTAATAAGTAACTGATTTTAATATGTTAATTATGAATTTATTAGAACAACTTAAAAAGTATACAAAAGTAGTTGCAGATACCGGCGATTTTGCATCAATTGAATCTTATAAACCTGTTGATGCAACTACAAATCCTTCTCTTATTTACGTTGCTTCGCAGGATAAAAAATATGCCTATCTGGTGGATGATGCTGTGGAATATGGAAAGAAACAATCAACTAATAAACAGCAGCAATTATCTAAGGCTATGGACAAGCTGTCTGTAAATTTTGGTTTAAAAATATTGGAGATTGTTCCAGGTAGGGTGTCTACTGAAGTTGATGCGCGACTCTCATTTGATGCCAAGGCTTCAATTAAGAAGGCACGTGAGCTGATTGCACTTTATGAAGAGTCAGGTGTCTCCAAAGAGAGGATATTGATTAAATTAGCTTCAACCTGGGAAGGAATAAGGGCTGCTGAGACATTAGAAAAGGAGGGTATTCATTGCAATCTGACACTTTTGTTCTCTTTTGCACAAGCAGTTGCTTGTGCTGAAGCAAATGTGACATTAATTTCTCCATTTGTTGGTAGAATTTTAGATTGGTATAAGAAAGATTTGGGTGTTGATGAAATTGCGCCTAATGAAGATCCCGGTGTAATTTCTGTAAAGAATATATACAATTACTATAAGAAGTTTGGTTATAAAACACAAGTTATGGGTGCCAGCTTCCGTAATATTGGTGAAATAACTGAACTCGCAGGATGTGAGCTGCTTACTATAGCTCCTAAGTTGCTTAAAGAGCTTGAAGAGAGTGTGGGTGTTTTAGAATTAAAGCTAAGTGAGGAGATAGCCAAAGAGGCGGATTATGACAAAATTAATCTTAACGAGAAACAGTTTAGATGGATGATGAATGAAGATGCAATGGCTACTGAAAAGTTGGCTGAGGGTATCAGAAATTTCACAAAGGATTTATTAAAACTGGAAAAACAGATCGCTATCAGGTTGTAATTTGGGATATTAATGAAAATTGTTGTTTCTGAATTTAATACTCCTACCTTTAACCTTGCAGCTGAGGAGTATCTTTTCTCAAAATCAGGTGAAGATTATCTGCTGCTGTATATAAATGAACCAAGTGTTATTATTGGTTCAAATCAAGCAGTACTTAATGAGGTAGATTTAGATTTCTGTATTGATAACAGCATACTTGTCATAAGACGATTATCGGGTGGGGGCGCTGTATATCACGATAAGGGAAATTTTAATTACTCTCTTATTCATGATAAAACAGAGGCCCCTCTAAGCGCTCAGTTTCTTGAACCAATGGTAGAGGTTTTAAAGAGATTAAGCATTAATGCTGAGATTGGTAAAAGAAAAGATTTATGGTTAGAAGGATTTAAAATTTCAGGTACTGCATCTCATATTTCTAAAGGTCGTGAACTTCATCACGGTACTTTGTTGTATGATACTAATCATGAAATGCTTTGGGGTGCTTTATCATCAAGGAATAGAGAGTTGATACAGAAAGCTACACAGTCGGTAGTTAGTCCTGTGGTTAATATCCGTAATTATATAGTTAGTAAGAATGGTTATGCACCTGATGCAGATGAGTTTTTCGATAAATTTATAAATGAGCTTGCCGGCTATTATAATCTAGATGAGGTTGAAACATTTGATAATAAAGATTTAATTGAAATAGAGAAAATTCAAAAAAGTAAGTATACCAATCGCGATTGGAATTATAGAAAGTAGTTTTATTCCTGGCCCCATTTTCTGTTTTTTATTTTTTAATGCTCTTCTTTTAGTCTCTACTGTAGGTTTTAGTTTAGATTGATATTTTATAGTTTCAACTCTAGACTTCAGTTTATATTTCTCTGATTTTAGTGTAGAGAATTAGTTTTAGTTTACAATGCTCTTTTTATAGTTTCAACTATTAGTTTTAGTTTATATTGCTATACATTTAAATGTGTTCAGAATTGTAATTTCGACCTTGCCAAGTCTCCCTTTCCTGAAATCTTCTTATTATTTTATCTCTTACAATATAATTTTTTAGTCCCCACTCTGGTGCTATAAGCAGCTTTTCGGGTGATTGTGATGTGAACCTCTCAATGTATATATCAGGATTTAATCTTTCTGCAAAACTTACACATAGATCTATATAATCGTCAAGCTCAAAAAGATTAAACGAGTCGGGATCTATCCTATATTCACGTGCCATTATTGTTCCTCTAATAATTTGCAACTGGTGAAGTTTGATGGTTGTGAGGGGCAATTCTGATAGCTTGACGGCATGATTTAGTATCTCTTCTTTCGACTCATCGGGTAGTCCCAGTATCATGTGTGCTCCAACCGGAATTCCTCTTTCTGCAGTCTTGCAAATCATTTGTGCAGACTCTTCAAAGCTATGTAGTCGGTTCACCCTATCCAGAGTCCTGTTAAGGGTTGATTCCACTCCATATTCAATTAAAACAAATGTTCTTTTATTTAGATTTTCAAAATAATCTAATAGATTGTCCGGCATGCAGTCAGGACGAGTACCTATAATTATTCCCACCACATCCGGATAAGATAAAGCCTCTTCATATTTTTCTATTAATGTTTCTATAGGATCATAGGTGTTTGTATAAGATTGAAAGTATGCTAGATATTTCATCTCGGGATACTTACGTGAGAAGAAATCAATACCATCTGTCAACTGCTGTGTAATTGTACGGGTGGGTTTACCGTAACCGGGGCTAAAGCTTTGATTGTTACAATAGGTACAGCCTCCATGCCCTTTACTGCCATCTCTGTTTGGACATGTGAAACTTGCGTTTATAGAAATCTTTTGTACTTTAAATGGGAATTTAGCCGACAAGTATTCGGAAAAATCTCTATATGGTTTGTTATCTATAAATTGATTCATAACGTAAAGATATAAAAAAAGCAGAAATGTTTACTTCTTGAAATCATCCTGCTTATAAATTGTAAAAATGGGTAAATCACTTTATGTGAAATACCCATTTATATAAAAATGTATGCTTAATGAATTTTATTCTTCAGTTTTAGCATCATCAGTTTCAGTTTCTACATCATCAGTTTCAGTATTTTCTGCTTTAATTGATTCCTCTTCTACTTCTTTGGTCTCAACTTCAGCTTCAACTTCAGCTTCAACTTCAGCTTTTACTTCCACATCTTCTGCAGATTTATCTTCAATAGTTGCTTCTTCTACTGTTTCAGTTTCCTTATCAGCCTCTTCTTTAGCCGCTTTCTTCTCTGATTCCTTTTTAAAAGCTTCTACTTTTTGATTGTCAAGCTTCTCTTTTAAAGCAGCCAACTCTTCGATATCACCAAGTGTCGTTTTTTCAACTGCTGTAGCAGCAACTGCCGACTCAGCTACACTCTCTTTTCTAGTGCTACGTTTGCTCTTTTTCTTTGAGTCTTCACTAACCTGATCTTCATAAATGCGGCTGTGAGAAACAATTATACGCTTAGCATCTTTGTTGAATTCGATAACTTTAAAATCAAGCTTCTCTTCCTGCTGTACTTGTGAATTGTCTTCTTTTACAAGATGTTTTGGAGTAGCAAATCCTTCAACTCCGTATGGCAGAGATACTACAGCACCTTTATCGAGCAGTTCAATAATAGTACCTTCATGAACCGAACCAACAGTAAATATTGTTTCAAATACATCCCATGGATTCTCTTCAAGTTGTTTGTGACCAAGACTTAAGCGGCGATTTTCTTTGTCAATATCAAGTACTTGAACTTCAATTGTTGCACCAATTTCAGTTACTTCACTTGGATGCTTAATTTTCTTAGTCCAAGAAAGGTCAGATATATGAATTAATCCTTCAACACCTTCTTCAATTTCTACGAAAGCTCCAAAGTTTGTGAAATTACGAACTTTTGCATTATGTGAGCTGCCAACAGGGAATTTCTCTTCGATGCTTTCCCATGGATCTGGTTTAAGTTGTTTAACGCCAAGTGACATCTTTCTGTCTTCACGATCAAGTGTAAGAATCACTGCATCAACTTCGTCACCAACATTCATGAAATCTTGTGCGCTATGGAGATGCTGTGTCCAGCTCATTTCAGATACGTGAATCAAACCTTCAACGCCTGGTGCTATTTCAACAAAAGCTCCATAATCGGCCATTACAACTACTTTGCCCTTAACTATATCACCAACCTTAAGCTCTTCGCTAAGAGAATCCCATGGATGAGGAGTTAATTGTTTCATACCAAGTGCAATGCGTTTCTTCTCATTGTCGAAGTCAAGAATAACAACATTGATTTGATCATCAAGCTTAACAACCTCTTCAGGATGTTGAATTCTACCCCAAGATAGATCAGTAATATGTACTAGTCCGTCTACTCCTCCGAGGTCAACAAATACTCCATATGAAGTAATGTTTTTAACAACACCTTCAAGTACTTGTCCTTTTTCCAATTTAGAGATGATTTCCTTTTTCTGTTGCTCAAGTTCCTCTTCTATAATTGCTTTGTGAGATACAACCACATTCTTATATTCAGGATTGATTTTAACCACTTTAAATTCCATGGTTTTGTCAACAAACATATCATAATCACGGATTGGTCTTACATCAATTTGTGATCCCGGAAGGAATGCTTCGATTCCGAATACATCTACAATCATGCCACCTTTTGTGCGACATTTGATGTATCCTTTAATGATTTCATTGTTTTCTAGTGCTGCATTAACACGGTCCCAAGCGCGAGAAGCACGTGCTTTTTTATGCGATAAAATTAGTTGTCCTCTTTTATCTTCTTGGCTTTCGATATAAACTTCTACTTCGTCGCCAACTTTCAGTTCAGGGTTGTAGCGGAATTCATTTAATGAAACCACACCGTCTGATTTAAAGCCGATGTTTACAACCACTTCGCGTTTGTTCATGGAGGTTACAGTACCTGTTACTACATCTTTATCTGTAATTTTACTTAGTGTACTGTCATAGCTTTCGACAAGTTGTTCTCTACTTTCCTTACTATAGGGATCATCTTGAGCGTAAGCTGCCCAATCAAATTCTTCGATTGGAGCTACATTTTTTAGGATTTCACTCATTTGTTGTTGAATAATTTTTTTAATTAAATAAGTTAGACATTATGTTGTTTTAATAAAAAGCGGTGCAAATATACTTGGTTTTTTGTTAAGAACCAACTCTTTGCACCGAAAATGTTTCTCTGAAAGTTATAACCTTACAGCTTGTTTTTATCAATTTGATAGGTTTTATGTCAAATTTAGAGTAGTAGTCCGTTTTGAACTTCTCGTCTGGTTTGAAGTCCGGCAATCTGTTCAACAAGTCTTAATGCAAAATCAAATACTAAACCGGGTCCTTTTCCTGTTGTAATGTTTTCATCAACTACTACAGATTCTTCTGTAATTTTAGCTCCAATAAGTTCTGGCTCAAAACCCGGATAGCACGTTGCTCTTTTACCATCAAGAAATCCTAAATCACCAAGCACCATAGGTGCAGCACAAATAGCTGCAATATGCTTTTTATTTGAATTAAACTCTTTGAGAAGCTTTCTTAATCCTTCATGTTCTTTTAGATTTTTTGCTCCAGGCATTCCTCCCGGAAGTACTAATACGTCTATGTCAGAAAAATCAGCTTTATTAAATGTTGTGTCAGCAGTGACCGGTATATTATGAGCACCTGTCACAACTTCCTCATCTGTAATGGAAATTGTTGTTACAGAAATTTGTGCTCTCCTTAGGATGTCAACTGCACCTAAAGCTTCAATTTCTTCGAATCCATTTGCTAAAAAGAGTGCTACTTTTTTCATAATTTTCCCAATTTATAGTCCATCGTTTTGGACATGTTGAATAATTCCTGAAAAGAAAATAATTTATTTGTTGAAGTTATTTATATTGTAACTCAAAAATAATAATTTTAATTCTGTATAAATTCGTAAGTTATCGTTCCCTGCTGATTGTTAGGTGAGTTGATCGCATTGAATTTAGTATTACGGGCAGCCCTAATTGCTTCATTTCTTAGCGAAGTACTGGGTGTATTTGTTCCTCTCCCAATTACGGCTCGTATCACATTTCCGGCAGGGTCTACTGTAATATCAATTACGATCTTACCATAATCGTTCACATTGTATCTTGGTTGAATTAGTCCGCCACTACCAACACTGCGCCCACCTAAATCATATGTTCCAATACCACCGGTACCGATTGGTGATCCTTGCGATGAGTTTCCTGTTGATACACCCTGTGTGCCAGTTCCCTCAGTATTTCCTCTACTTTGACTACTTTCTCCAAAAAGTCCTGTCATCTGTTCATTAATCTCTCTTCTACGAGCCTCTTCTAAGCGTCTTTGACGTTCAATCTCTTCTGCTCTTCTTCGTTCTTCTACCAATGCTGCCTTTCTGCGCTCTTCTTCGCGTTGAGCTTCAACATCTATTGTGGGTGTAGTCGTTTGTGTAATTAGTGGCTCATTGGGAGAGTATTCCGGTATAGCAGGAGATTCTATTGGTTTTGGTATAGGTTCATTATATGAAGGTTCAATATTTCCAAAAGCATCCTCAGTAGTGCCAAACATTACAGGAATACCCTCCAGTTCTTCGGGCGGAGTTGTAAGAGTAAAATATGAGAAAAGCAGTAATAGTAGGAGAAGTACAGTAAATACTGTAGTTCCTATAATTCCACCGATTTCTTCTTTAGTTATTTGCATCTTACTTTATTAATCAAATTTTAAATAAAATATTCATGCTCAAAATTTTCAAGTTTGAATATTTAAATACATTTTGGTTTAATTGGGCATTGTCATCAGAACCATATTGAATTGATTTTGATTGGCAATATCCAGAATTGCTACAATTTCTCCATAAGGAACAGCTTCATCTGCATAAAGTGCTACAAAAATATCAGGGTCTGCACTATAAGCCTGTTGCAAAAAAGGAGTTATCTCCTCAAATGTAACTGAACGCTCTGTTTCATTTCCATGAGCAACATAGTAATTTAAGTCCTTATCTATTGTGACTCTGGTAATTGGTTTGACTTGAGCCTTTTGTTGTGCTCTGGGAAGAGCTACTTGTATAGCATTTGGAGTAACTATGGTAGAGGTTATCATAAAAAAGATCAATAACAGAAAGATTATATCCGTCATAGATGCCATACTAAAATTTGACTCTATAGTAAATCGTTGTTTTAAAGCCATTTTTAATTAATTTGTAGATTTGTTAAATCTTTAAACTACAGGTTCATTTAGTATATCCATGAACTCCATAATCCTACGTTCAAGGTTGTTTACAATACCTTTTATGCGAGTTGTAAGATAGTTGTATGCAAATAGTGCAATAATACCAACAATCAATCCTCCAACTGTAGTTACAAGTGCTTCGTAAATTCCTGTAGATAATATGTTTATATTAACATTGGCCCCTGCACTTGCCATATCCATAAATGCTCTAACCATACCTGTAACAGTTCCAAGGAAACCAACCATAGGTGCCCCCGAAGCCGATGTAGCTAATACAGGTAATCCCTTTTCAAGCCTTGAAACTTCAATATTACCTTGATTTTCAATTGTAGACATAACATCTGCAGTTGGTCTGCCAAGTCTTGAAATCCCTTTTTCCACCATTCTAGAAGTAGGAGTATCTGTATTACGGCAAAGATTAATAGCTGCATCAATTTTACCATCATGGATATAGTCCTTTATCCTATTCATAAAAGAGTTATCCTCTTTGGCAGCTTTGTTTATTACGAAGGTTCTTTCAATCAAGACATAAATTGTCATTAACAGAAGAATTAGCAAAACTATCATTAACCACCCGCCCTTTAGCGTTAGCTCTAAGGCATTCATTGTTACCGACTCGGTTTGTGCAGCAATAGGCTGCATAGTTTCGTAAATTGCCTGTGCAGTATCTGCCGGCGAAGGTAATTGCAATAGAATCATATCTATATTATAGTATTGATGTTATATTATCACTAAGTTTTGATAAAGATAGATGTTTTGAATTCTTAAACCTCAGTTTGGACCATCTTTAAACAATTTTTGTAGGCTTTAATTGTTTTTTCCAACCCAAAGTAAAGAGCATCACTTATAATAGAGTGACCAATAGATACTTCCTTTAGCCAAGGGATATTTACAAACAGATAGTTTAGATTATCTAAATTTAAATCATGACCTGCATTAACCCCTAATCCCAGATTTTTAGCCAGTGTTGCTGCTTCAATGTATGCTGCAATCGCTTTTTCCTTGTCAATATAAAAATTTTCGGCATAAGGACCTGTATATAATTCTATACGATCGGTACCAATTTGAGAAGCCATCTTTATTATTTCAGGTATAGGATCTACAAAGATAGATGTACGTACACCCATTGATTGGAACTTACCAACAATGTCAGTTAAAAAATCTTTATGTGCAACTGTGTCCCAGCCTGCGTCTGAAGTGATTGCATCATGAGCATCTGGGACAAGTGTGACCTGTGTTGGTCTTATTTTGCCAATTAGATTAATGAATTCATTTGTAGGATTTCCTTCAATGTTGAATTCAGTTGAAACTTTAGATTGTAAGTCAAAAACGTCACTATATCTTACATGACGTTGATCAGGCCTTGGATGTACCGTTATGCCCTCAGCACCAAAATGCTGACAATCCACAGCTACTTGTACCAAATTAGGAATATTACCGCCACGAGCGTTCCTCAGGGTAGCAACTTTGTTTACATTAACACTAAGTTTTGTCATATCAATTTAAATCAATTAGGCCATTGAATAGCTTTAGCAGACAATTTATAAAAAATAATAATAAATACCTAAAGATATTCTTTTACGTATAAATTTTGCCATCTTTGTATAATAGGTACAAAAGTAACACGAATTAATCGTTTTGCGCAATGTCAACCAAAGAATTTGTCAATAATCAAGTAGAAAAGTTTTCCACGCCCCTCACACCTGAGCAGTTTACTGAGCTAACTGAAGCTGAAAATTCTCTAATTATTTTAGAGGTTCCAATTCATGATTATACGCTTACTGAAATTGCTAAGTTGGTTGAGGATAATAATGCACGAATAATCGATCTATCTTCAGTATTAATATCAGGAGGAGAAATTATTTTAGTGTCCATAAAAATCGATGTGTCGGACATATCTGCAATTATAAGAAGCTTTGTGAGATTTGATTACAATATTATTTATTATTTCATGAAGGAGGGCGAGATAACAGATAAGCAAAAAGATAGATTAGATGAGTTGCTATATTATCTGGATATGTAGTTTTTGATTAATCTGCATTCAATAATAGTTTAAGAAAAACATATAAAATGGAGTTTGCATTATTTGGAAGTATGCATCCCGGCAGAAATTCTGAATCTGATAAGCAGATTTTAGGGGTTTGTAATACCATTATAAAGTATGGAGGTGCACTTTATCTTCAAGAAGATTTTTTCTCTTCACTTTCTTCTCATACACGCAAAATATTAGAATCACAGATTAAGATTGCAAATCACTTGCCACCAGTGGATATGGTTGTAAGCGTTGGAGGTGATGGAACATTCCTAAGAACATCTTATTTAGTTGGAGATTCAGGAATACCTGTACTGGGGATTAATACCGGGAGGATGGGATTTCTTGCTGCTATAAACTATACAGATATAGATGAAACTTTGAATGAGATTATAAAAGGTGAATATGTTGTTGAAGATCGGTCTTTGCTTAAAATGACCACTGATGAGATCTCTCCACCAAACAATTTCAACACAAATGCACTTAATGAAATTGCAATATTGAAGCAAGACACTGCATCTATGTTAACCATACACTCATATATCAATAATGAGTATTTAACATCTTACCGGGCAGATGGTTTGGTTGTTGCTTCTCCAACAGGGTCAACTGCTTACTCTCTTAGTATTGGTGGTTCAATCTTATCCCCAACTACTCCATGTATAATTATATCAGCAATTGCCCCACATAATCTTACATCTCGCTCTTTAGTTGTTGATGATAATACTGTTATTTCGCTTAAGGTCGAGAGCAGAAGTCAGATGTTTTTAGTGTCAGTTGATGGCCAGTCGCGTGTGCTTAACGACTCTGTAAACATTCAGGTAAAAAAATCTAAATACACTTTACGAGTGGTAAATAGAGTAGGGCATACATTTTACGAAACACTTCGCGATAAATTAATGTGGGGTGAAGATGTTAGGAACAGAAATATTTAAGCTCTATTCCTAAAATCCTATTAGTCTTCACTTACTTCATCTTCGAAAGGGAGCCATTTATCTAGTCCTTTTATAAGCAAATAGAAAATAAGCATGAAAATGAATATCCCCACAATTCCCAATGCTGCTATTAAAAATGCTATTTGTAATGTTGTCATATAAATTTATTTTTTAGGCAAGTAAGGGAACTAAAGTTAGAATTATACCACCCGCAACAACCGATCCAATTTGTCCGCCCACATTAGCACTGATTGCCGGCATTAATAAATAGTTGTAAGGATCTTCTTTCTGACCCATCTGATGAATTACACGAGCCGACATGGGGAAGGCAGATATTCCACAAGCACCAATCATTGGATTAATCTTATTACCCTCTTTTCGGAAAATATTCAAAAATTTTGCAAATATAACACCGCCAAAAGTATCAAAAACAAAAGCAAATAATCCTAATCCGATTATAATAAGTGTGTCAACTCTAATAAATCGTTCGGCCGTCATAGTACTTGCTATTGTTATTCCAAGTAAAATAGTAACCAGACTTGATAATTCATTCTGTGCAGATAATGATAATTTGTTTAAAACACCACATTCGCGTATTAGATTTCCAAACATTAAGAATCCAATTAATGCGAGAGAAGATGGTGCTATAATACCAGCGGCAATTGTTATTACAATTGGAAAAGCAATTAATGCTTTTTTGGATATCTTTTTACTATTATCACTTGTCATTCTTATTAATCTCTCTTTTCGAGAAGTTAATAGTCTGATAACAGGTGGTTGAATAATGGGTACAAGCGCCATATATGAATATGCCGCAACCGATATTGGACCAAGCAAGTGAGGAGCAAATCGCGAAGCCACTACAATAGAAGTGGGCCCATCCGCAGCACCTATTATACCAATTGACGCAGCTTCTCTTATATCATATCCCAGTGCAGCTGCCAGTACCATTGTCATGAAAATACCAAACTGAGCTGCTGCTCCAAATAGAAGTAAAGATGGATTGCGAAAAAGAGGAGAAAAGTCAATCATTGCACCTATAGCAATAAATATAAGAAGTGGGAAAATTTCTGTTGCTATTCCGGCATCAAAGAATATATTTAGCACTCCTTCCACTGCTTCACCTGTTGCCGGGTCTATTTGTGATATTGCCGACGACCAGGGGATATTTACAAGTATTGCGCCAAATCCCATTGGCAGCAATAATGTTGGCTCATATTTTCTGGCAATGGCCAGATAGATGAGGATTAAACCTACACCTATCATAACCAAATTTTGCCATGTCATACCCGCAATTGCAGGAAATAACTGTTCTATATTCATAAATTAATGAAATCTTAAGTTATTATTATGATCAACTTCTAATTAGAAACATTTTAAGTTTCTAATTTCAATTATTATTAATACAAGAAGCCAAGCATTAATCCCGCGGCAACTGCCGATCCAATAACACCTGCAACATTTGGTCCCATTGCATGCATTAATAGATGATTTGTGGAGTCATATTGAAGACCCACAACTTGCGATTGACGTGCTGATCCAGGAACTGCAGAAACTCCGGCATTACCAATTAATGGATTAATCTTATTTTCCTCCTTCAAAAACAGGTTTATTATCTTAACAAAAATAACACCTGTACAAGTTGCAATAATAAATGCAAATGCGCCTATAATGAATATTTTTATTGATGCAGATGTTAGGAATGTAGATGCTTGAGTTGCTACACCAACCATCAATCCAAGAAGAATTGTTACAATGTCAACCATTGGACCTCTTGCTGTTTCTGCTAAACGACGTGTTACACCTGACTCTTTAAGTAAATTTCCGAAAAATAGCATGCCAAGTAGTGGTAAGCCTGAAGGAACTAAAAATGTAGTCATTAACAACCCGACAATTGGGAAAACTATCTTTTCCGTTTGGGACACTGCTCGTAATGATTTCATTCGTATAACCCTCTCCTTTTTAGTGGTAAGCAGTCTCATAAATGGAGGTTGAAGAATTGGAATCAGCGCCATATATGAGTATGCAGAGATTGCTACTGCACCTAAAAGATGCGGGGCAAGTTTAGAAGTCAAGAAAATAGCAGTTGGACCATCAGCTCCACCAATAATACCAACTGAAGCAGCTTCGGTAGGTTCAAATCCTAATTGTAAAGAGATTATATATGCACCAAATATTCCAAATTGACATGCTGCACCAACTAGTATAAGTTTAGGATTTGCTATAAGTGAAGTAAAATCAGTCATTGCACCAATTCCCAAAAATATAAGTGGTGGGTACCACCCCTTCTCAACACCTTGATATAGAATATTCAGCACCGAACCTTCTTCATAAATTCCTATCTCCAGATTTGCGGCAAGATCAAAAGGAATATTGCCAATTAAAATACCAAAACCTATCGGAACAAGAAGTAAAGGTTCAAATTCGTATCGAATAGCTAAAAATATAAACAGGATTCCAAAGAAGATCATAATTATATGACCCGACTCAACATTTGCAAACCCTGTATTCGAGAAAAAGGTGTCAAGATTATCTGTTAAAAAATTAAAGAAACTTTTCATATCTATCCTACCAATACAACAAGTTCAGTCCCTTCTAAAACAGAATCTCCTTTGTTAACTTTGATTTCTTTAATTGTACCGTCTTTCTCCGCAATGATGTTGTTTTCCATCTTCATTGCCTCCAGAACAATTAGTTTCTGACCTTTTTTTACCACGTCACCAACACTACAAGAGATGTCAAGAATAATTCCGGGAAGAGGAGATTTAAGTGAGTTTGTACTTGCCTGAGTAGTTTGTTTTACAACAGGTGTACTAACCTCAGGTTTAGGAGAGCCGGCTTGTGCAGCTTTTTTGAAAGGAGAAGTTACACCCTGTTTTTTAGCTTTCTTCTCAATTTCAACAGTGTATGGAGTACCATTCACTTCAACTTCGGCTTTCTCTTCGTCAATGTTATTTATATTAACATTGTAAAGGCTGCCGTTTATTCTATACTTATATTGCTTCATTTTTATTTAAATTGTTATTTTTTAAACCATTTGTACTTTAAACATATTTTCGAAAACAAAATAATAATAAAAAGATTTTTATTATTTGGGCAATTGCCTTAATCCATGAATCTTTGAACTCCATGGAGAGTATCGTCTGTTGATTTTATCAAACGTAAGTACAGTATTTTCATAGTCATGAGCATCGCTTTGTTCTTCATGTATAGCCATAAAAATAGCAGTAAGTACTTCACCTGAAATTACATTAGAATCGGGCAACTCTTCTTTTTGAACTGCTGATGTAATGTTCTTTCTTCTATTACTAATTACAACTGATATCTTTCCTGTAAGTTTAAAAACTAAATATAAAAGTAGCAGTGCAATAAATACTACAAGCATTGATGTTATTGTCATAGATATTCCAAATTTATCGCGTAATTTAAATCTCTCAACTTTCTCATTTTTGTCGAGAGTATAGTTATTTGTGCTTGGTGTTACCTTCTCAAGAACAGTGAGTAAATGAGTTCCTTCTACTTTGTCAAATTTAACACCATCCATTTCATATCCCCATGAGACATCTGCAAGTTGCCCTTTTGGTATTACAACTTCATCAATTAACACTGTTCCACTTTCATCGAAGAGAGCAATATAATTTTCTTCATTCGGATCCAGTTCAAAACTAACGTAAAATGTACCCTGATATGGCTTATTGTTAGCCCAGAAGAGAACATGCTGATGTGGAGGTATTTTTGTTAATACATCTCCCTTAGGTATAGGATATTTTTTGGGATTCGATTTGTCATTTGTCAAAAAGTATCCACCAATATCCTGTGTCTTGGCAGTATAGTTATATATTTCTATCCATGCACTTCTTTGCCCGTAATCATCAACAAAGTTTTCTTCGTTAATAACCAGAACTTCGTTAATAACCAGTTTTGGATTAATTACCCGTTCCTTACAAGCAAAAAGCGCAGGGAAAATAAGAAGCAGAATAAAATATTTTGATAATTTATTAATTCTCATATTTTATAATGGTAGATTATCATGTTTTTTAGGAGGATTCTGAAGCTTCTTAGTCATAGTTTGTTGTAAAGCACGAATGATACGGAACCTGGTGTTTCTAGGTTCAATAACGTCATCTATATAACCATATCTTGCAGCTTCGTATGGATTGGCAAACAACCTATTGTATTCATCTTTTTTCTCTTCAATCACTGCTGCTTTTTTCTCAATATCAGTTTCGCCCGCAATTTCTTTGCTATACAACACCTCTACTGCGCCATCAGCACCCATAACTGCAATCTCAGCACTTGGCCAAGCATAATTAATATCGCCTCTCAACTGTTTACAGCTCATTACGATGTGTGCTCCACCATATGATTTACGAAGAGTTACAGTGATTTTTGGAACAGTTGCTTCTCCATATGCATATAGAAGTTTGGCTCCATGTGTAATAACGCCGCCATACTCTTGTCCTGTACCCGGTAGGAACCCCGGAACGTCTACCAAAGAAACAATAGGAATATTAAATGCATCGCAAAAGCGAACAAATCTTGCTGCTTTACGAGATGCGTTGATATCAAGAACTCCAGCTAAAAATTTAGGTTGATTTGCTACAATACCTACAGACTGACCATTAAATCTGGCAAATCCAACAATAATGTTTTTTGCATAATCGGCATGAACTTCAAGAAACTCACCATTATCAATAATTGCACCAATTACCTCATACATGTCGTATGGCTTAGTTGGGCTGTCAGGAATTATTTCATTTAATCCGTCGTCCAAACGATCAATAGGATCGTTATTTTCATACATTGGTGCTTCTTCCATATTGTTTTGAGGAATAAAGCTTAATAGATGACGAATTGTTTTAATACCATTCTCTTCAGAGTCTACCGAGAATTGTGCCACACCAGATTTTCTTGAATGTACTGATGCACCTCCTAAATCTTCTTGAGTTACATCTTCACCGGTAACTGTTTTTACAACTTTAGGACCTGTAAGGAACATATAAGAAGTGCCTTGAGTCATTATGATAAAGTCGGTTAGCGCTGGTGAATAAACAGCACCTCCTGCACAAGGTCCGAAAATTCCTGAAATCTGTGGAACAACCCCTGATGCAAGAATATTACGTTGGAAAATCTCAGCATATCCGGCCAGTGCATTTATACCTTCTTGAATACGAGCACCACCTGAGTCATTAATTCCAATAATAGGTGCACCCATCTTCATTGCTTGGTCCATTACTTTGCATATTTTCTGTGCATGCATTTCTGAGAGTGAACCTCCCGAAACAGTAAAGTCCTGAGCATAAACATAAACCAGACGTCCTTCAATAGTTCCGTAGCCTGTAACAACACCATCGCCAAGAAATTTATTCTTTTCCATACCGAAGTTGTGAGAACGATGTTCCACAAACATGTCGAACTCTTCAAAACTTCCTTCATCAAGAAGCATTGAAATGCGTTCACGAGCAGTGTATTTACCTTTTTGATGCTGTGACTGAATTCTCCTTTCGCCACCACCTAGTCGGGCTTTTTCCCTTAACTGGATGAGCTCTTTTATCTTATCAAGTTGGTTACTCATAAAATTATATGTTTAATTGTGTTTAAAGATTTTCTATTTCTCGGGATGCTCGCAAAGTTCTGTAAGCACACTTCCTGTTGATTTTGGATGTAAAAAGCCGATAGTTAAACCTTCAGCACCGGCGCGACCTTCTTTGTCGATTAGTCGAACGCCCTTAGCCTCAACTTCTTTAAGTGCTTCATTAATATTGTCAGTTGCAAAAGCAATATGATGAAATCCTTCACCTCTATTTGCGATGAATTTAGCTACGGTGCTATCTTCACTAGTTGGCTCCAGAAGCTCAATTTTAGTGTTTCCAACCATAAAAAAAGCTGTTTTTACTTTTTGATCTTCAACTGTTTCAATATTATAGCATTTTAAACCCAAAACGCCTTCGTAGTATGGGAGATGCTCCTCGATGCTTTTTACTGCAATTCCGATGTGTTCGATATGTGTAATTTTCATATATAAATATTTTTATAAATTTAAAATTATTCTAAATGATAGAACTTTATATAAACTCGCCTAGATAGGCAAGAGAATAGTCAAATAAAATCAAATTGAAGATATGCGAAGTACTTCCAACATCTCTTCATTTATCTCTCTTTGTTTTTTTATTGCACGTTTGAAAGGTACATAATCGATTTCATTTTCATGAATACCAATCATAACATTACGCTGATTTTCTAAAAGAGCTTGGATTGATGCTATACCCATGCGACTGGCAAGAATTCTGTCCTGTGCTGTTGGTGAACCCCCACGTTGTAAATGACCAAGGATAGTGACTCTAACATCATATTGAGGGTATTCTTTTTTTACTCTTTCGGCCATTTTTAAAGCACCACCTGTTACCTCACTCTCTGCAACAAGCACCATACTGCTATTTTTTGATTTGCGAAAACCTTGTTCAATTAGTTCGCCAAGTTGGTCTTTTTCTATACTGATTTCAGGTATAATAGCTGCCTCGGCACCTGAAGCAATAGCGCTGTTAAGAGCTAAATATCCACAATTGCGCCCCATAACCTCTACAAAGAAAAGGCGCTCGTGAGAAGTTGCCGTATCTCTGATTTTATCCATCGACTGCATAATTGTATTCAATGCAGTATCATATCCTATTGTAGTGTCTGTACCATTCAGATCGTTATCTATTGTTGCGGGGAGACCAACAATAGGTATATTAAACTCGTTTGCAAAAACTGCAGCTCCCGTTAATGAACCATCGCCTCCAATAACTACAAGAGCATCAATATTATTGTTTTGCATGTTATCAAAAGCAATCTTTCTACCTTCCTTAGTCATAAATTCATCAGAACGTGCAGTCTTAAGTATTGTCCCACCTTGCTGTATGATATTGCTTACACTGTTTGTCTTGAACTCTTCAATTTCATTTGAAATTAAGCCCCTAAAACCTCTGTATATGCCATAAGTCCGCATACCATTAGATATACCGGCACGAGTAATAGCTCTAATTGCAGCATTCATTCCGGGTGCATCTCCACCAGAAGTTAGGATGCCAATACTTTTTATATTTGAGTCCATATATGAGTTGAAGTCCTATTAATTGTGCTTAAATAAATTGAAATGGCCTTAAAGAACAGTAAAATGCAAAGATACATTTTTTTAAATGATGAGACAAAAAAAAGCTGCTTAAAAAGCAGCTCTCTCAACGTTCATTTCCGGTTTAAGTTTTTTAATGTTTTCGGCGACAGCTTCCATTTGCCACAAGGGGGTAGATGTTGCACCACAAATACCAATACTGGTATTATCTTTTAACAGCGATTGATCTATCTGTTCGGGTGAGTGAATTAGATATGAATTTGGGTTAATCTTCTTACACTCTGTATATAAAACTCTTCCATTAGAACTTTTCTCTCCTGCAATAAATATGATTAAATCATGATTTTTTGCAAATTCTTGAATGCTTGGAACTCTATTTGATACCTGACGACAAATTGAATCATGAAACTCAAGCCTAGCTCCATCCAACATTCGATCTCTAATAATATCTCCAATTTCAAAAAAACCTTCTAAAGACTTAGTTGTTTGTGAAAAAAGTGTTATATCTTTTGAGAAATCGAGTGTTTCAATATCTTCTTTACTTTCAATTATAATTGCAGACTCATTGGTTTGACCAATCAAACCATTAACTTCAGCATGTCCTTTTTTACCAAAAATCACTATTTGAGATTCATTGTTTTCACGCTTAACAAATCTCTTTTTAATTTTTTTCTGAAGCCCTAATACCACAGGGCACGACGCATCAATTAGTTCGATATTATTTTGTTTAGCAATTTCATAAGTACTTGGTGGTTCACCATGTGCTCTTAGAAGAACTCTTACGTTTTTAAGTTTTTTAAACTGCTCATGGTCGATAGTAATCAACCCCATTTTCTCTAAACGCTCAACCTCTATATTATTATGAACGATATCTCCTAAGCAATAAAGTGAACTATGTTTTTTTAGTTCCTCCTCTGCTTTGTTAATAGCCTTAACTACCCCAAAACAGAATCCCGATTGCTTATCAATTTCAATTTTGCTCATTTTATGTTGTGATTTTATTAAACATTTCAAGTGCCCATTTCAGCTGTTCGTTAATACCCATTTCAGAATTGTCAAGTACCAGGGCATCATTGGCCTTGACTAACGGACTTTCTTCTCTGGTCGTATCCCTTAAGTCTCGTTCTTTTATATTGTTTAATACATCTTGATATATAGGGTTTTCGCCTTTGGTAACCATTTCATCATATCTTCGTTTAGCACGAATATCAGGTGAAGATGTTAGGAATAGCTTCATTTTGGCATCAGGGAAAACAACTGTTCCAATATCGCGTCCATCCATTACAACACCTTTTTCTTTACCCATTTCCTGCTGCTGGCTCACCATCTCTTTTCTAACAAAACCTAATGCACTAACCCTGCTTGCTCCATTTGCAATCTCAAGAGTACGAATTTCTGTCTCAACATTTACGCCGTTTAGGTATGTTTCTTGCACACCTGAAGAGTTCTGTTTAAATGTGATTTTAATATCTTCAATATGCTTTTTGAGTGAATTTGTATCAATCTCATTTTCCGTTATCCAACCTTTTCCTATTGCGTATAGAGCTACAGAACGATACATAGCTCCACTATCAATATATGTATAACCTAACTCTCTTGCCAAATCTTTGGCGATTGTGCTTTTACCGCACGACGAATAGCCGTCAACAGCTATATTAATTTTTTTTTTATTGTGCATAAAGAAATTTATCAATTGCTTAAACAAGATACAAATATATAATGTTTTGCTATAAGTTTAATTTAACAGAACTAAATGAATGATAATCACAATATAATTTAATAAAAAGTAAGGGTGATTATTTTAAATCACCCTCAATATTTAATAAGCAGCAAAATATACTCTGCTTACTCTTCCATAAAATTAGGATACATATAATCAGTTGCAGGAACAAATGTCTCCTTAATACATTGTGGCGATACCCAACGCAATAGATTGAAAACAGAGCCGGCTTTATCGTTTGTACCGGAACCTCTTCCACCACCAAATGGTTGTTGATCCACAACAGCACCTGTAGGTTTATCATTGATATAGAAATTACCGGCAGTATGCATAAGGCGAGTAGTCATTTTTTCAATCTGAGCTCTGTCTGACGAGAAAATTGCACCTGTAAGAGCGTAATCAGTTGTACTATCAAGAATATCCATTGTATTCTCAAGATCATCCGGCTTATAAACATAAACAGTAATAATGGGCCCGAAAAGTTCTTCTTTCATAGTTCTGTAGTCGGGTTTTTTAGCCAAAATAACAGTAGGATAAATAAAATATCCTTTTGATTTGTCGTAAGTTCCACCGCAAACAATCTCAGCATCCTCCGAGGCTTTTGCTTCATCAATAACGCTTGCCAGTTTATCAAATGATTCTTCATCAATAACTGCATTCACGAAATTGCTAAAATCTTCAACAACACCTGTTTTAATTTTCGCCAAATCTTCTGCAACATACTTCTTAACATCTTCCCATATATTTGAAGGAATATAAGCACGTGATGCGGCAGAACACTTCTGACCCTGATATTCAAAAGCACCTCTAGTTATTGCAGTAGCAACTTGTTTTGCATCTGCTGTTTTATCGGCTATAATATAATCTTTGCCACCTGTTTCACCTACTATGCGAGGATACGACTTGTATAAAGCGATGTTTGAAGCAATTGTTCCCCACATACTATTAAAAACGCCTGTAGATCCTGTGAAATGCAATCCTGCAAAATCTCGATGTTTAAAGATTACATCAGTTGCTTCTCTTCCGCCTACATATACTAGATTGATAACACCGTCGGGTAGTCCGGCTTCTTTTAAAATCTTCATTATCAGGTGAGCAGAGTAAATGGCTGTTTTAGAAGCTTTCCACACCACAGTATTTCCCATTAATGCCGGTGCACCACCCAGATTACCTGCAATAGAAGTAAAGTTGAATGGAGAAAGTGCAAAAACAAAACCTTCAAGTGGACGCCACACCATTCTGTTCCAAATTCCTGCAGATGAATTTGGCTGCATTTTATAAATTTGATACATGTTATGAACATTGTAGCGATAAAAATCTACAAGCTCACAAACTGCATCTATTTCAGATTGATATGCATTTTTTGATTGTCCAATCATGGTCACCGCATTTAATTCGTTGCGGTAAGGACCTGCAATTAGGTCAGCTGCCTTTAGGAAGATTGCAGCACGGCTTTCCCAATTCATAGCTTCCCATGCCGGTTTTGCTTTTAATGCAGCATCAATAGCCATTTGCACGTGACTCTTATCTCCTTGATGATAATGACCAATAAGATGCTGATGATTATGAGGAGGACGAATATCTTTAAGATTGTTTGTACGCACCTCTTTACCATCAATAATCATTGGAAGATCCACTCTTCCTTTGTTCAATTCGGTTAACTTTTTCTTAAGTGCTTCACTTTCGGGTGAACCCAGGGCATAGCTCTTAACAGGTTCATTTTTAATTTCCGGTAATTTGTATACACCTTTTGGCATGATTATAAAAATTTAATATTTATTAATTTATAAGTATCGTCTTGTCAATTTAATATCGTGATAATCAGGATTAACATTAGTTTGTTTAACAAACTGCCGGTTAATAGCATTAAAACGAACTATTAATCAGAGCAAATATACAAAAAAAAGTTTTATGTTTGTGAAGTATTAATACTTTAATAGAACACAAATACATTTTATTCACATATTCTTATTTCAAACACACATGAAAGATAATAAAACTACTTTAGTTAATTTCGAAAACACAGAGCTCGCATTTCGCGATCAATCCAATGCTAGTTTAAGAGAAACAATGATGCTTTTTAAAATAATGAATAGCAAGAAACTAGTTAAAGCCGGAGAGAAGCTTATTAATTTTGCATTTGCAATACATTTTCCGGTTAAAGGAATATTGCGCAGAACAATATATAAGCACTTTGTTGGCGGTATGTCTATAGACGACTGCAGCAAAACAATTGCAAAGCTGTCAAGCAGAGGTGTTTATTCAATATTGGATTACGCTCAAGAGGGGGAAGAGTCTGAAGAAGCTTTTGATAATACTTGTGCTGAAGTAATACGCACCATTGAGTTTGCAAAAAACAATAAAAATGTACCTTACAGTGTTTTTAAAATCACCGGAATTGCACGATTAGATTTACTTGCAAAAGTAAGTAGTAAAGAGTCGCTGACAGACGAAGAGGCTGCCGAGTTTAAGCGAGTAGAGGAGCGTATGAATAAGATATTTGGTAAAGGGTATGAGATAGATGTACCTGTAATGGTAGATGCAGAGTGGACTTCCATTCAGCCCATACTTGATGACATGGTTATGAAGCTAATGACCAAATACAATAAAACTAAAGCAATAGTACAAAACACCTATCAATTGTATCTTGTTGATGGTTTAGAGCGCTTAAAAAAACACCATCGCATAGCTTTGGATGGCGGATTTAAGTTTGGATTGAAGATAGTAAGAGGTGCCTATATGGAGCAGGAGCGTGAGCTAGCTGTAAAAAATGGTTATCCTTCTCCCATACAGCCCGATAAAGAGTCTACAGACAGAGATTTTAATGCTGCAATTAGATATTTAATTGAAAATCACAAGACTATTGATTTTATGGTTTCCACACACAACGAAGATAGCTCAATGCTCCTAGCAAATCTTATTGATGAGTTTGAGTTGCCAAGAAACCAAAAAGAAATTTCATTTTCTCAATTATACGGAATGAGTGATCATATTACGTATAATCTTGCCGACAAAGGGTATAATGTAGCAAAATACTTACCTTACGGCGAAGTTAAAACTATGATGCCTTATCTGTTTAGGCGAGCTGAAGAAAACAGCTCTATGGATGGAATGACAAGTCGCGAATTATCCTTAATTCAGACAGAAATTAAAAGAAGGCGAAATTCAAAATAATTTAAATATTAAATTTAATAGGGTGTTTTGTTGAGGACGAGATATAGGGCGAGGTTAGCTGTGTATCGTCCTGAAACAGGTTACAGTAAATATCAAAAAACTGCAACCAAAAATCAGGATGATACAAGGACCTTTAAAATTACTTAACCTCCCAAACGTTAGAAGAGCTAAGCAAAAATTTAGTGAATGATTTTTTTGGGCTTCTTTTTTGCACTTCTTCAATCTGAACTTCAACATCTCTGTCATATACAGGCTCTTCAACACTACGAATAACTCCTAGCGCAACCGGCATATTTTCAGATGTATCCATAAGTGCAAGTTTAATATGCAGGGTGTTGTCTTTAGTAGTTGCATCATGAACCAGAACATCATCCAAAGTGTATCCTTCTTCACCAATTGTTACTGCCTTAAGGTTCCAACCATCTAAAACGATACCTCTGTTTTCATCCTTACCAAATATCATTTTCTCGCCATGCTTCAGTAAAATTGTATTTTCTGATTTCCAGGTACGATCGCTAATATTATTGTGAATACCATTATTGAAGATAACACAGTTTTGTAAAATTTCGACAATCGATGTTCCTTTATGTTTTGCGGCTTCTTTAAGGGTGTCAACCTGATTCTTCATATCAACATCCAACGCGCGACCAAAGAATGTTCCCCTTGCACCAAAAGTTAATTCGGCTGGACGGAAAGGATCTTCTACTGTGCCATGTGGCGAAGATTTTGAAACAAAACCTCTACTGGAAGTTGGAGAGTACTGTCCCTTGGTTAGACCGTAAATTTTATTGTTAAATAGGAGAACATTAACATCAACATTTCTTCTAATTGCATGTATAAAGTGATTACCACCAATGGCTAACGAGTCTCCATCGCCTGTTGCAACCCATACACTTAAATCGGGATTTGCTACCTTAACACCTGTTGCAATTGGCAAAGCCCTGCCGTGGATGCTGTGAAATCCGTATGTATTCATGTAGTAGGGTAAACGCGACGAACATCCGATACCTGAAATTACAGCTGTATTGTGAGGTTCGATATTTAATTCAGATAAAGCTTTCTGAAGACAAGTAAGAATTGCAAAGTCTCCACAACCGGGGCACCAACGAATAGGATTTGTACTCTTGAAATCTTTTGGAAGATACTGAGTTTTAACTTCTTTAGGTTTGATATTATTAGTTGCTATATTGTCCATATTATTTCTCCTCTATAATTTTACTAAATTCTTTAACTAACTCGCTAACTTTAAATGGCTGACCTTCAATCCTGTTGAATTTGATGATATTTGAAAGGTCATGAAATTTAGTGCCTAAGTAACCTGCAAACTGCCCATTATTCTGTTCTGCTACAATAACCTTCTTGTAACTTTTAAGAATTTCATAAGTGTTTTTTGGTAGAGGCAAAATATGTTTAAAGTGGGCATACGCTACTTTTTTGCTGCTATCTTGAATATGAAGCATTGTCTCTAATAGATGACCGTGTGTGCCACCCCAACCAACAATTAAAGTATCTGCATCTTTATCACCTAATACTTTTTGTTCAGGTATAAAGTCGGCAATTTTCTCAATCTTCTTTTGGCGCACATCAACCATATACTGGTGATTCTCGGGATTAGAAGAGATAACTCCTGTGAATCTATCTTTTTCCAATCCACCAATTCGGTGCATATATTCAGGTGTGCCGGGAACCCCCCAATACCTTATCAAAGTATCTGCGTTTCTAAAGTATGGCTTCCAGCTATCTGCACCCCCGTTGTAATGATCCTGTACAAAAGGAGGATTGATTTCGGGATAATCATTCATGTCCGGAATTTTCCATGCAGCAGACCCATTAGCAATATAACCATCAGTAAGCAATATTACCGGAGTCATATGCTCCAGAGCTATTTTTGAAGCCTCAAATGCACTATCAAAACAATCAGTTGGAGAAGTTGCAGCCATTACCACGAGTGGACTCTCGCCATTTCTGCCATAAAGAGCCTGTCTTAAGTCGGTTTGCTCACTTTTAGTTGGCATTCCGGTAGATGGGCCACTTCTCTGAACATCAATCACAACCAGTGGCAGCTCGGTCATTACTGCAAGTCCCAATGCTTCACTTTTTAGCGAAAGACCCGGTCCGGATGTTGAGGTTGCAGCTAGGCAACCTGCAAAACTAGCACCAACTGCAGAGGCTATACCTGCAATTTCATCTTCCATCTGTAATGCTTTTACGCCTAAATCTTTTCTGTTAGCCAGTTCGTGCAAAATATCAGTTGCAGGTGTAATTGGGTAAGAACCTAAAAACAGTTGCAAACCAGCTCTTTCTGCTGCTGCAATCAATCCGTAGGCGGTTGCAGTATTACCATTAACATCTGTATAAAAACCTTTTGCAGATTCAATTACATTTATCTTGTATGTTGATGCTGAAAGCTGTAGATTCTCTCCATAATTATAGCCATCTGTAAGCGCTTTAATATTTGCTTCAATCAGTTTTGGCTTTTTGGCAAACTTCTGCTCCAGTAGCTTGTCGGCAATCTCCAGTGGACGATTAAACAACCAGCAGACAAGTCCTAGGGCAAACATATTTTTACTTCTGAGTATGTCTTTATTCTCAAGCCCTGATTCTTCGAGTGAAGCTTTTGTTAGAGAAGTTATATCTACACCAATTATCTGCAAATTATTCAAGTTAAGCTCTTCGAAAGCATCGTCTGTCTCGAACTTAGCTTTTTCCATATCTCTTTTCTTAAAAGAGTCGCTATCATATATCACTATTGAACCTTTCTTTAAGTGCTGTGCATTAACTTTCAATGCCGAAGGGTTCATAGCTACAAGAACATCTGTTTTATCGCCCGAGTTGTATACATCCTTTGCACCTATGCGTACTTGAAATCCGGAAACACCATGAAGCGACCCTTGTGGCGCGCGAATTTCTGCCGGGTAATCAGGAAATGTTGAAATTTCATTTCCAAAAATAGCTGATAAAGTAGAAAATAACGTTCCTGAAAGTTGCATACCGTCACCGGAATCACCTGAAAAACGTATAGTTACTTGTTGAATTTCGGTTACAATCCTGTTCATAGACATATTGACATATTTAAATGTGTTTGTTATATAAATGTGTTTGCTTCAAAAAACCTATCTATCTAGTTAATTTATTACTTATGATGAGGTTCAGGTTTTAAATTTAATAGTTTAATCATTAAAAAATTATATACAAAGTAATAAAAGAGTTAGGTATAAACCAAATTATTTTCTCTCAATGGATGCTCCCAATGAATTTAATCGTTTATCTATGTCCTGATATCCTCTATCAATTTGATCTATATTATGAATTATACTTTTGCCCTCTGCACACATAGCTGCAATTAAAAGAGAAATACCTGCACGAATATCGGGGGAGGTCATAGTCATACCTCTTAATTTTAGCTTGCTTCCCTGTCCAATTACAACTGCCCTATGCGGATCACACAAAATAATTTGAGCACCCATATCTATAAGTTTATCAACAAAAAAGAGCCTGCTCTCAAACATCTTTTGGTGGATAAGCGCACTACCTTTTGCCTTAGTTGCAACCACCAGCATCACGCTCAGTAGATCGGGTGTAAGTCCGGGCCAAGGAGCATCAGCAATTGTTAATATCGACCCATCCATAAACGATTCGATAGAATAATCATCATGTTGGGGTATAAACAGATCGTCGCCCCTCTGTTCCACCGTAATACCTAATCTTCTGAAACTCTCCGGTATAATTCCAAGATAGTCTACTGATGTATTTTTAATAGTAAGTTCAGATGCGGTCATAGCAGCCATACCAATAAAACTACCTGTCTCAATCATATCTGGTAATAGTTGATGCTTACAACCACTCAATTCTGATACTCCGGTTACAATAAGCTTGTTTGAGCCAATGCCATAAATTTTTGCCCCCATGCTTACCAGCATTTTGCTTAATTGCTCTACATAAGGTTCGCAAGCAGCGTTGTAAATTATAGTTTCACCCTCTGCCAAAACAGCCGCCATCAGTAGGTTAGCGGTACCTGTAACAGATGCTTCATCAAGTAAAATATATCTGCCTTTTAGTTTGTCTGCAACAAATTTAAAGGTCTGTTTCTTTTCATCTATTATAAGTTTGGCACCCAAGCTCATTATACTATTAAAATGGGTGTCCAGGCGTCGCCTGCCAATTTTGTCGCCACCGGGTTTTGGAACTACTACTTCGCCAAAGCGAGCTAAAAGTGGACCAACTATCATTATTGAACCTCTTAATGCCGCACTCTTCTGTCTAAATTCTTTAGTGCTTGAATAATCTAAGTCAATGTTTTTGGCTCTAAAAGAGTAGCGTTGGGCAGATATTTTTTTAACCTCTACACCCATATCACTAAGCAGTTCAATGAGTTTATTGACATCTAGGATGTTAGGGATGTTGTCTATTACAACCTCCTCTTTTGTTAGCAAAGTTGCACAAATTACCTGCAACGCTTCATTCTTAGCTCCTTGTGGAGTAATGCTACCTTTTAATGTATGACCCCCTTCTATTATAAATGACGACATATTATCTGTTTTTAAAAAATCCATACTTCAGGTTCCAGCTTTATATCAAATTGTTTTAAAACTTCGCCCTGAATTTCACTTGCAAAATCAGCTATCTCCTTACCGTTTTTTGTGCCATAATTCACTATAACTAAAGCATGATTCTCGTATGTTCCAACCATCCCTCGGCGAATCCCTTTAAATCCGGCCTTTTCTATAAGAAATGCTGCCGATGTTTTAAAACTATTGTCTCCTACAATGTATATGGGGGCATCTATCAGCTTTTTAAGAAGAGCATCTTTACCCTCTGTTGTTAATACCGGATTTTTAAAGAAACTTCCTGCATTTGGTAATACTAAAGGATCCGGCAATTTTCTTGTGCGAATTTTTACAATAGCATCTCTCACTTGAGATAGTGTTGGTGATTCATTTCCTTGCAATTCGCGACTAAGATCTATATACTTCTCTTTGTATGTGAAAGATTTTGATAATCTAAAAACAACTGATGTGATTACATATCTGCCGGTACGTTTAAAAATACTTTCGCGATAGCCAAACTCACACTCTTTGTTTGTAAACTCTTTATGTTTGCCGGTTTCAATATCAACCGCTTTCACCAATACAATTGTATCTTTTACTTCAGTACCATATGCTCCAATATTTTGAATCGGACTTGCGCCAACCGAACTTGGTATAAGT
Source organism: Fermentimonas sp. (assembly GCA_041859795.1). Taxonomy (GTDB): domain Bacteria; phylum Bacteroidota; class Bacteroidia; order Bacteroidales; family Dysgonomonadaceae; genus Proteiniphilum. The sequence goes on from JBFLFV010000005.1 coordinate 39,480, forward strand.
GAAAGGTTCTCAATTCCTGAATAGCCTCTCATTACGCAATTATCTACAAGCTTATCCCACTCAATTGCAGCACCGGCTTCAATTTCCACAAAATCTTCATTGCTTGAGATTAAGCTAATATCCTTCATGTCGGGTTTTATGATTAATCCATCAAAATCTTTTGTGAAAAATAGATTGTAGCCTGCACCCAGTACCAGCTTCTTCTCATTAGGGAATGTTCTAATAACTTCAGTTAACTCCTCTCTTGACTGTGGCTTGCAAAACATTTTAGCAACAGCCATAGTGCCAAATGAGTTCTGTTTTTGGAGTTGTATATTGTACAGGATTTTCAATTTAATAACTATCAGTTTTATTTGTTTGTTTAAAATTACAGGATTGTTTGTTTAACCACTGTTTGTTTTTAATATCAGTAAGTTGTTAATCTCTGTAGGCGTTTAACTTTATCAGACATTTTATCTATGTATATTTTTAACTTCTCAAGTTATTTATCTCTTTAGGTATTTAACTTTATTATACGTTTAACTTCCGAAGATATTAATCTCTTTATATTTTTAAGCTCTATATAAAAGGAAAACAGTGGGTTTTTTGTTTAAATCAGGCAAATTACCTTTCCAGTCCTTTATACTTTTTGTCACAATCAACTCATTCTCACTTGTTATATTCGATGCAATGCATAGTTTTGTTTTAGGCTTGCAATGTTGTAATATATCTTCGGCAAGTTTATTATTGCGATATGGGGTTTCTATAAAAATTTGTGTTTGGTTTTCACTATACGATCTGGCATCCAGTTGTTTGATTTTATTTATCCTCTCGTTTGAATCAATTGGTAAATAGCCATGAAATGAGAAACTCTGACCGTTAAATCCCGAAGCCATAATTGCCATGATGATTGAGGAGGGACCAACCAAAGGAACAACCTTGTAGCCCTTTTGTTGAGCAACTGCAACAACATCAGCTCCGGGGTCGGCAACACCCGGACATCCGGCTTCTGACATTACCCCAACACTGTTCCCTGTTTTCATTGGATCAAGAAAGCCGGAAATCTCCTTTTTGTAGGTATGTTTATTTAGCTCGAAAAATGTAAGTGAATTGATATTAATATCAGGATTACATTTTTTAAGGAAGCGCCTTGCTGTTCTAATATTTTCAACAATAAAGAACTTCAGGTCAGAGACTAACTGTATGTTGAAAGCAGGGATAACCTGTTCAATCGATGTCTCGTCCAATAATACAGGGATTAAATAAAGTATAGGATTGTTCATTTTGGCAATTTTGTTTCACTTAAGAGTGATACTGAAATACAACACAAATATAGAAATAAAAAACAAACATATTAAATTATGATATTTTAGAAATGATTAATATCAAAATGGTAAAAAATTGAATATTTCCAATAAATGGGGGTTGTTTGGATAAAAATTATGTAATTTAGCACTTTCACAACTTTATTCAACATGACTACAAAAACTGCCCAACATCCAAAAGGATTATATTTTGTTTTTACTATTTCCATAGCAGAGCGTTTCGGTTATTATGGTATGCGTGCGCTATTTGTGCTTTATATGATTAAAGCATTGATGATGGATAAAGATTTGTCCTCATTGATTTATGGAAATTATACCGGACTAGTTTATCTTGCCCCACTGATAGGAGGATATGTTGCAGATAAATATTGGGGAATGAGACGTTCCACATTTTGGGGAATTGTATTAATGGTCATTGGTCAGTTTTTAATGTTTTTGAGTGCAGTATATTTTCAACAATTAGAGACTGCAAAGTTCTTGATGTATGCGGGACTTGGTGCAATGATTTTTGGAAATGGTTTTTTTAAACCTAATGTATCAACTTTTGTTGGTCAGCTGTATGAATCGGGTGATAGGCGTTTAGACTCAGCTTACACAATTTTTTATATGGGTGTTAATCTTGGGGCTTTTGCTGCACCAATTATTTGTGGATTTCTTGGAGATACAGGCAACCCTGCAGATTTTAAATGGGGTTTCCTTGTGGCTGCTATTGTTTCTGTAATTTGTTTGATAATTTATGTAGCCAGAAAAGAAAAATACTTGGTAGGCCCGGACGGTAATCCTATAGGTGTGGAGCCGGCTGCTAAAATTGAGCGAGAAAAAGTTGATGCTGCACCTGTTGTGAAATACAGCTTCAAGGAGATGGCATATTGGGGGTTGGGTGCAATAGTTTTATTTGTACTTTTTATGATGCTTTTTAAAAATGATGTTATTGGTTCAGTCATTTATACAGCAACAATAATTGTACCTGCTTTTGTGATATCAGACAAGTCACTCTCAAAGATTGAGCGACATCGAATATGGGTAATTTACATAATTGCATTTTTTGTGATATTCTTTTGGTCGGCTTTTGAGCAGGCCGGTATATCACTCACATATTTTGCTTCAGAGCAGACAAATCGTGAAATTCTAGGATGGACAATGCCCACAAGTTGGTTTCAATCATTTAATGCAGTTTTTGTAATACTTCTTGCTCCAATTTTTGCAAAATTGTGGATTGCTTTGGGAGCAAAAAACAGAGAACCATCTTCGCCTGCTAAGCAGGCAATCGGACTATTACTGCTATCGTTAGGCTATCTTCTGATTGCTTTTGGTGTTCAGGGAGTAGAGCCCGGAGTAAAGGTGAGTATTATGTGGCTTGTGGGATTATATTTTATTCATACAATGGGCGAGCTTTGCTTGTCGCCGATCGGACTCTCGATGGTTAATAAGTTGTCGCCAATACGCTTTGCATCACTCTTAATGGGTGTCTGGTATCTATCTATGGCAACAGCCAACAAGTTGGCCGGTGCTTTAAGTTCGCTCTATCCTGAAGATGGAAAAATAAAGCATTTATTAGGGATCGAGATTTCTACTTTATTTGACTTCTTCATGGTGTTTGTTGTGATGGCAGGCGTAGCTTCGTTAATACTTTTTATATTGTCGAAAAGACTTCAAAAATTGATGCATGGAGTAAGATAATTCATTCCAAAATAGATATTGCTTTTATTAAATAGATGAAAACTGGTTTTTGTGCATTGAAAAATAAACCTTTATCTTTGGGAGATAAACCTTTATCTTTGTAAAAAAAAAGATTATAAAGATGAACTTTCCGTCTGATTTTATAAATAATATACAAACACTTCTTAAAGATGAATCGGAACAGCTTATGTCTTCTTTAAATGGAGAGGCAGAAGTAAGCATAAGGTTAAATCCCTATAAATTACAACGAAATCCAATTGATTTTTCAGTTTCTGTAGAAAAGGTACCTTGGTCAGAAAATGGATATTATCTTAATCAGAGACCGGCATTTACATTTGACCCACTTTTTCATAGCGGTTACTACTACGTACAGGAGGCTTCGAGTATGTTTGTCGATTATGTTGTAAGACAGTTGGTTAGCGAGAGTTCAATATGCCTTGATTTATCTGCAGCACCGGGAGGTAAATCACTTGGATTATTAACTTCGTTGCCCGAAAACAGTCTGCTTGTTAGCAATGAGATCGTAAGACTGCGAGCAAATGTGTTGTCTGAATCACTAATTAAATTTGGTAATCCAAACATCTTAGTAACAAACAATTCTCCAAAAGATTTTACTAAACTTACCGCTGTTTTTGATTTGATATTGGTTGATGCACCTTGTTCGGGTGAAGGAATGTTTCGTAAAGACAAACAGGCCATTGAGGAGTGGAGTGTCAATAATGTGAAGATGTGTGCATCAAGACAAAAAGATATCTTGAGAGAAATATGGCCGGCACTAAAAGTAGGAGGAGTGTTGATTTACAGTACTTGTACATATAATTTATCAGAAAACGAAGATAATGCACTTTGGGCATTTGATGAGTTGGGAGCTGAGTTTGTTGAAATTGAAGTAGATCCTGAGTGGAAAATATCACCCTCATTTATTTCCGGAGTACCGGCATATAGGTTTTTTCCTCATAAAACTAATGGAGAGGGATTGTTTGTGACAATTTTAAAGAAGCCTGATGTTTTAAAGGAGCCTGATGAAAATCAATTTAATATTTCCTCAAATCAAAGATTTAGTAAAAGGAAAAACAGTAAATCCTCTTTTACTGTTCTAAAAGAGAATGAAATTAGAGATAATATTCTTAATCTAATTAATAATCAAAATGCTTTTGAGTTTGTGAAATATGAGAATAGTATAATTGCTATTACTGAAATATATTCTGATATTATTAAATATCTTAGCGAGCAACTTAAAATCGTGTCAATAGGTGTTGAATTAGGCAGGTACAAAGGGTATGATTTTATTCCTTCTCACTCATTGGCTATGAACAAAGAAATCAACAAAGAGCATTTTTTTAGTTACGAAGTGTCGTATGATGAGTCTATTGCCTATTTAAGAAATCAAACTATCCAATTAGCTGATGCACCAAAAGGGTTTATTCTTTTGACATATATGAATGAACCTATTGGTTTTGTTAAGAATCTTGGCAATAGAGCAAATAATTTATACCCTAAAGAGTGGCGAATCAAAAGTGGATATTTACCTGAAAAGTCAGCCACAATTTTATCTAAATAGATATAATAATCTTGTTTAAAAGTAACATGACAATTGCTCGGATGCGTAAATCATATACTAATTTGTTTCTGCTTTTGGCAGTTTTAGTAGCTCTTTTGTCGATGATTTTATCGCACAAGCTTGTGAAAAAGCTTACAGAGGAGGAGCAAAATAAAATTCAGATATGGGCAATGGCAACAGAGTCAATGGTTTCTGACAAAGATGTTGATTTGTCTATTGTGTTGAAAATTTTACAGAGCAACAATTCAATACCTGTAATACTTTACGATATTGGTACAGGCGAAATGCTTTCACACAACATTAAGCTTCCAGGTGATAATGTTGAATCATTTCTATTGAAGAAAACAGCTAAATTTGGTCGACAGAACACTCCCATCCCTCTTAAAGAGATAAATCAGCAGCTTTATTATGACGACTCTAATACTCTAAAACAACTGCAAGTTTTTCCTTATGTTCAATTTTTGATTATTGCACTTTTTATAACACTTGCATTTTATGCTATGGCACGTTCTAAGCGTGCAGAGCAAGATAGAATATGGGTGGGATTGTCAAAAGAAACAGCTCATCAGCTGGGAACTCCAATATCCTCGTTGATGGCTTGGGTGGAGTATTTAAAGTTAAAAGAGTTAGATAATGATTTAGTTCTTGAAATTGGAAAAGATGTTGACCGATTGCAGATTATTTCGGATCGATTTTCTAAAATTGGTGCTGATGCCGAGCTAAAACCAATAGATCTGAACAATGTTTTGAGTAATTATATCAACTATATTAAACCTCGTGTTTCAAAAGATGTTGAGATTAATATGTATCCATCTGAACAGCCAAGCATAGTGCTGCTGAATGAGTCGTTATTTAACTGGGTTATAGAAAACATTGTTAAAAATGGAGTTGACGCAATTCGTGGAAAAGGTATTATAACTTTGTCCGTTTCAGGTAATGAGAGATATGTATATCTTGATATCTCAGATAGTGGTTTAGGAATAGAGGCTTCCAAACATAAATCAATTTTTTCTCCCGGATACACTACAAAAGAGAGAGGGTGGGGACTAGGTCTGTCGTTAGTTAAACGAATAGTTGAAGTAAATCATAAAGGAAAAATATTTGTAAAGAGCTCAGAAGTATCAAAAGGTACTACTTTTAGAATTGAGCTAAACAGAAATTAACCTGACTTCAATTTCTTCAGCATGTACATATTTTTTTAGCAGCTCAACTGAATATTCTACTGCTTCATTAATTCCGGCCTCTCCCGAGTACCCATTTATAAGCATAAGTAAATTGCTGGTATATGAAGTGATTTTTGTACGTTCCTCGTCACTACTGGGATTGCCAATTCCACCAATTGAATCACGATACACCGGCATATTTTCGATATTCATCTGTCCTCTTCCAATCGCTTCAAATGGTTCATTTGCTTTTCCTACTCCCAGAGTAATATTACCTTCAATTTTATCTGAGTCGAACCCACCTATAGAGTAGCCTGTGTTTAGTGAGATTAGATTGATAAGATCAACCAGTGTATCAATTTGATATAGACCTTTATTTTTAAGGATTCTACGGCATAATGCTTCTCCGGCCGGACGGTATCTGTTGGGCTCTTTTCCCAGCTTTTTATAAACTTCTCGTGTAGCTTGTATAGTTGGTATATTTTTTATGTCTCCCATTTTGTAGCTGGTTGAGAAATCAGTTATAAATTGGCCAATTTCCAACCAGAGTTCACTGTTGTAAGGTGAGTTTTTAACTTTACATTCGATAGCGACTAAATTGAAATGTGGACAAACTTGAAATATTTCTTTGTTAATAGTTATTGTTCTTTTACTCATTATTTTAACTTCCTGTTTTTTCAATTTTTATAAAAGTCGTTAAACTACTGATCAAACTGACTTAGAGGTTCAAAGTTATTAAATCTAAAGTAAACAAACCAAGATTCTTTATAATTGTATGAATATTTGAAAAATAAGGTCTTTTTAATTTGCCAAACTCTATTTCAATTCCTATATTTGCGTGATTTTTTGTTTTCATGCTGATGTGTGATTTTATTAAAAATAGTGTATGAGGCTCGCTGAAAAATATTTAAAACAATTAATAAAGCTCGTTTCATATGACTAATGATAAAAGTAAATTGCTTGTAGATTTGGAAGTGCGCATTAAACAAGTTTTGTTATTATGCGATTCACTAAAAGATGAAAATTCACGATTAAAATCTGTATTAGAATCAAAACAAGTACAGGTGAATGAATTAGAAAAAGATCTACAGCAAATGAGAGCAAAATATGATAGTTTAAAAATTGCCAGGACAATCACTGCAGCGTCGGTTGACGTTGATACGGCAAAAGTAAAACTATCTAAACTGGTGCGTGAAGTAGACAAATGCATAAATTTATTGAGATTGAATTAAAATTTATGTGATGGGAGACGAAGAGTTTTTATTAACATTAGAAGTTGCCGGTAGACGCTATCCTTTAAGGATAAAAAGGTCAGAAGAACAAGCCTTTCGGACTGCTGCAAAACAGATTGATATAAAAGTAAACCAATACCGTGTTGCTTTCGGGAATAATCCCAAGTTATCAACACAAGATTTTATGGCTATGACAGCCATCCAGGCATTGGCTGAGAATTTTTCTCTCGGTGATAAGAATAATACGAAACCCTTTGAAGATAAGATTGACTTATTAATTGATGAGTTGGATAATTATCTGAGAAAATAAATAGTTCCCTTTATATAGGGAAACTCAAATAACGCACCTTTTTCTCACATTCTTTATGTATGTGATTAAAAAGGTGTTTTTTATTAAAATCAATTTACTATTGAAAAGTAGTAAATAATAGATATTTCAGAGCAACCTATTTTGGTGATTTATAGTGATTTACTGAGATTAGGTATTTAAATTAATTAAAAACATGTAACATGGTAATAGTTATAGGAATTATCGGTCTGATTATCGGGGCAACAATAGCCTGGTACATGACTGGTAAGGCAGCCAACTCGCGAGCTCAAAAGATAATGAGTGACGCGGAAAAGGACGCCGAAGTTATAAAGAAGAAAATTTTACTCGAAGCAAAAGAGGAGACGCTTGCTCTTAAGAATGATGCAGAAAAATTGATTAACTCTCGTACATCAAAAATTCAATCTACTGAGAACAGGCTAAAGCAAAGAGAGATGACTCTTAATCAAAGACAGGAAGAACTTAACAAGAAGAATTCTGAAGTTGAAGAGTTGCGTTCAAACATTACAACTCAGCAAGATTTTCTTGATAAAAAAGCAGTTGAGTTTGATCGTCTTCATAGACAGTCGGTAGAAAAACTGGAGACAATTTCAGGGCTCTCTGCAGAAGAGGCTAAAGAGAGTTTGGTGGAATCCTTGAAAGAGGAGGCAAAAAGTGATGCACAGTCATATATTAGCGAGATTATTGAAGAGGCAAAAATGTCGGCTAATAAAGAGGCAAAACGAATTGTTATTCAATCAATTCAGAGAGTTGCAACTGAAACATCAATAGAGAACTCAATTACAGTATTTCATATAGATTCTGATGAGGTTAAGGGACGAATAATTGGTCGCGAAGGACGCAATATTCGTGCTCTTGAAGCTGCAACAGGTGTGGAAATTGTAGTTGATGACACACCCGAAGCTATTGTAATATCGGGTTTTGATCCTGTACGTCGTGAAATAGCGCGTTTATCACTCCATCAACTGGTTGCTGATGGCCGCATTCACCCTGCACGTATTGAGGAGGTTGTGACTAAAGTTAAAAAGCAGATAGAAGATGAAATTGTGGACACAGGTAAACGTACTGTAATTGATTTAGGTATTCATGGACTTCATCCGGAGCTGGTTCGTATTGTGGGAAAAATGAAATATCGATCCTCTTATGGGCAGAATCTTCTGCAACACTCACGTGAAACAGCCAATTTATGTGCAATAATGGCTTCGGAGCTTGGTTTAAATCCAAAGAAAGCAAAACGTGCAGGCTTGCTGCATGATATTGGAAAGGTGCCGGATGACGAACCGGAGCTACCACACGCTATTCTTGGCATGAAGCTGGCAGAGAAGTATAAAGAAAAACCAGATATTTGCAATGCAATTGGTTCACATCATGATGAGGTGGAGATGACCACATTGCTTGCTCCAATAGTACAGGTTTGTGATGCAATCTCGGGAGCGAGGCCGGGAGCACGTCGTGAAATTGTTGAAGCTTATATTAAGCGTTTGAATGATCTTGAGGAGCTGGCTCTTTCATATCCGGGAGTAGTGAAAACATATGCCATACAGGCAGGTCGCGAACTTCGTGTTATTGTTGGTGCAGATAAAATTGATGATACTGATACAGAAAAATTGTCAAATGAAATTGCACGTAAGATACAGACAGATATGACTTATCCGGGACAGGTTAAGATTACTGTTATACGAGAAACAAGGGCCGTTAGCTACGCTAAATAGATTATGAATTTTGTTTTATAGTTTAGTCGGAGTATTTTACAATAAAAAAAGGAGCCCTAGAGCTCCTTTTTTGTTTTGATTTATTTCAATTCTATTTTTTATTATTTTTTTGCATTTCCTTTTTTTCAACCAGTAGCTCTTCATTAGTACCAATCACTGTTTTTAATTCTTTTTGAAGGCGTTTAATCTCCATCTCCTGATTATGAATTGTAGTAAGAAGTGAGTTTAGCTCTTCATTATCTACTGTGTCAGGGAATTGTGCTTTCACCCTACCGATGAAATCACTAAGTACGTTCATATAGTTGTTAAAAGCATCATATGGAGACATGTAAGGACTAAAATTACTTTTGCCGCTACCAAAATGCTTTGTTGACATATAATAGAAATGATCACTTGTTTGTAGATATGTCCAGTCCTGTTTTAGGCGTCTATCATTTGTCAGCCTTACCCTTTTGCCAACTTCATACAGTGATTTTAAAGCACTTTTCTGTAGTTTGTTTCCCACCCATGCACTAACATCGCGCTCTTCGTCCGACCAGGAGATATTGTTCGGAGAAGCCATTGTTCCTATCGGTTTATGCTTATCCATTGCTTCACTTGGAGTCACAAATCCTATACCTTTTTCGAAAGCATAGCGTGGCAGAGCTTTCATAAATTCAAATATGCCTGTATGTGAAGGAAGTAAGTTGCCTAATACTTCGTAATTCATAAACAGGTTGAAAACCTTCTCTTCTTCGGGTGTTTCTGCAATCCATGACGCAAACTTTTCGGCCGTTAAAGGATATTCATTCCAACTATAGTCGGCAAATTTATATGCAATATCTTCACTAAAACGACTATTCTTCAGCAGCAATTTCATTTTTGGATGTGAAGCTGCCTGATAAACATAATTGGGGCTCTTCCAGCCAAGAATATGTTTTGCACCTTCTGTAATCATTTTATTGTATCCCATTTTATACACCATCTCCGCAATTTCATCAGAATAAATAAGCTCGGTGTTTCTTAACACAGTAGGCTTCTGGTTGAACAGCATCTCAATTCTTTCTGAATGATGCTTGACTTGAGTGTTAAACTCTTCGGGATCGAAAATACTTGACAGTGAATGAGCATATGTTTCTGTAAGAAATTCCACATCTCCTGTCATGCTTAGCTCTCTGAGGCCTTCAATAACTTCAGGAGTGTAAATCTCCATTTGCTCAAGTGCTACTCCTGAAATAGAAAAAGCAATCTTGAATTTTCCTTTATTTTGATTTACTAAGTCAAGCATCATTCTATTAGCAGGAATATATGATCGGGCTGCCACCTGCTGCATAATATCTTCATTGGCAAAGTCATCAAAATAATAATTGTCGTTACCTATATTAAAAAAGCGATACCTTTTTAACCTAAATGGTTGATGTATCTGGAAGTAAAAGCAAATTGTCTTCATTTCTATTTTAGGTTATTATGTTCATCTAACTAAATTATCGTAAATACTACGCACTTTAAGTCCTGCGTCTTCCCACTTTATATTGTCTACCTCTTTTTTTCCTTCTTCTTTTAGGTGTTCTGCCATGGCAGGATAGGTGCAAATAGAGTATATTGCATCTGCCATTGCGTCCACATCCCAATAGTCTGTTTTAATTACGTTATGCAGTATTTCAGAACAGCCTGACTGATAAGAGATAATGCTGGGTACATTACATTGCATAGCTTCAAGAGGTGATATTCCAAATGGTTCAGAAACTGATGGCATGACATATACATCACTAGACTTTAACATTTCATAAACCTGTTTGCCTTGTAGGAAACCGGTAAAATGAAATTTATGAGCAATACCTCTGTCTGCAACCAATCGAATCATCTGGTCCATCATATCGCCACTTCCTGCCATTACGAAACGAATATGATCTGTTTTTTTAATTACTTGAGTTGCAGCATCTACAAAGAATTCAGGTCCTTTTTGCATTGTGATTCTTCCAAGAAATGTTGCTACTTTTTCCGGCACACCTGAAATTCTTTCAATGGCTTCAATTTCAGGGCTAAGTGGGTCTACAGCATTATGTACAGTAGTTACTTTCCAGGCAGGCTGATGATAATTCTCAATGACAGTTTTGCGAGTAAGATTACTTACGCATATAATGTGATCACAATTATCCATCCCGTTTTTCTCAATATTATAAACAACCGGGTTTGGTTTTCCTCTGCTGCGGTCAAATTCTGTAGCATGAACATGTATAACCATTGGTTTGCCTGAAACGCTTTTGGCATGCAAACCAGCAGGGTAGGTGAGCCAGTCGTGTGCATGAATTACATCAAACTCATATGTTCGGGCAATTACACCTGCAACAATTGAATAGTTGTTGGTTTCCTCAAGTATATTGCTTGGGTATCTTCCTGAGAACTCAATACATCCAAGATCGTTTGTTCTCTGATAATTAAAATCGGCATAAATATTGTCGCGCAACCAAAAATACTCCTCATGATTCATGAATTTTTCCAGTCTGGCGTTAACTGTCTCTCTTGAAACGTCTTTCCAAACTATTGGAGTGTTGTTTGCACCGATAATCTTCATAAAGCTTTGGTCTTCATCACCCCATGGTTTTGGTATTACTAATAAGGTTTTAAGATCTTCTTGTTTAGACATACCTTTGGTTAGTCCGTAGGTTGCAGTACCAAGACCTCCAAGGATATGTGGTGGAAACTCCCAACCGAACATCAATGCTTTCATATTTGGTTACATTTTATTCTACTTTTTTAAATGAACTCATAATTCGTTGAGCTCTTAATATTTCACCTACACTCATTGCAAATGAATAACCTCCATGTGCAATAAAAGGTGGATTTGAATCATATAATTCTGACACTGTTCCGATACAGTCATTTTGCATCTCATTTTCCATACTAACCATAATCCTGTCGGCTAAAGATAATCCACCCATCTGAAACAGGTTAAGATATGCTTCGATATAAGGACCAAGCAACCAAGGAAAAGCCATACCATTAAAATATGCCATTTTCTTTTCACTCTCAGTACCTCTGTAGTGAGGATGGAATTTATCGCTCTTTGGAGTTACAGTTCTTAAACCACATGAAGTGAGTAATTCTTTTGTAATATAATCAAGAACTGATTTTTTTTGTCTCTTGGCCAGAGGTGAATATGGCAATGATACGGCAAATATCATATTTGGTCGTAGATTTAAATCTCTATAATTTCCATCAACATAATCATAAAGATATCCAGCATCATTCATGAAAGTTTTAATAAATGAATTCCCTGCCAGATGCGCTTTGTCCTCCATGGCTTCTGCAACAACTTTCTCACCTGTTTTTTCAGCAATTTCAGCTGCAAATTTGAGAGCATTATACCAAAGTGAATTAAACTCCACCAAATAACCGGATCTGGGTATAACCGGTCGACCATCAATAGTTGCATTCATCCAGCTTACAGCTATTTCGCGACCATAAGTAGTTAAAAGTGCATTGTTTTCATGAAATACAAGATTAGAATGCCTGTTTGAGATTATGTAATTAACAATCTCGAATAGGAACTTGCTATATTTCTCCGAAAATCTCTCTTTATCTTCAAGCCAATACTGCTGTAGTGCCCAAATCACCCACAATAATACATCAGGATCCTCTATCTGCTTTATGTGACTCTTCGATAAATTATCTTCCATAAAGTTCTTTAAATGCGGAATAGCGGTGTCCATAATACTCTCGAAGTCTTTCTTTTTTCCAACTGATAGGGTGCATCCCGGTAGAGAAATAAACTGATCTCGTGCTCTTACTTTAAACCATGGATATCCGGCAAGGAGATAATATTCGTCCTTGTTGGGGATAAAATAAAACTGGTGACTAGAGTTTCTTAGACAGTTATAAAAGCTTGATCGGGGTGTGCGATTTTTTATCTCGTAATCAAATTCATCTTTCAAAGTAGATGTATCAACAAGAATATCGCCTGCAGAGAAAATTATCTCTTCACCTTTGTTGATCGACATTTCAAAATATCCGGGGACATATTGATCTTCTTGAAAAGTATCTCCACTTTGTAAATCCTGCAAGTATTCTATGTCGTGATACCAGTTAGGCTGATAATAAAGCTCAGGCTTTTTGTTAAACTGCATAAACAGTTCGGGATATCCGGAATACATACAGGTGCTTATCCCATTTTCAACCTCACGATATGATTTGTCGACCTGATCGTTTTCTCGAGTAAGCTCAGAAGATTTTCTGAAAGCCAGGAAAGGTTTAAATCTAATAGTAGTTGGTGAGTGCGCGTCTAAGAGGGTATATCTAATCATCAAGCGATTCTCTTTAGATGAGAACATTATCTCTTTTGATAATATTACTCCACCAACACGATAAATAGTTTTGGGAACACTATCGCTATTGAATTCACGTATATATTTATGCCCTTTTGGACTATAATTGTCGCCTGCATATCTATGAATACCCAAATTGAATTCGGCACCATGTTGAATGACAGTTTCATCAATGGATGATAGTATTAGATGATTTTCATCGTCAAGAAAGGGGATGGGCATCACAAGAAGACCCTGATATTTGGTTGTGTTGCAACCTGAAATTGATGTGTTTTGATATGCTCCTCTTCGATTTGTTCTCAAAACATTTCGATACAAAGAGTACTCAAGATTTATCATCAAGTCTTTATCGAATTTAAGATAACTCATTTCTTCATAGTTTAAGTTAATATGAGATCAAAAATTGTTCATAAAGATAATCAAACATGAATAAATTCACAAATATTAAATTGGTTTTATATTTTCAAGTTGATTACATACACAAATAACGCAATTTGTTTTATATATTTGCATTAAACATAACTTGAATATCTTTTATAATTAAAACTTAATGAGTTTTAATAATCCTGTATCTGAAAGATTTGAAAAGAAAAGGATGTGGTTGGCATTAATACCTTCCATAGTCTTTGTATCACTGGTATGGCTTGCTTTTACGATAGATAAAGCCGGTGTTTTTGGAAGAGATCTTTCAATGTTAGGAATCCTGCCTATGGAGCTAAAAGGAATAAAAGGAATATTTTTTTCACCTCTCCTTCATTCATCTTTTTCGCATTTATGGTCCAACACGCTTCCACTCTTGATTCTTATATGGTTCTTATTCTATTTCTATAGTAAGATCGCTTTTTCTACATTCTTCTATCTTTGGATTTTAAGCGGGGTGTTTACTTGGATAATAGGTAGAGGCTACTATCATATTGGAGCTAGCGGACTTGTTTTTTCATTATTGTTTTTTCTGTTTTTTAGCGGTTTGCTAAGAAAATTTATACCCCTTGTTGCTGTATCACTAATTGTGGCATTTATTTATGGTGGTACTGTTTGGAGTATATTCCCTTTCACAGAATTAATTGATTCAACAATATCGTGGGAAGGGCATCTTTCCGGTGCAATCAGCGGACTTATTATTGCATTAATCTTTAGAAATCAAGGGCCTCAACGACCAGTTGAGATTTGGGACGAAGAATACGAAGAACATGAAGAATATGATGAAAATACAGGAAATGAAATAGGTGAGAAAGAGTTAGAAAGTGAAGGAGTTAATAAATCAGAATAATTATTTGTAATAATAAACAATCAAATGAATAAAAAAATAAGAGCAGCAATAATAGGGTATGGAAATATAGGTAAATATGTTTTAGAGGCACTTCAAACGTCAACCGACTTTGAAATCTCAGGTATTGTGAGACGCAAGGCCTCAAATATTCCCCTAGAGCTAACAAACTACAAAGTAGTAACTTCAATTTCAGAACTTGATAAAATAGATGTAGCTTTTCTAACTACACCAACTCGAAGTGTAGAGTCATACGCTATAGAGTGTCTAAAAATGGGGATTAATACTGTTGATAGTTTTGATATTCATGATAAAATATTAGAATTACGCAAATCGTTAGATAATACGTCAAAAATCCACAATGCTGTTTCAATAGTAGCTGCAGGATGGGACCCGGGTAGCGACTCTATAATTCGTTCGCTGTTAGAAGTGCTTGCTCCAAAAGGTATCACCTACACTAATTTTGGTCCCGGGATGAGTATGGGGCATACAGTAGCAGTTAAAGCTACTGCAGGGGTAAAGAATGCCCTTTCAATGACAATCCCCACCGGTACAGGTGTACATCGTCGTATGGTATATATTGAAGTTGAAAATGAATTTGAATTTCAAGCTGTTTCTGATGCAATTAAAGCGGACGACTATTTTATATATGACGAAACTCATGTGTTTCAGGTTGATGATGTTGACTCACTCAAAGATATGGGACATGGAGTGCTGATGGAACGAAAAGGAGTATCAGGAAATACACAAAATCAGCTTTTTAAATTTGATATGCGAATAAATAACCCTGCACTCACTGCACAAGTATTGGTTGGAGCTGCAAGAGCTTCAATTAAGCAGCAACCGGGTGCCTATACCTTAATTGAAATACCTGTTGTGGATATGCTGCCCGGGGAGAAAGAGATTTGGATTAAGAAATTGGTGTAATTTTTCATTATCTTTGTAAAAAATATATTCAAATGGATACACTACTTTATGTTACATGGAATGTAGATCCAACCCTTTTTTCCATATTTGGGAGAGAAATACGATGGTATGGGCTCTTATGGGTTATTGGTTTAATAGTAGCAGTATATATTGTACAGCGAATATTTAAAAAAGAAGATCTTCCTGAAAAATGGTTCGACTCTCTTTTTGTCTACATGATTGTAGGTATAATTGTAGGCGCTCGTCTTGGTCACTGCCTCTTTTATGAACCTGAGTATTATCTTGCAAACCCGTTTGAGATGCTCAAGATATGGGAGGGCGGGCTTGCCAGCCATGGTGGTGTGATAGGAATAATCATTGCTGTATGGATGTACTCAAAAAAAGTAACCAAACAAAGCATGTTGTGGACATTCGACAGGGTAATGGTGCCAACCGGTTTTACCTCTGCCATGATCCGCTTCGGGAACCTTATGAATCATGAGATTTATGGTGGACCAACAGATCAGCCATGGGGCTTTCGTTTTATAGACAATTTACACTATTGGATGCAAGGAGCAGAGCCAATTTACACAGAACCGTCTCATCCTACCCAAATTTATGAGGCTTTGGCTTATTTGGTTGTTTTTGGTATTACAATGTTTTTATATTGGAGAACTGATGCTAAACACAGAAAAGGAGTTATTACCGGTGTTGGTATTTTAATTATTTTCCTTTTCCGTTTTCTTGTTGAATTTGTTAAAAATGTGCAAGTCATTTCAGAGAATTCCTTGATAGAGAGAACCGGATTAAATATTGGTCAGTGGTTAAGTATACCATTTGTAATTTGGGGCATATGGCTAATTATTAACGGACTCAGAAAACCTGCTGTAGTGGCCGATACACTAAAACAATCCGATATGTTTCAACCAAAGCAGAAATCCAAAAAGAAAAAATAATAATTTTCAGACTTAAGCAAAACTGATATTATTGATAAATTAATATTTATATGTACAAACCGCTTGAAATAACTAAAGATGTTTATTATGTAGGTGTCAATGATCGAACTAAACACCTGTTTGAGAATATGTGGCCTTTACCACATGGAGTATCGTACAACTCTTACATTGTGAATGACGAGAAAGTAGCGCTTATAGACACCGTGGACGTGTGTTATTCGAATGTATTCTTTAGAAAAATCGATTCAGTTCTTGGTGACAAACAAATAGATTATCTCATAGTGAATCATATGGAACCCGACCATTCAGGTTCTATTGAAATGATTGTTTCAAAATATCCTAATATAAAGATAGTTGGAAATAAACGTACAAATGAGATGTTGAAAGGATACTATGGCATCATTAAAAATGTTGTTGAAATTGAGGACCTTAATGAGATTAGTCTTGGTGAAAACAAACTTAAGTTTTACCTTACACCAATGGTGCATTGGCCTGAAACTATGATGACATATATGCCGAATAAAAAGTTGCTCTTCAGTGCGGATGCTTTCGGTACATTTGGTTCTTTGGATGGTGGTGTACTTGACAGTCAGCTCATACCTGAAAAATATACAGACGAAATGATCCGTTACTATTCAAATATTGTCGGAAAGTTTGGTTCACCGGTACAAACAGCCTTAAAGAAGCTTTCGGGTGTCGAGATAGATGTAATTTGTTCTACTCATGGGCCGGTTTGGACAGAACCGGACAATATATCTAAAGTAGTTGGACTGTATGACAAGTTAAGTAAATATGAAGCCGACAATGGATTGGTAATAGCATACGGGAGTATGTATGGGAATACAGAGGAGCTTGCAGATATGATTGCTCAAGAGGCTGCAATAAATGGCGTGAAAGAAATTGTAATGCATAATGTCTCCAAAAGTCACGAATCCGACATAATCAGAGATGTATTTAAATTTAAAGGATTGATAATCGGTTCACCTACATACAACAATAAATTATATCCTGCTGTAGAGTCGTTAATTAATTCATTACAAAGCAGGAGTATAAAAAATAGATATTTTGGTTGTTTTGGAGGCCATTCGTGGTCCGATGCAACAGCAAAAGCTTTTAAATCATTTGCAGATTCTATGGAATTTGAATTAGTTGCAGCTCCCGTTGTAATGAAACACGGAATGTTAAGCGATGTACATGATGCAGCAAGCGCACTTGGAGAATCTATAGCAAAATTATTAAGAGAATAAAATAACAATAATATTATAAAATTATGAGACTTATTATTCAACCAGACGACAATCAGATGGCACAATGGGCTGCCAACTATATAGCAGCGAAAATAAACAAAGCAAAGCTGGCTTCGGATAAGCCTTTTGTTTTGGGCTTGCCAACAGGATCATCACCTTTAAATACATATAAGAACTTGATTAAATTATATGAAACAGGTGTTGTGTCATTCGAAAATGTAATAACTTTTAATATGGATGAGTATATTGGACTTAATGCTAGTCATCCACAGAGTTATCACACATTTATGTGGAAAAACTTTTTCGATCATATCGATATTAAAAAGGAAAATGTTCATTTACTAAACGGAATGGCCAAAGATCCTGAAGCAGAATGTGCTGCTTACGAAAAAGCAATAAAAGATGCAGGGGGCATTGATCTTTTCATGGGGGGAATTGGTCCTGATGGGCATATTGCATTTAACGAGCCCGGTTCATCTTTGAGCTCACGCACAAGAGTAAAAACACTTACAACTGATACTGTAATAGCAAATTCACGCTTTTTTGACAATGATGTAAATAAAGTACCCAAAACAGCAGTTACAGTTGGAGTAGGAACTATATTGGACGCTAAAGAAGTATTGATTTTAGTAAACGGTCACCACAAAGCAAGAGCACTATATCATGCAGTTGAGGGTCCTGTAAATCAAATGTGGACAATTAGTGCATTGCAATTGCACGAAAAAGGAATTATAGTTTGCGATTACGACGCATGTGGTGAACTAAAAGTTGGGACCTACAAATATTTCCTTGATATTGAGCATGATAATCTTGATCCTGATTCGCTTTTAAAGTAAAAAGTAAAGTGTTTTAAGGAAATAGAATGATTAAAGAAAAAAGTAGTGTGGAGCAACTTCCACACTTTTTTTGTGCACATATTTTATGCATACATTTAGTTTTTATAGATGTCTTCTAACTTCAGCTTTAATTTTTTTACTTTATATTTTTCGAATATCTCTTACAGCTTGAGTATTATTTTTTTTATTTTTATTTAACTAGATAAGATAATCGATGTAATGAACAACTCCATAATTTTATTTGTTCAATAGTTAGATTTATAAAGTATGAGCTCACAAATAATTAGTTATTGAAAATGAATTAGTGTTTTAAGGTTATCTAAACGCAGAATACATATGCGATTTTAATTATCCACCAGGCAATTTAGAAAAACTTAAGAGCCTGGTGGATTTTTTCATTTTAAGTACTAATTCTGGTTTGGATACTTATATTATTTCTGCCAAATATCCTCAAAGCCTTCAGGATTTCTTCTAAATTTAGCATTAATATATGGACATGAAGGGACTACTTTATACCCCTTTTCTCTGGCAAAATCAACCATCTTATCAAATAGTTTACCTGCAATCCCCTGTCCCTCAAGCTCAGGTCTAACACCAGTGTGATAGGCATTAAGGATATTATCTTTAATCTCAAAATCAAGTTCAGCTATCTGTTTGCCATTAATTTCAATAAAAAAGCTGCCTTTGTTATCATTAATTTTTCTTTGAATTTCCATAATAAAATATTTTGATGTGACTTAATAACTTAAAAACGGATTTAACATCAAATTTGTTCTCGACTAAAAATATCCTTTAACAAATATATGAATATTAGAATAAAAGAAAAGAAAAATTAGATAACAGATGAATATTTTATAATTAGAAATAAAGTAGTAAAGGATATAAACAGTTCTTAAATTGTTGGAGTATAAATATAAAACTATAATTGATTATATTTGTGGTTTTACTAATAGTTATCAAATTATTTTTCATCAATGAAACGATTCACATTAAGTTATTTGTTCCTTTTCTTTACTACATATTTCACTTTTTCTGCTGTAGTAGATACAGTAAACGTTTATAGCAAAAAGATGGGAAAAGAGATTAAAAACGTAGTTATTAAACCTAACTCTTACAATGAACAAACAGAGTATTCAGTGGTTTATCTTTTGCATGGGCATGGCGGTAGATATGATAATTGGATTAATAGAGTACCGTCAATAACCCATCTAGCCGATATACACAATGTAATGATTGTTTGTCCGGATGGAGGATATAACAGCTGGTATTGGGATAGCACAATTGACTCGACATATCAATATGAATCATTTGTGGTCAATGAATTAGTCAGCTGGATCGACAAAAATTACAAGACCATTGCTTCGCGTGAAGGTCGTGCAATTACCGGATTAAGTATGGGTGGACATGGTGGATTATATCTTGGATTTCGTAATCAAGATATTTTTGGTGCATGTGGAAGTATGAGTGGGGGAGTTGATATTCGTCCGTATCCCGACAATTGGGGAATGAAAGATTATATAGGTATTCAATCAGAGAGTCCCGAAAGTTGGGAGTCGCACACAGTTATGGGGTTGCTTCATTTGCTCACCCCCAACAGATTAAAAATAATAATTGATTGTGGTACAGGCGATTTCTTTTATGAGGTTAACAAACGACTACATAATGAGTTATTATACCGCAACATACCTCACGATTTTATTTCTCGTCCCGGCGTTCATAACTGGGATTATTGGGAAAATTCTATAAAATATCAGACATTGTTTTTTAGCGAATACTTTAAAAATTAAATATTGTCATCAATAAATACTTTAATATGAAATCAATCAAAAAACTCCTCATTACGCTTTTATTGCTTAATGTATATATGGCTGTTTTTGTGATTAATGCACAAACATTTAAACCTTTTAAATTTGCATTAATCACAGACACCCATATAGGAAATCCAAATAATAATGAAGATCTTGTTAGAACGGTAAATGATATAAACTCAATGCCCGAAATTGCATTTGTAATTGTATCGGGTGATGTTACAGAGTTTGGTTCATTTGATGAAATCACTAGAGCTAAACAGATACTTGATAAATTAAATGTACCACACTACTCAATTCCCGGTAATCACGATTCAAACTGGTCGGAAAGCGGTATGAACGACTTCCTTAGAATTTTTGGTAATGAGACATTCGGATTTGAGTATAATGGATATAAGTTTATTGGTCTTGCTTCAGGACCAAATATGAGGATGAGTCCCGGACAAATACCAAGAGAAAATCTCACATGGTTTTTTGAAGAGTTAAAAAATACCGATAAGGATATGCCCATTGTTTATGTAAACCATTATCCAATGGATGAGGGATTAAATAACTGGTTTGAAGTTATGGATGCATTGCGACCATATAATGTGAAACTGATGCTATGCGGCCATGGTCACAACAATCGCGCAATGAATTTTGAGGGTGTAAATGCAGCTATGTGTAGATCTAATTTGCGCGCCAAGCAAGAATTTGGAGGATACAACATTATATCTGTCAATTCAGACTCAATTTATCTGCAAGAGAGAATAGTTTCCGGAATAACAAAGGAGCCTTGGCTTGCCTATCCTACAGCGGAGCAAACGTCATGGGTGCCTAATCCTCCACGTCCTGATTTCTCAATAAATGACAATCATCCTTTTGTTTCAGAAGTATGGAGTGTTCAAGAAGATAGCGACATGGGTGGCGGCATGGTATTGCAAAACAATATCCTTTATTATACAAACACATCGGGAGAGATTAAAGCCGCCAACGCCAACGATGGATCAGAGATTTGGAGCTATAAAACAAATGGAAAGATTTATTCCACACCTTATGTTTACAATGATTTGGTTTGGACTGCTTCTACTGATTCATACTTATATGGGCTGAATGTCAATAATGGAAAAGAAGCATTCAAGCTTGCCAATGATAAAGCGGTGGTCTCCTCTCCGGTATGCGCCGATGGAAAAGTATTTCTTTCCGGTGGCGATGGTTATTGTCGCGCATGGGATGTCTCAACGGGCAAAACTGTATGGGAATTTGACAGTGTAAATAATTTCGTAGTAACCCGTCCTGTAGTAAAAGATGGAGCAATCTTCTTTGGAAGTTGGGGCAATGAATTTTATGCTTTGAACATACAAACCGGCAACTCTAAATGGATTTGGAATAACGGTCACTCCAACAGAATGTTATCGCCGGCACAAGTTGTTCCTGTTATAACAAATGAGAGAATTTATTTAGCATCACCCGATAGGTATATGACAGTTCTTGACGAAAACAGTGGAGAAGTTATTTGGCGATTTAATGATCCGGATAATAAGGTGCGCGAATCCATAGGTGTTTCGGAAGATGGCAGTACAGTATATGCCAAAACTATGGATGGCGATATTGTTGCAATTGATGCTACACTCCCCGAAAGAAAAATAAAATGGATATCTTCAGGTGGAGATATGGGATATGAGCTGGCACCAACTGCATTGGTAGAGAAAAACGGAGTGGTCTATGCTCCTACAGATAAAGGCAATATATTTGCTTATAGTGCATCTGATGGTAAATTTCTATGGAAGTACAGAATCTCGAACGGACTAATAAATATGATATTACCAACTGATAATGGGGAGCTGTATGTTTCAGCAATGGATGGTAGACTGGTAAAGTTACAATTGAAGTGATTGATTTTAAATTCAGTCACTTATAAACTAAATAACAAAAACATATATTGTTATATTTCAACAATCTTACCTGACTTAACATAGAAAACTGCTCCCTTAACATTTGGGTAGCCCATTTCGGTAATTGACTTTGCATAACGTCTAACTTGCTGTAGATATCTTGGATTCTCAACCTCACCAAACTTATAATCTACAACAACAACTTCATTATTGTCAATCATTACACGGTCGGGTCTGCTAAATCCAATATTAGGATGCAACAACTGTGTCTCGTTTAAAACTCTATACTTTCCGTTGTACCAGTTAGACGCCCCCGGAATTGATAAATATGATGTAAGTTCATCAATAGTTTTTTCTCTATCTGCTTCATTAATTTCGCCTTCTGATATCTTCATTTCTACAGCATTTGGGATATCAGACAAGGTCTTAATGTTACTAACAATATCGTGCATCATATTTCCATAATCTCTGCTGCCATCGTCAGTAAAAAATCCAATAGAATTTAACCTAAGCTTTAATCGATTTTCGTAAGGCACTGAACTCCATTTTTCGGTTTTATAAGTATTAACCACCTTGGCCTCTTTACTAGCTTCTCTTTTAGATGGTTCTCCATATTGATAAACCATTTTATCTTCATTTTCGGAAACAGACCTCCATAAAATATCAGAAACATCAGTAATTTTATCTGTTTTAGTAGGTTTTGGAGCAAAAATAATTAATCTATGCTTAGCTCGAGTAAAAGCTACATACAGCAGGTTAATATTGTCGATATAGGTATATCGTTTCTCTTCCAAATATGCCTCCTTAAAGATAGTCTCTGCCAATTTACTACCATATTTTAAGGGAGCAACTCCCAAAGAATTAAAAGGAGCAACATTTGGTTTACACCAAACAATATTATTATGTCTTGGATTATGATCAACCCTCCAGTTCACAAAAGGCATAATAACTGCACCGAACCCCAGCCCTTTAGACTTATGAACAGTAATCAATCTGATAGCGTCCTGATCATCAGGAGAGAAAAGAGCCTTCTTGCACCCCTCCTCATCCCACCATTCGAGAAATGCATTCAGGTCGGCCGACCTCTCACTGCTAAACTTCAAAGCAATATCCAGAAACGCCTGCACATAAGCATTTTCCTTATTGTCAAGTGCATCAGCCGATAAAGCAAAGAACCCCTCAATCATATCATAGAAAGGCATTGAAGAGAGATTTGCAAACTGCTGCTTCAACTCTTTGGGGAAATCACTAGACAAATTATTGTCATCACCGATATAAGAGTGCAACGCTTCGCTTGGAGTACACTTTTGCACGAACATATAATATTCATATATAGCCAGCATGCGATTAGTCGAGTCATTAGGATTTCTAAAATATCTCATCAATGATATAATAGTTCTAATACTCTGAACACTCCCAATTATAAGAGCTTCATTTGATATTAAATCAAAACGATATTTAGAATCAGGATTATTTTCCTGATATGCAATTAAAGTCTCAGCCACCAAAACTGCTTCATGATTTTGACGTACAACTATTGCAATATCTTTAAGAGAGAACCCCTGATCTTGCAATGCTTCGATCTCATGAGGTAGCTGCTCCAAAACATCAGCTTTCCAATCCGACTCCTTATCATTTTCTAAAAATGTTATTTTAACATAACCACCACTTTCACTTTTTTTGTCGGGAATATGTTGATAAACATCAGTATAAGCGTTTCTGATGCTGTTGTCTGAATCTATTTCTTCATTAATGTCGGCTTGAATATCAAAATCATTTTGCAGTAAGTCAGCTGCCATTTTAAAGAATGTGTTATTAAACTCAACCACTCTAATATCGCTTCGCCAATTGGTATCAAGTACATGTTTTTTGATATAATCTGAATTAAAATCTACCTCAATCTGATTTTCAAGCAGCTGCCAATCTGAATTTCTAAAACGGTATATACTCTGCTTGACATCACCCACAATAAGGTTAAAGTTACCAGATGATAAACTCTCCTCTACAAGCGGTTTGAAGTTATTCCACTGCATTCTTGACGTGTCCTGAAACTCATCAATCATATAATTTGAAATTCGAGTACCGGTTTTTTCATAAATAAAAGGTGAATCAGAACCTGATATAATCTTATTCAATAATTCGGTAGTATCAGAAAGCAGCAAAGTGTTATTCTCCTGTTGCAGCTTCTGCAGCCGTTTCTTTATATCGTTAAGTATACCTAGAGTATAAAAATTCTTCAACAACTCTTTTGCAGTATTATACTCAAGATCATTCTCACTTATACTAATAATCTCTTTAATACAATCGTTAAGACCTGCGGAATATGCCGAATGTATAGCCTGCTCTTTTGATTTATCGCTATACCATAAGTCTATATTATCCACCAATCCAATAAGTCTGCTACTCGGCTTTTGAACCTCACCGTTTGCAATCTTTACAAACAAACCAAATCCCGAATTAGCCTTATATTTAAAATCGTTATAAGCCAAACCATGCTGCTCCATAACACTAACAGCTTTAACTCCAACAGCTTTAACTTTGCTTTCATAAGCTCTAATAATACGAATAAGCATCTGCTTATAATTATCCAGCTGCTCCTTATCCTGAATCACCTCCTGATCCTCTTTCGAAAATGACTTATAAGTCTCGTTAAACAGCTGATTGGCAAGACCCAACACCTCTTTCTCAATCCTCCAGCTCTTCCCCTCCTCAATACTATCCTGCATAAAACGAAGAAGCCAGTCGGCCAGCGACCTATTCTCAGGTTTATCCAACTCAGATAACATCAAATCTACCGTCTCCATCAAAAGTGATGAATGATCAACCTCAAGATTATAACCACCACCCAGTCCGATTTCACGTGTAAAAGCCCTCATGGTCTGCTGGAAAAACCTATCAATTGTACTAATAGAAAATGCCGAGTAATCGTGCAAAATAGTTTCAAGAATCCTTTTTGCCTGTAAACGTACGGTATCTTCATTTAACGAGAAACTGCTCATCAACTCTTTAAGGTAACCGGAATCTTTCCCCGACGCCAGATTAAATAGTTCTTCCACAATTCGCGACTTCATCTCCTCCGTAGCTTTATTTGTAAAAGTAACGGCCAATATATGTCTGTGGTTGTTAGGTTGAGAAAAAAGCAGATGTATATATTCACCCGTCAGTCGGTGCGTCTTACCCGAACCTGCAGACGCTTTAATTATATGAAGATATTGCCTTTGTGTTTTCAAATTGGATATTATAAATTGGATGTTGTAACTGGAACTCTAATTGGATATTATAAAAGGTTGTAACTAAATTATTCTACTTTTGATATACCCTTCATTTTTAAGAATATCCAGCACCTTTTGGCGATGATCGCCCTGTATAATTATTTCTCCATCCTTAGAAGAACCTCCAACGCCACATTTGGTCTTAAGCAATTTTGCTAAATCGTTCAAATCATCATCTGCGCCTACAAACCCTGTTATAAGAGTCACAGACTTCCCCTTTCTGTTTCGCTTATCAAGAGAAACCCTCAGCAGCTGTTTCTCTTTTGGAGTAGTCACTATCTCCTCTTCGCTATTTTCATTATAATGATAATCGGGATTAGTAGAATAAACAATATCCAGTCGTTTCTTCCAGTCGTTCATCTTAAAAAAAATTATATGTTACTATCCACGAAGGTACATAAAAAATGTGTATTTTAGTGTTTTGAAAAAATGAATGAAATATGACAGACACAGTAAAAGTACATTGTTTAAACAATGATCAACAAAAAGAGATACCAATTGGGTCATCATTAGTTGAGTTAATCGAGCTATTTAACGTTAAGTCGCCATACTTAATAGCAAATGCCAGAGTAAATAATAAAACTGAATCTTTAACATATAGGGTATACCGACCAAAAACGGTTGAGTTTGTAAACCTTACCGATTCGTCCGCCATGCGTACTTACGTGAGGTCGCTATGTTTTATTTTAGGCAAAGCTGTGGATGATATTTTCCCCAATGCCAAAATGTATATAGAACACGCTGTTGCAAAAGGATATTATTTTCAGATTGAGTGTAAAAAGCCGGTTGGCAAAGACGAGCTTGATGCTGTCCGAAACCGTATGAGAGAGATAGTGGAGGCTGATCTTCCTTTTGTACAGGTAGAGGAGGAAACCGCTCAAGTAGTAAAACTGTTTCGTGATAATGGTATGGAGGATAAAGCTCAACTGCTTGAAACTTCCGACACTTTATATGCACGATACTCCAAGCTTGGAGATTATATAGATTATTTTTACGGCAGCTTAACCCCTTCAACAGGGTATATTACAATGTTTGATATTCAGCCTCACAATGGAGGTTACTTGTTAAGAGTGCCAAATAGAATCAATCCTGTGGAGCTTGAACCGTTGATTAAACAAGAAAAACTGCTTAACGTCTATCGTGAACACTTAGATTTTCTTAAGATAAGCGGATTAAATAATGTGGGCGATCTAAACAAAGCCATTCAGGAAGATCGTGCTTATGAGGTAATCCAGGTAGCAGAGGCTTATCAATCTGTGCAGATATCCGACATTGCAAAAGAGATAACCAATCGATCTGAAAATGGTGTAAGGGTAGTATTTATATCCGGACCCTCATCGTCGGGCAAAACAACATTCCGCAAACGCTTGGAAGTACAATTGTTGGTAAATAGGTTGAAGCCGATAGGAATATCTCTCGACGACTATTTTGTCAACCGCGATAAAACACCACTTGATGAGCATGGCAATAAAGATTATGAGTCGCTATACTCCCTAGATCTCGATCTGTTTGAAGATCACATGCTGAAACTAATGAAAGGCGAAACCGTTGAACTCCCCTTCTATAATTTCGTAACCGGCATGCGTGAGTATCGTGGCAATTTTCTAAAAATGGATTCCAACAGTATCCTAATTGTTGAAGGCATACATGGATTAAATCCAAAACTCACTGAGCACATACCTGAAGATAAAAAATTTAAAGTATATGTGTCGGCACTCACAACTATATCACTTGACAGTCACAACTGGATTCCTGCATCAGATAATCGTTTGATAAGACGATTAGTAAGAGATTACCACCACAGAGGATATTCGCCACAAGACACCATCTCTCGCTGGGATAGTGTAAGGCTAGGTGAAGATAAATGGATATTCCCGTTTCAGGAAAACGCAGATGTAATGTTCAACTCGGCAATGATATATGAGCTTGCTGCAATTCGCAGACATGCAGAACCTATATTGATGCAAGTACCACGTACCGTACCTGAGTATTCAGAAGCATACCGACTACTCAAATTCTTAAGCTATTTTAATTATATAACAGATCGCGAGTTACCACCAACATCGTTACTAAGAGAATTTGTTGGAGGAAGCAGCTTCAGATATTAAACAAATAATATTGACAGATTTTATTAAAGCAAAACAAAGTTGATAAATAAAGATATAATTTGCGCAATTTCTACACCTCCGGGAATGGGAGCGTTAGCAATCGTTCGATTATCTGGAGAGGGATCTATTGCTCTCACCGACAAAATATTTGAATCACCCTCGGGCAAGAAACTCATCAATGCATCTGCCAACACAGTACATTTTGGTAGAGTATACTCCAACGGAGAAGTTCTGGATGAAGTACTTGCAACACTCTTTCATTCACCCAACTCATTCACGGGTGAGGAGAGTGTCGAGATATCATGCCACGGATCTGTATATATACAGCAAAAACTTGTAGAATTGTTACTTGATGAGGGTGCTCGATTAGCACAAGCGGGCGAGTTTACGCAACGTGCATTTAAGAATGGAAAGTTTGATTTGAGCCGGGCCGAAGCTGTGGCCGACTTGATAGCATCAGAATCAAAAGCATCGCACCGTGTAGCCATGAACCAGATGCGTGGAGGGTTTGCCCGCAAACTGGCAGATCTGCGTGATAAGCTACTTCAGTTTGCCTCTCTGATCGAGCTGGAACTCGACTTCTCCGAAGAGGATGTAGAGTTTGCAAACAGGGATCATCTCTCTGAGCTTACTGAGGAAATTGAAAGTGAGATAGAAACTCTTGCTAACTCCTTCAAGATGGGTAATGCAATTAAAACCGGCATACCTGTTGCAATTATCGGCGAAACCAATGTAGGCAAGTCAACCCTGTTAAACCTATTATTAAACGAAGATAAAGCAATTGTAAGCGACATTCATGGCACAACTCGCGATGTAATTGAAGATAGCGTTAACATTAGTGGAATTAGATTCCGTTTTATCGACACTGCGGGAATTAGGCAAACCACAGATGTTATCGAAGCAATGGGTATTGAGCGAACATATAAAAAGATCGAACAGGCATCAATTGTGCTTTGGATGATTGATATGACAACCTCTGTTAAGGAAATAGAATCACTTGCAACTTTAATAATACCCAAACTTATTGATAAGCATGTGATAATCCTGTTCAATAAAGCTGATTTGATTACAGAAGAACGGCAATTAATATTCAAAGGATTATTGCCACAACTTGAAGCGGACCGACTCGCTATATCGGCAAAACAACATCAAAATACCGCTCAACTTCAGGAAATGTTAGTAAAGGCAGCTGCAATCCCTACAATTGGCGAGGAGGACGTTATCGTAACCAACCTGCGCCACTACGAAGCTCTGCAAAAAGCATTGCAAGCTATACTGCGAGCAAAAGAGGGACTTGATATAGGTATTACGCACGACTTTCTAGCACAGGACATTCGTGAGTGTATGTTTTATCTTGGCGAGATTACAGGACAGATTTCAACAGACGAGATTTTAGGCAATATCTTCAGTAAGTTCTGTATTGGAAAGTGATGTGTAAATAATAAACATAACAAAAGTATTTAATAATAATTTCAACCCGCTAATATTTAGCGGGTTTGTTGTCTCGTCAGTTCGGATTGGAAGATGTAGAGCCACAAATATTAGAAACCCGTGGTGCCAATTTACGAGCCAACAATGGACTTGCAACGGAGTTCTGACGTATCTGTACTGGAAACGATTGGCAATACTGTGGCTGAAATCTTGCCTGTCGCAGACAATCTTTTAAACGTTAACGGTGAAGATTATGCTGAAACGGTTTTTAAACGGCGATTGAGATTTCAACATAAAAAGAAAAGAGGGAGGAGAATGTGGTAAGATAAATGCACTGTTAAAAAGAAACAGATTTACCTATAGACTATTTGGTGGAAAAATGAGTAATCTCAACTATATGTTTAAACCAATAAAATAATCATAGAATATGGATTTAAAGTGTTAATTAATCAAACAACTATACTCCATAGAAGTAGAAGTGTTTCAGATAATCAAATTGCCGTTTAAAAAACTTTGAGATTCTTTTGAAAGGATGAAAACATAATATAGTGATAAAAACAAACAGAAATCAGGACGATACACATAGTAGAACTTTGCATTAAAGTTTTAAGGCTGACAATTACTTAATAAAAGAGTAATCAAAAAGTGTCGAAAATCCAACTCGAACAATTACTTAGCCCAATTTTATATTATTTTTCACTACCTTTGAAATACTAAAACTAAACTATCAGATTAAGTCTATGACAAAAGAAGCACAAATTGAAGAACAATTTATTAAGAAGTTAGAAGAACTTAAATATATTTACCGCACAGATGTTCGTGATAGGAATACGCTGGAAAATAATTTTCGCGAAAAGTTTCAAACACTTAATCGAGTGAAATTAACCGACAGTGAATTTGAACGTCTAAAAACAGAAATAATAACACCTGATGTGTTTGTTGCATCAAAACTGCTACGTACTGTAAATTATTTTCAGCGTGAAGATGGCACACCTTTACAGTACACATTAGTAAACATTAAAGATTGGTGTAAAAATGAATATGAAGTCATTAACCAACTAAGAATAAATACGAATAACAGTAATCAACGATATGACGCTATCATTCTTATAAATGGAATACCGATAGTTCAAATCGAGTTAAAGACATTAGACGTGTCTCCACGAAAAGCCATGCATCAAATAGTTGATTATAAAAATATTCCAGGTAATGGCTACAAGAATACACTATTGTGCTTTATGCAATTATTTATTGTTAGCAACCGAAGTAATACTTACTATTTTTCAAATAATAAGAACGAGCATTTTCGATTTAATGCAGATGAACAATTTTTGCCGGTTTATCAATTTGCAGATGAACAAAACAAAAAAATCACACATTTAGACACTTTTACTGAAAAATTTCTTCCTAAATGTACGTTAGGAGAAATGATAAACAAATACATGGTTCTGGTTGAAAGCGAGCAGAAACTATTGGTCATGCGTCCATACCAAATTTATGCAGTAAAGGCAATTATGGACTGTATTAATCAAAATAGGGGAAATGGCTACATTTGGCATACTACCGGAAGTGGAAAAACACTTACATCGTTTAAGGCATCTACTCTTTTGAAAGATAATAAGGATATAGAGAAATGTCTTTTTGTTGTTGATCGCAAAGATTTAGACAGACAAACACGCGAGGAATTTAATAAGTTTCAAGAAGGCAGCGTAGAAGAAAACACAAATACCGAAACATTGGTAAAAAGACTACTCTCTACTGATTATGCCGACAAAGTAATTGTAACTACTATTCAGAAACTAGGCTTAGCGTTAGATGAGAATTATAAAAAAAACTACAAAGAACGTTTAAAATCACTTAGTAAAAGACGAATGGTTTTTATTTTTGATGAGTGTCATCGTTCTCAGTTTGGCGATAATCACAAAGCCATAAAAGAGTTTTTCCCAAATGCTCAACTTTTTGGCTTTACTGGAACACCTATTTTTGACGAGAACTCAACATACAATATCCGTGAGGGAGAACAGTCAATATATAAAACGACAGAAGATGTTTTTGAAAAACTTTTACACGCCTACACCATTACTCATGCAATAGATGATAGAAATGTGTTACGTTTTCATATTGATTATTTTAAGGGTCAAGGCAATATTCAACTTAATCCGAGTGAAACTTTGGCAAAGCAGGCAGTAGTTGATGCTATTATCTCTAAACATAATGCTGCAACCAACTGGACCCGTTTTAATGCTCTTTTTGCAACAGCATCCATAAATGATGCCATTGAATATTATCAGCTTTTTAAAGAAATTCAACCTAAGAAAAAGTCTGATAATAAAGATTTTATTCCTCTAAATATTGCCTGTGTTTTTTCTCCACCAGCCGAAGGCAATAAAGATATTCAGCAAATTCAGGAAGATTTAACGCAAGAAAAAGAGGACAACAAACAAAATCCGAAAGAAAAAAAAGCTGCGTTAAGAACCATTATTAGAGATTATAACAAACAGTATGAAACAAATCACAATATTAACGACTTTGATTTGTATTATCAGGATATTCAAAAACGTATTAAAGACCATAAATACAGCAATGCAGATTATCCTCATAAAAACAAGATAGATATAACCATAGTGGTGGATATGCTTTTAACTGGTTTCGATTCAAAATATCTAAATACGTTGTATGTGGATAAAAACTTGAAATATCATGGTTTAATTCAGGCTTTTTCACGTACAAACCGGGTCTTGAATGATACTAAACCTTATGGAAATATATTAGATTTCCGTTCCCAACAAGATGCTGTAGATATAGCCATTGCTCGTTTTTCAGGAGAAGATTCGGGTAAAGCGAGAGATATATGGTTGGTTGATCCTGCACCTGTGGTTATAGAAAAATTTAAAGAAGCTGTTATTGCGTTAGGTGACTTTATGGATAAAAACAACTTGTTGTGCGAACCGCATGAAGTATATAACTTAAAGGGTGATGCAGCTAGGATAGCTTTTGTGAAGAACTTTAAAGAAGTGCAACGATATAAAACACAACTAGACCAATATACCGATTTAGATGATGAGCAGAAAGCACAGATAGAAGCGATATTGCCAGAAGAAAAGCTGCGTTCTTTTAGAAGCTCATATATCGAAACTGCAAAAAAGTTTAAAGAAATTCAACAAAAAGAAGGTGATAATGCACCAATAGATGTTCAACAATTAGATTTTGAATTTGTGCTTTTTGCTTCGTCGTTGATTGATTATGATTATATTATGGCACTTATTGCCGATAATATGAGAAAGAAACCACAAAAGCAAAAAATGACGAAAGTCCAGATAATCAGCCTGCTTACTTCTAACTCCAATTTGATGGACGAGCAAGAAGATTTAACCGAGTATATTAACAGTTTGGACTGGGAAAGTGGACAGGATGAAAACACCTTACATGAAGGGTTTAATTCTTTTTTAACCAAAAAATACGAAAAACAGATAAATGATATTGCGAAAAAGCATGGATTGACACCAGCTGACTTAAAGTCTTTTGTGGAAAAAATTATTGGCAGAATGATTTTTGATGGAGAAAAGTTAACCGACTTACTTGAACCATTAGAACTTGGCTGGAAAGAGCGACGTGTTAAAGAATTATCCTTGATGCAAGACCTTGTCCCGTTCCTAAAAAAACAAGTACAAGGTAGAGAAATTTCAGGATTAGCAGCGTATGAATAGTTTTTGGGGTTTAAAATAAAATATGAGCAATCAAACTAAAATATATAATTACAAAATACTGAGTAATCTTGTTGATAGGTTACGCGATGATTTGAATAGTTCGGATTTTATACTGCTCTTTGCTTATAACGGCACAGGTAAGACGCGAATTTCAATGGGATTTAAGGATAAAGGTAAAAAACAGGGAAAAGTTAACCCTGATACGTTATATTTTAACGCTTTTACCGAAGATCTTTTCTATTGGGATAACGACTTACAAAATGATGCAGAGCGTGTTCTTAAAATAAACTCAGCTTCAAGTTTTTTTAATGGTTTGAAAGAATTAGCATTAGAGGAAAAAATCTTTGCTTTTCTAGAACGCTACGCTGAATTTGACTTCAAAATTGATTATGAAAAATGGGAAATTGCATTCAGCAAAGAAATCAAAAACCCTAAGTTTCGAATTGGGACAGGAGAGTCTGAATATATTATTATTAATAATATCAAAATTTCACGGGGTGAAGAAAATATTTTTATTTGGTGTTTTTTTCTTGCCATTTGTGAATTGGTCATTGATGATGAGGAAGCTTATATGAATATTAAATATATTTTTATAGACGACCCAATTTCCTCGTTGGATGATAATAATGCAATTGCTGTAGCGACAGACTTATCTCAATTGTTGCAAAAAGGAATTGGCAAACAAAAAATGGTAATATCAACTCATCATAGCTTATTTTTCAATATAATGTGCAATGAGTTGAAAAAATTTAAGCATAAGCGATATTTTTTACATAAAAATGAACAAAAAGGTCATACTTTGAGAGCTACCAATGACACTCCTTTTTTTCATCATGTAGCATTGTTAAGTGAATTGAAAAGGGCAGTAGATACTAACAAAATAAATACATATCACTTTAATATGCTACGTAGTATTTTAGAAAAAACATCAAATTTTTTTGGTTTTGATGATTTTTCACAATGTATTCATGGGATAGAAGATGAGGTACTCTTTGCACGAGCATTAAATTTATTAAGCCATGGAAAATATTCAATATATGAACCAAAAGAAATGGGGTTAGATAACAAAAATTTATTTCGAAATATATTACAGTCATTCTTGGATAAATATCATTTTTATTTACCGGAAATTTTAGTAGAAGAAGAAATATAATCAACTTAATATGACAATACAACAACAGCAACAATTAGGAAAAACTCTATGGGTTATTGCCAACCAACTTCGGGGGGCAATGAATGCCGACGACTTTCGCGACTATATGCTTTCTTTTTTATTTTTACGTTATTTGTCTGATAATTATGAGCAAGCTGTAAAAAAAGAGTTAGGACGTGATTATCCTCAGTTAGATGAAGAAGTTAAACTCTCTGCACTTAATGTGTGGTACAAGTCCAATGAAGCTGATGTGCCTGACTTTGAAAAGCAAATGCGTCGAAAAGTGCATTATGTTATTAAACCCCAATACTTGTGGAGTAATATTTCTGAACTTGCACGCACGCAAGATACGGAATTATTAAAAACACTTGAAGAGGGTTTTCGGTATATAGAAAACGAATCGTTTGAAAGCACATTTCAAGGCTTGTTTTCAGAGATTAATCTGAACTCTGAAAAATTAGGTAAAACCGCTAATGATAGGAATAAAAAGCTATGTGTAATCATACAAAAAATCGCCGAAGGTATTGCTCAATTTTCTACTGACACTGATATTCTGGGAGATGCTTATGAGTATCTCATAGGACAGTTTGCTGCGGGTTCAGGGAAAAAAGCTGGGGAGTTTTATACGCCACAACAATTATCAACAATACTTTCGAAAATAGTTACGTTAGACAGTCAAAATCCGTCGTTAGGTGAAAAGAAAAAGTTGGACAGTGTACTGGATTTTGCATGTGGATCAGGTTCTTTGCTTCTCAATGTTCGCCGACAATTAAAAGAAAGTGGTGGCAGCATCGGTAAAATTTACGGACAGGAAAAGAATATCACAACCTACAACCTTGCTCGAATGAATATGTTGCTTCATGGCTTGAAAGATACGGAATTTGACATTCATCACGGTGATACACTGTTAAATGATTGGAATATTTTGAGAGAAATGAATCCTGCAAAAAAAATGGAGTTTGATGCTATCGTTGCCAATCCACCATTTAGTTTACGTTGGGAACCAACTGACACGTTGGCTGAGGATTTTAGATTTAAAAGTCATGGTATTGCTCCGAAATCAGCTGCTGATTTTTCGTTTTTACTACACGGCTTCCACTTTCTTTCGGGCGAAGGAACAATGGCGATAATACTTCCGCATGGTGTGCTTTTCCGTGGTGGTGCCGAAGAGCGTATTCGTACAAAATTATTGAAGGATAATAACATAGATACAGTTATTGGAATGCCTGCAAATTTATTTTTCTCTACGGGTATTCCTGTTTGTATTTTGGTGTTGAAAAAATGCAAGAAATTTGATGATGTCTTATTTATCAATGCAAGTGAACATTTTGAAAAAGGAAAACGTCAAAACCGATTGCGAGAAGGAGAGAATGGCGAGCCAAATGATATTCAAAAAATTGTAGAAACCTATCAGTTTCGCAAAGAAGAAGAGCGGTATGCACGCCGTGTACCTATGAGCGAAATAGAAGAAAATGGCTACAACCTTAATATTTCCCGCTATGTAAGTACTTTCATAGAAGAAGAGCCTGTGGATATTCATGCCGTGATGAACGAGATTAAAGATTTAGGAGTAAAACGAGCTGAATTGGATAAAGAGATTGAGGTGTATTTGAGAGAATTGGGATTGGTTTTCTAACATGAAAAGATTACTTGTATGAAACCTATTATAAATATTTATTGTGACGAGAGTTGTCATTTGCTCAATGACAAAGAATCGATTATGGTATTGGGTGCCGTCTATTGTCCGGTTGAAAAGAAAAAAGAAATTTCTGAACGTTTGTATAGCTTTAAGGTTAGACACAATCTTATTCCTAAAAACAAAAAAAGTAGTAAGGAAAACAGAGCATATTACGAACTGAAGTGGAATAAAGTATCAAGGGTGAAAATTGACTATTATAAAGATGTCATAAACTATTTCTTTGATAATGATGATTTGCAGTTTCGTGTCTTGGTAGTTCCTGATAAACAAGTTTTGGATTACAAAAGATTTAATCACACGCACGATACATTTTACTACAAGATGTATTTTGGTATGCTCAAAGCAATCCTAAATCCAGAGAAATCTCATCATATTTATATTGACATCAAGGATACTAGAAGTAAGGAAAAAGTGCATAAACTTGAAAAAGTTTTGAGAAATGATAAATACGACTACTCTAAGGAAATAATCAAGAAAGTTCAACAGGTTCGTTCGTATGAGGTAGAAATACTGCAACTTGCAGACTTGTTAATTGGAGCTGTGGCATATATAAATAGAGGATTAAACGAGAGTAAAGCCAAAAATGAATTAATTAACATTATCAAACAGCGCTCTAAGTATTCATTGACAAAATCGACCTTGCTCAGAGAGAGAAAGTTCAATATTTTTGTATGGGAAGCTCAAAAGCCTTATTTCGTATGAGTAAAAACAAACAATTAGAATTTCCGCCTGTCGTGTGTTTTGAAGAATATGGAGGAAATTTCAATGCTTATTTTAGTGCGGTGTACGAAATTTTCAAAACAGATTTCATTTTATCACAACCACTTTATAAAGGGTTGAAAGTATCGGCACAGAAACATCCGGAAGTTGATGGTATTCATCGTACATTTTATCACATAACGCATGAGGGTTATGACGAACAATGCAGAACGCCTGACTTTCGTAGAATGGAACGAATTCGTTTCCCAAAATTTGTTATTGAAAACAGCAACCATTCAGATATATTAATATGGAGAAATTGTAGAGGGCGTGATACAAGAGTATTGCTTTTTAATGAAATTGAAAATTATCTGGTTGTACTAACAGAAAGAAAAGGATATTATTTGTTCTGGACTGCTTATTTGGTAACGGAGCTCCACAGGAAACGAAAATTGTTAAAGGAATATGGAACCTATCAAAAAACCAAAACCGCTTAGCGGGGCTAAACGGTTTCTATACTCCTTTAACTCTTACAATCAATAAAGATATGGTCACTGAGCTGGTGCAAAGATAGATTATTTTTATGAGACAGTAAAATTATGCAGTGAATTTAACATTAAGGACACTAAACAATCAAGATGAATACTAAAAACAAACAAAGTAATAATTTACCAAATTTGAGATTTCCGGGGTTTGAAGGGGAATGGGAAAGGAAAAAGTTAGGGGATGTAGCGAAAAGGATAAATACAAAAAATCATGAAAACAAAATTAATTTAGTCTTTTCAAACTCTGCTACACAAGGCATAATCTTTCAAGTTGATTATTTTGATAAAAATATTGCAAATAAAAGCAATCTTGACGGCTATTACATTGTAAAGCCTTTGAACTTTGTTTATAATCCTCGTATTTCTGCACATGCAGAGGTTGGTGCTATGTCTCTCAATAAAACAGGGGAAATAGGACTTGTTTCGCCACTATATACTGTTTTTAAGATAACAGATACATCCGTTGATGTTTTGTATATAGAGGCTCTATTTAGCTCAAAAGTTTGGCATAGCTATATACGAAGTATCGCAAACTACGGAGCAAGGGACGATAGGATGAGTATAAAAAATGAAGATTTTCTCACCCTTTCTTTAAAAATACCATCAATTAGAGAACAGCAAAAAATTGCCAATTTTCTAAATTTGATAGATGAACGTATCCAAACCCAAATGAAAATAATTGAGGGTTTGGAAAAACTCATCAAAGGATTGCAAGAACAGATTTTCTCGCAAAAGTTGAGGTTTAAAGATGAGAATGGGAATAAATTTGCAGGTTGGGAAGACTATCTTTTATCGGAAATACTGATTAAGAACAGTGAGAGAAATAAAAGATTAAAATATGCTAACATACAGAGTGTTAGTAATAAATATGGTTTTATTAATCAAGAAAAATTATTTGAAGATAGACGCATAGCAAGTAAAAACACTTCAAACTATTATATAATTAGAAAAGGTGTTTTTGCCTATAATCCTTCAAGAATTGACGTAGGCTCACTTGCTTATAAGTTTGATGATAATACTTCAATAATAAGTCCCCTATATATTAGTTTTTGGGTTGACCAAGCATATATCGTTGACGAGTTTTTATTAAATTGGTTTATGACCCAATATTTTACTATTCAAATTAACAACCTGTTTGAAGGTAGTGTTAGAAATACATTGAGTTTCGAAAGCTTTGGTAAAGTCAAAATAAATCTACCTTCTATTGAAGAACAAAAGGCAATTGCCAACTTTCTTTCTTCAATCAATCAAAGAATTGATAATGAACGACAGCTACTAACCCAATACCAAAATCAAAAGAAATTTTTATTACAGAATTTGTTTATATAAATAGATTTTGAAGTAAATATTTTTTTTGTTGCTGATATGAAATGAGCAAGGATTTTTCGATATTAAGCTTTCTATCCATTGCGGATAGCATCTTTTCAATTCCTTTTTGCTCTTGTAGAGAAGGGCAAAAAATCAATGCCTCCCCGTAATCTTTAAAGTATATATGAGGTATTCCAGAGCCTACTTTATATTTTTGAAAATCAAAATATTTCAAGCAATAGAAAACATACTTTAAATTTACACCTTGCTTGGATTTCAAGTAATTTAAAGTCCCAATGATTGAAAATTCATTTTCAGAATACTGTACATTCCCAACTCCCGAACCATCTTTAACAATAAGAATGGCATTTTCATTTGCCTGATATGTTGATATATACGCTATAATTCCACTTGCACCATACACTGGATATTTCTCATTTTTCTCCAAAACATCTGTTCCTTTTAGTGTTGAAGAGTAGCAATAAACACAATCTCTCAATTTTTTATTAGGTACTTTTGACTTAATTAATAATTGACAATATCCTTTCAAAGATTTTTCTAACTCCTCAATTATTTTCATTTGGGTTTGAATACGTTTGTCTATCAAAGAAATAAATGTTGATATTTTCTTCTGCTCAGCAATCTTTGGGTAATAAATATCTAGTTTTTTTAATTTATCAGCATATAGATGAACAACAGAAATACCTTGAGCTATTTTTGCAATATCTAACTTTCTTTTGCCGTTTAACTGATAACTAAAAAAGAGGCCATTTCCATTTTTTAATCTAATAATATTCAAATCTCCACCAAGCAATATATTGTCATATGGAACGTATCGTGCAGTTGAAATATCAATTGCAGTTTCCCCAGAAGATGGAATTAACACATCATTCGATTTACTTTTAACAAGTTTTTTTGTGTTAAGATTTGTAAGACTAAATACCTCTGAAATAATTTCTGATTTATATTTCGTATAGAGTTCTCCATACAGGATACAAGGTAAACCATGTTCGGAAAGCTGACTTTTTGGAATTCCTACACCTTTTGTTATTTTCGCAATATCTCCCAATTTCTTCCTTTCCCATTCCCCTTCAAACCCCGGAAATCTCAAATTTGGTAACTGTAGGATTGGTTATCTTCAATCCTTTTTAATATCTTTTGAAAAAAACATTAATTCAAAAAAATGAAAGACCAAAAATCAATTTCAGAAATTGCCCAATTATGGCAAGCCGACAAAAAGCAGTACGTTAAAAAATCAAGCTTATCAGCATACGTATTATTGTTCGAAAATCATATATTACCTGCTTTTGGAGATAATTATCATGTTGAAGAAAAACAAGTTCAACAGTTCGTATTTCAAAAGCTCAATGATGGATTAAGTCAAAAATCAATCAAAGACATTCTTATTGTCTTGAAGATGATTTTGAAATTTGGAGCTAAAAACAAACTGACACTTTACCATCCATTTGACATCCAGTTTCCTACGGAAAGGGAAAGGAGTAAAGTTGAAGTATTTAGCAGGGGCAATCAAAAGAAACTGATGGTGTATGTGCAAGAGAATTTCACGTTCCGAAATCTCGGGATCTTTATCTGCTTATCGGCAGGTATCCGTATTGGGGAGATTTGTGCTTTAACATGGGAGGATATTGATACCGACAATGGTATTATTTATATTCGAAAAACTATTCAGCGTATTTATGTGATTGAAAATGGGAAACGGCACACAGAATTACTTATTGATACGCCTAAAACAAAAAACTCTATTCGAGATATTCCTATGTGTAGAGATTTGATTAAAATGCTTAAACCAATTAAAAAAGTGGTAAACTCTTCATTTTTTGTTCTTACTAATGAATCAAAGCCAACAGAACCAAGAACATATCGAAATTATTACAAGAAACTTTTGCAAGAACTAAAAATACCGGAGCTTAAATTTCACGGACTTCGTCACAGCTTCGCTACTCGGTGCATAGAAAGCAACTGCGACTATAAAACCGTTAGTGTACTGCTTGGACATTCCAATATTAGCACAACCCTTAATCTTTATGTTCATCCGAATATGGAGCATAAGAAAAAGGCTATTGAAAAGATGTACAGAGGATTGAAGGTGTGATAGAAGAACGAAATTTTAATAGTTTGAATAAATTGCAAAAGCATTTTCATACTCTTTTAATTCCATCATAATTCTGTACTTTTTTACAAAAACACAGAATTATGATGGCAAAACCCAACTCACCACCTCCTTTCCACCACGGAAAGTTCGCACGTAGAACGCACCATATCTACCGATAATATGGATAAGTTCTGCCAAGCTATCTGTGTCTTTTCCAATGATGATTGGGGAAGTGTAAAATGTAATTAAGGTTTTAGGCTACGTCAATTGTTTCAGCTATGGCGTGTATCGGGTACAGAAGGAATTGATAGATAATGGAAACGGTAAAGCCGCTTTCGATTTTTCATTAGTAATCACTTTCCGAGTGATAGAAAATGCGTCGAAAAAGTATTTCGAGGAGGGTTTTGGAACAGAAACTACCCGATAAAAATTGTTGAGCTTAATTGCCAACAATCCCGGTTTAACTCGCAAAGAGCTTGCTGAATTACTGCGAATAACAGGTGTTTATTTGTGGAGGTTTGATAAAATTTGTAACTGTTGAAATAATCAATAATCGTCGAAAATCATATGAGTTGAAACGGCAATTCTGTTCCATACATTAATTACACTTATGGCCATAATAATCTGGGCAATTTCATTGTCAGAAAAATTAGCCTTAGCCCTTTTATAGGTTTCAGAAGTTAAACCCTTATCTGAGATTTTAGTAATCTCATCAGTCATCTGCAATGCTGTTTTTTCTTTTTCATCAAACAGCGGTGATTCCCACCAAGCAGAAATTGCAAATATTCGTCTATTAGTTTCTCCAAACTCAAGAGCATCTTTTGTATGCATATCAATACAAAACGCACAGCCATTAATTTGTGATGCACGAATTTTTATCAACTCTCTTAATGATTTACTTAAGCTGGTAGAGTTCAAATATTTTTCCAGTCCATACATAGCTTTATATGATTCCGGCTCCAAATCGTTTACTCTAATTCTTTCTTCCATAACAATACATCTAAATTAAGCATTATCACAACTCTTGTTTCTTATAAAAAAAGTTTTAATTCATTTTATACTATATGAATAACATTTCAGCAGCTCATTTGTTGAATGTATACCTCATCTAGGAGAGGAAGATAATTCGTTATAGAATGGATAATAAAAAGTTTTTTTGTAAGTTTGCCTTCGATAAAGATAAGACGAGTTTTAGGTGCATTATAAATTCAACATTAATATTAAATAGATACTTTTATGCAGAGAAAATTAGTAACAATTGCCATCTTTTTGGCATCAATTATGTTGATGAGCTGTACAAGCACCAGTTCAACCGGCAGCAAAAGTACATATCAACCCATAAAAACTAATGTTCCGGCACGACCTGCAGGTCAGAAGGATGTAGTTCAATTGGTTACTCCAAAAATGGATACCGTTAGAGTTGGGTTTATAGGTTTAGGAATGCGTGGTCCGGGTGCTGTTCAGCGATTCACACATATACCGGGAACAAAAATTGTAGCTCTTTGTGATATTTATGAAGATAAAGTAGAGAAAACTCAGAAGATTTTAGAAAATGCAGGATTGCCAAGAGCTGCTGCATATAGTGGAAGTCATGATTCAT
Source organism: Fermentimonas sp. (assembly GCA_041859795.1). Taxonomy (GTDB): domain Bacteria; phylum Bacteroidota; class Bacteroidia; order Bacteroidales; family Dysgonomonadaceae; genus Proteiniphilum. The sequence goes on from JBFLFV010000005.1 coordinate 81,293, forward strand.
GGAAAGAGTTGTGCGAGCGTGATGATATCGATCTTGTTTATATTGCAACAGATTGGAAGACACACGCCGAAATGATGATCTATGCAATGGAGCAAGGTAAGCATGTTGCATGCGAAGTCCCTGCTGCTATGACTTTAGACGAGATTTGGGCTATCATTGATACTGCAGAGAAAACGCAGAAGCATGCTATTCAGCTTGAGAACTGTGTGTATGACTTTTTTGAGCTGACAACGCTAAATATGGCACAACAGGGAGTTTTTGGTGAAATTTTGCATGTTGAAGGTGCATATATTCACGATCTAAGTGCATTCTGGGAATATTATCAGGACGACTGGCGTTTGCAGTATAACAAGGAGTTTAGAGGTGATGTTTATGCAACTCATGGCATGGGACCTGCCGCTCAGTTGTTGGATTTGCATCGTGGCGACAAAATGAATACTTTGGTTGCAATGGATACAAAACCGGTTAATATACCTGAGCATTTGATTAATGTAAGAGGTGTTGATCGCGACAGTGCATATCAGTTTGCAAATGGTCAGCACACTATGACTATGATCAGAACTGAGAATGAAAAGACTATTCACATTCAGCATGATGTTGCTTCTCCACGTCCATATTCACGTATGTATCAGGTGAGCGGAACAAAGGGTTTTGCTAACAAATATCCAAATCAGGGATATGCACTACAGGGTGATGTTATCGAAGATAGCTCAATCCCTGATCTCGAGAATCTTGATGCTCACTCTTATGTTTCAAGAGAGGTAAGAGAGGCTTTAATGAACAAATATAAGCATCGTATTCATATCGAATTAGAAGAAAAAGCAAAAGAAGTTGGAGGACATGGAGGTATGGATTTTATTATGGACTACCGACTGGTTTATTGTTTGCAAAATGAACTGCCATTGGATATGGATGTGTATGATCTTGCGGAGTGGTGCTCACTTGCCGAGTTGTCTCGTATTTCAATTGAAAATAATAGTGCTCCTGTTGAAGTACCCGATTTTACTCGTGGAAACTGGAGTAAGGTTAATGGATATCGTCATGCTTTTGTAGATTAATAACTCTATAAAGTAAATAATATAATAAGGGGCTGTTCCGAAGGTGCAGTGACCCCAAAAAGTTGGACAAGATTATAAATTAAAATTCTTGTAATAGAGCTCGGTATTGCACCGGGCTCTTTCCATTTAACCTGTTTTTTATCCTTTCATTATTATAGTAATTAATGTATTGTTTTAAAGCTATTATAAACTCATCGGCGGTTTTAAACTTTTCCGCATATAACAATTCGGTTTTCATGATTCCGAAAAAGTTTTCAGCCACAGCATTATCCAGACAGTTTCCTTTACGTGACATACTTTGGATAATCCCACGTTTTCCAAGTCTCATACGATAACCATAGTGCTGATATTGCCACCCTTGATCAGAATGAAATATAAGTCCCTTAGTTTTTTGTTTTTTATCAAAGGCCTTGTCCAACATTTCATTTATCATTCTCATATTCGGACTTTTGGATATACTATAGGATATTACTTCCCCATTAAACATGTCAAGTATTGGCGACAGATATATTCTCTCATCCCCGATTTTCATTTGTGTAACATCTGTGGTCCATTTTTGGTTAGGTCCACTCGCCTTAAAGTTCCTTTCAAGCACATTGGGGAGCAATCTTGCCGACTTCACCTCTGTATGAACGGTAGCGTACTTTCCTGATCCTGGCATTTCAGCCCTAATATTCCCATTAATTTTTTGGACTGTCTTGTGATTTATCCTGTAGCCCCGATTCTTCATCTCAGCGGTAATGCGTCGATAACCATACCTGCCCCTATGCAGATCGTATATGCACTTGATCTCTATTTTCTCACGCATGTATTTATCGGTGGCATTTAACCGATTGCGGTGGTAATAGAAGACCGAGCGTGCCATCTGTTTACAATCCAAAAGGATTGAAAGATCATGTTCCAGCCTTAGTCCCTCGATGGCTTCAACCCAGTCACGTGTTCGTGGGCTTCTCTTTCCTCGACTAGGCTTTGACTTTTTTAATAATGCAATCTCGGCTCTCAACCGGGCATTCTCCACCTGAAGCTTATCCAGTTCCGTTTTCGGTTCTTGTTTCTTTTACTCGTCCCATACTCTTTACAGGTCGTCCCCGTTTATTCTGTATGTGAAGTACTTGATAACCATCTACCCTAACTGCTTTTACCCAGGCTTCAAGTGCAGATATACTTACTCCATACTGCAAAACGACCTCCGGCAAAGATATGTTTTTTTCTATTATGAGCCTTACTATTTCTTCTTTAAACTTACCGGTAGCACGAGTATTAGGCTGCTTATGCAGACCTTGAGTCCCAAAACGGTCATGCTTGCGTACCCACTCCAATATCATCCTCTCATGAATTCCATATTCTCTGGATATACGAGAAATGGGTATACCATTTTTTACATGAGATACAATTGATAATTTCTTTTCAAACGTGTGTTTAGACATAAAAATAACCCCCAAAAGTTTTTTGTCTAACTTTTGGGGGTCCGTTCAAAATCTAATAACGTCTCCTATAATCCATTCTCTGATAAATATCTGTCTGCATCTATTGCAGCACGACATCCGGTGCCCGCAGCAGTCACAGCCTGACGGTAAATTGGATCAGCTACATCGCCACAAGCAAATACTCCGGCTACATTAGTTTTGGTGAATGGATGTTCTGTTTTTATATATCCAACATTATCAAGTTCAATATAATCTTTGAAAATATCGGTGTTAGGTTTATGACCAATTGCAAGGAAAAAGCCATCAATTTTGATGTCTACTTTTTCCTCGTCAGTCTCACCCATTCTTTTAACTAGATGAGCTCCTTCAACTCCATTTTCTCCAAAAAGTCCTATAGCATTATGTTCAAACAGAACTTCAATTTTTGGATTATTAAGTACTCTATCTTGCATAATTTGAGATGCACGAAGATATGGTTTTCGTACAATCAAATAAACTTTATCAGCCAATCCCGATAAGTATGTGGCATCTTCACAAGCAGTATCACCACCACCCACAACTGCAACCTTTCTCTTTCTATAGAAAAAACCGTCACATGTTGCGCATGCCGAAACACCTTGACCGGCATATTTTGTTTCATCCTCAAGACCAAGATATTTTGCAGTAGCTCCGGTTGAAATTATAACTGTGTCAGATTCTATCACTTTCTCTCCATCAATTGTTACTTTGAGAGGGCGAATAGAAAAATCAACGGCAGTTGCTCTACCCGGACGAACGTCTGTGCCGTACCTTTTTGCTTGCTTTTTTAAATCTTCCATCATCTCGGGTCCCGTTATTCCCTCAGGGTAACCGGGAAAATTTTCTACTTCTGTGGTTGTGGTTAATTGACCACCCGGCTCCAAACCTTCATACAACACAGGATCAAGGTTTGCTCGTGCTGCATATATTGCAGCAGTATATCCAGCCGGACCTGATCCAAGTATTAGACAGCGAACTTTCTCATTCATAAACAATATTTTTTATTAAAATCCCTCTGAATAGAGGGTCTCTTTATTTTGTAGTTTCAAAGTTACCACTATTATTCTAAATATTAAACTGATATTACGATAATCTATTTGAATTAAATATATGATATAAGAAAGGAGTTATCTTAAATCAATAATTTCAACCCGTGGATGTTTTGAGGTGTCAAACGTAAATTCTTTATCTTCAAATTTATAGTTTGAGTTATAATTAGCAACATCAATTTTGTTTTGAAGATTGTTATTCATTGTCAAAATAGCCTGAACAATAGTATATTGTTTTTTATCAATCGCAACTGAAATTGCTTTTATATCTCCTTTATTTATTGATGGAACCATTTCAATCAGGTAAACACTTACACCATTTATAGTTTTAGAAACAGGTGATTTTAGGTTAAAGCCCTCTTTATAAATTCCCAGAAGAGACAGTGGGCTTACAGATGCAAGCTCTGTTTTGGTAGGGTTGCTAATATTTACTTCGTCCAATTCTTTCAACAGAACCCATTGAGTATTACCGTTAAACCATATATCCATGGCTTCCATTTCAATTCTGAATTTATCGCCTTTAATAAAAGCATCACCATTTTGAGGAGCATACTCTGATCCATTAGGCTCCATAGTAGTCGTGCTAAAAGATAATTTTATTCCATTAGAAGCTATATAGTTGGAGTAAGTTTTATCTAAAATTGCTTTTGCTTCTCCCGAATTTTGAGCATACCCGGTTAAAGTGAAAAGGAGGGTTGATAATATGATTATATAATGTTTCATTCTCTTAATATTTTAATTATTAAGTAGACAGTTAAAGTTGCCTGAGGTTTAAATAAGAGAATTCAGTAATTTTTCAAGCGAGTATTCATCTTGTATAAAAACCTCTCTTGGTTTGCTCCCTTGAGCACCGCCCACAATCCCGGCTGCTTCCAACTGATCCATTAGTCGGCCCGCCCTATTATAACCAATCGAAAATTTGCGTTGAATCAATGATGTAGAGCCTTGTTGATGTACAACAATCAACCTTGCTGCCTCTTCAAAAAGCACATCTCTGTCGTTCAGATCAACAGCACCCGGTACAGCATCTGCTTCAGTTACAACTTCAGGTAAAGGATATACTGAGTCATAACCTCTTTGCATACCAATATATTTTGTTAAGTCATCTAATTCAGGAGTATCAACAAAAGCACATTGAATACGAGTAATAATGCTTCCCTGTGAAAATAACATATCGCCCCTTCCAATTAATTGATTAGCACCACTCATATCAAGAATAGTGCGTGAGTCAATTTGCGATGTTACTCTGAAAGCCATTCTTGCAGGGAAGTTCGCTTTAATTGTACCTGTAATAATATTGGTTGTAGGTCTTTGAGTGGCAATAATCATATGAATTCCTACTGCTCTAGCTTTCTGTGCAATACGTGCAATTGGCATCTCTATCTCTTTGCCTGCAGTCATAATCAGATCGCCAAACTCATCAATCACAACCACTATATATGGCATATACTTGTGACCGTTATTTGGGTTTAACTTTCTACTAATAAATTTTGCATTATACTCCTTAATTGTTCTAACATGAGCTTTCATCAGCAACTCATATCTGTCATCCATCTCTTTGGTTAGAGAATTAAGCGTTTGTGTTACTTTAGAAACATCAGTTATAATCGGCTTTTCTTCATCAGGTAACTTTGCCAGATAATGATTCTTTATAGCAGTATAAAGATTAAACTCAACCATTTTTGGGTCAATCAAAACCATCTTCATTTCGGCAGGATGCTTCTTATATAGTAGAGAAGTTATAATTGCGTTAAGGCCAACCGACTTACCCTGACCTGTTGCACCTGCAACTAAAAGGTGAGGCATCTTTGTCAGGTCAAATATGAAAACTTCATTTGTAATGGTCTTTCCCAAAGCAACAGGCAGCTCATATTCGCATTCTTGATATCTTTTCGACGAAAGTACCGAATGCATAGACACAATTTGCGGATCTTTGTTTGGAACCTCAATGCCAACTGTTCCCTTACCCGGCATAGGTGCAATTATACGGATTCCTAACGCCGAAAGACTCAAAGCAATGTCATCTTCCAGATTTCTGATCTTAGATATTCTAACACCCGCTTCAGGCACTATTTCATAAAGTGTAATAGTAGGACCTACCGTAGCTTTAATTGAAGTAATTTCAATGCCATAATTTCGTAGAGTATGAATGATTTTATTCTTATTCTCGTTCTGCTCAATCATATTCACCTCTCTGTTGCCGGTATTATACACCTTTAAGAGATTTAGTGATGGGAACTTGTATGATGAAAGATCTTTTCTAGGGTCATAATCCTCATCCAAACCGGTATGTGGCTTTAATGAAGTGGATCTTCCGCCTTCATTAGCAGTTGAAACTTTATCCGGATCATCATCCTTAGGCACTATAACTTCAAAATCGTCATCACCCAAAATTGCATCATCTGATATTTCAATATTTATATCTGAGGTTATTGTAGAATTAGAGCTTTTATTGTTAGTCAAGATTTCCGGTTGAGGCGATGTTACATTTACTTCATCAATATCCTCTTCAGAAACAGCCTTCCTTTTAAATATTGTTTTTACATGATTGAGAAAATCAGTTCTTCTAATTTTAAAACTCTTTCTTTCTTTAGTATCATTAGTCTCTATACCTCTAGCAAAGCTATTCTTGTTATCAACTAATGCCTTCTGTATATCATACATTGAACTCTTTCTTATTGTAACAACAATGATTACAATAAACAGGAGTATCAATAATACAATACCCGGCCACCCAATACTACTCTCTAGCAGGAGCTCAATCTGATTGCCATGTTCACCTCCCCATTTAATATGACTTGTTGGGAAAACTCTATTAAATATAAAAGCGCTGGATATAGAACCCCCAATTAGTCCGAATGCCAATATAAAAAGTGCTTTAAAAAAATTAAAATCAGAAACCTTCATTAATCTCAAACCAATATACATCAGAAAAACAGGTATCAGTATTGAGAAAATTCCAAACCATTCATTCACCAGCATTTCGGATGAATAAGCACCCCAAACGCCGGTCCAGTTATTTATTTCATTAGATTTAGAGCGAACCAGCTCCCAAAATGACATATTAAGGACTTTACTTTGGTCGGCTGCCCCTGTAAAGAAAAATGAAATAATTGCCAGAAACATAAAAATGCCGACAAAAGCTATAATAACACCCAAAATAAAATGAATGCGTTCACTTTTGAAGAAATCAAGCCATGTAGCGTGTTTTTTCTTGGATGTGGATGTTTTACTCCTTTTTCTTTTTGCCATAAAGGTTATGATAAGTCCTGTCTATTTATTAAAGTACAAATTTAAGTAAAAGAAATATAGATTGAAAGGATTAACAATTCATTTTAAATTTATTCAATTATGAGACAAATCAAACTATTTGCTCTTTTTACCAACCAAATAAACACCACCTATCAATGCAATTACCCCCAATCCCAATTTAACGTATGCAGTCTCTTTCGCACTCTTATCTTCTGCCGAAAACTCCAAACCAAGTATTTCTACTGACGAAGAACTGGATTTAAATTCACCAATACCCAAATATCCTAGTACCAGTGCTCCAATAATTAAGATAATTCCAATAATTTTTTTCATACATATAAATATTAAATGTACTCATCTATTGTATAACCATTAAACCGGAAGATTGTTTTTGATAACATCAGCACAAATAGTGCACACCTAGCAGCAATTAAAAATCGAAAGGTCCGCGAATCACTTCGCAGACCTTTCTTGTTAACACAATCTTCATGAAACAAACTACACTATCGAGTTGATTGCAGAATGATAATCCGGTTCTTGTGCAATCTCAGGAACCAGCTCCTTGTATACTACTTTTCCTTCCTGATTTATCACAACTACTGCTCTGGCTAGTAGACCCTTCAAAGGACCGTCAGTCATGAGTAGTCCGTAATCTTTTGCAAAAGCATCATCACGGAATGTGGAAAGAGTAACAACATTTTCTATGCCTTCGGCCGAGCAGAATCTTCCTGCAGCAAAAGGTAAATCGGCAGATATTCCAAGTACCACTGTATTGTTGAATGAGGCAGCTTCTTTGTTAAATCGACGTACAGATGCTGCGCATGTTCCGGTATCAAGACTTGGAAAAATGTTTAAAACAACATTCTTGCCTTTATAATCTGATAGTTTAACATCTGATAAATCACTTCCAACTAAGCTAAAATCCGGTGCTGCATTTCCAATATTTGGCAGCTCACCGACAGTATTCACAGGGTTTCCTTTAAATGTAATATTTGCCATATAGAATTTATAATTTACAATTGTTCTTAATAACTGTTGATTTCAAAGAGTAAACAAAGGGCATGTTTAAAAGTTCATTACATTTAAAAATTTAACTTTAAAATACTACAAAACATATACTAGGTTAAAAATCAAGAACTCCTGTTATGCTTACTTTAATTCTTCGGCAAGATATTTTGCAGTATAGCTGTCTTTGTTTTTTACAACCTCCTCCGGTGTACCTTTTGCCATAATATTACCTCCCAGCTCACCACCTTCAGGGCCAAGATCTATTATATAATCAGCACATTTAATAATATCCAGGTTATGTTCAATTATAATAACGGTATTACCCTTATCTACTAGTTTATTTAGTACACTCAGAAGCACCCTGATATCTTCAAAATGCAAACCGGTAGTAGGCTCGTCCAAAACATATAGTGTATTACCCGTATCAACACGAGAAAGCTCGGTGGCTAGTTTAACGCGCTGACTTTCGCCTCCCGAGAGGGTGGTAGACGACTGTCCAAGTTTTATATATCCTAATCCAACTTCCTGAAGCACCTTAATCTTGTGCAAGATATTAGGTACGTTTTCAAAAAAATCGACTGCAACATTTATTGTCATGTCCAGCACATCTCCAATTGACTTTCCTTTAAATCGCACTTCTTGAGTTTCACGATTATAGCGTTTGCCGTGACAAACTTCACAAGGTACCATCACGTCGGGCAAGAAGTTCATTTCTATGGTTTTATATCCATTCCCTTTACACTCTTCGCAGCGACCACCCTTTACATTAAATGAAAATCTCCCGGGTTTATAACCTCTAATTTTAGCTTCGGGCATACCCGCAAAAAGATTCCGAACGTCTGAAAACACTCCTGTATATGTGGCAGGATTAGAGCGGGGTGTTCTACCAATTGGCGACTGGTCAACGCTAACAATTTTATCAATATTGTCTATCCCTTTCACATTTTTATATGGTAGAGGATCCTTCAGTGAGCGGTAAAACTTCTGGCTCAATAAAGGTTGAATTGTTTCATTGATAATTGTCGATTTTCCACTCCCCGATACACCGGTAACACAAATAAGTGTGCCAAGCGGGAATGTAACAGTAACATCTTTCAGATTGTTGCCTGTAGCTCCTTCAATGGTAAAGTAATTCCCGTTTCCTTTTCTTCTTTTTGTAGGAATTGATATATTCAGTTTGCCATTCAGGTAGTTTGAAGTTAGAGTGCTTTTTTTAACCATATCTTCGGGTTTACCCTCAAACACCACCTCACCACCTTTTCTACCTGCAAAGGGTCCCATGTCAACAATATAATCAGATGCAAGCATCATATCTTTATCGTGTTCCACAACAATTACCGAGTTGCCCGAATCCCTTAGTTTCTTTAATGAGTTTATTAAGCGTTGATTATCTCTTTGATGAAGCCCGATACTTGGCTCATCGAGAATATATAACACATTCACCAACTGTGAACCAATTTGAGTGGCAAGCCTAATTCTCTGACTCTCTCCTCCTGATAACGAGGCAGATGCACGTGAAAGAGATAAATATCCCAACCCCACATCAAGAAGAAACTGCAATCTTGTTAGAATCTCTTTTTTAATCTCTGTTGCAATCAATTTTTGTCGTTCAGAAACCACAGTTTCAGATTCTGTAAACCAATTGAAAAGCGTCTGTATGTCCATTGATGACAAATCAGCAATATTTTTCTCGTTTATTTTAAAGTGGAGTGCTTCTTTGTTAAGTCGCTGACCGTTGCATTCCGGGCAGACTGATGTTGTAATAAATTGCCCTGCCCATTTTTGAGCTGTTGCCGAAGCATCCCCTTCCTGCTGCATCTCAATATACTTGGTTACACCTTCGTAAGTGACCATATAATTTGAGTTGCCAAGAGATTCGTTTTTAATTTTTAATCTCTCATTAGTGCCATAAAGAATTTCGTTAATTGCATCTTCAGGTATTTTGTTTAAAGCTGTTTTTATAGTCACACCATACTTCTCACAAATTGCTGCTATTTGCCAAAACAGCATATTACTCTTCTCTTTACCCAAAGGCACAATTCCTCCAGCCGCAATACTCAAGTCAGGATTTGGAATAATCTTTTCAATATCCACCTGATCCACAGTACCTATCCCTTTACATCGAGGGCAAGCTCCCTGAGGGGAGTTAAATGAAAAATTGTGAGGTGCAGGTTCACTATAAGATAAACCGGTAGTAGGACACATCAAACTTCTGCTGTAATGTCTTACTTCATCTGCCTCCACATCCTGAATTAGTATTAATCCGGAGCCCTGCTTCATAGCTGTTCCAACACTTGCTTTAAGTTTATCCGCAAACTTATTTGAAACAACCATCTTATCAATTAGTATCTCAATATTGTGGTTTTTGTAGCGGTCAACCTTCATTCCGGGCAATATCTCTCTAATATCGCCATCAACTCTCACATTAAGATATCCTTTTTTGCGAATCTGCTCAAAAAGTTCTTTGTAATGCCCTTTACGGTTTCTTACAACCGGCGACAAGATATATATTTTCTTTCCAATATATTTTTCTAATATCAGTTCAAGAATTTGCTCATCTGTATATTTAACCATATTCTCGCCCGTTAGATATGAATAAGCCTCACCTGCACGTGCAAATAATAGGCGTAGAAAATCATATACCTCAGTTGATGTGCCTACAGTTGATCTTGGGTTTTTGTTAGTCGTTTTTTGTTCAATTGAGATTACCGGGCTCAATCCTGTGATTTTATCCACATCCGGTCGCTCCATTTTACCAAGAAATCCTCTTGCATATGCCGAGAATGTTTCAATATATCTGCGTTGCCCTTCCGCAAAAATTGTGTCGAAAGCCAATGATGACTTGCCGCTACCACTCAATCCTGTAATAACAGTTAGCGAGTCGCGCGGTATATTAACATCAATATTCTTTAAATTGTGTACGCGGGCACCATACACCTGAATCTGTTCTGTTTCAGAAGCCATAGTATGTATAACCTAAAAATGTTTACTCTGTAATCCAAACCTGCTTATGCACCCTGGGCTTTTGACTTTTCGAATAGTACAAACTCTCCTTGGTAGGGATCAGGATTGTGTATTTTTTACCTGAAGCGTTATTTAGTTTATCTGTCCTAAGCCACGAATTGAAATCTTTCAATTGAGCGTAAGTAACGCCATGCTGTTGGGCAAACGACACCAAGTTGGGTATAGTACTTGTAACCTCCACCCTCTTAAACTCCATAGGTTTGTATAATTGTTCAGGTTTAATTACAAACCCATATTGTCTGGGTTGCTCAAATATCTGCTTAATTGCCAGCATCCTGTAATAGTATCGAGTAGTCTCTTCAACCAGCCAAAGGTCAAGTGCATCATCAGTCTTTTGATCTATCAATGCACCTGTAACTCTTCCTTGTCCACCATTATATGCTAATGCTGCAGCACTCCAAGAACCATATTTTCTATAAGCATCTTTTAAGTATTTTGCAGCAGCAACAGTCGATTTTTCAATATGATACCGCTCATCAACATCTGTGCGAACTTCAAGTCCATGTTCTCTTCCGGTGCTCTGTAAAAACTGCCACAATCCTGCTGCTCTTGCCGGTGATATGGCTCTATTGTCAAGATTGCTTTCAATAACTGCCAGATATTTAATGTCATCAGGAATTCCTTCTCTTTCGAGTATAGGCTCAATTATTGGGAAGATACGATTTGCACGCTTAAACAGTAGCATTGTTGTGGAGTGGAAATAGGTAAAACTGTTAAGCTCCCTATCCATTCGTTCATACCTGTCATAACGGTCAAAAACAATCTCTTCGTTAGCAAAAGTCATCTTATCCGGCACTGTCACCGAAGCTGTCATTGACAACACCAAAGGTTTCTCAGATTCTGCTTTTTCCATATCATTACCTGAAGTAAGTATTAAGAAAAGCGCTCCCGCGGCAATTATTAACGATAATGTTGATATTATAATAGTAGATTTATTCATTATATATGCTGACTTTTTCTATTTAATTAAACTGTAAATTCAACATATTGAAATTGTTGAATAACTAACAAATTTACAACAATATTTCTATAACTCAAATTGTCATAATATTTTAATGCTTATTATTGTATAGCTGTTTTTTTCTTATGTTTGTAATTCAAATAATTTACTGCAGATGAAACTAAAAACGTCAAGTTCAGTTGTTAAAGCCCACGACATTAGTCAGCTAAGATTTAGAGATACACCTTACGTTGAGTTAATGAATAAAAGAATATATAATATTCTGATTGTTGCATCGCGCTACGATATGTTTATACTTGAGGATGATGGACGTGTTGATGAGCAGATTTTTAACGAATATACATCCTTAAGTCTGCGTTACCCACCGCGATTCTATCAGGTGAGCAGCAACAAAGAGGCATTGCTACAGCTTAAACAAAATAGATATGAGCTTATTATTTGCATGCCTAATATGGATAACAGCGATTCATTTGAGCTTGCCAAAGAGGTTAAAAAGCGCTATCCGCTTATACCTGTGGTACTTCTGACCCCCTTTTCTAAAGCCGTCACTCAATCACTTCAAAAGGAGGATTTATCAGGAATTGACTACGTGTTCAGTTGGCTAGGTGATACAGATCTGCTGCTTGCAATTATAAAACTTATTGAAGACAGCATGAATGCTGAGGATGATGTTAAAACAGTGGGTGTTCAGACAATAATGTTGGTTGAGGATTCAGTCAGGTTTTACTCTTCAGCACTTCCTCTTCTGTATAAATATGTTCTAACCGAATCACGCGAATTTGCAAAAGAGGCACTAAATGAGCATCAGCAGATGTTACGAAAAAGGGGCAGACCCAAGATCTTACTTGCCAGAAATTATGAGGAGGCAGTTAAATATTATGATAAATTCAACGATAACATGTTGGGTATTATCTGTGATATGAGCTTTAATCGTGAAGGTGAAAAAGACACATTAGCAGGTAAAAGGTTTGGTGAATGGGTTAGGAAAAATGATATACATATTCCAATAATATACACCTCTTCTGATTCGGGCAATCAAAAGTATGCAAATGACCTTAATTCAGTATTTATTGATAAAAATTCCAAAACATTTCCTTTAGATCTTAATAAAGCAATAAACGAAAATCTTGGCTTTGGTGATTTTATAATCAAAGACCCTACTACAGGAGAAGAGATATTTCGAATCCGTAATCTTAAGGAGTTGCAGATGAAAATACGTAATATTCCTGACAATGCTCTTTATTACCATCTGCTGAACAACCATTTTTCTCGTTTCTTTTATACTCGAGCCATGTTCCCCGTAGCTGAGCTACTCAAAAGGATTCATGTATCAGAATATGCAAATATGAATGAAGCTCGCGAGCTAATTTATGCTACCATTGTGCAATATAGAAAGATGAAAAATGTTGGTGTTGTAGCTGTATTCGAGAAGGATAGGTTCGACCGATATTCAAATTTTGCACGTATAGGCGAGGGTTCTCTGGGAGGAAAGGGTAGGGGGCTTGCCTTTATCGGCTATATGATTAAAACTCATGTTGAACTTAACAATCACAACAATTTCCCTGTCATTACTCCAAAAACTGTTGTGTTATGTACTGATATCTTTGATGAGTTTATGGAGGCTAATGACCTTTATTCGGTTGCAATGAGTGATCGCTCGGATGAAGAGATTCTACAACATTTTCTAGCTGCAAAGCTTCCCAAAAGGTTGGTGTCTGACTTCCTTGTTTTCTTTGATGCTATAGAGGCTCCTATTGCAATTAGATCTTCAAGTCTGTTGGAAGACTCGCAATATCAACCTTTTGCAGGAGTGTATTCAACATACATGATTCCATATGTGGATGATAGTTATGTTATGATCAGACTTTTAAGCAATGCTATAAAAGGGGTGTATGCTTCGGTTTTTTTTAAAGACAGTAAAGCATATATTTCTGCAACACACAATTTGATAGATCAAGAAAAGATGGCAATTGTGCTGCAGGAAGTTGTAGGTTCGCAATATGAAAACCTTTACTATCCTGCAATTTCAGGTGTTGCCCGATCAATAAACTATTACCCGATAGGAAATGAAAAAATTGAAGATGGTATAGTAAATATGGGCTTTGGACTTGGGAAGTATATTGTTGACGGTAACATAGGGTTGCGTTTTTCGCCAATGCATGCATCAAATGTACTTCAGCTGAGCACTCTTGATCTTGTTTTAAAAGACACTCAAACTCAGTTTTATGCACTCGATCTGGAATCGGCAGGAAAGGATTTTAGTATAGATGAGAACTTCAATTTACTTAAACTTAGAGTTAATAAGGCGGAGAAAAATGGACCGTTGCGTTATGTGACTTCAACCTACGATATACAAGATCAGATATTAAGAGATGGGTATTATGAAGATGGTCGAAAGATCATAACATTTTCTCATATCATTCAGCATGATTTATTTCCATTAAACGAAACATTCAACAAGCTGCTTAAAATTGGACAAAAGGAGATGGGCCGGCCGGTTGAAATTGAGTTTGCAGTTGATATTAAGGATCAGAAAAATGCAAGCTTTTATGTTTTGCAGATTAGACCAATTGTTGACAGCAAGGAGGTTGTAAATGATGATCTTTCCAAAATTAATGTTAAAGATACTATCCTTTTTTCTAAAAATGCACTTGGTAATGGTATCATAAATGATATAAATGATATTGTTTATATAAAAACAGATATTTTTAACGCCTCAAACAATCCCGTCATTGCACGCGAAATAGAACAGATAAATGCTGCTTTTGCAAAAGATGATAGAAATTACATCCTTGTTGGACCCGGTCGCTGGGGTTCTTCTGATCCATGGTTGGGAATTCCGGTAAAATGGACACATATTAGTCAGGCCCGACTCATTGTTGAGTCCGGCTTAGAGAACTATAGGATTGAGCCGAGTCAGGGCACTCATTTTTTTCAAAATCTCACATCATTTGGTGTTGGATATTTTACCGTCAATCCATTTCTGGAAAATGATGGTTTCTTTGATGAGGAATTCCTTAATTCAAAACCTGCTGTTTTCGAATCCAACTTTATCAGACATGTACATTTCGTAAATCCTATTCTAATAAAAATTAATGGCAAAAAACGAATGGGTGTTGTAAAGAAACCTATTGTATAAACCAACTCCATGTTCATATAAACTACACTCTAAATCCGACGAGTAAAAAACATATAGGAACGGGAACAGGTGGAAGTGAGGTTAATAGATTGTAGGACTAGAGATAGGGCTTTGTTCGGTAATTCCTTATAGATAGCATATAGATAGCTTATTGTTATATAAGGTATGTATAAGGTATCTACGGAGTAAGTCCGTGCCTAGTCCTGAAAAACAGGTTTACACTAAATGTACATTACAATCAGGAAGGTACAATGTGTCTAACCTTATATAAGTTTACAGAAAATGAATCTTAAAAAACTGGAGTAGTAATTTCTAAAACAAATATTAGCCTTTAATTGTTAAATGCATATACAAACCACTAAAATATACTGAACTTTAACACAAAACATGAAATGAGAAAAATATTCTTTTTATTATTATTTTTTATTCCAATATCAATTGGTCTCTCTCAAAACAAGTTAACTATGAACGATGATGATTATAAAAATGACTGGTTGAAAGTTGCCGAATTTGAACAAAAATCTTTACCACAATCCGCTGTTAAAATAGTTGATAATATACTTTTAAAAGCAATAAAAGCTAAGGATAGTCCGCAGGTAATTAAAGCATTGATACATCAAGGTAAGTATGATTTGGTTGTTGATTATCAGAATGATACAAACATCTTTGGTAATCTAACCGATATGCTTGAGAAGAGTAGTTATGTGGTTGAGAAATCCGTTATCCACTCTATGCTTGGTGAGTTGTATATTCAGTATTATAGTGCTAATCAGTGGACTATTAACCAGCGAACTGAACTTGCGGATTTTGTTCCTGCAGATATGAAGGAGTGGACAAAGAATATATTTTATACCAAAGCAGTTGAGCACCTTAATGCTTCTATTTACGAACAAAATGAACTTATTAATGCAAAGGTTGAAACTTATACCGCTGTTGTTGAACTAGGCAAAGATTCTCGTCGCTTTTATCCCACTATGTATGATTTTCTTACAAGAAGAGCAATAGAGCAATTCAGACAGATTGGTTCAGACGAAGATTTGAGCCGAACACTCGCAAAAAAAGGTGTTTTGCAGGAATCACTTTTTGCTCCATTTGAAGAGTTTGTTAATATCAATTTTAATCCCGGTGTAAATGATTATAATTTATGGGTGTTTGAGACATTTCGCAAACATCTTGTTTCGTTGCAGGATAGAGAACTGAATGAGTCTGTTTTGCTTACTCAATTAGATTTACTTGAAAATCTATCTGTATTGCAAAACAGGTATGAATCTCATGCAAAATCTAGACTTGAAGGTTTATTGAAAAAATGGGAGGGTAAACCAATTAGTGTAGAGATAATTGATAATTTGGCTTCTTTTTATCAGGATCAAATTTGGAAAATTGATGAAAAAAGTGATAGCGCGCAAAAGGTTGAAAAAGAGCGTGAATTGTATGAACTGTTGAAGAAAGGTATTGATAGATATCCTAATTATGAAAGGATATCAGTTCTGGAAAACATGTTGTCGCAATTGACATTTTCACAATTTAATGTCACCGGCAACAGAACCTTTCCTCTAAATTCTGCTAAAAAACTTGCGGTTTCTTTCAGAAGTGTTAAGTCCTTGACTGCTAGTCTTTATCGTATAGATTCACCTGTTGATGAGCGAATGGCACAATCGGGTATAGATTATAATATCAAAAGAAAAAGAACTTTTATAAAAAATATAGAAATACCGTTGCCCGAAACACCGGAATATCTTACTAATGACACAACTCTTATTGTTGATGTTGATGCTCCGGGAACATATATGATCACTTTTGATTCCAACCCTAAAATGGATACCCACCATTTGGGTAATGATTACTTTTTTGCAGTTTCGGATCTGGCTGTTTTTACAAGATCAACTACCGATGATAGATTTGATTTTTTTGTGGTGGACAGGGTTACGGGTTATCCCATAAAAAATGCAACAATAAATATCTACAAGTTGCCTGATAATTGGCGCAACTCTTCGTTAACTCAAGTCGAGAGCATTACAACAAATAGTGATGGACTTGCTACTTATAATAAAAGCATACCAAATAATAATGTTTTTTATAATGTGAGTAAAGGGGGCGACAATGGTTCTCTTCTTAGTCGACTTCCAATCGCATATTGGGGTTACTCCTCACCCGAAGTCTCATTACGAGAGAGTACTCAGATATTTACAGACAGAAGTTTGTTTAGGCCGGGGCAGATTGTTTATTTCAAGGCAATTCATACCCGTACTGTTGATAATAATCATTTAATTGTGGCGAACAAGGATATTGAGTTTGTGCTTAAGGATGTAAACAGCAGAGAGGTCTCTAAACAGACATTAAGGACAAATGAATTTGGCTCTGTCTCTGGTGAGTTTGTTTTGCCGGAAGGTACATTGCCGGGTAATTTTACTATTGAATCTGTTAATGGTGGTGTGGATTTTAGAGTTGAGGAGTATAAACGACCCACATTTGAGGTTACTTTTGATAAAATTGAAGAGACATACAAGTTTGGTGAAGAGATAGCCTTGAGAGGTAAGACCGAGAGTTTTTCGGGCATTAAGTTGCAAAACGCATTGGTTGAATGGAAAATAACTCGCCAACAAACCTGGTGGAGGTTTTGGGGTGGTACTACCGAGCATTATGCCGAAGGATCTGTATATACTGACGATGAAGGTGAGTTTAAAATTAAGTTTACCCCGGATAAGTCCGATAGTAGGAGTTCTGGAAGATCGATTTTTTCATTTGTTGTAGATGCTACTGTTACAGATATAAATGGCGAAACACAAGTGGGTAGCTACATGGTAACAGTGGGGGATGTTTCGATGATTTTGCTGACTGAGATGCCTGCTCGTTTTGAGAAGAATAGCGACGAGCAAATAGTTGTTACAGCAAAGAATCTTGATGGTGCCGATATAGAGGCTGAGGGTGCTTTTCAGATTTTCTCTTTGCATGAGAATGATTCGATTAATAAGCTTATGACTCAAGGTGAATTTATTGTAGGTGAGCAAGAAGGAATTAAGAATGAGCTTAGAAAGATGAGTTCAGGGAAATACCGGTTAAAGCTTGAGTCGAAAGATGATAGAGGTAACAGGATAGAGGCAGAAAATGATTTTGTTCTATTTTCATACAATGATAAGCGACCGCCCATTAAAACAAATGAGTGGTATGTGGTGAAAAGTGCTGTTTTCTCGCCCAATAAGCCTGCAGAAGTGATTCTAGGAGCATCCGATAATGTGTCTGTACTGTATGAATTGTGGCAAGAAAATAGTTTGCTCGAAAGGAAATGGCTTAAGCTTAATAATGAAAACGAAATCATTACTATTCCTTATAATAAAAGTTACGAAAATGGTGTTACGTTGCTGCTGACCTATGTTAAGGATGAAATATTCTATTCACATAAAACAGAGTTGCGACTAAAGAAAGAGCAGAGCGACCTAAAAGTTAGAATGGATGTATTCCGTGATAAGATTCGTCCCGGTACAGAAGAGGAATGGAGGGTTACAGTTACCGACATGTTGGGTAATCCTTCAGATGGAGAGGTACTTGCTTCTATGTATGATTTTTCGCTTGATAAAATTTATCCTTCCCATCCTTGGGATTTAACAATCTATTCATACGATAGGTATAAGTCGATAAGAGAATTTACTCAAGATCAATCTTTCTTTACCGAGTACTCCTCTGCAAATATAACCATACCAAATAAAAATATTGTGCCTTTTGAGTTTGATAGGTTCAACTGGTTTGGCTACTCGCTATATTCGGGAAGATTTTCATTGAGAGGAGTTGGAAGAACCGGCATGAACGAAAATATTGTTTTAGGATATGGGCAGCCAAAGATTGCTAAAAGAGTATCGGAAGAAAGTGCGGAGTTTTACTCCTTAGATTCTTCAATTGTCCCTTCTGCACTTCAATCATCACAATCAGGGTTGGTACAAATGGAGGAACGACAATTATTACAAACAGGCGAACTACAAGTTGAGACTGCTCAAGTTAGACGAAATTTTAACGAGACAGCTTTTTTCTACCCACAATTGAGGACTAATGATAAGGGAGAAACTCAAATTGCGTTTACTGTACCTGAGAGTAATACTAGGTGGCGTTTCAGGGTTTTTGCCCATAATAAAACCTTTGATAGTGGTCAGACAGAGGCATTTACTGTGTCGCAAAAAGAGTTGATGGTAACTCCAAATATGCCTAGATTCTTGAGACTTGGCGACAAAACTACTATTTCAACAAAGATATCAAACTTGTCTGATAAAATTCAAATCGGGAAAGTAGGCTTGGAGTTTTTTGATCCTGTAACAGAGGAGCGTTTGAGCAATATCACTTTGATAAATAAGGAGCAAGATTTCTCGCTTCAACCAGGAGCTTCTTCAGATGCAGTATGGACATTTGATGTGCCATCCGGAATTGATGTTATAGGAGTTAGAGTTGTAGCTAAAAGCGATAGCTTTAGTGATGGTGAGCAACACTCTCTTGCAGTACTTTCAAACCGTATGCTTGTAACAGAGAGCATGAGGATGGATATTAGTGGAAATGAAACGAAAACTTTCACTATGGATCGTTTGCTGAAAGATGGTTCATCAACAAGAGAGGATTACCGACTTACTCTCGAATTTGCTTCTAATCCTGCTTGGTATGCTGTTCAGGCACTTCCTGTGCTTGGTGTGCCAACAAGCGAGAATGCTGTTTCCTGGTTTGCCTCATACTATGCAAATAGTTTGGGAGCACATATTGGTAAAGCATACCCAAAGGTGTCTGCAATGATAGATTTATGGAAAAAACAGGGAGGAGATGCTGAAACTCTAATTTCAAATTTAGAGAAAAATCAAGAACTTAAAAACATCCTTCTTGAAGAGACTCCATGGGTTGTGGAAGCTAAAAATGAGACAGAGCAAAAAGAGAAATTATCGCTTTTGTTCGATATTAATCGTAGTCGCAATTTAACTCAAACTGCTTTAACTCGACTTAAGGAGTTGCAGTCTTCTGAAGGTGGTTGGAGCTGGTTTAAAGGTTTCAGACCAAGTGTTAGTATAACTCAGTATATTCTATACGGTTTTAATCAGTTGAGCGATCTAAAGAGTTTGGATATCTCAGATGATATTCTCTCTATGCAATCAAGTGCTGTGAGTTTTATTGACGCCGAAGCTATTCGTAGGTTCGAAGCGTTGAAAAAGTATAATAAAGATTGGAAGAATATTAAATCTATTTCTGTTACTGACTTAGAGTATTTGTTTGTGCGTTCTTCATACGATCATCATCCTAAGGATAATCAGGTGAGTGAGATGTACAAGTTTTATGGATCAGTGATTGAGAAAAACTGGACCACCTTTGGCCTTTACGAACGATCCTTAATTGCCCTTTTCTTACAGAAGGAGAGGAAAAATAATATTGTGCAGGATATATTAAAATCATTCCGTGAACATGCAGTTGTTTCAGAAGAGATGGGAATGTATTGGGCAAACAATAGAGCAAATGTGTTTATGTCGCAATCGGCCGTTTCAGTTCACACATTTATAATGGATGCTTTTGGTGCCGGTGGTGCAAGTGCAGAAGAGATTGATAATATGAAGCGATGGTTGCTTAAGCAGAAGCAGACCCAACTGTGGGAGACTACACATGCAACTGCAGATGCTGTTTATGCTCTTCTTAGTACCGGTACTGATTGGTTTGCTTCCGGTGGAGAAACTGTTGTTACATTAGGTAGTAATTTAATTGAACCTGACAAAAGTGAGGCCGGCACAGATTATTTTAAGGAGTCATGGAACAGAACTGAAGTTTCTCCCGAAATGGGGGAGGTAATAGTTGAGCATAATGGTGAGACTCCTGCATGGGGAGCACTTTATTGGCAGTACTTTGAAGAAATGGACAAGGTTTCCAAAACTGATGCATCGCTTGATGTGGAGAAATTGTTTTTTATTGAAAAAACAGATTCTGAGGGAACTAAGTTGATACTAATTTCTGATGATACAGAGTTAAAGGTGGGTGATAAGGTTGTAGTTCGATTAACTCTTCGTACCGATCGCGAGCATGAGTTTGTGCATATAAAGGATGTTAGAGCCGTTTGTTTTGAGCCTGTAAATCAGGTGTCAGGTTTAAGTTGGAAAGGTGGAGTGCCATATTATCAAACAGTTAAAGATGCGTCAACTAATTTTTATTTTGATAGTTTGCCGCGTGGAACTTACATATTTGAATACACTATGTTTGTAAACCGAACAGGAAGTTATTCGGCCGGGCTGGCAACTGTTCAATCTATGTATGCACCGGAATTTACTTCACATACCGAGGGTATAAGAATTGAAGTGACCAAATAAATGTACAAAGAATAGTTAAACAGGGGACTGTATTTAAACTGATTTGCTACTTTTGTATCATACTGATAACAATTAAATATATTATAATGAAGAAAACAGTATTAATTTTAATTTTCAGCTTACTGATTTTTAGTGCTTTTGCACAAAAACAGCCATCTCTGGAATTTGAAAAAAACGAACATAATTTTGGTTTAATTAAAGAGGAAATTGGGGCTGTTACAACACAGTTTAAGTTTATAAATAGTGGCGATTCTCCGTTAATCATTCAGCGTGTTGCGTCATCATGTGGATGTACAACACCCAGTTACACGCGTGAACCAATATTGCCGGGTAAAGAAGGAGTTGTTTCTGCAAGATACTCAACTGTTCGTCGCCCGGGAACATTCAATAAAACAATAAGGGTATATACAAACGTACCCGATACTGTGTATGTACTAACCATTAAAGGAAACGTTACACCAAGACAATAATATACCGCTTTTGAATTGCAAATAATAGCCGTTTGAAGTAACTTTGTTGAAAGGCTTCATTCGGTTATTAATATTAAATTTATAATGAAACATCCCGAAAATGATTCTAAATATAAAGGACTAGCTGTAAATAAAGGAGTAGTTCAACCACCAAATGTTAATCCATACCTTTTAAAACGCGACAGAAAGAATAAACGCTCAATAAAAGAGTTTGTAGATGGAATATTGGCAGGTGATATGGTTGTGCTGAGCCAGGCTGTTACTTTAGTAGAGAGTTCATTACCATCTGATTATGAGAAAGCACAAACCATAATAGAGAGGTGTATCCCACATTCAGGCAAATCTATTCGCGTTGGAATAACGGGTGTGCCGGGTGCCGGTAAAAGTACATCTATAGATTCTTTCGGAATGCATCTTTTAAATAAGGGACATAAACTTGCTGTATTGGCAATTGACCCCTCAAGTGAGCTGTCTAAAGGTAGTATTTTGGGCGATAAAACTAGAATGGAGAGGCTTTCTGTTGAGAAGAATGCTTTTATTAGACCTTCTCCTTCCGCAGGATCTTTAGGGGGCGTGGCACGTAAAACTAGGGAGATTATAATCCTTTGTGAAGCTGCAGGGTTTGACTATTTGTTTGTTGAAACGGTTGGAGTTGGGCAGTCCGAAATTGCTGTACACTCGATGGTTGATTTCTTTCTGCTTATTCAGTTGTCAGGAACGGGCGACGAGCTACAAGGGATAAAAAGAGGTATTATGGAGATGGCCGATGGTATTATTATTAATAAAGCCGATGGTGATAATATTGAAAAGGCCAAGCTGGCACAGATACAATTGCGAAATGCGCTGCATCTGTTTCCCGTTCCCGAGTCCGGCTGGAGTCCCGAGGTGCTTACATATTCCGGTTACTATAATTTAGGTATTGAAGAGGTTGGTGATATGGTTGAACGCTATATCGCTTTTGTGAAAAAAAATGGATTTTTTTATCGCAAACGTAATAATCAGGCAAAGTATAGGATGTTTGAAACAATTAATCAGCAACTTCATGATGATTTCTATAATAATCCTGAAATTGCTGATCTTTTAAGAAGTCTTGAGGTAGATTTAATGAACTCAACCAAGAGCTCATATGCTGCTGCTAAAGAGGCATTAGATAAATACCAGACGCATAAGAGGTAGTTGTTTGTTTGATTAAGAATATTTATTCATTATCATCAGCAACGCTCTCCTCCATATTGTGGAAAACGTTCTGAACATCTTCATCTTCTTCAAATTTCTCTAACAGTTTTTCGATTTGAGCACGCTGCTCATCGTCAAGCTCTTTAGTATCGTGTGGAATTCTTTCAAATTCAGCCGAATATATCTCAAAACCATTCTCTTCAAGGTAGGTCTGTATTTCGGAGTATGATTTAAAATCGCCATATAGCAATATGTCATCTTCTTCAACCTCTACCTCGTCAACACCATAATCTATCAACTCCAGCTCTAGGTCTTCTATATCAATACCCTCTTTGGAAGCAATCTTAAAAACACATTTGTGATCAAATAGAAATTCAAGGCTACCGGTAGTACCCAGTGAACCACCATGCTTTGTGAAGTAACTACGAACGTTGGCAACTGTGCGCGTTGAATTGTCAGTAGCAGTTTCTACTACAATTGCTATGCCGTAAGGACCATAGCCTTCATAAACAACCTCTTTGTAGTCTGACGAGTCTTTGTCGGTTGCCCTCTTAATTGCACGTTCCACATTGTCCTTTGGCATGTTCTCTTTCTTAGCATGCTGAGTAAGAACACGTAAACGAGGATTTGTGTCCGGGTCCGGACCGCCATCTCTTGCTGCTATAGTGATTTCTTTACCTAGTTTGGTGAAAACGCGTGACATATTGCCCCAGCGTTTTAATTTTCGTGCTTTGCGATATTCAAATGCTCTTCCCATATCATAATGAATTCAACTCGAAGTCTTTATTCAAGGCTTAACGGGTTTGTATATTAGTGAATAATTCTTTTAATGTCATTATCTTAGTTTTGCTTCCAGTTCTCTTTCGAGGTTCTGCTGTATTTTTCGCATTACCTTGTCTATCTGTTTGTCTGTCAGCGTTTTGCTCTCATCCTGAAGAAGGAAGTTAACAGCATACGATTTTTTACCGTCAGGCAAATTATTTCCTTCGTATACATCAAATAGTGATACATTTTTAAGCAATTTCTTCTCTGATTTTCTTGCAATCTGTTCAATCTGATCAAAGGTGATGTTTTTATCAATCAAAAGTGCCAAGTCTCTGCTTACTGCAGGGAATTTGGGAGTTTCGGCGAATTTTACAGAATGTTTTTCGGCAACTCTCATTAACGTATCCCAATTCATTTCTGCATAGTAAACATTAGTATCGATATCAAGTTTCTTACAAATATTTTTTGAAACAATCCCAAAATTGCCAAGCTCTATATTACCTTTTTGCAATGTCAATGCAGTGTCATATATGTCGTTTTGCAATGGCTCATATTTTAACTCTGCAATTGGAAAACCAACTCTTTTTAATATGTTTTCCACATACGCTTTAAGTTCAAATACATTACTCTGTTCTTCTGCTGCAGTCCAGCTTTTATGGTTCCGCCTTCCGGTTATCCATAAACCAATATATGCATATTCGGAGTATTCGGCAAGTATATCATCCCTTTTTTTATTATCGTTGTTATAAAAATAACAATTACCGAATTCATACAAGCGAAGATCACCATGCTTTCTGTTACGGTTATACTCGATACTTTCAAGACCACCATAAAGTAGCGTTTGGCGCATTACACTCAGATCATTACTCAGCGGGTTAACCAATGAAACGCAATTCTTTATCGGATAAGTTTCACTATTTTCGTAATAACTCTTCTTTGTTAGTGAGTTGTTTATAATTTCGCTAAAACCATTAGCTGTTAGCTGTTCGGATATTAATGACTGCAATTTATACTTTCGGTCTGTTGCAGTCTGGTATGATAAGTTGGCCCTTAAAGAGTCGCTAAA
Organism: Fermentimonas sp.; assembly: GCA_041859795.1. Lineage (GTDB taxonomy): Bacteria > Bacteroidota > Bacteroidia > Bacteroidales > Dysgonomonadaceae > Proteiniphilum. The sequence continues at coordinate 106,020 of JBFLFV010000005.1, forward strand.
TTCTACATTATTATAACCGTATATACGAAGAATCTCCTCAATTACATCAACATCTCTAGTTACATCAACTCTGTAAGTTGGTATCCTAAGTGTAATATCATCATCGGTCTCAGCATCAATCTCCATTTCAAGAGTATTTATTATACTCTTGATTGTTGATTTAGGGATCTTTTTTCCAATGATGTTTTGTGCCTTTTTGTAATTAAGAACAACTTTAGGCATTTCTATAGGATGAGGATAAACATCTCTTATATCACCCTCTATCTCACCTCCGGCTATCTCTTTTATAAGAAGTGCAGCACGTTTAATTGCATAAACAGTATTATTTGGATCGGCTCCCCTTTCAAAGCGAAAAGATGAATCTGTATTTAAACCATGCCTACGAGCAGTTTTTCTTACACGGGTGGGGTTGAAATAGGCCGACTCCAAGAATATATCTTTACTCTCTTCTGTTACTCCCGAATACATGCCACCAAATACACCTGCAATGCACATGCCTTCTTCTGAGTTGCAGATCATTAAATCTTTTTCGCTCAATTCGCGCACCTGTTCGTCGAGAGTTGTGAATTTTGTCTTATCCGGCAATGTGCGTACCACTACCTTGTCTCCTTTTATATGGCTTGCATCAAATGCATGCATGGGGTGACCGGTTTCAAATAGTACAAAATTAGTTATGTCAACAATATTGTTAATAGGACGTAAACCAATTATCTGGAGTTTGTTTTTTAGCCAGTCCGGACTTTCCTTAACTATTACACCTCTGATTGTTAGTCCGGTATATCTTGGGCAAGCTTCACTGTTTTCTACAAATACATCTATGCCTCCATCTTCTTTGTCAACTTTAAATGCATCTACAGAAGGTTTGTTTAATTTATATGACTTCCCGGCCTGATCCAGCCATGCAGCTAAATCTCTTGCAATGCCGTAGTGCGAAACAGCATCTGACCTGTTTGGTGTGATGTCAATACTTATAAGCCAATCACTTTTTATGTTATAATATTCCTTGGCGGGAGTACCAACAGTTGCATCTTCAGGTAAAACCAATATTCCGTTGTGATTATCACTTAATCCAATCTCGGCTTCTGAACAAATCATACCTAGCGACTCTTCACCACGAATTTTTGTTCGCTTAATTGTGAATTCTTCATCTCCCGAATAGAGTGTAGTACCAACGGTTGCAACAATTACTTTTTGTCCCGCTGCCACATTTGGTGCTCCACATACAATGTTTAGTGGCTCCTCTCCATTACCAATATCTACAGTTGTCAGATGAAGGGTGTCTGCATTAGGATGATTAGTGCACGTAAGTACTTTGCCTATAACCAAACCTTCAAGTCCACCTTTAATAGTTTGCACCTCTTCAACACCTTCAGCTTCAAGACCAATGTGTGTGAGTCTTTCTGCCGTTTCTTGTGGTGTAAAATCAAATTCTAAATACTCTTTAAGCCAATTATATGAAATATTCATTGTAAAGTGATTGTTCAAAAAAAGAATAGATTTCCGATTAAAGGATCCAAAAGGGATTCACGGCTTATCTGTTCGTTTTCTGCGTTGTTTGTTACAAAAATCTAATGTAAAAGACTTCAAAATTACAAAAAAATGATGAGATTTAGTACTTCAATCATACCATCTTTGTAATGAATAGAAAAAAGAGGGAGGAAAAATATATTTTCCTCCCTTTCCAATATATAGGATTACCCAAAGTTATGTATTGATTATTACTTGTTTAGTTGTAATTAAATGGGTTGATATTAATGTCCTCTGATTGCCTTAATCCCCGGGAGTTCTTTACCTTCAATCATTTCGAGCAATGCACCTCCTCCGGTTGACACGTACGAAACTTCATCGGCATGACCAAATTTGTTTACACATGCAACTGAATCGCCTCCTCCAACAAGCGAAAAAGCTCCACTCTTTGTAGCTGCCACTATAGCATCAGAGACCTTGCGCGATCCTTTCTCAAAGTTTTCAAATTCAAAAACACCTACAGGCCCGTTCCAAAGTATTGTTTTTGAGTTTTTAATTATTTCTGTAAATACTTTTTCAGACTCCGGACCAATATCAAGTCCTTCCCATCCATCCGGTATTTCATTTACTGACGCAAAATCTGTATTTGCATCATTTGAGAACTTGTCGGCTGTTTTAGCATCTGTTGCAAGTACCAGGTTTACACCTTTTTGCTTTGCTAATTCAACAATCTCTTTTGCTAAATCAAGCTTGTCATCTTCAACAATAGAATTCCCGATATTGCCGCCAAATGCTTTTGCGAAAGTATATGTCATGCCACCGGCAAGAATAAGATTGTCAACCTTATCCAGCAAGTTCTTTATGATATCTATTTTAGAAGAAACTTTGGATCCTCCCATAATTGCTGTGAAAGGACGCTTTGTCTCTTTCATTACTTTTTCTACAGCTGTAATTTCATTTTGCAGAAGGTAGCCAAACATTTTATGTTCGGCATCAAAATGTTCTGCAATAAGTGCGGTTGAAGCATGGGCACGATGTGCAGTGCCAAAAGCATCATTTACATAAACATCGGCGTATGAAGCCAGCTTTTTTGTAAACTCCTTTTGCGACTCTTTTACATCTTTTTTTGCATTAGCGATTTCTTGCTCTGTTGCATCTGTAGCTAAGCGAGGCTTGCCCTCTTCTTCGGCATAAAAACGAAGGTTTTCAAGTAACAATGCTTCTCCCGGACGAAGTGAAGCTACTTTAGCTTCTGTCTCTTCGCCTATGCAGTCATCAGCAAAAAGCGTGTTCACTTCCAGTAATTCTGAAACACGTTGTAATATATGCTTAAGCGAAAACTTTTCAGTCGTACCTTTTGGTCTGCCTAGATGTGAACCAATAATTACGCTTCCACCATCTTTAAGTATCTTCTTTAATGTTGGAATTGCTGCGCGAATGCGTGTATCGTCTGTTATATTGAAGTTTTCATCTAGAGGAACATTAAAGTCTACACGTACAAATGCCTTTTTATCGGCAAAATTAAAAGAGTCAATTGTTTGCATAATTCTGTAATTTATTATTGCGTTATTAAAAAATTGTCAATTGTAGTCCAATCCGTCACAAAATATAACAGGTTAGATTGGGGTCGAAAAAAAATTCTGATTTATAGAACAAAGGTACAAAAAATATAAAATTTTTTCTGTAATGTCGCTCAAAATAATTACGAATTATTGACTACTACTTCAAATGTTACCGGTATTGCCTTCTTATATACAGACAATACTCCGCAATATTTGTCGAATGAAAGCTTACATGCCCTTTCAAGTTTATCGGTCGGCAAGTTTTCTCCTTCAAATTCATAAATCACTTTCATCGAAGTGTATTGTTTAGGATGTTTATCTGTCATTTCGGCATCAATACTAATATTAAATCCTTTCAAATCAATACGCATCTTACGAACCATTTCAACAACATCAAGTCCGGTACATCCTGCAGCAGCTACCAACATTAATCTCTTTGGTCTTGGACCGGCATTATCACCTTCTGCCTCTTTACCTAGATCTATTGTGATTTTGTGCCCTTCAAGATCGGTATCAAAAATATTGTTCTCTCTCCATACTGTTTTAGTTGAATGTTGTGCCATTTTTTTTAATTTATTAATCTGTTTTTGTGTTATAATTGTTATATATGTAAACAGTTAATTAATATCATAAGTTCAAAGCATGGAAAATTGCAATGTATATTGTCCGATATCTGATTGAAATATCAAAATAAAAAGCAAAAAGTTAGATTTGTGTTTACAAATTGCTATATTTGTGCTTTGGTTTATGTTTTATTATGTAATGTTAAGAGTATGATAGACACTAATGCTAGTGTGCTTCTTATATATACGGGTGGAACGATTGGCATGGTTGAAAATCCCGAGAGTGGCGCACTTGAACCTTTTAATTTTAGCCATCTTCGTTCTAATGTACCTGAAATAAAAAGGTTGAATTTTAATGTAGATACCTATCTGTTTGATCCGCCAATTGATTCATCGGATGTATCTTTGCCAATCTGGCAGCATATGCTGCAGGTGCTTGATGACAATTATGATGAATATGATGGTTTTGTAATTCTTCATGGCACTGACACCATGGCATATACTGCATCAGTACTAAGTTTGATGTTAGAAAATCTAACAAAACCGGTAATATTAACCGGATCGCAATTACCTATTGGTAAACTCAGAACCGACGGTAAGGAAAATCTTATTACAGCCCTCGAAATTGCAGCTGATAAAAATGAAGAAGGTAATCCTAAAGTTCCGGAGTTGTGTGTTTATATGCAAAACTTGTTGATGAGAGGCAACCGGACAACAAAACACAATGCAGATAATTTTAGTGCTTTTAATAGTCCAAATTACCCCTATTTGGCGGAGATCGGACTTAATATAAGATACAATGATGAGGCAATTCTTAAGCCGGATTACAGTAAACCTGTGCTGTTTAATTATGGTTTAGATCACCATGTTGTGATTTTAAAGCTTTTTCCCGGAATAACCGAAGAGGTTGTTGCAGCTCATCTACAAATCCCGGATTTAAAGGGTGTTGTTTTGGAAACATATGGTACAGGTAATTCACCAATATATCCATGGTTGATAAGATTGTTTAAAGATGCAATTAAAAAGGGTATTGTAATTATAAACGTAACTCAATGTTTGTATGGAGGTGTGGAAATGCATTTGTATGAAAACGGCCAACAGCTACAAAAACTGGGCGTCTTGAGCGGATATGATATTACAACTGAAGCAGCTCTAGCCAAATTTATGGTCTTACTGGGCAATGGTAAGAGCCCCGAGGAGCTAAATAAGCTCATGCAAGAACCCCTTAGAGGTGAACATACTGTGAGGAATCACAGGGAGTATTAAAAAAATTATATATTCTTATAATAATCCAATACCCGTTATGAATTTATAGGGTCAATTATATTGTTGATTTTATAACTTTGTTCGATATTCTAAATTAAAATAGATAAAGTATGGATAATTTAGACTACGGAATAATAGGGAATTGCAGAACTGCTGCGCTGGTTTCAAGTAAAGGGAGTATCGATTGGTTATGTTTTCCGGATTTTGATTCCCCCTCAATTTTCGGAAAGCTACTTGATGAAAAAAAAGGAGGAGGTTTCTATCTGGAAGTAGCTGATGATTATAAAATCACACAAAAATACAATGGATACACAAATATACTGATGACTAAGTTTGAGTCGCCCGACAACGGCTTCATTATATTTGACTATATGCCTAGATATAGGACAAGCGAATATCGTCATTATATGCCTCCCGAGATACACAGATATATTAGAGTATATAAAGGAACACCTAGAGTCAGAGTAATATATGATCCTCAAATTAATTATGCGCGTGAAGGTGTTAGTCACGAAGTTGTAGGTAATTATATAAAATCTTATTCTGTAGAAGATTCAGAAGATAGGGTATATCTATACACCAGTATGGATATGGAAAAGATTTTGAGCAGAGATGAGATTGAGATAAGAGATCATCAATTTTTCTTGTTGTCATATAATCAGAAGCTGGTAAATATTGATATTAACCGAATTATGCTTGATTTTGAGCGAACAAAGGTTTATTGGCTTAATTTTGTCAACAGGTCAAGGGATTACATAGAGTATAATGATATGATAAAACGCAGTTTATTAGTGCTAAAACTGTTGTCATTTCAGGAATCAGGTGCTATGTTGGCAGCAATAACAACAAGTTTGCCCGAAACTATTGGTGAGACGCGCAATTGGGATTATCGATATTGCTGGCTACGTGATGCCTCAATGTCTATTGACACACTTTTGTTTATGAAACAGAAATCGGCTGCCGAACGTTTTATTGGTTTCATAAAGCGAATTTTGAAGTCATCGCGCAATGAGCCAATTCAAATAATGTATGGCATTCGCGGAGAGAAAGATCTTACAGAAGAGGTTTTACCCCACTTGTCGGGTTACAAAGACTCTTATCCGGTTAGAATTGGTAATGCAGCTTATTTTCAGGAGCAAAACGACTCTATAGGTTACCTTTTGGATGTTATTTATAAATACTATCTCTATTTTCCCGGAACACTTGACGAGATAGAGGAGATTTGGGAAATTGTTAAAAATCTTGTAAGAGCAGTGCTCTCTTCATGGAGGAAACCAGATAGAAGCATTTGGGAATATCGAACCAAAAAAGAGCATTTTGTTTTTTCTAAAGTGATGAGTTGGGTTGCGGTTGATAGAGCTTCACTTATTGCAGAATTGCTTCAAAGAGATTATTATGCTATTACATGGCGCAATGAGGCAGAAATTATCAAAGAAGAGGTTCATGAAAAAGGGTGGAACGAGGAGGTTCAGTCATTTACTCAAGCATATGACAACAATGACGCTGACTCTTCTTTATTATTGATGCATTACTATGATTTTATTGAGTCTGATAATGAGCGCTTTGTTAAAACTGTAAAATATATAAAAGACAACTTGTATCATGAAGGATTGATGTACAGATATAAAGCTGAGGATGACTTTGGTGTCCCTACATCTTCTTTCACAATATGTACTTTTTGGTTGATAGACGCTCTTCTGGTAATTGGTGAAAGGGATGACGCTCGTAAAATATTCGAAAGTATGATATCATACTCAAATCATGTTGGATTATATAGTGAAGATCTTGATTTTAAGACTAAACGACAGTTGGGGAATTTCCCACAGGCATATTCCCATCTGGCATTTATTAATTCAGCAGTTCTCTTTTCAGAAGAGAAAAGATTATCTCAGTTTATTCGACCTTAGTTTTACTCAATCACCCTTGAGCTTAATTGATAGAAAATATATTGATTAGCTTTAAGATATTGTAAACTTATGACTCTTTTGTAAGGTGGGTCAAAAATGGAACAACAGATGATTGAAGCGGTATGCGATACTTGGCACCCGCCGAAAAGTTGCCCACTTTAATACTAACTCCATCTGCGGGAAGAACTCTAAACATATCTTCGTCAGTTGTGTCATCGCCTATAGCAAGCACAAAATCATAATCTCTCTGCGATAGTCGTCTCTGTACCTCACTGCCTTTAGTGAAATCCGGTGGTTTAACTTCCACTACCTTATTGCCGGGAACAATTTGTAGGTTTAGACGAGCACACGGACCAATAAGTGCATTCACTAGTTGCTGCGATCTCAATTCGGCCAACCAGATATCAACATTACGGTAGTGCCACACTAAAGAGGCCTCTTTTTGCTCAATAAAAGAACGTGGTGTTTTGTCTATTGCGTGCTGAATTATATCAATAATTTCATCATCCCAAATGATCTTTTCTGAAATATTTTTGTGCCATATGTTATTCTCTTTATAAAACATACCATGCTCGGCTGCAAAATCTATATCAACACCCTTAAACCATTTATCCAATATCTGATGATTCCTTCCACTGTTTATAACAACTTTATTCTTTTTATCTGAAGTCAATTGCTTTAATATCGAAATCATTTCATCCGATGGTGCAGCATCTTCCGGTTTTTTTACAAAAGGAGCAAGAGTGCCGTCATAATCAAGCATAATTAGTCGAGACGATGCATCGTCATACGCAGTTTTTATTTGATTAAGTTGTCTTTTCCCAACTATCTTTTGCAGCAGCTCTTTATTTTGTTCTTTAATTGATAGTAACTCTTTAACAAAATCGTTGGCCCATTTTGCTACATTATATTTTGAGATGCGTTTTTGCATTTTAGATAAACGCTCCTTCTGCTCCTCAATAGGCATAATAATCGCTTGCAGAATTGCCTTTTCGATCTGATCAGTGTCATTTGGATTAATTATTATTGCATCGGCCAACTCAATAACTGCACCTGCCATTTCACTCAAAATCAATACTCCGGGGCGATCTGTTTTGGTGGCCAAGAATTCTTTAGCTACCAAGTTCATTCCGTCGCGCAAAGGAGTAACCAGTGCAATGCCTGCAACATCATACATCGCAATTAGTTCTTCGAAGCTAAAACTCCTGTAAAAATAGTAAACCGGATTCCAACCCAATCTGGCATATTTTCCGTTGATTTCACCAATTAGCTGATCAATCTTTGTTTTCAGTTCTGAGTAAATATCCACCGAATCTCGCGATGGAACAACAATCATGGCAAGTGATACTTTTTCGTGATACTCAGGATTATTGTTTAAAAACTGCGCAAAACCTGTTAATCGATGTATAATTCCTTTGCTATAATCAAGGCGATCGACAGATAAAATAATACTTCTATCACCCAGCTTTTCTTTTAATAGTTTTGATTTTTCTTTTATCTCAGGCAGATTTGGTGCATTGTGATATTTATCATAATTGATACCCATTGGAAAAGCATCAACATGAACAATTCGGTTGTTCAGGCTAATTTCATCAAGATTACAGTTAATATTCAGAACACGATAAATTGCACTTATAAAATGTCTCATATAGTCGTGAGTGTGAAAACCAATCAAGTCGGCACCCAGCAAACCCTCCAAAATTTCCTCTCGCTCGGGAAGTACCCTGAACAACTCATATGATGGAAATGGAATATGATGAAAATATCCGATATTGGCATTTGGTTTCTCATCACGAATCTTCTTAGGAAGTAGCATGAGTTGATAATCCTGAACCCAGACAATATCATTCTTGTCAATATATGGCAAAGCTTCTTTGCAAAACAGAGAGTTTACCTCCTGATATGCTTCCCAATAATCTGCTTTATATTCAATAAAGGAGAAAAAGTAGTGGCAAAGAGGCCAAATTGTACTATTACTATAACCTTCGTAATAATTTTCTATTTGATTTGCTGATAAAAATACAGGGTGAAAATTAAGTGAATGCAGTTTTTGAGTAATATCTTTTTTTTCCTCCTCATTATCGGTGTAAATGCCGGGCCAACCTACCCAAAAAATTTCTGATTCTGATTCAAGCGAACCTAAACCGGTAGCGAGGCCACCCTCACTTTGGGTGATAATAAATTCATCTTCGTTTCGTTCGATTTTAATAGGCAATCTGTTAGCAATAATAATTGTCTTCATAATTATAGTAGATAATACACCATGGATATAGTACAAAGTGTCAATTAGTATAACGCTATAAAACAATTAAAGATTATTTTTTAATATGTTTTCACACTTAAACAGCTGTTTTGTTTAGTATGAGTGAACAAAAAGATAATTAACTTGCTGTTTCGGCTTTTTTATAGTAATTTCGTGGTCCATTTCAAATAGTTTTAAAAAACACTGTTTCCACACTTAGAATCTTTAATAACATAGAATCATATAGTTATGACAAAGCAAAAAAATTATTTAACCTGCGACGGTAATCAGGCTGCTGCGCATATAGCATATATGTTTAGTGAAGTAGCTGCGATTTATCCAATCACACCTTCTTCCACAATGGCAGAATATGTTGATGAGTGGTCTGCTGCCGGAAGAAAAAATCTCTTCGGACAGCCAGTACTAGTGCAGGAGATGCAATCTGAAGCCGGAGCTGCCGGTGCTATGCATGGATCGCTTCAAGCCGGAGCGTTAACTTCAACTTTTACTGCATCACAGGGGTTACTCCTTATGTTACCCAACATGTACAAAATTGCCGGTGAACTATTGCCCGGTGTTTTTCACGTATCAGCACGCGCATTGGCCTCTCATGCACTTTCAATTTTTGGAGATCATCAGGATGTGATGGCTGCAAGACCTACAGGTGTTGCGATTTTTGCAACCGGATCTGTGCAAGAGGTAATGGACCTTTCAGCAATTGCTCATTTGGCATCTATCGAGAGTCGCGTGCCTTTTATTAATTTCTTTGATGGATTTAGAACTTCGCATGAAATTCAAAAGATTGAGGCATTATCGAATGAAGATATTGCTCCACTTTTAAACCAACAAGCATTAGAAGAATTTCGAAACAGGGCATTAACTCCCGATAATCCTGTAATAAGAGGAACAGCTCAAAATGATGATATTTATTTCCAGGCACGTGAAGCCTCAAACAAATATTACGACGCTGTGCCTGATATTGTTGAAAAATATCTAGATAAACTTGCACAGGTGACTGGTCGCAAATACGGTTTGTTTGACTACTATGGTGATCCCGAAGCAGAAAGAGTAGTAATTGCTATGGGTTCAGTAACAGAGACAATCCGTGAAGTTGTAGACCATCTAACGGCCAAGGGCGAAAAGGTGGGCGTTGTGGCAGTACATCTATATCGTCCCTTCAAAGCAGAGGCATTCTTGTCTGTAATACCTAAAACTGTAAAACGAATTGTAGTTCTTGATCGTACAAAAGAACCCGGAGCATCAGGACAACCAATGTATCTTGATGTAAAGGATAGTTTCTACGGAAAGGAAAATGCACCGGAAATTGTAGGTGGAATATATGGACTTTCATCAAAAGACACTACTCCTTCACAAATTGTTTCTGTTTTTGAGAACCTATCGATGAAGATGCCCAAAAATGATTTCACAATTGGAATTGTTGATGATGTTACATTTAAATCTCTTCCTCTTAAAGAGGAGATTTCTATGGATGAAACTACCTACGAAGCAAAATTCTATGGTTTGGGATCGGACGGAACTGTTGGAGCAAACAAAAACACGATTAAAATTATTGGTGATAATACAGAGAAATATGTACAAGCATATTTTGCATACGACTCTAAGAAGTCGGGTGGATTCACCTGCTCACACCTTCGTTTTGGAGATAATACAATCAGATCACCATATCTGGTAAACACTCCAAATTTTGTTGCATGCCACGTTCCTGCTTATCTGCATCTGTATGATGTTACGGCCGGATTAAAGAAGAATGGAACTTTCCTTCTCAACTCTCTTTGGTCTAAAGAGCAGGTAGCAGATCATCTTCCTGATAAAGTGAAAAGATACTTTGCCGAAAATAATATCAAGCTATATATTATCAATGCAACCAAAATTGCGGAAGAGATAGGATTGGGTAATCGTACCAATACTATACTTCAGTCAGCTTTCTTCAAAATATCTAACGTTATTCCATACGATCTGGCAGTAGAACAGATGAAAGAGTTTATTGTTAAGTCGTACGGAAGAAAGGGCGAAAATATAGTTAATATGAACTATGCAGCCGTTGATCGTGGTGGAGATGTAGAAGAAGTAGAAGTACTGCAAGAGTGGGCAGATATTGAAGTTTCTGCAGAAGTTAATGACGATGCACCTCAGTTCATACAAAAGGTGGTAAGGCCAATTAACGCTCAAAGTGGATACAGTCTTCCAGTTTCTGCATTTAGCGGTCGTGAGGATGGAACCTGGGATGTTGGAACAACCAAGTATGAAAAACGTGGAGTGGCAGTAAACGTACCAAAATGGATGCCCGAAAATTGTATTCAGTGCAATCAGTGTGCATATGTTTGTCCTCATGCAACTATTCGCCCCTTTGTACTTGACGAAGTAGAGCAAAAAGGAGTTGCTGAAGATGTTGAATTGCTAAAAGCACAAGGTAGACAATTAAAAGATATGGCATTCCGTATACAGGTAGATGTACTAGATTGTCTTGGTTGTGGTAACTGTGTTGATGTGTGCCCGGGAAGAAAAGGTGAAAAAGCACTCGATATGGTATCAATTACCTCACAGTTAGAAAATCAAAAGAACTGGGATTGGATGCTTGAGAATGTAACTAGTAAAGCACATCTAGTTGATATTTCAATGAATGTTAAAAACTCTCAATTTGCTACACCACTGTTTGAATTTTCCGGTGCATGTTCAGGTTGTGGAGAGACACCATATGTTAAGCTTGTAACACAGTTGTTTGGCGACAGAATGATGATTGCAAATGCAACCGGATGTTCTTCTATATATGGAGCTTCAGCTCCGGCAACACCCTACACCAAAAATGAAGAAGGTAAAGGTCCTGCATGGGCAAACTCACTATTTGAAGATAATGCCGAGTTTGGTTATGGATTTGCAATTGCACAAGCAAGTATGCGCAACCGCATAGAAGATTTAATGCAAAAGGCTGTTGAGTCGAACGAATTCTCTGATCAAGATAAGGATTTGTTCTCTCAGTGGATTATGCACAAAAATGATTCTGAAAAGATTAAAGAAGTATCTGAGCAGGTAAAAGCAGCACTTTCAGGCAATCAGAATAGTTTAGCACAGGAAATCCTGTCGCTCGAAAAGTACTTCACCAAGAAATCTATATGGGTATTTGGTGGTGATGGATGGGCATACGATATTGGTTTTGGTGGTCTGGATCATGTTCTTGCAAGTGGAAAAGATATAAATGTACTTGTCTTGGATACTGAGGTTTATTCAAATACCGGAGGACAATCATCTAAGTCGACCCCAATAGCCGCAGTTGCAAAGTTTGCAGCAGCAGGAAAAAGGGTGCGTAAAAAAGATCTCGGAATGATTGCCACAACTTATGGTTATGTTTACGTTGCGCAAGTTGCAATGGGAGCCAACCAAGGTCAGACTCTAAAAGCATTGCGCGAGGCTGAATCATACAATGGTCCTTCACTGGTTATTGCTTACTCTCCTTGTATTAGTCATGGGTTAAGAAGAGGAATGGGGCAAGCTCAAACAGAGCAACAAGCTGCTGTTGAATCAGGTTACTGGCATTTGTGGAGATATGATCCCCGACTAGAGGATAAGGGTGAAAATCCATTCCAAATGGATAGTAAAGAACCTAATTGGAGCAAGTTTAGAGATTTTCTAATGGGAGAGGTTCGTTATACTCAGTTATTGAAATCATTCCCGGGAGAAGCCGAAGAGTTGTTCAAAGCTTCAGAAGAAAATGCTCAATGGCGCTATCGTTCTTACATTCGAATGTCGCAGGCAAACTTTTCTCCTGCTCAGTAGGAGGTTGTTGGTGAATTAAATGAATAATTGAACAATAATAATAGTATTTCTTAAATAGTGCGAGGGAGCTGTCTCAAAAGGGCAGCTCCTTTTTTAATTTTTCAAGCTGCTATTTTCTGATTGTAGTTATTAACTGAAGAGAAATTTTTAAAGTTCACCCCTATTTTCACTAAAAATAAAATAACACCACCTTTTTGATCATATTTCCCCAAAATAGCCCATATTCCTTTATTATCTAACCCTTTCAAGTGTAGTTTTCCAATATTAAATGCAATAGCGAAGATCGCAAAGTCCATTAAAACCTTGTCTTTTTTAAAATGCCTGAATCTGTTGTAATGTTTGTTTGATTTGGTTTGTCCAAACACTGACTCAGGCTCTATTGGACGCTGACTTCGATGATAAATTCCTTCTTCTGAAGTCAGTAGCTCTCTGATTCTCTGTTTATGCCGGTTAAGGTTATGATTCACCTCTATTCTTCTGTTACCTTTTGCATTAGTACAGAGACATTTCAAAGGACAACCGTTACAGTTTTTTGCCTCGTAAAGAGTTGATGTTGATTTGTATCCACTAGCTGTTTTGTTTCTCTTTTTTCCTACCTTGTTCATATGCTGCCCCATTGGACAAACATAATAATCTTCTTCTGAGTTATAGTAAAGGTTCTGAGAGAGAAAGCCATTCTTTTTAAATGCTCTTTTCTGTTCTTTATGGAAGTAATTAAACTTTACAAACGGCTCAATATCATTCTCCTGCATAAACTCATAATTCTCTTCACTACCGTAACCGGAATCAGCCACTACCTTACCCGGCAAAATGTTATAACGGTTCTCGAAGCTATTTAAAAAAGGAATCAAGGTTAATGTATCTGTAGGATTTGGGTAAAAATCATAATGGCTTATAAACTGATTCTCTGTACTTATCTGAACGTTATATGCAGGCTTGAGTTGGCCGTTGAGCATATGATCCTCTTTCATGCGCATAAAAGTTGCATCAGTGTCGGTTTTAGAATAACTATTGCGATTGGCCAGAGTATCTAAATGGCGCTCATACTCTTCAAATTTAGGTAAAAGCTTATCCTCAAGTGTTTTAATTGCCTTTTGTTCCTCTTTGCTTCTGTTCTCCCGATTAATCTGAGCAACACGCTTTTTTATCTCTTCACTGTTGAATGGTCTCGGTGGATCATAATCAGGGTTATTATCACCGGCTATACCTTCTTCAATCATTCCCAGTATTTTATGGATCTTTTCTTCTAATCTATCTTTGTATTTTTCAATCGACTTACGCCAGACAAAGGTGTAACGATTAGATCTTGATTCAATCTTGGTGCCGTCAACATAAGCCACTTCAAGACTTAAACATCCCATTTCAACAAGCATCACAACGACCTGAGTAAAAACCTCATGTATTGAGTCTTTTAAATGAGACGAGCGGAAACGGTTAATGGTGTTGTGATCAGGAGTCTGGTTGCCCGATAACCACATGAAGCTGACACGGTCTGTGAGAGCCTGTTCTATTTTACGACTGGAATAAATATTATTCAAATAGCTGTATAGAACAACTTTAAGCATCATACGTGGATTATAGGCTGTAGTACCACCGCCTTTGTAAGTGTCAAAGACTTTACTCAAATCTAGGCTATCTACTATTTGATTAATAATACGGGCGGGTGAGTTTTCAGGTACTTTTTCATCCAAACTGGGAGGAAAAAGAGTAACCTGACCCTGGTTATAAGATTTGAATTTAGGTTTAGCCATATCTTATATGTTTGATATACAGACATAAAGATAAGTAAAAGTGTTTAAAACAACAACGATGTATATAGTTTTTTTGCAGAAAATTTTAAATAAATAAAAGAGACTGTCTACCTTTTGAGACAGCCCCCTCCATTGTTGTTTGCCCGGCATGGTCAAAACAAGTTCATCGTAAGAAGTCAGCAGAAGCCATAATACCACACACAACCAAAGTGAAATATTAAGGAACCCCGTATACGAGAACCGTACGTACAGTGGTGTGAGAGGTCGGAAAACGAAAGTAGGAAGAAAATACTTCGTTTTCCTCCTACTCGATTAAAAGATTTGTAGTAACTGTAAATTTACTGCAGGATTAGCTGTTTTCTCTATTATTCTGAAGAATCATTACAGTATCTTTGGCAATTGTCAACTCTTCGTCAGTTGGGATTATTACAACTTTTACCTTCGATTCGGGCTTACTGATAATTACTTCCTTAGCACGTACCTTATCGTTTAATTCCTCATCTAATACAATTCCCATAAACTCCATCTCTTTACAAGCGGTTTTGCGTGTAATAGCTTGATTCTCACCTACACCACCTGTGAATACAAGAATATCTATTCCACCAAGAGCGGCTGCATATGAACCTATGTATTTCTTTATTCGGTAGTTGTATGTTTTCATAGCCATTATAGCTCTTTCGTTGCCATTACTAATAGCTTCTTCAATTTCACGCATATCAGAAGAAACACCTGAAATTCCTAATACACCTGAAAACTTATTTAGGAGAGTTGATATACCTTTAGTTCCCATATTCTCCTTTTCCATTATATAAGAGATTACACCGGGATCAACATCTCCGGAGCGAGTTCCCATAATTAAACCTTCAACAGGAGTCATACCCATACTAGTGTCTATGGATTCACCATTTTTAATAGCTGTGATTGAACCTCCATTGCCAATA
The DNA here is from genome assembly GCA_041859795.1 of Fermentimonas sp. Taxonomy (GTDB): domain Bacteria; phylum Bacteroidota; class Bacteroidia; order Bacteroidales; family Dysgonomonadaceae; genus Proteiniphilum. The sequence goes on from JBFLFV010000005.1 coordinate 121,511, forward strand.
TGGGCTGTTATTATGCGTTGTTTCTCAAAAGGTACACCTAAAAATTCACATGCTCTTTTAGAAACATACCGGTGACTTGTTCCATGAAATCCATAACGTCTAACTCCATACTTTTCGTAAAGTGAGTAGGGTAGTCCGTACATATATGCATAATCGGGCATTGTTTGATGAAATGCGGTGTCAAAAACACCTACTTGTGGGGTGTCGGGGAGAAATTCCTGTATAGCATAAATTCCTTTTAGGTTTGGCGGATTATGAAGTGGTGCCAGTTCGATACACTCATTGAGCATGTCTATAACTTCTTCATTAATTAGTACACTCGAATTAAAGCGTTCACCACCATGAACAACTCTATGTCCTACGGCTTTAATCTCTTCAAGATTTTTAATACAACCATATTTTTCACTTAGCAAAACACCTAATATATACTCTATACCGGCACGATGTTCAAGTATTTCGCCCTCAAGCATTACTTTACTGCCATCGGGTAATGTTAATTTCAGGAATGATCCTTTCATTCCAATTTTCTCAACACCACCTTGTGCAATAACTTCTTTACCTTCCATTTCGAAAAGTTTATATTTGATTGAAGAGCTGCCACAATTTAAAACCAATATCTTCATTTCTGTCTTTCTTTTTTCTTTGAAACTTTCTGTTTAATCTGAATTCAGTTAGTTGATTACTGCTTTATTTATCGAAATTGGATTTCCATTATCATCATAAACATAGAAACCCTTACCGGTTCTAACCCCTAATTGGTTGGAACGATAAAGTTTCCACAAAAGCGAATTTGGCTTATAGTGCTTTTCACCAAATTCGTTAAACATAGCCTCCATTAAGGTTACAAGTCGTTCAATTCCAATAATATCAGCTATCCTAAAGACTCCATATCTTTGCCCATATATGATTGTATAAGTCTCTTCAATATCCTCCATAGAGCAAACTCTTTCTAGAAGAATCTGGCATGCCTCGTTAAGCATATTAACCATAATACGCATACTTACATTACCATTGCTTTCGTTGATACGATGAGGTTGAAAATTAATTAGTTTAGTGAAAATCTCCATTTTTTTATATACCTCTTCAGAAGTGTACATTCCACTAACTATTTCAAGAATTCGTGCATCCGGATGAGAGACCGGAAAGTAAAGGCTTACGCACCGCTCTTTATGTTCAAGCTCGGATGCCAGCTCACTAATAATCACAACCGAACCATTGGTGGCAATGATTGCATCGGTATCCAATATCTCTTCTAATTTTTTAAAAATACTTTTTCTAAGTGGTGTACTTCTTCGTCCTCCTTCAGAATATCGTGTACACTCAATCACCATATCACAACCGGCAAAATCTTCATAAATCATAGTCGGAGTAACACGATTTAATATTACTCTCTTTTCAGACTGTGTTAGTCCCCAACTGCTTATTTTTTGATCCATCACTCGTTCAAGTTCTCTTAATACATACTGGATACGTTCCTGTGACTCCTCAAGAAATATTACTTCCATTCCGGCTGTTGCAGCCATGTTTATAATATTTCGTCCCTCTTTTCCGGCACCAACAACACCAATCTTGGAAAACATCGGTTTATTTTTACTGTCAGCTTGGAGGGTAAGTCCATATTTTTCGATAGGCTCTATAATTAAATCACTCATATTACTTTTTATTATTCTTTTAAACTCAAACTTAATAAGACAATCTTATTGTTTATTAAGTCCAATTGCTTGGTTTGCAGTTATAGTTACCATATTGTAAATGTCTTCGACAGAGCAACCGCGAGATAAATCGTTAACCGGTGCAGCCATTCCCTGAAGTATTGGTCCCACTGCCTCTGCATTACCTAACCTTTGAACTAGTTTATATGCTATATTGCCAGACTCAAGAGTGGGGAAGACAAGTACATTAGCTTTACCGGCAACAGAGCTGCCGGGAGCTTTACTTTTCCCAATACTCTCTACCAAAGCTGCATCAGCTTGTAATTCACCATCGATTTGTAAGTTTGGCGACATCTCCTTTGCAATAGATGTTGCTTCGCTTACTTTACTAACCATCTCATGTTCTGCACTTCCTTTTGTGGAAAAGCTTAACATCCCCACCTTTGGTTCAACACCCACCAAACTCCTCATTGTTTGTGCAGAAGAAACAGCAATTGATGCTAATTCTTCGGCATTTGGATTGGGCATAACAGCACAGTCGGCAAACAGCAGTACACCATTTTCACCATATTGAGGTGTTTGAGTAAACATTATAAATGCTCCAGATACTACTTTAACATTTGGAATAGTTTTGATTATTTGAAGTGCTGGTCTAAGGACATCACCAGTAGTGTTTTGTGCTCCTGCAATTTCTCCATCAGCATCTCCATTCTTTATCATCAAGCAAGCTAAATAAAGTGGATTCTCAACAAGTTCAGCTGCTTGCTCATGAGTCATGCCCTTGCTTTTACGGAGTTCAACAAGCAGATTTGTATAAATATCTTTTTTGTTATGGTTGGCAGGATCAACTATTTCAGCCTTTTCTATATTAGATAATCCTAGATCTGTTGCCTTTTTTTCAATTTCTTGCTCGTTTCCAATTAAAATAATATTGGCAATTTTATCACTTAGCAAACGGTCAGCTGCAAGCAGCGTTCTGTCTTCAGTCCCTTCGGGCAAAACTATACGCTGCAAGTTAGCCTTAGCCCTTTCAATCATACTATCGATTAAGTTCATTGTTTGAATATAATATTTTGGTTTTCCAATTTTGATTAGGATACAAGAAAATTGTATGTTTTACAAAAGTACTAAAAAATAGAGTAATTATATAGTAAATCAGCCTTTAAAAGAAAGCTAAGTAAAAGCACCAGGTATTTAGGCTTAAATAGTGAAATGTTTAACTAACATGGTTTTTAAAGTCCTACTCCTTTATTAGACTATTCCTGTCAAGAACTTTTACATCCTTTCCCGACAATTTTATTATTCCATCATCCTCCATCTCTTTAAGTGAACGTGCTAGAGATTGACGTTGCACACCAAAAAATTCGGCAAGTTGAGTTCGAGATCTTTTAAGGGTAAATGAATTGTTCTCAACAGTTGTTTTATTTAGAAAAAACGTTGCTAGTTTTTTTCTAAGACTTTTTGTTGATATCATTTGTAGCTTGTTGGTAAGGTAAAGTGTAAGGTCGGCATTCATAGTCAGAAAGTTTTTAAACAACTGCTTGTTATTTGCCATTTCATCCAACCATGCTTCTTTAGATATTTTTAGGAAAATACATGGTTCCACAGCTATAACATCCACAGGATAGCTGTTTTTCTCACCATAGATAAATGAAGGAGCTAAAGGGATTACAGCTTCCATGATATCAATGTCAAGTATATTTCCATCTAAAGTTATCATTTCTGTTCTGACACTCCCTTGTACAAGTAGCATAACAGAGTTGATAGGTTCACCTTGCAAAACAATAGTTTCACCTTTTTTGTATGTCAATATATCTTTAACGTTTCTGTCGAGAAACTGGTCATGCTCGTTCTGGCTCATATTTTTAAATAGAGGACAATAATATAATTTCTGATTAGAATCATTTTTATGATGGTTGTGATGTCCGTGTTCATGGTGGATTCCAAAATCATCATGATTAATATTATGATCATGCAACAGACGTGCTAAATGATCGTGCGAAAGTCCTTTTTGATTTTTCATCTGTTAAGTTGATTTTTATGAAAAGTAAAAGTGGAATATGTGTATAAACAACTTATTATTAAATTGTGTTAAGTGTTTGTTTTGTCTCCTTGGTGACAGTTTTCGGGTTTGTTAGACTGTATCTTTGTAATAAGAAAATTGGCAACAAAATAAAAACAAATTAAAACTGATAATCAATAATATAGTAATAATACGACTAACGAAAATAGTAAAAAAAATAGATAATACAACGATTAAAATAATAAGAATTATGAAAACAAAAAATTACTTTCTAAAAAACAATCTACTTAAGTTGGTATTTACATTATCACTAATTGTAATCTTCTCAATAGCAAGCATGCAACCTGCCTTAGCGCATTGCGATTCATATGATGGACCGGCACTGATTGATGCAGAAAAAGCTCTGGAAACAAATAATGTTGATTTGATATTAAAATGGATTAATTCAGATATGGAAAGTGAAGTTGTACCTCTATTCCACAAAACATACAGCTTGAAAAATGGTGATCCCGAAATTTATGAAATTATTAAAAAACATTTTTACGAGACATTTATTCGCTTACACCGTGAGATGGAAGGTGCACCCTTTACAGGATTAAAACCTGCAGGAACAACAGCTCAGATAACTGTAATGAGCGATAAAGCACTAGAGACTAGTGATTTTGATAGTCTTTTGAAAGCTCTTAATAATCACATAAATAGCGTACTTCAGGAAAAGTTTGATAAAACTGAGGCTCTTTACAAAGTTAGGAATAATTCAGTTGAACAAGGGCGTGCATACGTTGAAGCATATGTAGACTATACACACAGTGTTGAAGCTGTGCATGATATCTTGTTAGGTGGTGGTGGGCACAATCACTAAAATGTTTTAAATCAAAAGAATAATTTTCTTGAACAAATCTGCCGGGGATCTGATCTAATAATAGGTCAGATCCTTTTTATTTTATAATTTCTGAGGCTAAATCCATTTTATTGCGGATTTCACTTGTACATAGATTACCAATACTACCTGCATGTGTATGATTTACTTTTTGCTCACTGTTAAATGTACCGTCTTGTACCTCCTTGCCAATCTGCTGATAGGCCTCACGGAAAGGTGTTCCTCGCAGCACGCGATTGTTAACCTCCTCAACAGTAAAAAGATAATCATATTTGGTGTCGGAAAGTATATCCTTGTTAACGATGATATTTTGAAGCATAAAGTGTGACATTTTCAAAATAGTGTGTAATGTCTCAATTGCAGGGAAAAGTAGCTCTTTCAGCAGTTGATAATCACGATGATACCCATGTGTCAAATTTGTAGTCATAAGCGATATTTCATTGGGTAGACTTTGTAAACGATTGCTATGTGCTCTAATTAGCTCCCATACGTCGGGATTCTTCTTGTGAGGCATGATACTTGAACCGGTAGTCAGTTCTTTAGGATAAGATATAAAACCAAAGTTTCCTGATAGATACATGCAATTATCAGTTGCCAGTTTATTTAGCGTTGATGCAATATTGGCCATGCTTTGTGCCAGTACTTTTTCGGTTTTCCCTCGACCCATTTGTGCTGCAATAACATTGTAGCTCATTGTGCTAAAACCTAACTCTTTTGTTGTCATTTCTCTGTCAAGTGGGAAGGAACTTCCATAACCTGCAGCAGAGCCAAGTGGGTTTTGATCAGTTACCTTCCATGCTGCTGCAAGTGAGTGTATATCATCAACTAAAGCTTCCGCATAAGCTCCAAACCATAATCCAAATGATGAAGGCATTGCAATCTGAGCATGAGTGTAACCCGGGATAAGAACTGCTTTATGTTTTTCACTTAACGACTGTAAAAGACCAAAGAGCTCTAAAACTTCATCTTTTATTTGAAGAATCTCTTCTTTAAGGTATAGCTTAATATCAACCAGTACTTGGTCGTTACGAGATCTGCCTGAATGAATTTTTTTTCCAATTTCACCAAGACGCTCTGTAAGTATTCCTTCTACTTGAGAGTGAATATCTTCGGTGTCATCATCAAGTTTGAAATTGCCCTTTTCAACTTCTTGGAGTATGTTTTTAAGTTCTGCTTGCAATGTTTTTTCTTCATCTACTTCAAGCAAACCAATTTTTGTCAACATTTTTATATGTGCTATGGAGCCTTTAATATCATGTTTGGCCAAACGCAAATCCAATTCACGATCTTTTCCCACTGTGAAATCCTCAACTATTTTGTTAGCATTAAAGCCTTTGTCCCAAATTTTTGCCATAATATTTATTAAGTGTCAGTTGTAATTATATTGTTAAGTTTTAATATATTAGTCCTTAATATGGGTAACAAGATTTGAAATAAATCTAATATATCCGTTAATTCCATCTTCAAGCTCTTTAATCAGTACATACTCGTCTGACTGATGAGAACGTGCCGACTTCCCCGGGCCCATTTTAATTGCAGGGCAGGTTATTCTCATCCAATCGGATGTAGTAGGTGAGGTGTAGGTTTCAATTCCGGAATTCACTACACATTTCATCAACAAATGATTGTTAGGTGTTGCCGAACTTACATTTGTTAGAGAGCGTGCCTTAAGTGTGCTTTTAACAATCGGATGTAAAATTTCCATTATTTCTTTGTTGCTATACTGATCGGTTGGACGTATGTCAACAACAAACTTGCAACTGTCAGGTATCACATTGTGTTGTGTGCCTGATTCAATTTGGGTTACGGATAATTTGACATCACCCATTGTGGGTGATGTTTTATCAAACCTTACAGATCGCAAAGTATTAATATCGTCAAGTGCAATATAGAGTGCATTAACACCTTCGTTACGGGCAGCGTGACCGCTTACTCCTTTTGCCTCACCATCAATAACCAGTAATCCACGCTCAGCTATGGCAGCCCTCATACCTGTTGGTTCGCCAATAATTGCCATATCCACTTCAGTTTTAAGTTTATCCCACAGAAGTCGCATTCCGTTTGGTCCTGAATTTTCCTCTTCGCAAGAAAGCGTAAGCATCAAGTTGAGTGGCAACAGTGTGTCATAGAAGTGCAGAAATGTTTCTATCATAGAGACCACACTTGCACCCGCATCGTTGCTGCCAAGTCCGTAGATATATTTGTTGGATTTTATTGGATTAAACGGATCAAAACTGTATCCTGAAGCTGGTAAAACAGTGTCTAGATGCGAGTTTAGCATCAATGTTGGCTTTTTAGTATCATTATGAGGGTGGCGTAAAATAAGATTGTTTGCGATACGCTCAGTTGATATACCTTTATGATTGAAAAAATGTATCAGAAAATTGCTGCGTAACTCCTCATTTCCAGAAAAAGATTTTAGAGATATCAGCTTTCTTAGTAATTCAACAGCACCATTCAAATTATTGTGTTCTGCCATTTCGGTTTCATCTATCTTAATTAATTAATATGGTTCCTTTGCCTGTTAACAGATTCTTTGCATGAAGAATTATAACTTTTGAAACACCCTGAGAAATTGCATTAAAAGAATTTTCCAGCTTGGGAATCATTCCATCGGCTATATGACCCTTTTCTTTAAGTTTATCAAATTCATTTTGGTCTATAGTCTTAATGAGACTTTTCGGATCGTTAAGGTCCAGGAGTACACCTTCTTTTTCGAAACAGTAGTAAAGTGTAGTTTTAAAAAATTCTGAAAGAGCAGATGCCAAAGTATAAGCTATAGTGTCTGCATTTGTGTTGAGCAGCGACCCCTCTCCATCATGTGTAATTGCACAAAAAACAGGTGTTATGTTGTTCTCAAGTAAATTAGTTATGAAGTCTTTGTTTACCTTTTTAGGGTCAGGATCTCCTACAAAGCCGAAATCAATAGGTAAAGGTGAACGACGTACAGATTGTATGGAGTTTGCATCAGCACCGGTTAAGCCAATAGAATTGCAGCCTTTTTTTTGAAGTAGTGCTACAATATTATTATTAATTAATCCGGCATATACCATTGTAACAAGTTTTAGTGTCTTGGCATCTGTTATTCTTCTGCCTTGCACTTTTTTAATTTCTATTCCCAACTGTTCGGATATTTTTGATGCGATTGCTCCACCACCATGAACAAGGATTTTAAGACCTTCAAAGCTATTAAAGTCATTGAGAAACACTTCCAGTGCATCAGGATTATCAATAATATTACCTCCAATTTTTATGACTGAGAGTTTTGGCTTGTCCATATGATTATAATCCTTTTAAGATCTCTTTAAGAACTACCTGAGCCGAAACCTCCCTGTTGGCAGCTTGAGGAATAACTATAGAATGAGGTCCATCAATCACTTCATCACTCACGATCATATTTCTACGAACCGGCAAACAGTGTAAAAAATAGGCGTTGTTTGTTAGTTTCATCTTTTCAGAATCAACTGTCCATGAACGATCAGTGCTCAAAATCTTGCCATAATTGGGGTCTTTATAGGCAGCCCAGTTTTTGGCATAAATAAAATCAGCATCTTTATATGCCTTCTCTTTGTCATACTCTACTGTTGCATTGCCTACAAACATCTCGTCAAGTTCATAGCCTTCCGGATGTGTAATTACAAACTCATAATCGGTTGCATTCATCCACTCTGCAAATGAATTGGGAACAGCCTGAGGCAAAGCTTTGGGGTGAGGCGCCCAGGTAAGGACAACTTTTGGACGCTCCTTTTTTTTATACTCTTCAATAGTTATTAAATCGGCAAAACTTTGTAGCGGGTGACGGGTGGCAGCTTCCATACTAAAAACCGGACGTCCCGAATATTGTATAAACTGATTAAGGATTCCCTCGTTATAGTCGTCCTTCTTATTTTCGAACTGCGCAAAAGAGCGTACACCAATAATATCGCAATAAGATCCCATTACCGGAATCGCTTCAAGAATGTGCTCCGGTTTATCACCATCCATTATTACGCCTATCTCGGTTTCAAGTTTCCATGCACCTTGATTAATATCGAGAACTATAACATTCATTCCAAGGTTTAATCCAGCTTTTTGAGTACTTAATCGAGTACGCAAACTAGAGTTAAAGAAAATAAGTAATAGAGTTTTGTTTTTTCCTAGTTCCTGATCTGCATATGGATGTTCTTTTACAAACTTTGCCTTTTCTAGTGCTAGGCTTAAATCGCCAATATCTTGTACTGATGTAAAGTTTCTCATATTTTTTAATTCATTTTATTTTTAAGTTCTTGAATGAATATATCTATCTCTATTTTTGAAATTGATAAAGGAGGTAAAAGGCGCATAACATTATTTTTTGCACCACCTGTAAATATATGACTTTTAAATAAAAGCTGATTGCGTATATCTGAATATTCAGAATTAAACTCTATGCCCAGCATCAGGCCACGTCCACGTAGTTTTTTAATTCCATTAATTTCGAGTAGCTCACTTTTAAGATAATAGCCCATTTTTGCAGCATTTTCAACAAGAAATTCTTCCTTCATAATATCAAGAACTGCAATAGCAGCGGCACAGGCAAGATGATTACCCCCAAATGTAGTTCCAAGCATTCCTTTATTTGCTTCAAATTTTGGTGAAATTAATACACCTCCAATTGGAAAACCATTACCCATACCCTTTGCAATAGTGATCAGGTCGGGTTTAATAGATGCTATTTGGTGTGCAAAAAATTGACCGGTTCTACCGTAGCCTGATTGAATTTCATCTAATATCAATGGTATATTATGCTGTTTACATAGCGAATCAAGCTGTTGCAAAAAATCAATTTCAGGTTCAAATATACCTGCAACTCCTTGAATGCCTTCAATTATTATAGCTGCAACATCCCCCTTTTCAATTTCACTTTTAACGCTCTCAATATCATTAAGTTTAAGGAATGTTATGTTGTGTCCTTTATTAAATGGTGACTGAATCTGAGGATTGTCTGTAATAGCAACAGTTCCGGAGGTGCGACCATGAAATGATTCCTTAAATGTAATTACTCGTTTTTTATCGGTATGGAATGAAGCTAGCTTTAGTGCATTCTCATTTGCTTCTGCACCTGAGCTGCAAAGGAAAAGTGAGTAGTCTGAATAACCGCTCTGCTCTCCTAGTTTTAGTGCAAGTTCTTTTTGCAGTGAGTTTTGAACCGAGTTAGAGTAGAAGCCGATTTTTTCAACTTGGCGACTAATAGCATTTATATATTTTGGGTGTGAATGGCCTATTGAAATGACAGCATGACCTCCATAAAAATCGAGATATTCAGTTTCATTTTTATCCCACACTCTACAGCCTTGAGCTTTTATTGGCTCAATATTCCATAAACTATATACATCAAATAGATTCATATTAAAATGCGCTTCCTTTTAGTTTTAACCCAAGTGATTCATCAAGTCCGAACATTAGATTCATATTTTGTACAGCCTGACCGGATGCACCTTTAACCAGATTGTCGGTGATTGAGGTTATGTGAATATAGCCGTTGTGAAATTCTATATGCAACAGACACTTATTGGTGTTGACCACCTCTTTCAGACTTATTGTTTTTTCGGATACAAATACGAATGGTGAATCTGCGTAGTACTTCTTGAAGTAAGAAACAACTTCATTATAAGACTCATTACCATCCCATTTAGTATATATACTAGCGAAAATTCCTCTAGTAAAATTACCTCTCATCGGGATGAAATTTATCTGTGGCAAATTTTTGTTTCCGGCCGCTATTAGCGTGTTGCTTATCTCCTCGAGATGCTGATGAGAAAATGGTTTATAAACCGAAATATTATTATCTCGATAGCTGAAGTGAGTTGTGTCGCCGGGTCGCTTTCCTGCACCTGTAGAACCGGTTATTGCGTGTACATGAATCTCTTCAGTAACTAGGTTTTTTGATGCAAGAGGTAAAAGTGCCAGCATAATAGTTGTAGCAAAACAACCGGGATTGGCTACATATTGTGCTTTACGAATATCTTCACGATTTTGCTCACATAAACCAAAAACAAATTCATTTTCACCATAAACCGGATTGTTGCGAAAATCATTTCCCAAATCAATAATTTTACAATTGGAAGGCAATTTGTTTTTTTCAAGAAACTCTCTTGATAATCCATGGGCGAGACACAAAAAAATCAAATCAGGATTATTAAATGTTTCACTAAATACCATGTTGATTTCACCAACTAAATCTCGATGCACGTCTGAAATGGGTGTGTCAACTGAGGTTGTACTTATTATCGACTCAATATTTACCTCGGGGTGGTGTATTAATATGCGCAGAAGTTCACCTGCCGTATATCCTGTACCTCCAACTATACTTACATTAATCATTGTCGTGAATTGTATAATAGATTTTTAACGGATTTGCAGTCACTTTAGTGAATCCGATAACAGCTTGTCCTGTAAATGATTTGTTGCTTTCACCATACTCGCCAAAACGTGAATTCATAAGATCATAATCACTTGAACATCCTAATATCGAAAAATGGTAAGGACGAAGTTCAATTTCAACCTCACCTGTCACAAATTTCTGAGTGTCCTCAAGGAAAGTTTCGATATTTCGCATTACAGGCTCAAGATATTGAGCCTCATGCATCAATTGTCCATACCAATTAGACAATTGTTCTTTCCAATAAAGCTGCTGTTTGGTTAGTACATGTTTTTCCAACAGGTGGTGAGCTTTGATGATAATTAGTGGTGCAGGTGCCTCGAAAGCAACTCTGCCTTTTGTACCTATAATTGTGTCACCTACATGTATATCACGACCAATACCATATTGTGATGCAATAGAATGCAATTTGTGAATTAATTTAACCGGTTGCATTTTTTCTCCATTTAAAATAACCGGCTCTCCCTTTTCAAATACAAGTTTTATGCGTTCAGGATTTTGCTTTGTAACCTGCGATGGATATGCCTCCTCAGGTAGTACACCTGAAGACTTTAGGGTTTCAACACCTCCAACACTGGTGCCCCAGATTCCTTGATTGATAGAATATTTTGATTTCTCCCAAGAAAAATCAAAACCTTTCTCTTTAAGGTAATCAATTTCCTGCTGACGGGACAAGTTAAGCTCGCGTATAGGTGCAATAATTTTAACATCCGGAGCCAGTACTTCGAAAACAAGATCAAATCTAATCTGATCATTTCCCGCGCCTGTGCTGCCATGAGCAATATTTTCAACTCCAATTTTCTTTACATACTCGACTATTGACATTGCCTGAAAGAAGCGCTCGGAGCTAACAGAAAGTGGATAGGAGTTGTTTTTTAACACATTCCCATAAATAAGATATTTAATGCCACGAGTGTAATAGTCATTTACTGCATCTATGCAAGTATGAGTTGTTGCACCCAACTTAATAGCACGCTCTTCAATTTTTTCTGCCTCTTTAACTGAAAATCCACCTGTATTAACAATTACAGTATGCACTTCAAGCCCCTTTTCATTAATTAGATATGGCACACAAAAAGATGTGTCGAGTCCGCCGCTAAATGCTAAAATTACCTTTTTCTTCATTTCTTAAACAATTTATTATTTTTTCTTTTTTTGATTATTGGTTTAACCACCTTTTTTGCAAATGAACTGGGTTTGTGGTGATGTTGATCTTTAGAATCATATAATAATCCTGTGCAAAGACACATCTTAAAGTTGTTACGTTGTAGGATATCATAATTCCTGCAAGTTTTACAACCATTCCAAAACTCTTCATCATCAGTTAGTTCTGAAAATGTAACAGGCTTAAATCCCAGTTCTGTATTCAATTTCATTACCGCTAAACCGGTAGTAATACTGAATATTTTTGCGTTTGGATAAAGTTTACGGGAAAGATCGAAAATCTTATGTTTAATTTTCTTAGCTAACCCCTGATTTCGATAGTCGGGGTGAACTACTAATCCTGAGTTTGCAACAAACCGATTATGGCTGAAAGTTTCTATATAAGAAAAACCTACAAGTTTATCATTATCGAGGGCTATAACAGCTTTTCCGGAAGTTATTTTTTCGGCTATATATTCGGCACTACGTTTAGCGATACCAGTTCCACGAGCTTGAGCTGATTCGTATATAAGATCACAGATTTCTTGAGCATAGCTTATATATTTGATGTCGGCTATATGAATTTCTACATTCATTTTAGTAAATAATAAAATAGGTGTAAGTGAAAATACGCGTTACGCGATTGTATATACTGGGAGAGACACAGGCAACTTGTTGCCTATATAAATTATGAGCATCGTCGGATAATGCCAACTGCTTTCATTAGGGAGGTATGTGATAATCCTTTTTGCATTGAGCCGTAAAAGTAGTGATTATATTTTAAATAACGATGAACTTCTGAAAAAAATCTATCGAAGTAGTCAGTAAAAAAACAAATTGTTGATTTCTATCATATAAAAAGTGAAAATGAACTAATATACTTGCCTAATTGATACATTTTTTTTATTTTTGTTTTTTTGGGCTGCATATTTTGCTTATAGCCGTTCAGCGGTTTACTTCTCTTCCCTGTAGTTCAACCATGTAAAAATTTATACAAAAAAGATAATATGGAAACAATTAAGTATAGGAATTTTATTTTACGTAATTATAGAGATTTACCTCAAATTAGTAATTTATCTCCTGAGGATCAAGAAGCAATTGGAGTAGTTGGTAGAGTATTGCCATTTAAAGCAAACAATTATGTAGTTGAACAACTTATTGATTGGAGTAATGTACCAAATGATCCAATATATACTCTTACTTTTCCCAGAAAGGAGATGATATCACCAGAAAACTATAAAGAAGTAAAAGAGTTAGTTGATAAAAATGATGAAGCGGAATTAAAGCAAAAGGTGTTTGATATTAGGATGAACCTAAATCCTAATCCTGCCGGTCAGGAGCTAAACGTTCCAATGGTAGATGATATTAAACTTTATGGAATGCAGCATAAGTATCGTGAAACGGTTCTTTTCTTTCCAAGTCAGGGTCAAACATGTCATGCTTATTGCACTTTTTGTTTCAGGTGGCCACAGTTTTCAGGTATTAATGAGTTGAAGTTTGCAATGAAAGAGGTAGATTTGCTTCATAGATATCTCCGTAAACATCGTAAAGTTAGCGATGTGCTTTTTACCGGTGGGGATCCACTAACAGCAAAGACTAATATTTTAGCTGCATATATAGAACCTTTACTGACTAAAGAGTTTGATCATATTAAAAATATTCGCATTGGAACAAAAACCTTAGCATATTGGCCCTATAGATTTTTAACAGATAAAGATGCCGATGATCTTCTCAGACTTTTTGAAAAAGTGAAAAAAGCAGGTAAACATTTGGCATTTCAATCCCATTTCAATCATCCGGTTGAACTTTCTACTGATGCTGTTAAAGATGCAATCTCTAGAATACAAAACACAGGTGCACAAATTAGAACGCAATCACCACTTCTACGCCATATTAATGATGATCATAAAGTGTGGTCAAAAATGTGGAAAGAGCAGGTGAAACAGGGATTGATCCCATATTATATGTTTGTTGCACGCGACACAGGTTCTAAAGCATTTTTTGAAGTACCGCTTGAAAGAGCTTGGAATGTGTTCCGTAAAGCCTATCGTAATGTGAGTGGAATTTGCAGAACCGTAAGAGGCCCAAGCATGAGTGCGTCTCCGGGAAAGATACAGGTTTTGGGTATAACTGAGGTGAAAGATGAAAAAGTTTTTGTTCTCAGATTTTTACAATGCCGAAATCCAAAATTAATTGATATTCCTTTTTTTGCAAAATATGATAAAAATGCTACATGGTTTGATGAGTTAAAACCTGCCTTTGGAGAGAGTGAGTTTTTCTTTGAAAAGGATGACTTGTTGGGGAAAAATGGCAGGGATTCTGATTTTCTGTGGGAATAAATTTAAAGTAAACAAAAAGAGAAAATTAAATATATTAAATAAAGAGAGTCAATTACAATAGAATTGGCTCTCTTTAAGCTGTTTTATCAACAAAAAACAGAACGTTTTAAATATTTAACACAGAAATATCTGATTTATTGCTTATTTTGCCCTCAGATGTAAAATATTTATTTTGCATGATATTGATTATAATAAAATAATATTGCCGGTTAGAAAAATGAATTATGGGTAGAATAATCTCTTTGGCAAATCAGAAGGGTGGAGTTGGAAAAACAACTACAACAATTAATCTTGCTGCATCTCTTGCAGCTTTAGAAAAGTCGGTTTTAATAGTAGATGCTGATCCACAAGCAAACGCATCTTCAGGATTAGGTATAGATATCAAAACTTTGGATTGCACAATTTATGAAGGATTGATTGGCAAATGCGCTTCAATTGATACAGTAAAGCAAACTGCATTCGACAATATAGATATTATTCCATCTCACATAAACCTTGTTGGTGCAGAAGTTGAGATGGTACAGATGGGGAATAGAGAGAGGAAATTACGTGATCTTTTACTTCCACTTAAAGAAAAGTATGATTATATTCTAATTGATTGCTCTCCATCATTGGGTATAATTACTGTGAATGCTTTAACTGCTGCAGATTCGGTTATAATTCCTGTGCAATGCGAATATTTTGCATTAGAGGGATTAAGTAAATTACTTAATACAATAAAAATTATTAAGTCGAAGTTAAATGTCTCGCTGGAAATTGAAGGTTTTGTTCTCACTATGTATGACTCCAGACTTCGTTTACATAATCAGATTTATGAAGAGGTTAAACATCACTTTAAGGAGTTGGTATTCAAAACTGTAATTCAGAGAAATGTTACTTTGAGTGAATCGCAAAGCTATGCTCAACCTGCCCTTATGTATGATGCCGGTTCTCGTGGTGCTATTAACTACCTTCAGATGGCTCAGGAGCTAATTGAAAAAAATTCCTAACTTTGTAATCTCTTATCGATAAAATTATGGCGAAGAAGAATGCATTAGGGAGAGGATTGGACGCACTGATAACTTACACAGAAAGTGACACACAAGGTTCATCTTCCATTAACGAAGTGGAACTTAGCAAAATAGTACCTAACCCTTTTCAACCAAGAAGAACATTTGATGAGGAAGCTTTGCAGGAACTGGCTACTTCTATTAAGTCAATAGGACTTGTTCAACCAATTACATTACGTAAAATTGATGAAGACTCTTATGAGATAATTGCAGGAGAAAGACGTTATAGGGCATCACAGATTGCAGGATTATCTGCAATACCTGCATATATCAAAACTGTAGAGGATGATGAAATAATGGAGATGGCGTTGATTGAAAATATTCAGCGTGAAGACCTTAACTCCATTGAAATAGCTTTAGCATATCAAAAACTTATTGATACGCTTTCTCTTACACAAGAACAGTTAAGTGAAAGAGTGGGCAAGAAAAGAGCTACTGTTGCAAATTATTTGCGTCTTTTAAAATTACCCGCTGAGGTGCAAATGGGTGTAAAGAATAGGAAAATTGATATGGGTCATGCGCGTGCATTGGTTACAATGAACGACCCGGTTGCTCAACTAGCTCTCTATAATGCAATCTTGAATGATGGTCTCTCAGTACGAAATGTTGAAGTAGTTGTAAGGGAATTTCGTGATGGGAAAACAATTGAAGAGCTATTAACAGTTGATAAAAAGAC
Organism: Fermentimonas sp.; assembly: GCA_041859795.1. Taxonomy (GTDB): domain Bacteria; phylum Bacteroidota; class Bacteroidia; order Bacteroidales; family Dysgonomonadaceae; genus Proteiniphilum. The sequence continues at coordinate 137,673 of JBFLFV010000005.1, forward strand.
ATCTAGAAAAAAGAGATTGCCACAAAATCAGAATTTACCGAACGATTTTGAAGATTTGAAAAATCATCTTTCTTCATATTTTAAAACAGACGTTAAATTCAGATACAATAAGAGTGGTAAAGGTAACATAACAATTCCATTTAATTCATCTGAAGAATTAGAGAGGATTATTGTTATGTTTGATAAAATGAAATAACAGAAGCTAGAGATGAAGGTTGTCAGACTAATTGTTTGTACACTTGTGTTTTTCTTATCTGCCACTATTAAAGCGCAGATTAATTTAATACAGCAACCACCAGACAGTGTAAGCTTGATTGTGGAGGACTCAAGTATTGTAACTGAGGTAAATGATACAAAAGCAGCACGGAAGGATCCATTGGATAAAAAAGCGGATAGTGTGATTATTATGACTTCATCAGATTCATTTCTAGCACCCTCATACATGTTTAAACCTTCACCACGAAAAGCAGTTATCTACTCAGCAATATTTCCCGGCCTTGGACAGATTTATAATAGGAATTATTGGAAGTTACCAATAGTGTATGGAGGATTTGTTGGCTTTACTTACGCAATTACCTGGAATAATGGTTATTACAGAGATTATCTTGGAGGCTACCAAGATATAATGGATGATAATCCGGAATCAATTAGATGGCATAAAATGCTGCCTTTTGGTATGGACCCCGATAGTGTTGATGAACAGTGGTTTACTGATGTTTTGCGTCAAAGAAAAGATTATTACAGATATTATAGAGATTTAAGTATTATAGGAACTATTGCTTGGTATCTTCTAGCAATAGTGGATTCATATGTAGATGCTCAGCTTTTTAGTTTTGATATGAGTCCGGATCTTTCTATGAGAGTTGAACCGGTAATACTAAAAGAGAGCAGACCTAATAATATGGGGAATTCTTATGGTTTACAATGGAGCTTTAATTTTTAGTACAAAATGAGTTATTCTATGAAGAGAAATGTTTTATTTATAATGTCTTGGCTGTTCTGCAGTATGTTTATTATAGCTCATAATAATTCTACTAAGAATAGCTCTACCAAGGATAGCACTCATTTTAAATTGTCTGCAAAAGACATAATTAATGATAGCGTAATTGTGTATCCGGAAAGTATGACCGATAACTTGGGAGAATTATTAAGTTCATGGCAATTAGATCTTACTTTAGCAGATATAGATTGTAAAAGAGGTGAGAATATTGTTTTTCATGATACTGTATATGCTAACAGGTTGTATAGCTTACCAACAGAAATGGAACTATCATATAACAGTGTGGTTAAAAGTCATATTGATATGTATGCCTCGAGAAGAAGGGATCAGGTGAGTTATATGCTTGCATTAGGTGAATATTATTTTCCAATCTTTGAAGAAGTACTTGACAGACATGGGTTGCCTCTTGAATTAAAGTATTTACCTGTTATTGAATCTGCATTAAATCCTATTGCAGTTTCAAGAGTAGGAGCTACAGGTTTGTGGCAATTTATGCTGCGAACAGGTAAAGGATACGGGCTAGAAGTAAATAGTTTGATTGATGAACGGCGCGACCCATATAAATCAACTGAAGCTGCAGTAAAATATCTTAAGGATTTATACACTATTTACGGAGATTGGAATCTGGTTATTGCAGCCTATAATTGCGGACCGGGCAATGTGAATAAAGCAATTGCCAGAAGTGGAGGAAGTAAAGATTATTGGGAGATTTATTATCGACTACCCAGAGAAACAAGGGGCTATGTGCCTGCATTTATTGCAGCAAATTATATTATGAATCATTATGCAGACCATAACATTTGTCCTGCGCATAGTGGTGGAACGAATGTTGCTTTGGATACTATTCATGTTAATGAGCAAGTTCATTTCGAGCAGATTGCGGGAGTTCTTGATATTCCCATAAGTGAAATAAAAAGGTTGAATCCACAGTTTAAGAAAGACAAAATACCCGGTGATAAAATGTATGCATTAGTGCTACCAACTGAGAGAATGTATGCATTTATCGATCAAAATGATTCGATTATGAATTATAATAGGGATAGATATTATACTCATAGATTATATACCGATAATTATCTTGATGGAACAAGCTCTTATTCTGACGGATCATCCGTAAATGTTTATTACCGTGTAAAGAGTGGCGATAACTTGTCTACAATAGCTAGAAGGAATGGCACAACAGTTGCCCGAATTAAGGCTTGGAATGGCTTAACTTCTGATAGATTAAATATTGGTAAGAGGTTAGTTGTAGGTAAAAAAGTAGTACCACCAACTCAGCAAAAACAGGTTGAGATGGCTCAAGTAAAAGATGGAAATAGTAACACAAAAACTATCAACACATATTATAGAGTTAAAAAGGGTGATACTTTGGGTGAGATTGCGGCAAAAAACAATATTCCTTTATCTAAATTGAGATCTTGGAATAGTTTGACTTCTTCAAGAATAAATATTGGAGATCGATTGATTGTTGGACAGAAGGTTGAAGAGATTGAAGTGACAACTGAATCCCCAGAGTCATCTGAAGAAAGTGGTAGCAATATAATTTCCGATTACTTAAAACAACAGATTGAAAATGTAAGTGAAAATAAAGAAGTGTCCGATGTTGTGGAAGCAGAGAGTCATAATGAGACAACAGTTGAAAAAAATGAAGAGATATTATCTTTTGAAGATATTAGTAATGAAAATATACTCTCAAAATAGTTGTTTTTTGTAATTCTATTAAATAACAAGGACTTTTTTAGATACAATTGTGCCGTTGACTGTTTTTACTCTAGCTATATAAACACCTTTGATAAGGTGTGCAGCTTGGAATGAAGTTCTTCTTATACTTATATCTGAGCTTTCTTTATGTATTCTTTGACCGGAAACATAAAATATTTCCCATTCAAGTAAATCATCATTCGACTCAATAATAATAATCTTTTTTTCTCCTGAATAATATACTGCTATATCTGTTTCTTTTTTCTCAGGTTTGACATCCATTTCTGCGTCTCCAATAACATATGGTGCAATATAAAGTGATGTGTTTATTGGGTTTTCCAAATTTTCTGATGAATTAATCCAGCCTAAAGTGTTTTTCATCCATGCTGTTGAGATAATTCCTGAACCAAGTTTACGTGCTTCTGTATTAAAAACAGTGAATCCAATTGGAATACCTTCTGTTTCGGTATATGAAATATAAAAAGAACCATTAACTGATACAGAATTGGGAAACTCAATGTAGTTCTCCAGACTATATAACATATTTCGTCCAGCTTCATTGAACTGTTGATTACCGTAATAGCGATAATTGTAATTGTATGGAACTGAGTAAATTAGTCTTTCGGGTCCGTTTTCTCCAGAGTATATATTAATCCTTATTTTCATAGGGGAAATATTATCTGTTGAGGGTGATGAGATAAAAACTCCTTGCAAAAGAGAATTGCCCTTAGCTTCAAACTCTTCAGCAAATTCTGTATAGCCATATGTATTGTTTGTAGCAAACATTGGGACAGACTTGAAATATGTTTTTACAGGTTTCTCATCTGGTTTATAGTTGTGACTTTTAGTAAATGGTTCTGCCGCAAAGGGGTTAAATCCTTCTAATTGGTTTGATTGTAGCCCCAGTGGATCCAGATAATAACTTAAAGGGTTGGGATTTTCTAATGATCCTTCAATACTCCAAAACTTGTTTAGTGAAGCATAAATATCAGGCCCCCTTGGTGAGGAACAAAATGATTCACCTCCCGTTAACGTACCTACTATCCTTTTTTGAGAGTCGAGTAAAGGAGAACCTGACGAACCTCCTTCAGTTGCTCCGATATCCCATGCTCTTACAACCCAATGAGAGTTGGGCTCCATATCGTACCTAGGGTCATCAAATGAACCTATAACAAGTTGATCATTTTCTATTGCAACTTTTTTTATTCCTCCATTAGGGTGGTGTAGACTGTGAAATGGTCCATTGAACGATGACCCGGAGTTCCAGCCAAGATAATAAGGCTGATATTGCTTAGGTGGAGTTTGCCTAAACTTTAAAAGTGAGATATCGTGACGTTCACTTATGAGAACTGAATCTGCCGAAGCCAAAGTCATTTGTAGAGGACCACGTATATCTGTTGAGCATGTTGGGGAGTTGTAATTGAAAAATGCCACAATATTACCGGCAACAATATCATATCGTCTGTTTGCTAAAAAAGAAGAACTGTAGTCGTTGTTCAGACAGTGTGTGGCAGTAAGTAAGTACGGAGTAGCATCCTCAGCGGTGTTATTTACCAATGTACCTGTGCAATAGGTTGTACCATTGATTATTAGTGCAACAACTCCACTTCCCGGTTCAATATCCTCAGGATAACAAATTAGATTGGGATGACAATCTTGTATGGGATCTCGGGGCTCATTAGCTCTAAATATGCCAATAAAATCATGGTTAACTTCTCCAATTTCAAGTTCTCCTTCATTAATTTTATCTAATGGAACTTGATACTCAACAATTAGCTCTTCCCCACCAATAGGTTGAATAGGCAGAAGATTTAAATCTGTATTATTTTCATAAGTATATGATCCTAGAATCTCTGACTGGTCGGAGTTATAAACAAACACCTTAGCTCCTTCAGGTAGCCGGAATTTAGAGAAAAGTATATTAATGGAAAATGCACCTCTAGACCTGATTCCTACTCTCCATACATTCATATTACCCATGGTAAAGTTAATACCTGAATTATTGGGACGAAGATGTACATCAAATTTGTGAGCGAACTCTAAACTTTTGAACTTTGACTCTTGACCTGAACGCCATAATGCAGCTTGCTTATTAAACTCAGGCATATCAATGAAAAAGTCAGTTGAAGGTTTAAATATCCTTGTGGTAGCATCCGCACTTAAAGGTAATGGCTGTCCTCCATGGCTTATCTGTCCATAAATAGAACTGAAAAGAAGGTGAAAGGTAAAAAGTAGAAGTAGGGTTCTCATTAAATGTTGCAATATTCAAATAATTATTGTAATTGCAAATGTAAGGTTTTTTAAGAAATAGTGGTAATTTTGTACAGAATAAATATTTACTTATGATAAAAATTAAGGAGTTACTGGACTATTATGTTGATAAATATAATAATCCGTCGTTCATATTAAATGATCCAATTTCCATACCTCATAAATTTTCAAATAAGCAGGATCGTGAAATTATGGGTTTTTTTGCAGCAATACTTGCGTGGGGACAAAGAAAGACTATTATTAGCAAGTGTTTGGATTTGATTGATAGGTTTGGAGATGAACCATATCGATTCGTAATGGAACATAGTGAGTTGGACCTTAAGAGTCTTATAGGATTCAAGCATCGTACGTTTAACGACACTGATCTATTATATTTTGTGGATTTTTTTAAACGGTTTTATAAAAAACATAATAGCCTTGAGGATGCATTTCTAGAAGAGGGGAGATTTATATCTATCGAAAGATCATTAATAAATTTTGAAATTCACTTTTTTGATCATGTAAATGCTCCATTACGTACAAAAAAACATGTTGCTACTCCTGCAAGAAATTCTGCTTGCAAACGACTTAATATGTTTCTAAAATGGATGGTTAGAAATGATGATAATGGTGTGGATTTTGGAATGTGGAAAAGGATTCCACAAAGTGAACTTATATGTCCTATAGATGTGCATGTTGATAGAACTGCACGTAAGATTGGTTTGATATCAAGGAAACAAACAGACTGGAAAACTGCTCTGGAGTTAACTCATAATTTAAAACGTTTTGATCCGCTAGATCCAGTGAAATATGATTTTGCGTTATTTGGTTTGTCTATAAATGAAAAGATTATTGATGTGCCAAATATTTCCAATCGTACATTATAACAAATATAAGTATGAATGATGTGTAATTAACTCCCTCCATACTCCATTAGATATGCTTTTATAAATGAGTCTAAATCACCATCCATAACACCATTAACATCTGAGGTTTGATAATTAGTGCGATGGTCTTTTACTCTTCTATCGTCAAAAACGTAACTTCGAATCTGGGATCCCCACTCAATTTTCTTTTTACCGGCTTCTATAGCAGCCTGTGCAGCATTCCTTTTTTCAATTTCGATTTCATATAATTGCGATTTGAGCAATCTTATTGCATTTTCTCTATTGCCGTGTTGTGAGCGACTTTCCGTGTTTTCAATTACTATCTCCTGTTCTTCGCCAGTGTCAGGATCTTTGTAGTTATAGTGGAGTCGGACCCCGGTTTCGACTTTATTTACATTTTGTCCACCTGCACCGGATGAGCGAAATGTATCCCAGCTAAGATTTGCAGGATTGATTTCGATATCAATAGATTCATCAACTAATGGTAAAACAAAGACAGAGGCAAAAGAGGTCATGCGTTTGCCTTGTGCATTGAAAGGAGACACTCTTACTAGACGATGAACCCCATTCTCACTTTTTAAAAATCCATATGCTAAGTCTCCTTCGATTTGAAGTGTAGCAGTTTTAATTCCAGCATCGTCACCATCTTGCCAGTTTGTGACAGTAGATTTGTAGTTCTTGTTTTCACACCAACGCTGATACATTCTAAAAAGCATGGAGGCCCAATCCTGGCTTTCAGTGCCTCCCGCACCTGCGTTAATTTTTAGGACTGCTCCAAGCTTATCCTCTTCACGTCGCAACATGTTTTTTAGCTCAAGATCCTCTATTAGTTCAATTGCACACTTATAGTTTTTATCTACTTCATCTTCTGTTACAATGCCTTCTTTTTGAAAATCAATTGCTAATTCAAGCTCATCGGTTGCAGACTTGATTTCGTTGTATGCGTTTATCCAAAACTTTAGCTCCCTAACAACCTTCATTTGTTGTTCAGCTAATTTTGAATCATTCCAGAAATCAGGTGCTTGGGTGCGAAGTTCTTCTTCATCTAGTTGTATAATCTTACTGTCAATGTCAAAGATACCTCCTTAGCGCTTTCTCACGCTCCAATACATCTTTTAATTGGTCTGCTGTAATCATAATTATATTTTTAATGACAACAAAAATACAAAAACTAACTTAATATATGGAACTTTAAAAGTAAAATCAACTGCTAAATATGGATGATTTACATGTATGTCCTTAATGTGCAATAAGTTGGGGCAAATCTATGTTAATATTGGGGCGATACAATTAAAAATATATAATTGTTGCCGTATGGTTTATAAAATAATTTATTAGAGCTATATTTGTGAAATACAATTATATATGATAAAATAAAATTTATGAAGCGTAATTTTAATCAGGTTTACTTATTATCATTATCCATTATTTTAATTTTACCTCTTATTGTTTCTTGTACAATGATGGATGATAAAATAGACATTTTAGGGACAAATGAAAATAAATTTGAGGATAGGAGTGGTTTGTATATAGAAAATTTAGATTATAATTATCCTGTAAAATTTAATTCGGAAGCAGTGTTTTTACTTATTGATGAAGAAAGTATTGATAATGGCAAAGAACCAAACAATTTTAAAGACTGGGAGATAAATGATCATATTTCTAAAATAGGTTTAAGAACGGTCTTACCTTATTTCAAAGAAAATATTGGCAAAAAAATACCTCTACACACAGGACATGTTGGTGATGAAGGTTGGTTTGCACCAACTCAAATTCCTTTGACATGGATAAATTCAGGACTATCGGGAAATGGTACTTTTAATTTTCTTTTTGGACCGGGTTTTGGATTAGGATATGATGGTAATGATTATTTACTTGATAAAGTTCCGGGTGTTGTGCCTTTAAGGGCTACAGGCCTTAAGATGCTGATCGGTAAAACTGTTTATGCCGTAGTTTATGATAGTGATATATCAATAAATTATGACCCATTAACAGCTAATCTTCAGGGAGAGAGTCTTGGTGTAGTTGCTTTTACTGTATTGGATGTAGTTAAAAGAAAAAATGGGTCCTCATCCTCACTGCCGACTGCAATTGTTAGAGTGGAAAATGCATCTAAAGTATTTACTTATCCACAGATGTTGTTTTTTAATGCGCCAAAACCGGAGTCTTCATCTGAGCCAATGGATATTTTAATACCAAATAATGTTGCTGAGCCATTGTTTGTTAAGGCTAATTAGAATGTAGATAATACAAAGATTTGGAGTATTTCTCCTGCTTTTAAAGTGGAGCTCAGTTGAGGGTTCCACTTTTTTATTTGTTCAATTGTACAGGCATATTTTCTTGAGATAGAAAAAAGTGTTTCACCAAAAATTACTGTATGGGATTTAGACTTGATAACAGCGTCCATTTCATCTTCCCTTAATACAATATCCGATTTCATTTCATAAGTTGTACCATTATCCTCATTTTGATTGCTTTCATTCCTGTATTGAGAGTTATGAACAATATGTGGAGGATTTTTTGAGTGGTTTGTTTGGACATGTATTTCAGGTTGGTGCTTATCAATTGTTCTATTATTGTTTATGGTGGTACTTATTTTTGTAGGTGTTACTTCCTTTATATTAGACTGATTGATCGGTGTTTGTGAGAGTTGTATAGAAGTTTGATTATTAACCTCAATGATTTTGCCTCCACGTAAGTACCGAGAAGAGTAATATGGCTCAGTAGAAGAAGATATTATAACACCATCAGATGTAGAAGCATGTATAAATCTAAATTCACCATTTTTAAATGTTTCGGTTACTATTCCGACATGTCCTACAACACCATTTTTTCTACTCCCTTCAAAGAAGACTAAGTCTCCAATTGAAAGATTTTCTTTTTTAGCAATAGTGGGTAGTTGACGATCTTGTCCGGCAGAACTGGAGTGCAGATTGTACCCGAATTTTTTAAAAACATATGATGTAAAACCAGAGCAATCAAAAGAGTTTGGACCTTTTGCTGCATACTTGTATGGTTTACCAATATGTTTTTTGCTAAAGTTAAGGATGTCATTCTGTAGTGTTGAACTACTAGCTTGCTTTGTTAGAGTAGTTTTGGTTGAGCTGCAAGATGCTATCATTAAAGATAATAGTATAATAAATAGAAGCTGGTAAGTTTTTTTATTTGAAAATATTATCAAAATCATACTACTAATTTATACAATTTGATGGCAAACTTAATTAAAATCAATTCTAAAAAGAAATTGTAAGATGTTTTTTGAGATTTTTTTCAGCTTTTTCAGGAAAATATTTGTGTAATGCTTATGTGACTATCACATATTCATGTTTTGATTTTAACTAAAAGAGTTTTATGAAATTTCTTATTATATGATTATTAATACTACATTTAAAGTCTGGAGTGATATATATATAAAATTACATAACAATAAATTTTGAAATGAAACAGATTAAAAATATAATCTTTGATTTTGGTGGTGTACTTATTGATTGGAATCCGAAGTATTTGTATAGCAAAGTATTCAGAAGTGAAGAAGAGATGAATTATTTTCTTGAAAACATTTGTCGATACGAATGGAATTTAATGCAAGATGCTGGTCGATCTTTAGTTGAAGCTACATTGTTGCTTCAGCAGGAATATCCCGACTATACGGATGAAATTGCTATATATTATGGTCGATGGGAAGAGATGCTTGGCGGAATTATAGAAGGAAATGTGAATCTTATAAAACCTTTAAAAGAAAAATATAAGATATACGGGCTTACTAATTGGTCGGATGAAACTATTCCAATTGCAATGGAGCTGTATGATTTTTTTGATGATTTGGATGGTGTTGTTGTTTCAGGTAAAGAAAAAGTGGTTAAGCCGGATGCGAAAATATATAAAATATTACTTGATAGGTATAGTATAAATGCCGAAGAATCACTTTTTATTGATGATAATATAGATAATATTTTTACTGCAAAGAAGATGGGCTTTAAAACTATCCACTTTACTAATGATTTTAGTCTTGAAAAAAAGCTTATAGAAATTGGTGTTTTGTGAAAATTACACCAATAATAGTTCAATGTTATTTTTTTTTGCTTATTCTTTTGATAAAGAATGATATTTATGCTTGGAGGCGATTAGAGTATAATACGGTAGTAACAAGCAGTTAAAGCTTAAAATCTTTTTTCTTTTAGATAAGTTAAGATTAGACTTACATTCTAAGTCAGCATCTCAATCCAAATGGTGAATATAAAAATTGAATAATCAAGTAAAATATTTTTAACTTTTCTGCTCTGTTATGTATGGTTTATATTACTAACTTTGCACATTAAAACTATGTGGACAGATTTGGACTGATTGCAACCACTGAAAAAAATGCTAAAACGATTTTCCGCATTTTCCTTTTTTTTATGGTGCAGTTCAAAACGTGGTTTACATTTTAATGTTAAACGACGTTTCTTTTTATTGAGTGCAATATATGTAGTATTTATACAGACATATATCTGAAGTTGAAAGAGACATAAATTATATTTAAATGAGTTATTTATTTACGTCAGAATCAGTTTCTGAAGGACATCCTGATAAGATTGCTGATCAGATATCAGATGCATTGTTAGACGAGTTCTTAGCATACGATCGAAATTCAAAAGTGGCTTGCGAAACATTAGTAACAACCGGTCAAGTTGTATTAGCAGGAGAAGTGAAATCAAAAGCTTATGTTGATGTCTCTGATGTAGCACGAAGTGTTATATCAAAAATAGGCTATACAAAGAGTGAATATGGATTTGAAGCACAATCTTGTGGGGTCTTTTCAAGTATTCATGAGCAATCGGATGATATAAATCGAGGTGTTGACCAAAAGTCAGATCCTATGGATCAAGGTGCAGGCGATCAGGGAATGATGTTTGGATATGCAACAGATGAAACGGATAATTTTATGCCGTTAACGCTAGATTTAAGTCATGCGCTTTTACAAGAATTGGCAAATATTCGTAAGAATGAGCCTGATTTAATGCCATATTTAAGACCAGATTCAAAATCACAAGTAACAGTTGAATATTCTGAGAGTGGTGAACCATTACGAATAGACACTATTGTTGTTTCTACACAACATGATGAGTTTGAAAAGCCGAAAAAGAGCACAACAGAGGCTGCCCTTGAAGCAGACGAGGTAATGAGATCGCGAATTGAATCAGATATTCGTACAATTCTAATTCCACGTGTAAAAGCTCAATATAAGAATCGTAAAGATATTATTAAACTCTTTGACAACAAGATAAAGTATTTTGTTAATCCAACAGGAAAGTTTGTAATAGGTGGTCCTCATGGAGATACAGGATTGACAGGAAGAAAAATAATTGTGGATACTTACGGGGGAAAAGCTGCTCACGGTGGAGGTGCATTTTCTGGTAAAGATCCATCAAAAGTTGATCGTTCTGCTGCTTATGCTGCTCGTCATATAGCAAAAAACATGGTTGCAGCCGGAGTTGCAAAAGAAGTTTTAATACAGATTTCATATGCAATTGGTGTTGCTGAACCAATGAACACTTATGTGAATACATTTGGTAAAAGTAATTTGAACATTTCTGACTCAGAGATCGCTGATAAGATAAACCTACTTTTTGATCTCAGACCAAAAGCTATTGAGCAAAGATTAAAGTTGCGAAATCCAATTTATCTTGAAACTGCAACATATGGACATATGGGGCAAGAGCCACGTACTGTAAATAAAAAGTTTAGTTCGAGATACATGCAATCTGTTGAGTTTGAAGTGGAGCTTTTTACATGGGAGAAATTGGACTATGTAGATAAAATTAAAAAAGTATTTAATATTTAATATGAAAGAAAGAAATCTATCAGTCGTAGTGTACTGTGCTTCAAGCAGAGAAATAGATAAATTGTATTTTGAATCTGCATATCGATTAGGACAACTTCTTGTCAAAAATAATATAACATGTATTAATGGAGCAGGTAAACAAGGTTTGATGGGCGAGCTGAATGATTCAATCTTAAAACATGGAGGAAAGGTTAAAGGGGTTATACCAAAATTTATGGTAGAATCGGGATGGTGTCATGATAATTTGACTGAGACAATTGTGACTGAAACCATTCACGAACGTAAACGTCAAATGGCACAATTATCAGATGCCGCATTTGCTTTACCCGGAGGTGTTGGGACTCTTGAGGAGTTGTCAGAAATTATCACATTAAAACAGCTTGGACTTTATAATAATCCGGTAATAATCTTGAATATCAATAATTATTACGATCCTTTGCTGATATTTTTAGAGAAAATGATTGAGGAGAGTTTTATGAGTTCTGTTTATCGTAACCTGATACAGGTTGCAAGCTCACCTGAAGAAGCTATAGATTTATTTCAAAACAGAAGTGTTCAGACTCCAATAATTTCAAAGTATACCAATCAATGAATCTCTCACTATTACTGTTAATTCATATTACTTAATTTGTTTATAACTATCAAAAAGAGTTGTAAATTTGCACAAAACAGAGAATTAAAGTGCCATATATTATTACCGATACTCTTCAAGATTCAGTTTCCTTATATTTAAAGTCGGAAGGAATTCTAATTAAGTCAGATTCATTACGATTTGATTTCGGTAATTTTGAATATTTGCCTACTGATAAAACCAAACTATTGTTCGACATTGATACTTTTACCGACTCTATTATTAGCGAAACATTACAATTTAAAATGGATGGTAATTTGGGGAGCTTGCCCACTATTTCACCATTATTTAGTACTGCTGTTTTTTTTCTTTTTCTAATTTGCTTCATGGTTTTTTCTATAATCTTCAGTAATAGAGGAAGTCTATTTATAGGTAATTTTAAAAAAGTATTGTCATTGAAAAATCAATCGCTTTCAGGTTATAAGCATCAAGTAACTACTTCTGAAGTGTGGAGCGATTTTTTTATGATATTTCAATCTATTTCAGTATTCTCAATTATTGTTTTCACTTTTTTACTTGACAAAAAGTTTATACCATCTCCTGAAATTGGCTATGCTACAATATTTATTGGAGTATTTTTTATACTAGTACTGCTTATTGGGCTCAAGTATTTGATGTACAAGGTGATATCTGCTTTTTTTCTTAAGAAACATTTACTTAATTGGTTAAATCGCTATTTTCGATTATTGGAGTTTAATGGAATTGTCCTTTTATTTCCTGCTATAATCTATTTTTATATTCCGGAAGTTAGAGATGTGTTGTTTTCACTGATAATTATGGTTTTACTAATCGGTAGAGCAATTTTATTTATAGAGCTTTTAATTATTTTCGTTAAAAATAAAATAGGTACTTTGTATTTTTTTGTATATCTTTGCGGAACTGAAATCGCTCCCTATTTCCTTTTTTATAGAGGGATACTTTCAATATTTTTTATTTCAGGAAATGACATTATATGAACGCTCGGAAAGTAAAGAAAATTCTTATATCACAACCCAAACCGTCTAGTGAAAAATCTCCATATTTTGATATAGCGGGAAAATATCACTTGGATATACATTTCTATCCGTTTATCAAAGTTGAAAGAGTTTCACTAAAAGAGTTTCGTCAACAACGAATTAATATTCTTGAATTTACAGCTATTGTTTTTACATCAAGAACTGCAGTTGATAACTTTTTTTCTATTTGTGAAGAATTAAAGATAACGATACCTGATACTATGAAGTATTTTTGCATTTCGGAAATAGTAGCTCTTTATCTTCAAAAGTATATTGTATACAGAAAGAGGAAAATATTCTTCAGTCAGACAGGCAAGATTGAAGGGTTGGATAGTTTCTTTACAAAACACTCTAAAGAAAAATTCCTTTTTCCTGTGCCGGAAGAACATAACGAAGATGTTTTTGATTTACTGATTGAAAAAAAACTGAAATATACAACAAGTATTATGTATAGAACGGTAAGTAATGTATTCCCTAAAGATGAAAAAATGGATTATGACTTGATAATCTTTTTCAGCCCATTAGGTATTCAGTCATTAATGAAAAATTTCCCCGATTATAACCAAGGTAATGCGGCAATTGGGTGTTTTGGAAATGCAACTGCAAAGGCTATTGAGGAAGCTGGTTTGAGAGTTGACTTTGAAGCCCCACAACCGGAATATCCATCAATGACTGCTGCACTTGAAGCATATCTGAAAGATAATCACAAACATCATAGTTGAATAAAATTGTGAAGATTTATAGATAAGGAGAAGCTCAACTTGAATGCTTTTCCTTTTTTTTCCTGAAAGTATAATATATTGATTTCAAAAAGGACTATCTTTGTTGAAATAATTGCTTTCGGAGGAATGCTTTTACATTTATGAAATACGAACTTAGTTTCAGATTTCCCAAAGAGGAGAGAATCACGGGTGAAGCAAGGATTGAAGGACTTTTTAAACAAGGTAGATCTTTTGTAGCATATCCATTGAGAGTTGTTTATCATCAAACAGAATCTTTACATTCAAAGACAGTTGCAGTATTGATAAGCATACCCAAGAAGAGAATAAAATCTGCTGTTAAGCGAAACCGAATGAAAAGAGTCATAAGAGAAGCATATCGGCAAAATAAGCATCTTTTAAATCTAAACTCTAAACTAGATATGAATCATATTGATGTTGCATTTGTTTATTTAAAAGATGAAATTGTTGACTATGTAGCTATTGAAAAGGGAGTGCAGAAAGCGCTAAAGGAACTTTCTAATAGAATAGGCAAAGAATAATGTTAAATGATTTGAAAAATTTACTTACATGGATTTTGCTAATTCCGGTTTATATTTACCGAGGTGTTATTTCACCGTTGTTCCCACCAAGTTGTAGATATACACCCACATGTTCGAAATATACGATTGAAGCATTAAAAAAACATGGTCCTTTTAGAGGTTTTTATTTATCTACTAAAAGAATTTTAAGTTGTAATCCTTGGGGTGGTTCTGGATATGATCCGGTCCCAGATTCAAAGAAAAAGAATTGCAAGCCGAAAGAATAGTTTAATTTAATTTATGGAATTTTACGACGTACACACTCATCAGATTTATACTGAGGATAATGATGATCCTTATCATTCATGTATCTTTGATGTATATTCTCTTGAATTTGAAGTTGCTAAAGAGTTGCACCAACGTCACTCATTCTCCTGTGGTATTCACCCATGGTATTCAGAGGATAGTGATACACAAATGGCTTATCTTACTGAAATTGCATCCAACTCAAGAATTGTTGCTATTGGA
Source organism: Fermentimonas sp. (assembly GCA_041859795.1). Lineage (GTDB taxonomy): Bacteria > Bacteroidota > Bacteroidia > Bacteroidales > Dysgonomonadaceae > Proteiniphilum. The sequence continues at coordinate 152,729 of JBFLFV010000005.1, forward strand.
GAAACAGGTCTTGACAAGTTGAAAGGTCCTTCCTTTGATGTACAAATACCTGTTTTTAAGAAACACATTAAACTTTCAGAAGCACTTAAAAAACCAATTATTATTCATTGTGTAAAAGCTTGGGAAGAATTACTTAATGTAAAAAAGGAGACAAAGCCAACACAACCTTGGATAATTCATGGTTATCGTGGTAAACCTGAACTGACAAAGCGCTTAATAAAAGATGGGTTTAAATTTTCTGTAGGAGAAAATATTAATATTGAATCAACACAGTTAGTTCCTATAGATTCACTTTTTTGTGAAACTGACGAGGGTGAAATGACAATCAGGGAAGTCTATATGCAAACCTCACAGGCTTTAAATATGGATATTGCTGAATTTGCCGATGTGATTGCAAATAATGTGCGAAATGTGTTTCCAAGCGTGAAACCTCCAAAACCGTATTATAAAAGCGAAGAAGAGATTGATAAATAACCGGGTTTTTATTTTCTGCCGAAATCAGCAGGAATCTCACCCCATGAACGTGTGTTCCATTTTAGTAGTTTATTTGTCCATGTGTGTTTATTTAACCATTTCTCCGCACGTTCTATCATTTCGAAAATCTCCTTGTTTCTGTTAGTTTGCTTTAATGTAGTGTTGCATTTCTTTTTTTCAACCCATTTAATAGCATTAATACTATCTGAGTATATAGGGAGATTCTCACCATTATTGAATTGATATGCAAGTGCATGTACAATCGCTAAGAATTCACCTATGTTGTTAGTCCCGTCCTCCCATGGACCTTTATGAAAAATTTCCTCGTTATTAGATACAAATACTCCGCGATATTCCATGAGGCCCGGATTACCACTACATGCAGCATCCACAGCTATACTTTTTGAAATAATATTTTTTTCTGATAAAAAAATATTATCAATCTTAGTTTTTTTATCGCTTTTTGAATTAAGATGTTTCCATGGACTCTCTTTATAAGCTTTTTCTGCCTCTTCTAAATTTGAAAATGATTTGTATATGGCTTTTTCAAAACCAAACACTTGCGCTTTGCACTCGTCCCAAGAATTGTAAATTCCAGGTTTAACACCTTCCCAGACGACATAAAATTTTTTACTTTTAGCCATTTATATCATCTTTACAAAGAATCCAAAATATAGGGTGTAAGTTCATCATTAATAGTATCACGTATAGTCTGCTCTTCAATAGTAACGATACTGTCAACAATAAACTTAGTGTAACCTCGCCATGGTAATGATCCGAAATATTCTTTGTAATGAAGTTGCACATTTTTTCCTCCCGATATCATCAATATTTTTGCAATTTCTTCATCTTCAACAGAGAAATCAAACTGATTTGATTGCAGACCTCCGGGCTTATCAGCTCTAAAGCCGGATTGAATGAGCTTTCCTTCGTAGGTTTTAAATATAACACCTTTATAAACCAAATAATTAAGTTCGCCGGATTTTACACCAGTACCAAAAACATAGTAATATCTTACATAAACAAATGTGCTTAATATGAGTACAAATATACTAATGAACCATATTAGACCTTTACGACTCTTTCTTTTTTTGGGTTTTATGTCATTCATATTACATCGAACTATTTATTTTGCAAATATACCTATTATTTTTCTTTAAGTGGAAATTGTGTCACAAAAGTTCTCTGTTATTACTTAATTTCAACTATATTTGTTTTCTGGAAAAATAACAATATTGTGTTCTCCCACTTAATATTCATAGTTATAAATGAATAATAATATCTTATATATAATTTTAGCGTCATAAGGATTAAGTACCATTAACTTTGACTAATTTATGAATAACAAAACAATATAGAAATGAAAAAAGTAATTACAATTTTCACATTGCTGATTTTAGCAATAATGCTTTCGGCTCAGAGTGCTTATGAATTTACTGTGATAAAAGAAAATCCAGTAACACCTGTTAAAAACCAATCCAGTACCGGAACTTGTTGGAGCTTTTCGGGAGTTGGACTCCTAGAATCTGAGTTAATCAGAATGGGTAAAGGTGAGTTTGACTTATCAGAGATGTATATCGTAAGAAAAAATTATGAAGATCAGGCTATAAAATTCGCTCGACTTCAGGGTAAATTAAATTTCTCACCGGGAGGTTCATTTGCAGATGTAGTTGAAACAATTAACGACTATGGTATTATACCTGAAGAAGCTTATAAAGGTTTAAACTATGGTTCTGACACTCATAATCATGGAGAACTGGATAAAGTTCTTGCCGGTTATATGGATGGAGTAATTGATAATAGAAATCTAACACCCGTATGGTTTGATGGTTTTTCAGCTATATTAGATGCATATTTGGGTACTGTTCCTGAAAAATTCACATACGAAGGCAAGGAGTATACTCCTCACTCTTTTGCAAAGTATATTGGTATAAATCAAGATGATTATATTTCACTGACTTCCTTCTCTCATCAACCATTTTATTCATCTTTCCCATTGGAGATACCTGATAACTGGAGATGGGCAAAATCACATAATTTACCAATCGATGAATTAACTAAGGTCATGGAATATGCTATCACTGAAGGGTATACAATTGCATGGGCAACAGATGTTAGCGAGGTGGGATTTACACGATCAGGAGTTGCAATTGTACCAGATGAAAATTCACCTCAAAATGCAGGCAGTGATCAAGAAAGATGGATTGGGCAATCATCTCGCGAACGTGATGCTGATTTAAGAGCAAGAGTCGGTAATGAAGTCCTTGCTGAAAAGACAATTACTCAAGAAATGCGTCAAATTGCGTATGATAATTATCAGACAACTGACGATCATGGTATGCAGATTTATGGAATAGCAAAAGATCAAAATGGCAAGAAGTTCTACATGGTAAAAAATTCATGGGGTGAAACTGGTCCATATAATGGGTTATGGTATGCATCGGAACCTTTTGTACAATACAAAACTATGAGTATAGTATTGCACAAAGATGCAATTCCTGCAGATATTGCTAAAAAGCTGAATTTGAAATAATTTTTATTCTATATGGATATTCCTGAATTATACTCTATATTTTGTAATTATCCTTCTGTAACCACTGACTCTCGAATTTGCCCAAAAGATTCTATTTTCTTTGCACTAAAAGGAGATCGATTTAATGGTAATCTATTTGCAGAAAAAGCTTTAGAGGCAGGATGCGTATATGCTGTAGTAGAAGAATGGGAGGAGAATTATGAAAATGAGCGTATAATTCAGGTTGACAATGTTCTTGAAACACTACAAAATCTTGCAAACTGGCATCGTAAAAAACTTAAAATACCTGTAATAGCAATAACAGGTACAAATGGAAAAACAACAACCAAAGAGTTAATATCTATATCATTATCCAGAGAATTTAAAGTAGCCTCAACGCAAGGTAATTTTAATAATCATATCGGGGTTCCACTTACACTTCTGTCGATAAACAAATCGCATGAGATAGCAGTCATTGAAATGGGTGCAAACCATCCAGGTGAGATAAAGGAACTATGTGAAATAGCGGAACCCGATTATGGTTTGATTACGAACGTTGGAAGAGCACATTTAGAAGGTTTTGGAACATTTGAGAACGTTGTTAAAACTAAAGCTGAACTTTATAATTATATTCACGAAAATGAAGGAAAAGTTTTTGTAAATAAAGATAATTCAGTATTGCTTGAGTTATCAGAAGGGATGAATCGGATATTGTATGGGAAGAATGACCTGATGCTATTTGCATCTGGTACAATTGTAGATGCAACCCCATTTTTGGAGTTCGACTGGTATTTTTTTGATAATTCATATCGTGTAAAAACACATCTTGTTGGAGAATTTAATTTTGATAATGCCATTGCGGCTGTAGCTGTATCAAAATTTTTTGGTATTAATTCAGAAAGAATAAGTTCTTCATTAGAGGAGTATGAGCCAACTAACTATCGCTCGCAATTTAAGCGTACAGATAAAAATGATCTCATTATAGATTCTTATAATGCTAATCCAACTAGTATGAAAACCTCATTGGATTTCTTCATTTCAACCCCTACTAATCTGCCTAAGATGGTTATTTTAGGTGAAATGAAAGAGCTGGGAGATGTAAGTATTGAAGAGCATAAGAAGTTGGTAAAATACCTCGATGATAAGTCGTTTTCACTTATTTGTCTTGTTGGTGAAGTATTTAAAGATATGAATCTTGACTCCAATAAATACTTGCTGTTTAGCAACGTAGAAAACTTAATTGAAAAACTAAAATCTGAATCTGTAAAGGATTACTATATTTTTATAAAAGGGTCTCATTCAGTACGCTTAGATAAAGTGTTAGAGTATCTTTAATTTATAACACTTTATAACTCCTGAAACTTTACGGTTAATATCACTATTTCAGAAACAGTGCCAATTCTATATTGAGGTCCCACCAATCCAATTCCGGATGTAACATATATATGAGTATTCTCTTTTTTCTTATATCCATAAGCCACTTCAAAAATTAACTCAGTTGCAATATTTCCAGGAAAAGCTTGTCCATGATGTGTGTGGCCGTATAATGCTATATCTACACCGGCATTAACTTCTTCATCAATATTATCAGGTGTATGATTAAGAATAATTATAGGCTTTAATTTATTAACTCTGTGTTCTTTTAGAAGTTCTAATGTGGATTTTCTGTTAATAATTATCCTATCTTCTCTTCCGATCACATAAAATGAGCTATCAATGAATGCTGCGGAATCTCTCAGCATTATAATTCCAGCATTATTTAACAGCTTTATCTTTTCTTCGGCTTCATAACGATATTCATGGTTTCCTGTACATGAAAATACTCCATAGGGGGCAGACAGTTTTGATAGTTCAACATCCATCCCTCGTTCAATTACCGGTTCAATATGCGAATCCATAATATCTCCAACAAAAAGGATTAAATCGGGCTCTTGCTCCATAATAAGGTCTACATATCGTTTTGTCTGATTTTTATTAGTCATCCAACCCAAATGTAAATCTCCAATTACGGCAATACGTAAAGAATCAATATTTTCTATAGGCTTTTTAATTGTAATATTAACCTGTTGCACCTCCGGATTTTGAAATTTATAATTCCCATATATCATTACACTGATTACAATTAAAACTGATCCTAAAAAAGTTGTTATTTTATAGCTTTGTGACTGATCCTTAAAGCTCCAAGGTTTTCTCTTATGCTTTCTGATTATTATATAGATCAAATCAGTAATCATCCACAATCCACCTGTATAAAAAAGGAATAACATCCAGCTTGTGCCCATTACGCGAATTAGTTGATTAACCTGTTCAGAAATATGTTTATAGAAGATAAAACCTATTACATAAATTAATAACTCAGAACCAAATAAAACAACAAGAACTACTCTGGCCCATTTTTGTTTATCAAATGTGTGCCAACCTTTTAGGAAAACTAAAATATTTAAAGTCAAATGAACTATAAAAGCATTGATAAGCGCGCGCATATTATAAGCTTGTTAATCAGATAAATGAATGCATGTAAATTCATTATTTTTTGTTGTTAAGATGGGTTTAAATCTAAAACAAGATATTCAGATCTAGTTCCAATTCTAAACTTACCACCCCAGATTCCGATACCTGTAGAAACATAATAATGTGTATTATCTTTTTTAAGATATCCATGCGATAACTCAAACAAAGCATCAGTAATTAGTGAAATTGGAAAAACTTGTCCACGGTGTGTATGTCCTGAGAATTGGAAATCAATATTGTTCTTAACAGCTTCTTCAAGATCTAACGGTTGATGTTCTAGTAAAATCTTGAAGCTTGAGTCGTCCACCTTTTCCATAATATCACTTAAGGTTTTTCTATTTGAGTTTGAATGATCATCTCTGGCAATAATAGTTATCCCATTAATATTAACTATTGAATCACGTAAAAGCGTTATTTTAGACCGTTTATAAAGGCATATATCCTCTTTAATTGCAAACATAAGATCATGATTGCCAGAGCATGCATAAACACCCATAGGAGCATCAATTTTACTTAAAACTGATTCAATTGAACCCTCAATAATAGGTCGTATGTGATTATCGACAATATCACCGGCAATAATAACAATATCAGGTTTTTCTGAATTAATCAAATTCACCCATTTTTCAACTTCTCGTCCTGAAATTGTATATCCAATATGTAGATCGCTTATACCAACAATTCTTAAAGGTTTATCAATATTTTCAGATTTGATGTTTATATGTTGTCTTTTTTTATTATGATACTGAAAATTGCCGAAAAGTAAAAGTAGTGTAACAGACCCAAAAACTATTACAGTAGATGTTAAATTATTATTGAAATACAAAACAATTATTTCTTTACTGAAAAAATGGAATATTGAATTTACTAACTTAAATAGATCTATCAGCAATATTGAAATAAGCAGATAAAGGAATACAATAAGCCAGCTTGTGCTAAAACGGTATATACCACTTGCTAATATAGTAGGTATTTTCTCTCCGTGTGAGAAAAAAAGGATAATCCCTGCCATACCTATCACGAAAAGACTTAATAAAATAATACGCAAAATAAGATTTGCGGGGATAATTTTGTATAATCTAACTGCAGTATAAACATAAGCAACCAGAAATAATAAAGTTATTGTTACAATAAGTGATTTTGGAGGCAAAATATTCTATATTAATTGTGTTAATTTATTTATTCTATCAAACGCTTTTTTTAAGCAGATTGTTTTTTTTAAACTGTTATTGTAATTTAATTATTAAGAATTTAATCTTTATATTAATGCTTAGGTACAGCTTGACCCTCAGCTTGAATCTAGAAATCAAATATTATTTTAAAAAAATACTACAATTACACATTCATTTATCGAAAACTTTGAAATCAAAGCTGGAATAGTGCTGTCCATAGTTGATAAACCTCCAGCTGAAATTGAGATAAATATATCAAAAAAACTATAGATTTAAAACATATGTTTTATTTTTTGTCATGTTAAATATTTGTAACATGACAATCATAACTCTAATATTAACAAATATATATGTACTTTTAATGTTTAATTTCAGAATCCGAGTTAATAATCTAATTATACCACAATGAAATTTATTCAAACTCTATTTCTACTAATTGTCACATCATTTAGTATTAATGCTCAGAACATCACAGTGAAGGGTAGCTTGCTGTCATCTACCGATAAAAAAGGATTACCATATGCAACAATTTCAGTAGCGTATGATGCTAATAAAGAGAAAAGCATAAAGAAATTTGCGACAAAAGAGGATGGAACTTTTACAACAATACTATCTCCTGGAAAATATATAATGTCATTTAATTTTGTAGGTATGGATCAGGTAAATGAATTCATTGAATTAACTGCATCCAATAACCCATATGATATGGGTGAAGTAATCATGTCTGAAACTTCAACGCAGCTAGATGAAATAAGTGTAACTGCACAAAAACCTTTAGTTAGAGTTGAAATTGACAAATTAACCTATAGTGCAAAGGATGACCCTGAAGCATCTACATCAAATGTATTGGATCTATTGCGTAAAGTACCACTTGTTACAGTAGATGGCGAAGATCAGATCCAATTAAAGGGTGCTTCAAATTTTAAAATATACTTGAATGGAAAACCTTCCAATATGATATCGGGAAATCCGTCACAAGTGCTAAAAAGTATGCCTGCAAACAGTGTTAAAGATATTGAAGTAATTACCGATCCCGGAGCAAGATATGATGCTGAAGGAGTTGGAGGTATTATTAATATTATCACAGATAATAGAGCAGATAATGGTTACTCAGGTTCAGTTGGAGCAAATGGCGATAATTTTGGTGGATATGGCGGAAATGTTTACTTAGCCACAAAATATGGCAAATTCGGTTTTACAGGAAATGGAGGTTATTATCATCATAGACAGCCCGAATCTAAGTCAACCTTTACCAGAGAAGAATTTAACCCTGTAAATAATTTATCACAAGATGGCTTCTCTAAAAGTAAAGGAGGAGGCTTATTTTTATCTGGCAATATGAGTTATGAGGCTGACACTTTGAATCTTATAAATCTTTCTGTGTCACGCTTTGGCGGAGAGTTTAATTCACATTCTTTACAGGAGGCTCTTTCAGTTGGAGCTAGACCTTTTGGCTATATAATGAATGGAAATAGCATTAATCGTTTTGGCGGAATGAACTTTTCTGCAGATTATCAAAGAAGTTTTAAAAGAAAAGGTGAATTGTTTACGCTCTCATATCGTTATGAAAAAAATCCTAACGACAGCGAATTTGAGAGTGTTTATGATGTAGATGAAGAAACAGATTTCTTTATTTACCCGGATGGTCATAGAATTAAAAGCATAAATGATGCCGGTGGGGATGAGCACACTTTCCAGGCCGACTATGTTAATCCTTTAGACAATAAACACAGTTTAGAGGCAGGTTTGAAATATATCTTAAGAGAGAATTCAAGTCGAGGTGAACATACATTCCTGGATGTGACAGATAATACATGGAAACCCGATATTGACAGGAAGAATGATTTGGACCACTCTCAAAAGATATACTCAGGATATGCCGGATATGGATATAAAATGAATAAGTTTGGTATGAAACTAGGATTAAGAGGTGAACTTACAAATCAAAAAATTAATTTCATGAGTAATAATGATGCAATAGTTAACACAAACTTCTTTGATCTTGTTCCCTCAATTACTTTATCATATCAATTGGGCATGACTAAAACATTAAGAGGTGGATATAATATGAGAATCTCTCGTCCCGGTATTTGGTACTTAAATCCATATATAAATGATCTCGACCCCAATAATATTAGTTACGGAAATCCTGATCTAAATTCGGAGAAACAGCATAACTTCAATATTAATTATGGATCGTTTTCACAAAAGATTAATTTCAATGGTACTTTAAGTTATTCTTATGCAAATAATGCAGTGACAACTTACAGTTTTATTGAATATGTTGATGATAAGGCTGTTACGCATAACACTTACAGAAACATTGGTCGTAATCATACAATAGGCACAAATATATATTTAAGTTGGACTCCCACTCAGTTTATTCGAACTCACCTAAATGGTGGTATTAATTATACAGACATTAAAAGTACAGAAGAAAATATTAATTTGCATAACAGTGGATTCTCTGGTCGTACTTTTGCCGGACTAACCTTTACATTGCCCAAGGATTTCAGAATTGGCACCAACGGTGGACTGTTTTCTAATAGAATACAGCTACAAACAAAACAATCTGCATTCTTTTTCTATTCATTTAGTTTGCAGAAAAGCTTACTAGACAAAAAACTTGATATTTCACTAAATGCACAGAATCCATTTTCGAAATATTTAGAAATCTCGTCTACTACAACGGGTAACGAGTTTATACAAAAAAGCAGCTTCTTAAATCCAATGCGCAGTTTTCGATTAAGTGTTTCTTATCGATTTGGAGATTTAAAAGCATCTATGAAAAAAGTTCAACGTGGAATTATAAATGAAGATGTCATGCAAGGTGAAGGAGGAGGGCAACAAGGTGCAAGTACAACAACCACCCCAACAGGTGGTTAATACTCAGGCATATTTTAAGAATAATAAAAACTTTATGAGAATTGACATTATAACAATATTACCGGAGATAATTGAAGGTGCACTTCACACATCTATATTAAAACGTGCACAAGATAGAAGTTTGGTGCACTTCGAACTTCATAATTTACGAGATTATACACTTGACAAACATAAGCGAGTAGATGATTATCCTTATGGTGGAGAAGCCGGAATGGTGTTGCAGATAGAACCTATCGATAGAGTAATAACTCATCTGAAATCTCAGCGCAATTATGATGAGGTTATTTTTACAACTCCTGATGGAGAAAAGTTCACACAACCTATTGCAAATAATCTTTCGCTATTAAATAATTTAATAATTCTATGCGGACATTATAAAGGAGTTGATTACCGGGTAAGAGAACATCTTATAACACGTGAAATTTCGATAGGTGATTTTGTTTTAACCGGAGGAGAACTTGCTGCAGCAATGATCTCTGACGCTGTAGTCAGGTTAATTCCCGGAGTAATTGGAGATGAGCAGTCGGCACTCTCAGATTCGTTTCAAGACGGTCTGCTAGCTCCTCCTGTGTATACTAGACCTGCCGAATATAAAGGATGGAAAGTTCCTGAAGTTTTATTGTCGGGTCATGAGAGAAAGATACAGGAATGGCGACATTCACAAGCGGTTGAGCGTACAAAGTTACTTAGACCCGATTTAACACCTGAAGATTGATAATCGATAACATTTTATATCTTTGTGATAAACAATAAAAATCAATCAATAATGAAAGGAATTGTATTGGCCGGAGGTTCAGGATCAAGATTGTATCCAATCACAAAAGGTGTATCAAAACAATTGCTCCCAATTTTTGATAAACCAATGATATATTATCCAATATCAACCCTGATGTTGGCTGGAATTCGTGAGATTTTAATAATTTCAACACCTATTGATTTGCCTGGATTTCGTCGTTTACTTGGCGATGGATCCGATTATGGTCTAAAACTTGAATATGCCGAGCAGCCAAGTCCCGATGGGCTTGCCCAAGCATTTATTATCGGAGAAAATTTTATTGGAAATGATTCTGTTTGTTTAATATTAGGAGATAATATTTTTTATGGGCAGAGTTTTAGTTCTATGCTACATCAAGCTGTCGTAAACACCCAACAAAAGCAACAAGCAACGGTATTTGGATATTATGTAAATGACCCGGAAAGATATGGAGTTGTTGAGTTTAACAATGATCTGAAAGTGTTATCAATTGAAGAAAAGCCTTTGATACCCAAATCCAACTATGCTGTTGTTGGATTATATTTTTATCCGAATAAAGTTATAGAGGTTGCAAAACAGATAAAACCATCCAAACGCGGAGAACTTGAGATAACTGCTGTCAATGAAGCTTTCCTAAATACCAATATGCTTAATCTTCAACTTTTGGGTAGAGGCTTTGCTTGGCTCGATACCGGTACTCATGACTCACTTTCCGAAGCTTCAACTTTTATTGAAGTATTAGAAAAACGTCAAGGTTTAAAAATTGCTTGTCTCGAAGAGATAGCATTTCGAAATGGGTGGATTACTAAAGAAGACTTGATAAGAATAGCCGAACCAATGCAAAAGAATCAATACGGTCAATATCTGTTGAAAATAGTAGATTTGGATTGAATAATTAATATGGAAGTTATAAAGACAGAGATAGAGGGTTTACTGATTATCAAGCCCAAAATATATAATGATAATAGAGGTTACTTTTTTGAATCCTTTTCAATAAAAAGTTTTGAAGAAAAGGTGTGCAAAACATTATTTGTCCAGGATAATGAAAGCAGGTCAAAATATGGTGTACTTAGAGGACTTCATTTTCAAATGCCGCCATATGAGCAAGCAAAGTTAATACGAATTATTTCAGGAAAAGTTCTTGACATTGCAGTTGATATACGTAAAGATTCTCCTACATTTGGCAAACATTTTTCCATTGAACTCTCTGAAGACAATATGTTGCAACTATTTATACCACGTGGATTTGCGCATGGTTTTGTTGTTTTAAGTGATGAGGCTGTATGTCAGTATAAATGTGACAATTACTATGCCCCCGGTTATGAGAATTCAATTATTTGGAATGATAAACAGCTTAATATCGATTGGAAGATTCCAATCGAAGATATTATACTTTCCGAAAAGGATAAAAACAACCCTTTTTTTGCTGACATTCAAAAAAAGATTATTTATTGACAATTTATTGATATGAGAAAGAGAAACATACTAATAACGGGTGGTGCAGGATTTATTGGCTCTCATGTAGTGAGATTTTTTGTAAATAAATATCCTAACTACAAAATATTTAATCTTGATAAACTTACCTATGCGGGCAATTTGTTAAATCTGAAAGATATAGAGGATAAAGACAATTACACTTTTATAAAAGCAGATATATGTGATTTTAATGAAATCAAAGACTTGATAGAAAAACATGCAATTGACAGTATAATACATTTAGCTGCCGAAAGCCATGTTGATCGTTCGATAACTGACCCCTTCTCTTTTGCAAACACAAACGTTCAAGGCACACTAAATCTTTTACAATCGGCACTTTACTTCTGGAATAATGATTTCAGCAATAAACTTTTTTATCATATTTCAACTGACGAAGTTTATGGTTCTTTAGAATTTAATTCCCCACCTTTCACAGAGAAAACTTCTTATGATCCACATTCGCCTTATTCGGCATCAAAGGCTGCATCTGATCACTTTGTCAGGTCATATCGCGACACATACGGATTGCCAATAGTAATATCTAACTGCTCAAATAACTATGGCCCATTTCAATTTCCTGAAAAGCTTATTCCATTATTTATTAATAACATCCGTCACAACAAGTCATTACCTGTTTATGGAAAAGGGGAAAATGTTAGAGACTGGTTATATGTTGAGGATCACGCACGCGCTATAGATCTGATATACCATAAGGGTGCAAAAGGCGAGACATATAATATTGGAGGATTTAATGAATGGAAAAATATCGACCTGATACATTTATTAGTAAAGATTTCTGATAAATTGCTAGGTAGAAGCGAAGGTGAGTCAAAGAAGTTAATTACATATGTAACCGATCGTGCAGGCCATGATTTAAGATACGCAATTGATGCTACAAAACTAAAAAGAGAGCTAGGGTGGGAGCCTTCGCTGCAATTTGAAGAAGGGCTTGAAAAAACAGTTCGCTGGTATTTAGAAAATCAGGATTGGCTTGATTATGTTACAAGTGGAGAGTATCATAATTACTACAAAAAGATGTATGATGTGTAGTATTTAGAACCCAAAACTATATGCAAAACTAATTCCCGGTTCTGCAAAGTTTTGTTTGCCAATTGCACTCATCCTTGTGCTGAATACTATATCACAATATAGGGAAATATCGAAGTAATTAAAGGCATATCCAACAATTGGTGACATTGCAAAACCAGAATAATTAGATCCATACAATGGGCCTAAGCGCATCTCTGCAAAAGCACCATCTTTTATCCCTTTTTGAGTTATTCTATAACCTAACATTGGTAAAATATAATTAAACCCATCGTTTTCCCCGTTCAAGATACTTGAAATAAATTTTCCATCTCCATATGGATTGTTGAAACCTTTTACACTTAATGTGATGAAATTATTTTCTTTAAAAGAAATAATATTGTCTGAAGTCATCCATGATAGCGTTCCACCCATGCCAAAACTTTTATCTCTTTCAGTGTTTGCTACAATACCTGCATCACCTGAAATCCTAATATAGTTTTCGAACTGTCCCTTTGCGGGTAGAGCTAAAGTAATTAATAGTGATAATAAAAGAGCAGACTTTTTCATTTCAAAGTATATTTTATATTTAACTTATGCAAATATATAATAAAAATCAGATAAATATAACTTATTAAAATCTAAAGTTGCAACTATTGTCATTTATTGATTTGACTAAGGTGGATATTAATACTACTATAAGGGGTTTAAGCTTTACCATAACAATTATTAGAGCGATTAACTTTAGATTGTAAGCTAATTTTGTTATTTTTGTTCATTAATATCTAAACTGTAAAAAATGAAAAGAGATTCCCAATTATTTGAAATTATTAAGAAAGAACAGGAACGCCAACTTAAAGGCATTGAACTAATCGCTTCTGAAAACTTTGTTAGTGAGCAGGTTATGGAGGCTGCGGGTTCTGTTTTAACCAATAAATATGCAGAAGGTTATCCGGGAAGGAGATACTATGGAGGTTGTGAATATGTAGATTTAAGTGAACAACTTGCTATAGATCGTCTAAAAGAGATGTTTGGTGCAGAATGGGCCAATGTACAACCGCATTCGGGAGCACAGGCTAATGCAGCAGTTTTCTTAGCCTGTCTTAAAGCTAACGATAAATTTTTAGGGTTAAATCTATCGCATGGAGGGCATTTAAGTCATGGTTCACCCGTTAACTTCTCTGGAATAATGTTTCAGCCACTTGAATATAATGTAAGGGAAGATAATCAGCAGGTTGATTACGATCAGCTTGAAGAGGTTGCAAGAAAAGAAAGACCAAAATTAATAATTGGTGGTGCATCAGCTTACTCTCGCGAATGGGATTATGCACGTATTCGCAAAGTTGCTGACGAAATTGGTGCAATTTTCTTAGTTGATATGGCGCATCCTGCCGGACTTATTGCGGCCGGACTTTTAGATAACCCCATAAAATATGCTCACATTGTAACATCTACTACTCATAAAACACTACGTGGACCTCGAGGTGGAGTTATCTTAATGGGTAAGGATTTTGAGAATCCATGGGGAGTAAAAACTCCAAAAGGACAAATAAAGATGATGTCGGCAATGCTTGACTCAGCCGTATTCCCCGGTATGCAGGGAGGACCTCTTGAACATGTAATAGCAGCAAAGGCAGTAGCATTCCATGAAGCCTTGCAGCCTGAATATAAGGCATATCAAAAACAGGTTAAGAAAAATGCTGAAGTAATGGCCCAGTCTTTTATAGACATGGGTTACAAGGTAGTATCAGGTGGTACTGATAATCATATTGTACTTGTAGATTTGCGCACAAAATTCCCTGAACTAACCGGTAGAGTTGCCGAGCGTGTATTGGGCGAAGCTGATATAACAATCAATAAAAACATGGTGCCATTTGATAATAGATCACCATTCCAGACTTCAGGATTAAGATTTGGCACACCTGCAATTACAACAAGAGGAGCAAAAGAAGACTTAATGCAAGAAATTGTAGAGTTGGTAGATACAGTTCTTACAAATCCTGAAGACTCAAAAATAATTTCATCTGTGCGTGAAAAGGTTAATACCACAATGGTTCAGTTTCCATTATTTTCATGGTAATATTCTGCACAATATTAAGCGCATATAATTAGTGTTATTATAATAATGCAGCTTTTAAATAAACGAGGAATTGTTGAACTATTCCTCGTTTATGTTTATTTTTGTAGCTATACAATCGAATCTATCTAAAAAACAATTAGCTTGAGAAAGAATGAATATTCTTCAAACTGAAATACAATTTATTCCCGGTGTTGGTCCTAAAAGAGCCTCTCTGTTTAATAAAGAATTAGATGTGTTCACAGTAGGAGATCTCCTACGTTGGTATCCTTATAGGTATATTGACAGAAGTAGAATCTATTATATTCATGAAATTAATAACTCACAAGCATACATTCAAATAAAAGGGAAAATTACTGCATTTGAAATTATTGGCGAAGGACGTAAAAGAAGGCTAATTGCACATTTTACAGACGGAACAGGTTTTATTGATTTAATATGGTTTCAGGGAATAAGGTTTATTGAAAATAAATACAAGTTTAATCAAGAATATATAGTTTTCGGAAAACCAAATCTCTTCAAAGGTAAATGGAATATTGCACATCCCGAAATCGATCCATTTATGGATGACTCAGACAGGATGGTTGGACTAATGCCCATGTACAATACAACAGAGAAAATGAAAAACCATTATCTTAATTCCAAAGCGATGCACAAAATTATTGAAAGTGCATTTGGAATGATAAAAGGCAGGTTACCGGAAACACTTTCATCTGATGTTATTGAGATGGGCAAACTAACATCATTTCATGATTCTATTGAAAATATTCACTTTCCAAAATCATCTTCTCAGTTAAAGGGTGCTGAATATCGTTTTAAATTTGAAGAACTATTTTACATCCAGTTAAATATTGTAAGATATGCTTCAGAGCGAAAAGAGAAATTAAATGGATTTGTATTTAAGAAAGTAGGTAAACACCTCAATGATTTTTATAAATTACATTTACCTTTTCCTCTAACTAATGCACAGAAAAGGGTTATCAAAGAAATTAGAAAGGATACAGCAACAGGCCGACAGATGAACCGACTTCTTCAGGGTGATGTTGGAAGCGGTAAGACGCTTGTAGCTATAATGTCCATGTTAATCGCTTTGGACAATGGCTTTCAGTCTTGTTTAATGGCACCGACTGAGATTTTAGCTTCTCAACATTATGATACATTTAAAGAGATGCTTTCGGGGATTAATGTTAGAGTTGAGCTTCTAACAGGTTCTACTAAAAAAACTGATAGAGACGAACTACACAAAGGTTTATTGTCAGGAGAAATCAATATACTTATAGGAACTCATGCACTTATCGAAGATGTGGTCCAGTTTAACAATCTTGGGTTTGTGGTAATTGACGAACAACATCGATTTGGTGTAGCACAGCGAGCTAAAATGTGGTCAAAGAACAAGCAGCCCCCTCATGTTCTAGTAATGACTGCTACACCTATCCCACGTACTTTAGCAATGACTGTTTATGGTGATTTGGATGTTTCTGTAATTGATGAATTACCTCCGGGAAGAAAACCTGTAAAAACACTACATCTCTATGATAAAAAGAAGGGAGATCTATACCAGTTTATAAGAAAACAGGTACAGGCAGGACGTCAAATATATATGGTCTATCCATTAATTGATGAGAGTGAGACTCTTGATTTAAAAAACCTCGAAGAGGGTTATGTCCATATAAAAGAGGCATTTTCAGAATTTAAAGTATGTAAAATGCATGGTAGGATGAAACCTGCCGAAAAAGAGGAGGTGATGAGTCAGTTTGTATCGGGTGAAGCGCAGATAATGGTATCTACAACAGTAATAGAGGTAGGAGTAAACGTGCCCAATGCCAGTGTTATGGTTATAGAAAGCGCACAACGCTTTGGACTCTCTCAGCTTCACCAACTCAGAGGTAGAGTAGGTCGAGGTGCTGAACAATCTTATTGCATTTTAATAACACCATATGAGATTTCTTCAGATACCCGCAAAAGAGTTGAAATCATGACAGAAAGTAATGATGGTTTTATAATAGCCGAGGCCGATTTAAAGCTGCGCGGACCCGGCGATCTTGAAGGCACTCAACAGAGTGGAATCCCTTTTGACTTAAGGATTGCCAATATTGTTAGAGACAATGACATCCTGTTCTTTGCACGAGAGATTGCTGAGAAAGTTATTGAAAATGACCCATCTCTAACGTTACCCCAACATGCAATACTGAAACAGCAACTAAAACGACTTGGAGGTAATCGCTACGACTGGGGAAGAATTAGCTAATAAAATCTTTATAATCTTATGCTTGCACCTCCTGATAACCAGAATCCCGGTTGAGGAATATTCCCTAAATCTATATGGATACTATCAAAAACATTATTCGCATTAATAAAGAAATCCATATTCTTAAACTTATAATTTGCCTTAATATCCAAAATTGAAAAAGGAGTATACTCTACGCTTTCCCCGGGTTTAAGATTGGAATATCTTACATACGAACCATTCCTTTCCTGCCAACGAAAGCTCCATGACAGTGATAGGTTTCTAATCAAATCATGATGTAAACCTGCAGTAAATTTATGGCGTAAGTGATTCAATGTATAATTTGAAATAAGATTATCCTCCTCTCTTTCTTGATCCAAATACATATAGCCAATATTAAATGATGAAAAAGGTTGATGTAAATCTAGCCAATCTTTTAAATTAAATGAAAGATTAAATTCAACTCCCATTTTATTAATTTGTGTGTGATTAGTTGACTCCCACAATGCATCCGATGATTGTTTTACCCAATCGATCATGTTTTTGCCCACCATATAAAATGCAGCAACTGATCCACTGGTAATTGAACTACTGTATTTGGCACCTAGCTCAACAGCCTCCGATAATTCAGCTTCGAGGCTACTATTCCCGGTATGAGTTGCGGTTGTATAATATAAATCTGTGAAAGTTGGCATTCTTGTAGCCTTGTTCCACGAAGCATATAGTGAAAAATGATCATTAATCCTCATTGAACCATTAATTGCCGGGAAAAAGTCGAATTTATTGATCACAGCGGTATTATAATTCAACAATCCACCTAACGAAAGAGTGAATCCATTAAAAATAAAATTATGTTCAGCAAAATAACTAATATTAGTTCTATTATCAGATTTAGTATATTTGTCAATCACCTCTTCCAAAGGTAGTCCCAAAACATTACTCAAAATTCCTTCATTTCTGAATTCACCTCCAAAGCTTGTAATACCAAATGTTGATGCATATTGCATATGCACATTAACTCCAAACACATCGCTTCGGTGATAATTATGATCGACATACCAAGATGGTACATTTGGCGTTCCTTCTCTAAAAAGCTGAAATTCATCAAAATGTCTACTCCAATATATGTGTGGAGTTAGTTTAAGTTTTCCGTTTGACTCACTTTTTAATGAAAAAAACAATCTTTTAGTATCATCAAATTGATTAGGATAGGCTGCAGTATAAAAAGTATTTGCTCCATATGCCTTATCGTTAAGTCCGGCTTGAAAATCAATATGCGAACCGTTAATCTTGTACCTGCTTTGCCACAACAGGTTATAAATATTATAATCACTGTTTGGGATGTATCCATCAGAATGTTTATATCCTGCAGAAATAGAGTGTGTTGAGTTTACTCGTTTATACGAGCCACGAATATCTGCTCCAATTAGTCCATACATCCCACCTTCAAGTTTAGCGTAAATGTTTGACTCAGAGTCTGTTCTTGTTATTATATTAACACCCCCCGAAAAAGCACTAGCTCCATAAACTAATGAAGATGGCCCCTGAACAATTTCAATACGTTCAATGTCTGATATATTAATTGGAATGTCGAAGCTATAATGACCGGTGTGAGGATTTGTAAGGTTAATTCCGTTAAGTAATATGGCAGTTTGGTCAAATGATCCACCTCTTAGGGTAATGTCCGCCTGTACGCCGTGCGGTCCGCGCTGCAAGATATCAACACCTGTCACATAATTCAAAATATCTTCAATACTGCGAACGGGTGATCGCTCAATTTCCAGCCTCGAAATTACTGTTACCTGCTTAGCTGCAAGGTTTAGCGGTAGGCTGACCTTAGAAGCGGTAACCACCACTTCATCCAGCTCTGTAGGGGGGATGGAGTCGGTAGATGTATTAGCGAAAATCTGTTCAACCGACTCAACCGAAGCTGCATGAGCACTTATCAAAGCACAACCCGACAAAACACCGATAGTAACTGATTTGTGGATGCTGTTAAAAACGCTATACGACTTACGAGTGAATCGTTTGAATCGAAATGCCTTTACTTTGTTAAAACATTTTTTATTCATAAATTAATTTAATTCCTAATGCGTGCTTTGTTTTAACACGTTAAATATAAGGCGCATACTATTAAAATGTTAATTCAACTATGAAATAAAGAGAAATGAACATTACCATATTTTAGTTCTCGTTTGAAATTTGGTAATAGAGCAAAATCGAACTTTTTAGAATGTTCTAAAATAAAAAGTCCATTTGGTTTTAAGAGATTATTCTCAAAAATAGTAGCTGGAATTGTGTCAATCCCATTCATATCATAAGGTGGATCTGCAAAAATAAGATCAAACTGCTCTTTGCATGCAGAAATGAACTTAAAAACATCAGCCTTTAATGCAAAAAGCTCAACAGCTTCTAAAGTCTCTTTTGTTTTATTTATAAAACGCCAGTGTTGATTTTCCATCTCAACACCAATAACTCTGGGGCACCCTCTAGATACTAGTTCAAAAGCGATGCTACCGGTTCCGGAAAATAGATCAAGAGCACTTGTCTCCTCCCACTTAACAAAATTATTTAAAACATTAAATAACCCCTCTTTTGCAAAGTCAGTTGTAGGTCTAGCTTTTAAGTTATTAGGGACTTGAATCCTTCGCGACTTATATTTTCCACTGATTATACGCATAGATCCGCTATTATGTCTGTTGGCAGTTTAATTATTTGATCTTTTGGAATAACTGTTCTTGGATTAAACTCAATCTCATTAATGTTGTAAATCATTTTTTTTAAAGTATCCAATACAGGTTTTTGTTTACTTGTATCTCCTGAAATATATAACAAATCTGAAGTTTGATCAAATTCTAAATTGTCCCAAATACTTGTAATGTAATAAGAAGTATCATAATAATTTATCGCTTCAAAACTGTTAGCAGAAAGTAATCCTTGATCTGAGAAACAAATAACTGATATGTTTGTTTCTTGAAAATCCAAATAACAACGTTTTTCACCAATCTCAGCAGGCTGTTTATTGAAGAACTTTAAAAGTATAGACATTTGATGATTAAACTCCGGATTAATCAAATGTCTCGTCAAAATGGAGTGAATCTCTTCATCAATATTAAAGAGATTGTAATATTTGTTGTCAGCGATACTATCATTTAATACAACTCCATTTATATTGTGAAAATTGAACTTAAATAGTTTTTTAGCTGCGCTACTTTCAAAAAATAAGCCGGGAACAAGAGTAAATAATTCATTTACAACTATCACTTTAGTTTTATTAAAAGGCTGGCTGAAAAAACCAAGATCAAAAATGAGTTTTTTAATACTCTCAAAATATGATAGAGAGCTACCTACTGTTGTCTCCTGAAAATGAAAGACTGAAGGATCCTTTGGGCATACTATACAAAAAGAAAATCCATTCGGAGTTAACCGAATGGATAAATTATACTTTTCAGAATATGCTAAATCTATATTTTCCGGTAAAAACATTTTGCTTATAGATGCAATTCTTTATTCCCAGTTACCGGCATTATTATTAGCTATCTCCAATGAACCTACCTGCATTCCCGGATACTTTTTACCCGGACGATCAAGTACTTCTTGAATTTTCTGAGCTAATAATTTTTTATCAAGATCTCTAAGATACACAGAATATGGAGTCTTAGCTTCAAACACCTGTATTGGGTATCCCGATGCAGTTATTAATGAATCAACCCCCATTTCAAAAGGTACACCATCTGTATAAGGCACAATCTTTAAAGAATCGGGAGAAAAATTAACGCGATTTGGATAGAGTACTTCTTCTGCCGGGTTAAATAAAGAATCTCTAACCAATTGTGGTGCATTTATTTCATCATCCCAAAGGCCGGCCTCTTTAATTTTTGCGATATTTCCAGTATTTATAATTGCCATAGCACTCTCCTCTGTCATACCTGCTTCCAATTGACTTTCACTTAAATCACCGGATCTAACTAATGTAGGTATCTTTCCATTTTTTACAAAAGAAATTAAAGAATCAAAATCAGCAGTGTATGATCCGGTTTGTGAGCGAAGGGCAACTTGCGCTGTGCGAATATCCATTAAACGCTGAATTACTTCTTTATCTCGTTTATCAACTTCCGCATTGAAATCAATAGGTCCTTGGATACTTCTCCAACTAACCCAGGCTAAAAGAACAATGGCTAATGCTAAAAGCACTCTCATTACAACTTTCATGGACTTACTTTTTAATTTATAATGTTTATATTTTTGATTTTCTTATTTTAGACTACAAATTTAGAAAAAGAATGATAATTATGCTACTTTTACTGGAAAAATAACCAAAAAAAATGGTAAATAGATATTTTATTGAAAAAATTAGAGATAATTTCCCCTATTCATTCACATCTGATCAATTAAATGCTTTAGAAAAAATAACTGAATTTTTATTTTCTGAATCAGGAGATCATATTTTTTTGTTAACCGGCTATGCAGGTACAGGAAAATCCTCATTAATTGGAAGTTTAGTCAGAACTATGGCTCAATATAAGCAGAAATCTGTTTTATTAGCTCCAACCGGAAGAGCTGCTAAAGTTTTTTCAAGCTATGCTGCTCAGCAAGCCTTCACTATACATAAAAAAATATACAGGCAACAGAAGTTTTCTGATGATATACCTAACTTCTCTCTTTCAGAAAATTTGCATAAACATACGCTTTTTATTGTTGATGAGGCTTCAATGATTAATAATGAGTCTACCGATTTTTCAACATTTGGTACAGGAAGGTTGTTAGATGATTTAATTGAATATGTTTATACAGCCGAAGGATGCAGAGTCCTTCTAATAGGTGATAATGCTCAGCTCCCTCCTGTAAAGCAAGATTATAGTCCGGCTTTAGATAAAGATGTATTACAGTCATACGCTCTACAGGTTGGCGAGGCACAACTAACGGATATAGTACGCCAGGAAGTTGAATCGGGTATTCTTTACAATGCAACCATGTTAAGGACTGCATTGATGCTTAATGAAACCGACAATTGGCCAAAATTAAGGATTGAAGGTTTCGCAGATGTCAAAAGGGTGACAGGGAATGAGTTAATTAATGAGATCTCTGATGCCTATAGCAAAGATGGGATAGAAGAAACTATAATAATATCTCGCTCCAACAAAAGAGTTAATGCCTATAACAATGGAATAAGAAATTCAGTTCTTTATAGAGAGGATGAACTGTCGGTAGGTGAAACACTTATGATAACCAAGAATAATTATTTTTGGATGAAAGAATATGAGAATGTAGATTTTCTTGCCAATGGAGAGTTTGTGGAAGTTCAGCGAGTTAGAGGAGAGGAAATGATGTATGGTTTTAGATTTTGTAATGTAGTATTATTTCACAGAGAGTACAATATTGAATTTGAAGCAAAAATAAACCTCGATGTACTGCATACAGAAGTTCCCGGTCTGACTCGCGAGCAAAACAATCAACTGTTTGTGGGTGTTACAGAAGACTATGAGCATATTTCTCAAAAACGATTGAGATATAAAAAAGTAAAAATAGACCCCTACTTTAATGCACTCCAAACAAAATATGGATACGCAGTTACCTGTCATAAGGCTCAGGGGGGTGAGTGGAGGAATGTTTTTCTTGATATTGGATACATTCAGAAATCGTACATGGGTGATAATTTCTACAGATGGCTATATACATCTATAACACGAAGTACACAAACGTTATATCTTGTAAATTTGCCTGATGATTTTGTGGAGCTTTCTAAAATATGATTACTTTTGTATGATTCAATTATCGGATTTTCATGTAACAGCATAATAATGATGGATAAACGAACAAAATATATCGATCAGCTTCTAAGCGAACTGAAATCATTTGAAGAGAGTGTTTTGATAATTAAGAACAATAACTCGCTGCCTTTTTCATTTTTCAAAGAGTCATTTAATAGGTCACAGGAGATAGACAGGTTATTGCACAACCTTCAATTTATACAGGTAGATGATATGAAAGTACAGATGGAGCGCCTGGTTCACATACTTTCAGAGACAGAAAAAAAGGAACAAGAAATAGAAGTTGTACGGGACCGGGAGCAAATTGATCGTGAACAGAAGCAGAGGGAGCTTAAAGCACAAGAACAAGCACAAGCACAAAAACAAGCACAAAAACAAGCACAAGAACAAGAACAAAAAGAGATAATCATTCAAGCTAGAGAAGAGCAAACAACAGAAGAGGAGCAAAAAGTACAGCAAGAACCGGATAATTTCTCTTCTCCCAAATTTGGGAACAAATACTCAATAGGGTTAGAATTTCCCGAGTACAAGAAACCTCAACCCAATGAAAGCTTCAGCACTCCTATAAAAGAGGTAGCCCAAAAAAATATTGACACAAATGGGAACTCCGGCACTTCAATTGCAGAAGAAAATAGTACAGCACTTTCAATTAATGATAAAATAAAAAGCCCTCCTGCAATAGTTGACCTGAAAAGAGGAATTAGCTTGAACGATAGATTTTTGTTCCAAAGAGAACTATTTAATAATAACAGGCAAAATATGAATGAATCTATGGACAAGCTTAGTTCTTTTGATTCATATGAGCAAGCAGAAGATTTTCTTAGAAATAGCAAAACATGGGATTTTGAAGATTCTATAGTGTTAGATTTTCTTACTGTAATAAAGAAAGGATTTAAGTAACTGGAAAAAGTAGTAATGGGAAAACTGTATGTTGTGCCCACTCCTATTGGCAATTTAGAAGATATTACATTGAGAGCGCTCAATGTACTAAAAGAATGCAATCTTATTTTAGCTGAGGATACCCGTACAAGCGGCTTTCTTCTCAAGCATTATGGTATTAATACTCATATGCAATCGCATCATAAATTTAATGAGCATAATACCACAAATCATATAATAACGAGATTGGAAGCGGGCGAAGTTATAGCATTAATTTCTGATGCCGGCACCCCGGCTATATCCGATCCCGGATTTTTGCTGGTAAGAGCTTGTGTGCAAAATGAAATTGAAGTAGAGTGTTTGCCCGGTGCAACTGCTTTAATACCTGCATTGGTAGAGTCAGGATTACCAAATGATCGTTTCTGTTTTGAAGGTTTTCTTCCGTTAAAGAAAGGGAGGCAAACTCGTCTTCAGCAGCTTGCACAAGAAGATAGAACGATGGTTTTTTATGAGTCACCCTATAGGGTAGTCAAAACTCTAACTCAACTTGCAGAGTATTTGGGAAATGAAAGGGCTGCGTCTGTTTCGCGCGAAATATCAAAACTTTTTAGCGAAACTGTTAGAGGCACCTTAAGAGAACTAGTAGATCATTTTAAAGAAAAAGAGCCAAAAGGTGAGTTTGTAATTGTAGTAACTGGAAATAAGTAATAGTAAACTAATTAAAGATTGATTATGAAAAAGATAATTGTTTTATTTCTTGTATTGGGACTTATAGTTTCATGTACAAATGTGAAGGAGTCTAAAGAATATAAAGAACTTCAAGCACAACGCGATTCACTGTTAATGCATTCTGCAGATGCAGATAGTGAAACAGCCGAAATGATGTCAGCGATTAGTGAAATAGAAGATAATTTTGCGAAAATAAGAGAGGCAGAAAAATATATTTCCACTCAATCCACTCAGGAAGGAGAGATGAGTCAAAGCACAAAAGATCGCGTAAATGAAAATTTCAGGATGATAAATGAGATCTTAAAACGTAACAAAGAGCAGCTAAATGAGCTAAACAAAAAATACAGCAGCAGCAATAGAGAGATCGCATCAATGAAAAACACAATTAACAGACTAAATCTGGAAATGCAAGAGAGTGCTAACAGATTAGTAGATCTGCAAAATGAACTTGCGTTAAAAGATGAACAGATATCTCAGCTGTCTCAAGATATTACTTCTCTAGCAGATGAGGCTGAACAACAGTCGCTTACCATAATAGAGCAAGATCGCACTTTAAACACTGCCTACTATGTTTTTGGTACAGCTAATGAGCTTAAAGATCAGAAGATTTTGTCCGGTGGATTTTTACGTGCAACCCGTGTATTGCAGGATACCTTTAATAAAGACTATTTTATACAGATAGATATTCGTGAAGTCACAGATATACCAATTTATGCAGAAAAGGGTAAACTGTGGTCAACTCACCCGGATGGTACATACCAATTTGTGCAGGGTGAAGACAATAATCTTACACTTCAAATTACGGATACACAGCGTTTTTGGAGTCTGACAAAATATCTGATTATAGAAGTTAATTAAATAATCTAAACTATAACATTCTTGTTCATTAGGTGGAACTATTTTATTTCACCTCTGTTTGTTAAGGCTTTATTAAAATATGGCTTATAAAAATCTATTTATTGATCTTGACGACACTCTTTGGGACATTCATCAAAATGGTAAAGAGTGTCTAGAGGAGATTTATCATGAGTACGGCTATAATAAATACTATCCCACATTCAATGATTATTACAAAGTTTACATGCCAAATAATAATCTTCTGTGGTCTCATTATCGAAAGGGGATAATAAAAAAAGAGGAGTTAATAGTTGAAAGATTTCTTGTTCCGGTCAGAGAATTTGGTCTCGATGATCCAGTCTATGCTAAAAGTTTAAGTGATGATTTTCTGGAAAGAACAACCCGTAAAACACTTCTGATAGAAGGAGCAATTGAACTCCTCGAATATTTAAAGCCAAAATACCGGATGCACATTCTCTCTAATGGATTTAGGGAGGTGCAATATAAAAAAATAGAGAACTCAGGCTTGAAGCCCTATTTTGATAAAATAATTCTCTCTGAAGATGCAGAAATCAACAAGCCACATCCGAACATGTTTACGTATGCATTAAAAAACACAAACTCCAGACGCAATCAAACAATTATGATAGGAGATAGTTGGGATGCTGATATTATAGGTGCCTATAATAGTAAAATTGATCAAATATGGTATAATCCGGCTAAACTAAAGCCGGATGGATTTATCCCAACATATACAGTAAATTCTCTTACAGAAATTAAAAATATATTATAGCTGTTATAGATTTATAGGTGAGCGTTTTAAAGGCATTGTCATACATCTTGGCCCGCCACCTCCGCGTGGAAGCTCTGATCCTTCAATCGTTACAACACACCTCTCTGCAGTTTTAATATCATATTTGCCATCAATAACATCCCACGAAGAAACAATATCAAAACCGTTTTTACTAAGCTCTTCTAAAGTATGAACATTACGTGCATATGAAAGCACTTTTCCGGGTGCTACGGCTAGAAAATTTGCACCACTATGCCACTGTTCTCTTTCTTGATTCCATTCATCGGCTCTTCCTCCACAAACTATTGGTTGTAGATCTACTCCTAGTTTACGGAGAACTCCAAGAATTCCATTAACAGATGATATTTTAATAACCTCACCATTATCAATCTGAATATGAACTGTTTTGTATGATGAGTTGCCGGTAATTAGCGGTTTGTATATCATGGCCTTATCGTTGTCAAGCATGGTAAAAACCATATCCAGATGTATAAAAGATTCGGGTGACTCAGGCAATTGCTGCACTATTACATGTTTTTTTCCTGAACCTGTTTTACAATACTCCTGTACAATCAGATCAATACCCTGAGTAGTGGTTCTGGTACCATTACCTATAAGTAGAATATCATCCCTTACAACTAAAATATCACCACCCTCAATTTTTACTTGAGGGTTTTCGGATGAAAGTTTATATGTATTCAGCACATTACCGGTGAAGAAAAGGTCACTCTTAATAATTGCATCCATAATCATGGATTCCCTTGTTCTAACACTGTTTGCCATTTTACAAATAAGCGCATTATTCCCAATAATAGCAGATGAATCTCTAGTAAAATAGAAATTATATAGAGGTTTAAGTGCATAATACTCTTCACGCAGAAAATCGGAAAGAGTGTTAATTTGCATTGGAAGACCTTCAATTAGAATTTTGGTAAGTGCATTTGCACTTTGATTCATCAAATAATCATAATATTCTTCAACCTGTTCTCTCTCACATATTACTTGAAGAAGTTCTCTTTTCGATTCCTCTTGTTCTAATACAGTTGTAAGCAGTTCATTTATTACAAATACACGAGATGTTTTCTGCAATACACCCAACAACTGTTCATACTCTCTTCGGGCAATAGATAAGTTAAGAATATCACTATACAACGCTCTTTCGGCATTGCGTGGCGTCATGTTCTCAACTTCAGCTCCGGGATAATGTAAAAGTACCGCTTCAAGATTTCCAATTTCAGACTTAACATCTAAGGTTATTTTTGATTTATCCATAAAAAAATAAAAGTTATTGTTTTAACAAAAATAAGAATTTATTTAATAGGCCGGGTCAATAATTAGAAAAATATCCTTTTTATTACATTTTGATTGATTCCTTCAATAATTTTCCTTATTTTTGGAGAGCTGATTATATCTAAAGTTCTAAAATATTATCAGTAGTTAGTTATAAACTGTTAAACTGGAAGACTTTTATACATGGGACAAATTACCCTTAAAGATATCGCAAAAGCACTTAATTTATCGCCTTCCACAGTTTCTAGGGCAATGCGAAACCATCCCGCAATTAGTCTTGAGACTCGAAAACTGGTTCAAGATTATGCCGAAAAATATAAATATAAACCTAATCAGCTTGCGCTTCAACTTCGCACCAAAAAGAATAATACTATTGGAGTTATTGTCCCGGAGATAGTGCACTATTTTTTCTCTACAGTTCTTGATGGCATTCAGCAGGAAACCGAAAGTGAGGGATATAAACTATTAATAAGCCATTCTAACGAAGATTATGAAAGAGAGGTACGCAGTGTTGAAGCACTTTTGGAAGCACGAGTTTGCGGAATTCTTGTTTCACAATCAAAAACCACTGAAAAATATGATCATTTTCAGGAAATAATTGATAATAACGTACATCTTCTCTTTTTTGATCGTATTTGTACCGGAATCAATACCGATAAGGTTGTTGTTGATGACTATGTAGGTGCATTCAATGCGGTGGACTATTTAGTTAAAACCGGATGCACTCGTATAGCTTTCCTAGGCTCAACTCAATCATTACCAATTTCAAACAACAGGCGCATGGGTTATGAAGATGCGCTAAGAAAAAACCGGCTTGCAGTAGATAAAGACTTAATGAAAGTTTGCGACACTGTAGATTTAGCTAAAGATGTGATACCGCAAATGTTGCAAAAAAAACCTCATCCCGATGCATTTTTCTGTATAAACGATGAAGTTGCTGCTTATTGCATTCAATTGATAAAATCGGTTGGTTTTAATGTTCCGGAAGATATTTCGGTATGCGGATTTACAAACAGTTATTTTACTGAGGTTATATACCCAAAGCTAACCAGTGTAGATCAGCATGGTTTTGAAATGGGAAAAGCTGCTGCGAGGCTGCTTATAAACCGCATTGAAGAAAAAGAGACTAAGAAGGGGGTTGTTAGTAAAGTTATTAAAACAGAGTTGGTTATAAAAGATTCGACACGAAAGTTGCAATAGGTCTTGCTCTTAAGCACCTGATTTCTATGCACTCGTTTGCACAAAAAATTGATACTTTCATCATTTATCATAGCATTTTGATTTAGAAAGACTTGTATATTTGTTGTTCAAGCATGATAATTATTTTTTCAGTTTAATTAACTAAAATATCGTAGTGCAAAAAAGTAAAACATTTTGAATCAAAAAAACATGAAAAAAAGACGCCTATCCTTTTGGGAAATCTGGAACATGAGTTTTGGTTTTCTTGGAATCCAGTTTGGCTTTGCATTACAAAATGCAAATGTAAGTCGTATTTTTGAAACTCTAGGTGCCAGAATTGAAGATATACCTATACTTTGGATTGCAGCGCCAATTACCGGATTAATTATTCAGCCAATAGTTGGGCATTTAAGCGATAAAACCTGGAATAAATTTGGTAGACGTCGACCATACTTTATGATTGGTGCGATATTTACTACGCTTGCTTTGTTTATAATGCCAAATTCGCCTGCATTATGGATTGCTGCCGGAATGCTTTGGATAATGGATGGTTCAATAAATATCTCTATGGAGCCGTTCAGGGCCTTTGTAGGCGACAACCTACCGTCTGAGCAGCGAACTATGGGGTTTGCAATGCAAAGCTTTTTTATTGGAACAGGTGCAGTTATCGCTTCAGCACTTCCATATATTTTAACTAACTGGTTTGGTGTTCCCAATGTTACAGCGGATGGAGGCGTACCTCAATCTGTTAAGCTATCATTCTATATTGGTGGAGTTGTTCTATTCCTATCTGTCTTATATACGGTGCTTACAACAAAAGAGTATTCGCCCGATCAGCTAGCAGCTTTTGAAGCAAATGAGGAAAAGGAGCTTGAAAAATCAACCGGAATTAAAACAATGCGCAAACCGCCGGTTACTTCAAATAAATATTTCAAGACCGGTGCTATATGGACGTTAGTAGGTGTTATTGCTACGGTTATAATCAGAGTATTTAAGCTTGATGAGGATAACGCTCAGTTATATATCGTGTCAGCCCTTCTGTTAGCTTTTGGTGTTTTATTATTAATATCCGGTATATCTACAAAAAAACATATACAACCAAAAGGAATGGTTGGTATTATGAATGATGTACTTCAAATGCCAAAAACCATGGCACAATTGGGCGTAGTTCAGTTTTTCTCATGGCTTGCATTCTACGCAATGTGGATATATACAACTCCGGCAATCACACAACATATTTATGGAATAACCGACTCATCATCCTTGCTCTATAATCAAGGTGCAAATTGGGTGGGTGTCTTATTTGCCGTATATAATGGTGTTTCAGCTATCAGTGCATTTTTGCTGCCATTAATTGCAAAGCAAATTGGCAGGAAAGCAACACATTCTTTAGCACTTGCATTGGGGGGAATATCATTCATATCCCTATATTTTATTAAAGATCCAAATGTTCTTCTTATTCCTATGGTTGGAGTAGGTTTTGCTTGGGGAAGTATTTTATCAATGCCATATGCAATTTTAACCGGATCATTGCCAGCCGATAAAATGGGAACATATATGGGTATTTTCAATTTCTTTATTGTAATTCCTCAAATACTTGCTGCAAGTATACTTGGTATAATTACCCGCGAACTATTTAACGGACAAGTCATTTTTACAATGGTGCTTGCCGGTTGTTCGTTAGTACTTGGTGCAATAAGTGTGTTTATTGTACAGGATAAAGACGATGTTTATAAGTTAAAAAAATAGAACACTATCAATAAGAGCTTTAAGTTTTCAATGATAATAAACTAATAGGATATTATCATTTTTAGAACAATAATAATTTAAGATAATGAAGAAATTTAGTATCAGTTTTTTAGTAGTTGCAATAAGCATATTAATGATATCCTGTGGCAACAATTCAAATAAGGTGGAAGAAATTCAGGCAGAGAACATCCATCCGAGCTGGGCTTACGGTGCAGTTATATATGAAGTAAACACTCGTCAGTTCACTACTGAAGGTACTTTTACGGCTTTTGCCGATCATTTGCCAAGATTGCAAGAGTTGGGAGTAGATATTTTATGGTTTATGCCCATTCAGACCATTGGAGAAAAAGACAGAAAAGGTACTCTCGGAAGCTATTATTCAATTAAGAATTACACTGAAATAAATAGTGAATTTGGAACTCTCGAGGATTTTAAATCTGTGGTAAAACAGGCTCAAGATTTAGGAATGAAAGTGATATTGGATTGGGTAGCAAATCACACTTCTAGAGATGCAGTTTGGGTCGAGTCAAACCCTGAGTGGTATGTAAGAGATAGTGATGGTAATTTGAATATTATGTATGATTGGACTGATATTGCTCAACTCGATTATCAAAAAGAGGAAATGCGTGAAGCGATGATACAATCGATGTTGTTCTGGATACGGGAAACTAATATTGATGGCTTTCGTTGCGATGTTGCAGGAGAGGTGCCAACCGATTTCTGGGAAGTTGCCAAAGATTCAATTTTATCACATAAAGAGGGTGTTTACATGCTTGCAGAGGCAGAAAAACCTGAGTTGAATGAAACTGTATTTGACTCTTATTATGCCTGGGATTTTCATCATAAAATGAATATGGTTGCACAGGGAAAGGAGAGTGTCGACTCGCTACGTTCCTCACTGCAAAGAATGTATAGCCGTTTTCCATCATATGCTATTCCAATGTTTTTTACATCAAATCATGACGAAAACTCATGGAATGGAACTGAGTTTGAAAGAATGGGCGATGCAGCTAAAACATTTGCTGTATTAACATACATGCTTCCTGGCACACCATTGATTTATAATGGACAGGAAGTTGGTCTAAGCCACCGTCTTGAGTTTTTCGAAAAGGATTTTATTGATTGGAATGACACTGGAGGTTTTGGCGAATTCTATAAGACTCTAAATAATTTTAAGAAGCAGCATAAAGCATTGCAATCTCAAGAAAAAGATGGAGAGATGACCGAAATTTCTAATGATCAATCCTCCATGATATGGTCATTTAAGCGCACAAATGGTGAAAGTGAAATTATATGTCTGTTTAATTTGAGCCCCGAAAGTTTAAAGGTAAACTTTAATGAAGAGTTACCGGGAGATGAATACTTCAACTTTGCAGATAGCTCAGAAATTGAGAAATCATACACATGGGAATTTAAGCCTTGGGAGTACAGGATTTTTTACAAATAGTCTCGGTGACAATTTGACTGTATAGCTTATTGGTTTTTCAACTAATAAATTGTACAGTCAATTTGAATTTATTTCAATAAGGGCTTTAACTGCTCTACCCAGTTAATAATACGCTCTTCAGTAAGTTCCGGTTCATAGTCGTCGTCAAGAGGCAATCCTATGAACTTCCCATCAATAAATGCACGCGAATATTCAAAGTCATAACCTTCGGGCGAGACCTCTCCAATAACAGTTGCTCCCTGTTTAACAACAATTTCATACAATATACCCATTGCATCAACATATGAGCTTGGGTAAATTGAGGCATCCCCCAAACCAAAGATTGCAACTTTTTTACCTGTAAAATCTATTTGTTCAAGTTTAGGATAGAAATCACTCCAGTCGTCTTGTAGATCAGCAACACCCCAAGTAGATATTCCAAGAATCAGTATATCATGTGTCTTGAATGGTTCAACATCGCCATCGTAAATATCTGAAAGGGTAGGTGAGTAATCTGCCAGTAATTCAGCTATCTTCTCAGCTGCATCTTTTGTGTGTTCGGTACTCGAACCGTAAATGATTGCAATTGACTTCATATGTTTTCAGTTTTATGATTATAATTTATTTTGTAAACCTATTCATAGATTTACAACTGTGATTTTTACTTTTACCTATTCGCAAAGATAACATATCTTTCAAAAAACGCAATAAAAATAGCATATATTACATTTTGAAAAAGTAAGCCTGATATTAATCTTCTTTAGCGCTAGACAATCTATACATGAGTTGTACTTACTCTATAATTAATCCGTACCAACTCCTAATCCTCCTCGTAATTATACAGTGTTGATACGGAGTTGATACGAGCGAGGTACGGACTTGTCAGGGAGTTTATGCAGAGTTTGTATAGAGTTTTACGCACAGCAAATACCACTGATCCCCTAATCTTCTTTTCAATTCTTATGATTTATTGATTTGAATTTAAATTTATTTCGTATTTTTGAAGATAAGGAAGTGACCAAGATATAAAAATGATTTTTTGTTGGTAGTGGTAGCAAGTTGTGCTATATAGATGGCGAAGATATAGGGGCATTTAATACTTGTACTGATGCTTACCGTCAAAAATATTATGGTAGCGGAGCTTATTGTAGATAGATATTTATGAATTATTAGATAGACGTTGTTGTTTCATCGTCTATCTTTTTAAAAAACTACTATGATTATATTTATAAGAACATAACTCTTGTTTTCCTATGTGGGTTATGTGCTATTTTTAATGCATCCTCTCAAACGGATAAACAAACTGAAAGGTTAAAGTTTGGCGGCATATCAGAGGAAATTGAAAATCTGATTGTGCTTAATGAGGCCACTACAGGCTTATATTATCAACTCAACTACATGATTAAAAGAGAGGGGATTCTGCAGAAAGAGTCCGATACACTATTTTTAGCATTGGGCTCTACGCAATCGGTCTTCTTTGACCCTATATATAAACAAGAATTGGAAAATCAAAGGCAGAATCGAATAGCACGATCTAAAAAGGCAAAGCTGATTAATCCTGAGTATGAAAACCTCAATGATATATCCGAGCTAATAAACATCAACAGCGATTATAAGGAGGATCATCCCGGTGACCCCGAACAAATATATAAAAATAGAACTACGGGAGTGATTTCGTCTGTTTATAATTCATATGTTGATAATATAAGATGTGATCAAGAAATAGATGAGATGTCACAGTGGCAAATGTATGAAGAGACTGATACAATACTGGGTTACGCCTGTCTAAAAGCTGGAGTAACATATTCGGGGCGTGATTACACGGCTTGGTTTGCTCCCGAAATACCAATAAATGATGGGCCATGGAAGTTCTGGGGATTGCCGGGATTAATTTTAAAAGTAACTGATAAACAAGAATTGTTTGAGTGGATAGCTATCGGATTAGAGAATCTGGACGGGGATATTGTAATTAATAAGGGAGACTACGAAAAAGCCAAACCTAATCAATTCAGAGATTTTGTAGACAGAGCTACTAGCACGGTAATGGTTAGTTTTTACAACAACAACGTTTTGTACTTAACCAATAAAGAAAAACCTTACACAAAAATTCCCATTGAATTGTTTGAGAAGGAATAAACAATATTGATGTAATTATGAAAAGCAAATTAGTTTATTCATTAACACTATTTCTTATACTATCTTTCACCCAATCTTTTGCCCAAGACAGCCTAAGATTTGTAGGCGGATTAAACAGATATAATGAATATACTCCCATTGAAATAAGGGAACAATAACTAAACTATGCTAAAAACACTACTGTTTTTTATTGTTTCTATTTTATCAGCATCAGCATTCTCCCAACAATCAATCTATGGGCGAGTACTGAGTGCTGAAACTGAAGAACCAATAGTTGCTGCTAATGTCACGCTCCACCCTGTTGGCTCGCCATCCATATTGTCATACACTGTTACTTCAGATGAGGGGTTATTTACTTTAAAAAGTAATAAGATGCCGGATTCAGTTACCATCACAGTGTCGGCAATGACTATTGAGAGGCAGTCTAAAACTGTGAAGAGTAATATATCGGTGGTTGACTTTATGGTGTCTGAAAAAGCCCTGGAGCTTAACGAAGTAATTGTAAAGGCACCTAAGATTAGACAATTGAGTGATACCATACACTATGACGTTGCTAGCTTTTTGGACGAAACAGATCGTAGCATTGGTGATGTGCTTAAGAAACTACCAGGTGTTCAGGTGCTATCTTCAGGACAAATAGTGTATCAGAATAAAGAGATAAGTAAGTTCTATATAGAAGGATTAGATTTATTGCAAGGTAAGTATGGTTTGGCTACACAAAATGTGGATGCAGATAAGGTTGCCTCGGTGCAGATATTGGAGAATCATCAACCCGTAAAGGCACTTAAGGGAATGGAAGTGCCCGATAATGCTGCCATCAACTTAAGGCTGAAGCAATCAGCATTGGGAGCATTCTTTGCTACTGCACAACTGGGAACAGGTTTGCCTGATGTGTTGCTTAGCAATGAGGGCGTAGCTATGCGGTTTACTCGCTCACAACAAAACATGTTGGTTTACAAAGGTGATAATACGGGTAGGGATGTAAGTCAAGAGCTTACATCTTACTATGGCTTTAGAAGCATTAATTCTAGTAATATAATCTCTGTAGTTGCACCATCTCCTCCCAATCTCAGGCAGCAGCACCATCTGTTTAATGATGCTCATGTGGGCTCACTAAATGATTTGCGTACTCTTAAAAAGGATGTGACACTTACCACAAATGTCAATTTTTTGCATGATAAGCAAAAGAGCAGCAGCTTTGCAAGGAGAGAGATATTTTTATCTCCTACTGATACTGTGCAAATAGATGAAGACATGAATGCACGACTATTGAAGAGGGAACTAGAAGGTAGCATCACTCTTGAAGGTAATACTGATAATTACTTTTTGAATAATAAGTTTAATGTTCGCTCATTGTGGAATCAGCGTAATAGTAATATTGCAGGTGATGAGCCTGTGATGCAAGCATTGAAGCAGCCATCTTTTCATATAGAGAACGACTTTGACTACTTGCATCGTAATGACAGATGGCGCAAAAAGGTGATAGCAAATATTGCGTACACTTCGCAAAACCATAGGTTGGGTGTTTCGCCGGTACTTTTTGAAGAGTTGCAAAACCCAGACTCATTGGTTAGCCAAAATGTAAACTTCAATCGCTTTAATGCATCTGCGGGATTGTCCGGGTATAGAGATTTTAAGAAATATAGCATTGGCTTTAATGCCGGAGGCTCATTTCTGCAGTATAATATGGAGTCGGATATGTTGTCGGGATTGGCCTTCACGCCAATTGTGGCTGACTCATTGCAAAACAATATTTCTCGCACCGAAGCAAGTGTTAAGCTATCTCCCACTATAAGCTATAGAACAGCATCAGGATTTAGAACTAGTATAACGTTGCCTCTTAATACATTGTTTCTTAGCCGGAAGGATAACATAAGCGAAGCAAATGAGAAAGGGATTCATTTACTATATTCACCAAGCTTTTATATGCAGTATTCAGTAACAAACAGGATTAGCACTAGCATGAATATGTCATATTCTAATAATATCGGCTCTGTGAATGAAGATTACACCGGGTATGTGCTAAACACATACCGTAATATGAATAGAAGTGATGGTTTATTGTCTAAAAACAGAAATATAAATGTTTATGCTAATATTGAATATAAGAATCCATTTACTACTCTTTTTACTGCCTTAAGGTTGAGCTACAACAATAGTTGGCGAAACATGTTGCATGATGTGATGTATAATGGCATCATGAGCAGCAGTGTGGGCATAAAGCATCCACATACATCGCAAAACTGGAGTACTAATTACACAATAGGACAAAGCATTGATGCAATAAACTCAGAAGTGAGGCTAGGAGCTAGCTACAACCATAGTCAATCGTTAGCTCTAAATCAGGGTGAGATATCTAAGTTTAATTCTAACAGCTACTCACTCTCTCCTAGTATTACCACCAATATAGCTCGCTTTATGATTGTGAAGTATGGAGCTTCATACAGTAGTAATCGCACAAAGATTAGAGAAAGCGATATGAAGCCAGTAAATAATTTTACCCAGAATATATCTACATCCTTTATTCCGGTTAAAGGACTAACATTTACATTTACTGCAAATCACTACTACAATAATATCATACAATCATCCGATCGTTCATCTTGGTTTGGCAATATAGGAGCTCGCTTTAGAGCAAAGAGAGTGGATTGGATGTTGGACTACACCAATATATTCAATACTCGCCAATTTGTAAACTATTCGTATAGTGATATCAGCAGTTACTATTCGGTGTATAACTTGCGCCCGTCGGAGATATTGCTGAGAGTGAGGTTTAAGATATTGTAATGGATAAAATATAATAATAAATACTTCTTGTTGGTAGCATGAGAGGTTGAAAATTAATTAATTGCTTGTAAAGTTAGAAAAATGATTTTAAGATTAAATTGTGCTTTTCTGTTTGTATTGTGCAGTAGTTTATTATCTGCACATACGTTTAATGCTGATTCTACTGAGTTAAAAGTGACATATATATATCAGCAAAAAGCTTTGTCAAGTGGTGAGGATGTGGTGCTTACCGACTCAATGGGCTTGCTTATTGATAATAATAAATCGGTATATTTTGATCTTGATTTAGCTAAAAGGGATTCTATTGAGAATAGTAATTTCAGACGTATTAAACAATTTAATTTCTCTTCAAATATAGACGAACTTGAGAGACAAATGGAGTTAAGAGGGCGTTCTGATGCAATAATAGGAAATTTAGAACATGCTAAGTCTCATTTCTATAAAGATAGAAATATTAATCAAATTGTTACCAAACATCGAACTTCTGAACCTATTAAAGGTTTAAAGGTTATTGAAGAAATTGAGTTTGATTGGGAGATCTCTAACGCAGATACTGACACTATTTTAGGGTATCATTGTATGTTGGCTACTACCCAATTTAGAGGACGAACTTATTCAGCTTGGTTTGCATTTGATGTTCCTATAAATGATGGACCATGGAAGTTTCACGGATTACCCGGTTTGATATTAAAAGTGGAGGACTCTAAAGGTATTTTTACATTCAAGGCAATAGGGTTGGAGAGGGTGAATAAGCAGGAAGTAAAATATAACTTTGTAAAAGAAGAGGTAGTAACAAATAAGCAATTAAAGGATTATATAAACAATATACGTAGAACCATTTCATATGGCTTCTATGATGGTAATACTGCTACTTACTATGGTAAGAAAAGCGATATGATATTTCCGGAATTGGAAATTGAAGATGAATAATATTAGCATTTGCTGCCTAATGTTAAAAAAATCAATATTTTTGTTTTACAACTGTTTCGAGTAGCAGTAAGGATCATGAATTAATGTAGTCAAGAACAACATATTGTATTCAGAAAAAGAAAAACGCTTATAAATATTTGCAGTGACATTTAATCCCTAAAAGTACTATAAATGCGGAAACTGTTTGCAGGCACATCAATTTTCATTGTTGAGGATGTCACAGTTATAATTTCTGTTTGATCCATATAGTTATACCAAATTCCAATTTTAGGGAATGCGGTTGTTGTGGAAATTGTACTATTTGTAAAATTGCCAACTACAACTATTTGCTTGCTGTTACCAAAAGAAGATAAAGTTAGGAATCTTCCCCCTGCCCAATTAGAAGTTGATACTTGCCAGTTAAGAGTTGCAGTAGAGTTGAACAACTCCTCATGGTCCATCCTCAAGTTTATTAGTTTACTATAAGTTTTTTTGAGATTATTCCTCTCTGTTGAGTTCTGATAATTATTGTCGCTCCACATTACAGGTTTTCTTCCTGTTCTGCCGTTATAGTCTATAGAAATATCATATCCTGTTTCACCAAACTGCCATATCATCTTAGGACCGGGAGTGGTAAAGAAGAATGCAGCATTTGTGCTTAACTGCGACATTCCGGCGCTTAAATCAGTTTTAAGTATACCATTTCCCCATTGAGTCTGTTTGTAGGCCAATCGCTCTTCATCATGACTCTCCATGTAGCTCACCAAACTATTGTCAGGACGTGCAGAACTACGGTAATAAGTGTCGTTGAATGATGAATTACTATCATAACCCATTGCTGTTTGTCCATATGCTCCAGTCATGTTTCTCCAAACCATCATTCTCTCATTACTCAATTCAGTTTCCTCACGACCGTCGGCAAAATGTTCAAGAATCACGTATGCTTCGGGCCTTACCGCTTTTATTGCATTATTATATTCTTTTAGTATTGCTATACGTGAGGCATCATAAATGTGAGCTGTTGATTCGGTGCTGCTTTTTTGAGTAAACCCTTTTGTTAGGTCGAATCTGAAGCCATCTATGTTATACTCCTCAAGCAAAAACTTTAAATTACGTTTAACAAAATCTCTTACAATATATTTACCATCAATTTCAGCATCATGATTAAAATCATGAAATACTGAGTATGGATGAGGTGCATCAACATTAAAGAATGGATTATTGGTTGATGTTTTGTTTGCGGATGAATTCCACCACATACGAGCAAAAGGATTTGCACCTGTAGCATGATTATAAACCACATCAAGTATAACTGCTATACCTCTACTGTGACACTCATCAATAAACTCTTTATACATCTTGTCGGTTCCATATGCTTTATCCATCGCAAAGAAGAAAGCGGGATTATATCCCCAGCTGTCGTTGCCATCAAACTCTTGAACCGGCATTAGTTCAATTGCATTTACACCAAGTGATTCCAGATAATCAAGCTTCTCCATTGCACCCTGTAGGTCACCTTTCTCAGTGAAGTCACGTAAGAGCATCTCATATATTACTAAATTGTCGGGCGACGGGATTTGGAAGTCTTTAATTCTCCAATTATATTGTTCCGGCTGTATTTTAAATACAGAGACCAAACCTATAGCACCATCGGGATAAACCCTGTCGCTTGCAGGATAAGTGGTCTCAGAGATGTAATGATCATTTGATGGGTCTAATATTTTGCGTGAATAGGGATCTGCAACTCTAAAAGTTTCTTTGCCTGTTTGACCAAGATAGTACTGGAATGCATACTCTTTAGTAGGGTCCAAACCATCTATTGTAATCCACCAGCAACCTGCAGCATCATCACGAAACATTTGCGAATTCTCGTCGTTGGTTAGAGTCCAGTTATTAAAATCACCCACAACATGTGCAAAATCTTTTCTGGCACCATACTTATCTTTATCAAAAAGAACCAGTGTTACGGTTGAATTGTCAATTATATTAATTCCATGTTGCATGCCCGCCGGCATAGTTCCTGTTTTAATAGCAGCCGGTTGGAAAGGTTTATATTTACTGTCGGTTATATTTTCAATAAAAAAGTCGTTATCCTCTTTATTTCCTTTTTTTGTTCCGTCGGCACTCCTGGCAATTATTCCAATTTTATTGATTGGAGTTTCACCTGAGCCAAACCACTCCCTTATTGTTGGTGATAGTTTAATGCTCCAAGCGTTACTCTCACCCTGTACAGGTGTCATTTTACAACTGTCAATGTTTTCATCCCAATCGGCAGGTACATGTTGCCACTGACCCTCTGCTACTATACCTATATGAACATATACATCACCATTATAATTATTTAAGCCTGAGCTTGAGGGTGCTTTAAAATAGATGGTTAGTTCTTTATCTGCATCAATATTTTCAGGTGTCCATGAAAACCAATCACTAAGTTTAACCGGCTCTTCCGGTTTTGGCTCTTCCGGTTTTGGTTTATCAGGAATAACAACAGGGTCGTCTCCACACGAAATAAAGAAAAAAGAAATAAGCAGCAGGGTAAATATCTTACTAATCGCTACCGGGGTTTTCTTATATAAATTAATCATAAATTTTGGATTTTAATTTTTATTATTTACCTACACAAGTTATAACTGCTTATTTCCTTTTAATAGTTTGATTACTGAAGTATAAGTATCTCTTTAGGTGATAGTTTTAATGTTTCGCCAAATGAAATATCATCTCCCGAAAGGAAGTCAGTCCACTCATTTTTCTTAAGTATTGACTCTCCATATCTGTCAAGGTTTATTTCAATATCTTTTGAAGTTCCATTCATGAATACCAAGATGTTATCATCATCTAAATATCTTTCATAAACGTACACTCCATTTTGTAAGAAGTAATGTTTCATAGACCCATATGCTATAATATTATTTCCTTTACGCCAATGAAGAAGTCTGCTTATAAAGTCAAATGCTTCGTTTTGAATATCATCCCTGCCTTCTCTTGTGAAATGATTAACTTCATCACCCGGCCAGCCTCCCGGAACATCAAGTCGGATATCACCGTCACTCCTTCTTTTATCTCCATGCATCAACAACTCGGTACCATAGTATATCTGTGGCGTACCCGGCATTGTGAGCAAGAATGTTATAGCCTGCTTCCATCCTGAAAGGTCTGTAGGATACTCCTTTAGCAATCTGTCAGTATCATGATTGTCAAGAAATCTGAGTACATTATAAATGTCAGGATATATGAAATCATAGGTCATATGATCGAATATGCCATGTAGTCCGCCTCCCCATTCACCGGTTTCTTCAAAAAAAGCAGAGTGTGAAAGACCCATAAATTTAAAGTCCATGACCGATTTAAGTTTTGTGTTATTTGGGTTAATCGGACTATTCCTCTGCCAAAAGGCAGTTCCAATTGTGTTGTTTAACCATGCTTCGCCTACAATGTTATAGCTGGGATACTCTTTTTCGACAGCCTCAACCCAATCAACCATCATATCATAGTCGGCATAAGGATAGGTGTCTTGACGAATGCCGTCAACTCCTGTGTACTCAATCCACCAGATGCTATTCTGAATAAGATATTTTGCTACATGTCGGTTTCGTTGATTTAAATCAGGCATTGTTGGTACAAACCATCCATCCACCATTATACTTTTATCAAACTCTGATGCATACGTATCATAATACATCTCTTTCATATGTGAAGTTTGTACATATTCATCAAGATTATTGAACCAGTCGGCCGATGGTACATCATATACCCATGGATGATCACTTCCGCAGTGATTGAATATCATGTCCATAACCACTTTCATATCTCTTGAATGTGCATCTGCAATAAGATTTTTATATTCTTCGTTAGTGCCAAATCGAGGATCAACCTTATAATAGTCGGTAGTTGCATACCCATGATAAGAGCCCCCCTCCATATCATTCTCAAGTACGGGGTTAAGCCAGATTGCTGTTACTCCTAAATCAGAAAGATAATCAAGATGATTTGAAATACCTTTTATGTCACCTCCGTGTCGCGAGCTGTGATGCTCTCTATCTACTTTATAAGGCATTCGCATTTCAATTTGATCGTTTGATGGATCACCATTTGCAAACCTATCGGGCATTATCAGATAAAGAACATCCGATGAGTTGAAGCTCTCAATATTGAATCTGTCGGGATTTCGCTCTTTTAGTTCATATTTTACTGTTACTTTATTTCTCCCATTTGTGAAAAAGATGTCAAATGTTTCAGGAATACTCTGAGATATATCCAGATAGATAATTTGATAATTTGGACTTTCTAATTTTACTACTTCTTTAATCCTGACATTTTCACTATTAATCTCGGTTTTGTAATTTGCAATATTTTCGCCTGAAACCATAAGCTGAAGTTCAGTTTCTTGCATATCGCTCCACCAAAAGGAGGGGTCTACTTTCACTTGTTGAGCTTGCAGTGTTAAAGCAGCAAGTATGAGATATATAATTAACGTTATTTTTTTCATCCTGTTTTTATTTAGAAATGTTTTCTTATTTAATCAATAAAAGCATCCATTGCTTTAGTTGGTCTCCCATCACTTCCCCATGCACTGAGAGCATAATGGCTCCATGAGCGCGCACCTTGTGGTTCCCAGTAAAACACTCCCAAACCTTTATTGTTGGGTACATATCTTACCTTTTTGATGACAGCTCTAAGCATATCGTAGGTGTTTTGTGCCATTATATCCTCGCCTCCCACTTCAACTACCATTACCTCTTTATTGTATCTGTTTACCATGTCAATGAGATTATCACCAAGATCATCTATGACTTCTGTGTAGTCGGGTTTGCCCTCTAACCACCATGGATAAAATGACATTCCAATGATGTCATATTTTGCTCCATGCTTCTCTGCATTATCAAACCACCAACGAAAACGCTCATTGTTGTTGCCTTGATCAACATGTAGGATGATTTTTGAGGATGGACTTACAGATTTAACCGCATCATAACCTTTATTTAATAGTTCCACTAATTGTGCCCAGTTGTCGGTGTGCCCTTCAGGGTGTATCATCCCGCTTGGTATTTCATTACCGAGTTGTACCCATTCGGGAGTGATGCCTTCTCTTTTAAGTGCATTAATTACATCATATGTGTAATCATATAAGGCGTGTTTTAATTCTTCAAAATTTAAGCCTTCCCAATCTTTAGGTTTGTTTTGTTTACCGGGATCTGCCCAACTATCGCTGTAATGAAAGTTGATCATAATTCTCATGCCCCAATTTTGTGCACGCTTTGCCATTGCAACTGTCTCTTCTTTGCTGCAATGGCCGCTATGAGGATTATCTGAAGGATTTACCCAGGTGCGCAATCTTATTGAGTTTATACCGTGATCTTTAAGTATTTTAAAACAATCTTCAGGTTCACCTTTATCGTT
Source organism: Fermentimonas sp. (assembly GCA_041859795.1). Taxonomy (GTDB): domain Bacteria; phylum Bacteroidota; class Bacteroidia; order Bacteroidales; family Dysgonomonadaceae; genus Proteiniphilum. Next base: position 195,726 of record JBFLFV010000005.1, read on the forward strand.
ATAAAAAATATATCCACTTTCTTCCATTTGAGGCAGCCAGCTGATGTCTCCTCCTTTAGCAAAATTATCGATTTTAGTCTCCTCAATTTCTCCCGAACTTTTGCATGACTGTAGTCCGGTGAAAATAGTTAAGAAGATTATTAATGATTTTATAAAGAGTTGTTTCATAATTATTTAATCTGATATATTGTTTATAATAAAGCAAAAAAGCGCGGCTATTTGTGCCGCGCTTTTTTATTCTAATAATTAGTTTTTTACTATTGTGCCTCTAAACTGCTGTGAGTCTGAGAAATCAAGAGTAAGAGTGTAATTTCCTGCTTCAGTAATAGTGATATTGGAACCATCATGTTCAAGATTGTTAATATCACCACCATAGTTTAGACCCCAGTCATTATTTGCGCGGAATTTAAAATCTCCGGCAATTAAATCAGTGGTAACTGACCATTTCATAGTTGTCGGATCAAATGTCATTTCAGTGTCAGTGTCCCATCCACCTGCAGTAGCTCCTCCAACTATACCCCATACAGTTTTTACAGTTGTGTATGTATATGGAATACCCGAAAGGTCTACTGTTAATTTATAATATCCGGGCTCGATAATTACAAGGTTGCCTGCTCCACCATCATCGCTTAGTTCACCTTCTGTGCCACTGTTGCCATAATTTGGTCCATCCCAATTAGGCTTTGAAGTGAACTTGTATTCGGTATTTGCATCAGGAAAGTATACAAAACCATCATATTTGAAGTCGAAATTGCGATTAAATAGTGTGGGTGCAACGTCAGGACTCCAGCCTTGATGTCCACCGGGCACATATAGTGTAAGATTCATCTCACCAATAATTTCAATTTCATATGTGTACTCCATCATATTTAAGGTGATTTTTACCCATCCGGGTTCTTCCACTTTAATATTTCCACCGTCAAGTTTAAGTTCCCCTTCAAGTGCTGTTGCTTCGTAAGTACCAAATATACCATCCCAAGAGGCGGCTTCTTTACTTGATTTTGGTACAATTTTAAACTCTAAAGGATTTTCCACTAAAATTGAGAAGAATGGATCTTCGTATACATCTTTACCACTATGGTTGAATTTCCAATCATTTAAGTTGTCAATAGCCCAACCGTTCAAACTGCCAACTATGTAGTATTCTGATTCAATTACAGGTGCTACAGGTGTGACAGTGATAGGTCCAAGTATTACCGGTTGTGGCATCATAGAGGATGTTGTTCCATCAACAATGTAATAGCTTGCCCTAAAAAAGATTTCTCTTGCCTCAGGCCTTTTACCATAAAGTGTTTTTACAACTTCATTGAGGTCTGATGCTAAAACAGTTGCGTTGTTACCATCATTTACAGAGGTTAATTCAACTACATTAGCAAAGTTATCTGTGTCAGACGCTTCAATAGAGAACTTAACATAAGCTCCTTCGGCAAGTTGTGGTGTGGCTGTTGTATTTATTGCCACCAATATATCTTCAAGGTTTTCCTCTTGTAGTACTGTTGGAGACGAAAGGTCTGAGCCAATAGTAAAAGTAAACCCGTTTATAGATTGTTCTGCTTCCTGTTCGTTTGATTGAGGGTCTGCAGCCACATGATCATAAACATCTTCACATGCACCTAAAAAAAGTACCGCGAACAGTGTCACAATTAAATATAATTTATTGTTCATGTTTGTATTTTTTTATTATGGGAACCCTAACACTGTATTGAGAAAGGGCCTCCACAGTTAACTTATTTATTGTATCTTACCTGTTCTTTCGGTAAAATTGATATGTAATCTCTGGCCTGCATTCCCTGTAACTCGTTCTTGATCGTCACCTGCACCTCTTGGTACAAATACTCCGTTAAATACAAGGAATTCTGTATTCCACCAGTCATGCCCTGGCAGTTTGATGCTTGCTCTTACTTCTGCAGTGTTAGAAAATGGGGGTGAAACGAATTCTGCATTAGCTCCAAGTGATAGCTCAGGGATTGCAAAACGATATGCTTCATCTGTTGTATCCCAGTTACCCGAAGCTGTTTCTCCTAGCAGATGGACATGCGGCGGTAAGAAATCTACTGCATAGTCATAATCACGACCTGTAATAGTGGTTGTTACTACTACAATGTACCATCCAGGGTTGCCGATTCCGATATTACCTCCCGAATCTGAAGGACCAACATCAGATGTGCCTCCATTTTCATTGATTGCTAATCCTCCGAAACCGAACTCGTTACCATCCCATGCTTTGGCAGTGTTAAACTTGATTTCTGCGTTATCACCATCGCCGGTTTGTCCCAGGTATTGCATTGCCCAGAATTTTCCTTCAGCGCCCCATACAGGAATCATTTCTGTAGCACCGTCCCAGCTCCAGTTGCCCGCAACGTTACCGATAATAAACATTTCTTCCGGCATCTCCATCGGATCAAGAGCAAAATAACCTTTTACTTTTGGCAGTGATATTACGTTTGATATAACTTCTCCTTCATTTTTAATATTCAGTACAGATTTCAATCTCACATAAAGTGGATGAGGAGCTTCGGGATATTCACTTTCTTCTTCAATACCAAGCAATTCCATTAAAGCAAGTGCCACATCCGCCGCCTGAACATCAAATTTTGCAGTAGTGTATGTTCCGGGTATGGCAGCAAATTCGCTAAAACTTTCACTAAGTGAGATTTCAACACTGTAAGTGGCAGCAGCTGTAAATCCATATAAGTGCCACATCCGCCGCCTGAACATCAAATTTTGCAGTAGTGTATGTTCCGGGTATGGCAGCAAATTCGCTAAAACTTTCACTAAGTGAGATTTCAACACTGTAAGTGGCAGCAGCTGTAAATCCATATCCCGGTTGAGAAGTTGAAAACTCAATAGTTTCCATATTTTTCAAGTCGTAAATACCGGTTACATATTTTGGTACATTAAGTACAAAGCTTCCCGGTTTTTGCATAACTACCTTTTCATCTTCCTGGCATGACCAAAGAAAGCCGAGTGTAGCTAACAATAATATTATGCTATATATCTTTTTCATTGTTTATCTTTTTACAAGTTAAATTTTGACATTAATTAATAACCGGTGTTTTGAACCAAATTTTCGTTTGCTCCTAAATCATCAGCAGGTATAGGATAAACTGTAAAATGTTCAGCAACAGATCTACCCTCCTTAACATTACCTTTCCATGTCCATATATAAGAAGAGCCTGTAAACTTGTTGAATCTGATAAGATCGGTTCTGCGCTGTGCCTCAAGAAATAACTCTCTTCCTCTTTCATCAAGAATGAAATCAAGAGTAAGTTCATTTGCTGTAATTGTGAATGGAGCTTGATGATAAGCACGTTCACGAAGTTCATTAATTAAGCTTAGTGCAGTTGCTTGATCACCACCCGAACCACCTCTAAGGAATGCTTCAGCATAATTCAGATAGATTTCTCCTAATCTGAAAAGTGGGAAGTCGGTGTAAGCAATGTTGCTTGGAGGTAATGTGCCGTCACTGTTTCTGTTGTAGAATTTAACAACCGGTATACCGTTGTCTGTGAATAGTGAGGGGTCATCTATCTCAACATTTTTTGTTTTATCATCATGAAGCATGTCAAAGCGACTATCATTTTCATGTAGGTTTTCTCTTTCGAATGTTCTAAGCATAGATACTCGTGCTCGGTTGCCTTGCCATGCTCCTACTGCATTAACTTCTTCTCGCATATCAGATGGCTCCATACTGCTTAGAAGGAAAGTCATACCTCCCCATGTATGAGTGTCAGCGCCTTCATAGCGTACGGGGAATATCATTTCAACAGATTTATGATTATCTGATTTAAACAAATTTGCATAAACAGGCTCTAATGAATAGTTGAGACTAAGTATCTTTTTGCTGTATGTGATACTTTCGGTGTATTTATTAGCACCAATATAAGCTTCAGCATTTAAATAAAGCCTGGACAACAATGCCCAGTTGGCAGCCTTATTGGCACGACCATAGTATTGATTGTTGTACCCTACGAATGGATCAATCAAATCTGCTTCACTTTCCAGTAGTTCATTTTCAATATATTCAAAAAGATTAGCTGCCTGAATTTGAGGAGGAAGTGTGCTTCCAACAGGACTGCTTTCGTCAACAAAAGGTACGTTTCTGAACATGTCAAGCAGATAGTAGTATGAAAGTGCTCTGTGAAAACGAGCTTCGGCGCGGAAACGTTTAATTTCGGCTTGGTCATTTGCGCTTACGCCGCGGCTGTTTAATATATCTTCAGTTGTTTCTCTTAAAAGAGCATTTGAGAGATTTATTTGATAATTTAGTCTGTAGTAGAACCCTTTGATGAATACATTGCTTGATGTCCAGGTAATAGAGTTCAAATCCGGAATACCTACGTCATTCCAAGCGCAATGCATTTCGTCAGTAGGTAATTCTTGAAGATTCCATAACCCCCTTAAGAAAGAAGCCTGACTGCCACCATCAACTCCTGCAACATCAGGATCACCATCACCTTCACTATTACCACTAATTGCAAGTCCGGCATATATTTTAGCTAATAGTTCCTGGTATGGTCCTATTTCACTGCCAAATACAACATCGGAAACTAATTCATCCTCGTCCAGAGGTATTGTATCTAGGTCTCCGACACAAGACGAGAATCCGGCAATCAGCAAACCGATAATAAAAATGGATGTAATTTTATATTTTACTGTCTTCATAATATTCAATAATTAAAAATTTAAACTGAGTCCCATAATATACACTCTTGGGTGAGGGTAGATATTATTGTCGATTCCGTTGTTTGTAAATTCGGGATCCAGACCATCATAATCAGAGATGACAAATGGATTCTGGACTGTAAAGAAAATCCTTCCTGTATGATCATTGTTTAGAAGGTGTGCAAAGTTGTAACCAAGAGTGATGTTATCCATCTTCATGAAAGATGCATCCTGGATATAGTGACTTGACTGATATTGCACCGCATTGAAATTTGTGAGTGTTGCACTATTTACCCTGTTTTTCAACCAACCTGAGGGGTCGAAAGTGGTATTTCTTGACTCACGGTTTGATTGAATGTTGTTGTATGCATAGTTGCCAAGATTGGCTCTCATGGAAAAGTTTAAATCCCAGTTTTTATATGACAATTGAGAGGATAGTCCCATATATACATCCGGAGATGGATTTTTATAGGGTATCAAATCCTGTTCGTTTATCATACCATCAGCATTCTGATCAACGTAGACACCCTCAAGTGGTCTGTCGTTTTCATCATATACTTGTTCGTATACATAGAATGAACCGGCTGGATAGCCAACTCGGTGTATTGCTATATTGTTACCGGTACCACCATCAATTCCCCCAAATATTACACCAACATAATTTGGATCGTCAGTTATGGTAAGTTTATTGATTTGGTTTTTATTATAGGTTATATTGTAGCTAAGATTCCAGTTCCAGTCTTTACTTACAATAGGTCTTCCTGTAATAGTAAACTCAATACCTTTGTTTTCTAACTCTCCAACGTTTGTAAGTAGTTGGTTGCTAAAGTTTGTACCTGCTGCAATACCTACTGTATTAAGAAGATCGGTTGTCTTACGATAATAAACATCAACAGCACCACTTATTCTATTATTTAAGAAACCATAATCTAAACCTGCATTGTAGGTAGCGGTCTCTTCCCATTTCAGATTCTCGTCATATGCTACCGGTCTGATTAGTGAGATCATGTTATCCCCAAAGAAATAGTTGGCACCGGCTTGGCTATAGCTGTATCTTCCCATCCATGGGTAGTCGCCACTTCCAAGGTTTTGCTGCCCTGTAACTCCGTAACCTAAGCGTAGCTTAAGGTCTGAGAACAGCCTTTGATCCTGCATAAAACTTTCTTCATTTATTTTCCATGCAAACGCGGCTGATGGGAAGAGTCCCCATTTATTATCAGGACTAAAACGTGAAGATCCATCGTTTCTTACTGTAAGGGTAAGTAGATAACGATTCAAGAGTGAGTAATTGATACGACCAAAGAATGATATTACAAAACTTTCTGTAGAATAATCGTTCATTTCTCTGTAAAACTGATTTCCTGTTTCAGCCTGCATTGCTGCAGAGTATGGATATATGTCTTCACTTTCATTATAAAAACGCTGCCAAGAATAACCTCCCATTACATCGAAACGATGTGCGTTTAGTTCTTTTGCATAGTTAAGATATAAATCTAGAAGTGTGTTACTTTTGTATTGGGAGTATGTTCTGTTATCCCCCCAGCCGGCTTTGTTTTTTCCCCATGTGTATGACATTGGAGAGTTGTCTTCAATTATAACATCGCCCTCACTTTTTGAAATGTCATATCCAAGATTAAGATTTGCTCTTAATTCGGGTAAGAAAGGCATTCTGTAATCTAGCTGAAGATTGCCGATACTTCTTAGTACTTTTGAATTGTCATGTTTCTGCATCAAAATTGCCAGAGGGTTTGCTAGTCCAATATCAATTGGCGTACCGTCGGGTTTGAGCGACATGTGATATCCATTGCCATACGGACTTGCTGTTTCTGAGTATACCGGCATGGTTGGGTCAAATTGTGTTGCAGAGTTTATTGCACCATAATCTGCAAAACGATTGGTAATATACATACCCCTGGCATTTAACTGTACTCTAAGATCATCATTAAAAAATGTTGGAGATAGGTTGATACTACCTGTTAGTCTTTCCAAGTTTGATGTTTTAAGTATACCGTTTTCATTGGTGTATCCGAGTGATGCACGGTATGGTAGGTGGTCACCTGCAGATCCTGATAAACTCAAATTATGATCTGTACTGGCCGATACATGGAAAATTTTACTCTGCCAGTCAGTAACTGTATTGCCTAAGGCGGCAGCTTGCTGACTGTCGGCACCGAAAGAATTAATTACATAATTTCTGAATGTTGGTGCGTCCATTACGTCTACACTACCTGTTCTGGTGCTTACTGACATATTGCCATTATAAGAAATTCTAGTTCTTCCTGAATGTCCTTTTTTAGTTGTAATCAGAATAACACCATTTGATGCACGTGAACCGTAGATTGCTGTTGCTGAAGCATCTTTTAATACTGTGAAAGTTTCAATATCATTTGCGTTGATAGTACTTAGCGGATCGGCCATACCACTTACACCGGTTGTATTATCCACCGGCACACCGTCAATAACAATAAGGGGATCATTACTTGCCGACATTGATGATCCTCCTCTAATACGTATAGATGAACCTGCACCAGGTGCACCACCCGAAGATATTATGCTAAGTCCGGCAACTTTTCCGGCTAACATATCTGAGGGATTAGTAGTCAAACCTTTGTTGATAGAGGTTGCATCTACAGCTACAACTGAACCTGTTGCATCATCTTTTCTGACTGTACCATAACCTATTACAACAAGCTCTTCTAGCAACTCGGTGTCCTCCAAAAGGACAACATTAATTGTAGTTCTGTTGTTGATTGGAATTGTTTGAGGTACGTATCCAATAAAGCTGATCTCTAATACGCCATCGGCAGGAGCCTGAAGCATAAAATTACCATCATAGTCTGTGATTGTTCCTGATGAAGTTCCCCGGATTAAGATATTGGCACCGATAATTGGTTCGCCTGCAACATCCGTAATCATACCTCGTACATTTATAGTTGTACCGGTTTGGGCACTAGCAGACAAAATCATTAGCATACCCGATAACATGGTTATCAAGAATGCTTTCATTCTTTTTTTGAAATTTACATACATGTTGCTAACATTATAAGATTTACTGATTAAAATACCTATTTCATTCTCTTAATTTGTGAGGAAATGAAAAATTATCTGAAATAAGAAAAAATGTTTGGAAATTTTACATTGCCTCCATTACAAAGCTATAATTTATTATATGTTATGCTTCAGAAAATGACACATTTAACTTTGTTAACTTATGCAAACGATTGCAGTTAAATGTTAGCGCCTAAAGTGTTAATTAGCGACATGTATGGACTTATTGCTTGCGAAAAAGCAATAAAGTATATCTTAAAAAGAATTAATGACAGCTTGGTGAGGTTGATTGTGTCTTTTTGATAATAATTAGCTCAATTTGTCTTTTCTTTTTGAATTTAGATTAATTGGAATTATCTTTTTATTGGTTTTTGAAGTAATCCTTTTTCTAAGTCTCATTAAAAATTTTTGACTTGGATTACTTTTTAAATATGACTCGATATGGCGAGATCTTTTTTCTTCTAATATCTGATTAATTTCTATTAGAATGCCCGACTCTTCAACTTTGCCAAACTCATGGTTTATGGCAGTTCCGAAGAATCGCATAGTGGCCGAAAGGCTCATATATGCATTAATCAGCGGAGGGATATTATAGCCCAATGCGCGTACTTCTTTATTTAGGATTCTGTAATCTTCATTAAAGTTTCTTCCTCGAAACAACTCCTCCATTTCTTTTATGTTTGTGTCGGTATATAATGGTTCGATAGGAGTGATCAACTTTTTCTTGTCAGGAAAATGTTTGTTGAGAAAATATAATATCATGTTTCGGGCATCCTTGTTGTATGTTCCATACATCGTAACCTTGCCAAAGAAGTACTTTATTTCAGGATCAATCACAGTAAGTGCACCCAATCCATCCCATAGATTGTCAAGAGCAAATATACCCTTTCGGCCCATCAGAGTGGATTGATATTCGAGTGAAACGAATGATCTGCCCAGCTCTACAGTATATGGAAGAAAATCTTTAATAAACTCTTCAGAGAAATTCATCAAATGAGCTGTTGCCAGCGTTGGTTGGCCGTTATCATCGATTTCTACATCTGATCCATAAATAAAGCGATATCCTCCAAGAATTTCCTCATTTTCCGGATCCCAAACTATAAGTTGTCGATATGGAATTTTCATTATGTCGTATTGATCAATATCAGCCTTTAGGCCGGTGCCTCCACCATAATGACGAAAAGCTATTTCACGTAAACGACCAACTTCCTGCATAAGATTTGGTGAATCATGAGCAGTAAAGACATATATTTCGTTATTGGCTTTATTGGTAGACCTAATTCTTTTTTGAACAGTTAGTTCGCTTTTAATGAGGTTTTTATCAATAGGATCGATTATTTTTTCCATACTTTTAAAATTTATAGAGATTTATCTTCCATTGAATAAACTCTATCTTTAACAAATTGGGCCCATTGTGCAGTTGTTTTGCTTTTGTCAAACGTCTGCCATGATATTGGTTTTCCAAATGTTATATGAAATTGCTCACTTGAATTTTTATACATCTCATCAGGCAAATAGATTAGTTCTAAATTGAACTTAAGACCTAATGATTTACGGATTTTTGCAAAGTTATAAAAGAAATTGGAGTTTTTGCCTTTAAAATATACAGGAATAACATTTCTCTGATATTCTACAGACTTTACAATGAAGTTTTTCATCCAGTCAAGATCGATAATTTCGCCATTAATCTTTCTTGAACAGAGACCAGCCGGAAACGTAATGATTTGATTGTCTGATGAGTATGCTTCATTGATGGCCGTTGCAGATGCTTTGGCTTGTCCGCCATACTTGTTTATTGGTACAAATATTGGTTTAAGTGGTTCGATGTAATAAAGAACATCATTTACCAGATATTTTATTTTACCATTATATTTCTCTCCCAACAAGGCTGATAAGCATATGCCATCTAGCCCCCCCAAAGGATGATTTGATGCAAAGACAAATTTACCTGCATCAGGAATGTTTTCTTCTCCTTTTGTGTGGATTGTCAAATTGAACTCTTTTTCAACAAGAGCCCTCATAAAATCAACTCCCTCCAGGTTACTGTTTCTCTCAAGAATGCCGTTAATGTCATCTTGATGAACAGTTCGCTTTAAATAGTTGACTAAAAATCTTGGGATTTTATTGTAGTATTTTGGTGCTTTATCTTTTAAAATACTATCGATGTCAATTCTAAATCTACTACTATCACTCATTTGACTTCACATCTAAAAAAAATTTGTCGCAAATGTACAAAATTAATATGTAATGTGGTTGGATTATGAGGTTTTTATATCTTGGTAACACACTTGGAGTTTAATTCCCCACTTTTAATTAGCTTTTAAGATCCTGTGAATTAATCTTATATAGATAGATAAATTGCTGTTGATAACTTTTTTATAAATTTTGTGTGGAAATGTGGGGAAAAGTGGATTAATTTAGTAATTTTACATCGTTGAACACTTTATTAAGTTGATTTTGATTTATTAATGCTACAATTTCTTGGTAATATAGAGGCAAAAGCGGATGCAAAAGGAAGAATATTTGTGCCTTCAGTATTTCGCAAACTATTACAGCGTGAGGGTGAAGAGTTTCTTGTGCTTAGGAAAGATATTTTTCAGGATTGCCTTGTATTGTACCCGGGAAGTGTTTGGGAAGAAGAAATTGGTGTGCTCAGAGGTAAATTAAATAAATGGAATAAAGAGCAACAGCAAATATTTCGTCAATTTGTGCTTGATGCTGAAAGGCTTGAGATGGATACGATTGGGCGAATACTTATACCGAAACGTTATTTTCAAATGGCTTCTATTGATGCTGAGGTTCGTTTTCTTGGTGTGGATAATACAATTGAGATTTGGGCTAAAGAGGTTTTAGAAGAGCCGCTAGTTAAGCCGAATGAGTTTTCTTCAAAACTAGAGGAGCTAATGGGTTAGTTGAATGCCATTGAGGGTAGGTTAGGTTAATAAAAATATGTCCCAAAATGGATGGAAAAAACAAGGAGGAAAGAGCTTATCATGTGCCGGTATTGCTTGAAGAGAGCATTGATGGGCTAAGAGTTGTACCTTCAGGAGTATATGTGGATGTTACTTATGGAGGCGGCGGGCACTCTCGAGAAATATTAGAAAGATTGGGAGAGAGGGGCAAGCTGATAGCTTTAGATCAGGATAGGGATGCTATTGCAAATGTAATAGATAGCCCACGTCTGATTTTTGAGAGGAGTAATTTTAGATTCTTGAAAAATTTTCTTCGTTTTAATAATATATCTGAAGTTGATGGTGTTATTGCAGATCTTGGTGTTTCGTCACATCATTTTGATGATTATGAGAGAGGTTTCTCTTTTCGTTTTACCGGAGATCTAGACATGCGTATGAATCGCAGTGCAGGTAAGAACGCCGCAAATATTCTAAACGAATATTCCGAAGAAATGTTGTCAGATGTTTTTTACAATTTTGGCGAATTAAGAAACTCACGAAAGATAGCTTCTTCAGTTGTTGATTATCGTCGTAATAAAAAATTTGAAAAAACAGATGATTTTATATCTGTAATGGAGCCTTTTATTAAAAGGGATAGAGAAAAGAAGATTCTTGCACAAGCATTTCAGGCTCTTAGAATTGAGGTTAATGGTGAGCTGGACGCACTTAAAGAGATGCTCTCGCAATCTCTTGAAGTGTTGAAACCCGGAGGACGTTTGAGTGTAATATCTTATCATTCGCTTGAAGATAGATTAGTGAAGAATTTTTTTAGAACAGGTAATTTTGAAGGGGTGTTGAATAAAGATTTTTTTGGTAATCATCTTACACCATTCAAAGTTATTAATAGGAAAGTAATTGTTCCATCTGACGATGAGCAGAGGCAAAATACAAGATCACGTAGTGCTAAGTTGCGAATTGCAGAAAAGTTGAATGTTGATTTATAAATGAAATTTAAGTTCGATAACATAAGAAAGTCGTTTGTGCATGTTTTTGGAGGAAGTGTTCTCACTGAGAACTTCTTCCTCCGCAACATGAGATTTATTCTGATGCTGGTTCTTGTAATGATTCTATTTATCAGCCATCGTTACACTGTGCTTCAGGGAATGTCTGATATTGAGCGATTGCAGCAACAATTGAAAGATGTTAAATATGAGGCTTTAACAATCTCTTCAAGTCTGACCGAAGCAAGTAGACAAGGAGAAATTGAAAGAAGAATTGAGGAAGCCGGATTGGATCTGAAAATTTCTAATGAGCCGATTTATTTTATAAAATGATTTGTGTTTAAGAATGTTTCTATAGAGCTGATTTTGCTTGGTAAATATTTCATAAGATGAAAGAACAGAATAAAAATAGTGAAAATAAAGGAGTTTTGGGTCGATATGGACTCATTGTTTCCTTGTTATTGATTTTCTCTGTGATGATTGTTTTTTCGGCAAGTAAGCTTATGTTCTCATCGGAAGGTAAGAGGTGGAGGAAAGTTGGAGTGAGCGAGACAGTTATTAAAGATCGAGTTATACTTCCCAAAAGAGGCAATATTTATACTTACGATGAGAAACTACTTGCATCAACTGAGCCAATATATAGCATTTATATGGATTTTTGGGCAGATGGCTTACAGAAGGACACATTAATTAAGTATGTGGGAGATTTAGCTGTAGCTTTATCCGAGAAGTTTCCTGATAGATCTGCTTCTCAATACAAAAATGTAATTATGAACGGATGGAATCTTCGGGAGAGAGAGGAACGACAGATTCGTGAAAATAAAGCAAAAGGAATTGAAGAGAGGGTTTCTCTTCGTTCGAGATATATAAAGATAATTAGGAGTGATATAAACTATGTTGATTTAAAGGAAATACGAACTTTCCCCTTTTGGAATCAACGTTCAAATAGAAGTGGATTAATTGCTGAAGAGCGAAATGCACGTAAGAAACCATTTGGAAATTTAGCAAATCGTACCGTTGGCAGTGTTTATAAGGATTTAGATAAGGGTGGTGCAAGCGGATTAGAATTAAGGTATGACTCCTTATTAAAAGGTGTACCGGGAGTTAAGTATCGCCAAAAAATTCAAGGAAAATGGATGGATGTGGTAGAAAAACCGGCAAAAGAAGGTTGGGATATTGTGACTACCCTTGATGCTGAAATTCAGGATATTTCTGAAAGAGCATTAAAGGATAAGCTTATTGAAACAAGTGCAGAGTCGGGTACAGCTATTATTATGGAGGTGAAGACGGGCGAAATTAAAGGTATTGTGAATCTCGACAGAATGAGTAATGGTAATTATGCTGAAGGTAATCCTAATGCATTTTCATATATGAATGAACCGGGCTCTACTTTTAAGACTATAACAACTATGATTGCTCTTGATGATGGAGTGGTTGCATCAACCGACTCGTTTTATGTTGGTACGGGCCTTTTTCAATATAATAACAGGTGGGTTAGAGATCATTATTGGCGTAGAGGACAAGACAGAGGTTATTTAACTGTAAAAGAGGGTATGGAGGTGTCGTCCAATATAGTGATGAGCAAAATGGTTCTTAAAGGATATGAAAATAATCCTAAAAAGTTTATAGACGGTATTGATAAGATTGGTTTGAGAAAACAGCTCGAATGGGATGTGCCACTAAAAGGTATAGAAGGTACTTCATCAATTAGGTATCCCGGAGATAAAAATAATTACTGGTCAAAGACAACTCTTCCTTGGATGTCGTTTGGATATGAAACACAAATACCTCCGATATATATACTTATGTTTTATAATGCAATTGCTAATGGAGGAAAGATGGTAAAGCCATTTATTGCAAAAAAATTTATTGAGAACGATAGAGTTGTTGAGAGTATAAGCGCAGAGGTAATTAATTCAAAAATATGTAAAGAGTCAACTCTTAATGCAATTCATGAGATGCTTGTAGGAGTAGTAGAAAATGGTACAGCAAAAGTTGTTGCATCAGATTATTTTGATATAGCAGGTAAAACAGGTACAGCATTAATTGCAGAAGGAGGTGGCTATGAAAATTATTTTGTCTCTTTTTGTGGATATTTTCCTGCTGATGAGCCTATGTATACAATCTATGTTGGACTTCGCAAACCAAAAGGTGTTCCTTCCGGAGGCGGTATGGCCGGTATGGTTTTCAAAAATATAGCTGAACAAACCTACTTAAGGAAAGTAAAGCTATCTGCAGAAGAATGTTTGGTAGATTCTACGCTTCAGAAAAAGCCTGTATTTAAGCATGGAAATTGGAAACAAAACCAAAAAGTTCTCTCTTCGCTAAATCTATCATATGTTGATGGAGTAAAAAATACAGATTGGGTAAGTATAGCTTTAGACAGTGTAGGATATTTACCTAAAGAAATTGAATTAAAAAAATCATTAGTCCCTGATGTACGTGGTATGGGTGCACGTGATGCTGTTTATCTGCTTGAGAAATCAGGTTTAAGGGTAGACCTTAACGGATCAGGGAAAGTGGTATCGCAATCACTCCGTCCAGGTCAAAATCTGGCAAGAGGATCATATATAACTCTTACAATGAGGTAAATATAAAGCTTGAGTAGGGTTAATTAATGGAAAAAGTGTAATGGTATGAAGTTAAGTAGACTTATTAAGGAATGTAAGGTAAAATTTGTAAGAGGTGATAAAGATTTAATTGTTAAATCAATTGCTTCTGATTCACGAAACATTGTAAAGAATTCTTTGTTTGTTGCAGTTGAAGGAATTTTCACTGACGGTCATTCATATATAGGGAAGGCAATTGAGCAAGGAGCTTCTGTTGTGGTTTATGATAAGCCAATGATTGATGAATATTTTTCTAAAGTAACATATGTACAGGTTGAGGATAGTAAAAAAGCACTTGCTTTAATCGCATCTGAATGGAATGGAAATCCCTCTGAGAAAATTAAACTAATAGGTATAACAGGGACTAATGGAAAAACTACTGTTTCGACATTGCTTCATAATCTGTTTAGAAATTTAGGATACTCTTCCGGTCTGCTTTCTACAGTTGGTAATTATATTAATGATGAATTTTTTCCTACAACTCATACTACACTTGATCCCATTGCACTAAATAGCTATTTAAGAAAAATGGTAGATGAGGGTTGTACGTATGCCTTTATGGAAGTTAGCTCTCACGCTATTCATCAGAAGAGGGTTTATGGTTTGAATTTTGCAGGTAGTGCCTTCACTAATCTGACTCAGGATCATCTAGATTATCATAATAATATGTTGGAATATCGGAATGTGAAAAAAATGTTCTTCGATGATCTTTCTTCTAATGCATTTGCATTGACCAATATTGATGATAAGAACGGATTGATAATGCTTCAAAATACAAAAGCTGAAAAATATTCTTATTCATTAAGAGGAATGGCAGATTTTAAAGCACGCATCTTTGAAAAACATTTTGTTGGCACAGATATTGAAATTAATGGAAGATCACTGTTTGTACAGTTTGTTGGAGAGTTTAATGTATATAATATTTTAGCTGTTTATGGTGTTGCTATACTTCTTGGGGTAGATGAAGATGAAGCATTACGTGTAATTTCAATGCTTCGGCCCGTTGCAGGAAGGTTTCAAACAATTCAGTCTCCAAAGCAATTTACTGCAATTGTTGATTATGCTCATACACCCGACGCACTTTCTAACGTGTTAAGTGCAATTCATGGAGTCTTAAATAATAAAGGTAGAATAATAACTGTGGTGGGTTGCGGTGGAAATAGAGATAGGACAAAGCGCCCTATTATGGCGAGAGAAGCAGTTCAAAAAAGTGATAAGGTTGTTTTTACTTCTGATAACCCCAGATTTGAAAGGCCTGAGGAGATATTGAAAGATATGATTGATGGTCTTTCGGAAGATGAGAAAAACTCTACCATCACAATTATAGATAGGAGAGAAGCTATTAAAACTGCATGTGCTCTTGCTCAACCGGGTGATGTTGTGCTTATAGCGGGAAAGGGACACGAAGATTATCAGGATGTTAAGGGTGTTAAGCATCATTTTGATGATAAAGAAGAGGTGGAAAAGATATTTAATAAATAAAAACAATTATCAATAATGTTATATTATCTATTTGAATATTTAGATAAACTTGATTTTCCCGGAGCAGGTATGTTCCATTATGTAATGTTTAGATCGGCTATGGCAGCTGTTTTTTCATTACTTTTTGGGATTTTTGCCGGAAAAAAAATCATAAATAATCTTCAAAAGAAGCAAATCGGAGAGACCATCCGAGATTTGGATTTGGAGGGTCAGTATAGTAAACGAGGGACACCCACTATGGGAGGGATTATTATAATATTTTCCATTTTATTTTCAATGTTGCTTTTTGGTAAATTGGAAAACATATACATAATCCTGATGTTGGTAAGTACAGTTTGGCTAGGAGTACTTGGATTTGCAGATGATTATATCAAAGTTTTCAAGAAAGATAAGGAGGGCTTGGAGGGCAAATTTAAAATAATTGCACAAGTCGGACTCGGACTTATTGTAGGTCTTACTATTTATTTTAGTCCTGATATTGTTATTAGGGAGAATATGGAAATTCGAATAGATAATGTAATAGAGGATGTAACTTTTGTAAGTGAAGATGTTAAAAGTACAAGTACAACTATACCATTTGTGAAAAACAATAATTTCGATTATAGATGGCTGATTAATTGGATGGGTGATTTTGCAGATGAAGCGGTTTGGATTGTATTTGTTTTGATTGTAATATTAATTGTTACAGCAGTTTCAAATAGCGCCAATTTAACGGACGGACTGGATGGACTAACATCCGGATCTTCAGCTATAATTGGAGTGGCACTTGGTATATTGGCGTATGTGTCGGGACGTGTTGACTTTGCTTCATATCTTAACATAATGTATATCCCGGGGAGCGACGAGCTAATGGTGTACGCTTCTGCCTTTGTAGGTGCATGCGTAGGGTTTCTTTGGTACAATGCATACCCGGCTCAGGTCTTTATGGGAGATACGGGAAGTCTGACATTAGGAGGGATTATTGGTGTATTTGCAGTTTTGATTCATAAGGAGCTTTTACTTCCCATTTTGTGTGGTGTTTTCTTTGTTGAAGCTTTGTCTGTAATTATTCAGGTAACATATTTTAAGCATACAAAAAAGAAATATGGAGAAGGTAGACGTGTTTTTAAAATGACTCCATTGCACCATCATTATCAAAAACCGGGAGATCGCAGCATTGATGCAATTATACAAAGACCTATTGCGCCAATTACAGAACCTAAAATTGTAACTAGATTCTGGTTAATTGGTATTTTGCTCGCCGTGCTCGCTGTTGCAACACTTAAAATGAGATAGATTATGAGCAAAAAATTGATAGTTGTTCTAGGTGGAGGTGAAAGTGGTGTGGGATCAGCGATTCTTGCTAAAAAGCAGGGCTTTAGTGTGTTTTTATCCGATAGTGGGAAATTAAAGACTAAAAATAGAGATACTCTTAAAGCTTATAGTATCAATTTTGAAGAAGAGGGGCATTCGGAAGATATAATATTACAAGCAGACGAAGTTGTTAAAAGTCCCGGGATTCCCGATACTGTTTCGATTATACAGAAGCTTATTGAAAAAGGTGTTCAAGTAATTTCTGAAATTGAATTTGCAGCAAGGGCTACAAATGCTAAGCTTATTTGTATAACCGGGAGCAATGGCAAAACAACTACAGCAACTCTAATATTTCATATCCTAAAGTCTGCAGGATTAAATGTGGGTCTTGCAGGCAATATTGGTAATAGTTTTGCAAGGTTGGTGGCTGAAGAAGATTACAATTATTATGTGTTGGAGCTGAGTAGTTTTCAACTTGAAGGGCTACTTGAATTTAAAGCTGATATAGCTGTACTTCTGAATATAACACCAGATCATTTAGATAGGTATAATAATTTACAGGAATATGTCAATGCAAAAATGCGTATAATCCGTAATCAGAAGATAGGGGATTCTTTTGTGTATTGGGATGATGATCCAATAATTTCTAAGAAAATTGAGGGGCTTAGACCTGCATTTTCAGTATATCCATTCAGTGAAAACAGAAATGAGCATTCTGCAGGATACACCGAAAATGGTGAATTTATAATCAATGTAAATGGTAATTTCTTTAATATGGAATTAGAATTATTAGCATTAGAGGGTACACATAACTTGTATAATTCGCTGGCATCAGGTATTGTTGCAAAGCTAATGGATATTTCTGATGAACAGTTGAGAGAGTCCTTATCTGATTTTCAGGGAGTTCCACACAGACTTGAAAAAGTTGCAACTGTGAAAGGAGTACAATATATAAACGATTCCAAAGCTACAAATGTAAATTCATGCTGGTATGCTCTTCAGTCAATGCGCAGCAAAACAGTTTTAATTTTAGGTGGTGTTGACAAAGGCAACGATTACTCTGAAATTGAAGAATTAATAAAATTAAAAACAAGAGCTTTAATCTTTCTGGGTAAAGATAATGACAAATTACATAAGTTCTTTGATGGGAAAGTTGAATTAATATCTGATGCAAGGTCGATGAAAGAAGCTGTTGATATATCATATAATCTTGCAGATAAGGGTGATACAGTTTTACTCTCTCCCTGTTGTGCAAGTTTTGATTTGTTTGAGGATTACGAAGACCGAGGCGATCAATTTAAAAAATATGTTAGACAACTTTAAAGATAATTGAGGATATAAATAATTGAATAAAAATAATTATATAATGCTCGAGAATGAAAATTATAAAGCTGAACCCACATTTCCTCAAAACGAGGGTATAGAGACTGGATCAACATTGAGCGATTTCGGGCGAAAAATATTTAAAGGTGATAAGGTAATTTGGAGTGTCTTTATCATTTTATGTGTGATTTCCTTAGTGGAGATTTTTAGTGCTACAAGCACAATAGTTTATCGTCAGCAAAATCAGTGGAGCCCAATATTGCGTCACACTATGTTTCTTATTGGTGGAGTGGGGGTTATACTTCTAATTCATAATATTCCTTATAGATATTTCTCATCACTGATTTTTCTGCTATTTGCATCGATTGTTTTATTGATATTAACGCCCATAATAGGTGAAAGTGTAAATGATGCGGACCGATGGATTACGATATTTGGTTTTACTATTCAACCTTCAGAGTTTGCTAAAATCTCTTTAATGGGAACAATTGCTTTTCTTTTGAGTAAGCAGAATGGAACTAATGATGGGCTACTTTTTAAGTGGATGATCAGTTTAATGATTATTGTTTGTGGAATAATTGCGATGGACAACCTTTCAACTGCATTATTGTTGTTTGGAGTATGTTATCTGTTAATGTTTATAGGAAATGTGAAATTTACCCGTCTGTTAAAAGTCGCAGGTGGAGGCATAGCAATTATTCTAATGTTTATTTTAATTTTTAATGTTATACCTGAGGGATGGACAAACTCCGGACCTTTAAATAGACTTGGAACTTGGCAAAATCGTATTATTCATTTTGGTGACGCAAAAGAAATGTCTGACGAGGAGTATTTTACTATAACTGATGAAAACTATCAAGTGGCACATGCTAAGATTGCCATATCAAATGGAGGTGTATTTGGTGTTTTTCCAGGGAATAGTACTGAACGCGACTTTCTGCCTCAGGCATATTCTGATTTTATTTATGCTATTATTATTGAGGAGATGGGCTTGCTTGGGGGGCTTGTTGTAATGCTATTATATGTTGTAATATTAATCCGATCAGGTATAATTGCCCGAAAGATAGATAGACTTTTTCCTAAATATCTGGTTTTAGGATCAGCTATGATGCTGTCGATTCAAGCTTTTATTAATATGGCGGTTGCTGTTAACTTAATTCCTGTAACCGGTCAACCATTACCTCTTATAAGTCGTGGCGGTACTTCAACTCTTATAACTTGTGCATATTTCGGGCTTATTTTAAGTGCAGATAGATTTGGTAACGGAAAGAAGAAAAAAGAGGAGGTTCTTGATGAGAAACAGGATGATTTTGAGGTAGAAGGCAGTGATGTGGATAACTTATCAGAATCATATGAGCCATATGAAGATGATCTAGAGTTTGAAGAAATTAAAGTTTTACAAAATGAGTGATGGAAAACCTCGTATCATAGTTAGTGGTGGCGGTACAGGGGGGCATATATTCCCTGCAATATCTATTGCAAATGCTGTAAAAGAGCGTTGGCCCGAAAGTAATATTATATTTGTTGGAGCTGAAAATCGAATGGAAATGGAGCGGGTGCCTGCAGCAGGATATGAAATTATTGGTTTACCCGTTGCCGGCTTTGATCGAAAACGAATATTTAAAAATATTGGCGTTGCTTTTAAACTTCTAAAAAGTATGAGTATGGCCAGGAAAATCATTAAAGATTTTAAGCCTGATATTGCTATTGGAGTTGGAGGTTATGCTAGTGGTCCAACTTTAAGGGCAGCATCCGCAAAGGGCATCCCAACTGTTATTCAGGAGCAAAATTCTTATGCCGGACTAACAAACAAAGTGTTATCGAAAAATGCTTCGGTAATTTGTGTTGCTTATGAAAATATGGAAAAGTTTTTTCCAAAAGAGAAAATTGTAATCACAGGAAATCCTTGTCGACAGGACTTGCTTATATCAGAAGAAAAGAGAAAAGAGGGATATAATCATTTTAAACTTGATCCTAACAAAAAAACTATATTGATGGTAGGTGGAAGTTTAGGGGCAGCTACTCTTAATAAAAGCATTATATCTGCATTTTCAAAATTAGATGGAACAGATGATATACAGGTAATATGGCAATGTGGAAAATATTATTACCAAGATATGATTAAGCTAAAGAGTGAAGGGAAAATTCCAGATAATGTAAACTTAATGGATTTTATTTCACGAATGGATTATGCATATTCTGTTGCAGATTTGATAATATCAAGAGCCGGAGCCGGTTCAATTTCAGAATTCTCGCTTTTGGGAAAAGCAGTAATACTTGTTCCTTCGCCAAATGTTGCTGAAGATCATCAAACAAAAAATGCACAAGCGCTTGTAGATAAAGATGCTGCGGTGATGGTGCCAGACTACTTGGCACCGGAACTCTTGTTTGAAACGGCATTAGAGCTAATAAAAAATGACAAGCAACTGAATACTCTTAAAGAGAATATCTCAAAAATGGCTCAACATAACTCAGCCGAAAGAATTGTTGATCAAATTGAAAAATTATTAACTAATATATTGTAGTTAATAACTAAATGATGATTATATGGAATACGAAAATATATATTTTTTAGGGATTGGAGGTATAGGAATGAGCAATCTGGCCCGATATTTTTTATCTAAAGGAAAAAATGTTGGAGGCTATGATCGTTCAGAAACTCAACTAACTAAAACATTAGTTGTTGAGGGTGCTTTGATTCATTATGTTGATGATTTGAGATTAATTTCAAAAAACTTTCTCGATAAAGAGAATACATTGGTGGTTTTTACTCCTGCAATACCATCTACCCACAAAGAATTTCTTTATTTTATAGATAATGGGTTTAAGGTAATCAAACGGGCACAGCTGTTGGGTGAGATAACTAAATCGAGTGATGCAGTTTGTGTTGCAGGTACTCATGGAAAGACAACTGTATCAAGTATGGTTGCACACTTATTAAGGCAGTCACATATAAACTGCAATGCATTTCTTGGAGGAATTCTTAATAATTACAATACTAATCTGCTTCTTTCTGATAATAGCGATATTACAGTTGTTGAGGCTGATGAGTATGACCGATCTTTTCATTGGCTTTCACCTTATATAGCTATAATTACTTCTGTTGATCCTGATCATCTCGATATTTATGGTACAGAGGAGGCATATAAAAAGAGTTTTGAAAAATTCTCATCTTTAATACGGTCAAATGGGCATTTGATATTGGAGAAATCAGCAAGCCTTAAATTGAGGACCGATAAAACAGTTAATGTATGGAGTTATTCCGAATCTGAAGGTGACTTTCATGCAGAAAACATTAGAATTGGTAATGGAGAAGTTATTTTCGACTTTATATCTCCAATTGAAAATATAAAAGATGTCTCTTTGGGGGTTCCTGTAAAAATAAATATTGAGAATGGAATAGCTGCCATGGCAGCAGCTCAACTATGTGGTGCATTGTCAAAAGAAATTAGATTTGCAATACAGTCTTTTAGTGGTGTGAAAAGACGTTTTGATTTCCGTATTAAAACTAATGAAATTGTATATATTGATGATTATGCGCATCATCCCCAAGAGCTTGCGGCTGCTATAAAATCAATTAAAGCACTATATCCGAACAAAAAAGTAACTGCAATCTTTCAGCCTCACTTATATTCTAGAACACGTGATTTTGCTGATGATTTTGCTGAAAGTTTATCGCTTTTGGAAGATGTTATTTTGCTTGATATTTACCCGGCGAGAGAAGAGCCAATTGAGGGTGTTTCGTCTCAAATTATTTTCGATAAAATTAAATCTCCTTTAAAAATGCTTTCAAGCAAATCAAATCTTTTAGATGTTCTTAGCAATAAAACATTAGAGGTTGTTGTTACTTTTGGAGCAGGAGACATCGACACAAAAATTGTTGAAATTGAAAACCTATTAAGAGAGAAGTATCTGAGTAATATTTAATTTAAATATTTTTGATATTAAGTTTTTATCGATTAAATTATCCATTAAAAAAACAGAGTGTGAAAAAAGTCCTTATAATATTAATAGCTTTAGTTGTGATAGGATATCTGATTTTTTTTGCTAATTATTTCAGTAGTTCGTCAGATGAAAAAGAGTGTCAAAGCTTTGAGGTTGTAATAAAGGATAGCATAGATGTAAAGTTTGTTACTGCACAAGAAATCGAGAATATTGTAAAAAAATATAATCTGTATCCGGTTGGTAAATCTTTTAAGAATATAAATACGTTAGCAATACGTGATACAATACTTACAAATAAACTTATAGAGTCGGCAAATGTTTATATAACATCAAATTCTGCAATAGTAGCAACAGTTCAACAAAGAGTGCCTGTATTAAGGGTGATTTCCGGCATTAATGGTAATTTCTATGTTGATAAAAATAGAAGTATTATGCCTGTATCATCTGAATTTACAGTTTACGTTCCAATTGCTACCGGGTTTATTGATGAAGAATTTGCAAAAGGTGATTTATTTAACTTTGCAATGTATTTAAACAATAATCCTAACTGGGATGCATGGATAGAGCAGATTGTAGTTAAAAATAATAACGAGGTTGAGTTGATACCGCGTGCAGGAGATTTCAGGATTATTATGGGAAGTCTTGAAGATTACCCGGCAAAATTGAATAAATTTGTAAGATTTATTGATGGAGGACTAAATGTTGTTGGTTGGAATAGATACTCCGAGATAAACTTAAAATATGACAACCAGGTGGTCTGCACTAAAAAATAATATAGTATGATGCAAACAGGATTTATAGCTGTAGTTGATTTGGGAACCTTTATGATCAAAGGAATTGTAGGCCGAAAAAATGAAAGTAATGTAATTTCAATTTTGGCAAGCGAATCTATTGATTCAGGTAATGCAATCCGTAGAGGAATGGTGTATAATATTGAAGAGACAGGAGCAAGTGTACGTAAACTTATAACAATGCTTGAAAATAGGATTAGTCAGAAAATTGGTAAAGTTTATGTGTCTCTTTCAGGCCAATCGCTTCATACAATAGAGTTTAGAGAGTATAAACAACTTTTATCTTCCGGAATAGTAACTGAGGATGTAGTTAAACAATTGCAACTTTCGGCAGAAAAATATACACCCGATTTGAAACGAAGTTATTCAGTTACCGATGTTGAATATTATATAGACGGTAAACCAGAACGCAAACCAGTAGGTGTAACTGGCACTCAGATAGAAGCATTGTTTCAGATTATTGTGGGTAGACCTAATCTAACATCAAATATTAAAAAGAGTATTTCAGATAAAGCAAAACTGGAAATTGCTGATTATATTGTTGGGGCAAAGGCTTCTGCTAAGATCGTTTTAAATGATGAAGATAAAGAGCTGGGATGTGCTTTTGTCGATTTTGGGGCAGGCACTACAACACTATCAATTTATAAAAGAGGTGTTTTACGAAGGATGGTAGTTATACCATTCGGTGGGAAAAATATTACGAAAGATATTTGTGCCTTAAATTTTACTGAGTCTGATGCAGAACAATTGAAAATAAAATTTGGTAAAGCTATAGAGAATCACGAGAGTCCATTTTTTTCTTCTCCCTTTTCTTCGAAACCTGATGTTGATCTTAAAGAGTTGAATAGGGTTATAGCACTTCGATTGGATGAAATTACAGCAAATATTAAAGAGCAAATAAAGCTTTCTGGATACGAGAACGAGCTTGGTTCGGGTATGATTATTACCGGAGGAGCTTCACAGCTTAAAAATTTAGTTGAATATCTGACGCAAAAACTTAAAATGCCTGTACGCAAAGCTACTGCAAAGAAAACCTATATTAACAATGCTTCAGAATTAATTAATAACCCCTCCTTTACACAAGCTTTGGGCATGTTGTATTTAGGTGAAGAAAACTGCGAGATGGAATCACAGTTAGTGGAGGACGAGGATAATCAAGTAGATACAGTTAAAAACAATATTAAGCCAGACTCAAAAGATAGATCAAAAGATAGATCAAAAGATCAAAAGAAGTCAAGGAAATCACAAAAGGGAATACTGTCAATGTTTGATGTTTTAGGAGGAATGTTCTCTGATGATGATGACGATGTTTGATTATGATAATGTAAAATATTTGACGTAATGGAAAATAAATTATTAGATTTTCAGATAGAAAGCCATACAGATTCAATAATAAAAGTTATTGGAGTTGGTGGAGGTGGAGGTAATGCCGTGAATCATATGTTTAAGGAGGGCATACACAACGTCTCTTTTGCATTATGTAATACAGATAATCAGGCTTTAACTGAATCACCTGTCCCGATAAAAGTACAACTTGGTGCTAGTACAACAGGTGGACTTGGCGCAGGAAACAAACCCGAAATAGCCAAGAAGGCTGCTGAAGAGAGTGTAAATCTTATTGAAGATCTTCTTAATGATGGTACACGGATGGTATTTGTAACTGCAGGAATGGGAGGTGGTACCGGAACCGGCGCCGCTCCCGTAATTGCACGTATAGCAAAAGATATTGGAGTCCTTACCGTTGGTATTGTTACAATTCCATTTGTTTTTGAGGGATCAAGAAAAATAGTTCAGGCATTAAAAGGTGTTGAAGAAATTGCTAAAAATGTAGATGCTCTTTTAGTAATTAACAATGAAAGATTACGTGATATATATAGTGATCTCACGGTTCTTAATGCCTTTGCAAAAGCTGATGATACACTTACTACTGCTGCTAAGAGTATAGCAGAAATTATTACTGTTCATGGTCATGTTAACCTCGATTTTGCTGATGTAGAAACTACGCTTAAAGATGGTGGTGTAGCTATTATGAGTAGTGGTATTGGGAAAGGTACAGATCGTATAAATGAAGCAATTAAAGATGCTTTACATTCACCTTTGCTTAATAATAATGATGTTTTTAGCTCAAAGAAGATATTGTTAAACCTATGTTTTGGCGAAGGTAACCCTCTTATGATGGAAGAGATGAATGCTTTGCATGATTTTATGTCAAAGTTCAGTAATGACATAGAGGTTATCTGGGGAGCAGCAGTAGACGAAACTCTAAAAGAGGAGGTTAAAGTTACACTATTGGCAACCGGATTTACCATCAATAATGTACCCGGTATAAAAGAGATTAAGAAGGAGGAGTATAAAGTTGATGAAATACAGCGTAAAATTGAAGATGAAGAATTACGCAAAAGAGAGCTTAAAGATAAAGAGCTGATTGAGAAATATTATGGTAAAGCAGGTGTAGAATCACTTTCAATAAATAATTATATGCAGGAGCCTTTTGTACTTACAATTGAAGAGCTTGATGATGATAAAGTACTTGAGGCGCTTGAAAAAAAACCTGTTTTTAAACGTGAAAGATCATTTAATCCTCGTACTTACCATGCAGATGTTCAGCAATCTACATCATTATTTGATTAAATATCATTATTTGATTCAGTTTATTTGTATCTATAAGTTTTAAAATAATCGATTTAAATTAATTATTATGACACTATTTGATATAATTAATGATGAAATTAAAAAAGCAATGCTTGCTAAAGATAGGGTTAGACTGGATGCTTTAAGAGGCATAAAAAAAGAGTTTGTTGAGGCTAAAACTGCAAAAGGTGCAACAGGTGATTTTAGTGACGATAAAGCCATTTTAATATTAAACAAAATGGTGAAACAACGTAAAGATAGCGCTGATATTTATACTGGGCTGAACCGTAGTGATTTAGCGGAAACTGAAATAGAGCAAATGAAAGTTATACAGGAATTTCTCCCCGAGCAATTATCCTCTGAAGAGCTAAATGCTGAAATTAAAAAAATATTAGTTGAAACTGAGGCATCATCAATGAAGGATATGGGGAAAGTTATGTCCATTGCAACTAATAGACTGTTGGGTAGAGCTGAGGGAAAAGTAATTTCTGAAATCGTAAAGAAGTTACTTTCTTAACTTCAAGAGTGTGAATTTAATTGTTCAGAGAGTATTGTATATCACTAGTGTCCCATTAAAATTGGGACGTTATTAAAAATCAAATAAACTTGGCCCATCTGGTCCAAATCGTTCTTTGTCATTTTGAAATTTAGTTTTGTCAAAGAGGTCTCGAAGAGGCGTTTTATCGGTCAGCGAGATAC
>JBFLFV010000006.1:0-113153 GCA_041859795.1 Fermentimonas sp.
TGATCAAAAAGGTGGTGTTATTTTATTTTTAGTGAAAATAGGGGTGAACTTTAAAAATTTCTCTTCAGTTAATAACTACAATCAGAAAATAGCAGCTTGAAAAATTAAAAAAGGAGCTGCCCTTTTGGAACAGCTCCATCTGTACGTTTTGTCATTGTAGGGATATACATATTAGCTCCAACAGCCTGATTACCAACTTCACCATATGAAGCTCTAAGTTTCAGATTGCTAATTGTCTTTCTTAGTGGTTCAAAGAATGCCTCTTCACTTACACGATATCCGGCTGAGCCCGATTTAAAGAATGCCCATCTGTCTGATGCAGGAAAACGAGAAGATCCATCATATCTACCATTAAGTTCAACTAACCAAATTCCATTATAGTCGTAATTTAAACGACCGAAATAACCGGCAGTAGCCCAGTGTGAATTTTCACCGGAAGCGTATTGCGCACCGGTTGCAAGGTTAAATTCCGGCAAATTATAGTCAAGAAGGTCATCTCTTTCTGAATGATGCATGAAATATGTTCCGCTCTCGGCATTTCCTCCCAACATTAAATTAAAATTATGATTATCGGCAAGTGTAATTTCATAATTTCCATACATGTTAAAAGCATAAGATCTGTCCTGGCTAGATCGTTGCTCAACCCACGAACTGGTTGTGAAACTTGTTGGTGAGGTAATAGCACCACCCCATGAGTTCCAACCTGATAGTGGAATATAGGCTGCCTTTCTTGTATAATTATTTATGTTGTAGGTATAGTCAACATTTAAAGTAAGACCTTTGGCAAGAGTTGCTTTAGCAAATGTACCCATACGAACGAAAGCATTATTATCTGTCCAATCACCTGCCTGTTTGCGATAAGCAATATCGTTACGCATATCAGTACCCTGATATGAACCATAAGGACCAAAGAAGCTACCCCAACGCCACAAGTATTGGTAGGTGGTGCGACGAGTTGCAGGTCCTATAAAATCTTTATTACTGAAATTGAAACGACCACCAATTTGCAGCCAATCCTTTACATCACTGGTTATGTTTAACATGGCTGTCCATTTATCCATTTTTTCGGGGAAGTAAGTCATTACACCTTCGTCGTGATTATAACCAACCGACATATAGTAAGATGTTTTCCCACTAGTACCCTGTACTGATAAGTTATGACTTTGTGATGGCCTCCATTTGCGGAACATAATATTCACAACATCCCAGTCGGCAAAATACATCCCAACTCCATTATTATCAAGAATAAAGTCACCGAGCGGTTTGCTGTTGTCGGTAAGCGCGTCTCTATTACCTAATACCATTTCTCGGTAGTCTGACTTTCTACCATTATGCTCATCTCTCCATTTTCTTGCATATGGAAGCATCTCATCCAGATACATACCAAACAATTCGTTTGCCAAACCTGCACGTGAATTAGCTTCTATAAGAGCCTCCAACTGTGTGGGTACATCGGGATAATCTGGTAAAATTGAAGGAGTATCCCATCCAAAATTGTTTGTGTAATTAACTGAAATTCTATCTACATTACGTGCAGATTTTGTAGTGATTAGAATAACACCAAATGCAGCTCTTGTACCATAAATAGAGGTTGAAGCGGCATCTTTAAGAACAGAGATATTCTCAATGTCTTGTGTATTAAGCAATGATAAGTCATCCATAGGAACACCATCAACTACTATTAGTGGGTTACTGGTTGCATTATTACTTAATGTACCTAGTCCACGAATAGAAATTGAAGGCTGAGCTCCAAGACGACCACTGCTACTGATTATTGATAAACCGGGCACTGCACCTTGCAACGCCTTTGAAACATCTGAATATGGCCTTGCTTCAAGCGTTTTAGCCACATCAACTGTTGATACGGCACCAGTAAGGTTTGCCTTACGCTGGGTTCCGTACCCAACAACAACCAACTCGTCAAGCAGTTCAGTGTCAGATCTGAGTACAACTATCATGTTTGAACTGACCGGCAACTCCTGAGATATCATTCCAACATACGAAAATATTAGAATTGCATTATCGGGAGCAGTTAAAAAGAAATTACCATCAATATCGGTTACAGTACCTTGCTCAGATCCTTTTATTAGAATTGATGCACCTATTACAGGTTCACCTAATTCATCTGTGACAATACCGGTAACCCGAGTTTGCGCATTCATTATGACTGCGGTAAATAGCAGCAAAATAAACAAATAGATTTTTTTTCTCATAAACTAGATATATTAAACGTAAATAAAACATCAAAATAATTATCTTCTAATAGTGGTTGACAGCTTACTATTTTTAAGCTTGGACAACAAACACACATATTTTTATTAATCTTTCTGAATTTTATGTTTAAATAATAGAAAACACTACTATTTAGAACAAACCATACTTATAAATAGTTTACTTCTTAACACTTTTTTATAACTTAAGTTAGAACCTTTAATATAAGCATCTTCACAAATTTGTTGCGTATCATGATAACAATAATGAGTATAATATGATTGCAAAAAAATATAGAATTATTATTTTTCCTTAACGCTAATAAAACATAAAAAAATAAGGGAGAAACTCTCCCTTATTTTTTATTAGAAAACTAAAACTAATTCAAACTATTTGATTATTCAGCAATATCCCACCATACAGGGTATGACCAAATATCATCATTCATTGCACTTGGATGAGAAGCTTCAAGCTGCTCTGAGTTATAAGTCTTTTCTAATGCCGGTTGCATCATTCTTCTAAACTGTTTACCTAAAGGTATTTTTGTTTGTGCTGTTGAATTTTGAAAATACTCGTAAGGTATTTCCCAGTCGGTATATATATCAGAACTGTAATCGTAGCGACGCATGTCATTCCAGTTTTGTTGCATAAATGATAATGCAATGAACTTTTGAGTCATGATTTTTCCTAATGTGATATTGGAAGCATCGCCTATTCCATTGTTTATGAAATTGTCAATCTTTTCCTGACTCATTGGTGATTTACTTGGATTAACATTTCCATAAGTATTTAACTTCTGATTCATAAGTTCTATATGCGCAATAATTCCTTTTTTGTATGCATCAAATGCTCCGATTTTGTCATTTTGTTTGAATAAAACTTCTGCTTTAATAAAGCACATCTCTGAGTATGTTAAGAAGTGAGTAGGAGCATCCGGACGAGTATAGAATGATGAGGTAGAAGCAACTGTGCCATCACTAAAGCGATAAATATCTTCTGTATCACCATAATAGCCTATTGCACTTGAACGGAATGATACATATATTGTATCTCCCCATCTATTTTGGTTTGCAGTATTTACGTACCACGAATGAGGCGGAATTGTGCGTCCGTTGTTTTCAATAGGAGAATCTGAAGCGTTAAATGTAACTCCCATAGGACCGTTATTCATTCTAATATCAGATGACATATCAACTCCTTTTGATCTGATAAACTCATTTCCCTGTTTAAATTCAGCCCAAGGTATTAATTTATCTGCTCGTGGATCTTCTATTTGTTTATTGTCAAAATTAACTAACAAGTCTTCATACCACTTTGTAATACGAATATTTGTATTCATAGAAACATTAGAAAAAATAATAGAAGCCATTAGTGGGTCACCAAACAAAATATCTCCAACATTATCAGATGTTAAATCTTTGTGATCAACAACTGTATTGTCATTATTTGATAATAGAGATTTAGATAATGCATCTAATATTGCTTGAGGATCATAAAGTGAAGATTTTTTAGAAAGATTATTTAACCAGCGTGCTTTCATTCCATAGCACATTTTAATCCATTTTTGAACATCTCCACCATTCCAGCTATCACCTTTGGATAAAGGGGTTGCAATTGGACTTTGTTGCATATTAAAATAATCAATTGCCTCATCAATGTCTGCAAGACAGCCTTCAAATATGGTTTTGCCATCATCATATTTTGGAGTAACAGATTCACCTAATGCTTCAGTGTATGGCATTTCACCATACCAATCTGTCATCATCATATATCCAATTGCTTTTATTGCCTTAACGGCACCTACATAATGCCATGCTTCTTCTTCAATTGCTTTATCTTCTAAATCCTTGAGGTTTGCTGCTGATGTAACAAAAAACCATTGGTAAGGAAGCGTAACAGTACCTGATGCAGGATTCCATCCGGCCAAAACACTATTGGCGGCAGTTGAATTTATAAATGTTAGTTGCTGAGTAATATAACTAGATCGAGCACCGGCCGACATTTGTGCGTATAGAAAATGGTGCTGTATCCATGGCAAACGGCTATCAACCGATGCTACTGTGTTGGACGGGTTATTGGGATCTTCATTTATATCAAGCCAATCCTGATTGCACGATATTAACGATAGAATACCTAAAATTGCTAATATATATATTATTTTTTTCATAATTATGCGTTTTAAAATGTTAGATTTAATCCAAAAGATACTCCGGCAGTACTTGGTACACCATTATAATCTATACCAACTGAACTTGATCCTGAGATACCTGAACCTGCAGCTGAAGTTTCAGGGTCCATGCCCTTATAATTAGTAAATAACAACAAGTTCGTTCCTGTAAGAGTAGCTGTTAGTCCTTTAATAAAACGAGTATTTTCCAGCAAATGCTTTGGCAGTGAATATGAGAGTGAAACAGCTCGTAGTCTTAACCAATTAACATCTGTCATAAAGTTGGCACTTTCACGTGGATAGTATGTGCTCCAATAGTTTTGGATTATATTTCTACCACTAGTTTCTGTACCTCCAATAGTGTATGTGTTATCAGCCTCAAAGGTGAAGGTTTTGTCTTCATATGTAGGGTTTTCGGAAGTGCCACCTGTTATTACCACACCCTCAAGAGTAAGAGCATCTCTTCCCATTGTACGCTTACTCATACCGTTTACAGTCATAAAGTAATCTGTTCCATTATATACATGCCCTCCAAGTCTGAAATCTAACAGTAGTGACAAATTCCAGTTTTTATATTGAAAGTTATTATTAAGACCTCCCGACATTTTCGGCTCTCTATTACCAATCTCATATGTGGTTAGGTTATCACTAGTTGGCATGCCGGTATTTGCATCTAATATTACTTTACCTTCAGCTGTTCTAGACCATTTAGACCCTGATATTGCCATAAAGTTGCCACCATTAAAAGATGCTGCTTTTGCATTACCCACCTGAACATCTGTTACATATAATATTTCAACTCCTGGTAGCAGATTCTGAACAGTACCTCTGTTCCCAGCCATATTAAGAGTGACATCCCATGTGAAATCGCGAGTTTCAACAGGAGTTGCATTTATTGATAACTCCATACCTTTGTTGGTAATATCACCTCCATTTACTGAAACAAAAATATAACCTGTCGACTGTCCCAAACGTGGCGATAAGATTTGATTGTAAGAATTATTTGAGTAGTATGCCCAGTCAAATCCTAAACGTCCGTTTAAAAATCTCATTTCCACACCTACCTCATACGAATCAGTATTTTCAGGTTTTAGATATGGGTTACCTCTCGACCAGCTATTACCGGTACCAACAATACCTCCTAAAAACTCTCGTGAAGGCCATAGGTACGTGTTTGTAACATAAGGAGCAGCATCTTTACCAACTCTTGCCCATGAAGCTCTGAGTTTACCAAAGGACATAATATTTCTGTTTGGCATTAATTCAGAGAAAACAAAACTTCCACCTACAGAGGGATAAAAATATGATCTGTTTTCTATTGGTAATGTTGATGTCCAGTCGTTTCTTCCTGTTACATTTAGATATAAGAAGTTTTTATAAGAAGCTCTAAACTCACCATAAAGACCAAATAATCGTTTTTTCATATGTATCTCGGCAAATTTTTTGTTTGCCGCTACAATATTCTCAAAGCTAAAAAAATTATCAATAACAAAATCATATCCCATTCTGCGGTTAGTGGTTGTTTTAGTCTCTTCGGAGAAATATCCTAACAAGAAACCAAGATCAAAATCGCCGAAGGTTTTCTCCATATTTGACATAAGGTTAGAAGACCAATAGTTGTATCTATAATCACTTTCTGACATCATTCCATTTTGCCAAATCAGTTGTACAGCACCGTTTGGAGCAATAAGTGTGGAGTTGCGTGTAGTATAACTATCAGCACCAACGCGATAAGATACATTCCACCAATCAGCAAGTTCTACATTGGCATTTATATTCCCGGTTACCCTCTCAGTATCATCACCTAACTTATTTTTGTTAGTAATCCAATATGGATTTTCAATATCATCAGACAATTCCTGCATACCTTCAAACATTCTATATTTAGAACCATCAGGATTAAGATATGTTGTCATATCATCGCTTCTTGACCAACGATAAACTGATGTCATAGCTCCTGTACCACCTGAACCCCATAAACCTGATGAGGTTAAAGTTTTTTCTGTGTTAGAAAGAGAATATGCAACATTCGCTCCAACAGTCAGAATTCCATACTTTTGATCTCCATTAAAACGAAATGTAGTCTTGTCGTAACCTGTTCCGGGTACAATTCCTTTCTGATCAAATCTGGAAGTTGATAAATAAAACGATCCGTTTTGATTTCCCCCTGAAACACTAACATTGTTATCGAATACTGTTGAGTTTTGGAAGAAGTTTTCAATATTATTATACATTACATCATTCCCTCCAAATGGTGCACCCCAGGATTGAGTTGTGTATTCATCTAAAACACCTAGAGAATTATAGAATCCTCTTTTATAGCCATCCTGTTGTTCGGGAAATCTATTAACCCAGTTTGTAGAAATCTTAGAGCTTACATTAACTTGCACGGTTCCGGATTGTCCTTTTTTGGTTGTAATTATAATTGCTCCGGCAGCAGCCTTTGATCCGTATAATGCTGCAGCTGCAGGTCCTTTAAGTACCGACATATTTTCGATATCCTCAGGATTTATATCCATTACCCTGTTACCAAATGAGGTAGCAGTTGTTAACGCTCCATCAAAAGCACTGTTTCCGCCAATAACTGTGGAGTTATCATAGATAATACCATCCACTACAAAAAGAGGTTGATTATCCCTTTCAAGAGATGTGCCGCCTCTTAAAATAATTTGTGCACCGGAACCGGCAGCACCGGAACTTTGTGTCACATTTACCCCAGCAACTTTTCCTGCAAGAGAATTAATAACGTTAGCTGATTTATTTTTCATCAGTTCGTCACTTTTGATGTCTTGAACTGCATAACCTAAAGCTTTTCTGTCTTTCTGGATACCCATTGCAGTGACGACTAATTCATCAAGCATTTCGCTGGCTGATTTAAGAATTACATTCATGTTTGGTGTTGCAGGTAATTCTTGTGTAAGCATTCCAACATAGGAGAATATAAGTATTGAGTTTTCAGGTGCATTTAATACAAAATCACCATCCAAACCGGTTACTGTACCTTGATCAGTACCCTTAATTAGAATAGTTGCACCGATTACGGATTCACCCGATTCGTCCATAACATTGCCCGACACACGTATTTGAGCAATCAAACCTCCTATACATGCAATGTACAGGAACGCTAGTAGATAAATTTTCTTTCTCATAAATAAATTGTTAATGATTATATAATTTACGGCTAAAAAGTTTCAACTTTTTCATCATTTTATATTTTTTTACGTTTACGGTACAAATGTAATATTATTTTTTTATTTATTTCCATTTGTTGAGAACTTAATCACAAAACTTCATAAAACTTCATAAATAAAGGGCTGTTTCACAAAAATGACGGTACTAATTTTTAAGTAATCCCTGAAAGTGCGTTTTTCAACTAATGCAATAGAGATGATAGCAAGGTCCATTAAAATCCAGCTTAGCAAAATAAGAGATAATGATAATCGAAACTACTCAGGCAGGAAATCACTGTTTGATTACCTGATAATTATATAAAAATAACATGGTCAATGATAGCTCGTTTGATATACAGACAAGAGGCGTCAAACTTTAAAAACTTTATCTAATCACCATTAAAATACATTAATTCAAATGGACTCCGGGAAAATAGCTCAATTGATTTGTTTTTTAATTGTTTGGAAGTTATTTCATCTATCTTCAAAAAGACATCTTCGATTGGAGTATATCGATTAAAGTGAAGATAGCTTTTTGCCATATTCAATGCACTATTTTCATTATTCTCTGATGCAATACCTAATTGCCCTTTCCACTGACGTTTGGCTGTAGTTAGTTGCATATTGGTTAACTCTATCTCCATTATCTTTTTTAACTCCTTATGAATTAAACGCAAGCATTTATCTTTATTCTTTGGATCAGAGGCAAAATAGATGGTAAATAAGCCGGTATCGGTATATAAGACAAGGTTTGACTCGACATGATAAACTAAACCGTTTTTTTCACGAAGCGCAGTGTTAAGTCGACTATTCATACTGCCTCCACCCATAATACTATTTAACAGATAAAGGATATATTTTTCGGGTTGAAACATATTAGATATATTCCATCCTAATACAACATGTGATTGTGAGATACTTTTATGTGACCTTTTACTTGTTGGGGTTAATTGTGATGGTGCAACTCTCTGTTTACTGTCATTTAGTTTATTGTTTTGTCCACCTGAAACAGACTCTGATGTATCTAACGTTTGGGGAAAATATTTTTCAGCCAGTTTAACAATTTTCGTAAAAGATGTCTTACCGAATGAAAATAACACCATTTCGGACAACTTATACTGACGTTTTACAAATTTTCTGATTTTATCTGTATTGAACGATTTTATAGTTTCAGGGTCACCTAGTATGTAATGACCAAAATCATGTCCATAAAACATTAAGTTCTCAAAATCGTCATATATAAGATCGGACGGAGAATCGTCATATGAATTTATTTCGTCCAATATAACTTCTCGTTCACGATCTATATGAGTTTGAGGAAATTCTGAGTTGTGAATTATATCGCTTAGAAGCTCAAGTGCACGAGGAAAATACTCGTGAAGAAAGGTAGCATATATGAATGTTTCTTCTTTAGTTGTATATGCATTTAAATCTCCACCAACGTTTTCCATTCGATTGGCAATATGATGAGCCTTGCGTTGTTTTGTGCCTTTAAAAAGCATATGTTCAACAAAATGAGCCATCCCAAACTCATCAGGATACTCATCCCTGGCACCAGTGTTTATTGCTATGCCACAATAAGAGATTTCTGATGTAAACTCACGATGTATAATTCTTAAACCATTTGATAAAGTATGTGTATGTATAGTCATAAACCTATTTTCTTTGCAAATAATCTTTTCTCTGCTTTATGGTTAATTTCTCAATTGAATATCTAAGCATTGTGCGGGGCATTTTTGTACAATTCTTATCTAAAAAATTTATTAGCTCCAATTCATTACGCTTCCCCAATTCACGCAACATCCAACCGCAAGCTTTGTGCATTAAATCATGTTTGTGTGTAAGAAATTTTACTGACAATTTTAGAATATCTGTGAAATCATCATTCTTGATTAATGTCATAGTTGAAACAACAGAGATTCGTTGATCCCACAATAAGTTACTGTTGGCAAGCTTATATAATAATGTGCGATCTGCTTTATCTTTCAGCCACTCTCCAACAATTTTGTAACTCGAAACATCAACCAAATCCCAACTGTTAACATAGCTTGTGTGTGAAAGATAGAAGTCTAATAATACTTTTCTGTCTAATTCTACTGCTTTATCAAACTGATCGATTAATATAATTAATGCACAAAATCGACACTCATGTATTGGATCTTTAAGGAGGTTTTCAATCTCTGTTAAGGGTAATTTTTTATATTTTTGAGCAACGGCTCTCGACTCCGGTACTGTGCAACCTATAAATTTATCGCCTTCACCATATTCACCTTTGCCTGTTTTAAAAAAACGCATCGAATGAGCAGCTTTTGAAGGATTGCTGAATATCAATAGCTGATCTTTAACGTTTTGTGCAGTCATTTGTGGATCGATATTAAAAAATTAATTTACTCTTGATACGGAATAGGTGCCCTCGTAAAAACCAATTATATTTTGTACCATTTCAATAGACATTGCAATTCTGTCTTCTATAGTCTTGGTTCCTGCATGTGGAGCCAGTAATACATTATCCAACTCAAACAGCTCGGGGTTGATATGTGGCTCGTTGTCATAAACATCAAGACCGGCTGCCCAAATTCTTTCTTCCCTGAGAGCTTTAATCAATGCTTTTTCTTCAACCAAGTCCCCTCTTGCAGTATTTATAAATATAGCCGTTGGCTTCATCATATTGAACTCTTTTTCACCAATCATATGATAAGTTTCGGGTGTTGATGGTGCGTTTAATGAAATAAAATCGGCAGTCTGTATAAGTTCCTCTCGTGAAACATATTTAGCTGAATAAAGTTTCTCGATCTCCTCGTCAAGTCGGTTTCTATTATTATATATGATTTGCATACCTGAGGCGACTGCTCTGCGTGCAAGTGATTGACCAATTCTTCCCATACCAATTATACCCAAGGTTTTGTTGTATAGAGGAACGCCGCTTTCGGCATAAACACCCCAACTTACACCTTCCGGGGTTCTAAGTTTGCGGTCGTAGTATCCAATTCTCCTTGCAGCCCCCATAAGTAGAGCAAATGCAAACTCAGCAGTTGGTTCGCGAGTTGTTTTAGGTAAGTTTGTAACAACTATACCTTTTGATGTTGCATAATCAACATCTATATTATTAAAACCAACTCCATAATTAGAAATCAGTTCAAGTTTTGAAGCTTTGTCAATTATTTCTCTATCTGTATAGAAACTGAAATTAGGGACAAAAACTTCATATTCATGAATCATATCCATGATTTCTCGCTTTGTAAAATAGGTTTTATCGATCGGTAAGGTAACGTCATATCTACTTTCCAACTCTTTTAATCCTTCTGATTTTAAACGGTATGCTATTAAAACTTTTTTCATTTAGATTTATTTTATATTTAACTTCAATATCTAGGGTTGATCTGAATATCTAATTTAACGAAGAATATCTAGCAATTGTTTTAAATAACAAAAAACGAGTCAATTTGACTCGCTTTCATGCTCTTCCTCTTGGACTTGAACCAAGGACCCTCTGATTAACAGTCAGATGCTCTAACCAACTGAGCTAAGGAAGAATTATATTCTTTAAAAAAATTATGTTTTGTGCTCTTCCTCTTGGACTTGAACCAAGGACCCTCTGATTAACAGTCAGATGCTCTAACCAACTGAGCTAAGGAAGAATTTATTACTTTTTCTTAGAAAAGTGATGCAAAATTAGTACAATTTTATGAAATAATCAATACCTAAAAAGAAAAAGTTTCAACAATTTGACAGTAGTGCTATTTTTAGTTATTCACAATAGCTTTTACATTATCCTAAAAGACCTAGTACTCTTTCTATTACAGCCGACTCAGATGTTTCTTCAGATAAATTTATCCAGTTAATATTTTCATCTTTTTTAAACCAAGTCATCTGTTTTCGGGCGTAATTACGGGAGTGTTGTTTAATTTTTTGTACTGCGAAGTCGAGAGTACACTCTCCGTCAAAATACATAAACAGCTCTTTATAGCCAACAGTGTTTAATGAATTGAGATGTTTTTTTGGATAAAAACCATATGCTTCTTCAATCAAACCATCAACTATCATTTGATCTACACGTTTATTGATTCTTTCGTAAAGCTCTTCACGTTCTCTTATAAAGCCTACTTTCAAAATTTTGAAGGTACGCTCCTTCTTTTTGTTGGTGCGAAGTGATGAGTAGGGTTTACCCGACATTAAACAAACCTCAAGTGCATGAATAACTCGTTTGTGGTTTTTTAAATCAACTTCTCCGTAAAACTTGGGGTCGAGAATTTTAAGCTGTTGGCGAATAGAGTCAATCCCCTCATTTTTGTGTAATTTCCGGATATCCTTTCGCAGTTTCTCATCTATTGTTGGGATTTCATCAATACCATAACATACAGCATCGATATACATCATAGATCCTCCAACCATTACTACTGTTTTATTGTGCTGATGAAGATTTTGCAATAACTGCAATATGTCATCCTCGAACAGACTTGCACTATAATACTCTTCCGGCAAAAGTTTAGCAACAAAATAATGAGGTACCCTCTGAAGCTGTTCAGCTGTTGGAGCTGCAGTTCCAATGGTCATTCCTTTGTAGAGTTGTCTGGAGTCGGAAGATATGATTGGGCTACCTATAGCTTCTGCAATGCGCAAACTCAATTCTGTCTTGCCAACACCTGTAGGTCCCAGTAAAACCAGAAGAGTATTCATTATAATATTGTATAAAGGTCTGTAATAAATTAGTGGAAAAATGAAAAGTATTTTGTGGATAGTGATTAATAAAGTTCTCCAACATCGATATCGTTAAAGGTGTCTTCTAAGTTATCAATATTTTCTAATCCTTCAAACCCCTCTTTATCCAACTCGTCTAAGTCATAACTTTCGTCACCGTAAAATGATTCACCAAGATCTATAGAGGCTTTTTCTGCTGTATCATCATCAAGGCTTAATACTTGAACAGGAGCATCTCCTTCAGAAAGAGTACAAATAGGTTTTTTAAGATTTTTGCCGGGTATAATTTCTGATAACTCTATGTAAAGTGACCTTTCTGTTAAAAAACAGAACATGAACATAAGTTTTTGCTTTTCATCCTCGAGAAAATCACTTAATACCGATTCCTCCATAATGAGTGAGTCAACATCAGAGTCAGTATCCATTTCATACAGTGTTATCTCCTGTTTTTTCTTCCATTTATCATCACAAATAAAAAATGAAGCAATCTCTTTATTAAATCCAGTACAATCTAATATCGAATTGTAAAAGTCTAAAAAGGTTGCGTCGCCATCAATTTTTATTTCTCTTTTGAAGTTATCTACTTCATCTGACAGAATTAGAAATTTAAATATCATTGTTAAGCGCTGTTTAAAAGTCTCTCATTTAGTTATACTTCGATATATTTGTTCATCATTACAAATATTCACATTTCAAAGGTAGTAAAAAGTTTTAAATTTATACAAGCTGTAAATCAATAATAAATGGCTATTGTTCTGAATCATTATGACAGTTGACTACTGAACCTAATACCTATCCATATTGTTTATTATATACTATAATAGGAAGCAAATATGAAAACTAAATATTTACCTGTAGATCATGAATATTTTGAAATTCTAGAAGCAGAAATTGACAAGGGTGATGTGAAGATTATTTACTTTGCATTTACTGAAGAGCCGGAACTAGAAGAATCAAAGGGGAGGATTTTAAATATCAAGGAAATAAAGGATGAAGGAATGCATCTTGTTTTCGAAAATGGAGATAAGGTAAGATTAGACCGTATTGTGGTGATAAATGGAATACCCGGTCCGGCATATGATGAATATGATTCTTTCGCACTTGCACCATTAACCTGTAAGGCAGGATATGATGATTCGTTCTGCTCTTAGCCTGATTTCACATCTTTGATAATCTGTATTTAGTAAAGAAAATAATTATCTTTGTAACGTTTTATTTTTTTAAATTAAATATGGCCCTAAAGCAGCAACAGGAACTGAGACAAACACAAAGGCTTTCACCATTGCAGATGCAGGTGATTAAGCTTATTGAGTTAAACAATGTGGAGGTGGAAGATCGAATAAAACTGGAGCTGGAAGACAATCCTGCTCTTGAGACCGCTGATAATGAGCTCTCAACAGAAAACGAAAGTGATGATTCCAGTGTGGAAAACGATATCACTTTGGAGGATATGATTTTAGGTGATTACCCATCGGATGAGGATGTACCGGATTATCATGTAAGTGGTAATTACAGCAAAAACGAGCCTAACTTTATCGAAATAAGTTATTATGATGATAAATCACTCCACGATATTCTTTTGGAGCAGATCAGATTATTGAATCTGGACTTGCGTAAACAAATTATTGCAGAGTATATTGTAGGAAGTCTTGACAAGAACGGGTATTTGGAAAGAGATTTACAGTCGATTTCAAACGATCTGCTGTTCCAGCAAGATATGAATGTTTCTACTCTCCAATTGGAGGATATGCTATATGAAATTCAGGACTTGGATCCATCTGGAGTTGGTGCACGCGATCTCAAGGAGTGCCTACTTTTGCAACTTAAACGCGAAGAGCCAAATAAAGACATCAATCTTGCTATTAATATTCTCACAGATTACTTTGATGAATTTTCCAAAAAACATTATGATAAAATAATTCGTCAATTGAATGTGACACAAGAAGAGCTTAAAGATGCAGTTGATGAAATAATATCTTTAAATCCTAAACCGGGCAATACTCTTGGAGGAACTATGGAGACTGCAATGAGTAATATTACACCCGACTTTTTAGTCGATTCTTATAATGGAGAGGTTTCAATTCAGCTAAACAACAGTAATATTCCCAGTTTGAGAGTTAACAGAAATTTCTCTGAGATGCTTAAAGGTTATAGCAACAACAAAGTCAGCATGTCAACAGATGATAAGAATGCAATGCTTTTCATGAAACAGAAGGTTGATTCGGCTAGATGGTTTATTGATGCAGTGAAACAGCGTCAGAACACATTGCAAAGAACAATGGAGGCTATAGTTGGGTTGCAGTATGATTTTTTCGCATCTGAAGATGAGGCAATGCTAAAGCCAATGATTCTAAAAGATGTAGCAGAGAAAACCGGTTTTGATATTTCAACAATTTCACGTGTAAGCAACAGTAAGTATGTTCAAACCAATACGGGAATTTATCCTCTTAAGTTTTTCTTCTCTGAGTCAATGCAAACAACAGATGGTGAGGATATTTCATCGAGAGAGGTAAAAATGATTTTAAAAGAGTGTATTGAAAATGAAAATCCACAGAAACCGCTTACTGATGACCGGATATCTAAAATATTAAATGAAAAAGGATATGTAATTGCTCGACGCACTGCTGCAAAATATAGAGAACAAATGAACATTCCTGTGGCACGTTTAAGAAAAAAACTTTAACTTTGTCTGATGAAATCAATCTCACATGTAATTTCAACTGTTTTTCAACCATTGTTGATGCCGACGTATGGTGTGATGTTGCTTTTTGCTTATACCTATTTTGGAGTAGTTTATTCCCATAAATTTTGGCAAATAGTTACACCTGTCCTGTTTTTTTCATTTTTGATTCCCGGTCTTTTAATATATATGCTTTACCGTATTGGAATATTATCTGACTTATCGTTGAAGGTAAGGAAAGAACGTTTCTACCCTTATTTTATAACTGTATTGTCATACTCTACCTTAATGATATATTATTACAGGATGCAAATGCCAAAATGGTTTTTAATGATGATTGCAGCATCTATTGCAATAATGCTTATCGCAATTTTAATTACCTTAATCTGGAAAATCAGTGCACATATGTTTGGTATAGGCGGAATTATTGGTGGCGTAATGTCTATAAGCTATTTTGTTGAACGTTCTAATCCTTACTATCTGTTTATGATTTTATTGATTATTGCCGGAATGATTGGAACTTCACGACTCATACTTAAAAGACATACATTAGGACAAGTGATTGGGGGCTTTTTGCTTGGATTCACCGTTTCATTTATATTTGTATGGATGGGCGTATAGTCCTTTTTTGATGTTATTGATTTTAATTGTACTTTTACAATATTAATATAATTTTAAAATTTTAACTGCTATGAATTTTCCTGAAAATTTAAAGTATTCATCTGATCACGAATGGGTTAGACTTGAAGGTGATGAGGTTTTTATTGGTATTACAGCTTATGCTCAAGATGAGCTGGGTGATATTGTATATCTGGATATACCAACAGAAGGCGAAACCCTAGAAAAGGGTGAAGTTTTTGGTAGCATTGAAGCTGTAAAAACAGTATCAGATCTAATGATGCCCGTTGGAGGTGAAGTATTAGAAATTAATGCTCAACTGGACGATGAGCCTGAATTGGTAAACAAAGACTCTTACGGCGAAGGATGGATTATTAGAGTATCTGTTCCTAATGTCGAAGAGTTAAATGATTTGATGTCGGCCGCTGATTATAAAAAGTTTATAGGAAAATAACTTTATGAAACCGGTAGTAAGTATCATTATGGGAAGTACTTCGGATCTTCCCGTAATGGATAAAGCGGCTAAATTCCTAGATGAAATGGAGATTCCATTCGAAATGAATGCCCTTTCTGCTCATCGTACACCCGAAGAAGTGGAGAAATTTGCAAAAGGTGCTCAAGTAAAAGGAATCAAGGTAATTATTGCTGCTGCAGGCATGGCGGCTCATTTACCGGGAGTGATAGCATCCATGACTTCCATTCCGGTAATAGGTGTTCCAATAAAAGCTTCTCTTGATGGCGTAGACGCACTTTTATCAATAGTGCAGATGCCTCCCGGAATACCTGTTGCTACTGTGGGTATCAATGGAGCTTTAAATGCAGCAATTCTTGCATTGCAAATAATCGCGACGGGTGATGAATCCATACAAAATAAACTAGTGGATTATAAAAATGACCTGAAAACTAAAATCAGTAAAGCAAATGAAGAGTTGTCGCGGGTCTCATATAAATACAAAACAAACTGATAGAAAATATAATGAAAAAAATAGTATTTATGTTAGCAACCCTTTTTGTGCTGGCTTCATGTAATGGTGATAAGAACAGAGGTGATACAACATCTGCAGATGATATTGATTATTCAACTTTTGAGTTTAAAGTTGATCATTTTGCCGATATTGAGATATTAAGATACCCGGTTCCAGGATTTAATAGTTTGTCTTTAAATCAAAAAGAGCTTATTTATTATCTTTCACAAGCAGCACTTGAAGGTAGAGATATCCTTTGGGATCAGCATAACCGTTATAATCTTACAATTCGTAGAGTTTGCGAAGGCGTTTATAACAACTATATGGGTGATAAATCAACAGAGGAGTGGAAAAATTTTGAGATATATCTAAAACGTATCTGGATGGCAAATGGTATCCATCACCACTATTCTGAAGATAAGATAATGCCACAGTTTACAGAGGAT
This sequence comes from Fermentimonas sp., assembly GCA_041859795.1. Taxonomy (GTDB): domain Bacteria; phylum Bacteroidota; class Bacteroidia; order Bacteroidales; family Dysgonomonadaceae; genus Proteiniphilum. Next base: position 16,956 of record JBFLFV010000006.1, read on the forward strand.
TACTTTGTTAAGCTGGTTAAAAGTGTTGATCCGGGCAGAATGCCATTTCGTGATGGTATGGCTGCAGATGAGGCACTTAACGAAATTGTTCCAGTGATGTTTGACCCGGCAGTTATGCCTAAACGTATGAACCAAACTGTAGGTGCAGATATTGTAACTACATCAGCAGTAAACTTTTACGAAGGTGTAACCCAAAAAGAGGTTGAAGAGTTTTATAATTCATTTAAGGATATAAACGATAACACTCCAATCTCATACGGTCTTAATAGTAAAGTGATAAAACAGAATGGTCAAGTTGCAGAAAAAGTTTGGAAGCTTGATGGTATGTATCACAAAGCAATCGAGCGTATTATCGGATGGCTTGATAAGGCTGCTTCAGTTGCTGAAAATGATCATCAAAAAGACATCATTAATACGTTGATTGAGTTCTACAAATCAGGTGATTTGAAAGCGTACGATGATTATTCAGTAAAATGGGTGCAGGATATTGATTCGAGGGTTGACTTCATTAATGGCTTTATCGAAACATATACCGATCCACTTGGAATGAAGGGAAGCTGGGAATCTCTTGTGAATTTTAAAAGTATAGAGGCATCAGAAAGGACTATGATTATTAGCGATAATGCTCAGTGGTTTGAAGATAATTCACCTATTGATGATCGATTCAAAAAAGAAGAGGTTAAGGGAGTTTCTGCAAAAGTAATTACTGCAGCTATTTTGGGAGGTGATACCTACCCTGCTACACCCATTGGTATTAATTTACCTAATGCCGACTGGATAAGACGCGATCATGGCTCAAAATCAGTTACGATTGACAATATAACATTTGCATATGATAAAGCTGCCGAAGGTAACGGCTTTAAAGAAGAATTCATGTGGAGTGAAAATGAAATAGATTTGACGAAAAAATATGGAACATTAACTGACAATCTTCATACTGATTTGCATGAGTGTCTGGGACATGGTTCCGGTAAACTTCTACCGGGAGTAAGCTCAGATGTATTACAGGCATATGCTTCACCTCTAGAAGAGACTCGTGCCGACCTTTTTGCACTTTATTATCTTGCCGACTCTAAACTGGTTGAACTGGGACTTCTGCCTGATAATGAAGCTTTCAAAGCTGAATATTATTCATATATTATGAATGGAGCAATGACTCAGCTTACTCGTATTCAACCGGGTAAAGATATCGAACAGGCTCATATGCGTAACAGGGCGACTATATCAAACTGGGTTATTGAGAATGGTAAGGCGGAAAACGTTGTGGTACTGGAAAAGCGTGATGGTAAGACTTATGTAGTTATAAATGATTATGACAAACTACGTTCTCTATTTGGTGAATTGCTTGCTGAAGTTCAGAGAATTAAATCTGAAGGAGATTTAGATGCAGCTAAAAATCTAATAGAAACTTATGGTGTGAAAGTGAATCCCGAATTACATGCAGAAGTTCTTTCAAGATACCAAGCACTTAACATTGCTCCTTACAAGGGATTTGTAAATCCGGTTTATAATCTGATTACAAATGATGAAGGTAAAGTTACTGATGTTACAATTTCGTACGATGAAAATTATGTAGATCAGCAATTACGATACTCAAAGCAATATTCGGTTCTTCCGTTAAAAAACTAAATATTGTAGTCTTTTCATTTGGAAAGGTTATATTTGAATAAATTGAGGGTGTTTCACTTTGTGATTCTGCCCTCTTTTTTAATTACAGGAAAAATTGCAGATAATAACCGAGAAATGTGCTTGAAAACTATATTCAAGAGCTATATTCAAGAGCTGAACTATATAAATGAACTAAACAATTGTCTTAATGAACTACAACGAAACAATAGAATACCTATATAAACAAACGCCTGAATATCAGCGTATCGGGCATGGGGCATATAAAGAAGGACTTGGCAATAGTACTGCTCTTGATAATATTTTTGAGCATCCTCACCGCCAATATAAAACAATACATGTTGGTGGCACAAATGGGAAAGGTTCTGTTTCAAACCTTCTTGCAGCTACTCTTCAAGAATCAGGGTATAGTGTCGGATTATATACATCACCACATTTAATTGATTTTCGTGAAAGGATTCGTATTAATGGCGAGATGATTAATAAGGAGTATGTAGTTAATTTCGTTGAGAAATATAAGGATCAATTTGAACCTGTTATGCCCTCCTTTTTTGAACTGACAATGGAGATGGCATTTATGTATTTTGCTGAAAAGAAAGTAGATATTGCTATTATTGAAGTGGGATTGGGAGGAAGATTAGACAGTACAAATATTATTTCACCTGATTTATCTGTAATAACAAATATCGGACTTGATCATGAAAGGTATCTTGGAAACACATTAGCAAAAATTGCTTCAGAAAAAGCTGGTATAATAAAACAATTTACTCCTGTTGTAATTGGCGAAATGGGAAGTACGGAAGTTTCGCAAACTTTTATTGATAAAGCAAAATCTGTAGAAGCACCTATTGTTTTCTCAGAGCTGTATATGAATAATTTTAAGTCAGATAAGATAAACAATAACTGGATTTTTAATGCTGATGGCTATAATGATTTAGTAGGAGATCTGAAAGGGTCTGCGCAGGATAAAAATGCCAGAACAACTCTTACTTCTATTGAAATATTGAAAGAACTTGGGTATAAAATACCATTAGAATCTGTATACAGAGGATTTGCCAATGTTACTGAGATAACAGGACTAATGGGTCGTTGGCAAGAGTTGCAATCATCTCCTAGAATTATTTGCGATATCGCACATAACTCACACGGTATTAAATATGTTGTGGAACAATTAAGTTCTGAGAAATTCAAAAGACTGCATATTGTATTTGGAATGGCAAACGACAAAGATACCGAATCTGTCCTTAGATTAATGCCAAAAAATGCAGAGTACTATTTTACCAAAGCATCTGTTGAACGTTCTCTTAGCGAGAAGTTGCTTGCACAGCAGGCAGAAAGACATGATTTAAAAGGCAATTGTTATAATAGTGTTACTGAGGCAATTAAGGTGGCACAAAAAAACGCCGATAAAAATGATTTAATCTTTATCGGCGGTAGCTCTTTTGTAGTCTCAGATGCTTTACATCTATTTTTCTGAAAGTAATTACCAAATCAATACAATTCTAAAATTGTAATTTGAAGGTGCTGCAGGATCCTGAGCTAACTGTGAATCCTTAATAAAAAAACCTATAGTACTTGGATTTCCAAATTGGTAATCAACACTGATTGTTTCAGTAAAAGTTTGACCACTACCTTCATTATAATAGGTTTCGATATATGGTAATAATTTTTGAACCTCATCAATATTTTGTGTTCCAAGGAATACATATCCAATCATAGCTCCATTTTCGTAAATAAATTCAGTTAATTCAGGAAAATTATAAAACGCCTCCCACTGAGATGAATTACTATTCCACTCCCAATCATTAGCATTTACAGTAATATTCACAATCTCCCATTGAGTAAATTCAAGGTTTTGATTATTCTCTCTCAGAGCCTGTTCTATCATCCTTCTCACCTCAAACTCTGTAAGATAGTCACCGTCGGTAGAACAACTATATCCAAAGCCGAAAATGAGGATTAGAGTAGTGGTAAGTGTAAAATAGCTTAGTTTTCTTTTCATTTTGTTATGGGTTATAAATTATTTATTTGATTGTATGACAGAATAATTGAAATTACGTTTAATCTAGAATCAATTTATCTTTTTTTCCCAAACATACCAATAATATCATCCATCACATCCCCATCCCCATCTTTATCTAATACTCCACCTAAAATATCCATAATTCCGCCTGAAGAGCCTCTCTGATTTTGAGCTCCCAATAAGCCACCCAGTAAACCTCCTAATCCATCAGATTCGGTTTTGGCTGCACGCTTCTCTTTACCAAGATATGCCATTACAATTGGAGCCAAGGTTGAAAGTAGCGGACCTATTTTGCTGGGAGTAACCCCAGTTTTTTGTGATATAGTCTGTTCTACAACACTTCTTTTGTTTCCAAATATATGCCCAAGAATTCCATCACCATCATTTTGCAATTCTTGAGTGTGTCCTTCCAACATACCTGATAGATTATCCAATAATGAGCCATCATGTTTTGATTCAATAGCCCTGTTTAGACTTTCTGCACCTTCTTTAGATTGCGCATTTTTGGTCATTCCCGCCAATATTGCAGGTAAAGCAGTTGAAACAGTTCCCATTGCTACTTTTTCATCCATTCCGAATTTGCCGGCAACATTTTGTATTATAGTTTGCCCTACAGTACTGTTTAATAATTCTGATATATCCATGAGAATAAATTATTTTATGATTTAGAGATAAAAACAATAAGTTTATCAAATATATAGTTTTAAACAATTTAAAACGTAATACGTTCAGTAATAATAATAATAAATGAGGAAGAAAACCACATATGAATTAAGATGTAAAATGATACAAGTACAATTACTTTTCCACATTAACTTGAACTCTGCAAAAAAACAGTTATTTTTGTAGGTCAACTTATTAGTGATTTAATATTTCTCTACAGAAGATTTTGTTATAAATTCAGCTTGCTAGAAATATAAATCAATAGGATACAGCTTATTATAATATAGCTTAACAGAGTATAGCTCAACAGAATATGGCTTAACAGAATATAACTAGATAATAATATAAATGATTTTGTTCTCTGCCCGAATAGGCCTTACAGAATCTCACACACTAAAATTATGAAACAATATCTTGATTTACTTCAACTTGTACTTGATGAGGGTGTCAAAAAAGAAGATCGAACCGGTACAGGTACGATAAGTATTTTTGGACATCAGAGTCGATATAAATTGAGCGATGGATTTCCCGTGGTTACTACAAAAAAGCTTCATCTTAAATCTATTATATACGAACTCCTATGGTTTTTGAATGGAGATACAAATATAAAATATCTAAATGATAATGGAGTACGTATTTGGGATGAATGGGCTGATGATGATGGCGGATTAGGCCACATATATGGTTATCAATGGCGTTCATGGCCCGACTATACCGGAGGTCATATTGATCAAATAATTCAAATTGTGAATAGTATAAAAAACAATCCCGATTCGCGTCGATTGATAGTTAGCTCATGGAATGTTGCAGATTTACCAAATATGAATCTTCCACCCTGTCACACTTTTTTCCAGTTTTATGTAGCCGAAGGCAAACTAAGCTTACAACTGTATCAGCGAAGTGCTGATCTGTTTCTGGGTGTGCCTTTTAACATAGCTTCATATGCACTATTATTGAAAATGATGGCCCAGGTGACGGGGCTCGAAGAGGGTGATTTTATTCATACTTTTGGTGACGCCCATATATATCTTAATCATATGGATCAGGTAAAACTGCAGTTGTCACGCGAACCACGTCAATTACCAGAGATGAAGATAAACCCAGATGTAAAAGATATATTCAGTTTCAAGTTTGAGGATTTCGAGCTTTTAAACTATGACCCTCATCCACTTATAAAAGGAAAAGTATCGGTATGAAAAAGAATAAAACAACTCAGATTTCGATAGTAGTAGTGGTTGATATGAATAATGGCATAGGCTTGGATGGTGATTTACTTTGTCATCTTCCCAACGATTTAAAACACTTTAAAAAAATTACTACAGGACATTCCATAATAATGGGACGCAGAACCTTTGAGTCATTGCCAAAAGGTGCCTTACCAAATCGTAAAAACATTGTTATTACATCAGATTCTCCGGACAATTACCCCGGATGTATAGTTGTTAGCACTATTGAAGATGCCATTACCCAAGCTGCTGAAGGTGAAGAAATTTTTATTATTGGAGGAGGTCAATTATATAATTCAACATTTCATATGGCTAATCAGCTATATCTTACACGTATTCATCATACTTTTGGAAATGCCGATACTTTCTTTCCGGAAATTGATTTTAATAATTGGAAGTTAATTGAAAGAGATGATCGCAAGGCAGATGAAAAACACAAATATGACTATTCATTTATGCATTACATAAGGGAAACAAAATAACAAAAAATTATAAAACTTAGTATTTCATTTACAATGATATAAAGCTTCCTATATGCTCAACATCATATCGTACAGGAAAAATATAGTTAGGAATAAGCTAAGCTATTGACAATGGGACTCATGTAAGAGACATTGAATTCCACGCTTGGATGAATCCTTACAGAATAGGAACTAGGGCTAATTATAATACTCCATACCCGATCTGCACAGCTCTATCAAGAAATTGGCAATCCCTACAATGCCTTTCAAAACAACCTAATCAGGTAGACACAAAACAGTCAATAAGCGTGACTTCCTCCGGGTATTACTCTGCCTCATCTCTAAACGTTGACAGTAAAGGGAATGAACTATCAACACCGGTAGAGAAAAAATAATCCACAACCTCACTATTAAAAGAAAAAAATATTTGTTTCTAAAGAGAAAAACAAATAGCTGTAATGAAAAAAATAGATATTGATTTATTAAAAAATTATGCCAATTGTTATAGTTTTGTTACTTTTACATTTTTATAATTTTTATTATTGAGGCATAAGTTACCAATTGGATAATATCTACCTAATTTTATATTTAACAATCAGAAAATGGCAAAATCATTGTTTTTACTTATTGCTCTTTTTGTGACGACACAACTATTTCCACAAGAGCTTCCGGAGGATACACTAAAGCCACAACTAAACCAATCTTTAACTAACATATACAAGGAGACAATGCTACGCACCGGAAGGGTTTCTGTTGATAGTATTTATGTAAATGACAGAAAAAGGAGTATCGAACTTCATACCAATCTTTCACTATCATATTTACCTATGCGCGAGGATTTAGTCTTTTCGATATATGACAGTGTACGATATCATCTACCACAAGAAAAGAAAAAATATAAAATTGCAGTTTTCTCTGATCAGGTTGAAATAAGCTATCTTATCCCTAATTTTCATCGAACAAAACAGAAAGATAAAAGCAGATCATTTGCACATAAAGTTCGTACACCTCTTGTAAAAAACATCTCGCTACCTATAGCCTCATTCAATAAAGGCCTTCAGAACAACCATATAGCAGTGTGGCAAAGTCATGGGTGGTATTACGAGCAGAAGTTAGGCAGATGGGAATGGCAAAGGGCAAGAATATTTCAGACTGTCGAAGATCTCTACACTCAAAGCTATGTAGTGCCATTTTTAGTGCCAATGTTGGAAAATGCAGGTGCAAACGTATTACTTCCTCGCGAACGCGATTATAGTCTTACGGAATTGTTAATCGATAATGACATAAGCAACAACATCGGTGCCTACAAAGAGATAAACGGTAAAGAAAAATGGCAGAAAACAGATTCGGCAGGATTCGCAAATCCCAAAGAATATTATCTCGACGGCGAAAATCCATTCAAAATGGGTAGTGCCAAGAAAATAAAAACAATAACCAAAGGTGCTGAAAGTATAGCTGAATGGATTCCAAACATACCTAAAAAAGGCAAATATGGAGTTTACATATCATATCAAACAGAAAAAAACAGCACCAAAGATGCGCTATATAGCGTATATCATGCCGGTGGTCAGACCAACTTTAGCGTTAATCAACAAATGGGTGGTGGCACATGGATATTTCTTGGATACTTTGATTTTGAAGACGGAAAAGGGCACAAAGTTACTCTATCCAACAAAAGCAATAAATCAGGAATGATTGTAACTGCCGATGCAGTAAAAATTGGTGGAGGTATGGGTAATATTGCACGTATGCCCCACCCCGAAGGATTTGAAGCACAAAATGTAAAAAGTTCAGATTCACAAAATGCAAATGTGAAGAAACAGCTGCCACAGATTAATTACACTCCCGAGATAAGTGGATATCCAAGATACACCGAAGGCGCACGCTATTGGATGCAGTGGGCAGGTGTTCCGGATTCTATCTATAATAGAACAGAAAGTAAAAATGATTATACCGACGATTATGCAAGTCGCGGAATATGGGTCAACTGGCTTGCCGGGGGATCATCAGTATTACCTAAAGAAAAAGGATTGAACATCCCAATCGACCTGTCAATGGCATTTCATACAGATGCCGGTACATTTTGGGGCGACACAATTGTTGGCACCTTAGGGATATATATGACTCGACATAATAATGAACTATTTGAGAATGGAAAATCACGCTGGGCATCGCGCGACCTTACAGAGCTAATTATGGATGAAATTGTGAATGATATTCAGCGTGAGTTTGAACCAAACTGGACCCGACGCCATTTATGGAACAGATCATATGCTGAAGCTAGAACTCCCAACGTACCAACAATGTTGCTTGAATTACTTTCACATCAGAATTTTGCTGACATGAGATACGGCTTAGATCCAACATTCAGATTTGTTGTAAGTCGATCAATATACAAAGGCATGCTTAAGTTTATAGCATCTCAGTACAACAGACCTTATGTAGTTCAGCCCTTACCGGTAAAAGATTTCAGTGCTATTTTTACAGCAGACACAGAAGTTGAATTAAAGTGGCAAAACACAATAGATGCCGGCGAACCTACAGCATCTCCAACACATTATATTGTTTATACTCGAATTAATAATGGTGGTTTTGATAATGGAGTATTGCTAAATGACAACACCTTTAAAATCAATATTAAAAAGGATGATGTTTATAGCTTCAAAGTAGTAGCAGTAAATGAAGGTGGAATGAGTTTCCCTTCAGAAATTTTATCAGTATTGCGTAAATCACAACAAAAGGGAGAAGTGATGATTGTAAACGGATTTACAAGAGTTTCCGCACCTTTCAGCTTTACAGCCTCACAGGACAGCCTGGCAGGCTTCTTTGGACACATCGACAGTGGAGTACCATACATTGCCGATCATCACTTTATAGGGCACATGCACGAATTTAGGAGGATAATACCATGGATGGATGATGACTCTTCCGGTTTTGGTGATAGCGATGCTAATTACGAAACAACCGGAATTGCAGGTAATACATTCGACTTCCCTTACACTCATGGAGTTGCTTTTGCCGATGCAGGTTACTCATTTGTATCAAGTTCAGCATCGGCAGTAGAGCTAGGTTTGGTAGATTTGACTAATTATGAGACAGTCGACTGGATACTTGGTAAGCAAAGAGAATGGATTGTTGCTCACGGCGCAATGCCTTCTAAATACAAAACATTTTCACAAACAATACAGGAATTAATTACCGACTATACAAATAATGGAGGTAACATAATAATTAGCGGTGCATTTGTTGGTACCGACTTATGGGATAACGCTAATGCTACAAAACAGGATATTGAATGGGCTCAAAGCACTTTGAGATACAAATGGAGAAACAGCAAAGGAGCTGTAACGGGCAAATTAAAAGCTGTTCCTTCACCTTTCACATCAATAAAAGGCAATTATAAATACTTTAACACGCTAAACAGTGATGGTTATGTAGTAGAATACCCTGATGCTATAGAACCTGCAGATGACAATGCATTCACAGTGTTCCGATATTCTGAAAATAACCTAAGTGCAGGAATTATATACAAAGGCGAAAAATACAACAGTTGTATCCTTGGTTTCCCTATTGAATCTTTAGAAGATCAGGAGAGCAGGAATATGCTTATTAAGAATATTATGAAAGCCATAGAGGAGTAAAACGAATAAGATCATAGTATACAGATATAAAGACTAAAACAAATTAAAAATAACTAACTAAAAAAATCAATTATTGAAATGAAAAAAATCAATGCATTTATACTTTTTACTGAGCCGGAGCAGGCCGGGAAAACAGTTGAAGAACTACAGAAGTCAAAATCAATTAATGAAATTTGGCTGTTAACTCCTGAAAACAGTAATGAAAAAATTCAAGGTTGTGGAAATATCACAATCGACACATTGCAAAGCAGCAATACTATCAAGAAGATTGCCGAAAAATCGAATGCCCACTATTCACTGATATATATTAAATCAACTCAATTACAGCCGGGCTATTTTGCTCTGGAAAGAATGATTAATATTGCTGAGGACAGTAATGCGGGAATGGTTTATTCTGATTACTATGCCGTTATAAACGGAGATAAGAAGAATAGCCCCGTAATAGACTACCAGGAAGGCAGTTTAAGAGATGATTTTAACTTCGGTTCCCTTTTGCTTTATAACTCAAATGAATTGAAAAATGCAGCAAATAGGATGAAATCAGATGAGTATAAGTTTGCCGGACTATATGACCTTCGACTAAAAGTATCTCAAAATGCTCCTCTAATGCACATTAACGAGTATCTATACACCGAAATTGAGGAAGACACAAGAGATTCAGGTCAGAAGATTTTCGACTATGTAGATCCTAAAAACCGTCAAGTTCAGATCGAAATGGAACAAGCTTGTACTCAGCACTTAAAAGATGTTGGCGCATATCTTGAACCAAAATTCGAATCAATTGAATTTAACCTAGGTGATTTTGAGTATGAGGCATCAGTTATAATTCCTGTTCGCAACCGTATTAAAACAGTTAAAGATGCAATCTCTTCTGTATTGAAACAGAAAACAGAGTTCCCATTCAACCTAATAATTGTTGATAACCATTCGACCGACGGTACAACAGAAGCTATTGATGAATTTAAAAATGACCCTCGTTTAATTCACTTAATTCCTGAGCGAACTGATCTTGGTATTGGTGGTTGCTGGAACTATGGAGTACATCATTCAAAATGTGGTAAATTCACTGTTCAACTTGACAGCGACGACATTTATAGTGGAGAAGACACACTGCAGAAAATAGTAGATGCTTTCTATGAGCAAAACTGCGCAATGGTTGTAGGCACTTATCAGATGACAAATTTCGACCTTCAAATGATTCCTCCCGGCATCATAGATCACAGAGAGTGGACACCGGACAATGGCAGAAACAATGCACTAAGGATTAACGGACTTGGAGCACCACGCGCATTCTACACACCTGTATTGCGTGACATCAAATTACCCAACACCAGCTATGGAGAAGATTATGCAGTGGGACTAAACATCTCTCGTCGCTTCCAGATAGGGCGAATTTATGATGTGCTATATCTTTGTCGCCGTTGGGAAGACAACTCCGATGCATCACTTGATATCGTAAAAATGAATGGACATAACCTTTATAAAGACAGAATAAGAACATGGGAACTACAAGCGAGAAAGCAGCTAAAATAAACGAGCCACTAATACATGTAGGCATATTACTTAATCAGCAGTTAATTGACTTCACCTTGCTCTCAACATATAAACTGGGAGGGAAGGAGTTTGCCCCCGGAGATTATTCTGTTGAAGCTAAAGATGGTAAGATTCTTTTCAATGGTGAAGATTTCGATCAGATAACTTTTGAAGCAGATCAGCTACATGAGGATACATTTGAACTAAAAAATGTAATTATTGGAGTACAATTTCATTGGGAACGCAAAGAGACTCAAAGATTTCTTGGCGGATTAAAATTTATCTGTGAAATTGAAGATGGAAAATCAACCGTCTCAGCAATCAACATAGTATCATTAGAAGATTATCTAAAAAGCGTAATCTCTTCCGAAATGAGTTCAACAAGTTCAGAGGAACTGCTTAAAGCTCATGCCTTAATTTCACGTAGTTGGCTTTTAGCACAAATCATTAAAAACCAATCGCTGGAAAAGGAGGAAACCGATTATCAAACCTCAATCGTAACACCAACCGAGATAATTAGGTGGTACGACAGAGAAGATCATGATAATTTTGATGTTTGTGCCGATGATCATTGTCAGAGGTACCAAGGCGTAACTCGTCAAACTACAGAGCTAGTAAACCGAGTCATTGATGAAACCTATGGTAAAGTAATTTCATATCAAGGTACAATTTGCGATGCACGATTCTCTAAATGTTGTGGAGGTATAATGGAGACATTCCAAAACGTTTGGGAACCAATAGCTCACCCTTATTTACAGGGCATACCTGACAATTTCAGTGGAGTACCTCAACCCGATCTTACTAACGAAGAAAGCGCCGATGAGTGGATTAGAAACTCACCCGATGCTTTTTGCAACACTCAGGATTCGAGAGTTCTGAAACAGGTACTTAATGATTATGATCAGGAGACCGCCGACTTCTTCAGATGGAAGGTTACATACTCGCAAGCGGAAATTTCTTCGCTTATCAAAGAGCGTTCCGGCATTGATTTTGGTGAAATTATTGACTTACAACCATTGGAAAGAGGTACATCCGGACGGATTACCCGTCTAAAAGTCATAGGTACCAATAAGGTGATGGTGATAGGTAAAGAACTCGAAATCCGACGTTCACTTTCCAAATCACATCTATATAGTTCAGCATTTGTTGTTGACACATACGATGAGAATGAAGATGGTGTACCTCAAAAGATAACATTAACAGGTGCCGGCTGGGGACATGGAGTAGGACTTTGTCAAATTGGTGCAGCAATGATGGCTGATAAAGGCTATAAATACACCGAGATATTGGAGCATTATTTTCCAAAATCAAACATCAAAACAGAATATTAACTAAACAAAGTAATGAAAGACAAATTAAATAAAAGAGTCACATTTCGCAATCCATGGGCATGGGTTACTACCCTCTATTTTGCACAGGGATTGCCGTATGTGGCTGTGATGACTGTCTCGGTTATCATGTATAAACGATTTGGGTTGTCTAACACAGATATTGCGTTATACACAAGCTGGTTGTACCTGCCATGGGTAATCAAACCTTTTTGGAGTCCGTTTGTAGATATACTAAAAACAAAACGCTGGTGGGTTGTAATAATGCAGTTATTTATTGGTGCGGGACTTGCCGGAATTGCATTTACCCTCCCCACTCCATTTTGGTTACAAGCATCACTTGCATTCTTCTGGTTGATGGCATTCAGTTCTGCAACGCATGATATTGCTGCCGATGGATTTTATATGCTTGCTCTTGACGATTCGCAACAATCATTTTTTGTTGGAATCCGAAGCACATTCTACCGACTGGCATCAATAACCGGTCAGGGCTTATTGATCATACTTGCAGGCACGCTCGAAAAAACTACCGGTAATATAAGTTATGCATGGAGTCTTACTTTCTTTGTATTAGCGGGACTTTTCTTAGCATTCTTTGTTTATCACCATTTTATACTGCCATATCCAAAGAGCGATACAGGCAAAGCTGTTACCACTCCCAAAGAAGTAATGCAAGAGTTTGTATTAACTTTCAAAACTTTTTTCACTAAAAAGGGAATCGGACTAGCCATGGCATTTATATTGCTTTATCGTCTTTCTGAGGCTATGCTTATAAAGCTGGCATACCCTTTTCTATTGGATGGTCGCGATGTTGGCGGACTTGGTCTCAGCACCCAGCAAGCAGGTATAGCTTACGGTACAGTTGGTGTAATAGCTCTTACTCTTGGTGGGATTATTGGAGGTGTTGTAGCATCACGTAAAGGATTAAAATTTTGGTTGTGGCCAATGGCATTATCAATCACTCTGCCTCACGTGGCGTATCTATTAATGGCAATCTACCAGCCCGAAAGTTTTGTATGGATTAATGTTGCTGTTTTTGTTGAACAGTTTGGATATGGATTTGGCTTTACTGCATATATGCTATATCTGATATACTTCTCACAGGGAGATCACAAAACAGCTCACTACTCAATCTGTACAGGGTTCATGGCACTAGGCATGATGTTGCCGGGAATGATTGCAGGATGGATTCAAGAGCAATTGGGATATGTAAACTTTTTCGTTTTCATAATGATAGCTTCAATCCCAACGCTTATACTCATACCATTTATGAAAGTAGACAAAGACTTTGGCAGAGCAAAAAAACAGAATGAAACAAAGGAAGTAACAAATGAATAAAAAAATATTTACATTGATATTGTGCGGACTATTACTCAGTTCAATGTCATTTGCACAAAATATAAAAGTGAAAACCGGAATTGAAGTTCTAAAAGAGACAAAATTCAAACCGTTGCAGGGTAAGCGCGTAGGACTAATCACGAATGCTACCGGAGTAGATAATAATTTAAAATCAACAGTAGACATTCTCCACCAAGCACCCGGCGTTGAGCTTGTCGCGCTATACGGGCCGGAGCATGGTGTAAGGGGCGATGTTCATGCAGGTGATAAGGTATCAGATTATAATGATCCAAACACAGGGGTACCTGTATTCTCACTTTATGGAGCAACTCGCAAACCATCTCCCGAAATGCTTGAAGGAGTTGATGTATTGGTATATGACATTCAAGACATTGGTTGTCGTTCATACACCTACATCTCAACAATGTATCTAGCAATGCAGGCAGCTGTAGAGAACAACATTGAGTTTGTAGTACTTGACCGGCCTAACCCTCTTGGAGGAAATAAGATTGAGGGTAATCTTGTTGAAGACGGATTCTACTCATTCGTAAGTCAGCTTAAAATTCCTTATGTATATGGATTAACCTGTGGCGAACTGGCCGAATTAATAAATGGCGAAGGCATGCTCACTGAACCTTGCGACCTAACAGTTGTAAAAATGAAAAAATGGCGTCGCAAGATGAACTTCGAAGATACGGGGCTACCATGGGTACCCACTTCACCACACATTCCGTTTGCTCACTCAGCCTACTTCTATCCGGTATCCGGAATACTTGGAGAGCTTGGTTATATGTCTATAGGAGTTGGTTACACACTACCATTCGAAATGTTTGCAGCTGAATGGATCAATGCAGAAGAATTTGCTACGGCATTAAATGCTAAACGTTTGCCGGGCATAAACTTCCGCCCCATCCACCTAAAACCCTACTACTCTGTGGGGCAAGGCAAAAACTTTCAGGGAGTTCAAATATATTTTACAGATTTTGATAAAGCAAGATTATCCGATATCCAGTTTCACGTCATGGAAATAGCCGCTCAGTTGTATCCCGAACATAAAGTGTTCGACCATGCACCTGAAAATCGTTACAACATGTTCGACAAGGTTAGCGGTAGCGACAACATCAGAAAGGAATTCTCAAAGAACCATAGCTTTAGTGACATTAAAGGGTATTGGACCAAGGATGAGGGTTCATTCCGTAAACTATCAAAAAAATACTATCTTTATAAATAAGAACTATTTATATAAACGTATAGAAATATTCTGGAATATATCCTAAGATTTATCCTTAGACTCATTCTGAGATTCTTAAAGGTTCTTCTTAAGATATATCCGGAAATTCGCAGAAATTCTTACTAAGATTTATCTTGAAATATATTTTGGAATATATTCTTATAAAATATTATGAACAAAATAACTTCTAATAAGCAGAGTGGTCGACTATTATCGCTTGATATACTCCGAGGCATTACCATTGCCGGCATGATAATGGTAAACAACCCCGGTTCATGGAGATATATATACGCACCACTTGGCCATGCACAGTGGCATGGCCTTACACCTACAGATCTTGTTTTCCCATTTTTCATGTTTATAATGGGAGTATCTACCTACATGTCGTTGCGTAAGTTCAATTTCCAACCATCTAAAACAGCAATCTGGAAAGTTGTACGTCGTACAATACTAATTTTCTTAATAGGTTTGGCACTAGGATGGTTTGGCCTATTTAGTCGTGGATTAGCATCCGGAGAATCATTTTTAGAAGCTATTAATCATTTCGACAGGATACGCATACTAGGAGTACTACAAAGATTAGGTTTAGCCTATGGCTTTTCTGCATTAATTGCCCTGCTGGTGAAAAACAAACACATCCCATGGGTAATTACTACGTTATTAGTAGGTTATTTTCTTCTGTTACTTTTTGGTTACGGCTTCGAAATGTCGGAACGTAACATAATATCTGTAGTTGACAGAGCAGTATTGGGCACTCAGCATATGTATCACGACTGGACACCCGAGGGCGAGCGTATAGCGCTTGATCCTGAAGGGCTTCTTAGCACCATACCTTCAATAGCGCACGTACTAATCGGATTTATGTTTGGAGCACTTATTGTCAATAATAAAAATAACCATACCCGTGTAGAGAAATTGATGATATGGGGAACAGTACTTGCATTTTCAGGGCTACTGCTTCAATATGGATGTCCAATAAACAAAAAGATATGGAGCCCAACGTTTGTGCTCGCTACAACAGGTTTTGCTGCCCAATTGCTTGGTTTGCTCATATGGATAATCGATATCAACAAAAAAGAGAAATGGAGTCGATTCTTCCATGCATTTGGAGTAAACCCATTAATTGTATTTGTTTTTGCAGGCGTATTTGCAAATTTGGTATCAAACATCAAGGTTGTTCATTTGGGCGAAAGTATCGCACTCAAAACCTATACATACAACATATTGATACAACCATGGGCGGGCAACTATTTTGGTTCACTGGTTTACGCACTCTTAGTTGTAACCATAAGTTGGTTGTTTGGATATATACTCTACAAAAGGAATATTTACATTAAAATTTAAGTTTATATAAAAAGACAAAACATAAAAAATGAACATAACAACAGAAATCAAAGCAACTCTGATAGCCGATAGCGGGGCTACTAAGACCGACTGGTGCTTGATTCAGGGAGGTGATATAATTAAGCGCTTTATAGGCAAGGGAATAAGTCCAATATTTCAAACTCAGGATGAAATTTCGGAAGAGGTAAAACAGTTTGTTTACCCCAACTTTAATAAGTGGAATATAGATGCAATACATTTTTATGGAACCGGTTGCATTCCTGAAAAAATACCTGCAGTTCGCAATGCCCTACACAACTCATTCCCAATAGAAGTAATTGATGTATATAGCGACCTGGTTGCAGCGGCGCACAGCTTATGTGGTCGCACTTCCGGAATTGCCTGCATACTTGGTACAGGCAGCAACTCTTGCGAATGGGATGGTGATGGCATCGTTAATCAAATATCACCACTTGGATTTATACTGGGAGACGAAGGTAGTGGTGCCTCATTAGGCAAAAAGCTAGTTGGCGATGCTCTTAAAAATCAACTCACACCAGGTTTAAAAGAGGCCATGTTAGAAGAGTTTAATCTCACACCTACAACTATTATTGACAAAGTCTACCGTCAACAATTCCCAAGTCGATTCTTAGCAAGCCTATCGCCCTTCATAAATGCAAACTTAGCTGATGAAACAATCAAAAGAATAGTAGTAAACAGTTTCACTGAATTCTTCGAACGCAACATAATGCAATACAACTATAAGGAAAACAGAGTAAACTTTGTTGGCTCAATTGCTTGGTATTACTCCGGTATTCTTAGAGATATTGCACAGAAAATGGGAATAGAGATTGGTAAAATCATAAAATCACCCATGGATGGGTTAGTAGAATATTATAGTTAAAACATATGACATTTATAAAAGTTACTGAGCAAACATCGCTCTATGATAATCTCGAAAAAAAATCTGTATTAGATATTCTTACCGAGATCAACAAGGAAGATCAAAAAATTGCCATCGCAGTAGAAAAAACAATTCCGGAAATCGAAAAACTGGTAACCGGTGTTGTTGAAAGGATGCGACGAGGTGGCCGACTGTTTTATGTTGGTGCCGGCACAAGTGGTCGTCTTGGCGTACTCGATGCATCTGAGATTCCTCCAACTTTTGGTATGCCCAACACATACGTTATTGGTTTAATAGCTGGTGGCGAGCACGCTTTACGCAACCCTGTTGAAGATGCAGAAGATAGCTTTAATGCCGGTTGGGAAGAACTGCTTGAGTATAAAATTGGAGAGAACGACGTAGTAGTTGGAATTGCTGCATCGGGTACAACACCTTATGTGATAGGTGCACTAAGAAAAGCACGTGAACAGGGAATTCTAACTGCAGCTATAAGTTGCAATCCAAACTCGCCCATTGCCGACGAGGCCGAAATTAAAGTTGAGCCTATTGTGGGACCGGAATATGTTACCGGTAGCACTCGCATGAAGTCCGGTACAGCCCAAAAACTTGTACTTAATATGATAACAACAAGCACAATGATTAAGTTGGGCAGAGTAAAAGGTAATCGCATGGTAAATATGCAACTGACAAACCAAAAGCTGGTCGACCGTGGCACCCGCATGATTGTTGACGAGCTGGGTCTCGATTACGATCAGGCAAAAAACCTTTTACTCCTTCACGGTTCGGTAAAAGAAGCAGTAGACACCTATAGAAACTCCAAGAACATTTAGTATATTAGTGTATAAAAAATATACAAACATGAAAATAGAAAGAGTAAAACATGTAGATGAGAGTTTAGTAGCCGATTTTAAACGGTTGGTACCACAACTTACGGGGAGAGACGAATACCCATCATCGGAAGAGCTAAAGAAGGTAGTCGACAGAGATTTCGTTCACTTATACGTAGCAAAAGATAATGATGTTGTTATAGGGACTCTAACACTGGTATTTATCAGAATACCTACCGGTATAAGAGTTTGGATTGAAGACGTAATTGTTGATGAAAATGCTCGCGGCGAAGGTGTTGGAACTGCACTAATTTGGCATGCACTTCAAACTGCACGTATAAATGGTGTACTTAAGGTGGACCTTTTCTCTAACCCCAAACGCGTAGCCGCAAACAATCTCTATCTAAAGATGGGCTTTAAGAAGAGAGAATCTAATGTTTACAGATACTATATAAATGAAATGTAGGATACCTTTTGGGGTATCCTACTCCTTTTTTATTACAACCTAAAGTCTCTAATTACCGATTAGTTAACATCATCTTTAATACTAATAGAAGAGACTTAAATATATCACTAAGGCAATCTATAAACCACGCTATTAATATTCATACCTGCACCAACAGAAGCAAGTATTATATTATCACCACTCTTAACATTATGATCGTCCAGATCCTCTCTTGTAAGTAAATCCAAAAGAGTTGGCACAGTAGCCACCGACGAGTTACC
This sequence comes from Fermentimonas sp., assembly GCA_041859795.1. Classification (GTDB taxonomy): domain Bacteria; phylum Bacteroidota; class Bacteroidia; order Bacteroidales; family Dysgonomonadaceae; genus Proteiniphilum. Next base: position 35,806 of record JBFLFV010000006.1, read on the forward strand.
CAACCATGAAATAGTCATTGGCATAATCTCCTCAGGAACTTCTTCAATATCATAAAGTTTAAATAACCTATGAAGTATTGCATCATCCATCTTACCATTTGCCTGATGCAGCAAAACCTTGCTAACATCTGAAATATGCAAATCTAGTTTATCAAGACCTGCCTTAATTGCTTTAGGTACATGTTGAAGGGCATACATATATAACTTACGTCCATTCATTTTAAGATAATAATCGCCCTTTTCTGCCAGCTCAGCGTTATAAGAAGCTCCCATACGAAGCATATAAGCATAATCTACAGCATCACTGCGAGTGGTATGAGATATTATACCAATTGGAGTATCACTCTCGCGAGCCTCCATAATTGCTGCACCTGCCCCGTCAGCATAAATCATACTATCCCTATCATGAGGATCTGAAATTCGTGAAAGTACATCAGCCCCAACAACCAAAATCTTCTTTGCATCACCGGAACGGATATAATAGTCAGCTTGAATTATTGCCTGCACCCACCCCGGACAACCAAATAAAATATCATAAGCAACTGATTTTGGGTTTTTGATACCTAACTTACTTTTCAATCGAGCTGCCATAGTTGGCAAAATATCAATTGCAATATTATCAACCTTAGTTTCACCAAAATTATGAGCAAAAATTATATAATCTAGATCCTCTTTATCAATACCTGCCGCTTCAATAGCTCTTTGCGCAGCAATCAATGCCAAATCGGTTGTTGCCTGATCATCTTCAGCATACCTTCTTTCAGCAATAGTAGTGATCTCTTCGAACTTCTGAGTAATCTCCTCATTAGGAGTAGACAACTTTTCGCCTGATGAATCATAAAATTCATACGAATGAAAAAAATCATTCTTTATTTGTTTAGTAGGAACATAACTCCCGGTTCCTGTAAACACACTATATATTTTACTCATTTAATATTTTAGTTGATAATTAAACAATCTGTTACCTTATAAAAACAAAGATATAAAATATAATTCAATATAAAATCAATAAACAATTTGTTAATAACCTAAACAGTGCAAATCAAACAATTAGTTGACGCAATGTGACAAAACCTACTATATTAATCGTTAGAAAGATCTTCAAACAATTCAAGATCAAAGTAAGTAGCAGCAGCAGTAATATGATCAAAAATGTCAGAAACAATCGCCTCATACTCCACCCAAACTATTGTGGCAGTAAAGAAATAAAGCTCCAGCGGCATACCTTTTTCGTTTGGCTGTAACTGCCTTACAATAAGCAAAAGCTCTTTATGAACTTTTGGATGATTTTTCAAATAATTATAAATATATTGTCTGTACAAACCAATATTAGTTAGATTGCGTCCATTTATAAGCAACGATTTATCAATATTATGCTCCTTATTATACTCCTCTATCTCCTTTACCCTTGATTGAATATGCTCTGAAATGTGCTCAATCTTTTGAAGCTGCTCAATCTCTTCGGGCTTAATAAAACGTATAGTACCCTGCTTAATATGAACCGAACGCTTAAGTCGCCTACCACCTGTTTCCTGCATGCCACGCCAATTCTGAAAAGAATCTGACACAAGTGCATATGGAGGCAAAGTGGTAATAGTCTTATCAAAGTTCCTCACCTTCACTGTAGTGAGTGTAATCTGAGTAACATCCCCGTCGGCTCCATACTTAGGCATAGTAATCCAGTCGCCAATCCTCACCATGTCATTAGCACTAACCTGCAGACTTGCCACAAATCCCAATATCGAATCTTTAAAGATTAACATCAAAATTGCCGAACCTGCACCTAATCCTGCAACAATAGCTGTAGTATCCCGGCCTGTAAGTATGGAGAAAAGAATTATAAATCCGATAATGTAAAAAGTAATTTTGATTACCTGCACATAACTGTCAAGAGGTTTATCCTTAAGGCTTGGTCTTAGTCGCAGCGTATCCGCCGCTGCATTAATAACCGACATTATCAACCATATAATATAGAAAATCAGATATACATCGGCAACCTTATCCATAAATTTCATCAATTTGGGGAATTGATCAAAAACTATGGGAATAGAGCCTTTAACAATACTGAATGGTAAAATCATTGCCAGAAAATGAGGAAAACGTCTTTTGGCAAGATGAGTAATCATTGGCGTCTTTGTAATTTTTGCAGCACGATTAAGTACAGCTTTTAATACTGTACGAGTGATATATTGCACAATAATCACTAATAAGGTCAATGCCACTGTCAATAAAAACATATTAATATACTTGACCCAACTTTCCGATATCCCAATATTGTATAACACACCTATCGACCATTCACTAATTACACTTGTCGAACGAGATATCTGATCTAAATTTTCTTCATTCATGTCTTTGATACTCAACTTTTAAATAAAAGAAACTTATTCTGATATTAATAATCAAATAAGTCTCACCTGTTTTAATTGTTAATATATTGATTAATAATCATAAATCACAAACCACAAATATACAAATTTAACATTAACTAAAAAAGCATTTAAACATCTCATTAATTAATATTACCTCAAGCAACCAACAAAAAAAATGATTTTTTTATGTAAGTTTGTAGTGTTGAATTTCAATTTTTAAATAAAAATACAGAAATATGGGAAAAGTACTTATAATTGGTGCCGGTGGAGTTGGCACAGTGGTAGCCAATAAAGTTGCTCAAAATAGCACTGTTTTTACTGACATCATGCTGGCAAGTCGCACAAAAAGCAAATGCGATGATATAGCTGCCGATGTTAAAAAGCGCACCGGTGTTACAATCAAAACAGCTAGAGTGGATGCTGATAATGTACCTGAACTGGTTGAATTGATGAACGATTTTAAACCGGAAATTGTAATAAACGTTGCACTTCCATATCAGGACTTAACCATTATGGATGCATGCTTGGAAGCGGGAGTAAATTATCTCGACACAGCCAACTACGAGCCAAAGGATGAGGCAAAATTTGAGTACAAGTGGCAATGGGCCTATAAAGAGAGATTTGAAAAGGCCGGACTAACTGCAATTCTTGGTTGCGGATTTGATCCCGGTGTTACAAGTATCTTCACTGCTCATGCAGCAAAGCATCACTTTGACGAAATTCACTATCTTGACATTGTTGATTGTAATGCGGGCGATCATGGCAAAGCGTTTGCCACAAACTTCAATCCCGAAATTAATATTCGCGAAGTAACCCAAAAAGGAAAATATTGGGAAAATGGCGAATGGGTTGAAACAGAACCGCACGAAATTCATAAACCACTCAATTATCCTGAGATCGGACCAAAAGAGTCATACCTGATATATCACGAAGAGCTGGAGTCGCTCGTAAAGAACTTCCCCACCCTCAAGCGTGCACGTTTCTGGATGACATTCGGACAAGAGTATCTAACTCACCTCAGAGTTATTCAAAACATTGGTATGGCTCGCATCGACGAGGTAGAGTACAACGGTCAGAAAATTGTACCAATCCAATTTCTAAAAGCAGTACTACCCGATCCGGGCGAACTTGGAGAGAACTATACAGGTCAGACCTCAATCGGATGCCGCATCCGTGGAATTAAAGGTGGTAAAGAGTGCACCTACTATATATACAACAACTGCAAACACGAAGAGGCATACAAAGAAACAGGTGCTCAAGGCGTAAGCTATACAACGGGTGTACCTGCCACTATTGGTGCCATGATGTTCATGCAGGGCACCTGGAAGAAGCCGGGTGTGTATAACGTAGAGGAGTTTAATCCCGATCCATTTATGGAACAACTAAACAAACAGGGACTTCCCTGGCACGAGCTATTTGATATAGACTTAGAACTCTAATTAATATTTTAATCCCGCTGGACATTCAAAAAGTTTAGCGGGATTTTCAAATAATAACTAACAGCTCAATTTAACCCCTCATTAAACAATTTTACTTACTTTTGTTCAAATAATTTCAAGTAATATGCAACCCAGAAGTTTAGTAAACATTGGAGATTACAGTAAAGATGACATTTTACACATCCTTGAAAGCGCCTCCAAATTCAAGCAAAACCCCAACAAGGACCTGCTGCAAAGTAAGGTTTGTGCAACACTTTTCTTTGAGCCCTCAACTCGCACAAGGCTTAGTTTTGAAACAGCAGTAAACCGATTAAGAGGTCGCATAGTTGGCTTCTCAGACTCGGCTACCAGCAGCTCAACTAAGGGCGAATCACTCAAAGACACAATCATCATGGTTGCCAATTATGCCGACATCATAATAATGAGGCACCACCTAGAGGGTTCGGCTCGTTACGCATCTGAAATATCACCTATACCAATAATCAATGCAGGCGACGGGTCAAATCAGCATCCAACACAGACAATGCTAGACATCTTTTCGATCTACGAAACGCAGGGCACATTAGAGAATCTCACAATCACGATTGTAGGCGATTTGAAATATGGACGCACGGTGCACTCTCTCATTCAGGGGCTATCGCACTTTAACCCAACATTCAACTTTGTTGCGCCTAAAGAGCTGCATATACCCGAGAAGTATAAACAGAACTGCGAAATGCGTGATATCCCTTATAAAGAGTACAACGAATTCTCGCCAGAGGCGATAAACAGTGCAGATATCATTTACATGACTCGCGTACAGAAAGAGCGATTTACTGACCTTATGGAGTATGAAAAGGTGAAAAACATATATGTACTTCACAACAACATGCTAAGCGAATCTAAGGATAATGTAAAGATACTACATCCGCTGCCAAGGGTGACAGAGATTGATCAGGATGTTGACGATAATCCAAAGGCCTACTATTTTGAGCAGGCAAAAAACGGAGTATATACACGCCAAGCAATTATTTGCGATCTAATGGGAATAAAAGTTGATTAATTATGGGAAAAGAGTTACAAGTAGCAGCACTAAAAAACGGAACAGCAATAGACCACATACCCACCGAAGCGGTATTTAAAGTGGTTTCACTACTACAACTACAAAACTTAAGCAACCGCATTACAATAGGCAACAACCTCAACAGCAGCAAGATGGGGAAAAAGGGATTAATAAAAGTATCCGACAAGTTTTTTAGGGAAGATGAAATTAACCGAATTGCACTAATTGCACCCAACGTAAACCTGAATATCATTCATGATTACGAAGTAGTAGAAAAGAAAAAAGTAGAACTACCTGCAGAGATCACTGCAATAGTAAAATGCAACAACCCTAAGTGCATAAGCAACAACGAACGAATGAAAACCCGTTTTCACGTCATCGACAAAGAGAGAGTTGTGCTACAGTGCCACTATTGCGAGTTGAAGATCATGAAAGAAGAAGTAGTTCTTTTGAAGTAAAAGTATTTAAAGATTGTTTTAGTATCACAAACCAGTACAGATATATTATGCTCCTGAATCTCCCTGATAATTTCCCTGCAATAGAACAACTAAAAGAAGAAGACATCTTTCTACAAACAAGTTTGAAGGCAGACCATATCCATAGCAGACCGGTTAAAGTATTACTTCTCAACCTTATGCCAATGAAGATTTCAACTGAGGTTGACTTCTTGCGACTACTCTCAAACTCTCCTCTTCAAATCGAGATTGAGTTCATGGCACTCAGCACACACAAGCCCAAGAATACGCCAATAGAACATCTTAACGAATTCTACACAAACCTCTCTACAGTAAAAGATAAGGAATATGATGGAATGATAATAACCGGAGCACCTGTGGAGCTGCTCCCCTTTGAAGAGGTTACATATTGGAACGAGCTAAAAGAGATCTTCAACTGGGCACGCACAAATGTAAAATCAACATTCTACATCTGCTGGGGCGCTCAAGCAGCACTTTATCACTTCTACGAAGTAAACAAATACCCCTTAGACAAAAAACTCTTTGGAGTTTTCAAACACACAATAAACAACCCCTCATTTGCGCTATTCAAAGGATTTGACGATGAATTCTATGCACCCCACAGCAGGCACACAACAATATTTGCCGAAGAGGTAAACAAACATCCCGAGCTCACAATCCAATCGCAATCTGACCAAGCCGGTGTCTACATCCTATCCTCGCGCGAAGGTCGCGACCTCTATATCACCGGTCACTCCGAGTACGCCCCACTAACCCTTCACAACGAGTACATGCGCGACAAAAACAAAGGTTTAGACAACGTTGACATACCCCTCAACTACTATAAAAACAATGACCCTAAGCAACCGCCGTTAGTACAATGGCGAGCTCATGCAAATTTGCTTTTTATAAATTGGTTAAACTACTTTGTTTATTAGACTCCACAATAAACCACCCTATCTGACAAACAGACTATCGGAGTTTTCCTGCAAATCATTTGACGACATGAAAACCCTGAAATTCAGATCCTTATACTCCCAAGCTGTTGGAATCTCAAAAAACACCTTACCATCCGAAACCTTAATCATGCTATAATCCATAGTGAAATTGGGATACTCACCAACAATTGCATTATGATAAGCTTCACCCACCAGCTTACGGTAATTCTTATCACTATTCTTGTACCCTATCTTTATAATCTTATTAAGTGGAGATAAACCCTTATTAGATAAAGAAAACTTCATACGGTGCGCCTCTTGTGCCGGTGTTTTGGTTTCCGTTGGCAGAAGGAAGCATCGGAAGGTTAGCAATGTCGATAATCGGGGTATTTGTGTTTTTGCCGCTGATGGTTGTAAAAAAGGATGCTGTGAGAAAAAGGAACGTTACAAAAAGACTATAGGTTTTATTAAAGTTATGGTTACAAAAATTGGTATATTTGCAAAGAATTATACTCACAACTATAATACTGAAGAGATTGAAGGTTCATCTTACTACATTCAATGCAAAATATATCCATACATCACTGGCTCTACGTTGGCTTTATGTGGTAAATAAGGGACGATTCGATTTGTCATTTAGCGAATACACTGTAAAGGAGAGTGTGTCAGTTATTGCAGATAATATTATTTCTGAGGGTTATGATGTGGTGGGGATTAGTGTTTCGATATGGAATGTGGCGCAAAATCGTGAGTTGGCAAGTACACTAAAGAAGCAAAATCCAAATATTATAATAATAGCAGGTGGTCCGGAAGTGAGCTATGAGTCCAAGTTTTTTGTTGATAATTGGGAGATTGATTATGTGGTTAGTGGCGAAGGTGAGTTTGTGTTTGGGCAGTTGCTCGATGCTTTGCAAAATGGAAAAAAGGTGGATCTGGAAAGTGTTTCATCAAAATCTTGTATTAGAAACAGTCCTGCTAAGGCAGATATTAATGAGCTTATAAAATATCCTTCTCCTTATCAGTTGGAAAGTGATAATAGTGAGAGGAGAAATAGGATAGCATATTTTGAGACCTCAAGAGGCTGCCCATATTCTTGTCAGTACTGTCTGTCGTCGTTAGAAAAAGGGGTGAGATATTTTCCTCATGAATATATTACAGATAATCTAAAGTATCTTATTGATAGTGATGTAAAACAGGTTAAGTTTTTAGATCGGACTTTTAATCTTAATAAGAAGCACACCTCGGGAGTATTTGATTTTTTAATAGAGAATCATAGGCCTAATCTTAGTTGCCAGTTTGAAATATATGCCGATCTGCTTAATGATGAAACTATTGAATATCTGAATAGCAATGTACCAAGAGATTATTTTAGATTTGAGATAGGTATTCAATCTACTCACGAACCAACAAATATTGCAGTGCAAAGACGACAAGATTTTCCAGTCTTGTCGGCTAATATCGAGAAGATAATGAAAGGAGATGTAATCGATCTTCATCTTGACCTTATTGCAGGTTTGCCTTTTGAAACGTTTGAAAGGTTTAGGAAGTCTTTTAATGATGTGTTTCGTTTGCGTGCAAAGGAGGTGCAGCTGGGTTTTCTGAAGTTGCTAAGGGGTACAAATCTTCGTCGCGATGCCAATAAGTATGGTTATTTATATGATGGGGAGGCGCCTTATGAAATCATCTCGAGTAATGACATCTCAGCCAATGAATTAGATAGAATCAGAGATGCTGAGGATGCTCTTGAGAAATTTTGGAACAGCGGGCGATTTGTTAATACCATGAACTTTTTGTTTGATGAGGTATATTTTGCCCGCTACTTTGAGTTTTTTGATGAGATGGGCCAATATTACAAAGGAAACAATCTGCCTCGCATGGGTTATCAGCTCGAGGATCTGTTTCGTTTTCTTAATCAATTTCTTGAATCTAAGGGTATAGATGCTTCTGCAACTCTTCGTGATGATTATTACTCCAATTATAAGATTAGACCTACAGGTTATTGGACTAAGGATATTTGCAAAACAGAGCGTAAAAAGCTTCTCTATGCAATTGCGCAGGATAATGATTTTCTGCGTAAGCATAACTTAACACGCAAGATTATAGAAAAGCAAACAGCAATAAACCCACTTAAAAGTGAAGGTTATTTATTGACAATATTTCTAGAGAATAAAAAAGTTTCTCTTGTTTATAATTAAACAAATATCTTTACAACGTATTATTGTATAAGATTAAGCTTTACTTATATTTACATGCCGGCAAACTTTAAACATACGGGTTTACTAATCAAAATGTGTTTGTGAGTATCAGTTAATAGTCCGGTTTCATTATCCACTTCAAATATCTGAATCTTATTGTCATCTCTGCCTGCAACTAAGATATATTTTCCGTTGGGCGAAATTACAAAGTTCCTTGGATGTTTAACAGTTTGTTGATAACCCACTTTGGTTAGAGTACCATCATCCTCACTTATTGAGAATATTGCAATACCATCGGCCTGAAGGCGGTTTGATGTATATAAGAATCGACCGTCGGACGACATATGAATATCGGCGCTGCCTCTTGCTCCTACACTATCGGCAGTAATAGTTTGTTTTAATATTATATCGCCATAGTTATAATCGAACATTAATACTTCGCCTGATAATTCGCCTAATACATAGAGGTAACGACCACCGTCGGGGTGGAAATCAAAGTGTCGTGGTCCGGTGCCCGCAGGCATCTGAAATTCTTTAATACTCCCCATCTGAATTGCAGGTTGACCTTCAAAGGGTGTGTCGATTACATTGATGCGACAGAGCTTGTCAGTGCCTAGGTCTGCTGCAAATAAAAATCTGTTGTCGGGTGAATACATTATACTGTGTACATGTGATTTTTTTTGACGTACTGTATCTAGTCCCGAGCCCTGAAAGTTTATTACTGAATTTGCGGGGGTCAAGCCTCCATCTGCATTTACTTGAAATGATGATATGCTACCGCCACCATAGTTTGCAGTATGTACATTTTTGCCTTTATTGTCGATTATTAGATAACAAGGACCAGAGCTTTGGGTGGGTTGTGAGTTTATGTGTGTTAATTGTCCGGATTGTTTATCAAATGAGTATGCATGAACAGCACTATTTTCGTCATTTCCTTCGGTTATGCTGTAAACAAATTGTTGGTTAGCACTAACTGCTAAATATGAGGGATTTTCTACCTCAACCATACTTATTGAATCAGAGTCGGCCGTTGAGGTGTTAAATTTATAGAGGTATATCCCTTTACTTACATTGTCATTTGTGTATGTACCAATAAGTAAGTACATATCGCTATTTACAGCAATATCATTATTATCTTTCTCCGGAGATTGTTTTCCTATACAGGATACTAACATCATTGTAGCTAAACTAAGTATTATTATTCTTTTATACATAACCCACTTTCTTTATATGGAGTACGAATATAGGTTATTTTTTGATTTTGAGGCCTAAAACATCGACTTTATATAAATTTAGAATAGATTTTGTAATTATAGTTGCGAATAAAGTGTAGTCTGCGTACTTTTGCACAGAATTTTCAAATCGTAAATTATATATTATGCTATCTAAAATATTATCAATAACCGGCCGTCCCGGTTTATTCAAACTTGTTTCGACCGGCAAAAACATGAACGTTGTTGAGTCTCTTATCGATGAAAAGAAGATACCTGTTTACTTAACAGAAAAGATGATTGCTTTGAGCGATGTGTCGATTTATACTAACGAAGGCGATACTCCACTCAGAGATATTTTGAAAAAGATGAAAGAGAAAGAGGATGGTAAAAAGGCATCTGTGATCGCTAAAGCATCTAGCAAAGAGCTTTTTGCATATCTTGAGGAGGTTTTGCCTGATTATAATAAAGATAGTGTTTATGCATCGGATGTAAAGAAGCTAATATCATGGTATAACCTACTAATGGAGAATGACATAGATCTTGAAGAAGAGGTTAAAGAAGAAGAAAACACAGAAGATAAAGCTGAAGGTGTATCTGAAGAAGAAGTTACAGAATAAAAAATAAGCTTCTGAGGTTTCGAAATAAAAACTTATCTTTGGATAATTTTATACCTATAAAGAATTTGAAATTTAAAGACGTAATTACTCGCGCAGGAGCAGGTATTTTATACATACTGTATATCCTTCTTGGTGTCCTTGGGGGAAAGATTTTATTTCTCATAATATTTGGATTAACATTGGGTGTTGCACTTTTTGAGTTCTATCGGATGGTAGAAAAAGATACGTCACACGCTATTAGTAAAATCTTTAATATTGTGATGGGAGTAATTATTTATATTTCCGTAGCACTTTATATTGAGGGAATTACAGCCATCGCCCTGCCCGCTTCTGTATTGTTGTACCTGCTTATTTTAATTTTTTCATCTACATTTATAAAAAGAAAAGATATACTTCATGGCATTATATATTCTGTATTTGGTCAGATGTATATTACAATGGCTTTAAGTTTGCTTATGATCTTAACAGACTCTGCTTTCCCTGTAATAGCACTGTTTGTTTATATTTGGGTTAATGATACAGCTGCTTATTTTTTTGGATCACTCATTGGCAAACATAAGCTTCATGAGCGTATTTCACCCAAAAAATCTATTGAGGGATTTGTGGCGGGTATTTTATTTACCGTGTTGGCTTCATTTATTTTTGCATATTTTTTCCCACAATTCTCATTACCATTTTGGATTGGACTTTCGTTAATTGTATCACTCTTTGGTACATTGGGAGATCTATTTGAATCGTTAATAAAAAGAACATGCGACGTAAAGGATGCAGGTAACATTATTCCGGGGCATGGAGGTATACTTGACCGAATAGATAGTTTACTGGTTGCTGTTCCTGCTGTCTTTATGTACTTATTATTTTTTCAGATTATCTAAACAATATATCCTTATAATGCGTTTTAAAGATTATACCACAACTATAAAAACGCATCACAATGTACAAAACAGCTATTGGGACAAATGCCGGAATTATTTGGAATATATTGAACAACAATCAGAGATGGAATATTAATCAATTATGTAAGAAGTCAGGATTATCTGAAAAGGAAGTTTATATTGCCATTGGATGGCTGGCAAGAGAAAACAAAATTGAGATAGAGAAATCAGTAAACGACAAAGAAGATTACTATTTTATTATTGAATATTATTTTTAAAAGTATTCTTTATGAAAAGTGATAAAGGGGCTGTTCCAAAAGGGCAGCTCCTTTATATTATTGCTTCTAAATAGCACTAAATTCTTTTTTTACTTATTCTTTGTTGCCACTTCCAAGCAGAAAACATAGTATCTTCGATTGTTTCCTTAGCTTTCCAACCAAGTACATTATTTGCCTTGTCGGGTTGAGCCCAAATTTTTTCTATGTCTCCTTCGCGACGACCAACTACTTTGTAATTTAATGGTTTCCCGGATACTTTCTCAAACACTTTTATCAGTTCTAGTACCGATAATCCCTTTCCGGTGCCAAGGTTAAATATCTCAATTTTATCGTCCGATTTATCTTCAAGCATTCTCTCAATTGCAACTACATGCGCTTTGGCTAAGTCTACAACATTAATAAAATCACGAATGCATGATCCGTCGGGAGTATCATAATCATCTCCAAATACACTTAGCTGCTCTCTGATGCCAATTCCGGTTTGTGTGATATATGGTACCAGATTTTGTGGAACACCAATGGGGAGTTCGCCAATGTTAGCCGTTGGATGTGCACCTATGGGATTAAAATATCTGAGAATAATACTTTTTATGGGGGCACCCGAGTGTACGAAATCCTGAATTACTTCCTCATTGATTTGCTTAGTATTACCATAGGGAGATGCTGCAGGTTTGATTGGTGCATTCTCATCAATTGGATTTTCATCAGGCTCACCATAAACGGTGCAAGATGAAGAGAACACTATGCCTTTAACGTCATGCTCTGGCATCAACTCCAGTAGATTAATTAATGATACAAGGTTGTTGCGATAATACATTAATGGCTTTTGAACTGATTCACCAACTGCTTTGCTTGCAGCAAAGTGGATAATGCCATCAAACTTATGTTTTTTGAATAGATATTTAAGAGCTTCTAAGTCAGTACAATCGATCTTGTCGAAATGAGGACGTATTCCGGATATTTTAGTAATCCCTTCCAATACATCTGCATTTGAATTTGACAGGTTATCGATAATAACCACCTCATATCCTGCTTGCTGCAACTCAACCACGGTATGCGAACCAATATAGCCGGTGCCGCCTGTTACTAAAATCTTTTTTGCCATAGATATTTTTAATTATTGTTTTTCTGCTAATTTGATACAAATTTAGTGATTCGGTAGTCCTTAAACAAACATAAATAAAATATCACAAACCATAAAATTATTCTAAACATTGCATATTGATTTTTTTTAGTATTTTTGTTTAATTACGTTATTAAAGTCACATAAATCAACATGAAATACAACGTAAAAACATACTTTAATAAAGATGAGCTTCCCGTTTTGGAGGATGTTAATTTTTTCCACTATTCATCTTCATTTGATTGGTATAGTCATTCTCCAACATATACTCCCCTCATGTTAGTGGCTTTTAACGAAACAAAACCCATTGCAGCCATGTTTGCAGTTATCATAAGAAGAAACAGATATCTTTACGGCACTATTTTTAAAAGATGTTTTATTTCTCAACAGCCGGCATTCTTTGATGAGAATGTTTCGAAAATTGATGTTTTCAATATTCTTATTACACATCTTGTAAATAAAGTTAGAAACAGAGTGTTTTTAATCAGATACAATAATTTGGGGAGTAATATTTTTGGATACAAAGGATTTAGAGAAAATAGATTTTATTCAACAAAATGGATAAATATTAAAAACTCATTACAAAAAAAGCGCAATATTTGGGATCAATTGTCGACCAGTAGAAAAAATCAGGTCAACAAAGCAATTAAGAAAGGAGTAAAGCTCGAAGAACTTGTCTCAGAAAATAGTTTGCCGGAAATTTACAAAATGATCGAAAATACAAATAAGAAAAATGTGTATCGTCGTTTTCCGCCATATAAGTATTTTGAAAATTTCTTCAATCATTATGTAAAGAATGGGAAAGGTAAAATTTTGCTTACTCGATATCAGGATAAGATTATTGGAGGTGCTATTTTGGGCTTTGAAGGCAATGAAACAGCGTTTTGTCTATATTATTGGGGCAAATCCAAACGTTATAAAACTCTATATCCTACAATATTCACTTTATACTCTGCCATGAAGTTGTCAGAGGATAACGGTTTTTTGTATTTTGACTATATGGATGTTGGATTTTTAAACAGAAACGCTGGGAAATCAAGATTTCTTCTGCAGTTTGGAGGCAAACAAAAAGCAACAAGACGCTGGTATAGAATTAATTGGGATTTATTAAACTTCTTTGCAAACAAGATTTACGATTAGCAATTCTCATTTTTTGTCTGATGTTAAATTGTCAGTAATCTTTAAAGTTTGTTTAAAGATTGTTTTTTTTGAGAAATAATTTGGAGAATAAAGTAAACCGTTGTATATTGCGTCGTGTTTTTCATGGTATTAGATTTAAGGTTAACAATGAAGATTGGTTGTCGTGAGACAACCATTCCTTTTTTATATAGGTTTGTAAACTAAAACCACACTTTTTTTACAACTTATCAGACTTCAATTTTACGGCTTATTATTAAACTTCCATTTTTAGTCTGTTCAAATTTGTAAGCAATATTAAAATCAATTTTTATATTTTTCCCAAAGAGCTGATTGGATGATTTCCCTTGTCTGATTGATCAACTCGTGCAGTTCATCAACAGAGATATTATCAGTTGGTATAGGTTTATGAATTATTAGTTCGAGTTTGCCCGGCTTTAGTTTTAGAGTGTTCCTTTTCATCACATCAAATGGCCCGTTTATGGTTAATGGAACAATTGGAAGTTTCTGTTCATGCGCTATATAGAAGGCGCCTTTCTTAAAGGTACTCATTTTGCCGGTATGTGTTCGTGCCCCTTCAGGGAAAATAACCATAGAGACTCCACCAACGACTCTTTCCATTGCTTTTTTAAGTGTAATTGCTCTTGTATTTTGATTTGTGTTGTCGACAAATACATGACCTGCTGTTTCAGAAGCAAATCCAACAAATGGAACTTTTCTTAGACTTTGCTTTTGCATCCACACAATATTATGATTTAAAAAACCATAAACAAGAAAGATATCGTATGAACCCTGATGATTTGCAACAAAAACGTACGACTGTTTAGGATCAAGATTTTCTTGACCTGAAGATTTTATCTGACATAACGATAGCCAACAGGTGAGTCTCGACCACCATTTGGGTGGATAGTAGCCCCAGAATTTACTCCCAAACAGAGGTGACATGATCATAACTATAATTGCTGTGATAAAAGTTATCACAATAAAAATTGGAGCTAAAATGATCCATTGATATAAGAAACGCAGAATATTAATCACAATTCAGATTCTTCAGACAATTAATTTACAAAATTAAAAAAAAACATCGCGTTTCAGAATTATAATTTAAGTTTTTACAGCATAAAACTCTTTTTTAGTTATAAAGGAAATTTTTACCTCAAATAATTTCCTTGTTTGTTGAATTTTGTGTTTATTTGCGTTACGGAATCAAAAACATAATTATTATACACACATGAAAGAATTTGCAAAATACATCGGAGTCTTAGTATTGCTGATAGGGGTTGTCTTTTTGGTAGTTCCATTTTTTATGGGTACAACCACCAATATGGATTTAATTATTGGAATGGCTTTAATAGTTAATGGAATATTAGGTCATATCTATGTAAACAACATGAAGAAAGGAACTGTCCTAAGTAATATTATTTGGGCAATATTTTTATTTGTTGTACCGTTTGTAATTTATTTTTTCTCTAAAAAAGCAGCGTACACACGCGATGAAATTGCAGCATACAATTAATTGAGTTATTCTCATCCTGCAAAATGAAAAAACATTTTACCCTGAGATAAAAATCTCAGGGTATTTTTATTTGTTTTTTTGTATGTCTATTTTAGTTTACGAGTGACATGAAGCTGAAAGTTCTCATAACGTGTAACTATCACCTCTTCTCCCTTTTCAATCATTCCTCTTTGCGATATTGCATCATAATATTCTCCATCAACTACAACTTTTCCTGAAGGACGCAAAACAGTGGCAGCAAATCCTATTTTACCAACCAAGGTTACAGGTTCCATAGGGACAGATATATAACCTTCCTGATTAGCATGAAGAGCAACATTTTTTAAAAATCCCTTCTGACCTATCCTACTTGTCAAATATATAATTAGGATTATTCCCATTCCCACTCCACCAGTCACAGTCATAAAGGCTTGAAACATTTCTCTTCCGGGTATTCCTTCAAAGTTGAATCTTATGTTTCCAACTAGTGCAAGAATGAGTGATATTAAGACAAAAAGGATTCCTAAAATACCGGTTACACCAAAACCGGGTATGACAAATAACTCGAAGACTATAAGTATTAATCCTAATACAAAAAGCAAAACCTCCCAATTTTGAGCATAACCGGTTAGATATAAAGGAGTGAAGTAAAGTAAGGCTGCGGTAATGGCAATTGCTGTGGGGAAACCTATTCCGGGTGATTGCAGCTCGAAGTAAATACCCCCAATTATAAACATTATTAGAAACGCCTGAAGTACTCCATTTGTAAGAAATCCTTTTATTTTATCATAGAGTGTGGGGTTATAGGTTTCCATATTATAGTCGTTATAACCTAACTGAGATACAATAACTTCATGTACGCTCTCAACAATCCCCTCACAATAGCCCAGTTCTTCTGCCTGTCTAGCAGTTAAGGTTAGGATTTGAGTAGAATCAGCATAACCTGGTACTACAACTCGCTCATCAACCATTGCTTCGGCTACAACAGGATCTCTTCTCCATTGTCTAATAGTGTCTCCTTTAACAATTGTTTCCGTCATTCCGTGACTCTCAGCTGTTGCCCGCATAATACCACGCATGTACGACTGGTATTTGTCGGGGGCTTGTTCGCCTGTGCCTCCCTCAACAACTGTTGCAGCTCCAATAGAAGCGCTCGATCTCATGTAGATGCTATCGCAAGCAATGGCTATTAATGCTCCTGCAGATGCTGCATTAACATCAATAAATACATAAACCGGAATTGTTGAGTTTAATATTGCAGTGCGCATAGAGTCGGCCTCCAAAACACCCCCACCATAGGTGTTCATATGAAGCAGAACTACATCAGCATTCATTTCTTTTGCTTGATGCAAGCCATTTCTCAGATAGACCCAGGTATTGCTTCCAATATTTTCTTTAATATTTATTCGATACACCAAAGGTTTGGAGCTCTGAGAGTATACATCGACTGAAAACAATAAAAGCAGAAGTAAAACAAGTGAATATATTTTTCTCATCCTATCCCGTTTAATATAATTATGATATCAACAAAGATAATAGAATTTGTAATTCAATAGGCAAATAATTAGGCAACTATTGTTCAAAACAAACTATTAGATTAATTACCTTCCGATATTCAGTTTTTTATGTAAATTTGAAGTAATAATAAATAAAAGTTTTAATTATAAAATCAAACTTCTTAATGAGAAAACTAATTTTTTTAACTTTAATTGGTCTGATTTCATTTCAGACCTCTGCTATGGATGATGCAAGATTATTGCGTTTCCCAGACATTAACGGAGATTTAATAGCATTTGTTTATGCCGGTGATATTTGGTCAGTCAATTCTAATGGTGGTGAAGCTAAAAGGCTAACATCGCATGAAGGCATTGAGCTATTCCCAAAAATTTCTCCCGATGGTAAATGGATAGCTTTTTCGGCCGAATATTCAGGCAATAGACAGATATGGGTGATGCCGGCTGAAGGTGGTGCTGCAAGACAGCTAACGTATTATAATTCCGTTGGCACCATGCCTCCAAGAGGAGGGTTTGACAATGTTGTACTGGATTGGACTCCTGATAGTAAAAACATACTGTTTAGAGCTAATCGTACATCTTTTGGCGATAGAAACGGTAAATACTATACTGTGAGTATAGATGGCGGATTGGAAAAACCACTTCCAATTGTGAATGGTGGTTTTGCTACATTGTCTCCCTCCGGTTCGCAATTAGCTTTTACTCCTGTGGATCGCGAATTCAGAACATGGAAGAGGTATAAAGGAGGACGTGCAACTGAGTTGTGGACATACGATCTTGTTAATAACTCTGCAAAACAGATTACTAATTGGGTGGGTAGTGATCAATGGCCTACATGGTATGGCGACAATATTTTTTATGCTTCTGATCAGGATGCCCGACTTAATATCCGAAGATATAATGTAAAATCAGGAGAAGATGTGCAGATAACATATCACTCTGAGTTTGATGTTATGTGGCCATCGGGCAGTAATGGTCAACTTATTTATGAAAATGGCGGACACCTTTATAAGCTTGATCTTTATAGTGGTGAATCAAAGAAGATAGATGTTTCAATAAAATATGATAACCCAAATCTTCAGCCATATTTTAAAAATGTGAAGAGATTTATTGGTGGATATTCATTGTCTCCTACCGGCAAAAGAGCACTTATAGAAGCTAGAGGTGATATTTTTAGTGTACCTGCAGAGCATGGTGAAATTGTTAATCTCACAAACACACAAGGCGTAAGGGAGTTGTCTCCGGTATGGTCGCCAGATGGAAAACAAATTGCATATTACTCTGATAGAACAGGAGAGTATGAACTTTATTTATTGGAAAACCGTAATGGAGCTGAACCTCGTCAGTTAACAAAAGGATCATCTGCTTGGAAAAATACCGCTGTATGGTCACCAAAAAGCACACATTTGGTATATAGCGACAGAACAATGATACTCCGTTTGATTGATGTTGTCAACGGTAAAGAAACAAATATTGATAAAGCTACGGCAGAAGAGATTAGTGATTATACATTCTCGCCTGATGGTGAATGGATTGCTTATAGCAAATCGTCACCAAACTACCAGTCTGCCCTGTGGCTATACAACATTTCTACAGGCAGAAAACATCAGATTACTGATGCCGCTTTCTCTGATGGGAACCCTGTGTTTAGTCGTGATGGCAAATTTCTATTTTTCTCTTCAAATCGTGATTTCAACCTGGCTTTCAGCAGCTTTGAGTTTGATTATCTTTATAACAATGCAACACGTATTTATGCTATTCCACTGCAGAATGACGGCACTAAACTCAGTGTTTACAAAAAGGATGTTGAGCCATTTGGAGATGAATCAGCCGGGAACAGTTCAGGTAATATTTCAAAAACATCTTCACAAGGGTCTTCTAACAAAGAAAATGATAAGAGGAAAGATGATAAATCGGACGTGAGAGTTAATATCGACTTAGATAATATTCAGAACAGAATTGAGGTCCTGCCTATGCCTTCCGGTAATTATAGGATCCTTGGAGCTGTTGACGAGGGTTTACTTTACTCTGCAGGTAATAAGATATTTAGATATAATGTAAAAGAAGAAAAAACTGAAGATATTATTGGCAGTGCAGGCTTTGCATCTTTATCGGCAGATGGCAAGTCATTCATTTATAGAACCGGCGGTGATTTTGCAATTGCAAAAAATCAACCGGGACAGAAAACAGGTGAAGGAAAACTTAATCTTGATAATCTTGTGATGAAGATTGATCCCCGAAGTGAGTGGAATCAAATATATAACGATGCTTTCAGAATCTTTCGTGATTACTTTTATGTGGACAATATTCATGGTGTGGATTGGAATGGTATAAAGGAAACTTATGGAGCGATGTTGCCCTACGTTGCGAGTAGATTCGACCTCGATTATATCCTCAATGAAGTTGTTAGTGAATCAAATACAGGTCACGCTTATGTAGATTGGGGAGATATTGGTTCGGTTGACAGAATAAATGGTGGTTTACTTGGTGCTGATTTAGAAGCCGATTTATCTGTCGGGCGCTATAGGATCAAGAAAATTTATGAAGGCGAAAACTGGAACGATAGTCGACGCTCACCATTAACAGAAAGTGGTATTAATATTAATGAGGGCGATTACATTATTAGCATTAATGGTGAAGATATTACAACAGACAACAACCCATATGAACTACTTGAGAATTTAGGTAATCGTCATATCGAATTGGCGGTTAACTCCACCTCTAACTCATCAGGGGCAAAAGAATATATAGTAAAAACGATTACCAGCGAGCAGGAGCTAAGATATCTTAACTGGGTAAATGAACGTCGCGAAATGGTTGACAAGCTGTCAGATGGAAAAATAGGCTATATCCATGTACCTAACACTGCTGTTGAGGGTAACCGTGAACTATATAAAGGGATGTTGGCATACAACCATAAGGATGCACTAATAATTGACGATAGAAATAACGGAGGAGGATTTATTCCTGATAGGATGATTGATTTTGTGAATCGCAGAACATTGGTATATTGGCACAGGAATAATTTGGAGCAGCCTATGAAGTCGCCGGGTCTAGCGCACGACGGTCCAAAGGCAATGCTTATCAACGGATACTCATCTTCAGGTGGTGATGCTTTTCCATACTTCTTCAAGAAAACAGGAGAAGGACGGCTAATTGGTACACGTACATGGGGCGGATTGGTTGGTATTTCGGGCAATGCACGACTTGTTGATGGTGGTTATATCTCAGTTCCCAGGTTTGGTATTTATGACGAATCGGGTGAATGGATTATTGAAGGTATAGGTGTGTATCCTGATATTGAGGTTGTAGATGCTCCCGATGAGCTTGCTAAAGGTAATGACCCTTCTGTTGAGAAAGCTGTGGAAGTGTTGTTGGATGAACTGAAAAGAAATCCTCTAAAAAAGATTACTCCACCTACTCCACCCGACAGATCTAAATGGATTGAATTTGATATAAAATAGCTTTTATATAAATTAAATGCATGAAGTATAATTCAAATAGTGTTTAATCGAAACTACTTGTTTTATCTTCATTGGCATAGTATAATAAAAAGCGGGGAAAAGATTATTTAATTCTTTTCCCCGCTTTTTATTGCAATATTTTATTCGCGATTTTCTAATTAGATTTTTCAATACGATACAGCTTTCCGGAATCGGTAACTGCATAAAGTGAGCCATCACCACCATCACCTACATCACGAAATCTTTCATTTTCGCTTTCGAGCAATCGCTCTTCGCCCACAACTTTGTTGTTTTCATCTAACACAATTCTTGCTATATGCTTACTACTTAAACCACCAATAAATAAATTATTTTCCCACTCAGGAATGACGCTTGAGCGATAAAAAGTCATTCCACTGGGCGACAAAACAGGGTCCCAATAATAAACAGGTTGCTCCATACTGTCATGAACAGTTATCCCATCACCAATTTTTGATCCCGTATACTCAATACCATAAGTTATTGTGGGCCACCCATAGTTCTTTCCGGGTTTAATTAAATTAATCTCATCGCCTCCACGGGGACCCATCTCGCTAAGCCATAAATCACCAGTTTTTGGATGAATATCAAGTCCTTGAGGATTACGATGTCCATAACTATATATTTCTGGAAGAACTCCCTCACTGTTTATAAAAGGATTATTCGGGACAGGGTTGCCATCAGGTGTAATATGTACTACTTTACCATGAGCGGTATCAAGTTTCTGTGCATTATATCTTGTTGCTAATTCAGATCTCTCACCTGTTGAAACAAATAAGTTTCCTGCACTATCAAATACTAAACGGCTTCCTAAATGCATGCTATTATCATAATATGGAATTGCACGATAAATAATTTGGAAATTTTCAATAACTGTTTCATCGTCAGAGAGACGGCCTTTACCAACAGCTGTTAGTGTACCTTGTGGAACTCTTTCGGCAAAAGTAAAATATAGCATCCTACTTGTTGAGAAGTCGGGCGCCGGTGCAACATCAAGCAAACCACCCTGTCTACGATCATCAACTTCAGGAAATCCTGTAATTTTATTACTAACTGTACCGGCTTTTGTTACAATACGCAATGTACCGGCCTTCTCTGTAATAACTAATCTTCCATCAGGCAGAGTTGTTACAGCCCAAGGACTATCAAGATTTGAGAGAATAACAGTGGCTTTGTACGGTGTCACTGTTTTAACGCCACTTATCCTTGTTTGCCCTTCAAACGCAGATTTATATGTGGTATTAGGGCTTTTAGTTTCAACAGCCGGTAATTTATTATTAGGTGGTAACTGTTCTTTGTCCGACTTCTGCTCTTCGCACGATGCAGAAATAAATATTATAGAAAAGGAAATTAATACAGCAATTCTTAAATACTTCATATTAAAATTCTTATAAAAATTAATCTTTTAATAAATTGTACGAAATCATCCAACAAACTCCATATTTATCTATGAAGCTACCAAAATAGTCACCCCAAAATGTCTCCTGCATAGGCATTTCAACTTCTCCATTAGCAGACAATTCGTTAAACAATCTATCAGCCTCTTCCCTATTATCAGAGGTAAGACTTATGTAGTTATTATTGCCGGGTTTGAAGTTAGATTTCATACTCGAAGGTACATCAGATCCCATCAAAACTTCCTGACCTATAGGCAGGCTGACGTGCATCACCAGCATTTTGTCACTGTCAGGCGTCTCCATACCATCCATTTCACCCATCCTGGAGAAATGCGTGAATTCACTGCCAAATACTGATTTATATAAATTAAATGCTTCTTCGCATTTACCATCAAAATTGAGATACGGATTTAATTTTGCCATGATTTTCAATATTTAAATGTTGTAATGAGTAAAAAAGTGACTTTTTAGCGTATACAAAAAACTTCGTTAATTAAAACAATGTTAACAGTGAAATGTTTTAAGTATGTATGTTAAAGATTTAATGAGTTTCTGAATGCCTTTTCAACAGTTGAATACTGAAACTCATACCCTTTATCAATAATTTTTTGTGATGAAATCCTGCTTCCCTCTAATATAGTTCCTGATGCCTCACCCATAAAAAGTTTTAATATAAACTTCGGTACATTAGGCAAAATAAAAGGACGCCTCATCTCTTTTGCAAGACTATGCATAAACTCCTTGTTGGTAACGTGTTCAGGAGCAGAAGCATTATATACACCCTGCATTGTAGAATCTTCTATTGCTTTGAGGTATATACCACAGATATCTTCAAGATGAATCCAGCTTGTATACTGATTGCCTGTGCCCAAAGGAGCTGCAAGTCCAAATCGTACAGGAATCACCATTTTTTTGAATGCTTCACTTTTTGTACTTATCACAAATGATGTGCGTATGGCTATTGTCCTAATATTCAATTCATCCTGAAAACAAAAAGCTGCTTCTTCCCACTTTTTGCATGTTTGCGACAAAAAGTCGTTATGTGCAGGCATATCTTCTTCTGTGAATATTTTATCTACTGTAAGCATTCCATAAAAACCAACAGCTGATGCTGTAATAAATGCTTCAGGCTTTTTATTTAGAGACTTCAGTTTTTCAAGCAGCAATTTTGCAGTTTCTACTCTGCTTTCAACTATTTCCTGCTTTTTACGTGTCGACCATAACTCATCTCCAATATTTGAGCCTGCAAGATGTATTATTATATCCGCCTTTTCAAGTGCCTGAATATCAATTTCCTTATTTTTATAATCCCACTTATAACGAGGAATTTCAGCTTTTATATGACGCTCTCTACTAAGCCAAAAAACATTATATTTTCTATCAACAAGTAACTCCGACAATCGTCTGCCAATAAATCCGGAACCACCTGTAATTAAAATATTTTTCATAATCCTTGTGATTATATTATTTTTAGTGATGCTACTTAGAAACATCACCTCAAAAACTTTAAACAAAAAAAGACGGCTAATGTTGCCGTCTATATTGAAATATAATTTTGAATTAAAATATTTCTTTTTTACCTTCTGCTGCCACTCATAGCAATCATAATATAGTAAAGTAATGTTGCAAGTGAACTTAGAGCAGCTACCACATATGTGTAACCTGCCCATCTTAATGCATCTTCTGCTTCGTTATGATTTGTCATATCTGTTATACCGGAACTGCTAAGCCACCTTAATGCCCTGTTCGTTGCATTCTTTTCAACCGGAAGCGTTATAAAACTAAATATTGTTGTTAAAGAAAATAGTCCAATACCTAACCATAATAACCCGGGACCTAATGTTTGTATTAGTATAATTCCTAATAGTATAACCCACATTAACCATTTTGAAGTGGAAGAGATTATTGGAACAAGTGCTGAGCGCATTTTAAGGGGTGCATAGCCCTTTGCATGCTGAATTGCGTGACCAGTCTCATGTGCTGCCACAGCAGCAGCAGCAACGCTATATGAACCATAAACAGGCTCACTTAAATTGATAGTCTTATTTAAAGGATTATAGTGGTCGGTTAGCTGTCCTCTCGTAGAAATAACCTGCACGTCATAGATGTTATTATCATGAAGCATTTTTTCAGCCACCTCCTTACCGGTCATCCTGTTTCGCAAAGGTATTTTAGAATACTTTTTAAACCTGCTTTGTAAACGAGCCTGAACAACCCATCCTGCAATTGCAATTACAATAAATAGAATCCAAATTGATGTCATAAATATTATTTTGTATTTATATTTAACATATTCACATCTTCAAAAGTTCAATTTCTTTCTCTTGAAGTACTGTTTATAGTAAAGTGTAATCAAAATTTATGCCAAAGATAAACTTATAAATAAATTATCTGATAATAGTTTGTTTCCTGTCGGGGCCCACTGAAACAATTGAAATTGGGACATTCAGCTCCTCTTCAAGAAATAAGAGATAATTATTAAATTCCTCTGGAAATTCATCTTCTGATTGTACATTTGTCATATCGGTTTGCCAGCCGGGCAAATCTATATATACAGGTTCGATATCTTCTGACATACAAAATGGCAAGTCTTCGGTCTCTACACCATCAATTTTGTATGATACGCAAGCTTTAATTGTTTCAAAACCGTCAAGAACATCACTTTTCATCATTACCAGTTTTGTAACTCCGTTGATCATAATAGTGTAACGCAAAGCCACCAGATCAATCCATCCGCAACGTCTAGGCCTTCCCGTTACAGAACCATATTCATTACCCTTATCTCTAAGCTCCTGGCCGTATGAATCAAACAACTCTGTAGGAAAAGGCCCACTTCCAACCCTTGTACAATAAGCTTTGAAAATACCAAATACCTCACCAATTTTTTGAGGAGCAATACCCAATCCGGTACATGCACCTGCACATATAGTGTTAGATGAAGTAACAAACGGATATGTACCAAAGTCTATATCTAGAAGAGATCCTTGAGCACCCTCAGCTAGAACATTCCCTCCCTTTGTAAGATGTTTGTTGATATAATGATCACTATCAATAATTTGAAACTCCTTCATCTTTTCTACTCCGGCAAACCACTCAGCCTCCAAAGCTTCAAGATCAAACTCTAGTCCCGATTGATCAAGCATTTTCTTATGACGCTCTACAACATTTTTGTATTTCTCATCGAAGTTGGTAAAGAGGTCGCCAACCCTTAGACCATGTCTACTTATCTTATCAGTGTACGTAGGACCAATTCCTCTTCCTGTAGTTCCAATTTTTTCCTCTCCCATCTCCTTTTCGGATGCAGCATCCAACAACCTATGTGTGGGCAATATCAAATGTGCTTTTTTAGAAATGCAGAGTCTGTCTGTTAAATTATGACCAGTAGCTTCAAGTGTTTCAATTTCCTGTTTGAACATTGCAGGATCAATAACAACTCCATTACCAATAATATTTATTTTGCCTTCCTGGAAAATGCCTGAGGGAATTGATTTAAGTATGTATTTCTGATCCTCAAACTCCAATGTGTGTCCTGCATTAGGTCCACCCTGAAAACGTGCTACTATATCATAATCGGGCGTTAGCACATCAACAACTTTCCCTTTTCCTTCATCTCCCCACTGGAGTCCTAAAATCACATCAACTTTCATTTGTATTTATTATATTTATTTTTCGCCTTTACTTAATCTAGCTAACCTTCTCAGTTCCATTTTCTTTGCATGGCTGCATTTGCTGCATATTCCATAAATATACATGCTATAGTAGTTAACAGTAAACTTTTTGATTTTTTTCAAGTGATTTGAGGTAAGTAAATTGTCATTTTTCAACTCCCAAACCTCGCCACAAGTAGTGCAAATCATATGATTATGATTCTCATTACCATAAGCTCTTTCATATGTAGAGATATTTCCACCAAACTGATGTTTTACTACAAGTCCGCAGTCGAGCAGCAAATCAATAGTATTATAAAGTGTTGCACGACTAACCCTGAAGCTACTTTCGGTCATAGATTGATACAGTGAATCCATATCAAAATGACCTTTTGATGAGTATATATGATCGAGTATAGCAAATCGTTCAGGAGTTTTCCTGTGTTTATGAATAGTTAGATATTCAGTAAACTCATCCTTAACCTGTTTTCTTATTTTCAGATTAGCTTCCATAATTACAAAATTATTCTATTTTTTCAATATACACTGTTTTAGCATACAATTTTATTATCTATTTTACAGTTTCTGAGTGATAAAAAAATGCCGGTTTACTTGGTTCACTCTCATTATGAAACGAATCCGAAACAGTAACATAGTAGTAATATGCCTTATCATTATCTTCTGCCTCATATATTAAAGTTGGTCTCTTCAAACCAACAGCAAGAAACTTCTCTGGTTTATCCTTACAAAAATCCTCATCTTCGCTACGATAAACATTATAAGTAACCCTATCATCATTATCTACTATTTCCCACTTCAATTCAAATAAACCATTTGAAAGCTTTTCGGCTCTAATATCAACCGGACTGTCAGGTATTGTGTCTGAAAGCCATTTCAGAGAAGGCAATTTTGCCGGATATTCATAAAAAGCATCCAGTTCATTTAAAATACCCTTTCTATTTATAAATAAATCCTCTGTCCGAAAATATGCTTGTCCCTGAACGCCCTTTTCTCGCGAATAGTTAACCTGATCTGTAATGTCTTTGCTAGACCATCCAAGCTCAATCATTTGATACAGACCTAAACCGGGAACTAATATCCTACCGTTGCTATGCAATTGCCAATCATCAAGATAAGGGTAAAACAGCTCCTCTTTGTAATACATCATCGGGTATAAAGCGTCATGCTTTCCTGTCTTCATCCATTTACCGGCATCCTGAAAAACAGTTTCAAATGCTGTCCAACCTTGTCCCCTTTCATTTAGGGTTCGATAACGACCAAGAGGTGAACTGCTAACCTGCACCCAGGGTTTTTTTTCCTTTACCTCATCATAGACCCTGTTTACAAAGCGTGTGATATTATCTCTGCGCCAATCGGCACGCGACTTTCCTTTACCATGTAATCGATACATACCATCATCGGGAAATTGACCTCGATTGTCGGGATAACGAATATAATCAAAATGAATACCATCTATGTCATAGTTGGTTACAAGCTCATTAACAATTGACATCAAATAGTCATCAGTCCTTGGATTTCCGGGATCTATAAACCATTCGTTTTTAAATTTTTTGGTAAGAGAGGGATGTCTCTTGGTTACCGATTTTGATCCAAGACTCCTAACATGCCTGTCACCGCCCAACGGATAAGTCACAATCCATGCATGAATCTCAATTCCTCGTTTATGACACTCTTCAATTGCAAATGCAAGAGGATCAAACTGTTGATATTTGTTCTCATCAGTAGCAACAATTGATGACATTGGTTCAATATCTGACACATAAAATACTTCGCCCCTAGTACGGGCTTGAAACATAACTGTATTAAAATTATGTCTTTGAAGTTTATCGAGTATGGCAATAAGCTCTTTTTCCTGCTCTTTCTGACTTGTTCTATTGCGTGGCCAATCCAACCCATAATTAGTTGTCAACCAAACGGCTCTAATTTCTGTATCAGGATGATCGATGGAAAAGCCCTTCGAAACACAACAAAACAAAATTATGAGCAAAATAAATATTTTGTTCATTGATTATAATGGGAACTATTATTTTGCATACAAATATAATAGAAATCTTTGTTAAATTAGTAAATTTGCCAGTCAATAAACATATAATTAATGAGTAAAGATAAAAATAAAAGATGGTTAGCTGCATACGTAAAAATGCACCACGAAAAAAAAATAAGAGAATATTTAAACACCCTTGGAATCGAAAACTTCTTGCCTGTACAAACTGAGATCAGGCAGTGGAGCGACAGAAAGAAAAAGATAGAAAGGGTGTTAATACCAATGATGATATTCGTTCGTGTAAACTCCGAAGAACAGAAAACGGTGATCACCCTACCGTCTGTTTTACGATATCTAGTGTTACGTGGAGAGCGCACTCCATCAGAAATTCCTGATTATCAAATGAATCAATTTAGATTCATGGTTGACAACTCTGACAATCCTATTTATTTTAGTTCATCAGATTTTCAACCCGGTCAGAAAATAAGAATCATAAAAGGACCTTTAAATGGATTAGAAGGTGAACTTGTTACTGTTGATGAAAAATCAAATATTGCAATTAGAATAGCTCAGCTTGGGTGTGCAATAGTTGAAATGAATGGCTCTATGATAGAGAAGATCTAAAGATTTTAATTACATTTATCACAAATAAAAATATTCCTATAAAAACATGTCTAACTTCATATATTTTTATTTATCAAAACATATGCTTTATTAAATTAATGCACATATTTTCTCTAGATAAAAAGCATCAATTTCATCAAAAGAATTAAGCTTATCACTATCAACATCCAAAACGGCTATTACTGAGTTATTCCTTTTAACCGGAACAACTGCCTCCGAACGAGAAAGAGAACTACATGCAATATGTCCCGGAAATTTATCTACATCAGGTACAATAATTATTTCACCATTTTCCCATGCCTTGCCACATACTCCCTTACCAAATTTAATAGACGTACAAGCAATCGGGCCCTGAAATGGACCTAACACCAGTCGGTCATCTACAACACGATAAAAACCCACCCAGAAAAAGCCCAGTGCTTCTTTTAATGCTGATGAGATATTGGCCATATTTGCTATCAGGTCATCTTCACCTTCAGTCAATGTTATTAACTGTGGGTAAATAGATTCATAGATCTCTTTTTTATCTGTACTTTGTGGGATAAATAATTCTTCGCTCATTATCAAAGTTTCTAAATTCAGAAAATAAAAACATATTTTTACTGAAGTAAATAAATAAAATTATTATAGTGATACAAAAGTAGGGACAAAATTTGAAATGCAGAAACTTTGAAATTGTAATGCAGAAACTTTGAAATTGTAATGCAGAAAACTATTTATATACAAAAAAAACGTTGTCTTAATAAAGACAACGCATTTTAATAAATCATAACCGAAGTTTCAATTACCTTGACTGCTCTTGAGCATCCTGAATCATCTTAGCATTTGGAAGAATATAAACCTCTACACGACGGTTTTCTGATCTTCCTGCAACTGTATTATTATCCGATACAGGTTGTGAGGATCCAAATCCTTTGTAAGACATTCTTAAACCTGATACTCCCTTAGAAGCCAGATAGTCGTAAACCGATTGGGCACGTCTTTCTGACAATGGATTATTAATTGCATCACTTCCTGTGCTGTCGGTATGTCCAAAGATTTCCACGTCAGTATCAGGATTGTTTTGAAGTGATGAAGCAAACTTATCAAGTGATGTACGTGAAGCACTATTTAAAGTACTTGAGTTTGTAGCAAATAATATTCCTGACTCAAATGTAACTTTTATAGCTTCTCCTTCATTTACTTTCTCAACCTGTGCACCTTCAATTTGCTCCAACTCAGCAGCTTGCTTATCCATACGATTGCCAATAATAGCACCGGCGGCTCCCCCTACAATTGTTCCTATACCTGCACCAATAACAGCACCTCTTCCACCACCTGTAATAGCTCCAATACCTGCACCTACTGCAGCTCCTGAGCCTGCACCAATAGCACCTCCTTGAACAGTTCTATTGACTCCACAACCGGAAAACACTAAAGAAATTCCTAATAATCCAATTCCTAATAATTTTGAAATACGTTTCATAGTTAGTTTAGTTTTGATAAATATAATATTATTTTAAAATCAATTTTTGTTTTTTAATCAAACAGATTCAAGGTATCGCAGTATGCTAATTCACCGGCAACAATAACTTCAATCTGTTCCTCTGTATACTCTCTAATATCATCATTACTCGCATTTTCAAACACATAATCAAGTAACTCATCCTCATCAATTTCTATGTCGGAGTCGTCGCTTTCGTCTAAAAAACCTTTTTCCTCATAAAACTCGTAAATCAGATCGACGATGTAGTTTATTTCATCATCGGAAAACTCATCCTTCATCTCTTCCGGAAGGTACTCATGAATAAATTTCAGGGAATCGTCTTCATCGTATTCAAGTACTTTTTTTTCTTCACTCATAACAAAACTTTTTTATTGTGTTTATTCTATTAAAACAATTATTTAAAAAATTAGTTCAGTGATTTAACTAACTCTATCTGCGAGTATTTCGTTTTGCATTTTGTTTAGCCTGTTCACGAGCTTGCTTTTCCTGCATTCTTTGAGCTTCTTCAAGTCGCGCCATGAAACCCGACTTCTTTTTTCGCTTTTTTTTATTCTCTTCAAGTTTAGCAAGAATTTTATCTTCATTAATCGTTTTTTTCAAAATTGTTGTTATAAGTATTGTGATCAATGTTGAAAGAAAATAGTAATAATTTAGTCCTGCCGGATAAGAGTTAAGAAAGAAAAACATGAATACACTCATAAAGACAGGCATATGTTTCATGCCCGGCATAGTCTGCTGACCCGTATCCATAGCTGCCATATTATACTTGGCATAAATAACGTTAGTTGCAGTCATCAGTAAACAAAACACGCTGATATGGTTACCCAAAAATCTTGTAATTATTGGAATATTTCCACTCCAAGATATAACTGAATCGTAGGTCGACAAGTCACTCGCCCAAAGGAAGCTCTGTTGACGCAACTCGATAGCAGATGGGAAAAAGAAAAATAGAGCCAGCAACACAGGCATCTGAATAAGCATAGGCAAACATCCACTCATGGGGCTCACACCTGCTTTATTATACAAATCCATTGTGGCCTGCTGTCTTTTCATCATCATATCTTGCTCCTGACCGGGGAACTTCTTTTCAAGTTCCTGAATTTGCGGACGAAGAACCCTCATCTTAGCTGATGAAATATAAGATTTATATGTAAGTGGTGATATAATAATCTTCACCATCAAGGTAAGAATAAGAATAATCAAACCCATGCTCCAGTTGAGCGACAAGAAGAAGTTAAATATTGGAATTACAAACCATTTATTAACCCAGCTCAACCATCTGTATCCAAGGTGAACTATCTCTTCAAGTTCAAGCTTATCAACACTACTACTAACATCATCATCATAAGACTTTAACGTATTGTAGTGCACAGGACCAAAATAGTAATTAAACCCTGCGCTAACCAGGTCACTCTCAGTACTGATCTTCACAGGAGCCCACACCTCAGCTTTATAATCTTTAATATAATCTGTGTCATTTAGCATTTCAGATGCTAAAATCGTATTGTTAAAGGGTTGTTTACCTATTACAATCGCTGAGAAATACTGATCTTTAAATGCAAACCACTTAATTGGATCTGACAATTCCTTACGATCGTTTTTAGATTCGCTCATTCGATCATCATCTTGCTTATCATATTTATAATGAATTCTGGCAAAGCGATTTTCAAAGGCGCGTCCCTTTTCTTGTTGTCTAACTTTCTGTTCCCAGTTAAGTCTTAAATTAGCAAGGCTTTCGGGATGTAGACTAGACCTCATACCAACAATGTTTATATCAAAATCCATCATATAGTCATCGGGATGAAGACTATACACAAAATCAATATATCTATTGGCAGACTGCTCAAGGCGCATTATCAAAGTTCTTCCATCTGCACTCTTAATAGGAGTAAAAAGTACATTTTCGGTTGAAAGTCGAACACTATTTCGATTAAAAATCTCTAGATTAAATCGCGACTCATCATCAAACTCAAACAGATACAAACTGTCTCCCTTATGATGGAGATACTCCTTTAATTGCACGGATTGTATAGCTCCACCCAGAGTATTTATCATCAAACGTATCCTTTCGTTTTCCAAAACCACCAACTCCTCTTTAGACTGAGATATATCCTGAGAAGTATAATCAACAACAGTTGAATCTGTATTTTCAGAGGTTACTATCTGATCTCCTGCGCCTTGATCACCAATATTGAAAAAATTTGACACAGAATTGATTTGATTATCAATAGTGGAATCAATATCTTTTATACTATTGTGTTGCAGTTCAAGAGTTGCAACTTTTTCTTTAGCTGTCTCCACCAGTGCTAACGAATCAATCCGTCTCTTCTCAGCTATCTGTTCTTGACTAGGCCTGTTGTATATCGTAAATGCAATAATTATTGCGGTAATCAACAATAATCCTGTAACTGTATTCTTATCCATTAACTCTTTCGAATTTTAACTAAAACAATTTATATTTCTTTTCCTTACTCCTTCTCTCTTACTTCTTTTTTCTCAGCTCTTTAGTTTGAGCCGCTGCAGCCATAAAACTCATAAAAAGCGGATTTGGTGAGATCACCGTACTGTTATATTCGGGATGAAATTGTGTCCCAACATACCATCTCAATGCGGGTATTTCAACAACCTCCACTAGATCTGAGTCGGGGTTTACTCCCGTACATTTCATTCCTGCTTTTTCAATATCTTCTTTATACAAATTATTAAACTCGTATCTGTGACGATGACGCTCTTGAATTTTATTTCTTCCGTAAGCCTTATGGGTTATTGAACCTTTTTTAAGGACACAATCATAAGCACCAAGTCGCATCGATGCTCCCATGTTAGTAATATGCTTTTGTTGCTCCATAAGATCAATAATTTTATATTCTGCTTTTGGATCCATTTCGGTTGAATTGGCACCCGGCAAGTTCAAAACTGAACGGGCAAACTCAATAACCATACACTGCATACCCAGACAAATTCCAAATGTAGGAATATCATTCTCACGTGAATACTTTAATGCAATAAACTTGCCTTCAATACCTCTTTGTCCGAATCCGGGCGCAACAACAATTCCATCAGCATCATTCAATATACCGGCAACATTTTCTTCCGTTATTTTATCAGATTGATACAAATCAAGAACCAATTTTCTATCATTATAAATAGCTACCTGCGAAAGCGACTCAGTGATTGATTTATACGCATCGGGTAGTTCGGCATACTTACCAACAAGTTTGATATTAACCACCTTCTTAGCATCTTTCCTTTTTTGCAGAAACCCGTTCCAAGCCTCCATATTTGGAGTATCATCAGAGGAAAGATTCATCTTACGCAAAACAACCGCATCCATTCCCTGGCGCTGCATCATAGTTGGCACCTCATATATAGTTGAAACATCAACAGACTGCATGACAGCACCCTGCTCAACATTACAAAAAAGTGCAACTTTATCAAGAATTTCCTTATTTAATTTATGGTCGGTACGCAAGACAAGCATATCTGGTTGTATACCGTGCGATTGCAATTCTTTTACCGAGTGCTGTGTCGGTTTTGTTTTAACTTCGCCTGCAGCAGATATATATGGTACATAAGTCAGATGAATACAAAAACAGTTCTTGCCCAGCTCCCAGCGAAGCTGACGTACAGCCTCCAAGTAAGGCGTTGACTCGATATCACCAACAGTACCCCCAATTTCAGAAATTACAAAATCAAATTTATTTTTTACACCCAATGATTTTATATTTCTCTTAATCTCGTCAGTTATATGCGGAATAACCTGAACAGTTTTCCCTAGAAAATCTCCACGTCGCTCTTTAAGAATTACATTTTGGTAAATGCGACCCGTAGTAATATTATTTTCTTTAGTAGTCTGAATATTTAAAAAACGCTCGTAATGTCCTAAATCCAGATCAGCTTCGTGTCCATCAGCTGTTACGTAGCATTCGCCATGTTCATAAGGGTTAAGAGTTCCGGGATCAACATTAATATATGGATCAAACTTTTGTATAGTAACTTTGTATCCCCTTGCTTGTAATAATTTACCTAAAGATGACGCTATAATACCTTTTCCTAATGAGGAAACTACGCCACCTGTAACAAAAATGTACCTTGTATCAGCCACGATTGTGAAGTGTTATTTAAATTTACGAAGTTGCAAAGGTACAAATTTTTTGTAACATTGAACAACCATACACCATTACATTGTTTCAAGTTTCATATTATCGCAACGCATAATTTTGCCTGGAAATGCTTGAACAATTGAATAATTATGAGTTGACATAATAACTGCTGTTCCTTTGCTTGAAATTTCATGCAGCAGTGCTACGATATGACTACCTGTCTCCGGGTCAAGATTCCCTGTTGGTTCGTCGGCCAGAATTAAAGCAGGTGAGTTCAACAATGCCCTTGCAATCACAACTCTCTGCTGTTCACCTCCCGATAATTCGTGAGGTGATTTATATGCCTTATTCTGCATACCCACCTGCAGAAGCACTTCATTAATCCTATCTTTAATATCCCGCTTGTTTTTCCATCCGGTTGCACGCAATACAAACTCCAAATTCTTTTCAACATTTCTATCAATAAGCAATTGGAAGTCTTGAAATACAATACCAATTTTTCTTCTAAGGTATGGAACAAAACGCCTTTTCATTTTTGAAAGCTCATAGTCAAAAACTATTGCGCTACCATCCTCAATAGGAATCTCAGCATACATACTTTTCATCAGAGTACTTTTGCCTGATCCCACCTTGCCAATTACATACAGAAAATCGCTTCGGGTTACGGTTAAATCAACATCCCGAAGGATAATATTCTCCTCCCTGTTTAACTGAACTTTCGAATACTTAACTATCTGATCTTGATCCATTTTTTTGCTCCTAAACTACTTCTCTTTTCTTATAAAGCACTTCTCTCTACTCCTAAATACTTCTCTCTTCCACTGAAGCACCTCTATTGTTTCTAAGCTATTTTTCTATTCTCTTGATCCACTTCTCTTTGCTCATGAACCACTATTTAATAAACTGTATTATAAAAGGATATCTCCAAAACTCACCATTGTTTGCCTTAATTGTAGCAATAACAACAAATATCACAAATAAAAGCCCAATAATAATAGCAATCGGAATTCCTATTAATGTAATTGCTGCTACTGCGGCATAAATGGTATAGCTAATCATAAAATTTAGAATATTTTTTCCATGCAAGTCAACCCTTCCATTCTCTTCCTTGTTTGCAATCCACATCAAAATCGGTAAAACAAAACCGGCTAATGGAATTACAATTCCACCAAACTGCGAAAGATGCATAAGCATGAGATATGTATTTTCACTTAATCCAAACAAAGGTTGCTTCTGCGAACTTCTGAATGAACGTCCATCCTCGCTAAATATTTTCTCTTTTTCACGCTGATATTCCTCATCCGAAATACTGCCCTTTTCCCTTAATTCATCAAGAATTTTTAAATCTTCATACTTCATATCACAAATAATTTTTCAATAAGTCGACATTAACAGATTTCATAAAATAAATCAGCTTTCAAGAAGTTTCTCAATAGTTTTAACCATCTCATTAAACTCTTCTTCCTGGAACAGACGTGTAAGCATCACAATCTTTCCATCTCTGTCGATAATCACATTTCTTGTAATTCCGGCATCTTTCTCGGCATATATTCCAAAAATATCAGCTTCGGGGTCCAATCCAATAGGATATGTAACACCTGTGGCCTCAATCATCTCTTCAATTTTCTCTACGGGCTCCTCTCTATCAATAGCATAAAGTGCAAACTCAGGGTTATCCTTATGTTTTTGCCAAATCTCCGACTCAATATATGGCATTTCTTTGCGACAAACACCACACCAGCTAGCAGTAAACTGAAGCATTACAACCTTCCCTCTAAGCGACGATAATTTAACAAAACTTCCGTCAGGCATCTCCATCTCAAAATCAGGAGCCTCATCACCAACCTTAACAAGAAACTGATAATCATCCACTTCTGATGCATCCTCTGTAACCAATACAGAAGTTTTTGCATCAGTAACGTTATCAACTGATTCCTTTTTATTACCAGAAACACAAGAAATCAGAAAAAGTGATGCAATAACACTAACAAATAGATACTTTCTCATAATGCGTTAACTTTATTTACAAAGATATATTTTTTAATCAATTATTTTCTTTTTTTCAGTATAATAATAACCATAATAAATGCTGTAAGTGAACCAAGAATATCAGCAATCCAATCGCCCCACTCAGCACCTCGGTAATTGAAAAAATACATTTGCATCAATTCAATTACCCCACCATAAAAAATCGGAACAATAAGTCCCCAGAAAGTCCATCTCAAAATAGAAGGATTTCCCTTATGTAAACGGTAATAATCATACAACGATACTGCAGATAAAACGAAAAACATACCAAAATGCACAAGCTTATCCCATGCTACCCCCTTTGGCATATCGGGCACCTGCTCCGGAGTAATTAAACATGTAGCAATAAAAATTAGTAATACAATTAATAGTGGTAGTGTAATATAACGTATAATAGTTTTCATATTTGAATTTTGTCAACTTCATGATAACACTTTGATAAGTCACAAAGATAACATCATTTTTATTTATTGAACTAAAATACACACCTTAGCAGAAGCTATTTAAAAACATATAACTAAAAGAACCATCAATTTTCAGGAAAAAATTTGTTCCTTTGTGTTAAATAAAATTCCTATCATTAAAAAATATGAGAAAATTAATACTTATATTGCTATTATTTACTTTAGCACTTAACACTTCAGCGCAAGCACCTACTGCCGATCAGAACAAACGATATTTCGATATCAACAAAAACATAGATATATTTAACTCAGTTATCAGAGAGCTTGATATGTT
This sequence comes from Fermentimonas sp., assembly GCA_041859795.1. GTDB lineage: Bacteria > Bacteroidota > Bacteroidia > Bacteroidales > Dysgonomonadaceae > Proteiniphilum. Next base: position 72,010 of record JBFLFV010000006.1, read on the forward strand.
TTATGTTGACAGTCTTCAGGTCAACAATCTAATTCAAGGCACCATCAATAATATGCTAACAAGATTAGATCCTTATACCGAATACTATTCCGAAGAGAATATAGGAGATTTACAATTTCTTACAACAGGTGAATATGCAGGTATTGGAGCAATCATATCATACAAAAATAGTCGCGTCATAATTAATGAACCCTATGAAGGATTGCCTGCTCAAAAAGCGGGACTCAAAGCAGGCGATTCAATACTTGAGATAGATGATGAAAACGTACGCGGAGCAACAGTCAAAGAGGTGAGCGATCGCTTAAAAGGCACACCCGGCACAATCGTCAAATTATTGATATCACGTCCCGGCGTCAAAGAAGATATGACAATCAATGTTATTAGGGAAAAAATAGAGATGGATCCCATTACTTATTCTGATGTTGTAGAAGACAGCATTGGATATCTGCATTTTGGGAGCTTCACCTCTGGAAGTTCCGACAGACTAAAAGAGACAGTCATAGAACTTAAAGACAAAGGAGCAACAAGCTTAATAATCGATCTTCGCGGTAATGGTGGTGGCATTCTTGAAGAAGCAGTTAATGTTGTAAATCTGTTTGTACCAAAAGGTGAAGAAATTGTATCCACAAAAGGTAAGGTTTCACAGTGGGACAGAACATATCACACTCGCGAGCAACCCATCGATGAAATCATCCCAATTATAGTACTTATTGATACGGGATCAGCATCTGCATCAGAGATTGTAGCGGGAGGATTGCAAGATCTTGACCGAGCAGTTATAGCAGGTAACAGATCGTTTGGCAAGGGACTGGTACAAACTCCTCGTGATCTTCCATATGGAGGAAATATTAAAATTACTACATCAAAATACTACATACCAAGTGGAAGATGCATTCAGGCACTCGATTATTCACATCGTAATCCAGATGGCAGTGTAGCACGCGTTCCCGACTCTCTCACAAATGTATTCTACACAAAAAATGGTCGTGAAGTCAGAGATGGTGGAGGAATTACACCCGACATAACTCTACCACAGGAATCAGGCAGCACTTTTGTTTATTATCTGATGACCGATTATATAATTTTTGACTTTGTCACCAATTGGGTTCAGAAGCACGACACTATATCCTCTCCCACCACCTTTAGATTTTCTGACTCAGATTATGAATTATTCAAAGAGTTTGTAAAAACTAAGGATTTTGAATATGACAAATTAAGCGAACGTACTCTTAAACAGCTGAAAGCCATTATGGAGTTCGAAGGATATATGGATGTTGCATCCAACGAATTTAAGGCACTAGAAGAAATGTTGCACCCAAATCTTGAAAGGGATCTTGAGCTATTTCGCGAACCGGTTAAAAAGATGATAGAAACTGAAATTGTACAACGTTATTATTTCAAAAAGGGCGTATTGATACATCAACTTTCGGATGATAATGTATTTAATAAAGCGATCGAAATTATAAAAAACCCGGAAATATATAACGAGATAATTCATCCGGAGCCAACCAGACCATAATCAAACCATGAGAGCCCTAACAACGATAATCTTTTTGTTTTGCCTAATAACTCAGGCAATATCACAAGAAAAACGTATATCGTTGTTGTTTGCCGGTGATGCAATGCAGCACTTACCGCAAATCAAGGGAGCAATGAATGCTGATGGGACATACAACTACGATTCTTGCTTTTATCTAATAAAAGATAAAATCATTAAGGCCGATTTGGCAGGACTTAATTTCGAGACCACCCTTGCCGGCAAACCATTCACAGGCTACCCAACATTCAGTTCACCCGATGAATTTGCATATAGCCTAAAGGACGCAGGATTCAACTTGTTTTTCATGGCCAATAACCATGCTGTCGACAAAGGACTAGTAGGTTTAGAACGAACAATTAATCTACTCGATTCTATTAATATCAAGCACACCGGAACATTTAAGTCAAAAGAATCAAGAGAACTGTTTTACCCCCTCATGATCATTAAAAGCGGAATTCGGATTGCTTTTATTAATTACACATATGCCACAAATGGCTTAAAAGTGCCCACACCAAGCATTGTCAACAAAATAGATACAAATCAAATCAAGCTTGATCTCCTACATACAAAACTTTACAAACCCGATATAATAATTGCACAAATGCACTGGGGCGAAGAATACCACACAGTCCCTAGCTCAAATCAGAAAACATTATCAAATTTCCTATTAAAAAATGGTGTTAAAATTATAATTGGACACCATCCTCATGTCGTTCAATCTATTCAAATTAATAAAGAGGGCAACTTAATAAGCAGTGTAACATACTATTCACTCGGAAATTTCATTTCCAATCAACAAAAAATTAATACTGATGGTGGAATATTTGCAGAAATTGTAATAAGCAAAGAAAATGCCCATTCACCCGTAAAAATCGAATCAGCAAAACACTCATTATTCTGGGTAGAGAAAAAAACAGTTAAAAACAAGGTTAATTACAGATTAATACCCGAAGATTTAATCAATCATTCAGGACTAAGTGAAGAGGATAAAGCGAAAATGAATATATTCTTGAAAAGTGCCAAGAAAATACTCAATCATAAATTATGAAATGAACCTCAAATTAGCTAAGCTTGTTATTAAAGAGATAAATTAATTAAAGTATGTTTCCAGTTGAATTCGCAATTCGTCTTCTTTCTGCCTCCATTGCAGGTGGAATATTGGGTATCGAGCGTGAATCAAGCAACAAAAGCGCCGGTTTGCGCACAAATATGCTTGTTGCATTAGGCTCATCAATTTTTGTCATGATATCGTCACAGCTACTCGAGGAAAGTGCAACGGGCGACCCAAGCAGGGTAATGGGACAAATAGTAACCGGTATAGGATTCCTCGGAGCAGGTGTAATTCTTCATCAAGGAACAAATGTAAAAGGACTCACAACCGCCGCAACCATATGGTGTAGTGCTGCCTTAGGCTCTCTTGCAGGTTTTGGTATGTATTGGGAATTAGCAATATCAACCATCCTAATATTATTTATAAATACTGCATTAAGGAAGGCTGATTTTGTATTTATACGAAAAAGAAAAAACAACTCACAAAATATTGAGCAAAAAGAAAATAAAGAAAAACTCACAAAAAAGGATCATAAAGACCACAAAAACTAAAAGGATCATAAAGACCACAAAATCTAAATGAGCAAAACTAGCTAAAAGAAATAGAGATTAAAGAATAAATAAAGATCAAAGAGTAATAAGTAATAAGCAAAAAGCAGAAAATAGTAACTACAACACTTCTGCAATTATCACTCCTGTGCATGATTTGCGACTACTGCAATAATCACTCAACGTACTATTGTCAATAACAACCTTATTTTCTACCGACGATGCATGTATAAAATACAAACCATCCTCCTTATGAAAAGCAAAACCAACATGTGTTGTATCAAGACCATCAATACTGCTTGTAAAACCAACAACTGCCATATGCGGAATCATAGGAGCAGCGATCGCGATATTCGCTTTTGGCAGATAATTGAACCCACCTCTACTGTTAATATTATTCTCAGCAACAACAATCATTTCCAGCATATCGTCATCCGACTTCAAATGCTTATACGAATCGCGGTGTGTTGACATAAAGTTAATTATCTTTTCATCCCTAATACCTCCTAAGTCTGCCGAAATATTTCTTAAAACACCATTCAATTCATTTTCATACATCCAGTCGGAAGTGTAGTGTAATCTCGACACGTAACCATCAATCTCACCTCCTCTGTAGCGTAGCTTCTGCAAGTTTTCTGCAAACATATCTATTGTTGGCAAGTCTGATTTAGCAGTTGCATATAAAGCTAGAACATTCTCTACAAAAGTAAAACAATCAAGCTCCCTAAAATTAACAATCAAAATTTCACTATCTGTAACCTCGAGTGTATGTGCAACATACGGAACATCTAAAAAAAACGTAGCAGTCTTTTCCAAAATCATCTCATCCGAAGAAGATTTCCAAGGTTGAATATATTCAATATACTTATAAAAAATCGCCTGATCATCCGGCAAATACAATGCTCTTTGTTGAGCACTTAAATTACTAGTCAACAGAACAACAAAAATGTTCATCAAAAACAACCTCAAGCACATTTTATTTTTCATATGCATTTCGAAATTAAATAATAATCCATAATAGTCATTGCTGCCATCGCCTCCACAATTGGCACTGCACGTGGTAAAACACACGGATCGTGTCGTCCTCTAGCCTTAATAACTGTATCATTCCCATGAATATCAACAGTTTTCTGTTCAGTCATAATAGTTGAAACAGGCTTAAATGCAACACGAAAATAGATATCTTGCCCATTAGAAATACCTGCCTGTATACCACCCGAATAATTAGTTCGAGTTTTCACCATCCCACTATCATTATAAAATGAATCATTAACCTGCGAACCCGGTTTCACAACATCAAAACCTGTACCATACTCAAAACCTTTCACAGCGTTAATACTAAGCATAGCAGCACCTAATGCTGCATGCAACTTACCAAAAACAGGCTCACCCAATCCAACTGGCACACCTTTAATAACCCCTGTAATTACACCACCAACAGTATCCCCCTTAGTTCGTATCTCCCGGATATATTTAATCATCAGTTCGGCAATTTCCGGATCAGGACAACGAACTATATTACTATCGATATTCGAAAGGTCGTACATCCTATAATTATTCTCCAAAGACAAGTGACCAACTTGCGAAGTATAAGCCTTAATATCAATATTAAACTGTTTCAAGAACTGACTAGCCACTGCACCTCCAACAATCCGTGCAATGGTTTCACGAGCCGACGATCGTCCTCCTCCGCGATAATCTCTTATACCATATTTTTGATGGTATGTAAAATCGGCATGCGAAGGTCTATACGAATCTTTAATATTACTATAATCAGAAGGCTGCTGATTCTCGTTTCTTACAATAAAACCAATTGGGGTGCCCGTAGTCTTTCCTTCAAACAAACCAGACAAAAACTCAACCTTATCAGACTCTTTTCTAGGAGTAGTTATACGCGACTGACCCGGTCGACGCCGGTTCAACTCATTCTGAACATAATCAACATCCAGTTCAAGCCCCGGCGGACAACCATCAATCACCCCTCCAACTGCCTCGCCATGCGATTCACCAAAGGATGTCAGTCTATATAAATTCCCAAAAGTGTTCATTTAACAACTCCCACAATCACCAGACTCACAGCCACTACATCCTCCACCCGAGAAAAGTGCTGCTATTTCTTCGGCTGTTGCATCTCTAACACCCAAAACCTTCCCTACAAAATGCATCTGGTCGCCTGCCAATGGATGATTAAAATCCATAGTAATAGTATCCTCCTGAATCGAGACTACACTACCCAACATCCTATTACCCGAAGAATCCATCATAGGCACACTATTACCTTCAAAAATCACCTCATTATCAATCTTGCCATCAATCTCAAAAACATTTTTTGGAAGATCAAGCAACATGGCGTCGTCATAATCACCATATGCATCTTCCGGCAAAATCTTAAAATCAAACTTATCACCCTCAGCAAGTCCTTCCAACTGTTGCTCAAAAGAATCAAGCATCATATTAGTGCCAAATATAAACTCCATTGGCTTCTCGGCCGTAGCTTGCTCCATAAGCTCTATCGCGTCACTTTCGCCAACATTCAGGTCATACGAAAGAGTAACATACTTGTTTGCAGAAATCTTCATAGAATAAATTTATTGAATTTAATATTTAAATTATATTGTAACAACTTTATAATGACATTGCTAATAAGCTAATTTTGTCATATTTTATTTTCTATACTGAAATATTTATAAACACACTACTTATTATCATCTTAAATAATAACAAATAAAATAGATCGATGTTTAATCGTTAACAGCTTTATTTAGATTAACAAGAGCCCTTTCAATCACTTTGCGGGGTGTACCCACATTCAATCTCATAAAACCTACACCTTCCTGTCCAAAAATCGAACCATCGTTTAAAGCCAAACCGGCTTTATCCACAAATAGTTTAACAAGCTCTGACTGATTAAGATTTAACTCCCTGCAATCCAACCAAATCAAAAACGAGGATTCGGGTATAATTGCCTTAATTTGCGGTATATTTTCTTTCAAATAAACATCCACAAACTCAATATTAGCCTGCACATAATTGAGCATCTCGTCTAGCCACTCGTCACACTCCTCATAGGCAGTACACGTTGCGGTATAAGCAAAAAGAGTACCCTGATCCAACCCTCTTGGAGTCATAAAACTCCTATATCTATCGCGAATCTTCTTATCTGTGATAACAGCAAACGAACTAACAATACCGGCTATATTAAAAGTCTTGCTCGGAGCCATCAATGTAACACAATTAGTTTCAGCCTTTGCAGAAACTGTTGCAAAAGGAGTATGCTTAAACCCCGGCAATGCCATATCAGAGTGAATCTCGTCAGACACAACCAAAATATTATTATCAAAACAAATCTCGGCCAACTCGCTCAACTCCTCTTTAGTCCAAGCTCTCCCTGCGGGATTATGCGGATTACACAAAATAAGCATACTACATGACTTCTCGGCTACAATCTTGCGTAGTCCCTCAATATCCATTCTATACTGTCCATTCTCAAGAACAAGCGGATTGTTAACCACATTACGCTTAAGCGACTCACTCACAATTCTGAAAGGATGATAAACAGGAGGTTGAATAATAATATTATCGCCCACCTCTGTAAACTCATCAATAGCAAAAGCAAAACCTTTTACTACACCCGGAACAAAATTAAGATCCTCTCTTTTTATTTTCCAACCATGTCTCCTATCCAACCAATTTACAATTGAATCCCGGTATCTTGTCGACTCTACAGTATATCCAAATAAACCATGTTCAACACGTTTCATTAGTGCTTTAGTAATTTCAGGCGGAGATTTAAAATCCATATCTGCAACCCATAATGGAATGAGGTTATCGCTACCAAACAGCTCGTTCAAATCATCCAGTTTTGAACAGTCGGTACCCCTCCTATCCACATACTCATCAAAATTATATTTCATTTTCAAAATAAGTTTACCTGTTTCTAGATCCCCGGAGTCTAGTTTCCAGTTTACCGGAGTCCAGTATAACAATTTCCCTGTTTTATTAACTTTATCTGTTTTAAATATATCATCAAATCAGTATTTCAACACATCTTGCAAGTAAAAATATCAATATATTAATATGTCAGTAATTAAGTATTTAATAACTAAAACACCTTAATAAAAAACACTTTCAACCATATTCTCGGTGCTAGCTTTTCTACCTCCAAAATTAAGAGATTCAAAAGCCAGTCCAATCATAAATTGATGTGCATTAATTTTTGTAACCAACCTATTAACATCAGTACTATAATAATCCCACATATAACCCGTTCGCAATGTCAAATTATAAATTGGTATATCAACCGTAAAATAATTACGAAGAGCAATTTGATTTTGAAATGAACCAAAATGAACCGTACCTTTATTATTTCCTAAAGTAAAAATCTCGTAAAATGAATGCCCAAAATACTCAGGAGAGAAAAAAGCACCTACAAAAGGAGATGCAACCTGCCATCTAAAGGACAGATTACGCCAATTATATATTGCCATCAAGGCAATATTCAGGTTAATATATGTATTTAGGGAACCGGGATTATTGCTATTTCTAACATTATAAATCCCTCCAAGAGCAGCATCAATACCACCTCCACCAAATAGTCTTAATTTATCAGTTTCAAAAATAGGATAAAAACCATTTAAATTATAGTAAAGATTACCCCAATATTCAGAACCGGAAGCTGAAGGATTATCTGTAACACCTGTTTGAATTCTAAATTGATTTTGAAGAAGCAATTTCCCATCAAACATATTCGAACCTCTAATTCGTTCATGCATCAAAGAAATTGCAACACCCTCATATGTAATGGGCGAGAGATATGAATCGTGCAAAGACACTCTACCAATACCGACCAAGGTCGACTGATTAATAGATTTTTTTGAGTCAATTGGTGTAGTTTTCTCTGCAAACAACAAAGTAAAAAAGCAAAACCAAACACACAACAGAATTGGTGTCTTTTTCATCCAACATTTATATTTAATCAAACAACTTCATCTGCCCTGATATCTCATCCAGTAAATCTGAATCAGAAACATCTTCATCTCCGTTCTCGTCCTCAATTTCAACTTTTGTAGACTCATCTACAGGTTCAGGCTCCGGAAAACGTGTTGGTTCAAGCTCTTCAACCGTCTCTACTTCATAATTTGAAACTCGCTTCCCTTTTGCTTTATAACCCTTAACTGCAATAAACTCATCCACATCAATCTCAAGTGGCTCACGGAAATCATCACCACCACCAAAGATAGCTTTTACTCTCGGATAAATCACATCTGTAAGCAAAAATAAACGAGAATCCGGATTCTCACCAAGGAAATTTAGCGGTTTCTCAGAAGCTTCAAACCTAAATCTCTTTAGATAAACATACCCTTGATCTGCATCGAAAAGAGCAGCCGACCAAACCTTGTGTGGATCAAACTTCTCAATATGATACAAGTTGTCCGGGAAATGATTTGTCAGGTCGAAGTTACAAGTATGATAATCACCACTCTTACTCACAACCAAAATCATATCGTCACCTTGAAACTCTCCAAGGAACTTGCCCCCACCCTCATAATTAAGCCTATAAACATCCGGATCGTACCAAACCTTTCGTCCTCCAAGAGTAGAAACCCCCTTCTGCTTCAATTGTATCCTATGAACTTCAGCTTTAGTAAGGATATTACCCATCGTAGCCCTTCCTCTAATTGCTATATCACTAAAATCAGTCTCAAACTGTAGAATTCTCATCCTAGGTTTAGGCTTAAGAACCACCTTAATTGTCTCCGCTTCACCATTTGGATTTGCACTGAAATATGCAATACGCGAACCGGCTTTACCTCTAGTTACATCATACTCTTTATCACGAGTTACCCCTGTCACCGCAAACCTCTTAACATAATGTGGTGCCGTTTTGCCATTTCGATAAACAACATTATAAATAGTACGCTTATCATTTCTCTTAAAAACATTGGCATAAAGTATTCCTTTACCAACAAATTCTTTTTCGCTAACTTTCACCACCTTATACTTACCATCTTTAAAAAAGACAATAATATCGTCGATGTTAGAGCAATTACAAACAAACTCATCCTTCTTCAAGCCTGTTCCAATGAAACCCTCCTCACGGTTAACATAAAGCTTTTCATTGGCCATTGCCACCTTTGCTGCTTCAATATTCTGGAAACTCCTAATCTCAGTCTTTCTCGGATAATTCTTACCATACTTATCCTTCAGCATCGCATACCATGAGATAGTATAATCAATCAGATTATCAAGATTATAATTAATCTCATCAATCTCCTCAAGAAGCCTTGCAATATAATCGTTAGATTTATCTGCATTAAACTTCAGAATCCGCGCCATCTTAATCTCCATAAGCTTAAGAACATCATCGCGGTTAATTTCCCTTATAAAAGTTGACTTAAATGGTTCAAGTCGCATATCAATATGATCAATTGCCACATCAATATTCTTTGCGTTCTCAAACTCCTTATCTTTATAAATACGCTCTTCAATAAAAATCTTTTCGAGCGAAGCAAATAGATGCGACTCCTGCTTTTCTGCTTTTTCAATCTCCAGTTCCAGTTTCAGAAGATCTTTTGTACGCTCAACAGACGCGTTAAGCACATCACTCACCTTCAGAAAATGAGGCTTATCATTATCTATAACGCAACAATTTGGCGAAATACTAATCTCACAATCTGTAAAAGCATATAGAGCATCAATAGTTTTATCTGATGACACACCCGGAGCAAGATGAACATGAATCTCCACATCTTGAGCAGTAATATCATCCACCTTCCTTATCTTAATTTTACCCTTCTCGTTGGCCTTCAAAATTGAATCAACCAGGCTCGATGTTGTCCTTCCAAAAGGCACATCACGGATAACCAAAGTTCTATTATCAAGCTTGGTAATTGAGGTGCGTACTTTTACCGAACCGCCCCTTTCGCCATCGTTATACTTCTCAACATCAATATATCCACCGGTCTGAAAATCAGGATAAAGTCTATATGGCTTCTCCTCCAAATAAGCAATAGAAGCGTCGCACAACTCATTAAAATTATGTGGTAAAATCTTTGACGACAAACCAACAGCAATACCCTCTGCCCCTTGCGCCAAAAGCAGCGGGAACTTTGCGGGCAAAGTAACAGGCTCTTTATTCCTTCCATCATACGATGGCTTCCACTCGGTAGTCTTAGGATTAAAAAGAACCTCCAAGCCAAATTTAGTAAGCCTAGCCTCAATATACCTTGGTGCCGCAGCACTATCACCGGTCAAAATATTACCCCAGTTACCCTGAGTATCCACCAGCAAATCCTTCTGTCCCAATTGCACCAATGCGTCACCTATCGACTGATCGCCATGTGGATGATACTGCATCGTATTCCCAATAATATTGGCAACCTTATTATACCTGCCGTCATCCAAACGCTTCATAGAATGAAGTATCCGTCGCTGAACCGGTTTCAGACCATCCGTAATATGAGGAACTGCACGTTCAAGAATCACATAAGACGCATAATCCAAAAACCAGTTTTGGTACATCTTAGATAAATTAAGCGTACTATCATCACCTAAGCGAACCGGAATTCTTGAAGAAGTCCCTGCTCCCGATGCAAAGCTTGTAGGCTGATCATCATCCTGCAGATTATCCGAATCATCGAATTCCCGATTCTTATCATTTTCTAAAATATCGTCGTCGTTTATTTTTTTGGAGGACATATATCAGTTTAAGAAACAGATGCATCACCACCCACTTTTAGGTAGAATGCATCATTTTAATTGGTTATATTAATTACATTAAAAATCCCTCAAAGATATAAAAAGCGAGGTTAATTTCAAAATAGAAATTTTAGTCAAAACTATAGCTTAGTATCACACTATTTCTCAGCTCTAAGAAACAGATACCAGTATACAGTTCCCACCAGTAGCGCACCCCCAACCAGGTTCCCTATAGTTGCCGGCAGCAGGTTATTCATCAAAAAGGCACCCCACGAAATATCTGCGCCAACATAAATAGCAGCAGGAATAAAAAACATATTAGCTATAGAATGTTCATATCCAAAAGTAACAAAAATCATAACAGGAATCCATATCCCAATGCACTTACCAATAATATCTTTACCGGCATACCCCATATACATACCCAGACACACCAGCCAGTTGGCACCAACACCTTTCCAGAAAACAGTCATAAAATCCTGATTAACTTTACTTTGCGACATCTCAATCAGGTATCCTTTCCACGGATCGGCATCCAACATACCAACATTTGCCGACAGCAAATATGCAATAAACTGAGCACCAACAAAATTGATAATATAAGAAACGGTAAGTATTGCCACAACCCTACCAAGTGAAATCTCCTTTCTTAGTAATGGGAAAGTAAAAGAAGCACAATTACTAGTAAACAAATCGGCACCGGTAATCGACACCATAATCAGCCCCACAGGAAATAAAGCTCCCGCCACAAACTTCACTAAACCCGGATTAGCAGCAGCCATACCAGGCATTCCACCTGCAACCATCACTGTCAGCAATCCCCCCAAAGCAATAAAAGCGCCTCCCAGCAATGCCATTAAAGCAAATTCCGAAAAAGGCCGTTTAGATTTATCAAGAGCCGCCTCTCTAAAAAGATCAGCTGCTACTGCAGGTGTGTAATAATTCATATAAAAAATGATTTCTAAGCAAAGAGTGTTAAAATAAAGCACAAATATACTGCTTTATAGTCAATCATGCAATTTTGGCATGATTTTGGGTATTATAGATTTGAACTATACAAAACAAATAATAATAACTAAAAACAATTTTAAAGATTGATTGTTTTAAAGAGAATAATTACAAAAACTTAAATGCAGAAAACAAAATGAATAAAGACAACTACACAATTCCTGCCGAAGCCCGCATTGGACACGTACATCTAAAAGTTGCAGATCTGGAAAGAGCATTAGGATTCTATCAAAACCTACTAGGATATAACGTAACGTTAAAATATGGCAGTCAGGCTGTTTTTCTCTCAGCCGGAGGATACCATCATCACATCGGACTAAACACATGGCAAAGCAAAAACGCACAACCGGCCCCCGCAAGCAGCACAGGCCTATACCACGTAGCCATCGCTTATCCCACACGCAAAGACTTGGCAGTAATTCTCGACAGACTTCTTAAAGCAAAATACCCACTCATAGGAGCCAGCGATCATGGTGTTTCAGAAGCAATCTATCTAAACGACCCCGATGGCAATGGCGTTGAGTTATATTGGGATAAACCAAGAGACCAATGGCCGGTATCAGAAGACGGTGGCATCGACATGTATACAAATGCTTTAGATATTGATGATCTTATGAGCGAGATTAATTAAAAACAACTCAATTCTTCAAATACCACTCATAAAGTCTTCTAACCCCCTCGTCAACTTCAATCTTATGCCTCCAACCCAAACCATTTAGCTTAGAAACATCAGTCAACTTACGCATAGTACCGTCGGGTTTAGAAGAATCATAATCAATCGCACCCTCATACCCAATAATATCTTTAATAAGAAATGCAAGATCACGGATTGAAATCTCTTTTCCTGTGCCGATATTAATATGACAATTGCGAATCTCCGGCCCCTCGCCCTTCAAATCATCAAAATTCACACTCTCCATAATATAAACCGACGCATCCGCCATCTCCTCACTCCATAAAAACTCGCGCATAGGCTTACCGGTACCCCAAAGCGACAAACTGCTGTCAGTAACACCATACTTGCGTAAAACATCCTTAATCTCCTGCACCTCACTACTACCTGAAACACCCTCTACAGATCGGCGATCCAAATCCCTCCTCACAGCATCCATATCACCATTCATTAGCGACTTTGCAAGATAAATCTTCCTAATCATTGCGGGCAAAACGTGACTCTTCTCCAGATCGAAATTATCATTCGGACCATACAAATTGGTTGGCATAACCGCAATAAAATTGGTACCATACTGAATATTAAAACTCTCGCACATCTTCAGCCCCGCAATCTTAGCAATAGCATAAGGCTCGTTAGTATATTCCAGAGGACCTGTCAGCAGATAATCCTCTCGCATCGGTTGTAGTGCCTCCTTTGGATAAATACAAGTACTCCCCAAAAAAAGAAGCTTCTTAACACCTGAGCGCCAACTCATACCAATCACATTATTCTGAATCATCATATTTCGGTATATAAAATCGGCACGATAAGTATTATTTGCAACAATCCCTCCAACATAAGCAGCAGCAAGAAAAACATACTCAGGCTGCTCCACCTCAAAAAATCGTTCAACAGCCCTTTCATCCATCAAATCAAGCTCCTGGCTAGTTCTGCCAATAAGATTAGTATAACCCTTCTGCTCAAGATTACTCCAAATAGCAGAACCCACCAACCCTCTATGACCGGCAACATAAATTTTTGAACCTTTATTCATTATATTTCTATGAAAAACAAATCATTTCTTTCCGTTTAACTCCTCATTCAACTCTCCCTTAAGCCTCAGCTTACGCACAAAACGCATATCATGATGCATCATAATCTTCACCAGCTCGGGAAACGAAGTCTTAGTAGGATTCCAGCCTAGCAATGTCTTAGCCTTTGTGGGATCACCAAGCAATTGTTCCACCTCGGCGGGACGGAAATACTTAGGATCAACCTCAACCAACACCTTACCGGTACTAACATCAACACCCTTCTCATCAACACCCTCGCCCTCCCAACGCAAATTAATACCTGCCTCGGCAAAAGCAAGCTCGCAAAACTCACGCACCGAGTGCATCTCACCTGTAGCAATAACAAAATCCTCAGGCTCCGGGTGCTGAAGTATCAGCCACATACACTCAACATAATCGCGCGCATATCCCCAGTCGCGTTTAGCATCTAGATTACCCAGATACAACTTATCCTGCATACCCTGTGCAATACGCGCAGCAGCAATAGTAATCTTACGGGTAACAAACGTCTCACCCCTACGCTCACTCTCATGATTAAAAAGAATACCATTCACTGCATACATACCATACGACTCCCTATAATTCTTAGTAATCCAAAAACCATAAAGCTTAGCAACACCGTACGGACTACGCGGATAAAAAGGAGTAGTTTCCCTCTGCGGCACCTCCTGCACCAAACCAAAAAGCTCTGAAGTTGAAGCCTGATAAATTCTAGTCCTCTTCTCAAGCCCCAAAATACGCACCGCCTCAAGCAATCGCAATGTCCCAACCGCATCCACCTCAGCAGTGTACTCAGGCACATCAAAACTCACCTTCACATGACTCTGTGCCGCAAGATTATAAATCTCGTCGGGCTGAATAGTCTGAATAACCCGTATCAGCGAACTAGAATCCGTCATATCGGCATAATGCAAATTAATCAATCGTTTCTGATGCATATCGCGCACCCACTCATCCAGATAAAGATGCTCAATACGTGCTGTATTAAATGATGATGAGCGACGCATCAAACCGTGCACCTCATAACCCTTCTCCAAAAGAAATTCAGCCAAATACGAACCATCCTGACCGGTAATACCTGTAATCAAAGCTATTTTTGTCATTTTTCAAACTTAAATTTTAGTTACTTATAATTTTTTTCCTAATTGAGAGTGCTAATATAACCAATTAAATGTCTAAAATGTTTTAAAAACAAAAAAAAGCGATCGAACCATTTCAGATTCGATCGCCACTTAAATAAACCTAATAAATAGGCCTGATAAACGTCACTCGCTTACCAGCTCTAAACCACCGACATCTGTAACTTTACCATTCAACACCTCAACATCGTTAAGCACGAAATCATTAAAGGTAGTATTAGTATCCGCTACAACAGTCAGATCCCACAAACCGAGTTCAAGTCCGGGGAAAAGGAAAAATCCGTCAGCTTCTGGAAGAGAAATCAAAGTATCCAGATTATTACTTATTATCTGCACATATCCAACACCAATAGTATCTCCGGGTGCAGGCAATGCAAACCCCTTAATTGAACCGCCAAAAGCCTCAGCAAACGCACGCACAACAGGCTTCAAGCTATAAGTTCCATTACCTCTTTTAACAATAGATCTTGACGCATCAAAATCCAAAACAAAACTATATGCAAGTCCAGGCTCCAAAGTCTGATTCAGTTTAACCTTATATCCACTCGTATGAGCCGAAGGAGTAACCAAATTATAAACAACATCATCTACCACCACGTTGTTCCCGTTGCCCAGCAACAATCTAATTTGGCTTATTTCACCTGCAGGAATATCACCACCAGCCAGCAAAATGGCCTCACCATTTCTGAAATCTAGTAAATTATAAATACCCGGATTCTGCACATCCAGCTCATACCATACTGCGTTGTCTATATCAGGCCCATTAATAACCCCCACACTTACACCTATAATATCAATATTAACCTCATCGATATCCAGAGCAGGAGCATCCGTCAGCTTAATCTGAATTCTTGCATTTCCGTCTGTCAGTTTATCACTCTCATTGTCACAACTCACTACAAACACAAACAACATAACAGATGCGAGCGCTAGTAGTCCATTCTTTAAAAATCTTTTTTTCATAATGTCTTTGGTTTAAAAACAACAGTGTTTTTGCATTTAAAAAACAGTGTTTTGGTTCAATAAAACTGTTTTGGTTTAAATGTAATTTGCTTGTCAAAAATAAAAATCTTTATCTACAAGCTTATAACAAACAAAGATATCCTTATTGTTTTCATTTGACAGTTAAAGAATTAGAAGAGATACTAAAGCGCATAACAGAAAAAAGACAGAATACTTTTAATTTAGCAAACTATCAAGATACACCTTTGTTTCAGGATTGGATGGACGCGACATTTCAGAATTTATAATCTTGCCTTCACTATCAAGCATTAAAAAGTGAGGAATACCAATAATCATATAATCTTCTAAAAATGTACTGTTGGGCTCAAGAATAATCTGAACACCCTCTTTATTCTCCTCTTTCACCTGTTTCTCCCATGCATCTCTATCTGAATCGCACGAAAGACTAACAATATAAATATCCTTCTCTTTATATAAATCTTCAAGCTCTTTTAAATATGGAGCCTCTTTTTTACAAGGTCCGCACCATGAAGCCCAAACATCTATATAAACATATTTACCTTTAAAATCGGCTAAACTATACTCTTTCCCGTTAATGTCTGTAGCTTTGAAATCGGGCGAAGGATTACCAACTTGTATACTTTCCCATTTCAGCACAAGTTCATCCATCGATTTTTTCATCTCCTCATTCAGCATCTGTGCAGACTCTTTCAGAGTGACATTAATCACATCCTTTTTACCTGCTGACACTGTCTCAGTCACCATTCCAATAAATGAAAACTCTAAAAATGAATTCTCATCAGGAACCATAAGAGTAAAATTACCATTAAAATCGGTAACAGTACCAATTTGCGAACCTGCAATATAAACTGCAGCACCGGGAAGAGGCTGATTCATCTCATCAGTCACCTTTCCTTTAATCTCCTTTTGAACACTAACTTTACTCTTCTCCTTTGTGGGTACTACAGTAATGTACTTCCCCTCAATTTTAAAAGTAAGAGTAGTGTTTTCTAACAAAAGAGGCATGATTTCCCTTACTGTTTTATTCTTTTCCGAAACAGTAACTTCTATACCCTGCACATCTTCATATGTGAAAAGAACTTTGTAATCAGTTGCCCTCTGCAGCTTTACCAAAGCTGACGATAACGGCTCCTTCTTGTACTCGATAGAAATTTTTCTTTCAGTTTGAGCTGATAAAGAAAAATTTACCCCTAAAAACGCTATAAGTAAGTATATCCAGTGTACCCTACTTACTTTAGAATCAATTAATTTACTCATGTTTTGTTTGGATAAAATTAATTACTATTAAATAAAAATATATCACTACACATATTAAAATACACGAGCTCATAACAGGAATGGGTACCCCATTAGCAAAATTTAACTATAACATTAAATTAATTATGTTACTTAATTATAATTCTATTATCAACAATGGTAGCATTTACTTTTTGCAGCTTATTCAAATTGTCCAAAACATGCTGTAAACCGGCATTTCTATCAGCCACAAAATGCAAATGATAATTAGAAATCGAAGGATTAACAAAAGAGATATCAACGTTATACCAACGTCCAATATCTTTAACAATATCGCTTAGGGGAACATTATCAAAATAGAAATAACCATCTTTCCACTGAGTAATACCATAAGTATCCACATCTTTCAGCACAAAATCGCCCTCACTGCTAAGAGAAACATCTTGCCCCGGCTTTAAATCAACACCCTCATTTGTAGAAACTTTATCAACACGCACACTCCCCTCCACAAGAGTAATATGCTTAGGATTACCTGCGTACGACCTCACATTAAACTGAGTACCAAGGACGTATGTCCGCAGATCACCAACATTAACAACAAACGGACGGTTTTCATCCCTGCTCACATTAAAATATGCTTCACCCTCAAGATAAACCACTCTCTCACTATCAGTAAATTGCGAAGGATAATATAACCTACTCTCAGCATTAAGCCAAACTTCCGTGCCATCTGCCAGAACAACCTTAAAACTCTTACCTCGGGGAATAGTTAAAGTCTGCATCTCTGCCTTCCTGGTATTTCTAAAATCAATACTACTCTCATTCACCTCAATCCCCCCAATAGCAAGTAAACTATCAGACTCAACAACCCCAATCTCATGAACATATCCACTCTCTGAAGATAATGTAATACCATCAAAATTGTTGTTAGCCTCAAAAACAACAACAGCACTATCTGAGTCACTTACACCGGTTTTAACTGAAAAAAGTTGAATATTAAGCAAAAGCAGAACAATAATAGTTGCAGCTGCACCAGCAACAAAACTCAAGATATAAATTCTCCCTCTTCTCCTACCTGCAACAACTTTCTTATTCTTAAAACTCCTCCATTCATTATCAACATTTGGAGCAGAATACCTCTGTCGCGCAAACACCTCTGAGCTCATCCTCAGCAAATCAAGGTTATCATTTATCTCCTCCTCAAGCTTCTCAATATTTTGATTCTGATTATCCATACACTATCAATCAAGTATATACAACACGATTAAAAACCCATTTCGGGTACACAAAAGCTCATAAAAATTCATCTCGCAACATTTTTAAAGCTTTCATAATATGTTTTTTCACACCATCAGTAGTAATCTCCAAAACCTCGGCTACCTCTCTATACTTCTTTTTATTAAAATAGCATTCCTCCAGCACATATCGTGTCCTTGATGGCATACGCTCAATAACTTTTGCAACTTTCACCATCCGTTCGTCCACCTCATTATTATTAGGATAATAAGCATGTAACTCCGCTGCTTTTAAGTGAAAATCAATATATTTCTCTTCAATTTCCTGACGTCGTATATAATCAATGCACTTATTGCTAATGCATGAATAAAGATAAGCCGTTAAATCACCTCTTACCCCCAACCTATCATAATTATCCCAAACGGACTCAAACACATCGCTAACAATATCCTTACAAGTCTCACTATCATTAATATATGTCAGAGCATAAAAATAAAGCCGGGAATAATTATCAGTAAATAACTTCTCAAACTCTTTTTCTTTATTCTTTTTCCCTCTAAACATATATACCACGCAAGACCAATAAAAATTAGGATAACAAACTTAAATAAAAAAATTGAACCTTTAGTCAGATAAAAAATAAAGTCAACAACAAAATGCACAAAAAAGGCCGGCAATCATATGAGACTACCAACCCCTAAAAAAATGTAATTAAAATTAACCTATGCCTATTCCTGCAATAACTCCATGTTCCTGTAATTTCTTAAGAATTTCATAGTCTTTGCAACTTTTAGCTTTTTTCCCATGTGCGAGTTTATAAACTCTGCGTGTAGATGTACCTATGGAAGTCGCAAGAGAACGATAAAGGCCTTTGTTTCTAGAACTCAACGAAAATTTAATAAAATCTACCATATAATTACGACTATTGAATAAAATGTTCCACATGTTATATTAAAACCACAACTTAGTTGCGAAGATAAGACATTTTTATATTATTTTGACTTAAAATAATACATTTCAGATATTTTAACTAACCTATTTTGTAATATTTTCATTAAAACTAACAAACCGATTATATATCAGGATATTATAACACAAAAAGGGGTGGCAGATCATTTTGACCACACCACCCCTTTTTGTCAATTATTGTCCTAAATCTTTAAATTATCACTCTAAATAGCACCAAACACTTTTAAACCAGATAAACAGTTCAAAATATTTTAATCCCAGTAATCTTATCAACCTTATCAGACATACGCTTCATCTCACCAATAAAAGTAAAATAATGAACCATATGATCCTTATACTTAACCCTCAATTTTTCTCGATTAGACCTACTCATCTTTGAAATCAAAGACAACAACTTCTCCTTTTCGTTGGTCAAACCCAATGCCATACCTCTAATTTCTGAATCATTTTTTCTTGAAGACTTCTCTAGTTCATCTTCAATCAAACACATAACCTCTCCAATATTATTAGAGATGTTTTTCACTTGCTTCTTGGTAACAAAATCAAAAAATCCCATATATAAAGTACTATAAAATTAAAAGAAGAATAACTATTTTAATGTATAAATTCAGGGTAAATAAACACAAAATCGTGTCACACTGCAAAGATAATTTTATTTCATAAAACAATAACTATTATATAGTAATTTTCTTCACAAAAAATAAAAAAACCCGTCAAAAAGCTCTAACACTTTTCAACGGGTCATAACATATAACTAAGAAAACAACTATAATTATACCAATCTAATCAACATCTAAATAAACCTTATACTCCATATTTGGTTTAAAATCGAAATCATAGATAAGTAGAAAATCCTTATTAACCGCAACATTCCAATCCTGATTTGCAGCAAGGCGAGGATTATTTAGTCTGCTCGGGAAAAAGTAACTAAAAGGCAAATCATCCACATGTTCAGCTTTAAAATTATTCCCCTTCATCATTTTCATATCAAAATTTTGATCTGTTTTAATTGTAACAACACATTGACTTTTTTCCTGTTTGATATCAACACTATAGTCCAACTCCTCCTCAATTTCAGCCAACCTTATATTTGCTGCTGGGTCTCCATAATAAACAAGCACATCTCTGTCATAAAAGAAACCTTGCTCATGTTCAGAATAATCATCCAACATTGCATTAATCGAACCTCTAAAGTCGCTATGATCAAAATTCTTTACCAACAAATCGTTATTCCAGCCATTCAACTGATGCAACATATCCTGCATATTCAGGAAAGTAGCCTCCGAAATAGTATATTTACCTGGAGTAGTTAGCCAATATTTTAGGGCACCCCAACCCGATCTTCCATACCAGGTTGGTACAACATAACCAACAAAAGCTGCTAAATTGGCACTCTTTATCCATGCAGGAGCCATGCTCTCGATATTTTTGTCGATATTGCCAATCTGACAATTACCAATAGGTAGATACACCTTCCTGTTACCGTTATCAACAAGCTTCTTCTTGCCCGTGGGAAAATTAGCATACAACTCACCCTTCTCCGAAATAACATTACCCAGCGAACGCGGCATCTCCAGATTATACTCCGTTGCGTGCGATGCTGTAACTAATAAATCGGGACTATAATCTCTATACATATCATAAAATTCACCTAACAAATCTGGGGAATTAGGTCGGATTCTTCTAAACTCACCCTTTCTGTGGTCAGGTATCTCAACCTTTCTTTCAATTATATATTTTCGCACTGTATCACCCGGCAAGTCCTTTTTTCCTGCCCATCCAATCTGATGATCATCTATATAGGCAAAAGCGTCAAACCATTTGGCCTCTTCAATCTCTTTAATGGTGCTTACGGCTGTATGAATAACAAACTGTTCACGACCATTTTCAACCAATTGTAATGCCGACTCAGCATCATACCCTGTAATAATACCCCACAGAAAATCGGTATAAATATCATCTTCAATCACTCTCGAAAGTTGATTAATATTTATAACATAATTCAAATCCAAATTACTTGGTTGCTCCACAAAAGCAACATACCTTGGCTTAAACTTTCTAAGGGCTTCCAGCAACTCGTTGGGGCTTACGCTATAAGTCACAACATCAGCATCATGCATCTTCTGCAGCTCATCCACAACAGCCTTCCATTCGTGGTCGTTATAAACCGACTCCGATGCAACAACCACATAACCGTTGTTCACTTTTTTTGAACTACTGCACGAAATAAGCAATAAGCTCACACAAATCAACAATAAAAAATTCTTATTCATATCAAGTACCATAAATCGGGTAATTATAATCCATATCTAAAATCTCCCCAAAACCGTCAAAAACTTTTTCTGATGTAAAATCAATATCACCATTACTCTCATTAATATAATACATATAAACCTTTCCTTCTTTGAGGGCATCATTATATGTTGAAATTATTAAAACCTTATTATCATACGGATGATTTTGAATATATCTATCCACATTCGATCGCAATATATCAAAACCTGTAATACGTTCACCATCATTTACTGTATACACATTTCTGCTTGCATTTGTACCTGCATAATCATACAAATAAATATCATTATCCGTACCATAATAAAACACATTACCCCTTTGTCCGAGAGAGAAATATTTGGCGTTATCCAGCTCCTCACAATTAGCTGCCGAATATGCTGCAATATCATAATTCTCTCTTAAGTCGAAGTTCATAACATACAATCCATGAACACCTGTATCCCAATCCTTAATCAATGCATACTCATAAAACTTAAATCCTGTATCCATAAACACCAATGAACCATTCATATCATTCCAGTCGAACAATCTACCCTCGGCTTGGTGCAGCTCCGTTGCAACTAAAAGATCGTTCTGCACACCCAGAAATCGACCTTTCAGATCATCATAAATCATACCTTGAAAAAGCCACATATACTTAGTTCCATACTTAGCAGACTTATAAGTTTCTCCATCCTTCAAAATAGGCTGTGTAAAACCATTTCCCAGTAGAGTATTAATGTAATACCTACCATCCGAAATTAAAACCTCACTACCTCTTCCCAGGCACCAGTAATAAGAAAAATAAAAATAATTCTCCGGCTTAAAAGGCTTTCCATCCAACATTAATGTCGAAAAATCGTATGTCTTCTGCAAAGTTTTTGCATTCATCCTTACACCCTCCTCATCGGTAATCGCTACAACATATTGATAACGTCCGATGGCAAAATAGTTCGAAATCTTTACCCCTCTGCCTTTAAGCTTCTCGCCGTTCACCGATTCATACAAGCTCTTCAGAACAATATCCTCGTCATATCTATTCGTAAAAAAAGGAGACATAATAATATCAAAATCGGTCTGCCCATCCTTCTCATGCATCACCAGCCATCCTTCCGAAATAATACCCTGAACACTAAGTATAATCTCCTTAAACGTTTTCACATTAGTGGTCTTATTTTGACAAATAAGCACAAGTGTATATGAACCCGGAACCTCTGTTACCCTATACTCAAAATCCCTCATATCAGGGAAACTCTTTTCCACCGTATATACCAAATCGTTAGACCAAAGCTTCCACGAGAAATCATAATCATCCTCATTCATATCCTCCAAATACACATCCACAGGAATCAACAAAGTATCAAACTGCGTAACAAAAAAAGTATCTCTCTCTGTATTCAGAGTCACTTCGGACAAATCTGTATAATCATAATTCCCCAAATCCTCATAGCACGAAGATAAGCTAAACATTAGCAAAATAGCTAGTATATATCCAATTATTTTATTTTTCATATTTTATCTTTTTTATAGAGAAACTAAAAAGTAACTAAAACTCCAAACTCATCAGTAAGAGGCTCACCCGGATGCGCTTTATTATACTCATAAAGTGCCTGGTTCAGCATTCCAAGATAATAAATCAGCAACTGTCCGCTCCACTCATAATAATCTGTACCTTTATTTGTCACCATAATAATAAACTCATGCTTCACCACACTATATGGACCAAACTCATTCTTCCAATCTGATGGTTTTGTCATCACATTTGTCAACACAATCTTAAAACTATCACTTCCAACAGGTGGTTTTGCAAAAGACTCATTCTCCTGCAAAAAAATCGAAAGAACCAAATCTTCATTCTCCAGCTCAGCCGATCTTTTAACAATTATCTCCAAATCTGTATTAATCTCACCGGCGGGCAACTCACATCTCTCAATGGAATAATCCACACCCTCTTTGGCCGAAGTCTTAGTTTGATTAACCCCCACACTCACCTCTCTTGCCTGTTCTGAAGTAAAACCAATCAGTCTCAATGGAATATTCACTTTCTCAACATCAACACCGGGTCGCAGTGCAAAAGAAAACACAACACTATCGGTGGTCGCACCACTACCGGCAAACTGCATAGAAGCAAACTCCTTATCAAAAAACATATACTCATCCTTACAAGCTGTCACATTCAGTACAAAAGCAAGAATAACAGTAAACAAAGCCGTATTATATATATACTTTTTCATATAAATCATCAATTATCTATTTCCATATTCAATTTCTTGAGTCGGAATTGGTAAAACATAAAAACTTCTATTAAATGGAACCACTACATTAGGCAAATTATCAAAATTAAGCCGCTTGCAAAGGAAAAACCACTGACCTTCACCCACAAATTCCTTCCTATACTCTTTTACAATCTCATTAATCAAAATAGTCTCCGTAACATTCTCATCCAGATCAAAATTTTCAACAATACCTCTATTATTACGAAGAGTATTCAGGTAGCTAACTGCATTAGACCTATTGCTTTCTGTTTCGGCAGCAATCAAATACATCTCACTCACCCTAATAAGCGGCTGTCTGTTAGCATATTCTTTTGGCATAAGACTGTATTGCCATAACTTCGAACTGCCATATAAAGTATTACTCTGAATCTCAAAATAATAATTATAGCGCCAATCGAATCCACCATAAAAATCACTCTCATAAATCTGATTAAGAACAGAACCACTTATAGTAAGCAAATTATTTTTATCGCTACTCAATCCTTCTCTTAGATATTTACCTGTTAATGTTTCAAGCGCCGTATTATTCAAAGTAAAAATAGCTTCAGACGAAAATATACCATCTCTATTCTCTCTAGTTGGAGTAGTCACTCTCTCACGAATAGTCCAAGGAAAACGAGCTGACTCAATAACAAACTTCGCATTCTCAAGTGCATTTGGTTTATCGTTCTTATAGAGATAAACGCGTGCCATAAGAGCACGAACAGCATAATAGTTAAATCTAAAATCCCTATTACCAAAAAAAGTATCTGTTTGGTTGCCTGTAGCAATAGGATCATTCTTCATCAAGCTCTCGGCTTTTATTAAATCCTGTAAAACTAAATCTATGATTTCGCTAACAGTTGACATTGGAGTCACATTCTTCGAAATATTAGAAACATATGGTATAGCCTTTTCGTTGCTACCCGCAGAATAGCTTTTACCGAAAATGCGCAGCAGGTCGAAATGTAAAAAAGCACGCAAAGCATATGCCTCCCCTTCAATCAACCGCCTCTCCTCATCTGTCAGCACATCTCCATACTCCTCAACTCCCTGAAGAAGAATATTAATATTAGCAATCGTATTATACATCGTGCTCCATACACTATTAATAACCGAAGTGCTGACAACTGAGTTATACTCAAACTTACTAAAATCATGAAAATTTCCATTTGGGAGCGACCATACATATTGCTGCCCCAAAGCATCCATCATTCCGTAAGTCATATTAGCACCGTATAATGTTTCCGAGCTCAATGCTGTATAAACCCCTGTTATCTGATCCTTAAATCCATTCTTGCTACTGAACATTTCATCATACTTTATTTCGGACCCCGGACCAACTGACAGCCAATCCTCGCACGAAACAAATAGCATTACAGCAACAATCAGACTCAATTTTATTTTATGTTTATTAAATAGTTTCATGATACTCTAAATATTAAATTGTAATGAAAATGAATATGTACGTGCGTATGGATACTCCAATCCTCTCTCAACCTTCACGGTCGACAATCTAAACACATCATCCATAAAGAAATTAATCTGCAGATTTTCTACACCCAGCTTATTCTGCAAAGAGCTTTTTGGGAACTTATATCCAAAATTAATTGAAGATAATCTTAACTCATTCAAATCCTGTACAAATCGTGAAGTAGGTCTAGTAGTCTTACTTCTATTAAACGAAAAAGCCACATCATCATCAATATTTCTCCACACAGCATCAAAAATACGTCTATCCACATTCATCTTCACATCAGCATTTTCAACCCTGTCAACCAGCGTCTGATTGTAAATTTGACCACCATACAAATAATTAAAATAAGTACTCAAAATAAAACCGTTATATTTTGCATGAAACCCAAAACTTCCGTTCAGTTTGGGTGACGAGTTACCTACAACCGCCAAATCAGAAGCACTCCACTCAGTTGTCACATCACCATCCTTATTCAGAAATATCTCATTTCCTGATGCAGGATCAATACCTAGTGATCTAACTGCCCAGATAGCGTTTACCGACTGCCCTTCTACAAACCTCAATTTTGGCCGTGTCGATTCTTGCCATGTACCACCTGTCAACTTATTATCAACCTCATCATTATAACCTTTTAAAGCGTTCGAAATCTTCTTAATTCTGTTCTCGTTGGTACTAAACGAAAAATGAGCATTCAAATAATTATCATTCCTCACATCATGCAAAATCTGATAATTCATCTTCATCTCCATTCCTTTATTCTCCATGCTACCCAAGTTCTCTTTGTATGAGCTGAAACCCATCGACTGCGGAATGGTCAGATCCAACAACTGATCCTTAGTATTCTGCACATAATAATCATACCTCACATTTAGTTTATTAAACAGGTTCATATCAAAACCGATATTATAATCCTGAGTCTTCTGCCACTTCAAATCATCGTTAGGCAAACCAAGCAAGTACGAACCCAGCCAATTGTCGTATGCCTGTGACTGGTAGTAACTAAAAGTAGCCAGCGCTTGAAACGGATTGAAATTCTGTGAACCAGTAAAACCAGTTGATGCTCTTAACTTAAACTGCTTCAACCACTCACTATTTCTAAACACCGACTCATTATGCAAGTTCCACCCGATACCGGTCGACCAAAAATGCCCCCATTTATTATCCTTTCCAAACATTGACGAAGCATTTGCTCTGTACGAAAAATCGGCAAGATACCTATTATCGTATGAGTAATTTATTGCCGACAATAAACCTATCTCTCTATCCAACCTCTCGTAGCCCGATGGACGGCTATTAACAGGAAACTCCCTACCCGCTGCAATAAAATCAATCTTATCATTTGGAAATCCAATAACCGTAAAACCCACACTCTCTGATGAGTTTTGTTGAATATTTGCTCCAACGTTAGCATAAATAATACTCTTATCAAAAAGCAAAGAGTAGCTTGCATTTATATCACCTCTAATATTAAGAATATCACCATTCGATTTACTGTAGGAACCTCTTTCAAAAAACCTGTCCTCAAGATACCCAACAAACCTTGAGTGTGAAGCAGGATAAAAATCCTCCCTACTATTCTCCTGTTTGGTAACACCCAAACGACCTACAAACTTCAAATCCTCAAGTGCCTGCCATTCAACATAGAAATTATTGATAAGTTCGTTGTACCTACTAAAGTTTTTGGTACCCACCTTAGCATTCCAAAGCGGATTACCAACTTCATATTGCATCAAACCACCACCTCCAACATAACCCAAAATCTGTTTAATACTACCATCCTCATTATATGGAGCCCAATACGGATTCAAAGCAACATACTCCGAAAAACTACCATATGGCGAGTCGTTAGAATTATTCACCGTCACATTAAACTGATTTCTAAAAAGAAAATTTTTATGACGATACGACAACATAAAACCACCACCAAGAGTCTTCCTATCCGACCCCTTCATAACACCCTTATTATCATTCATTAAAACATTCATACTATACCTAACGAACTCATCACCACCCTCCAGATAAACAGAGTGACGCTGACCAACACCGATACGCACCGGCTGCGACAACCAGTAAGTATCAATACCCCTCACAACATCGGATAAAATCGAATTCAAATACTTTTCCATAAACCATCTATCCTGAACAGAAGGCGTCTCTTTTTCCACGGTATACTTCTCAAAAGAATTAGTCAGATTATACCCTGTCAAATCCGGAATCGAAAGATTAAGATCGCCCTTATAATTAACCTTCAACCTACCCGGCTCCGGCTTCCTAGTCTCAATCACCACCACACCATTTGCCGCACGTGAACCATAAATAGCCTTTGCAGCAGCATCCTTAAGCAATACAATAGACTCAATTCTATTCATATCGATATCAAAAACTGTAGTAATATCAGCCTCAAACCCATCCAAAATAAACAGCGGCTGATTTGGATTACCTGAAAAAGTACCCTCAATATCGGGAAAACCTTGTTGGCCACGCATCTGAATCTCAGGCATACGGTTCGGGTTAGAACCAAAATCAATATTATCAACCAACCTAAAACCGGGATCAATATTCTTCAAATTCTGCAAAACGTTCTGACTACCACTTCGCATCAGCTCATCCTTCTTAA
Organism: Fermentimonas sp.; assembly: GCA_041859795.1. Lineage (GTDB taxonomy): Bacteria > Bacteroidota > Bacteroidia > Bacteroidales > Dysgonomonadaceae > Proteiniphilum. The sequence continues at coordinate 99,770 of JBFLFV010000006.1, forward strand.
CAACCGTTGCTGCACCCGTATAACTTTCCGCTTTACGTTCAAAAATACCTGTAACAACAACCTCACCTAATTGAAAATCATCAGCCTTCATAACGATATTCAACACCACATCCATATCCGAACCAATCGCAATCTCCTGATTCACCATGCCAATAAATGAAAACACCAATACATCCTCTTTATCAGGAACCTCCAAAATAAAACCACCTGATATATCCGACGAAACACCGGTTGTCCTATCAGACTTAGTATAGATACTAACACCCGGTAGTGGCTCATTTTGTTCATCCACCACAATACCCTTTATGGTAATCATTTTTGGCTGCTGCTGAGTCCTGTTATTTGACTCAAGATTAACAATGTTTGCTTTTTTATCTGCATCAACATCATAAACCACAATTTGATTCTCCATAATACGATAATTTAATCCATTTGGAGACAATACCTCATCAAGAACCTCTTTTATAGATCTTGAATTTGCACTTATATTCACCTTACTATCACAAACCTTCAAAGCCTCTACCGAAAAAATAAAGACATAGTCACTCATCTCCTCAATCTCGTTGCACACCTCTTTTATTGTGGCAGACCTAAGGTTAAAAGTTAGCTTTACATCTTGCGAAAATAAGTTAACTGCATTCAATGTTAATACACTGCACAGCAATAAGAAGCAAGTTACCCATACATAAAATTTATTCATGCTTTTGTGTCATTTATCAATTATTAATTAGTAATTATTATTTTATTTCCCTGTTTTTCATAATTAGTTAAAGACAATAAAGAAATAGTAGTCATCACAACATCCAGATTCTCGGTCAAAGAAATCTTACCTGTACAAGCACGCTGCTGAATCTTAACATCCTGATTAAAGTCAAAAGAAAGATTATAATACCTCCCTATCTGTCTCAGCACTTCTGACATTGGCGTCTCATCAAAAATTAAATAACCATTCTTCCAGCTCACTAAATTATTCACATCAACAACCTTTTTTTCAACCCCCCCTTCACCTAAAACAGTAACCTGCTCACTGGGAGAAATAAAAATCTCATTCAACTCATTAGGCAACTTCAGGCTAACACTCCCCTCAACCAAAACAACCGCCGATGGTGAGTCAGCATAAGAAGAAACATTAAACATAGTACCATACACCTTCACATCAAAATCGCCTGTATGCACATAAAAAGGCATCTTTGAAACCTTTGCTGCCTCAACAAAAATCTCTCCCGAAGCCAGATAAACATCCCTGCTATCACCACTAAAACTTGCCGGGAACTCCAAAACAGTACCCGAATTGAGCCACACCTTCGTACCATCAGAAAGATTGAGTGTAGTCCTCTTACCATAAGGCACAATAAGCTTATTAAGAACCACATCATCAACATCAATATCCTCATCAAGATGATCATCCTTCTCCGACTTCACGATAGCCCTACCATCATTGGTCACACTAATCTCAATATTCTCCTTAAAAGAAGAAGTCTTACTGTTGGTCACAAGCTGAATATCTTTCGACTCCAACTCATTCCCCACAATATAGCTCACAGCTGCACTACCCCTATCATCACCCTTATAATAAAAATGATAAATAAAAGTCGAAATTAACGCCAACCCCACCACAACAGCTGCCGCGTAACGATAAACAGATCTAATTCTGCGTCTATTAATCTGCCTCGAACTCTCTCGCACCAAATCAACAATAGTAGCCTCCTTCGCATCTTGAGGAATCTTAAAATCAGAAAACTTAAAATCAGCAAATAACCTCTCCGCCAACATAAAACTCTCCAATTCCTCGGGATGCTCAACCTTATACCTCTCCCAATAACCATTCAGCTCATCTGTCTGAAACAGCTTCCATTCAATAAACATCTCATTTTTCAAAAAATGGATATAGGAAATACTCTTCTTCTCTTCACTCATTAGCACACACTATTTAATATAAACACGAAAGAGATGATGAAAACATCACCTCTTTTTTAAGATTTAACAATTTAATTTTGTATTTATTTTACATCAATATGTTAATCCCTTAATAATCAACATCAATGTAACAACAGGAATCGAGGAATCCTTCAGCTTAGTCATAGCCTTACTAAGCAGATTGCGACAAGAAACAACAGAAATATTCATCAACTGAGCAATCTCTTCATAACTATACTCATGAATATAGCGCAGATAAACAATCTCTCGTTGCCTATCGGTCAAACCATTTAAAATATTCTGAATCTTCAATTTAATCTCCTCCCTCTCCTCCTGAGCAATAAAATCATCCTCAACCGACACCTCAAGACGGAAAGTCAGCTCAACATTAAGCTCAACATCATTAATCCCGGCATACTCTCTATTAGTCCTTTGAATATCAATAAGACGATTCTTCAATATGCGAAACAGATAAAACTTAATATTCTCCTTATCTTTATAAATATCCGAATTCTCACAAAGCTTATAAAACAGATCATGCACAGCATCCATAGCAGTATCTTCATCAAACCCGAGATGCCTTGCATAAGAAAACAAATCATCTCCATATTCAATGTAAATTAAAGATATGTCATATTGCTGACCCATCACACATAACATTTGAAAAACATAAGTAAGCTGCAAAATAACATAAAAATATGCAATATTAAAACAAAAGCATGACAAATAAAAAAAGGGCAGTAATCATATGCGACTACTACCCTTTCCCTCTAAAAATTATTTTTCTCTACAATGTATCAACCAATTCTAATACCATCAATCACATCATGCTCCTGTAACCTCTTAAGAATCAAGTAATCTTTATTACACTTAGCTTTTTTGCCATGTGCAAGTTTATAAACATTGCGTGTTGAAGTACCAAATGAAATTGCAATCTTGTAATAAAGTTCCTTATTCCTAGAGTTAAGCAAAAATTTAAAAAAATCCACCATAGAATTACGACTTAATGATTAATATGTTTCACAGGTATTATTAAAACCATCACCTTATTACAAAGATAAGACAATATCTTATAATTTACACTTCATTGTGTCATATTTACATACATTAACGCAGCACTTTACACTGAAACCCACTTCACACTATAAATAAAACTGAGAATCAAATAATTATATCAAAAATAGAATGGTAAATTATAAATACTCAAAACCCCGGATATTGACATAATATGTCTTAATCAATTTCTTTCATGACAAAGAGGTAATCACCCCAATCACTCTCACAATATCATTATCTGTGAGTGAAGAACCCGAAGGCAGGCATAAACCTTTTTCAAACAGAGCCTCGCTAGTGCCGTCGCCATAAAAAGGTGCACCCTCAAATACAGGCTGCATATGCATAGGTTTCCAAAGAGGACGAGTCTCAATATTCTCCGATTCCATCTTTAAGCGGATATCCTCACGAGAAAAACCTGCCACCTCCGGATCAACAATAATACAAGTAAGCCAGTGATTAGAGTTAAAATCGGAAGAAGGATTATCAAAAACAGAAATACCGTCAATACCGTTAAGCGCATCCTTATACAACTGATGAATAGCCCTTCTGCGTGCCACAAAATCATCAAGCACCATCATCTGCCCACGACCAATACCCGCACAAATATTACTCATCCTATAATTATACCCAATATGCGAATGCTGATAATGAGGAGCATCATCACGCGCCTGAGTAGCATAAAACATCGTACGCTTAGCCTCCTCCACAGTAGAGCACACCAGCGCACCACCACCAGAAGTAGTAATCATCTTATTACCATTAAACGAAAGACAAGCAAACTCACCAAACGACCCACACCTCTTACCCTTGTACTCCGAGCCTAGTGCTTCTGCTGCATCCTCCAGAACCGCAATCTCAAACTCATTGGCAATAGCCATAATCTCATCCATCTTAGCCGGCATACCATAAAGGTGCACCGGAATAATAGCTTTTGGTTTCTTACCCGTCTTAGCAATCCTATCCACAATAGCCTCACGAAGATGCTGGGGCGACATATTCCAAGTATCAGACTCACTATCAACAAAAACCGGAGAAGCACCCAAATACTTAATAGGATTGGCCGAAGCCGCAAAAGTAAAACTCTGACAAATCACCTCATCCCCCGGCCCCACACCCAGCTGAATCAAAGCAAGATGAATAGCCGCAGTACCCGAGCTCAGCGCCACAATGTGCACATCATCATTGAGATAATCCCTCAAATCCTTCTCAAACCCATTCACGTTGGGACCAAGCGGCACCACCCAATTAGTATCAAAAGCCTCCTGTATAAACTTCTGCTCATGCCCACCCATGTGAGCAAGCGACAGCCATATTCTTTTATTCATTATATGATGATTCTTATCTGTGAAATTATTATGGTGCAAATTTACTAAATTAAACAGCGAAAACTGAAAATAACATTCGAATAATTGTATCTGAGTAATGATTACTCTTTTTAAATGAAGAGAATTGTTAACTATAGCTCAATTAGAAGGCGATGTGAACATTTCACTTAATTTTTTACAGCTTATGGTTTTGAATATCCATTATCTAATGGAAGAGGTTTGAAAAAACCTTTTATACAGTTAGGATTTCGCACACAAATTTGGATATGATTCTTTTCTTTAAACCCAGCATTAGTATACAAGTCCTCCCCTTCCCAGAAAACGCCTCGTACTGAATCATAGGGTGTAATTCCAGAAGCATTATCAAGAGCGTGTAAGTTTTCTATAACCGCACAATCTAATTTTCTTATAAGTAAGTCTTCTCCTGATTGGATAGGTCTTAAGTTCTTGGGAAGAGTTAAATTATTTATTTTAGATAAACTTTCAAGAAAATAATAAGAGCTCTTTAAGAATTTCAAGTTTTCCGAATCAAGTAAATCAAGACATAACCCTAAGTCAATTAATGCACCTACAACCGCAGGCGTCTTAACTTTTGGTACTTTATCATTTTTTGTACGCTCTCTTTGTTCTGAAGCAAACTCATAAGCCCTTGTTAAATTATTTTCCCAGAAATATATACCATTACCTAGCCAATCATAATCGTTTGAACTCTTACTCATGTATGTTTTTCCGGTAATAATAGAATTTGCAACACTTTCATCGCAACCATGGAATCCAATAACCAAGTTGGATCTTTTAGAATACATTTTATCTATAAACTTTATTTAATTTGCCTGTTGACGTATATATACCAGTACTAACCAGATAATCATTCGTTTTTTTTGATGAGCTTTTAATATTTTCAATTGTTGTGTTATATTTAGCAATTCGCTCTTCCACCGAAATAACAGAACATTCAGTATTAACACTTCTTTTGTATATTTTCTTTTTCATGTCTTTCTCCTTCCTCTACTTACATCTTTCTCATAAACTTCTAGCAAAGATATAAATAAATTGCATATAAGTTATTAATTATATGATTACAACTAATTAAACACTATTTCACATCTTCATTTGCAACACCAAAGGGAATATGAACAAGTGGTATATTATTAATTGTATTTGTATCAAGATTACCAATTTGATCATCAAAATATAGATGAGGTTTCATTACCTCAAGAATTCGCGATTTATCAATACCGCCCAAAAGAAACATCTCATCTACTTCCACTCCCCAGCTGTTTAAAGTATTAATTGCTCTTTCGTGAGCGGGTGCATTTCGCGCAGTTATAATTGCTGTTTTAAGAATCTTCTCATAATTATCATCCTTACGCTTCTTTGCAGTTTCGAGCTTTTGAAAAGATGATATTTTAGTAAAAAAATCACCTAGAAGACCTGGGTTCATTACTACTGAACTATTCTCTTTTTCATACCTGTGATATTCTTGAATACCATTCTCTTTATAAACCCTTTCTGCTTCATCATCAGCTACTACACCATCAAAGTCAAAAGCAACTCTTAATTCAGTTGACTCATCATCCTTAACATCAGTCTGCAAAATCCTACCAGCAGGCAAATTATTTTTTAAAGCTTCTTTTACATCATCTTCGCGAATAGCTAAAAATAAAGATATATTAAATGCAGGTATATAGTTTACAGCTGACCCTCCAGACATAAAAGCAGCTCTAGTGATATTAAGGTTATACTCTCTAATAGAATTAAAAATCCGTACCCCTGTTTCAGGACTATTCCTGGAAAGTAATACCACCTCTACAGGCTGTTCTTCTGAATATTTCTCATTAATATTCAAGAATCTTTTTATAAAAGGAAAACCTACACCTTTATTTAAAAGAACCGATTTATTATCTACCTGGTACTTACGATAAGCCTCTAATCCATCATTCTTAAATATTTCATCTTCAATTCTCAAATCAAAAAGTGCATTAGATGAGATTCCCACGACAAGTTTTTTTTCAATTGGATATGGCATATTATTATATTTTATAAGTTTCTATCCCAAGTCCAACACTTGAATAAAATCTCTATTATTTTCATGTTCATCATCCCAAATATATTTTATTTTTATAGTGGGCGAATGTCCATATGCAAGATGAAAAGTGTTTTCAAATTTATCTTGAGGATGCAACATTTCATAAGGTTTGATTTCGCTACTTATAATTCCTTTCAAATCAGTTAATATTTCAACTCTAATGTTATACGCTGTTGCCTTACCAGCATTAAAAACAACTAGATTTTTTGCTCCTTTCACATATGATGAATAAATATTACCTTTAATCATAGCTTTCTTATTTTCAGCCTCTTGAAGTTCTCTTTCCTTTATTTCATATTCATTAATAAGATTTTGTTGATTCTTTAATTTCCTATCGTAAATTAAATGAATTACAATTGGGGTTATTACAAGAAGTGTAGTTAAAATAATTTCTAACGTACTCATACTATTTGAATTTTAAATATTTATTCCATTTAAATGCTTCTTTCATTTTCTTATTAAAATCTTTTTCAAGGTCATTGACGATTGTTTTCTTCACTACTTCTATGGCATCTTGATTTAATTGTAAAAGTTCATCATATCCATCAAAGTACTCTCTATTACAAAAAGTACATTTAATATATGATTTATCATCATCATAATCGAAATGAGAGTCACTTTTACAGGTAGCACACCTTAATTTTCCTTCGTATTGTGTTTTCATATCTAAAAAAGTTATATATCTCTATTTTCTATGATAAGATTCTTTGCAAGCATGAATTATTCATGCAATTTACTAATAAATAACAAACTAACAAAACTAATATAACCTTACCTTTTCAAGAAGCCTCTCCAAACAATATTCATCATCAACTAGAACTTCACGTGGATAACTGTTTCGATCGTCACCCACTATACCGGCAACTTCAAGTTGATCCATCAACCTCCCGGCTCTATTATAACCGATATTGAATTTACGTTGAATTAGAGATATAGAGCCTTGTTGATGTATAACAATAAGACGTGCAGCCTCATCAAACAATATATCTCTATCTTTTAAATGGTCAAACCCTAAGTCTTCTGAATAGAAAAAAACCTCAGGCAAAGGATAAGCACAATCGAAACCTTGCTGACTACCAATAAAGCTAGCAATCCTTTTCACTTCATTAGTAGATATAAAAGGAACCTGCACCCTAAACTTCATCAACTCGTCTTTATAAATAGCATCGCCATTACCCGATAGCCCCTCCGCGCCGTCCTCTTCCAATATCATCCTCGAGTCATCTCTGCTTGCCATTTTAAAAGCAATACGCACCGGAAAAACACTTTTAATTTCTTTAGCAACAACATCATGAGACGGACGGTGTAGAGACAGGATAAGATGAATACCCACTATATGAGCCCTACTAACAAGATTTTTTATATACAACTCCCCATCACCTATTACTAAATCAGAGTAATTATCAATAATTGCCACAACGTAAGGCATATATCTAAACCCGTTAGAAGGATTTAATCCCCTGTTCTTAAAGAGAGCATTATACTCCTTAAAACTTCTCACATTAGCTTTCATCAGTAGCTCAATACGATCATCCATTTCACGAGTTAATGATTCGAGAGTGTGTAAAGCACCAAGTGTATCATAAACAACGCCAGTGTTGTCTGGCAACTTTGCTAAAAAATGCTTCTCAACTATTGAATATAAGCTCAATTCTAACTTTACTGAATCAAGCAGCACTAATTTAAGATCTGACGGATGTTTTTTATAAAGCAACGAAGCGATAATCACATTCAATAAAACCGATTTACCCTGCCCCGTAGCACCCGACACAAGTATATGCCCCTTTTCTTTTAAATCTACTATAATGTTCTTATGAGTTAATGTACGTCCAATAATTATTGGAAGCTCATAATCAGACTCGTTAAAATCATCCGACTCTATTATTGACTTAATAGGTAATTTAACGTGCTCTTTATTAGGTATTATAAAACCAATAGATCCCCTTTCATATAGAGGTTCAATAGAAATATCTGAAATGCCCATATTAAATGAAAGTTCAGCATGTAGACCTTTCAGCCGGCTTAGGCGCAAACCTTTGGGAGGAATCATCTCATATAAAGTATTAGTATATCCAACTGTGATTTTTAATGAGCTCACATCAATATTATTTGCCTGTAAAGTATGCATCAACTTCTTTTTAGTCTCAATAACCTCATCAGTTGAAAAAACAATATCATTTGATTCCAGCAAATCAATTGTAGGGTATAGATAATTCGGCAATTCGAGTTTATGGTTGTACTCTTCTTTATTTTCTTCGAAATTCATTACATTAGATTTATTATATACAAATATCAGGTATATTTATATATGAAAATCATTTACCCCAGACATTTACAGCTCTTGCATTAAAAGGAATCACTTTTTCAAATATCATATATCACTTTCTTTCTGAAGTTTTATACGATACAGTTTCTGCATCAAATAAATAAATCTCTTTAGTAGGAAATTTCTCTTCAGCTAGTTTATAAAACTCCTTATAATTTTTTTTAAAAGTTGATATAAACAATCTTTTGACATTCGATTTTTCAATTTGACTGAAAATATGGTTGTCATTATCAGCTAAAGAGCTACCTATAATAACCATATTCCCGCTCAAAGTTTTTAGCTTTTTATAACACTTAAGAAGATAATCATTTTCTTTTATGGTGTCCAGTTTATCATCTTGCTTGAATACACAGACTATACTCATTTCTTCATGATTAAGTATTTCTTCTAGCTTGCTGTATAGAGCTTTATCATTATCTTGTGTTATTTTATATATACTTTTACCGTTTTTATAAATATGAAATGCGCCATGTAAGAAAAACAAGTTCTGTGTCCTGCTACTCAAGTCAAAAATAAAAACAGGATCATTGTCAAATAAACCATGATATCTACTTCCGTCGTCTATATTTTTCAACACTTTATTTTCTTGTTCTTCTTTAAGCACTAAACCAACAACTCTGTCTATATCTTTAGTTTTCCAGTTTTTACCATTTGATTTTGAATATTCATTTACCGATGATATAAAACTTTGTTTAGTTACTTTATCAAGACGTTTATGAACAAATTTTTCATCTTCATTATTATTAATCTCTAGGAATCCTTTTACTCTTAACTCCTTAATCTCAGTAAATATATTAGTACTGCGATAATCTTCTAATTCATTCATGAATTTAATCGATGAAGTGAAACTAATAGCATTTATATCATCTTCAGATATCTTATACTTAAGTAAAAGTAAGTATAACAATGTATCATAGTTTAAAGTAAAATAATTAGTAAAATTTTGCAGCAATACAAACACGCCCTCATTATCTTTAGAATAAATATCTTTTATATTATCCTTAACAATTTCATGAGTAGCTTTCATAAAATCTATTTTCACCTTGTTTTCAATATATTTCTTTAAGAATGAGTTATTTGGTGAAACATCTTCAATCAGCCTACCTATAAAACTCTCCAAGTCATTTTTACACTCCTCAACTAAAGGTATAGCATCGCCATAAACGCTCCTTTCGCTATCAATCATTCTATTAAAAATAGAAGCATAACTAGTGTTAATACCGAGACCTCTGTTGAACCCATTTCCAATTAACAAATGGTTCTCATGAGCATTGATTTTCTCTAGAACATCGTCATAGGTGAGCAAATTTATTTCTTTATTTTCCACATTAATAGAAGTATAAGTTTATAATGAATACAAGAATTTAAATAATACCAATCATTTCATGGTATATCACAAAACTAATAACAAAATACAATTTAACAAAACAAACGAGTCTTTTAAATTCTTTAATACAGCTGTTTTTGATTTTCTCAGTGATGAACCTCACCTCAATACAGATATGTTCTTAAATGGCGGTTAATGATGTTATAGGATGGTGGATGAAGTTGCCACCTATCCTGGATGTGTTAATAGATAAGATTGTTTTACAATTAAATGTTAGTAGGCAGAGTAAATGAAGCTGGTTTACTAAGTATGGCAGGTAAATTAGGATTAAATGATTTAGATATCCATTTTCTTTATTACTCTCCCTGGATTTCCAACAACTATACAACCGTCTGGAACATCCTTAATTATCATAGAGCCTCCACCTATTGTACACTGTGAACCTATTTTTGTTGACTGAATTGTATTTGCACCAATACCAATGAAACTACTTTCACCTATATGCCCTGGATTTCCAACAACTATACAACCGTCTGGAACATCCTTAATTATCATAGAGCCTCCACCTATTGTACACTGTGAACCTATTTTTGTTGACTGAATTGTATTTGCACCAATACCAATGAAACTACTTTCACCTATATGAGTAAAACCACCAAGATTTACTCCAGGCGATAGTGTCCCGAAGTTCTCTATATTACAGTTATGTCCTATGGCACAATTCATATTCACTGTAACAAAATCACCAATCTTTGTTTCATAGTTAATCATTGTACCCGGATAAATGATATTGCCTTTACCAAAAGTAACTTTTTCTCCAATCCAGCTATTAGGATGTATCAAATTAGGGAACTCCAAACCAGATATATATTTAATATTATTAAATATCTTTTGTTTAATAATAGGATTTGCAATTCCTATAGCAATGGAAATTTCCTTTATTTGTTTCAAGTAAGTCAAATCTCCTAATACTGGATAATTGGCATAGTAATTCCCCAATTTACTTTTATCATCATCCAGAAAACCAATAACTCTAAATTCAGGTAAAATAGAAAAATGATAAGCTATATACTTACCTACATCCCCTGCCCCTATGATAATTAAATCTTTCATTTCAGTTTTTCCCATTAAATGCCTCTGTTGTTACATTACCCTCCTGAGAAATACCTTCCCTAATAAACACTTTTTTTATTGTTAGAAACAATATCTTCAGATCGAACATGAAACTCATATTATCAACGTAATATACATCCAGTTCAAACTTCTTTGTCCACGATATTGCATTCCTACCGTTTACTTGTGCCCAACCGGTTATACCAGGTCTAATCTCATGACGTTTCTTTTGTGTATCACTATAAAGTGGTAAATAATAAGTTCTCAAAGGCCTTGGTCCAATAAGCGACATATCCCCCTTAATCACGTTTAAAAGCTGCGGTATCTCATCCAGAGAAGTAGACCGAACAAACCTCCCAACACTAGTCAACCGCTCAGCGTCCGGAAGCAGATTACCCCCAGCATCCCGCTCGTCGGTCATCGTTTTAAACTTAATAACCTTAAAGATTTTTTCATTCTTACCAGGACGTTCCTGAAAGAACAAAGCACCTGCACCTTTATTCGCAATTGTAAGCCAAACCCATACAACAATGAATATCGGGCTAATAATTACGAAACCGATGAGTGAAAGTGTAAAATCGATAATGCGTTTGAAGAAGTGTTTATACATAATTAAAACCTCCCCATTATTATTTCATAACTTTTATCCACCGTATAATTCTCTTTTAAAAACTTATATCCATTCTCGCCCATTAGAGAGCGTAAATCACTATTATTGGTAAGAGTATCTAATAATGAGTTGAATTTTTCTAAATCTCCATTCTCACACCAAAGTCCATACCCATTTTCTTGTGCAATGCAGCCAATATCGGTATTTATGTCTGTAGCCATCAATACAGGCATTTTGTATTCTAAGTATGATAATAGCCTGGAGGGATAATTGGGTATTGTAAAACGAGGGTCGAGGAATATTAGCCCCACATCAGACGAGCGCACAAGCTCATCATACTCCTGTTTAGCTAAGGCTGAAATCAACTGTGCATTATTCGGTTTATTTTCTTCAAACCATTTAGAAATATTGCTGTACTCCGTGCCTGATCCAACTACTAGAAAATATCTGTCTATTTTATTTCTATTAGAATCTAATACATTCAATAAGAAATCAAGTCCTTGTGGTTTCCCTAAATTACCACCATAGATAAACAGAGTAGCATCAGAAGGTATACTGTATTTGGCTTTTAAAAACGACTTGTCGATGACGGGTAATTCTTTTTCTAACTCAACAGAATTAGGGCAAACCTCAACTGTATCAGCAGCTATTTCAGGATTGTGCTTTAGTACAAACTCAACGTTTGCTGGCGACATACAACCAATAAAATCAGATAGTTGATACAATTTACTCTCTTTCTTTCTGAACGATTTATATAAAAGTCCCGTCTTCGACATCATACCTATATCAACAGCATTCTGCGGAAATATATCTTTTAGCAACAAATAAGTTCTTGCACCATCCCTTTTCTTAATCTTTTCAATGATACGAGTAAGCGTAATTGGCGGAGTAGAATATAAAACAAGGTCGAACTTTATATCCCTGTAATACTTATTAATTGCCTTTTCAAACTGATATTCAAGTAAAATAGTACCAATTCCTTTTTCTACAATATTTGTTTTCTGAATATTAAGAGTCTTTACTTTCAATATAGAGTGATTGCTATTCTCAATCAATTGTGTTTCTTTCCCAAAACGACGCTCTGTAGGAGAAACTATATGAACCTTATGCCCATTCTTAATAAAACAGCGCAGGAGATCTGTATAGATACCCCTGTTCTCAATATTTTCAATTCTCGAAACTGTAAGAAAAAGAATATTCATTTTACTCACTCCAAACAACCCGTTTAATATAATCAGTATACGATATAATAATTCTCACCACCTTATCACTCACGTTGGGCATGCTATAATCTGCAACAGGTCTAAAATTGCGTTCATCACCTATCTTCTGATATTGCAACTGCACAAGTCCCTGCATAACCCGCTCGGGGTTCAAACCTACCATCATTACAGAGGCCTCTTCCATAGCTTCCGGACGCTCATGAGCTTCACGTATGTTAAGTGCTCTGAAGTTAAGTATCGACGACTCCTCAGAGATTGTGCCACTATCCGATAACACAGCAAATGCATTCATCTGCAATTTATTGTAGTCGCTCAAAGCCATCGGCTTCATCAACTGCACATTTTTATGAAAAGTAATCCCTTTCTTTTCAATCATGTTACGGGTACGTGGATGGGTA
>JBFLFV010000007.1:0-85064 GCA_041859795.1 Fermentimonas sp.
ATGTTTCCTGAATCTGGAGGGAATTAATGTGGACCTGCAGAAGTATGGACTTGAAATGAAAGCAAGGATTGAAAAAGGTACCGGTATACCAATAAGTATTGGAACTGCTCCTACTAAAGCCCTGGCTAAACTGGCCAACAGAATTGCAAAGAAGTTTCCAAATGAGACTGGTGGTAGTTATGTCATTGATACGGAAGAGAAGCGCATTAAAGCTCTGAAATGGCTCAAAGTTGAAGATATCTGGGGAGTGGGAAGAAGGAATGCAAAGAAGCTTTATGCTATTGGTGCATTTAAGGCTATTGACTTTGTGAATCTCTCTGAAGCCTGGGTATTGAAGAATATGACCATTACCGGGTTGAACTTGCAAAAGGATTTGAAAGGTATTCCAACTATCGAAATGGTTGAGCCTGAAAAAAAGAAATCTATTGGTACTTCTAGAACATTCGAAACTGATCTTCGTTCTTTTGACGAAGTACATGAACGTATAACAACTTTTACTTCTATGAGTGCCGAGAAATTACGAGAACAGAATTCTTTCTGTAAACGATTAATTGTTTTCATTGGTACCAATCCTTTTAAGGAGCATGAAACGCAGTATTACCCATCTATACAGATTAAATTGGCTTTCCCGACTAACTCTACTCTTGAAATGGTGAAGTTTGCTAATGAAGGCTTAAAACAGATATTCAAAAATAACCTGTATTATAAACGGGGTGGGGTATTGCTTACTGATTTTGTTGATGCGAGTGTTTACCAGCCCTCACTTTTCTTTAATTCTGATCCAAAACACAAAAAACTGATGGAGGTAATCGATAAACTTAACGATAAGTATCATCGTGATGTTGTTCGATTAGCTTCACAGGACGAGAGGAAGCATAAGATGAAACAGGCTCATCTCTCTCCTCACTATACTACTGATATCAATGAAATACTTACAGTTGAGGTGTAGTTGATTAATACCTAATCTGATGTAAAGAAACCAAACATTCTATACACGAAATGTAACTAGATAACATATATAGTCAACTTGTTCTCCACCTCACTCCATCTCCAGCCCCAACTCATCAATCAGCCTCTGCAGTGCCGGATTAATCTCTATCATCTTTTTTAGTGTTTCGCTTTTAGTATTATCAATAATATAATCAGCCAGGTCGTATCCATACTCAAGCTGTTTGGTGCTAGCCTGTTTTTCTATAAGGTCAGAGACAGACATTTTAGCAGGCACCTTCTGCTTTATCTCATTCATTTTTTTGGTCCATTTGTCCATGCAACCGGCGTCGGGGTACAGTACTACATACTTATCCTTCAGTACTTCTGATTTACCCACGGATAGTCCGTTTAAATTGCCTGCAGCAAGCCAATTGAAGTCTTTGTATATCATACTTCCAATTACGGCAGTTTTCTCTCCTTCAACTATTGCAACCGGCTTGTCGGGGTACATCCTAAGCAGGTGCTCGCCAAAGTAGCACTGACAAAGATTGTAGTTCTTGAACATAGGGTTTCTTCTTTTCATTATTGCGTGCACCCAGTTTATACTGCCTACCCTGTTCTTAATGCGATTGCCTGTCTCGGGGTTATACTGCATTATTTTTCCTGTTCTTACATTTCCTTTGATATCAATTTGCCAATAAATTACACTTTTGTTGCGTGTGGCTCCCAGTGCATATTCTTGAACTGCTTCTTTAATTTTCTCTTCGGGGAAATAGTTACAGAGGAAGCTTACAAAATTTGAGTTGTATGATGCTGAATTAATCAAGTACTTTTTTGGTATATAATCAATTTCAGTCGGTTTTTTCTCAAAAAGGAAATCTGTACTACCCGGCAATGGTTTAGCATCAATATGAAAGTTGGGGTTTAGTACAGAATTCTTCTCTTTTCTGCTGTGATACTTACCCGACAAAGGGTTGTTTCTTAAATTATATGCTAACCCATTATCCGGATTATCTCTAAAGTACTCACGTGGTGTATAATGATATCCGCATGAGTTCTCGCGATTGCATCTTCCAACCGACCGATGGATAGGTCTGTTTGTGTTGCCATCTATATATAATGTAAAGGATTTATCTTGTTTGCACCGGGGGCAAGTATGCCTACTGTACCTTCCGCTATATGGTTCAAGAAATGGTTTTTTGTAGATTGACATATCGAAATTATTATTGTTCACTATTCTCTTCACAGTATTCACTCATGTAACTTAAAACAGACTCTTTTGTGTCAATTCCTGTTAATTGATATACAATCTGATGAAGTTTGTGAAGTTTGTGAATATGTTTTCGCAAACCTGTTTTTCTTTACATAAGCAACCATCCCTATATTTCGTCGTTCTATAATAAATCCATTATTTTTAAGTCTCTTATTGAAGTACTGTTTCCCAATAGGTTTATATCCACTCTGCAAACAGAAAGACCTGTATTCTTCATAAAGAGTTGAAGCCATTACAAATTCTTCTGCAGGTTTATACTCCATTTCTTCTACAAACATTGAAACCGTATCACTCTCTTTCTTATATTTATTCAGCAAGGCATCTGAAGTTTCACTCTTCGTAAAACCCTTCTGCCTCAAAATTCTCTTCAAGCCCTCCAGCACCCTGTTAAGCACCCCCGACAATTCGCTTTTGATAATTTTTTCTGCGAGCTGTTTATCTTGCTGCTCCTCGGGAATTGTAACCTCAAACGGTATTATCAAGAATCTTCTGAAAAAGGCGTGTGTATGTTCAACCGACGTTGGCAGTTGATTGCAATTGAATATCAGTTTACCGTAGTTACTTAGGGTAAACGGTTCGCCATAAGGCAATCTGGCATCAACCGGTTCTCCGCTAACAAGTTGTTTGAATATCGAAACATCCATCTTACCGTTTATCTCACTGGCATAGTTAACAAGCTTATTCCCAAGCATAGCGCGGTAATACCCATTTTCATTTGTTAGGTTCTGCAACGAGTAGTTGCTTACATTTTGACTTCCTCCCAAAAGGGCATTGAGAATTTCAAAAAGTACCGATTTACCATTGGCACCCCTGCCGTATAGTATCAATGATTTCTCTAGTTTTAACGATTTGGTTCTTACAAACAGATATCCCAGATATTCCATTAGCACTTTTTGATTATTAATGTCCGGAAGTACTGTATTAAGGTAATTATCAAATATGGGGCACTCTGCGTTTTCATCATATTTAAATGGAAGTTGATATGTAAGAAAATCATCCTTCTCAGGATTCTTTAATCTCATATTCAAACCGTCTATCTCGAAAGTGCCGTTTGACAGATTGATAAGAATTTTATCCTTATCGTCGTAATCTTCAAAATCGGCATCGTCATACATATCGGCTACAGAAAGTAGTTGCTTCATAAACTGCTCCCTGAATGTATAGTGCTTTGAGGTATTTTTATTGACACCCATTTTGGTGGCCGACTTTCCCAAAAATGCATAGAACTTATGATTGCTTATTCTTTTCCAGAACTCACCATTATATAAGTAAACATTCTCTCTGCTGTTGCAAATACCCAAACCGCTAACTTCGGCAGCTTCCAACAGCTTATCGCTGCAGGTTACCAAAAAGTCTTTATATTTAAGCTTTTCTGATTCTTCAACAACCCCCGCCTCTTCTCTAAAATCTACTTCATAAATATGGGTTAATAGAATTTTGAGAACCTGGGAATGTTTTATATTGGTTTTAGAAACAGTGTAATATTCTTTTTGAGAATCTGAAGATTTTCTGCTTCCCGTAACTGAACTATTAAATTTATCCTCCTGTAAATAATCAAGCTCTATCTTCTTTTTTATTTCAGCTAAATCAAGTTCCAGTAAGTCTACAAAATTGCTGTTTAATTGCTTTACACTATTCATCGCAATCTCCTTTCTCACCGTTGTAGTTATTCATCAACAGTACAAGAACATCACTCTTGCGATAATAATACTTGCCTTTTATATGCGAGTAAGGTAGTACTCCGCTAAGCCTCCATCGCTGCAATGTGCGGAGATTAATGTGTAGCTTCTGCATCACATCTTGCGCATCAACCCAATCATGCCAATCGGGTAAATCTAGTTTTGACATATTCACCAATTTATATTTGTAAAAACATCTCATCCTCTGTATAGAAAACCATTCTTACGGTATAATAAGAACTGTAGTCTATCTTTAATATGAAACGTAAATATAGGGGGTGAATAAAAAGTTGAGTAGCTTTTGAGTAAAGGGGGGCTACTCAAAAGTTACTCAAAATCGCACTATTTATGTATCTTTAACGCTTAACCATTAATATCTTTCATAATCTGTTCTGCTGTACCGGGCAAAATCTCATTAAATAAATCGGCTACTTTACGCAAATTCTGCTTTACATTCACATCATCGTAATTAAATTCTAGTCTTTTCCTGATATTAGCCTCATTCCTGCCAATAATTGGATGCATGAACCTGGCTATAATAGATTTTTTTGTGTTCCCTATATTAATACCTATAAGGTTTAGTAAATATGAAAAAGCCATTACTTGTTGAGAGCATGTCATTGCATTGGTATCTTTCTCTAATTGCTGTTTAAGTTGTTCATTTTCTCTCTTTAACCTATCATTCTCGCTTTTTTCACTAATCACACTTTCTAGTGCATCATCAGTTTCTTTATTTATTTGTTTTTTTAGTTGTGCAACATGTCGGCTAACAATATTTGTAAGTATCTCCATTTCTCTTGACTGTTTTTCGTCAAGATCAAAGTTATATTCAGAAACTAAATACCTTACTATATCAATTACTGTAAATTCAAGTTCCTTATCTTCATTTTTATATACTTTAAGGAGTTCAATAGCTTTAAATGGTTCATGAAGCCTCAAACGCATCTCATCAAAAATAGCGTAGGCTTGGTTAAAAGCAAATAGCCACCACTTCTCTTCCTTATTCAAGTGATACTGCTTAAATTCGTAATACATAGTATTTACATCGTCATGCAAAAAGCCAACTAAATTACTTTTAGGGTAATCTTCCTTATATTGACTACAAATCTTCTCTATATTGGAGATAGTGTGATAGTTAATTTCCTTTATCTTACAGATATGAAGCGGCATAAACTCATAGTATTTATTCGACTGCATCAATATAATATTGAAAGCAAAAATAAAGGATTCGTCATGATAAACTGCATTTAAAATATACATGCGTACATCATAGACATAACTTTTATCAATTTCTCCTTCTCTTGGTACAAACTCTTCCTTTTGTGCAGTGTAGCGGGCATCTGCAAAAAGGTACAGGTTAAAATACTCTCTTGTTTTTCTATTATTATTGCGCAACAAACTTAAATCAGCTATTGCACTTTTCACAATGTCATAATATTGGATCTTACTTTTGTTAATCTCCAGGTATTCTTTTGCTCTCATATAACTGCAAAAAATATTAGATAAATAATAAAATCCCCAGGTTGTCTATTTAGGGATTATTTTGTATTACGCACCTATCCAAATAGTGGTTTGAATTAGATTTTTTACAATATATGAAAAAAAACTGAAATTATTGCAATATTGAGACACTTCGTATTGGCTAAAAACAGCGCCTATAGCAGTATGTGGGTGTATATCAATTGTATGAAGAATGGGATAATGAATGGAGCAATCAATATGGTATTTATTTGTCAAAAGGGGATTCTGCAATAAGCTATTGGAAAAGCTATATAGATGAAAGCTCAAGGTATAAATTTGTTGATATTGAGTTGGTAAGTGTAAATTCTAATGATCCAAATTTTGATTCGCCAGAAGTGAAATTAGGATTTAAATTGACTCCTCTTCAAGGAACAATTGAGCAAGTTTCTTTCATTTACAGTTGGAGGGAAGGTGTTGAAAACTATATAAATTATACTACTCCATTTTCTGAACCAATAATTATATATAAAAGATTAGATAGTTTTAATGATTGGATTATGCTTGGAGATCGAACAGTTGAATCAATTTTAAGTGATTATAATTTTTATATCAAAGTTAGAAACATTCAAAAAGACGGAGTAAATTTTGATGAATTCTTACGTTTTTTAGTAATTACAAGCGAAAATAGATATCCACGATTTGAATTGCTATATTTACAAAAAACATATCAGCTGCACTGCAAGAGATCATGCATCAAATGAATTAAAAGAGGCTGTGAGAATAGGATACCAGTTATTTCATAAAGTAAGAGTATCAGTTTTGGCATATTAGTATTTGTCAAGGAAAGCGAAACACATGTTGTTTTTAAATTTAAATATATCTCAACTACAACTTAGTACAATGAATCGGGCAAACTTAAAGATTTAGATTTACCAGAAGATGATAATATGGTTTTTGACAAGGTTGCCTGGCAAATTGGAAGTATGATTTATTCACTTCAAAAAGAAGTGTACCAAGACTCCACAACCTATGACACTCTCTTCAATATTATTAGGGCATATCATTTCAAAATTCCTTCTGATGGCTATTCTTTCCTTCTAAAATCTTTTATTAAGTTATCGGAAGTATGGCAAGGTTTCCTCAATTTTGCGGATTGGTGGAATTATGAGAATTTGCGTAAGGAGGATTTTCTTAAGGAAGAGTACAAGGAACGTAAAACACCATCACTAAAGGATATATTATCTGCCTTTATTCCTTTCGCAAGACAGAAGAACCAGTGGGGTATCCCAAGGCAGATAACACTATGGAAGGAGAAAAATTGGTATAAATTGGCTGAAACGAAACCGCACAACAAAAAACTCTATGAAAAACACTTAGACAAAGCGGAAGAATTACTTTTTCAGGATATTCAAGAGGAGGTAATAATAGTTGAATTTGTGAACAAAGATAAGAAGATGATCAGCTTCGTGAAAGACAAGCAGACAAATGGTTATTTCAAGTATTCAGGATTGATTAACAGACCTACTGTTGGAGATATCCTCAAAGTGCGATTCAATGGTGGCTTGCAGAATGGGTTCAACAAGGTGTTTACCGTGACAAAGTGTAAGGATGATGTAGAGACAGATGTGTTAAAATCTTTCGAGGGAGCTTTCGAACAGTTGCCGAATACAGATTTCGGATTCTGCGATCATGTTTTTATTAATCCCAGGATATTGAATGACCTAGACTTGTCTATTGGAGATTATATTAAAGGAACAGCAATAATTTCCTACAATAAAAAGAAGAATGAGTGGGGATGGAAGGCAATTAGAATTGAGAAAAAATAGTGTGTGAATTTAATTATTATAAAGTAGAATTTATCTTATTTGCACCACTTCTTAAGGATATTACGTAAGCACCCTGGATTGGATAAAACAGTTTGATTTGTGTCGGTGATTTCGGTCTATGTGTCGACAGAGCGATTTTTTTTACATATCCTCCAACGACAAGCAAACCATCTCAATCTGATACTTAGGCAACAGCTTATTTTTAAGATGCTCTACCTTTGCAGCAAACAGTTCCGGCTTGAAATTTTTCTTTTGCCGCTTCACTTCTGCTACTACCGCTTGGTTTTTCTCTAGTTTCAGTGCAACAATATCAACCTCGTTCTGATTGCCTTTAAGTTCCCACCACGAGCCAATAGCACGATATTGAAAACTTTCGGCAAATTGCTGTTTGAAATATCTCTCCAACATAATACCCGAATAAGTTGGATAGTCGGCTTTGATAATAGCCTGTAAGCCAACAAAGTTTTTTATCTCTATCATTGAGCGATGACGATCGAAATAGTTGAACCAAAAACGAATAAAGTTGTCCTGTATCTCATATCTTACGGCCTGACTACCTTCCTTCGCAAGTATAGGACGTTGTCTAACAATGATATTATAATCTTCAATAAGTCGTTTTATTTGCCCTCCAATACTTTTATCTCCCAAAGCGGCTTCAATTTCAGGTTGCGTATTGATACCGCCCGAAATAGCACTTAGGATAGAGAAATATGTAGCATAGTTTTTCCCAAATTCTTCTATCAACAAGTTCTTTCCCTCATCATTAAAAGGAGAATTTTCCCTAACCATAAATGCAATCATCTCATCTACGGTTAATGGAACGTTATCACAGAACAATTCTACATATTTTGGAACTCCGCCTGTAAATGTATAGAGAGCAAGCAGGTCATCGTTGGTATAATCGGAGTTGTAATCGCTCATAATTTCTTTGAGTGTAGTCAAATCAAAGGCCGAAAGTTTGATGATATTATCTGCCCTGCCAAATAATGGTTCTTTCTTATTTTGAAATATTTTATGCATCAACGAATAGACAGACCCCGCAACAACCAAATTCATTTTTGACTTCTTTCGATAAGCGTCCCAAAGGTTTTGCATATCGCTATATACAGATTCATTGATATTGTAGAACTCTTGAAATTCATCGATAATAAGATTGAATGATTTATGCGAAGCCAGCTCCATTAAATATTGAAATAACGACCGAAAGGTTCGTATTTCAGTAGGAACAAAAGTATCGAGTGATTGACTTATAATGGGGATAAATTCTGCGCAAAGTGTTGCTTCACTTTTTCGACCAACAAATAGATAGACAGTAGGCAAATTTTCAACCGACTTCATTATAAGACTTGTTTTCCCAATTCTCCTTCTGCCCGTTATTACGGTTAAGCGAGAATGGTCGTTGAAGGATAAATTTTGTATCCGCTTCAGTTCTGCTAACTCACTTGTTCGATTATAAAATCTCATACCCTTTTTTTAGTTTTGGCCGCTACGGTTACGGCGGTAACAAAGATATGTAAAATTTTAAATACTTTGCAACTTCCCGGGAAAAAGATGTATTACTATATCCGAATGCCGGGTGTATGGATAAATGGATCGATGAGTTTGGGGCGGAGGTGGAGAGAGTGTAAAAAGAGTGTTTGAATGTGATTATATTATAAATTATTTATACATTTGTGCTAACGTAATGGCGGTTACGGTAACGGCTGTTACGATAAATAGATAAATGTGATATGAAATTTTACAACAGAACCTATGAAATTGCAACTTTACAAGGCATAGAGCAAGCCTCTATAGATTCTGCACAAATGACAATGATGGTGGGACGCAGGCGTGTTGGTAAAACAACACTGCTAAAAAATGCTTTTAATAAAACTCCTTTTTTGTATTTCTTCGTAGCAAAGAAAAATGAAATATTGTTATGTAATGAATTTTCGCTTGAAATTACCCAAAAGTTAGCTATTCCTATTGGTAATTACTCTAGCTTTTCTGAGTTGTTTAAAGCAGTTATGCAATTATCTCAACAAATAAATTTCACATTGGTTATTGATGAATTTCAAGAATTTAGTACTGTCAATCCTTCCATATTCAGTGACATGCAAAATATTTGGGATTCAATGAAGGCGAATAGCAAGATCAATCTTATACTTTGTGGATCTATAATTTCGATGATGAAGCGCATTTTCGAAAATTCTAAGGAACCCCTATTTGGTAGAGCTACATCCCGAATGATAGTTAAAGAGTTTGATATAAAAACAATTAAGGAAATACTATCTGATTACCATCCTAAATATACGAATGAAGATTTATTGGCTTTTTATATGATAACCGGCGGAGTAGCAAAATATGTTGAGCAGCTAATTATTAAAAAAGCCTTTACAAAGAAATCTATTCTCGACACATTATTTTCCGAAGGCTCTTTTTTCTTAGACGAAGGTAGGAATGTGTTAATTGATGAATTTGGTAAAGATTATGGAAATTATTTTTCTATTTTGTCGTTGATAGCTTCCTCTAAAACTGATAGAGGTCAGATAGAAGGTACACTTAAGATGGATGTTGGAGGCTATCTCTCTCGATTAGAAAAAGAGTATAATATCATCAAACGCAATCGCCCTTTTGGTGCAAAGGAGGGTAGTCGTTCAAATAAATACAAAATTGAAGATTGCTTCCTTAACTTTTGGTTCAGATTTATATATAAATACCGTAGTGCCGTAGAAATTGGTAACTTCGATTATATTCGTGATATAGTAGAGCGTGATTATGAGACATACAGTGGAATAATTTTAGAAAAATACTTTCGCGCCACTATGATTGAAGCGAAAGAGTTTTCTGATATAAAGGGCTACTGGAACTCAAAAGGTGAAGATGAGATAGATATAGTTGCAATTAACGAACTTGAGAAGCGTCTTCTGTTTTGCGAAGTTAAACGTAACCCCCGTCGCATTAGCTTATCAGAGCTTAAAAATAAAGCTAGAGATATTATTGCAAAGCATCCAAAATATACAACAGAGTTTAAAGGGCTTTCGTTGGAGGATATGTGAGATTATTACCAATATGTTAAATAAAAGACATAAAGCATAAGGAGATATTTGTATATACCGATTGGATGGAGCAAGACCTAAAGCAAGTGTACAAGATGTAATTACAAATAACAATTCATAAATACCTAGTTTTCAGATAATCTAATAAATTCTTATATTTCCGGCTATCAATTCCATTAAGTAGTTTTTTTGGAGCAACTATCTGATATTTCGATTGATCTTTCAGCAGCTTTCTCCACGTCGTTTCCATATCCAATCCGCTACATTTATAAATCTTATTTAGCAAATCTTTATTTTCTGATGGGATTACGTGGACATGTAAATAGTTGTCTGCCTTAATGGTTTCCAAATTCTTGTTTTTAATCATCTGTATCTGTCGGTAAAAAGGAAAGTATAGTTGCTAAATTTAGAAAAAAATCGTATCTATACCGTTTCTTACCTATATTGGTTAGTTATAACATGTAAACTTTAAAATAAAAATGAAATACAAAGTAGAAAAGGTACATCCTTACAGCGCCAACCATTCCAAGAAGAAACAGATGGAGCATTTGTTTAATAATATTGGCCCCACCTACGATAAACTGAGCCGCACATTTTCATTGGGTATCGATTATTACTGGCGAAGCGATGCTTTGAAAGAACTCAGAAAGTACCCTCACAAAAAGATATTGGATATCGCTACAGGAACGGGAAATTTTGCTATTATAGCGCAAAAGATATTGCAGCCAAAACAAATAATAGCGGTCGATATCTGCCCACAAATGTTGCAGATTTGTCAACAAAAGGTGAATGAAAAAGGGCTTCAAGATACTATAACCTTTGAAAAGCAAGATTGCGCTAACCTCAGCTATCCCGACAATAGTTTTGACTCGGTCATCACCTGTTTTGGAATACGCAATTTCGAAGATATCGACAAAAGTATTCAGGAGGCTCTACGTGTCTTAAAACCGGGCGGACTATTCCTTTCACTTGAACTTACCAAGCCTGAGAACACTCCCATGAAACAACTGCATATGATCTATTGCCGCTATATTATACCCGCTCTCTCTCATATTCTTAACAGCGATGAGCATTCATACGACTATCTGTTATCCTCCATCGCGGCTTTCCCACAGGGGCGAGAGATGATGCTGATACTGAAGAAGAACGGGTTTACCAATATTAGGCTACGGAGATATACGCTTGGTGTTGTCACTCTTTATCTTGCAGAGAAGCCCGTAGAGGAATAAAAAGGGTCAACTCCCTACCAAGTCCGTATCAACTCCCTACCAAGTCCGTATCAACTCCGTAGTCTCCTCGTTAAACTACGAAGAGGATAGGGAGATGGTACGGAGATGGTACGGATCTGATAAGGGACATTTGCAGTTAAAAGAATTATTGATTAAAACTGTAAACAAAAATCAGGACGATACAATTAAAACTGTAAATAAAAATCAGGACGATACAAGGGGTTAGTAAAGGGTGGTAATTAGCTCAACTCTTTTTCTTTGCAGTGCATCTTTTTACCAAATCATCTGTATCTTTGTAGTCTAAACCGAATATAGCAGATGGAACAGAAACAATATTTACTCGGTATGACGCTTACCGAAATTACAGAAAGCGTTGTGGAGCTAAATCTCCCAAAGTTTACAGGAAAGCAGATTGCCGATTGGGTGTATCTGAAGAGGGTGAAGTCTGTAGACGAGATGACTAATATTTCTTTGAAAAACAGGGAGATTCTTTCTGAAAAATTTGATATTGGTCGCACCGAACCACTTGATATTAAAACTTCTGTTGATGGTACTCGCAAGATGTTGTTTAAAACATCAAAAGGAAAGTTTATAGAAACAGTTACTATCCCTGAAGATGACAGGCTTACTATTTGTGTTTCGTCGCAAGTGGGTTGCCGTATGAATTGTGATTTTTGTATGACCGGCAAGCAGGGGTTTGATGATAATCTTACTGCTACAGAGATTCTTAATCAGGTTTATTCTGTACCGGATTCAGAAAAGATTACCAATCTTGTTTTTATGGGTATGGGTGAGCCGCTTGATAATTATAAGAATGTGAAGAGGAGTATGGATTTGCTAATGGCTGATTATGGCCCGGCATGGAGCCCAAAGAGGATTACTCTTTCTACTATTGGGTTAAAATCTAACCTTAAGCGTTTTCTTGACGATAGCAGATGTCATCTTGCGGTGAGTTTACATAATCCTATCTCGGAGGAGCGACTAGCTATTATGCCTATCGAGGGTTCAGCGCCTGCAGCTACGGTGATTGATATGTTGCGTGATTATGATTGGAGTCACCAGCGTCGCTTATCTTTTGAGTATATCATGTTTGACGGTGTAAATGATTCGCTTGTGTATGCAAGAGAGTTGAGCAAACTTCTTGCAGGGCTGGATTGCAGAGTTAATCTTATTCGTTTTCATGTGATTCCGAAGAGTAAGCTGAAGCCTTCAACTAATGAGAATATGGTTAAGTTTAGAGATTTCCTTACTGCTAAAGGGTTTATTTGTACTATTAGAGCATCGAGGGGGGAGGATATTTTTGCAGCTTGCGGTATGCTTTCGACAGCTAAGTTAGAAGGAAATAATTGAAAAATAACAAGTTTCATTTCAATTACTGCCAAATAATTGTATATTTGTTTTATTATTGAAATGAATTACATTCAAATAAAATATATCTAATATGAAACAATTCGCAAGCTTTTTATCATTTATAGCAATTATCTTTCTGTTTGTTTCGTGTAATGGTGGCGGTGGATTCTTGTCGGCTACAGGATCTTCTAGCGAAGTGCTTGTAATCATGGATGACTCTGCTTGGGAAGGATCTACCGGGAGAGCTCTGTTTGATGTACTTAACACAAATGCAAAGGCGTTGCCTCAACCGGAGCCTAATTTTAGAATTCTGCATATTAAGCCTGAAGATTTCTCAAGCACTTTTAAGATGGCTAGGAATATTATTATTCCTGAGATTTCAAATATTTACTCGCAACCAAAACTGGATGCTGAGCTTGATAAATATGCGATGGGTCAGGTAATTATGACTGTTAAGGCACAGGATAACGAGAGCTTTGTCAATTTTGTTACTAACAACAAGGAAACTATTGTTAATTACTTTATTGAGAAAGAGCTTGAGCGTTCTGCTGTTTGGCTTAAGAGTAATATAAAATTGCCTGTTACACGCGTGCAGCAAGTGTTTGGTATAAATATTCATTTTCCTAAAGGGATTGTTAATTTTGAAGAGGAGCAAAATTTTCTATGGGCTACCAACAACTTGGGCAGAGGTAGGCAAGATATTGTAATTTATCAGTTCCCATATAAATCTGAGTCGGTTTTTGAAAAAGATTCTCTAATTAAAATCAGAAATGAGGTGTTGGGAGAGCATATTAAAGGTGCTTTTGATTCTCAGATGACAACTGCAGAGGTTTATTCGCCCGATTACCGCACTATGGAGCTTGATGGAGTTTTTCGTGCAGAGTTGCGTGGTTTATGGGAGATGACTACTGATATGATGGGTGGTCCTTTTGTAATGCATGCATTTGTAAACGATAATACAGGTATGGTTATAGTGGTTGAGGCATATGTTTACGCTCCCGAAATGAGTAAGAGAAATCTTATGCGAAGCTTAGAGGCTACTTTATATACTATAAGTGTACCAAAAGCAGAAGATGTAGAAATTACAGCTTAATTGCACTATTTTTTATTTAATATATACTATAATATAAATGTCAGAATTATTAAAAGTGGGCATAACTCACGGAGATGTAAATGGTGTAGGATACGAGATATTATTAAAAACGTTTTCCGACGACCGCATTACGGAGTTGTTTGTCCCTATTATTTACGGTTCATCTAAATCTGCATCCTATCACCGTAAGGTGCTAAATAACAATTCAACTAACTTTAATATAATAACTAGAGTCGAAGAGGCTCAGCAGGGAAGAGTAAATCTTGTTAACTCGGTGAAAGAGGAGACTAGGATTGAAATTGGAACAGAAAGTGCCGAAGCGGGTGAATCTTCTTTTATTGCTTTGGATTGTGCTGCACAAGATCTTAAAGAGAATAAGATTGATGTGTTGGTTACTTTGCCAATCAACAAGAATTCAATTCAAAACGAACAGTTTAACTTTCCGGGGCATACGGAGTTTCTTGAAGACCGATTTTCTGAAGATGGTAAAAAAGCCCTGATGATTATGGCTTCGCAAACTATGCGTGTAGCATTGGTTACTACTCATATTCCTTTAAAGGATGTTTCATCTGCATTGTCAAAAGAGCTTATTATTGAAAAGCTGCGAACACTTGATTATACTCTTAAGAGAGATTTTAGTATTGATGCACCCCGTATTGCGGTGCTTGGGTTGAACCCGCATTCAGGCGAAAACGGATTGCTTGGTAAAGAGGAGGAGGAGATAGTTGCACCGGCAGTAAAAGAGGCTCAAGATGAGTGGATTTTATGTGCCGGTCCTTTTGCGGCAGATGGGTTTTTTGGTAGTGGCAGATTTAAAGAGTTTGATGCTATTTTGGCTATGTATCACGACCAGGGGCTTATTCCTTTTAAGACTTTGGCTATGGATATGGGTGTTAACTTTACTGCAGGATTGCCAATTGTGCGTACCTCGCCTGATCATGGTACTGCTTATGATATTGCGGGCAAGAATGAGGCTTCTGATGAGTCGTTCCGTCAAGCTATTTATATGGCTATTGATATTTTCCGTAATCGTTTTGATTATGATGAGGCGCGAAAGAATCCGCTTAAGAAGATGTTTTTTGATAGAGGAAAGGATGATGAAAAACTGGATCTTACAATAGAGGATTAAATTGATTCAGTAGATTGATTTTTTTGTCAATGTGAGTAGATTTGTCAATGTAAGTTGATTTGTCAAAGAGAGTTGATTTGTCAAAGAGAGTTGTTCAAATTATAGAAATAGAAAAAAGAGGCTTAGGGTAATTCCCCCAGCCTCTTTTTAGTTTGCTATGTTGCCTCGTCCGAAAATACCGTTACATAAAAAAAACATTTATGAAAAAAGAAGATGATTTGTTTTATGTATAACTAAAATTGGTGAGAAAGGTGTATTAGTTGTTTTCCGGTCTGAGCTTTCTTACAACAGCACCTGTTTGCCACATTTCGCTTTCACGAAGAGCTTTGAGTTCCTCTTCGAGTTTTTGGCGATAGTCGGGCTGTGAATTGCTATTTATAGAGCGCTGGGCTTCATTACCGTTGGCAACCTCTTTGTAAAGTTTTTGGAACACCGGTTTTGTTGCATCATAAAATGGTTCCATCCAATCCAATGCGCCACGCTGAGCAGTTGTTGAGCAGTTTGCATACATCCAGTCCATTCCATTCTCGGCAAATAGGGGCATGAGGGATTGCGTGAGCTCTTCTACCGTTTCATTAAATGCTTCTGAAGGGGTGTGTCCGTTTTCACGCAAAACCTCATATTGTGCCTGCATTAGCCCTTGAATGGCACCCATCAATGTGCCGCGTTCGCCCGTAAGGTCTGAGAATACTTCACGTTTGAAATCAGTTTCGAAGAGGTATCCCGAGCCAACACCTATACCAAGTGCTACTGCTCTTTCAAATGCTTTGCCTGTTGCATCCTGAAAGATGGCATAGCTGGAGTTTAATCCTCTTCCCTCGAGGAACATTCTTCTCAAACTGGTTCCGGAACCCTTTGGTGCTACAAGAATTACATCCACATTTTCGGGTGGTATGATACCTGTACGTTCTTTGTAGGTTATTCCAAATCCGTGTGAGAAGTAAAGTGCTTTACCTGCAGTTAGATGTGGTTTGACACGAGGCCAGACTTCAATTTGGGCAGCATCAGAAAGTAGATACTGAATGATGGTGCCACGCCGGCATGCTTCCTCAATTTCAAAAAGTGTTTCACCGGGCACCCATCCGTCGGCTACTGCCTTGTCCCATGTTTTGCTGTGTTTGCGTTGTCCAACAATAACGTTAAAGCCATTATCACGTAGGTTTAATGATTGTCCCGGACCCTGCACTCCGTATCCTATAACTGCAATTGTTTCGTTTTTTAAAGTTTCCTGTGCTTTGCTGAGAGGGAACTCTTCGCGGGTTACAACATTCTCTTCTACTCCTCCAAAATTAATTTTTGCCATATTTTAATGTTTTTATTCCTATATCGATTTATTTTAATCTGTTAATGTTATTGTAATATGATTAATTATATATCCTCGATAAGGAGATGTTTATTTATATAATTGTTTCGCTATTCTCTAGTTCGCGTTTTGCCAACATATCACTAAGTCTTTCAACTCTTGATTTTGTAATTGCTATTCTGCCTGAACGAACAAATTGAAGTACTCCAATTTTGTCTGCCAGCTCATCAAAGAGTGATTGCGTTTCAATATAATGACCGGCTTTTAGAAATACAACACAGTCGCTGGAGATTTCCAGTACACGGATATTATATTTTCTGATCAGATACTCGACAGATGAGTGTTCAAGTACTTTTTCTAATGATAGTTTATATAGTGCTAACTCCTGATGTACCAACTCTTCGTCTATGTTATAGTAGGCTTTAAGTATATCAACACGCTTATCTATTAGACGAACCAGCTTTTTCATTACATCCTCGTCATTAGAGAATGTGGTGATGGTAAACTTATGAATCCCTGATATTGCAGATGGAGATACAGAAAGTGTTTCTATATTAAGCTGACGACGTGTAAATACTGTTGTGATTTGATTAAGTACGCCAACTGTGTTCTCCGAAAATATTGTTATTGTATATAATGTTTTATTTCCCTTTTCCATAGATTTGAAATTATTAAATCTTGAGATTTATTTCTTCTGACTATTATAGTTTATCAAGTATTTGTTTGATCTATATTTTTTGACCATTACCCAGCAGTATATTGGTTACGCTTCCACCGGCAGGTACCATTGGATATACCATTCCTTTAGTTTCCACAATTACTTCAAGAAGAAATGCCCCTTTGTGGTTTAACATTTCGTTGATGGCTTCATCAAGTTCTTCTCGTTTAGTTACTTTGCGACCTTTTATATTATATGCATCGGCAATTTTTATGAAGTTGGGGTTTTTTAGATGTGTTTCGGAATAACGTTCGTGAAAGAAGAGTTCCTGCCACTGTCTAACCATTCCCAGATAGTTATTGTTTAGAAGTATGATTTTTACATCAATGTCGTACTCCATAATTGTGCCATACTCCTGCATGGTCATCTGCAAACCACCATCTCCCACAAATATACAAACAGTGCGATTGGGCGCTCCATACTTAGCACCAATGCCGGCGGGCAGACCAAAGCCCATGGTTCCGAGACCACCGGATGTAACCATGCTACGCGATTGAGTGTATTTAAAGTATCGTGTGCTCATCATTTGATGCTGACCAACGTCTGTTACACATATGGCTTTGTTGTTGGTTGCTTCAGTGACTTTATTAATGACTTCTCCCATTTTAATTTCACCTCCATTTTCGGGGTAGAGTTCGTTTTTTATTACAGCCGTATACTCTTTTTCAACATAGGGATGAAACTCAGAGATCCAGTCAGTTCTGGTTTGACTCTGAAGTTTTTCTGTTACTAATGGTAGTGTTGTTTTGGCATTACCCACAATCTTTACTGTTGTTTTTACATTTTTATCAAGTTCGGAGGGGTCAATGTCAAAATGAATAACCTTTGCTTGTTTGGCATAAGTATTAAGGTCGCCCGTTATCCTATCATCAAACCTCATTCCAATCGCAATGAGTACGTCACATTCGTTGGTTTTCATGTTTGGTGCGACATTTCCATGCATTCCGAGCATACCAAAATTTAATAGGTGATCGCTAGGAATTGCAGATAATCCTAATATTGAGGAGGCAAATGGGATGTCGGACTTTTCGAGGAATTCTTTAAGCTCTTTCTCTGCTTTTCCGAGTATGACTCCCTGACCAACCAAGGCTAGCGGTTTTTTTGCACTGTTTATTAGTTTGGCAGCCATTGCTATTTTGTCTTCCTCAATCATAGGTGTGGGCTGATAGCTTCGCAAAAAGGTGGTTTTCTTGTATGAGTACTCGCAGCTGTTTGCTTGAGTGTCTTTTGCAATGTCTAATACTACCGGTCCGGGACGACCGCTGGAGGCAATATAAAATGCTCTGGATACTGCCCAAGCAATGTCTTCTACCTTGCGTATTTGATAAGACCATTTGGTTATTGGCATGGTTACACCAATTACGTCAGCTTCCTGAAATGCATCCGATCCCAATAGGCCTGAGGCTACTTGACCTGATATTACTACTAATGGTGTACTGTCCATCATAGCATCAGTTATTCCGGTTATGGTGTTGGTGGCACCCGGACCTGAAGTGACAAGTGCAACTCCTACTTTATCAGATACTCTGGAGTAACCCTGGGCGGCATGTACGGCGCCCTGTTCGTGACGTACCAATATATGTTTGATTTCATCTTTATGATCATATAAAGCATCAAATACAGGCATGATTGCTCCGCCGGGATATCCAAACATTGTATCTACTCCTTCGGCAATTAGTGAGCGAATTAATATTTCGCTGCCTGTTAATATTTCAGTTTTTTTATTTTCTACTTCAGTAGTTCCTGATGAAGTTGAATTTGTTTCTTTAGTCTTTATTTTTTTGGTCATAATAACTAAATTCAATTTATTTTTAAAATCAAATCATTCTTACTGCTCCGGTGTCGGCCGAACTTACAAATGCTGCGTAGGTCTTTAGTGCCTTAGAAACTGTTCGGTTACGTTCAGGTTTAAAAGCATTTTCTCCCTTTGCTTCTTCTTGTGCTCTCCTCTCTTGAAGTCCTTCTTTGCTAATTATGAGATTTATACTCCTGTTTGGAATGTCAATTTCTATAATATCTCCATTGCGAACCAAGCCGATACTTCCGCCGGCAGCTGCTTCGGGTGAGATGTGGCCTATAGATAAACCGGAAGTTCCTCCGGAAAATCGTCCATCAGTGATTAGTGCACATTTCTCTCCTAGTCGCTTTGCTTTTATGTAGGATGTAGGATAGAGCATTTCTTGCATACCGGGACCGCCTTTTGGTCCTTCGTAGGTGATTACTACAACATCGCCTGCTTCAACTTTTCCATTGAGTATGCCTTTGCAAGCATCATCTTGTGAGTGGAATACTTTTGCTGTTCCCTCAAATTTCCAGATGCTTTCGTCAACTCCTGCAGTTTTTACAACGCAGCCGTTTTCAGCAATATTTCCTTTTAAGATGGCTAGGCCGCCATCTTTTGTGTAAGCATTTTTGATGTTGCGAATACATCCTTCTTCTCTGTCTTTGTCGAGCTCTTTAAATCTTGCGTCCTGAGATCCCATTACCAGGTTAAATTTGAAGCCCGGTGCAGACGAGTAGATGTTTAGTGCTTCTTTATCGGGGTTTTCTTTTGTTATATCATATTTATCAATTGCTTCAGCCAGAGTAAGTCCATCCGCTCTATAAACAGATGTATCGATGAGTCCGCCTTTTGCAAGTTCACTTAAAATTCCCATTATGCCTCCTGCACGATTGACGTCTTGGATGTGATATTTTTTAGAGTTTGGAGCAACTTTGCATATACATGGTACTTTTCTTGAAAGTTTATCGATATCTTCGAGTTTGAAGTCAATTTCTCCTTCATGTGCAATTGCCAATGTATGTAGTATTGTGTTGGTTGATCCTCCCATTGCTATGTCGAGAGTCATGGCGTTTAGGAACGACTGACGAGTAGCAATATTGCGTGGAAGTACTGTTTCATCTCCTTCAAAGTAGTATCTCTCGGCATTTTTAACAATTTGCTTTGCTGCTTTTACAAATAGCTGTTTGCGATTAATATGTGTTGCCAAGACTGTTCCGTTGCCGGGTAAGGCGAGTCCTATTGCCTCGTTTAAGCAGTTCATGGAGTTGGCTGTAAACATACCGGAGCAGGAGCCACAGGTTGGGCATGCTGATACTTCGAGTTGAGCAATTCGCTCGTCGGATATTGTTTCATCTGCCGACTCAATCATTGCGTCGATAAGGTCAATCTGCTCACCATCGAGCTTGCCTGCCTCCATTGGTCCACCCGATACAAAGATTGTTGGAATGTTTAGTCGCATTGCCGCGATGAGCATTCCCGGTGTTATCTTATCGCAATTGCTTATACAGATGAGTGCATCTGCTTTGTGAGCGTTTACCATATATTCTATTGAGTCTGCTATAAGATCGCGTGAAGGGAGTGAATATAGCATGCCGTCGTGGCCCATTGCTATGCCATCATCTACGGCTATTGTATTAAATTCGGCTGCGAAACAGCCCAGTTTCTCAATCTCTTTTTTTACCATTTGACCTATGTCGTGCAGATGTGCGTGACCGGGTACAAATTGTGTGAAGGAGTTTGCTATTGCAATTATTGGCTTGCCCATTTGCTCGCGTGTCATGCCATTGGCGTGCCATAGAGCACGTGCCCCGGCCATGCGTCGCCCCTGAGTGCTGGTTGCACTTCGCAAGTTTTCTATTTTGCGATTTTGAGTTTCTATATTGTTGTTTTTAGTTTTTTTGTTCATATCTTGTTTGTATGATTTTATTGACTATTGCTTGGTGGTAATGTAGTTGGTTATCCAGCTGCCAACCTCACTCAGTTTATATATTTTACCTCCATCGGCAATGTCTTCTGTTACAATTCCTGCATTAAGACTTGCATCAACCGCTTCGCGAATTAGTGTGCTCTCTTTAATCAGATTAAATGCGTATTCAAACATTAAGGCTGCTGATAGTATCATTGCTAGTGGGTTTGCCCTGTCTTGTCCTGCAGCTTGCGGGTACGAACCATGTATGGGTTCGAAGAGTGATGTGTGCAGCCCTATTGATGCAGATGGAAGAAGTCCCATTGATCCGGTTATAACGGATGCCTCATCGGTAAGTATATCTCCAAACATGTTTTCAGTAACGATTACGTCAAAGCTTTTTGGCCATTGAATAATTCGCATGGCAGCATTGTCAACAAAAAGAAAGTCAGTTTCGATGTCGGGATATTCAGGAGCAATTTCCTTAGCAATTTGTCGCCATAGACGAGAAGTTGCTATGACATTGGCTTTGTCTACAACTGTTAGCTTTTTTCTGCGTTGACCTGCAAATTTGTATGCAAGGTGTAGGATTCGTTCAATCTCTTCACGTGTATATATACATGTGTCATATGCTGTATTGCCATCTTCGCTTCTACCTTGGGGGCGACCAAAATACATGCCTCCCGTGAGCTCACGAATACAAACAAAGTCGGCTCCATCAACAAGCTCTGCTCTTAGTGGAGATTTATGTATTAGGGAGGGAAATGTTATTACAGGACGTATATTTCCATATAGTCCAAGTTGTTTACGCATACGAAGAAGACCCTGTTCAGGTCTTACTTTTGCATTTGGATTGTTGTCATACTTTGGATCTCCTATAGCTCCAAAAAGAACTGCATCACTCTGCAAACAAAGTTGATGAGTGGATTCGGGGTAAGGATCGCCTGTTGCATCAATTGCAGCTGCACCCACTATTCCTTCTTTATAGGTAAGTTCATGGCCATACTTTTTGCATATGGCTTTGGTTACTTTTAAGCCTTGCTCTATGATTTCGGGACCAATTCCATCGCCGGGTAGTACTGCTATATTCAATTTCATTTATTTGTTGTTTTATTGTAGATGTTTAGTTTGGAAATGTTGTTGTGAGAATATTATGGTAGTTGCATATAATTCATGTTGGGAATATTCCCGCTCTCTATCATGTTTAGCATTTTCATTGTTGCTTTAATTGCAGCAACTGTTTGATCTATATCAAGAGCGCGAGTTTTAAATATCTTGTTTTGAAATTTCCAGGTGATTATAGTTTGCACATAGGCATTTGTTTTTCCACCGGGAGGGATTACTACCTCATAATCTATTAAGTCGGGAACGGGTTTTCCTAGATTCCGATATATTTTAAACATTGCTTTTGAGAATGCATGATATTGTCCATCTCCTGCGGCCGATTCCTGGTATTCTTCTCCTTTAATAGAGATTTTTACTGTTGCAGTTGGCCTTAGTCCGTCTGATACAGATAGAGAAAAGTTCAACATCTTGATTTCATTATAATCATTGCCGTTTTTAAGTACATCAGAAATAATGTAGGGTAGCTCATCTAAGCTCACAATCTCTTTTTTATCGCCAAGTTCGATGATTCTTTCTGTTACTTTTCTTGTTGATTCGTCGTCCAATAGTATGCCTAGCGTTTCAAGGTTTTTGGTGATATTTGAACGTCCTGCATTTTTGCCTAGAGCATATTCTCTGTAGCGACCAAAGCGTTCGGGCATGAGATCATTGAAATAGAGGTTTTTCTTTTTATCGCCATCGGCATGTACACCGGCAACTTGTGTGAATACATTGTCTCCAATTAATGGTTTGTTGCCGGGGATTCTTACACCCGAGTAGCTCTCTACAACTTTGCTTATGCTGTATAGCTTGCTTTCTACAATGTTGGTTTTTAATTTAAGCTGATCGTGTATTAGCGCAACTATACTTGTAAGAGGAGCATTGCCGGCTCTTTCACCGAGTCCGTTAACTGTTACATGTACTCCTTTTACTCCCGCTTTGATTGCTTCAAATACGTTTGATACTGCTAAATCATAGTCGTTGTGAGCATGAAAATCGAAATGAATATTAGGATACCAGTTGATCATTTCTGCGCAAAATATGCCTGTTTCATCAGGGTTCAAGATACCTAATGTGTCGGGAAGCATGAAGCGTGTAACTTCTTCATTTTTTAATCCATCCATCATGAAGAATACGTAGTCTTTTGAGTCTCGCATTCCATTTGACCAATCTTCGAGGTATAGATTTACTGTTAGTCCCATTTCTCTTGCAGCAGCAATGCTTTTTTTTACGTCTGTCAAATGTTCGCTTGGCGATTTGCCAAGTTGAAATGTACAGTGCTTAAGTGAGCCTTTACACAGCAGGTTGACTACCTTGCAGCCGGCATTTGCAATCCATTCAAGTGAGGTGGTTCCGTCAACAAATCCAAGAACTTCAAGTTTATCAAGATATCCATGAGTTTTTGCCCATTGGGCCATTATCTGTACCGATTTGAATTCACCTTCCGATACTCGTGCAGAGGCTATTTCTACTCTATCAACTTTTAGCTCATCAAGGAGAAGACTTAAAACGCTTACCTTTTCTTGAGCAGCAAAGGATACCCCCGAAGTCTGTTCGCCATCCCTTAGGGTAGTATCCATTATCTCTATTTTTCTCAGATTTTCCAAAACAATCTTTTTTAAAAGTGTACTCTTTTTTTTAATTAATAAGCGTAAGGTCGATCTTCTTCATATTTTAATATCTTATCCATATTAGACATTAAAAAGTCGATATCATCTAGTCCTTTTAGTAAACAATCCTTTTTGTAGGTGTTGATTTCAAATGTTTCTGAAATGCCTGATGCGTTGTTTGTAATTGTTTGCGCTTGGAGGTTGACCGTAATTGTTGTTTTTGGGTCTTTATCTGATGTTTTAAATAGTTGACTTAAAAACTGTTCACTGACTACAACAGGTAGTATCCCATTGTTAAGTGCATTATTCCTAAATATGTCTGCAAAAAAGCTTGATACTACAACTTTAAAGCCGTATCCGCCAATTGCCCAAGCAGCATGTTCGCGACTGCTTCCGCTGCCAAAGTTTTTACCGGTTACAAGTATCTGTCCGGTGTAGGTTGGGTTGTTTAATACGAAATCTGATTTAGGGTTTCCCTCCTTGTCATATCTCCAGTCGGCAAAAAGATTGTCTCCAAATCCATCACGTGTTGTTGCTTTAAGAAAACGTGCAGGGATTATTTGATCTGTGTCCACATTCTCTATAGGAAGTGGTACGTATGTTGATGTTATTGTTTTAAATTTCTCCATTGTTTTTAGTTTGTTAAGGATGAGTTATTTTACCATTAACTGCTGCGGCAGCTGCAACAAGTGGGCTTGCCAAAATGGTTCTGGCACCGGGCCCTTGTCGCCCCTCAAAGTTTCTGTTTGAAGTTGATACTGCATATTTGCCTGCAGGAATTTTATCCTCATTCATAGCCAGACAGGCAGAGCAACCGGGTTGACGAAGTTCAAAGCCCGATTCTTTAAGTATCTTGTCAAGACCCTCTTCTTCTATCTGTTGGCGTACTTTCCAACTTCCCGGTACAAGCCAGGCTGTTATATTATCGGCTTTTTTCTTGTTTTTGACATAGTTTGTAAATAATCTGAAGTCTTCAATTCTTCCATTAGTACAGCTTCCCAAGAAAACATAATCTATCTGCTTGCCTTCGAGTTTTTCTCCAGGTTCGAATCCCATGTATTGTAGAGATTTTTCGAAAGAGATTTTACCCGCACTGTCTATTTCATCAAGAGTGGGTATTGTGCCATAGATAGGAATTCCCATGCCGGGATTAGTTCCATATGTGATCATTGGTGGTATTGATGTTGCATCAAATGTTACTTCTTTGTCAAACTTAGCTCCTTGGTCTGTTTTTAATGTTTGCCAATATGCTATTGCTTTATCCCATTTATTACCTTGGGGGGCAAATTCTCGTCCGTTTAAATAATCAAAAGTTGTTTGATCAGGTGCAATTAATCCGCCCCTTGCACCCATCTCTATGCTTAAATTACATAGTGTCATCCTTTGCTCCATTGTGAGATTGCGAACTGCTTCTCCCGCATATTCAACAAAGTAGCCGGTGGCACCTCCGGTGGTTAGCTGTGAAATCATATAAAGAGCCATGTCTTTTGCTCCTACATTTTTGCTGAGTTGGCCTTCAAAGTTAACTCTCATTGTTTTTGGTCGACTCTGCAGAACGCATTGAGAGGATAGTACCATCTCAACTTCACTGGTTCCGATACCAAATGCTATTGCGCCAAATGCACCGTGAGTGGAAGTGTGACTGTCTCCACAAACAATTGTCATACCGGGTTGTGTGTAGCCATTTTCGGGTCCAATGACATGGACAATTCCATTCTTTGGGTTTCCTAAGCCATAATATGTTAGTCCAAATTCACGTGAATTTTTTGCTAAGGTTTCTATCTGATGTCGTGATATTAAATCCTTTA
This sequence comes from Fermentimonas sp., assembly GCA_041859795.1. GTDB lineage: Bacteria > Bacteroidota > Bacteroidia > Bacteroidales > Dysgonomonadaceae > Proteiniphilum. The sequence goes on from JBFLFV010000007.1 coordinate 25,241, forward strand.
TTGGGTTTTCTTGCCCCATGGTTGGAATGTTGTGATCAGCAGTGAGGGTTGTCTGCTCCGGACGTAAAACTTTTATTCCACGCTCCCTGAGACCTGAGAATGCTTGCGGACTGGTTACTTCATGTACCAGATGCCTGTCTATGTATAACTGGGTGGGGCCATCGTTTACTGTGGTTACGATATGTGCATCCCATATTTTATCAAAAAGAGTTTTCATTTATAATTAATTTGTTGATTTCAGTTTTTAGTTGTTTGCTTTTTTAGCTGTATTTTAATTTACAAATTTATTAACAGCATCTATATATGCTTCGACAGATGCTGCTACTATATCTGTGTTTGCGGAAAATCCGTAGTAGTGAATTCCGTTGTGCTCAACTTGCATATGAACTTTTCCAACATCATCACTGCCATGATCAATTGCCTGAATTAGAAATTCCTGAATTTTCATTTCTCTGCTAATTATTTTCTTTACTGCACTGATGGCGGCATCAACCGGTCCGTTTCCGGTGGCTGTTGCTTCAAATTTTTCCCCGGCAATATCTAGTCCGATGCTTGCTACATCTCTTACTCCAATTCCACACACAACCTGAAGATAGTTGATTTTTATACGGTTTAAACGACTTTCCTTTCCAACCAGAATTAGGATATCATCATCGTTGATGTTTTTCTTCTGATCTGCAATCTCTAAAAACTTCTTATAGATATTATCAAGTTCTGTAGGTTCTAGCTTAATGCCTAGTATTTCTAAGCGATTGTTAAGGGCAGCACGACCACTTCTGGCTGTTAATACAATGGAGTTATCGTCAATCCCTATATCTTTTGGGTCGATAATCTCGTAAGTTTCTACATTTTTTAGAACTCCATCTTGGTGAATTCCGGAAGAGTGTGCAAATGCATTTCGACCAACTATTGCTTTGTTGGGCTGAACAGGCATATTCATTAAACTTGAGACTTGTCTGCTTGTGGAATAAATGTGTTTGGTGTTTATATTTGTATCAAATCCTCTGTCCTTATGACTTTTTAGAGCCATTACAACCTCTTCAAGTGATGTGTTTCCTGCTCTTTCTCCAATTCCATTTATGGTAACTTCAACTTGTCTTGCACCGTTTATAACTCCTGCTATAGTGTTGGCTGTTGCCATTCCCAGGTCTTGATGGCAGTGTGTTGCAAGAATGGCGTTTTTCATGTCTACATTTTCTACTAGATATTTAATCTTGGCTCCGTACTCATCAGGGAAGCAGTAACCTGTTGTGTCAGGGATGTTAATTACTGTGGCTCCGGCATTGACTGCTGCCTGTACTACACGAGCAAGGTATTCGTTGTCGGTTCTACCGGCATCTTCGGCATAGAATTCAATATCATCAACAAAGTTGCGAGCATATTTTACGGCTTTAATTGCACGCTCAATTATTTCTTCTCTGTTGGATTTAAATTTATGCTTTATATGAAAATCGGATGTGCCTATACCGGTATGAATGCGCTTGCGCTTAGCATGCTTTAGGGCTTCTGCTGCAACTTCAATGTCTTTTTCAACAGCACGCGTTAGAGCGCAAATTACAGGCCAAGTAACTGCCTTAGAAATCTCAATTACCGAGTTGAAGTCGCCGGGACTGGATACAGGAAATCCTGCTTCAATTATGTCAACTCCAAGCAGTTCGAGTGCTTGTGCAATCTGAATTTTCTCAATTGTGTTTAGTTGACATCCCGGCACCTGTTCTCCATCTCTCAACGTTGTATCAAAAACAAAAATACGTTCCATATTTTAAGCAATACATTAGTTATAAATGCAATTTATTGTTCAATGTTGGAAATAAAAAAACCTTTCCCACTTGGTGAGAAAGGTTATCTATATTTTTCCTATGTTATTTATTGATATTCCAATCTCACCTTCCAAATTCTTTCAGAAGTAGTATAATAGAAATAATAAGAATACCATTGATGTTGTTCATAACGCTAAATCAACCTTTTTTTACAAAAATAATTGTTTCAATATTACAAAGTAAAGCTAAAAATAAATACGAACAAAATATTTACACATTTATCTTCAATTAATTTACACTTTGACGCTTTACCCTATATATATTTTACTATTTGAAACTGCTGCTTTTGTAAAACAGTTTTGAAGACAATTTGTTTATAGTAAAAGTAATTTCAATATTAGATGTTTTTTAGTTGTAGTGAAATTGAAAATAGGATGAACCAAGCAGGTAGGGATAGGGCTCCATTTCTGTTTGGTGTGGATTTTGAGATGAACGAAGGTTTTTTTATTGAAAATCCTCTTGTGCAATCTGATGTGCTGTTTGATATAAAAGGAGCAGGAAATAGTTTTTCTGTGGGTTCTTCATTATTTAGAGAGGTACCGCCCTACTCTTTTGAAATGAGACCCGAAGAGTTTTCAGTCTATGAACAACGATTTAAGAAAGTAATGAATGCTCTTGAAAATGGTGAGTCGGCTCTTACAAATCTGACTATCAAGACTCCAATTAAGACTTCTTTATCACTAATTGAGATATTTTTTTATAGCAAGTCTCAATATAAAATATTTATCCCCGGAAAGTTTGTCTGCTTTTCACCCGAATGTTTTGTTAAAATTGAAAATAGTAAAATATCTACTTTCCCTATGAAAGGGACTATTGATGCTAACGCTTATAATGCAGAAGATATTATACTAAACGATCCAAAAGAGATTGAAGAGCATTTATTTGTTGTGGAATTGCTTAAAAATGAGCTTTCTGCAGTGTCTGATGATGTTCAGGTAAAACGATATAGGTATATTGATATTTTGAAAACAAATAGGGGTCGACTTTTGCAGGTTAGTTCAGAAATTGAAGGGTCTCTGCCATCAAATTATCATAATCATCTGGGCTCAATAATATTTAAAATGCTACCTGCAGGTTCTGTTTCAGGTACACCAAAGGATAGTACTGTGAAGGTTATTAGAGAGGCAGAACAGTTTGATCGATATTATTATACCGGTATTGCAGGTTATTATAACGGGAGTAAATTGGATTCATTTGTATTAATTAGACACATTGAGCAGAACAACGAGGGTATGTTTTTTAGAAGTGGTGGCGGAATTACATCTAAAAGTATATGTAGGAAAGAGTATAAGGAGGCACTACGAAAGGTTTACCTTCCATTTTAAAATGGATAAGGTAGAGATTGTAGTTTATAGTTCTGAGTATTTGAATGATATTTCTTCCTTTTAAACACATAAATTATGTTTCTTGAGACTATATGCATAAAAAGTGGTAAGGCAGTTAATATTGATGGACATATTAAACGAATGAAGAAAACTGCTTCATATTTTGGTTTTGAGCCTCCTAATATACCTGATATTGAAAAGTTAATTACGCCGGGTATGAATAGAGCAAGGCTTAAATGTAGTATAGCTTATCATACCAAAATAAATTCTATTTCTTTTGAACGATATCAAGTAAGAAGTATTCATTCTCTAAAGCTTATTGATGCTACACCCGATTATGCTTATAAATTTTCTAATAGAAATGCTCTAAATAACCTTCTGAGTTTAAGGGAGGGATGCGATGATATATTAATTGTAAGAAATGGGTGTATTACTGATACTAGCTTTAGTAATGTTGTTTTTGCTAGAGGTGATGAATTGTATACTCCTCGCTACCCTCTACTAAATGGTACAAAACGGCAATTACTAATTGAAGAGGGGAAAATAAAAGAGGTTGATGTTACACCTGATTCAATTAATGAATATGAAAGAGTATATCTGATTAATGCAATGTTAGATGTTGAAGATGATGTCTTTATTCCGGTTGGTCAAATAATGTAGTTGCAATGTGTGTAAAAAAATAACGGCACCTTTAATAAAAAAGATGCCGTTTGTATATAGATTTTGTTATGTCAATTATCCAAAGTCATCAAACATAATCATTTCAGGAGGTACACCAAGACTGTCAAGCATTCGCTGTGCAGCATTAGCCATTGGTCCGGGTCCACACATGTAATATTCAATTTCTTCGGGTTCCTCATGATTCTTCAAATAAGTATCATATATAACCTGATGCACAAATCCGGGTGTGTATTTAATACCTGCTTCATCAGCTATTGGATCCGGTTTGTCTAAAGCAAGATGGAACGAGAAGTTAGGGAATTGTCTCTCAAGCTCATAAAAATCCTCAAGATAGAACGCCTCTATCAATGCACGAGCACCATAAAAATAAGACATCTTTCTGTCTGTAGTCTTAAGTGTTTTGGTTAAGTGCATAATCTGAGAACGTAGAGGTGCCATACCTGCACCACCGCCAATCCAGAGCATTTCGCGCTTACTGTCAAGAATTGGATGGAACTCACCGTATGGTCCGGACATCAAAACTTTATCACCTGGCTTTAAGCTGAAAATATATGATGATACAATACCCGGATTAACATTCATCCATCCACCTTTAGCCCTGTCAAAAGGAGGTGTTGCAACACGCACATTAAGTGATATAATGTTTCCCTCGGCAGGAAAGTTTGCCATAGAGTAAGCTCTTATGGTATCTTCATCACTTTTACAAACCAAATCCCACATTTTGAACTTATCCCATTCACTACGATATTTTTCTGCAATTTCAAAATCTTTAAAATTGATTGCATCAAATTTTGGAACTCTAATTTGTATATAAGAACCCGGTTTAAAATCTAGATGTTCTCCTTCCGGCAGTTTCACTACAAACTCTTTGATAAATGAAGCAACATTGTTATTTGAAACTACTTCACACTCCCACTCTTTTACCCCAAATACTTCTTCGGGTATAACTATAGATAGATCATTCTTTACTTTTACCTGACAGCTCAACCTCCAATTGTTTAACTGCTCTTTACGGGTGAAATGGCCCATCTCTGTTGATATAATCTCTCCACCACCTTCTGTTACTTGACAGCGACATTCACCGCATGTCCCTTTTCCTCCGCAGGCAGATGAAAGAAATATATTTTGCGATTGTAAAGTATTCAATAAAGTAGCCCCCATAGGCACATCTAGTTCCCTTTCCTTATCATCATTGATATTGATTTTAACGTTACCCGAAGGTACCAGTTTTTCTTTTGCAAGAATAATAAGAAAAACAAGGACTAGAATTACAAGCAAGAATACAACAACACTTGCAACAATAGTTAAACCACCCACATTCAATAGTATACTCATACCTGTATGCTTAATTTTTTACTGTAATCTGTTAATTGTGTTTTTACTTCTATATTGATATGCCAGAAAAACTCATAAAACCAATGGCCATCAAAGCAGTTATAATAAATGTTATACCTAATCCTTTTAATGATTTTGGAACATCAGAATATTCCAGTTTTTCTCTTATTGCTGCTAAACCCACAATTGCAAGCAGCCATCCAATACCTGATCCAAAAGCGTAAGCAGTGGCCATTCCAATATTTGCAAATTCACGTTGTTGCATAAAAAGCGATCCTCCAAGAATAGCGCAATTTACTGCTATAAGTGGAAGGAATATACCCAAAGAGGAGTAAAGTGCCGGACTAAAACGTTCTATTACCATCTCAACCAATTGAACGATTGCAGCAATCACTGCAATAAAAATAAGAAGACTGAATACACTTAAATCCACTCCTTCAAAATCAAGTCCAAGCCAAGAAAGAGCTCCCGCTTTTAATACATAATTTTCCAGCAAATAATTCACAGGTAGAGTTATTACAAGAACAAAAGTAACTGCAATCCCCAATCCCAACGCTGTCTTTACGTTTTTCGATACCGCCAAGAACGAACACATTCCAAGGAAGTATGCGAAAATCATATTATCGACAAATATCGACCTTACAATCAGACTAATTGCCTCCATATATATTTCTTTATTTACTGTTTATTAATTTGTTTCTTCCTGAAGTTCTTTGTTATTCGACCTTTGAACCCAGATTATTATAGCAACTATCAAAATAGCCATAGGTGCTAGCATCATTAGTCCGTTATCTTCATAACCTGCATCATAGAAGGCTTGAGGAATTACCTTATAACCCATCAATTCGCCAGATCCTAATAGTTCTCGGAAAAATCCTACTACAACTAATATCCATCCGTAACCTAAACCGTTTCCTATACCATCAAGAAATGATGGCCAAGGACCGTTACCTAAAGCAAATGCCTCCAAACGTCCCATTAGAATACAGTTTGTAACAATCAGACCCACAAATACAGACAACTGCTTGTTTACATCATACGCAAATGCTTTTAGAACTTCACTCACAATGGTAACCAAAGCAGCAGCAACTACAAGTTGTACTATAATACGAATTCTATTAGGAATTGATTTACGCAATAGAGATATTATCACATTGGCAAAAGCAACAACTATAGTTACTGATATAGCCATAACTAAAGAAGGCTCTAACTTTGATGTAACCGCCAAAGCTGAACAAATACCAAGTACCTGTACCAGAACGGGATTGTTTTTATTAAGCGGACCTAATAAAACCGCTTTTGTTTTACTATTTAATAATGCCATATCTTAATTACTATTCAATTTCATTAGAAAACTCTCATATTTACCTACACTATTATGCAGCATCTTATCAACACCCTGACTAGTGATTGTACCACCGGAGATACCATCAACATAATCACGACGAGCATCAATTTGTCCTGGCTTAACAACTGCAACAGACAAAAATTGAGAGTCTTTTATCAACTCTTTACCTTCAAATTGCAATCCAAAAGATCTATTGGCTATTTCTGCACCTAATCCAGGAGTTTCTCCAGCATGGCCAAAGTCAGCTCCATAAATGGTGCTTCCATCATCTTCAACTGCAATATATCCCCAAATACCGCCCCAAAGACCGGCACCTGTCATAGGTATAATATAAACATGCTTACCATCAACTTGTGCCTCATAAACCGGCATACCTTTTGCATTTGGATCACTCAATTCAGTCGAAAAAGCAGGGTCCTCCGGTGATGCTCCTTCGGTTCCCTCAATTTTATCTCCTGCAGCATTAATAAGGTAAGCATTTGTGAAAAGCTCATTATATGCAGATTCTGCCTCTTTCGCGTTGGCAGTTATATTGAGTGAACGCAACAATTGCTGCATCTTATCAATATTTTCATTTGCTGTTTGTCTGTCCAATAAGACTTGATGGGTAAAAGACAATCCAAGTGCAACGACGACAACCATCACCGAAGCATATATAATCGTATAAACGTTACTATCTCTATTCATAACTCTACCTCCTTTATTATTGTTTCGCAGCATCTAATGTGCTTCTCGAATTTGCAGCAGCAATAGTTCGCTTTGTACGACGTCTAATATTTGCATCAACTACATAGAAATCAATTAACGGTGCAAATGCGTTCATAAACAGTATGGCAAGCATCATACCTTCAGCATAACCGGGATTAAATACCCTGATCAAAATTGCCAGCATACCTATCATAAAACCATAAATCCATTTGCCTTTCTCAGTTCTTGTAGATGTTACCGGATCAGTTGCCATAAATACAGCGCCAAAAGTAAAACCTCCTAGTAGGAAATGATAATGAGCAGGCATCTGCATAATAGGATTACTTCCGAATAAATTAACTATTAATACAGTTACTAATCCTCCGATAAAAACAGATAGCATGGTCTTCCAACTTCCAATACCTGTTGCAATCAGAATTATGGCTCCAATAATAATAGCAAAAGTGGAAACTTCACCAATTGAACCGGGAATAAATCCAAAAAACATATCTGCAATTGATAAAGGTTCACCTGTGACACCGTTAAAAACCAAATCATTAAATGAGGCAACTTCTGTTGTGCCTATCTGACCCAATGGAGTAGCTCCCGAGTAACTGTCAACAACAGTTCCTCCACCCATACCAAATGTTTCTCCTGTACGCACCCAAACCTTGTCTCCAGACATCTTGGATGGATAAGAGAAAAATAGGAAGGCACGCGCTATTAACGCCACATTAAATACATTGTATCCGGTACCACCAAATACTTCTTTTGCGAATATTACTGCAAAAGCAGTTGCTACTGCAATCATCCAAAGAGGCGTGTCAACCGGTAATATCATTGGAATTAGAATTCCTGATACAAGAAATCCTTCGGCTACCTCTACTTTCTTCACCTGAGCTATTGCAAACTCAATACCTAAACCTACAACATACGAAACAATTATTTGAGGCAATATAGCAAGTAGACCGTATAAAAATTTAGTGAACAAATCTGCTTCCTGACCAATTGCCATATAATGCTGTAGGCCAATATTATACATACCCACCAATAAAGCAGGTATTAATGCAATTATCACGATGATCATCGTGCGCTTCGAGTCGCGCGCATCATGAATATGCACACCTGATTTCGAAGTTGTATTAGGAACAAATAGGAAGGTTTCAAATGCATCGTATGTTGAATACAACCAATGCAGTTTCCCACCCTCTTCGAAATTAGGTTTTATCCTATCAAGATACTTTCTTAACGCTTTCAAAGTTATATTATTTATTTGTTATTATTATCTACTCCATCTCTTTACGAAGCAAATCTAAACCTGTACGCATGATTCGCTGTAACTCCAACTTAGAAGTATCTACAAACTCACATAATGCAAAATCTTCAGGAGCAACTTCATAAATTCCAAGTTTCTCCATCTTCTCTATGTTAAATGCAAGTGTAGCCTTAATTAACTGCTCAGGGAATATGTCAAAGGGGAATACTTTATCATATTCGTTGGAGACTATTATGGCTCTTGGTCCACCCATTAACCTGGCATCTAATCTGTATTTATTCTTTAGTTTAAGGTATGTTTGACCTGCACTGTATCTCTTGGGTGAGAATGAAGCCCATCCTAATGCTTCATGAATATCGTCGCCTTCAGGAATAACAGTTATCTGAGAGCTAAAAGCTCTTAATACACCATTCTCTTCAATTTTCTGACCTGTAAGTGGGTTACCACTTATATATCTCAATGAAATTCCTTCTGTTACATTATTCTTAAATATAGATGTCAGTTCTGTGCCTATTAGCATCTCGTAAAACCCTGTCTGCTTTACTTCTGAACCACACAGGGCTACAAGACGTGTGAGATCGGTAATACCTTTATTGAAAAGACGACCAATTATAATTACATCAAGGGCGCTAAGTGTAAAGACAGTTTCACCTCGGTTTATTGGTTTTATGCTATTAATTTGTACTCCAACATTCCCTGCAGGATGTGGACCGTCAAATTCAGTTACAACAACGTTTTTTGCGTTTCTTAGTGATTCACTTTTAGTTTTTGTGCTTATATTCAAATAAACTTTACCGGTTGTAAGTTTAGCTAGTGCATCCAGACCGGTTTGTAAATCACTTTCCTTCCCTTTTAATATGAAGTCGTAGGATGGTGCCAGTGGCGAAGAATCAAATCCTGTAATAAATATATCACGTACTTGCTTGTCAGGTACAGCCACTACATCGTAAGGTCTTTGCTTGATTAGAGGCCAAAGGCCTGCGTCGAGAATTGACTTCTTTACTTCGTCTGCAGATAGTGAAGCAACATTTTTTACTCCAAAATCTACATATTCTATCTTCTCGTCAGATTTGATGACAACGCTGAGTATCCGCCTTTTCTTGCCTCTCACAATTTCCGTTACTACACCGCTGACAGGCGATGCAAATAGTACTTCAGGGTGGTTTTTAGCAAAAAAGAGCGCATTACCGGCTTTTACTCTGTCATCTACTTTGACGGTCAATTTGGGAGTGATACCGGCAAAATCCTCCGGACAAATCCTCACAAATTTGCTTGTTACCGTTCCTCGTAACGTCTCTTCTGACTCTCCGAGCAAAGGAATATTCAAGCCCTTCTTAATTTTTATTCGATTAGCCATATAATTTTATAATAAATCTCCTTAACTTACACTTCTTGATTTCCTAACTATTTCTGTATACATTTTGGTAAAGCATAAAATATTTTAAATGTTCACCGAAACAAATTTTAATCAAAAGGTTTAAATGTGTTGTACTTATGCATTAGAGGATGACTCCTTTTGAAAACGCAAATATACATATTTTTCACAACAAAAAAGAGAATAAAGAACTTATTAAAGAAATAATTCAATAATTGAATTTATCCCTAACTAATAATTAAATTATTCTGTAATCCCGGCAATTTCAGGATCAATCATAATGCGTCCGCAATATTCGCAAACGATTATCTTTTTCCTAAGTTTGATATCCATTTGTTTCTGAGGAGGAATTTTATTAAAACAACCACCACAAGCGCCACGCTGAATTGGGACAACGCCTAGACCATTACGAGCATTTTTCCTTATTCGTTTATAAGCTGCAAGTAAACGAGGCTCAATAGTAGTTTCTGTTTTTTTAGCCTTTTCTCTTATTTTCTCTTCTTTTGCTTTTGTTTCGGAGACAATATCGTCCAATTCCTTTTTCTTGTGTTCTAAATCAGATGTTTTATCTTTCAATAACTCATTTGACTCTTCAATCTGTTCTTTAATTGCAGCTACCTGCTCTCCATACTCACGAATATGCTTTTCCGACAGAGCCATTTCAAGAGTTTCAAATTCAATTTCTTTAGAAAGATGATCATACTCTTTACTGTTACGCACATTATCTAGCTGCTTTGTGTACTTTTCAATCTTGATTTTACTAGTTTCGATCTTTCCTTTTTGTAAATTGGTGCTTTCAACTAATTGTTTAACTTCAAGTTCAAAATTGTTAATTCTTGTACCCAATCCTGCAATTTCATCATCAAGGTCGGCTACCTCAAGAGGTAGTTCACCACGCAATGTTCTTATTCGGTCAATTTCTGACATATAAGTCTGAAGTTTGTAAAGACTTTTAACTTTATCTTCTACTGATACTTCTTGTTCAACATTTTTTTTCTTAGTTGTCATATTTGCGCGTTTTATAGTTTTTTGTTAGTAATCTGTTTTTCCTTAATTTAAATGTTTTTATCTGCACTATTCTCTTTAAATTCGATATTTTTAATAATATGCATTTAACAAAAAATGTAGCAACAAACGATTGCAATATCGCTCAGTTACCACATTTTACTGTAACTACGGGAACAAGTCAGACCGTTATTGTTACAGATATTTAACCGGATTCGAATCGAATGACGATTTATGTAACACAAAGGTAGGAAATTTTCTTGAAATCATATCAAAAAATATATCTTTTGTGCATATTTCTGATTCGTAATGACCTACAACTGCGAACAATATGCGTCCTTCGACATCATAAAAATCATTGTATTTAGCCTCACCGGTGATAAAAGCATCCGCACCATAAGATATTGCTCGAGGTATTAAAAATGCTCCTGATCCCCCACATAATGCAACATCTCTTATTTCTTTGCCTGATAACTTAGAGTGTTTTATTGTCGGTAAATTAAAAATATCCTTTAGTAAGTATAGAAACTCCTGCTCCGGTAAAGGTTCGGGCAAGACACCTACAACTCCACCTCCATGTTTTGGCCATTCATTTTCGATAGGATAGAAATCGAAAACAGGTTCTTCATAAGGATGCACTGCAAGCAATGCTCGTAACACCTCAGCTTTTTTCATTACAGGTATTACTGTCTCTACTCTCACTTCAGGTTCAAAGTGCAATTCATTAATTTCGCCTACGTGAGGATTAGCTTCTTGCCCTGCTCTAAAGGATCCCTCACCCAGGAGATTATAACTACAGCTGTCATAGTTTCCAATATGACCGGCTCCGGCATTAAAAAGTGCATTCCTAACACTGTCGGCATGCTCTGAAGGTACGGTTGTAACAAACTTTAGCAATGCATTGCGCAATGGCTGTAATATCTTTACATTCTCTAACTCGAGCATGTCAGCCAATTTGTAATTCACTCCATTCTGAGCATTATCTAAATTGGTGTGTGCAGCATATAAAACGATATCATTTTTTATTGCTTTCATAATGCAACGCTCCACATATGTTTGTCCGGTAAGTGATTTAAATGGCTTAAACGCAATTGGATGGTGCGAAATAATTAGATTGCAACCTAATGATATTGCTTCATCGATAACATTTTCTGTTGCATCAATCGACAAAACTGCACCTGTTGCCTCTCTATTTACATCACCCACCTGCACACCACTATTATCAAAGCCCTCTTGAAGTGGAAGTGGGGCATGTTGTTCTATTATCTGAATTATCTCTTTTATTCGCATAGTAACATCAATTTTGTCAAAGGTTATAATTTAACTATCACAAATATAATTGATTTTTTGTACTTTTACCTTCAGCCAAAAATTATAAACATATATTATTAGAACTAGAATATTATTTAAATCACTGCCTACTACTCTTAGCAGAAAGGATTAAAGGGCCAATTATAAATCACGTAATTATTTATACTCCAAAACTCTTTAGCCCTACTGCCTTTCCTGACAATATAGTTTAAAAAGATGATATTATATATTTTGTGAATATTTCTAAATCCTCAACTATTACTTATAATAGACTTGACCAAAGAGTGGCATTTACGTGTATTTAGCTTATTTTAACACAAAGCGATATTTCAATCGCTGTCTTTTAATATTAAACGTAATGAGTTGTTTTTTGTGATATAGTTCCAAGCCCAGTTAATAAAGACTACTAATTTATTTCTTACACTTAGAATAAGCATAAGATGTAAAAACATCCAAACAAGCCAAGCTAAGTATCCTTTAAATTTGATGAATGGAAGGTCCACTACAGCTTTATTTCGTCCAATTGTAGCCATAGCACCAAGGTTTTTATATTCGTATGGTTTTAATGGTTTAAAATTGTGTTTAGTTGCCTCCTGACTGCTTCCTTTTTTAGTAGATTGACGATTGCGTGATAATTCTATTCTTTGAATATTACGAGCAAGATTTTTACCTTGTCCTATGGCAACGTTTGCAACCTGTGGGTGTCCATTAGGATATTTGCTTGTTTCCATATATGCAACATCACCAATTGCAAATACGTCCTTTAAACCTTCAACACGATTAGTTGAATCAACTTTTATGCGACCGTTGCGAAATATTTTGTCTTGTGATATGCCACCAATTGTATTACCTACTACTCCTGCTGACCAAATAACATTTTTAGTGATAATTTGCTCTCCATTATTAAGTGTTAATATGTCACCATTATAATTGGCTACAATAGTATTAGTTTTCACTATAACTCCCATTTTTTGCAAAACTTTATGAGCGTAATTTTGTGCAAAGGAACTCATGTTTGCCAAAATGTGTTTACCGCCTTCAAGTAGGTAAACATTAACTTTTTCTTTATCAATATTAGGGTAATCCTTAGGAAGAATTTCTCTAGTCATCTCGGCAAATGCACCTGCTAGCTCAACTCCTGTAGCACCTCCTCCAACAATTACAATATTGTAAAGTCCATCTTTTTTATTTACATAAAGTAGCTCTTCGAAATTGTGTAAGATATCGTTGCGGACTTTTATGGACTGATAGGTAGATTTGAGTCCCAAAGCATTTATTTCTATATTTTTATTCCCGTAAAAATTAGTGTTTGAGCCTGTAGATATTACAAGGTAATCATAGCTGAACCGTCCAATTGATGTATCAATATATTTTTCGATGTCATTAACAGAGTATGCAGTTGCAAGACGAATTCTTACATCTCTCCTTTTTTGAAAGATTTTTCTTATGGGAAATGAAACTGTTGATGGTTCAATTTGTGAGGCAGCTACTTGATAAAAAAGTGGTGGAAATTGATGATGATTAACTTTGTCAATAATAATTATATCAAATATGTCTTTTTTTAAATGATTAACAAATTGCAGACCACCAAATCCACAACCTATTACTACAATCTTCGTTTTCATAGTTTATACCCTCTAATTTTAATATATAGAACAGTGATGTAAGCGAAAAGTTGCAGGATTAGACAATATTAAATATAAGCATAAAAAAAAAGCGCTACGATCACTCGCGACGCTTTCCTTAATGTTTAACATTTTAAAAATCACAGCTTCACCGCAGATACATAATCGACCGAGTTTATAGGACTCAGACTTTAAGTGATGATGCACCCACAGTGTTTATCTTAGAAATCAGTCTTTCTTGTCTTCATCAACTGATTCTGTTTCTGTCTTTTTGTCCTGTACATCAGCTTCAGTTGCAACATCTTCAGCAACTTCTACTTTAGTGTTGGCATCTATATCTTCAGGCTTAACCTCAGGTTTTTTAACCTCTTTAGCTTTCTTTACATCAGTTTCTGCAGTTGTAACGGCTGCAGCAACATTTGCATCACTTCCAGAGCTTTTTCTTCTACGAGAACGACGTGTTTTAGTTTTGGTAGCAGTGCTATCACTTAACATGTTTTCATTGAAGTCTACCAACTCTATAAAGCACATCGAAGCGTTATCACCCAAACGATGTCCGGTTTTAATTATACGAGTATAACCTCCGGGACGATCACCTACTTTTTGAGATACTGTCTGAAACAGTTCAGTTACAGCATATTTGTTTTGCAGCTTGCTAAAAGCAATACGCCTTGAATTTGTTGTATCTTCCTTGCTAACAGTAATAATTGGTTCTACAAACTTCCTTAGCTCTTTGGCTTTAGGAACTGTAGTAAAAATGCGTTTATGCATGATGAGCGAAGTGGCCATATTAGACAACATCGCTCCACGATGTGCAGCTTTTCGCCCTAAACTATTCTTTTTATTTCTATGTCTCATTGCAGTTGCTAATCTTTATCTAATTTGTATTTTGATATATCCATACCAAAAGTAAGATTAAGTCCTTCAAGCAGCTCTTCGAGCTCTGTTAGCGATTTCTTACCAAAGTTACGGAATTTGAGCAGATCGTTCTTGTTATGTTGAACCAGCTGTCCTAAGTTCTCTACATCTGCTGCTTTTAAGCAATTGAGTGCCCTAACAGAGAGGTTAAGGTCAGCCAACTTACGTTTAAGCAGTTGACGCATATGAAGCACTTCCTCGTCAAACTCTTCGATACTTTCAGAATCGGTTGTTTCCAACATGATCTTATTATCATCAGAGAAAAGAATGAAATGCTGAATAAGAATTTTTGCTGCCTCTTTCAATGCGTCTTTTGGCGCAATAGAACCATCTGTGTGAAGTTCAATTATCAATTTTTCGTAGTCCGTTTTCTGCTCAATACGATAATCTTCAATCTCATATTTAACGTTTCTGATCGGAGTGTATATCGAATCTACTGCTAAAACCATAACATCATCAGTCGCAAGCATCTCACGATTTTCTTCAGCTGACACATAGCCACGACCTTTATGAATTGTGAGTTCTAGACGTAAATCTGCCTTTTTATTCATGCGACAAATCTCGAGTTCTGTATTAAGTACTTCGAAACCGGTCAATAATTTCCCAATATCTCCGGCCTTAAACCTTTCCGTTCCCGAAATAGCAATGCTCACCTTTTCTGTTTCAAATTCTTCAACTATTCTTTTAAATCGTACTTTCTTCAGATTAAGAATGATACCTGTTACATCTTCTATAACTCCCGGTATGGCAGCAAATTCATGCTCCACACCTTCGATTTTTACCGAAGTAATCGCGAATCCTTCAAGTGAAGATAGCAGTATACGACGTAAGGCATTGCCTATTGTGATGCCGTATCCAGGCTCAAGCGGACGAAATTCGAACTTTCCGTAGAAAGCGTCCTCTTGCAACATGATTACTTTATCGGGTTTTTGGAATGTTAATATAGCCATGAAATTATTGTTTAGAATATAATTCTACGATGAGTTGTTCTTTTATACTTTCCGGAATGTCGGCTCTTTCAGGTATATGCAGCAACTTACCACACATTGCGCTGTTGTCCCATTCCAACCAG
Organism: Fermentimonas sp.; assembly: GCA_041859795.1. Lineage (GTDB taxonomy): Bacteria > Bacteroidota > Bacteroidia > Bacteroidales > Dysgonomonadaceae > Proteiniphilum. The sequence continues at coordinate 41,019 of JBFLFV010000007.1, forward strand.
GGGTATTTACTGTGATTAAATCCAGCTAATGCATTCACGATTACCTCTAGTGATTTTGATTTTTCTCTAACACCAATAACATCGCCCGGTTTGAGTGTATATGAAGGAATATTCACATTTTTGCCATTAACCACTATGTGGCGATGTGTTACAAGCTGACGTGCTGCAGCTCTAGTTGGAGCTATTCCTAAGCGGAAGACCGCGTTGTCTAAACGAAGTTCTAGCAACTGTAGAAGTACCTCACCGGTAATTCCTCTGCTGCGTGAAGCTTTGTCGAATGTGCGTCGGAATTGTTTCTCCAACAAACCATATGTGTACTTTGCACGTTGTTTTTCACGCAACTGAATTCCATACTCAGATGTTTTTCTCCTGCGTGAGTTTCCATGTTGGCCCGGAGGATAGTTCTTTTTTGATAGAACTTTGTCGGGACCGAATATAGGCTCGCCAAATTTACGGGCGATTCTTGATTTTGGACCAATATATCTTGCCATTGTTACAAATAAACTTTTTCTGAAGCCTAAACTGTGTAGCCGCGATTACAGAGAAGTTGTTGGTGTAATCAAATCACAGCTCAAGTTTCAAGGTAAATGAAACTTAAATTATAAATTCAATTAAACTTTTCTTGCTTTCGGGGGACGACATCCGTTATGAGGAAGAGGTGTCACATCAACTATTTCAGTTACTTCTATTCCCGATCCATGGATGGTTCTGATAGCAGATTCACGACCATTACCAGGTCCTTTTACGTATACTTTTACTTTACGTAATCCCAAATCATATGCTACTTTAGAGCAATCCTGTGCAACCATTTGTGCTGCATAAGGAGTGTTCTTTTTAGAGCTTCTGAACCCCATTTTACCTGCCGATGACCAGCTAATCACTTCACCATCTTCGTTCGTTAAAGATACGATGATGTTATTGAACGATGATGAGATATGCGCCTGTCCTTGGGCAGACACCTTCACATTTCTTTTTTTTGCTGCAACTGTTCTTTTTGCCATGTTACCTATCTATTATTTAGTAGCTTTTTTCTTATTAGCAACTGTTTTCTTTCTTCCCTTACGTGTACGTGCATTGTTTTTTGTACTTTGTCCGCGAACCGGTAATCCAATACGGTGACGTATACCACGATAACAACCAATATCCATCAATCTCTTGATGTTAGTTTGTACTTCTGATCGTAGATCTCCTTCTACTTTGTATTCTGCAGAAATGATCTCACGGATTCGTGCGGACTGATCGTCAGTCCAATCTTTTACTTTGATATTTCTATCGACTTCAGCTTTTTCAAGTATGGTGTTCGCAGAACTGCGTCCTATTCCAAAAATATAGGTTAGAGCAACTTCTCCTCTCTTATTTTGCGGCAGATCGACACCAACAATTCTTATTGCCATATATATTATTTATTAATTGATTACAATAATATTCAGTTTATCCCTGACGTTGTTTAAACTTGGGGTTCTTTTTGTTAATAACATACAAACGACCTTTTCTTCTTACTATTTTACAGTCGGCCGAACGCTTCTTTAAAGATGCTTTTACTTTCATTTCTTTATAATATTTCTTGCTCGTTATTTCTGATTATCAACTTTTATTTGTCACTCTTTACAAATAAGTAAATGTTGATAGTTTAATTATTTATATCTGAACGAAATTCTCCCTTTAGAAAGATCGTAAGGTGACATTTCTACTCTTACCCTATCTCCAGGTAAAATGCGAATATAATGCATTCTCATTTTTCCGGAAATATGAGCAGTTATTTCATGTCCATTTTCAAGTTCAACTCGAAACATTGCATTAGATAACGCCTCTATAATCGTTCCATCTTGTTCTATTGCTTCTTGTTTTGCCATTAATAATGTTTAGTTTTTAGTTGTTTTCCTTTATAAATTCAAATGTTGATAAGATATCGGCTTTTCCGTTTCGAATTGCAATTGTATGCTCAAAATGTGCTGATTGCTTTCTGTCTTTTGTTCTAACAGTCCAACCATCATTTTCAAATACAACTTTTTTACCACCCATATTAATCATAGGTTCAATTGCAATACACATGCCGTTTTTAATTAACGGACCTGTTCCTCGTTTACCATAATTTGGCACCTCGGGAGCTTCATGCATCTGTCGGCCAATTCCATGTCCAACAAGTTCACGTACTACAGAGTATCCTCTTTTTTCGCAATACTCTTGTATCGTAAATCCGATATCTCCAATTCTGTTGCCCTCCTTAGCTTGTTCAATGCCTTTGTAGAGTGACTCTTTGGTAACGCGAAGAAGTTCTACAACTTTCTGATCAACATCACCTACACAAAAAGTGTATGCAGAGTCACCACAAAAACCTCTTAAATTAGTGCCACAGTCTACCGAAACGATATCACCCTCTTTAAGTGGAATATTATTTGGTATGCCATGCACAACATGCTCATTCACGGAAGTACAAATTGAATTTGGGAAACCACCATATCCTAAAAAAGTGGGGATTGCACCATGATCTCTGATAAACTGTTCGGCAATTCTATCTAATTCAAGCGTTGTTATTCCTGGTTTGATGTGTTTAGACAGCTCTCCAAGAGTTTTGCCCACCAATCGGTTTGCTTCACGCATAAATTCGATCTCTTCGTCAGTTTTCAGTATAATCATTTTGCTATCCATATTCTCAAACATTAATAAGCTGCAGCTGAACCTGTCCTACCTTTAATCTTAGCTCCTGATTTCAGGAAGCCATCATAATGACGCATCAGCAAATGGCTCTCAATCTGTTGTAATGTATCTAATACAACTCCAACAAGAATCAGTAACGATGTACCTCCAAAGAACTGGGCAAAGAGAGAATTAACCCCCACCAGACCAGCGAAAGTAGGTAAAATAGCAATTATAGCCAGAAAAATCGAACCCGGCAGCGTAATTCTCGACATAATTGTGTCGATATACTCTGCAGTTCTTTTTCCGGGTTTCACACCAGGAATAAACCCGTTGTTACGTTTCAAATCTTCAGCCATCTGCACCGGATTCATTGTAATAGCGGTGTAGAAGTAAGTAAATGCAATAATTAGGAGTGCAAAAATGAGATTATACCAGAAACTACCCGGATTCATCATTGATGCCCAAAAGCCTCCTCCTTCACTTACAGAAAATTGTGCTACCGTTAAAGGTATAAACATTAATGCTTGTGCAAAAATGATAGGCATAACACTAGCTGCATTCACTTTTAAAGGGATATATTGTCTCACTCCTCCATATTGCTTATTCCCAACAATACGTTTTGCATATTGTACAGGAACTCTTCTTACACCCTGAACTAGCATTATTGCTAATGCTGTAACAGCAACTAAGCCCACAAGTTCGATTAATAGAAGAATTAGTCCTCCAGGCGCATTTGCCAAGCGAGCAACTTCTGCAACCAGTGCTTGTGGAAGTCTAGCAATAATTCCAATAAGAATGATAAAAGAGATTCCATTACCTACTCCTTTATCAGTAATACGTTCACCTAGCCACAAAACAAACATACTACCACCGGCAAGCATAATTGTAGAAGGTAGCACCCAATCCCAAAAACCTCCGGGAATAGCAGCACCTACAGCTCCGTACAAATAAGCTGGACCTTGTATAAGAAGGATTGCCACAGTAAGATAGCGTGTATACTGATTTATTTTAGTACGACCGCTCTCACCTTCACGTTGCATCTTCTGGAATGCAGGAACAGCTATACCTAACAGCTGCATCACAATTGAAGCAGAAATATATGGCATAATTCCTAAAGCAAAAATTGATGCATTTGCAAAAGCACCACCCGAAAACATGTCAAGAAGACTTAAAAGTCCGGTACTCGCATTCTGTTGTAATGCAACAAGTGCTTCAGGATTAATACCCGGTAGCACAACAAATGAGCCAAACCGATAAATGGCAATAAATCCGACGGTTATGATAATCCTCTGTCGAAGATCCTCTATTTTCCAAATATTCTTTACTGTCTGTACAAATCCCATCTTATCAGAGTTTTACGGCAGTTCCACCAGCAGAGGTAATCGCCTCTTCAGCTGTTTTAGAAAAGGCATGAGCTTCGACTTCTAATTTAGCTGTTAAAGTTCCTCTACCAAGTATTTTCACCATATGTTTTTTGGTAATCAGACCAGCATTCATTAGAACGTCAAGATCAATTTTGGTTACTTTTTGTGAGTCAGCTATCTCTTGAAGTGACTCCAAGTTAATTGCTTTATACTCAACTCTTTTAAGAGGTTTAAAACCAAATTTTGGCACTCGACGCTGAAGTGGCATCTGTCCTCCTTCAAAACCAACTTTCTTTGAATATCCTGATCTTGATTTCTGTCCTTTATGTCCTCTTGTTGAAGTACCTCCTCTACCCGAGCCTTCACCACGTCCAATTCTTTTACGGGTTTTGGTGGCACCTGCAGACGGTTTTAAATTCGATAAATCCATTTTATATGTATTTTTTAACCGTTTATAATTCTTAATTAATTACAGTTACAAGATGATTAACTTTATTTATAAGTCCTCTTATAACTGCATTATCCTCATGTTCAACTACACGATTCATCCTGGTAAGTCCTAATGCATCTAACGTTCTACACTGATCTTTAGGAGCTCCAATTCTACTTTTTGTCTGTTTAATTTTAATTGTAGCCATGTCAACTCTTTTTATCCGTTAAATACTTTATCCATACTTACTCCTCTATTTTGTGCAACCATGAAAGGATCTCTCAATTCTGTCAATGCGAGAATTGTAGCCTTCACAAGATTGTGGGGATTTGATGAACCTTTAGACTTAGCAAGAACATCGGTTACCCCAACACTCTCAAGTACAGCACGCATCGCACCACCTGCTTTAACTCCTGTACCGGTTACAGCTGGTTTAATAAATACCTCTGCACCTCCAAATCGAGCTGTTTGCTGATGTGGAATAGTCCCTTTATAAACGGGAACTTTAATAAGATTCTTCTTAGCAGCTTCTACTCCTTTTGCAATTGCAGTAGCTACCTCTCCTGCTTTACCAAGACCCCAGCCTACTATACCATCTTCGTTTCCGACAACAACCATTGCAGCAAAAGTGAATGTACGTCCCCCTTTTGTGACTTTAGTTGTACGATTGATAGCCACTAAACGGTCTTTTAACTCTATATCGTTGGTCGATTTTACTTTATTACTTACTCTAGCCATAATCGTTTAAAATTTAAGTCCTCCTTTTCGAGCGGCATCAGCCAGTTCTTTAATACGTCCATGATAAAGGTAACCGTTTCTATCGAAAGTTACTGTTTCGATACCAGCCTCTTTTGCATTCTGAGCGATCAGCTCTCCAACCTTTACTGCAATCTCTTTTTTTGGAAGTTTATCTTCAATTTTTAAAGAGGATGCAAACGCCAGAGTTTTTCCGGATATATCATCAATTACCTGAGCATATATTTGCTTGTTACTCCTGTACACAGAAAGGCGTGGCCTCTTAGTAGTACCGTGAACTTTACCACGTACCCGAGTTTTTATTTTTAATCTTCTTTCGGTTTTTGTTATCATTGTGTTTCAGTTTACTTGAAATTATTTTGCTGCCGTTTTACCTGATTTACGACGTACCACTTCACCTACAAAGCGTACACCTTTACCTTTATAAGGTTCGGGTTTACGGAAAGAACGGATTTTCGCACACACTTGTCCTAGTAGCTGCTTATCACACGATTCAAGCATAATAAGAGGGCTCTTGTTTCTTTCCATCTTAGTTTCCACTTTAATCTCTTTAGGCAACTGCATAAAAATATTATGGCTAAACCCAAGAGATAATTCAAGTATTTGTCCTTCGTTAGACACACGATAACCTACCCCTATAAGTTCTAACTCTTTGCGATATCCTTCAGATACACCAATAACCATATTGTTAACAAGTGAACGATACAGGCCATGCATTGAACGACTTTCTTTTGAATCATCGAATCTTTCGATAGTTATCTCACCATCTTTTACTTCAACTTTCAAGTTGTGATCCAACTGCTGACTCATTTCCCCTTTAGGGCCTTTTACTTTTACCAAATTGCTGTCAGTTACATCAACGGTAACCCCTTGTGGCATATTTATGGGTAATTTTCCTATTCTTGACATATTAATCTATCCTCCTAGTTAATAAACAAAACATAATACTTCGCCACCCACCTTTAGATCGCGGGCTTCTTTATCTGTCATTACCCCTTTAGAAGTAGATAATATGGCTATACCTAGCCCATTAAGTATGCGTGGTAGTTCTTTATGACCTACATACTGACGTAAACCGGGTGTAGATATTCTGCCCAGTTTTTTAATTGCGTTAACTTTATTCACAGGGTCATACTTCAAAGCTATCATTATTGAGCCTTGAGGACCTTCGTCTACAAACTTATAGTTAAGAATGTAGCCTTTTTCAAAAAGTATCTTAGTGATATCTTTTTTTAAATTAGATGCGGGAATCTCTACCACACGATGCTTCGCCTGGATAGCGTTTCTTAGCCGCGTCAAATAATCTGCTATTGGATCTGTCATATTCTAATAATTTAAATTGATCCCGACAGCCGGGACAATATTTAATATTCTCTGAAATACATAAAGCAAATGGTTAAAGTTAAGGGTCGACCGCTGATCGTCGACCACTAACAGTTTATATTACCAGCTTGCTTTTTTAATCCCGGGGATTAAGCCCTTAGATGCCATTTCCCTGAATTGGATACGTGATAGTCCAAATTGACGCATGTACCCTTTAGGTCTACCGGTAATTTTGCAGCGATTGTGCAAACGTACAGGAGATGCATTTTTAGGAATAGTTTGAAGTGCTTCGTAATCACCCTCTGCCAAATATTTTGATCTTTTTTCGGCATAACGGGCAACCATCTTTGCTCTTTTCACCTCACGGGCTTTCATTGATTCTTTTGCCATTATCTATTGATTTTGATTTGTTCTAAATGGTAAACCAAACTCTCTCAAAAGTGCATATGCTTCTTCATCAGTATTTGAAGATGTTACAAAGGTAATATTCATACCCTGTATCCTAGAAACACTATCAATGTTAATTTCAGGAAAGATAATCTGCTCTTCAATACCTAAAGTATAATTACCTCTTCCATCAAGTTTGGCGCTAACTCCTTTAAAGTCACGTATACGAGGCAATGCCACGCGTACAAGTCTTTCTAGGAATTCATACATTTTGTCGTTACGCAAAGTAACTCTAGCTCCAATTGGCATTTTCTTACGAAGCTTAAAATTAGAAATATCCTTCGAAGATACAGTTTGAACTGCTTTTTGCCCTGTTATTGCTGTAAGCTCGTTTATAGAGTTTTCTATTATTTTCTTATCTGCAACAGCAGCTCCTAAACCTTGATTAATAACAATTTTCTGAAGTTTTGGAACTTGCATTACTGATTTATAGCTAAACTCTTTCATCAGAGCGGGAATGATACGCTCATTGTAATCTTTTTTTAGACCAACTTCATATGTTGTAGTAATTTCACTCATTTCATTTCCTCCCCTGATCTTTTAGCGTAACGAATATTTTTTCCTTTACTATCTGTTTTTCTTCCAACGCGTGTAGGTTTACCTGTTTTAGGATCTACGGGATTTAGATTTGAAATATGCACAGATGCTTCTTTCTTCTCCATCCCTCCATTTGGATTCTGAGCGCTGGGTTTTGCATGCTTAGACACTATGTTTACACCTTCCACTATCGCTCTGTTCTCTTTAACAAGAACTTCCAATACGCGGCCTGTTTTTCCTTTGTCTTCTCCGGAATTTACGTAAACAGTATCACCTTTCTTTATATGTAATTTACTCATTGCCTGTGGTTGCTTAATAGATTATAATACTTCAGGAGCTAATGAAACAATCTTCATATTTGTGTTACGAAGTTCACGTGCTACAGGGCCGAAAATACGACTACCTCTTAATTCACCTGAAGCAGTTAATAATACGCATGCATTGTCATCAAAACGTATATATGAACCATCAGCACGGCGAATCTCTTTTTTTGTGCGAACTATGATTGCTTTGGTTACAGCACCTTTTTTAATATCACTTGCAGGAATTGCACTTTTCACGGAAACAACAATAATGTCTCCTACAGAAGCATAGCGTCTTCCTGTTCCCCCCAACACGCTGATACAGAGAACCTCTCTTGCACCACTGTTGTCAGTAACTGTTAATCTAGATTCTTTCTGTATCATCTTATTTAGCTCTTTCCATTATTTCAACCACTCTCCATCTCTTTGTTTTACTCAAAGGACGTGTTTCCATTATTCGTACTGTATCACCAATATTACAGTCGTTTTTCTCATCATGGGCGTGAAATTTTTTCGTTTTACTAACGAACTTCCCATATATAGGGTGTTTCTCTTTCCATTTTACAGCAACGGTAACAGATTTATCCATTTTATTGCTGAAAACGACCCCGATTCTTTCTTTTCTTAAATTTCTCGTTTCCATTATCTCTGTTATTGAACTTGTTTCAACTCTCTTGCACGCAGTTCAGTATTGATGCGAGCAATATTTTTACGCTTCTCTTTAATTGAACCTGAGTTATCGAGTGGAGTGATACTGTGATTGATACGCAATTGTGTTAAAGCTTGCTTCTCAGCTTCCAGTCTCTCTTTCAAATCGTTATCAAGTAACTCTCTTATTTCATCCTGATTTTTCATCTCTTTACTTTTTTTGCTCGTTATCAAAATCTCTTCTTACTACGAATTTAGTTGTAACAGGCAATTTCTGAGCTGCTAAGCGTAAAGCTTCTTTTGCTACTTCAAATGAAACTCCTTCTATTTCAAAAAGGATTCTACCTGGAGTAACCGGTGCAACGAATCCTTCAGGATTACCTTTTCCTTTACCCATACGCACTTCGGCAGGCTTCTTAGTAATAGGTTTATCCGGGAAAATACGCACCCAAACCTGTCCTTGACGTTGCATATATCTAGTTACAGCAACACGGGCAGCCTCTATTTGATTACCAGTAATCCATTTAGATTCCAGAGCCTTAATCCCAAAAGAGCCAAATGCCAGCTGGTTACCTCTACCGGCTAAGCCTTTCATACGACCTTTTTGCTGTCTTCTGAATCTTGTTTTTTTAGGTTGTAACATATCTCCTCTTTATTAATCGTTTTTATTACTCCTTCTTCCACCTCCGCGTCTACCGCCTCTGCCTCTACCACCGTCTTGGCGGCCTCCACCTCGACCACCGCGTGAGCGATTGTCTTTAGTACTGGCAAATGAAGGTGCAAGATCCTGCTTACCATACTTTTCACCACGACAGATCCAAACTTTTACTCCAATTAGACCTACCTTTGTTAATGCTTCAGCTAGTGCATAATCAATATCGGCACGAAACGTATGAAGTGGTGTTCTACCCTCTTTATACATTTCAGAACGAGCCATTTCAGCACCGTTCAATCGTCCGGAAACTTGCACTTTTATACCTTCGGCACCCATTCTCATGGTTGCTGCTATTGCAGTCTTAACAGCGCGACGATATGCTATTTTACCTTCTATCTGACGAGCAATATTGTTTGCCACAATTACTGCATCTAATTCAGGTTTTTTAATTTCATAAATATTAATCTGAATGTCCTTCTCAGTGATCTTTATCAACTCTTCTTTGAGTTTATCCACCTCTTGGCCTCCCTTACCAATTATGATACCTGGGCGAGCAGTACAAATGGTGATTGTCACCAGTTTCAAAGTTCTCTCAATTACAATGCGCGATACACTCGCTTTAGCAAGACGGGCATTCAGATATGTTCTGATCTTGTTGTCTTCCAGCAAGATATCACCGTAATCATTTCCGCCATACCAGTTAGAGTCCCATCCTTTGATGATTCCCAAACGATTAGCTATCGGATTTACTTTTTGTCCCATCTTACTTAATTTAATACTTGTTCTTCTTTGTTAATTGTATCAACCACTATAGTTACGTGATTAGAACGCTTACGTATTCTGTTTCCGCGACCTTGTGCGCGAGGACGAAGTCTTTTTAACATACTGCCTTCATCCACAGAAATCGTTTTAATATATAATTCGTTGGTCTCTGCCTTACGTTCGTTTTTCTGTTCCCAGTTTGAAATGGCCGATAGCAATAGTTTTTCTACTTTTGCTGATGCTTCTTTGTTGGAAAACTTTAAAACACCCAACGCTTTAAACACTTCCATGCCACGAACCAAATCGGCTACATAACGCATTTTACGCGGTGAGGTCGGAACGTTTCTCAACTTAGCAAAAGAGACCTCCTTACGGGCTTCTTTTCTCTTTTCTGCTGATATTCTTTTTCTAGCACTCATCTCTTTATCTGTTTAACATTATTTCTTTCTGTTGCCTGCGTGTCCGCGGAATGTACGTGTAACTGCAAATTCTCCTAGTTTATGTCCAACCATATTTTCAGTAATATAAACAGGAATAAATTTGTTGCCGTTATGTACAGCTATTGTATGTCCCACAAAATCCGGTGAAATCATAGAAGCTCTTGCCCATGTTTTGATAACGGTTTTTTTACCGCTTTCATTCATGTCGCTAACCTTTTTTTCCAGTTTCAGATTGATATATGGACCTTTTTTTAATGATCTGCTCATAGTTTTAATAATTAATCAGATTACTTCTTCTTCCTTTTTTCTACGATATACTTAGAAGAATGTTTTTTAGGAGCTCTTGTCTTCAAGCCCTTTGAATATAAGCCTGTGGCTGATCTTGGATGACCACCGGATGCGCGTCCTTCACCACCACCCATTGGGTGATCAACAGGGTTTTTAACAACCCCACGAGTGCGTGGACGACGACCTAGCCAACGTGAACGACCGGCTTTTCCTGATTGTTCCAGAGCATGATCCGAATTACCAACACTACCAATAGTAGCTTTACATGCAGATAGAATTTTACGAACTTCCCCAGAAGGCATTTTTATAATAGCATATTTCTCTTCTCGAGAAACTAGCTGAGCAAATGTTCCTGCAGAGCGTGCCATTTTTGCACCCTGTCCCGGGCGCAACTCAATATTATGAACTACAGTTCCAACTGGAATTTTATACAGAGGGAGTGCATTTCCTACTTCAGGGGCCGCTTCCTGGCCCGACATCACTGTGGTTCCAACTTTCAGACCGTTTGGTGCAAGAATGTACGCTTTAGCGCCATCAGCATAATATAGTAGGGCAATCCTAGCCGAACGGTTAGGATCATACTCTATAGTCTTCACAACGGCCGGGATACCATCTTTTGTTCTCTTAAAGTCGATAAATCTATAACGCCTCTTATGTCCGCCACCAACGTTCTTTGTGGTCATTTTACCACGACTATTGCGGCCACCTGTTGCGCTTTTACCAACAACAAGAGATTTCTCCGGTACACTTGCAGTGATATTTTCAAATGAACCGATAATCTTATGTCTTTGCCCCGGTGTAGTGGGCTTTAATTTACGTATTGCCATTTCTTTTTATATATTGCTAAATAAATCGATCGTTTCACCTTTTCTCAAGGTTACAATTGCTTTTTTATAAGATGATGTGCGACCTGTTACGACACCCGATTTAGTATATCGGCTTCTCATCTTACCATCATATCTCATTGTGTTAACTCGCTCAACATGTACATTGTATAACGATTCAACAGCATTCTTAATTTCCACCTTATTAGCAGAAGGAACCACAATGAAACCGTAACGGTTTTCAAACCTTTCGGTCATTTCGGTTTGCTTTTCAGTGAATATGGGTTTTACTATTACACTCATTTTTTTTCTCCTTATGCTTTAAATAGGTTGTCAAACATACTCACAGAAGATTCTGTAATCACAATATTAGAACAATCCATAATCTTGTATGTATTTATGTCTGAGATAGTTACAATGTCAACGTTGCCTAAATTACGAGCCGACAAATATACATTTTTATTTTGATTTGGCAAAATGAAAAGTAGCTTTTTATCAGCGAGTTGCAGATTATTTGTTAGCTCAACAAAACTCTTTGTTTTTGGTGAATCAAAATTAAAATCTTCAACTACTACAATTGCGTTACTCTTTGCCTTAAGAGACAAAGCTGACTTACGAGCTAGTACTTTAGTTTTCTTATTCACCTTAAAGCTATAGTCTCTGGGTTTAGGCCCAAAAGCACGCCCACCACCAACAAGAAGTGGAGATTTGATGTCACCTCTACGAGCACCACCGCTACCTTTCTGACGAATAAGTTTACGTGTACTGCCTACAATTTCATTTCTCTGTTTAGCTTTGTGTGTACCTTGACGCAGATTAGCTTGATACTGTTTTACATCCAGCCAGATAACATGTTCATTTGGTTCAATCCCGAAAATGGAATCATCGAGTGTCACCTTTTTATCTGTTACCTCTCCCTTGATATTATAAACGTTTAATTCCATTTTATTTCTCTATTATTACGATTGAACCATTACTACCGGGAACAGATCCTTTTATAAGTAATAAGTTATGCTCCGGCACTACTTTTATAATCTGCAGATTTTGAACAGTAACCCGTTCGTTACCCATTTGTCCACCCATCTTCATACCTTTAAAAACTTTTGCAGGTGTAGATGATTGCCCAATGGAACCTGGTGCACGCTGTCTATTTTTCTGTCCGTGAGTAGTTTCACCCACACCAGAAAACCCATGACGTTTAACAACACCCTGAAAACCTTTTCCTTTTGATGTACCAATAACATCAACATAAACTGTATCGTTGAAAATTTCAACGTTTATTTCAGAGCCTGCTTTATATCGGTCTCCAAAACCTTTGAACTCGGCCAAGTGTCTCTTTGGAGTTGCTCCGGCTTTCTTAAAATGACCTTTTTCAGCATTTGTGGTATGTTTTTCTTTTTTATCAACAAAACCTAACTGAATTGCGTCATAACCGTCATTATCGACAGTTTTTACCTGAGTAACCACACAAGGACCAGCTTCGATAACAGTGCATGGAATATTTTTTCCCTCGGCACTGAAAACGGATGTCATTCCGATTTTTTTTCCTAATAATCCTGGCATTTCTCTAGTTATTAATAATTTATATTAAGCAAATGGCATTTAATATTCAGTTTTTTAAATCACCAAACATCAATATCCATTCAGCTCTTACACTTTAATCTCTACTTCAACTCCACTCGGCAACTCCAACTTCATCAATGCATCCACAGTTTTAGCCGTAGAGCTATAGATGTCAATAAGACGCTTAAATGAAGCCAGCTCGAATTGCTCTCGTGATTTTTTATTCACGAAAGTAGAACGGTTCACAGTAAATATTCTTTTGTGAGTTGGTAACGGAATCGGACCACTTACAACTGCACCCGTAGCTTTAACGGTTTTAACGATTTTCTCTGCTGATTTATCAACAAGACTATAATCGTATGATTTCAGTTTTATTCTGATTTTTTGGCTCATATATAATTATATTATTTGATCAAATCTACTCGACCACCCACTTCAGTTAAAACATCCTTTGCAATAGATGAAGAAACCTGTTCGAAATGAGAAAAAGACATAGTTGAAGTTGCACGACCCGACGTAATTGTACGTAACGATGTAACATAGCCAAACATCTCTGCAAGAGGTGTTTTAGCCTTCACCACACGTGCACCTGAGCGGTTAGACTCCATTCCTTCAATCTGTCCGCGCCTTTTATTAAGATCAGAAATTACATCCCCCATACTCTCTTCCGGAGTTACAACTTCTACCTTCATAATAGGCTCTAACAATACTGCTCCTGCTTTTTCAAGAGCGCTCTTATATGCTTGCATTGCACAAATCTCAAACGATAACTGATCAGAGTCCACTGCGTGATAAGAACCATCAATAACAGTTACCTTTAATGAGTCTAAAGCGTAGCCGGCAAGCACACCATTCTTCATAGCACGCTCAAAACCTTTCTGAATAGAGGGTATGTATTCCTTTGGAATATTACCTCCTTTAACCTGATCTACAAACTGAAGTGTACCTTCAAAATCTGCATCAACCGGTTCAACACGTACTATCATATCTGCAAACTTACCGCGACCACCTGTCTGCTTCTTATAAGTCTCACGCAATTCAACTGCCTTTGTGATAGCTTCCTTATAAGTAACCTGAGGACGACCTTGGTTAGCTTCAACTTTAAACTCTCGTCTCAGACGTTCAATAATAATTTCAAGGTGAAGTTCGCCCATACCGGAAATAACTGTCTGACCAGTATCCTCATCAGTTTTAACTGTAAAAGTAGGATCCTCTTCTGAAAGCTTAGCTAAACCAGTTGACAGCTTATCTAAATCCTTCTGAGTTTTTGGCTCTACGGCTATTCCTATAACTGGATCAGGAAAATCCATAGCTTCTAGGATAATTGGATTTTTCTCATCACAAAGCGTATCACCTGTGCGAATATCTTTAAATCCTACACCGGCTCCAATATCACCTGTTCCGATAAAGTCTTTCGGATTTTGCTTATTTGAGTGCATTTGGAAAAGACGAGAAATTCTCTCTCTTTTACCTGAACGTGGATTATATACATATGATCCTGCCCCAAGCTCACCAGAATATACCCTAAAAAAGCACAATCTTCCAACATATGGATCGGTAGCAATCTTAAATGCGAGTGCGCTTAAAGGTTCGCTTGGATCTACATGACGTATCAACTCTTTTGTAGGATCATTAGGATCAATACCTGTTATCGATTCTGTATCCATAGGACTTGGCAGATAAGCACATACAGCATCCAATAGTGTTTGAACACCTTTATTCTTAAACGATGAACCACATATAATAGGGTTCAACTGCATAGACAAAGCACCTTTTCTGATTGCACTTTTAATCTCATCTACTGTAATTGAATCAGGATCGGCGAAATACTTCTCCATCAACTCATCATCAAATACAGCGATAGTTTCAAGCATTTTTTCGCGCCACTCATTAGCCTCATCAATTAAATCTTCTGGAATATCAACTATATCATAGTCAGCGCCCATTTTCTCATCATGCCAGTAGTAAGCTTTCATTGTCACCAAGTCCACAACTCCCTTAAAAGTTTCCTCTGCTCCTATAGGAATCTGAATTGGACAAGCTGCTGAACCAAGCATCTCTTTAATTTGACGAACAACGTCAAAGAAATTCGCTCCAGAACGGTCCATCTTATTAATATAACCAATTCTTGGAACATTATATTTGTCAGCTTGACGCCAAACTGTCTCACTTTGTGGTTCAACCCCACCCACTGCACAAAAAGCGGCAACAGCGCCATCTAATACACGTAATGAACGTTCAACTTCAACAGTGAAGTCAACGTGCCCGGGCGTATCAATCAAGTTAATCTTATATATTTGATCCTTATATTTCCAGCTCGTTGTAGTAGCAGCAGATGTAATAGTAATACCACGCTCTTGCTCCTGATCCATCCAGTCCATAGTAGCAGCACCATCATGCACCTCACCAATCTTATGCGTCAACCCTGTATAAAACAGAATACGTTCAGATGTGGTAGTCTTGCCGGCATCAATGTGCGCCATTATACCAATGTTACGAGTGAAATTTAATGTATCTTTTGAACCCTTAGTCATCTTTTTTACCTTATTGTATTAAAATCTAAAATGAGCAAATGCGCGGTTAGCCTCTGCCATTCTATGAACATCTTCCTTCCTCTTGAAGGCGCCACCTTGACTGTTAAAAGCATCCACAATTTCAGCTGCCAATTTATCGGCCATAGACTTACCTCCTCTTTTACGAGAGTAAAGGATAAGATTCTTCATTGAAACTGATTCTTTTCTATCGGGTCTGATTTCAGTAGGAACCTGAAATGTTGCTCCCCCAACGCGTCGTGATTTAACCTCAACTTGAGGAGTTATATTATCAAGTGCAGCTTTCCAAATCTCTAGAGCTGACTTTTCTTCATTAGGTAATTTCTCTTTTACCTTTTCAAGTGCTGTGTAAAATATATCATAGGAAAGACTTTTCTTTCCGTCATACATAAGGTGGTTAACAAACTTTGTTACCCTAGTATCACCATAAACAGGATCCGGGAGAATCTGTCTTTTTTTTGGTTTTGTTTTTCTCATTGTTTTAAAAATTTGTGTTGTTTGGTTGCCTTTTATTAGTCTTCAACAAATTCCTCTGAATCTATTTACTCAACCCCCATAAAGTAGCTAATCCAAATATCTCAACATTGATAAATTATTTCTTATTACCGGCTGCTTTTGCTCCTGCTTTTGGTCGCTTAGCCCCATATTTTGATCTGCGTTGAGTACGTCCGGCTACACCGGCAGTATCCAAAGCTCCACGTACAATGTGATAACGCACTCCGGGAAGGTCTTTAACACGACCACCACGCACTAAAACTATTGAGTGCTCTTGCAAGTTATGTCCTTCGCCCGGAATATATGCATTCACTTCCTTAGAATTGGTCAAACGTACACGGGCAACCTTTCTCATTGCAGAGTTTGGTTTTTTAGGAGTTGTTGTATATACTCTCACACAAACACCGCGACGCTGTGGACACGAATCCAATGCGCGAGACTTGCTTTTCTCCTTTAGTGTTGTACGTCCCTTTCTTACTAATTGTTGAATTGTTGGCATTTCTACTTTCTTTTGGCTGTTTCTATTTTTAATTTAAAACTTTCTCATTTATACTGTGTTATCCATCCTAACGGCATTTATAATTCCCTGATTATCATTCAATAACCACTCAGTTAGGGTGAAAAACGGCACAAAATTACAAATAATCAAGAAGATGTGCAAGTGAATTACAATGTTTTTTTATATTGGTATGCTAAAAAAACCGTATTTTTAAGGTATTCAAACTCCAGCTCAAAGCATTCAGAGAAAATATTGTTTCCTATATTATCTTCTATTTGCGATATATTCCACAATCTCCCTCTTTGTAGACTTATGTTATTAAATTGCTCGTCATCATCAATTTCAGAAACATATAAAAATATAAGTCGTTTTGTAACATCGTTTTCAAAAGTATATTTAAGCAGAAATCTAAGAGGCAGCTCATTATTCCCAGACTCTTTTCTCACAATCTCTTTCACAGTAGCATCAAGATCTTCATTAAACTCCATATACTTTTCGAAGGGATAATCCAGTTTTCCGGGATTAAGCAATCGCGTCTGATCCCTTTCATCTAAATAAATGGAGCCTCTATGAATAAGTGCAACCCTCACAATCGGATGCATAAATTGATTCTTCAAATCTTTTGTCACCGATTTTGCAATTCTCCCACGTACTTCGCCCGATTCATTTACAACCGGCAACCACTCTTCCTTAAACAATTTTTTTGACAATATATGCAATCTTGTTGTCTCTAACACTGTAATTGAAAGTATAATAACTTGACATATAGCGATCATAAATGTTGTACCCACAAAAAACTCATTACTATTATATGTTGCATAATATAAAAATAAGAGCAGTAGGTGGAATGTGAGTCCATACTGAACCTGAAAAGCAATTCTAAAACTCTGTTTAAGGTAATTCTTAATAATTCTATCTTTCTGTTTTGCAACTTTGGTCATTAGTCTATTCTTAGACAAACGTGCTATGATTACAAACAACACAAAAATGATCTCTACCACAATAAATTTATTAAGTGCGGGGAGACCTGATAATGTTGTGAACGATAATATTAATGATACTATAAAGGTAATTAATGAAACATCAAAAAGAATCTTACTATGCTTGTTTACGAAAAGAACACCTAACAGCGATAACAGAAGTGCAATAATAACAGCAAAACGTGACGCCATTAAAAAAACAAGAATAGAAAAAACAAACAATGGAACAAGTCCCAATGCCGGGTTTCTGAATATATTTTTCAACTCAAATGAATATGCCATAAATGAAAGATAGTTATACCCTTAAACTAAATGGTTTCTTCCTCTCTAAAGGATAAACGTGTCATAATAACAAAATTGACACTCTTTTGTTTATAAAAGACATTTGGGTGGCTAACAATATGGCCAAATCAACCATTAAACAAAACAGACATTAACACATAAGATATTAAACTCGTTTATAAAACTCGTTCTTTTAATAAAACACCTTGTTGTAATAAATCTAATTTATAAATTATCCTTAAACCACCCTATAACTTTATTATAAAGGTAGCGTGAAGTATTCTCACCAGAAATAAAATGATTTTTATCCGGGAAATAGAACATATCAAAATGTTTATTCTCTTTAATCAGAGCACGTGAATACTCTACAGAATTTTGAAAATGAACATTATCATCAGCAGTACCATGAATTAACAACAACCTACCCTGCAAATCACCGGCAAGAGTTAAAGCCGAGCCATTAATATATCCTTCATTATTCTGTTGTGGAGTACGCATAAATCGTTCCGTATATACAGTATCATAAAAACGCCAATCAGTAACCGGAGCAATTGCCACACCTGCTTTAAACGCACCACTACCCCTACTCATACTCATAAGAACATTATAGCCACCATAACTCCAGCCCCAAATACCGACACGATCCTGATCAATAAATGATAAAGATCCAAGATATCGGGCAGCAGCAACCTGATCGTCTGACTCCTTAATTCCTAAATTCAAATAAGTGCTTTTCCTAAACTCCTCACCCCTAGCACCTGTACCGCGTCCATCCACGCATGCCACAATAATATCCTCTTTTAAAAGTGCATAATACCAGCCAATATTAAATCTATCCAACACTTGTTGAGAATTAGGACCGCTATATTGTATCATCACAACTGGATACTCCTTGTTAGGATTGAAATTAAAAGGCTTTAAAATCCAACCGTTCAGTTTAGTGACTCCATCCGCAGCAGGTACACTGATAAGCTCTCTTTTCGGGAACCCTGCTACATCCAAACTTTCGCGCAACAACCTATTATCTTCTAAAACACGCAACTGCTTACCGTTCACATCGTGCAAAGTAACTTGCATTGGGTTAGAAAAATCAGACCAACTATTCACATAAAATCGACCTTTATTACTAAATTTTGCACTATTATAACCGGACTTCGTTGAGAGCTTTTGGGGTACACCCTTAGTCAAATTTATTTTGAAAACATTCCGTTGTAGAGGCGATTCATCAGCAGCCTGATAAAAAACAGTCTGTGTTTTATCATCCACTGCAAGTAATGCAGTAACATCATAATTACCTGTAGTAAGCTGTTTCTGCAATGTCCCTGTTATCCCATATATATAAATATGACTAAACCCATCCCTTTCCGATATATAAGTAAACTTATCATCCATAAAATAAATAGAGTTCAGCCAATTAGAATCGATGAAATACTTACTCTCTTCCCTCAAAATCAAACGCGCCACTGTCGAACGTGGATTAACAAAATACATATCAAACCGGTTTTGGTTTCTGTTAAGAGTCATCACAGCCAATTGATCAGAGTTATTAGTAAATTTAATTCGCGGAATATAACCATCCTCATCAATTGGCACATCAACTGATCGGGTTACTCTAGACTCAATATCAAAAACTTTTACCTCCACCGATGCATTCTGTTCACCCGGTTTTGGATATTTAAACTTATAATAATCGGGATAAAGCTGCTCATTATATGTCTGAAAAGTAAACTCTTTAACATTCGACTCATCAGTTCGCACAAATGCCAACTGCCTATTGTCAGGCGAGAATTCCATCAATCTTGTAACCCCAAACTCCTCCTCATAGACCCAATCAGTAGCACCATTAATTATCTCATTAATCTCTCCATCTTTTGTCACCTGCGATTCAGTGTCAAAATCAAATTTAGTCAACCAAATATCATTGTCAACTACATAAGCAACCATCCTGCTATCGGGTGAAAACGCAGGAATCATTTGCTTAGAACTGTTCTGAGACAACTTTCGTATCAAATTACGCCTAACATCATGATAATAGTAATCAGCCTTAAATGAATGACGATAAATCTGTTCACGATCTCGATACACCAGAACCCTATTCTCATCACCACTTACTAAAAAACCCTCAAAAGTCAGAAAATCACAATCCCTTGCAGTACGAGTATTAAAAAGAGTGTCAACTGCATTGCCTGTAGCAAAAGAGTATTTAACAACTGCAGTACGTTGATGATCTGCCTGATAATAATGCACTCCATCCTCTGACGAAACTAGCGTTGAAGCACCCTTAGCACTAAATTTCCCTCTAAGTATATCATCCAGATTATAATTTTGTGCCGATAAAGTTATTAAACATAAAATTGCCAATGTGGTAGATAGTATCTTTTTCATCCTTTATTGTTTTTTTAAGTTTGCACAAAGTTAAGCATTTTAGGGCTAGATTAAAGATATTTTTTGTATTTTCGCCATTTGTTTGAACCCTAAGTTTATACAAATTCTAATTCTGACATTCTATAGAAAATCAAAAGCACTAAATTGTCAAAAACAAATAACAGACAACTTAATGGAAAAAAAAGAACGAAAAATTCAAGAAACAAAGATTACTGAGTTGCCCGAAAATGCGTACAGAGAACTCAAGTCGGGCGAAGAGTACAAACCAGTGTTGCCGGCCGACAGATCCGTTACTGAAGTAACGGGTTATTCCTTAGGTATGGGAGTTTTAATGGCAATCATATTTTCGGCTGCCACTGCCTATTCCGGACTAAAAATCGGACAAGTTTTTGAGGCTGCAATCCCAATTGCTATAATCGCAGTAGGAGTATCTGCAGCATTAAGAAAAAAGAATGCGCTTGGTCAAAATGTAATAATTCAATCAATCGGATCATCCTCCGGTGTGGTTGTTGCAGGCGCAATATTCACCATTCCCGGGCTATACATCCTACAAGCAAGATACCCTGAGATTGAAGTTAATTTCTGGCAAATATTTCTTGCCTCTTTATTAGGAGGTTTTCTAGGAATACAATTTCTCATTCCATTTCGTAAATACTTTGTAAAGGACATGCACGGCAAACTGCCATTTCCCGAAGCAACAGCTACAACTGAAATATTAATGACCGGCGAAAAAGGTGGGAACAAAGCAAAACTATTAGTTGTAAGTGGTCTAATAGGTGGTATGTTTGACTTCTGCTTCTCTCAATTCCGTCTCTGGAGCGAAGTTATCACATCAAAAATAATACAACCCGCAGGAGAAATACTTGCCGATAAATATAAGATGGTCTTCAAATTCAATGTAAGCTCGTTAATATTTAGCTTTGGCTATCTCGTAGGTCTACGATATGCACTCATAATAGTATGCGGGTCACTCCTATCATGGTTAGTACTCGTACCTTTTGTTAATGAAATTGGCGTTCTTGGTGCTATTGCCGGTGGAGGAGTTAATCCTTTCGAATCAATGTCGGCCGAAATGATATTTAATAACTATGTGCGTAATATCGGCATCGGAGCAATCGCAATGGCCGGTATCATTGGAATTATAAAATCTTCCGGAGCCATAAAAACAGCTTTTACAATGGCTACAGGTAAGAAAATGAGTACAGGAACCGCAGATCCTGAAAAAACAAAAAGGACTGATCGCGATTTAAAAATGAGCATCATTTCGCTTTTAGTACTATTCACTCTTTTAGCAATTTTCACATTCTTACTTGTAGGAGTTGAAATAACCCCTGTACAATCAATAGTAGCCTTAATCGCCATTGCTATAATATCATTTCTATTCACTACAGTTGCCGCAAACGCAATCGCCATTGTAGGTTCAAACCCCGTATCAGGAATGACACTTATGGCACTCATACTCATATCAGTCATACTGGTAGGTGTTGGAGTTGGAGGACCAAAAGGGATGGTTAGTGCACTGATTATCGGTGGTATAGTTTGTACTGCATTATCTATGGCAGGAGGATTTATAACTGACCTTAAAATTGGTTATTGGATAGGAACAACCCCCGTCAAACAGCAATCTTATAAGTTCTTAGGAACAATAGTATCAGCAGCCACAGTAGGAGCAGTAATTTACATTCTAAACGAAGCTTACGGTTTTGTACTAACTCCCGAAACACCAAACCCTATGATTGCACCACAAGCAAACGCAATGGCAGCAATCATAGAGCCACTAATGTCGGGAAGTGGCGTAAGCTGGATGCTTCTTGGAGTAGGTGCAGTAATTGCAATTTTAGTCAATTGGCTAGGGATATCCCCACTTGCCTTTGCTCTTGGAATGTTCATACCCATTCAATTGAACACACCACTTGTTGTGGGAGGACTTTTAAATCACTGGATTAACAAAAAAGGAAAAGATAAAAAACTCACCAATGCTCGTCACCAAAGAGGTATACTTATCTCCTCCGGATTTATTGCAGGTGCAGCTCTATTTGGAGTAATTGGCGCACTATTTATATTCATAACCGGTAACGCCAATGCACTCAACTTCGGTCTCTGGGAAGACCCGGATGGAGTAGGTGCACAAATTACGGCACTTGTAGCATTCACTGCACTTGTACTCTACTTTATATGGGAAACCAAGAGAGCTAAGGTTGATGATTAAGACTCAATAACATATTCTGTTTAGCTGAAAAATAGCACCGGATAAAACAAAATATATCCGGTGCTACTAATAAAAATGATAAAGTAATAACTGAAATGATTAAAAAACTAATAAACTCAATTGCAGTTCTGATATTGATAACAAACATAGGTTGTAATCATCAGAATCAAAATACTGTATCAGAAGTTGATCTCACCAAATATGTCAACCCATTCATTGGTACCGCTTTCACCGGGCACACTTTCCCGGGGGCTACATACCCGCTTGGCATAATGCAACCGGGACCTGAAACGGGAAACTTTACATGGGAATATTGTTCAGGCTATTTTTACGACGACGAAAGAATTAACGGATTTACTCAAAACAGACTCAATGGTACGGGATGTATAGACCTAGGTGATTTACTTATGCAACCATTCTCCGGAGATAAAAGAGATGATCTAAGCAGTGGTTTCAGCAAGGCAACTGAAACTGCAAGTCCGGGGTATTATGCTGTTGAACTGACAGATAATGATGTAAAGGTCGAAATTACAACCGCACCACATGTTGCGTTCCACCGTTACCTTTACGCCGAAGGCAAATCGGCCAACCTTCTTACTGATTTTCAAAGCGGATTAGTCTGGACAAAGGATCGTGTACACACTCATATTCTTGACAACGAAGTCAACTTTGAAAGTGAATATGTTATTACAGGCCACACAACTCGTCGCGAATGGGTGGAGCGAACTTACTACTTTGTGATTGAGTTCGACAAGCCAATCGCATCCAAAGAGCTTCTGGATAAGCAAGACCCACGCGAAAAAGCCCCTCGATACATACTCAACTTCGATATGAAGGATAATCAAACACTAAATATGAAAGTTGCAATGTCAACTACCGGTATCGAAGGAGCCAAAGCAAACATGAAATCTGAAATACCGGGTTGGGATTTCGATACAGTTTACAAAGATGCAAAAGATGCATGGAACAACTACCTTCAGAGGGTACAAATAGAAGGTTCCGAAGACGACAAAGTTAACTTCTACACATCTCTATATCATCTTTTTATTCAACCAAACAACATTGCTGATGTAGATGGAAAATATGTAGGACCTAATCGCCAAATTAGTCAATCATCAAGCGGAACCTACTACTCTACACTCTCACAATGGGACACATTTCGTGCAGCATTCCCAATGTACACACTCTTAAGTCCTGAGATTATAAACAATATCATTAACTCAATGATCGATTATAGTGATCAACAGGGACATTTACCCATTTGGACATTAATGGGTCATGAAACCTACACAATGATTGGCAACCACTCCATTCCTATGATTGTGGATGCATACCTCAAAAATTTTGATGGTTTCGATAAAGAAAAAGCTTATTCTGAAATCAAAAAGTCGCTAACTCAGAGCAAACATCCTAAAGCAAGCTGGGATACTTACGACCACTATACCTACTATCCATATGACCTCGAAATATTGGAATCAGTTTCTCGCACTCTCGAAAACGGAATAGACGACTACAGTGCCGCAATTATGGCAAAGGAATTGGGCTACACTGATGATTACAATTACTTTATAAAGCGGTCAGACAACTATAAAAACCTCTATGACGAAGAAACAAAAAGCATGAGACCAAAAGACTCTAATGGCAATTGGCTCAAACCATTTGACCCATATGAATTAGCTCATGCTGACTCACAACTGGGAGGTCATTATACCGAAGGAAATGCATTGCAGTACACCTGGCACGTAATGCAAGATATACCGGGTTTGATAGAATTAATGGGAGGAAAAGAAGAAGCAGGAAAAGTGCTTGACTACTTCTTCACTACCAAACAGGAAACCACCGGTCAATTATCAGACGTTACAGGACTTATAGGACAGTACGCTCACGGCAACGAACCTAGTCACCACATCGCATATATCTATATGTACCTCGATCGTCCGGAGGAGACGCAGCGATTAATAAGACAAATCTCTCGTGATTTCTACCGGAACAAACCCGACGGCCTTATAGGCAATGACGACTGTGGCCAGATGTCGGCCTGGTACATGTTTTCAGCTATGGGCTTTTATCCAATGAATCCCGTAGGAGGTGAATTTGTATTTGGCGCACCGCAGTTTCCTAAAATTACAATAAACCTCCCCGAAGGTCGGACTTTTATAATTGAAGCATTAAACATCTCCGATAAAAACATGTATGTTGATAAAATAGAACTAAATGGTCAACCTTACACTCAAAAGTTCATCACTTACAATGAAATCATGAATGGTGGTACACTAACATTTCATATGACAGACCAAGTGAATTGAATAATGTGAACTTATAAAAACATCTTATCTTTTAAGACCTAATGGGTTGACTTAATTTGATGAAATTATTATTTCTCTTGATGAAAAGGACTCAAGTCCCGACTCATCAGTACAATAAACGATAAAATGATAATGCCCCTCTCTCAGGGGCATTTCTTTCATCTCCCCATTCAAATTAACAATTACAGTTTTAGGAATCTTAATATGATGATGTTTAATAGTTGCAACCTGTTTACCTACAACCGGTTCATCACCCAATGAAATAAATTCACTCTCAAGCCATGTTCTCTCAAATACAGCAGTTTCATCACCAGCATCCAAACCTCGAGTAATCGTACCACTATTATGGCTGTGCCCATCAAATGCTCCATGAATATTTACCTTATAAGAGGAGAGTGAAATATTGTCTGAAAACTCCACTTCAAAATACACCTCACTACCCGGTTTATAAATTTCATCCTCATTTGGTGAAAAAACTTTTATTATCGGTTTAACATTATCCACCTCCATTTTCTCACAACCAACAAAAAACATCACACTCACTAAAACAGCATACAGATAAAACAATCTTTTCATAATAAATTAAAAATAATAAGTAAAACACACAAAACTTTAAAACGCGTCCTACACACAAGCTAGAAACTATATTTCAGAATTACATCTATACTCCTACCCGCTTCCGGTGCATTCAACTTACGATAAAAGCTCAAATGATTCAGATAAGGAGTATTGAATATATTATTTGCTTGCAACTGAACAACATATCTATTACCTCTAACATTCAGGTGTGCACTAGCCCGTAAACTCCAGATACAAGCGCCGGGAGTAAACTCCTCATTCTTTGCGACTCTATTCTGTTTCATAACCATACGATTATTCACCCCAAACATATATTGCGACAATACACCTCCTCCTAAACCAGAATAAGTCATATCAGTAGAAACAACCGTTGGAGGTGAAAATGGAAGAGGATAATTATCATCTAGATTAACATTGTAAACATACTCTAAATCAGATGAAACCCTCCAATACTCATCAATCAAATATTCAGCCATCAGTTCACCACCCACCATAAAAGCTTCCGACTGCTCAAACTTATAAACCTGACCGGCATGAGGGAGTATAGACCACTGCCCGGTTGGCTCCAAATATATATAATTGGAAAACCATGTTGCAAAAGGATTAATCCTTACCCTCAATTTACTATTATTATATTGATAATCTGCATCAATCTGATAACCTTTTTCAGAATCCAACGTTACATTTCCCATCTCATGTCTAAATGCACCATGATGAACACCATTAGCTCCCATCTCGTTTGCACCGGGGTATCTAAAGCTGTTACCAACATTAATCTTAAGTGAATGATACTTCTTGAAAATGTATTCCAAACCTACCGAACCTGTAAAATCACTCAAATCCCTATTAACATCAATAGCTCTCTGAGCATAAAAATTAACATCTCCATCACTATGACCCTGCATCCTTAAATACTTCTCAAGCACAGGATCATAAAAACCAACTACATTAATTCGCCCCAAATCATATCTTACACCTCCAATAAAGATCAAGTTTTTGTTTACATTCAACTTATTAATCCAGAAAAACCCTGCGGTTTGCCTATTAAAATCAGGCAAAAGAAATGAATAACCACCCACCCTGTTGTACTGAAACTCTAAAGATGTACCAATAATTCTACTCCATTTTTCAGACTCATTCCCCTCAAACCGTATACCTGCTGTATAAGTATCAAGAGCAAAAAGTAGCTCAACATCGGCATTCAATTCCGGTGCCTTTTGATTACTATAATGAGTATGGAACTCCGCCAACTCCTTTCTATTATTAAATTGATAACCTAGATTAACTTTCAACCAACTATTATTGTCAAACTTCCTCTCTCCATTCCAAATCAACTTCAAATGATTAGAAGTGGAAAAAGGACTATCAATATTTCGATATGACTCATCAGGCTCTAACCTATCAAGAGAAGGAACACCATGAGCACCCGGGAAAAAACCGTTTTTAGCATAAACATTAGAAAAATTCAGCCGGCTATTCAAGATATCATTGTCGTAATTTGCGAAAATTGAAACACTATATTCTCTACCGGCAGTATTTTTCATGCGACCATCATAAACCGGTAACCTCCATGTCAAATAATCAATATGTTTGGCAGGAATCCTATAGTCTGCATAGCTTTGCACAGTCGTTCTTGCTCTTAAATAAAAATCTCCACTCTTCATACCGGCAGCAATCGATGTGCCCAATAAATCATTACCGCTCTTCCCAATCAATGTAATGTCGCCCCACACTACATCCAACTCCGGCACATGTAGATCACGAATCTCAATTACCCCTCCAATTGCATCCGATCCATAGAAAAGCGACATTGGTCCTTTGAACACACGCACATTATCTACGTCATACTGATCTATCTCTAATCCATGATCTGCTCCCCACTGCTGATTTTGTTGTACAATACCTCTATCAACAATTGCAACACGATTAAATCCCATTCCTCTAATCATAGGCTTTGAAAAGCCCGATCCAATATCCATAGAGTTAACACCTGCTACCGTTGCCAAAGTTTGGGCAAAATTTATAGAGTTACGTTGCATTAAATAATTTCTGTTTATCTCCTCAACCGGTAAAGCCGACACTCTTTCTAGACCTCTATTATATATGGCTTTAACAGTAATTTCAGGCAAAACCACTTCAGGACCTTGTGGTTTGAAGGTAGAATCAGCAATAACAACTCCTGATTGAGGAAAACATAAAAAGCTGTTAACCACCAAAAAAAGCATCAGTAATATCAAAATCATATTTCTACACAATCTGCGCAAAGACCTTCAACAACCACATAAACCTCATGCTTTATATAATCTTTAGGCAACTCAACTTCAAACTTCGTCTTACCCACCAAGCACATCACCTCATCACATACTTCGCAATGGAAATGTGAGTGTAAATTACTATCTTCCCGGTGATATTTATTAAGAGCATATTTCACTGAATTATCATTCAATACAATTCTATGAATAATCTCATACTCCTCAAGCGTTTTAAGAGTACGATAAAATGTAACCCTATCAAATAATTCCGGGAACTCTCCTTTTAGTTCGGTCTCTGACATCGCATTGCTACTTTCAAGCAAACCACTTAATATAAACTTCCTGCATGCAGTACTCTTTAAATCTCTTTTATGTAATATTTCTTCAGCTGTAATCATAATAAAAACCACTTAATGCAACCATGCTGCAAATATAACATCGTTTCAACAACATGCATACAATGCTACAAATTTTAACCACATAATTATATATTTTAACTATATGCAAAATCCAATAATTTTAACACCAAATATCACAACCAGCTTCATAGAAACTATCAATACATCTAATACTGCATCAATAACAACACTCAACTCTAATGCTGCGATAGCTTAATGAATTACGAATGATAAATCGACGAGCACTATGAAACAAAAAATAGGATTAAATCAAATAAGGTGTATTAACTTTGCAATATGAAAATAGAAATATGGAGTGACGTAATGTGTCCGTTTTGCTATATTGGCAAACGTAATTTCGAAAAAGCACTCGAACAATTTAGCAACAAAGACAAACTACAAATAATATGGAAGAGCTTCCAACTCGATCCATCAATACCCGAATTAGCTAAAGAAAGCTACCTTCAATATTTAGTTATTAATAAAGGAATGACCGAGCAGGAGGTTTCCACCATGCTGCAAAACGTTACACAAATGGCCAAAAATGCAGGACTTGAATATCACTTCGATAAATCAGTCATGGTCAACTCATTCAAGGCACACCGTTTAATACAACTATCTAAAACAAAAGGACTGGGCGAAGAGGCGGAAGAGCTGCTTTTCAAAGCCTTTTTTACCGATAGTGGGAATATTGCCGATCAAGCTACTCTAACTATGATTGGTAAAGAAATTGGGATAAGCGAGAATGAAGTTATAGAAGCACTCACAGACCAAAAATATGCCGATATGGTAAACCAAGATATTGAAGAAGCGCGTTCTATTGGTGTAAATGGTGTTCCCTTTTTTGTATTCAATAGAAAATATGCAGTTTCAGGTGCACAGCCACCTCAGGCATTCCTTCAAACACTAGAAAAATCCTTTTCAGAATGGCAAGAAGCTAATCCCGAGTTAAAAATTGAAATAACAAAAGGACAAAGCTGCTCAATTGATGGAACCTGCAGCTAGAATACAATAAAAGTCATTAATTATTTAGCACTATTTTTCGAATACAAATAATAGTGCTATTTTTTATCGAAATATTTATTAATCACTCATTTTTCTATTGTAGAAAATTTCCTAATTAACTGAATTAAGCATGAATTCAATTGTTCTTTAAGCTATTTATGCTAATTTTGCACCAAATATAAACAATCAATGAATTTATGAAGAGATTCTGTTATTTCATTACTATAACGGCGATTATGTTATTACTTGCTTCATGCAACGCATCCAAGAAAGTAGCTTATATACAGGGAGCAGGAGAAGAAGACATGATAGGCTATATGCAATCAACTCCACTCTACGATGCGCACATTATGCCTAAAGACCTACTAACTATAACTGTAAGTGCAACAGACCCGGAAGCAGTCAAGCTATTTAATCTTACAGTGCCAAGTCTTACAACAGGAACGAGCACATATTCGCAACCAACATTACAAGCCTATTTGGTTGACAATAATGGGCAGATAAATTTTCCGGTTATGGGATTAATAACTCTTAGTGGACTTACAAAGAGAGAAGCAGAGCAAAAAGTAACAGGCCTATTATCAAAATATTTGAAAGAAGAGCCTGTAGTGACTGTTAAATTTGTTAATTATAAAATATCTGTATTAGGTGAAGTAGCTCGTCCTAACACCTTTACAATTGTAAATGAGAAAGTCAATATTTTTGAAGCTCTGGCAATGGCCGGGGATATGACTATTTGGGGAAAACGTGATAATGTGAAGATTATTAGAGAAGATGAAAGCGGCAACCAAAGAGTATTTATTCTAAATCTAAACGATCCAACTGTCATTTACTCTCCATACTATTTTTTACAACAAAATGATGTTGTATATGTTGAACCTAACGAAACAAAAGCAAAGAATTCGGAAATTGGAAGTGCCACAAGTATTTGGCTATCTGCAACCTCAATACTACTTTCAGTTGCCACAATCCTTATAAACGTCTTTAAGTAACAATACTAGTAAAATCATCTATATATAAAATGAGTGAATTAAAAACAGGTAATTCCGATTTGGGACATACAGTTGAGAGTGGCGAAGAGAGCATTTCTATTATGGAAATTCTACTTCGTTTTCTTCGTTATTGGAAGTGGTTTGTGATTGGAGTTGCTTTAGCCCTTTCCGTAGTTTTTGTTTATCTGCGATATGCCACACCAGTATATAATGTATCCTCAAGCATTGTATTAAAAGAAGCCAAGAGCCAACGTATGCAACCCTCTATTGGGGGTTTAGATGGAATTCAACTAGGAGCCTTAGGAGCAGTTACTAATCTTGAGAATGAGATTTATATTTTGCAGAGCAGATCAATAATAAGAAATGTAATAAACAGGTTAGACCTACATACTTCTTATATTTCAAGCGGTAGAATAAAGAGTGTGGATCTATATAAAAACAGCCCAATTGTTGTTAGCATGAATCAGAGCAGATTAGATAGTCTAAAGGAGAACATTGAGTTTGCTATGATTACTGATACTAAAAACAACAGTGTTGCAATTTCAGGATTAATTACTGGACACCAAATAGATACAGTATTTAATTCACTCCCTGCCCAATTGCATAGTCCGCATGGAAGTATTAGTTTTACACAGCGTTCAGGTGTAGATATGCGTGAAGGTGAACTAACTGTTCTAATTCAGCATCCTAATGCAGTTATTAAACAATATAGAAACAGTCTTTCCGTACAACAAGCCTCCAAACAATCGTCAGTACTCAACCTATCAATAAATACTCCATATCCCGAAAAAGGAAGAGACTTCCTGAATATGCTCGTTGAGGTATACAACAATGAAACGATCGAGGACAACAAGATGGAGGCCTTTAATACTCAGTCATTTATCAACGAGCGAATTGCCATTATTGATAAAGAACTAACTGAGGCTGAAAGCGATGTAGAGGTATATAAACAGCGTGAAGGATTGTCTGATTTGCAAATCGACCTGCAGCGCAACATGCAGATGGGCAGCCAATATGAGCAACAGCTTGTGCAAGTTGAGACTCAATTAAATGTTGTTGATGCACTTAATGAATATGTGAATGACCCTTCAAATGTAGTTAAAACTATCCCTTCTAACATCGGATTAGAGGATCCAAACTTATCAGCTACTACCAACGAGTATAATCGCTTAGTACTTGAAAGAGAGCGTTTATCACAAAGCATGACTGCCGACAACCCCGCCATGATTAGATTGGAAGAGCAGATATCCGGTCTAAGACAGAATATCAACTCATCGATAAACAGTGTGCGCCAAGGCCTCAATATTCAACGCCGTGATGCTCGTAATCAAGCCAATATTTATGGTAGTCGCGTTGGCATGATGCCTACTCAGGAAAGAGAATTTATGGAACTTTCACGTGAGCAACAAATTAAGGCTAGCCTGTTCTTAATGCTACTTCAAAAACGTGAAGAAAATGCACTTGAACTTGCAGCTACTGCCAATAGTGCCAAGGTTTTGGATGAAGCCATACTTGAGGGTAAAGTCTCGCCACGAACAATGATTTTATTCTTAGCAGCCATATTACTTGGTGTGCTTATTCCTGCAGGTATAATATACCTGATGGACATATTACAGTACAAAATTCGCACACGTGCAGATATAGATCGTATATCGCAAGTACCTGTTTTAAGTGAAATTCCAAAGCATGAAGAGGATGAAAGTGTTGCTGTTCGTGAAAACGAAACAAGACCAATTGATGAAGCTTTCCGTATGGCACGAACTAACCTGCTACTTGCGCTTGGATCAGAGAATAAAGTAGTAGTGTTTACTTCCACTGTTCAGGGCGAAGGGAAAACTTTTGTTGCTCTTAATATGTCGATCAGCACTGCTTTACTTAACAAAAAGGTGTTGCTGGTAGGGCTAGATCTAAGAGTTCCTCGGTTAAAAGAGTATATGAATTTAGATGACAAGGATGGAATTACAAGCTATCTATCGGGATTCGAGAAGGATATTGATAAGTTAATTTTTCCCTCTAACATACACCCCAACTTGTATGTATTGCCATCAGGTCCA
Organism: Fermentimonas sp.; assembly: GCA_041859795.1. Lineage (GTDB taxonomy): Bacteria > Bacteroidota > Bacteroidia > Bacteroidales > Dysgonomonadaceae > Proteiniphilum. Next base: position 72,986 of record JBFLFV010000007.1, read on the forward strand.
ATTCCGCCAAATCCGGCTGAATTATTGTCGCGCTCTACTCTCGACAAAGCAATTGATAAGCTAAGAGATGAGTTTGATTATATATTTATCGATTCAGCTCCATCGGCACAGGTAACCGACACACTTATTTTGAGCAGAATTACTGATGCTACGGTTTATGTATGTAGAGTCGATTACTCAAGTAAGAGCAACCTGCGTTTCGCTAATGACCTTATGGCAGAGAATAAATTGAAAAACATGCTACTTGTAATAAATGATGTCAGCAATTTTAGCAAAGGTTACGGATACGGATATGGTTACGGATATGGATATGGTTACGGATATAAAGACAAAAAAAATAAAGAACACTAACAAATAAAGAACACTAACATTTGACTAGTCCTACTCAACACACAACCACACTTAAACCCCTGTATTACAGGGGTCAAGAGTTGCATTAAAAGATGCGGTGTGATAAAAAAAAATTAAAACCAACGACGTTTTTTCTTTTTAGGTTCAGGCATTGCTGAATTGCCTGCTAAAATCTCAGAAACATTCCCTCCCTTTTCCATTGCTTTTATAGCATTATAAATTACCCCCCAATCAGGTAATCCACCAAGGTTTCTATCATCTATAAATAGATCGGATTTAAGCTTTCTGGAATACTCCTCACGCTCAATTGTCTCTCCTCTATAATTCTCATTCTCTGCAAAAAAATAAAGCCCATGACCTGCACAGTAATCAACAGCTTCTTGTAAAAGACTTCCACGTCTAACAGTCCACATAATCAATCTGTGTCCATCTTTCTGAAGCTGAAGTAATGTTTCTATCGCAAAGGGAATAGGTCTGCCTATCTCCGGATAAGCATGCTCTACTATTGTTCCGTCAAAGTCTACGGCAATTACCATAATGAATATATGTTTTCTATTTCCCACAAAGATACTAAATTTAAAACAAATGTGTAATAAATGTATTAAGCACCATATGATTTTTAGTTTATTAATTTTGAATCTTCAATATTGAGATATTTCTTTATTGAAAATAATAGAGCTATCTTTGCACCGCGAATTGGATTTTAGGACATCAAGTATTTTAGAGTCATAAATTTTCAGTATCAAAAAATTAAAAATAGCATGTGAAAATCACAGGTATAAAAGATATAAAGTGCCATTGTTTTAGGTTGCAATTCATTACTATATCCCTGTTTATTAACATATAAATTATCAAATTAACTACTTGTCATGAACAATAACAACGAAGCATGGAAAGGTTTTAAGGGTGATCTATGGAGAAATGAGATCAATGTAAGAGATTTTATTATGAACAACTATACACCTTATGAAGGTGATGATAGTTTTCTGGTCTCCTCTACAGAGCGCACTAAAAAGGTGTGGAATAAGTTAAGCGAAATGTTCAAAGAAGAACAGGCAAGAGGCATTTACGATGCAGAAACAAAATTCCCACAAGAAATTGACACATATGGACCCGGTTATATCGATAAGGACAATGAGGTGATTGTAGGATTGCAAACCGACAAACCTCTTAAAAGAGGAATGTTCCCTAAAGGCGGTATCCGCATGGTTGAAAATTCGCTTACTGCATATGGCTACGAGCTAGATCCACTTACTAAAGAGATTTACACAAGATATAGGAAAACTCACAATGAGGGAGTTTTCTCAGCATATAATGAAGAAATTATAGCAGCACGTCGCTCAGGAATAATAACTGGTCTGCCCGACGCGTATGGTAGAGGCAGAATAATTGGCGATTATCGTCGTGTTCCACTTTACGGAACCACTTCACTGCTTGAGGAGAGAAAATCATTTTTAAAGCAGCTGGATATTCAAGAATTTACTGACAATATTGTTAGAAACCGTGAAGAGGTTTCAGAGCAGATAAAAGCATTAAAGAGATTCGAGAAGATGTGTCAAAGCTACGGTTTTGATGTTACTCAACCTGCAAGAAATAGTCACGAAGCGGTTCAATTTCTCTATTTGGCATACCTAGCTGCCGTTAAGGATCAGGATGGTGCTGCAATGTCAATCGGAAGAACTTCCACATTCCTTGATATCTATATTGAAAAGGACATTAAAGAAGGCTTAATAACAGAAGCAGAGGCTCAGGAGTTAATAGATCAATTAATAATTAAACTTCGTATTGTACGTTTCTTACGAACACCTGACTACAATGAACTTTTCTCGGGCGACCCTGTATGGATTACAGAGGCACTTGGAGGACAAAACATTGAAGGTCGCACGCTCGTAACTCGCACTTCTTACCGTTATCTCCATACACTTTATAACCTCGGACCTGCACCTGAGCCAAACCTTACAGTACTTTGGTCACAGAGTTCACCTGAAAACTGGAAAAAATTCTGCGCAAAAGTTTCCGTAGAAACATCAGCCATTCAGTATGAGAATGATGATTTGATGCGTCCTGACTATGGTGATGATTATGGAATAGCATGTTGTGTATCACCTATGAAAATTGGCAAGCAGATGCAACTATTTGGAGCACGTGCAAACTTGGCTAAATGCCTGCTCTATGCAATTAATGGTGGAGTTGACGAAAAGTCGGGCGTACAAGTAGCCCCCAAGTTTGAATCAATTACCTCTGAATATCTGGATTATGATGAAGTGATGACAAAGTTTAATCAATCGATGCGATGGTTGGCAAAAGTATATGTGAATGCACTAAAGATTATTCACTACATGCACGACAAATATGCATACGAAGCATTTGAAATGGCTCTACATGATGGAAATGTACAGAGAATTATGGCAACCGGAATTGCAGGACTCTCTATTGTAGCCGACTCACTTGCAGCCATTCGTGACACAAAAGTTAAGGTGATTCGTGACGAGCGCGGAATTGCTGTAGATTTTGAACGTGAAGGTGATTATGTTCCATTTGGAAATAATGATGATAGAACCGACCGGATAGCAGTTGATATTGTTAAGAAATTTATGGGCTATCTTCGTCAGCATGAAACATACCGAAATGCTATCCCAACTCAATCCATACTCACAATAACATCAAACGTAGTATATGGTAAGAAAACGGGTGCAACGCCTGACGGCAGACCTTCCGGTACTCCATTTGCTCCGGGAGCAAATCCAATGAATGGAAGAGACTCCAAAGGTGCTGTTGCTGCATTGGCATCTGTTGCGAAACTACCATTTCAGCATGCTCATGACGGTATCTCATACACATTTGCTGTATCGCCGGGTTCACTTGGTAAAGATACAAATATGAGAACAGATAATATGGTAAGCCTACTGGATGGATATTTCACTGCAGACGGAGGACAGCACTTAAATGTGAACGTGTTCGACAAAGAATTGCTTTTGGATGCAATGAATCATCCTGAAAAATATCCACAGCTAACAATCAGAATATCGGGATACGCTGTGAATTTCATCAAGCTCACACATGAACAGCAGCTTGATGTTATTTCAAGAACAATCAATCAATCATTGTAAAATACAATTTCTCTTTTAATGAGAGCAAACATTCATTCACTTGAAAGTTTTGGAACAGTAGACGGCCCCGGGATAAGATTTGTAATCTTTCTTCAGGGCTGTCCTCTTCGTTGCCTATACTGCCACAATCCCGATACTTGGGATATAAAAAGCAGAGGTAAATACCAACTAACATCCGAAGAACTGCTCTCCGAAGTTTTAAAATACAAGAACTTTATAGCAAAAGGAGGAGTAACTGTAACCGGTGGTGAACCATTAATGCAGGCAGAATTTGTACGTGAGTTTTTCCTATTGTGTAAAGAGAATGGAGTTCATACTGCACTTGACACTTCAGGAGCAATCTTTACTCAGCCTGTAAAAGATTTGTTGGATGTTACGGACTTAGTGCTGCTTGACATCAAATCAATTGATACAGATCAGTATAAAAAGCTTACAGGAGCTAAGATTAACAACACACTTAAGTGTCTTAATTATCTTGAGGAAAAAGGTATTCCAACTTGGGTTAGACATGTAGTTGTACCGGGTTGGACTGATGATGATGCTTTACTTAAGAAATTAGCCAATTTCCTAAAACCTTACAACTGCATAGAAAAAGTAGAGCTCCTTCCTTACCATAAAATGGGTGTTCATAAATATGAGGAACTTGGACTAAAATATAAGCTTGAAAAAGCTCCTGCTCTGGCGGATGACAGAGTACAAAATGCACGTGCTATTTTTTCTGAAGCCGGATTGAAAATATAAAAAACTTAAATCCATTTAAAGCCTTATATAAATCTACTAAAAACAAAAATAGAAATAATTAAAGAGTCTCTGAAATCATTAACAGTGCAAATAGCATTTAACACCCTACTCTATCAAAATACTCTCCCTTACATTATCCACACCAACTCCTGTATCTCTTTATATTTAATAGGATCATTTTACTAAACTTAACTAATTCATTTATGGGATATTAGGTTTAACCCAACGATTGAAAGTATCAAAGTGGTAAGTAGGAAGATCTTTAATAGTGAAACCGGTTCTTTCAATATAATAATGCCGGCTAATACGGTAAAAACAGCACCCAGACCAGCCCAAACGGCATAACCAACACTAACATTTACACCGTTATCAATAGCCTTATAAAGCATATACATACTTAGAGATACCGATAACACAAAAGAGATAATCCAGAAGATCATAACTTTTCCCGTTGATTCCGATATTTTAGATAAACTGAAAGCAAAAACCGCTTCAAAGAAACCACCAATAATTAAAAATAACCAGTTCATACAAATATTATTTAGATCACAAAGATAGCTTTTTTTGGTTTAACGGGTTGTTTCCATTACTCAATAAGATATACCCTATTTGATCATTTACAGACCTGTATTTAAAAGCAAATCGATAACCCGACAAATTTATAATGGTGCAATATTATGCCTTAAAATGCTGAAAATTAATTTTTATTATTAACTTTATGGTTTCTACAAATATACGAAATTTACGTCAGATTCTGATTTTATTATGGTAAAGAATCCATACTCCTATGGCTCCAATGATACACCCGAGAAAGATATCAAAAAAACGTATATAAATTGGAGTAATATTATTACCAATAGGATATTCTGACATGATTTTACTCACCGATAACAACGAATTATATGTTTCGGCAATGAACGGGAAGATGAGAAAATAACAGCATGGCTATTTCACTGAGATGGACTACCGCATAAAAGACGCCTAAATCTGATTTTTAACACATAATAAACTTTATGATGAAAACCAAATTATTCTTTCTCTTCTTATTGATAACTGTTACATTACCGATATCTTCCCAGATAAAAGGTCTGATCAATGATAATGTCGGAAAACCGGTTGAGTACGTAAACGTAGCATTATATTCATTGCCCGACACAACGCTTATTGGCGGGTCGGTTACAGACAGTTTGGGCAGTTTCACCATTGCTTACAATGAGATAGAAAATACTTTTCTGCAAATTTCAATGTTGGGATATGAAACGCAATATATGAAAACACAAGCTTTCCACAATATTGTTTTACAACCATCATTGGAGTATCTGGATGAAGTTATTGTAGAGGGTGAACGCCCGTCCCTAAAAGTGGATCAGGGCAAACTTATCTATCACGTGCCATCATTGCTAAAGAACAAACCGGTGACCAATGCTTATGATGCATTGAAAGAAATTCCGGGGATAGTGGAACAAGGCGAAAAGCTCACGCTTATTGGTGCAGGTGGGATGATAGTATTGCTCAATGGGCAGAAAACATCGATGACCTACGAGCAGTTGATGAACTTGCTGAAAAGTATACCCCTCTCGCGTATAGAAGATATAGAGATAATGTATAGTGCTCCGCCACAATACAACATTAGGGGTGCAGCCATAAATGTGGTGTTGAAACAAACATCTGACAAAGCTGACGAGAATGTGTGGCAAGGAGAAATTGCCGGAGAATATCAACAGCGTACTCATGCAAGTGGAAATGGGCGTGTTAGCTTGCTGTATTTAGGAAAGAATATCACGTTTGATGCAGTTTATTCCGACAGATATAATAAAATAGAAAGCTCCGAAGAAAAAACCAATGACCATACCGTGAATAATGAGCTTCATTATATCACGGAGCAAAACAAGGGCTTCAACAGGAATAATTCACACAATGTGCGCACAGCATTAGGTGCTACGCTTGCCAATAAAGACAAAATAGAGGTAGCATATACCGGGATGTTTGATAATACCAAGGGGCATCGCACAGCTCAAATAGCTATTGACGAAAATAATATCCACAGTGATATACGTATCAAAGGACCATCGAGGTTGAACAACCTGAAAGCTGATTACACATCACACTTCGGACTATCGGCAGGAATAGATTATACTAACTACAATGATAAGTCGCAACAAGATCTAGTCAACAAACCATTTTTGGAGACAGAACCGATAGAAAGATATATATCAGATTCGCATCAACAAATCAACAAAGTGTTTATGTATGCCAATCAAAAACACGCAATGCCAAACAACTTGAGTATCAATTATGGAATAAACTATTCGTATGCTGCTTCTGAAAGCCTTTCTGAAGCTTATATAAATGATGAATCGTATGCACCATCAACGTTCCAAAACCGTCAGTATGAAAACATCTGGAATCTGTTTGCAGGTTTCTCAAAATCTTTTTCTAAACAATTATCTATGCAAGCATCAGTGGCTGCTGAGTTTTACAAAACTGAGGAAGAATCGGGCAATAAGCGAGAAACACTATGGGATGGCACGGCCTTTTTTCCGACATTGAGTGCAACTTATATGCCCTCGATGAAGCATATCTTTCAGTTCTCACTTTCATCTGATAAACAATATCCGCCTTATTGGGCATTAAATTCAATGGTGTCTCCTCTCAATGCTTATAGCGAACTTCATGGTAATCCACAATTGAAGCCTTCGCGTAATTACAGCACCCGACTTAACTACATTTTCAAACGTAAATATGTACTCATGGCATATTTGAATTATCTACCCTATCATTTTACACAAATTATTTATCAGCGACCCGATGAATTGAAATCTGTAATCAAATACCAGAATATGAATCACCAACGAATGGTAGGTATGGCCGCAATTATGCCTTTTAAGGCAGGAAAAGCTTTGGACTCTAAGCTTACCATGAACGTAATACGGATGACACATAAGATGGATGATTTTTATGACATCCCTTTTGACCGTAGCGTTTGGTTTGGGCAGTTTAAACTGGACAACGATTTTATATTGTCGGCAAAACCTAATATAAGATTCAATCTCTCGGGAACATATACCACACCCGCCATTCAAGGCATTATGGATTTAAGTGACTCATACATTGTTTCGGGTGGATTCATTTGGTCATTCGATCATGAACGCGCTAAGCTGATTGTGAAAGCAACTGATATTTTTGAATCGCGCTTACCATTTGTAACAATTGATTATAAAGGACAGAAAGGCACTATGGATACATTTCAGGATACAAGAATGATTTCCATCTCTTTTGTTTATCGTTTTGGAGGATTTAAGGAGAAGGAGAGAAAAGAGGTGGATACATCGAGGTATGGGATGGATTAAATCTGTTTACATGACCCTCTACAACTCCATTACTCCAAGGGTATTTAATGGCGTTTTTTACTGCTTCCAGATCATGATTAATGCCATTTATAAAACTTCTAACCCTCTTTATTTTGGTCGATTTATACTTCTCCAGCCATTGATCTAACACTAACTCTTCTCCGCTGTTTAATACATCTCTAAAGGAACTGTATGCCTCTCTCATATTTCTTAGTAACATAGATGTACTAATAATCTCCTCTGCCAGTATATGAGACTTGCTACACTCGCCTGTTTCCTTTGAAGCACCCCATTCACTATTTGTCAAATGTATAGCAAGCCTGTTGGGTGACATTTCGCTAAATCTAGTTGCCTCATAAACTACCGGGGAGGAACCAAGTGGGACTGGTGATCTTTACAGGGATTACTTCGTATTGCACACCTAACCAAAAGTGGTTTGAATTAGATTTTTTACAATATATGAAAAATAACTTTAATTATTGCAATATTTAGACGCTTTACATCTTCTAAAAACAGCACCTATAGCAGTGAGAAAGCATGCACCTTGTCCCAAACTTCCTTGTATTTTACTTATGGTTAACTTATGGTTGGCCTATGTTTCCTTTATGTTTCCTTTATGATTCCTTTATGATAGAATAAGGAAAAGATAACTATAATATAGGTCAAACATGGCTTAAATTGGGACTATATTAGTTGCAAAATTAACTTATTTTTATTAAATTGCAGGTATTGATTAAATCAAATAATATGGCAAGTTTTAAAGATTCATTTTTTAGTAAGCTATCGGGCAAAATTGGTCCCATCACAACATATGTGCTTAATGGTAAGCAGGTTGTAAGAGCAAATACAATTCCGCGCGACCCAAAAACTCCAAAGCAGTTGGCGCACCGGATGAAGTTTGCATTGGTTAATAAAGCTCTTTCTCCTCTCAATAGTGCTGTTAAACTGGGGCACAGGGGCGATACAACTGCTTATAGATCTTTGATTGGGAAGGCATATAGAGAAGCGATTGTGGGGGAGTATCCTGATTTCGGACTAGATTACACCAAGATAAAAATTGCAGAAGGGAAGTTGCAATTGCCTTCTGAGATTATGTTTGAGTTGGATGTTGAAAATAGTGGTCTGTTATTTACGTGGGACGGGCAAGTCTCAGCTTCTAAAGAGCTTGCAAAAGATAATGATCAGATAAATATTGTAGTTTATAATGTTAAAGATAACATTGTTGATAGTTTTTCGGGTGTTGCAAAACGTTCTGATGGCAATGCATCCATTACCCTGCACTATGACCTGATGCCGAAAGATATGCACGTTTGGGTTTATTTTTCTTCTTTTTCTTTGCAAATGAATTCTGATAGTGTGTATGTTTTGTGATATAGAATATCACTAGTGTCCACTTAAACTTTTAAATTCAATAAACATAACATTGAAACAATGATGTTGAAGCCCCTGCCTATCAAATTGCCTTGCTAACCAAAATCACATCAAGGTTGGGTGAAATTCTACAATGAGTTTATGGATTATCTCTTTTACAAGGCAGAGAAACCGATGGAACTATCGGACTGCTGCTTTCATGCGTTACATTAAAGTTGATAATATGCAAGCTGCAAACAGACAAAGCATTACGAGAAAAACTAAATAAATAATCCTGCAAAATATTCACTTATAAACGAAAGTTTGTATCTTTGCGCAAAACATTCGGCTATGGACGACAAAATCTCCTTGTTAAAAAGATATAACCTTTGGGGGTCAAATACCCTTGATTTCGGATACAAACGGAATGAGTACACAGATAAGATAACCGATTACATAGGTAATCGGCTTATCAAAGTTCTTGTGGGCCAAAGACGTTCCGGCAAAAGCTATATATTAAGACAAGTGGCCAAGCAACTCTTTGACAGTGGTGTTAAACCGGAAAATACGTTATTTATCAACAGAGAATTTACCGATCTTGATTTTCTGAAAACCTATAAAGACCTTGATGAGTTAATAAAACTCTATAAAAAAGAGCTTAAACCATCAGGCAAAGTTTACATATTTATTGACGAGATACAGATAATAGAGGGATGGGAAAAGGTTGTTAACTCGTATTCTCAGGACTTTTCAGAGAGTTATGAGATGTTTATCAGTGGTTCTAATTCAAAAATGCTTTCAGGAGAGCTGGCAACATTATTATCCGGGCGGTATGTCTCTTTTGAGATATTCCCATTTAGCTATACCGAATATGTAGGAATAACAGAACAGGAAAAAGGACACCAAAGCTATTTGGCATATATGAACAGTGGTGGACTTCCGGAGTTGTTCATGCTGCAAAAAGCTGAACTAAAACGTAATTATGTGTCTGCAATTAAAGATACAGTGTTGCTGCGCGATATTATTCAACGCCACAATGTTCGTGATGCCAAACTGCTTGAAGATATTTTTGTCTTCTTAGTGAACAACGCTTCAAATCTGATCTCTATTACTAATATCGTCAAGTATTTTAAAGGGCAAGGGCGCAGAACAAGCTTCGATGCCGTTTCTACTTACATAGGATATATAGAAGATACATTTCTTGTTCACCGTTGCGACAGATACGACATCAAAGGGAAAGACACACTATCTGGGAACGCTAAATATTATATCAATGATTTAGCTTATAAGAATTATCTTTATTCCGGTTATGGCTATGGGTTTGGCTATCTTGTTGAAAACTTAGTTTATTTGGAATTGCGCCGGGCAGGATTTGATGTGTATGTTGGAGCATTACGAAATAAAGAAGTCGATTTTGTTGCCAAAAAAGCTGACCGCGTACTCTACTTACAAAGCACATATTTGCTTTCCGATGAAACCACTGTCGAAAGAGAATATTCTGCATTAGAAGCTATCGATGATAATTTTGAAAAAATTGTTGTTTCGATGGATGAACTTATGATGCCATTACGAGGTGGGATCAAACATGTTCAGGCGTGGAAGTTAGCAGAATACGTCAAATAATAGTACTGTTTGGCAAGTCTTGTGACTATCTGTATTTCAACGTTATAAGTTTAATTAATGAACAGCTTACTGTCAATTTATACATTTTAGAGTTAGTCATTCCATCTTCTATTCTAGAAGTTAGCAGAATACGTCAAATAATAGTACTGTTTGGCAAGTCTTGTGACTATCTGTATTTCAACGTTATAAGTTTAATTAATGAACAGCTTACTGTCAATTTATACATTTTAGAGTTAGTCATTCCATCTTCTATTCTATAGGGATAGAAGTGCTTCATAATAGCCCATTGGGAAATTAAATTTGCTTTGAAAAAAGAATTATCCTGATTTTCAAGAGGCGAATATCCGTAATCCTTTTTAATAGCTATTTTCAATAAGGGATATTCTGTTATCCTAATATCTATTGTATCTATGGCCTTTCTTAGATATCTCAACTCTTTGTTAAAAGAGTTGTTCTGTTTGGATATAGAAATTGGGTAATGTAGGTATAAGTTGTCAAGTATTTGATATGTATATAAAGAGTCTATTTTGGGCATGCAACTATCATGTTCTGTATATATAATTTTTGAATGAAATACCTCTTTTCCGGAAAATCTCTTTTGAGTGCCAAAGCCATAGTGCTCAAAAGCAAAACCTTTATTTTGATTGGTTTTTCCTACAATAAAACGATGTGTCAATTGCTCATCCTTAGTCAATTTCATGTCTGGAATCAATGGCCGAAATGTACTTTCTAAGAATAAACGAATTGAAGCATCATTGTTCGGAATACTCTCGGCTTGCCTCAGAGTATGCATTAAGAATTTATCCCAATTAAATTTCTCCAATGACTTATTTGGATTAAAATAACGTGCATAGCCATATAGATGGGCTATTGATAATTCTAGCTGTCCATCAATATTTTTACTTCCTGGAAAGTTCGCTTTTATACTTAAGGATATAGATACTAACAGAAGAAAAATTACAGATGTTATTTTTTTAGTTCTCATGAATGTAGTTGATTTAATAAAGGGTTGTTTCAATTAATATGTCAAGGAGACTAATGGGTTACAAATTAGATTTGCAACTGGCAGTCCTGCCGTTGTTGGCTGGCTCCCAGTTATTGCCGTAATAACAAAGATAAAAGAAACTTCTAATTACTTTACAATGATTAGGCAAAACATTTTTAATACTCAAATACAAAAGTAATTGCTCCCCAAATTAATTCACAGATAGATTGATAAAGTTCTTGCCTATCTAAAATATCAGCTTTCTTAAACACTTCATGGAGTTTGAATGGAAGAGATAACTTGTATAGATTCATAAAAAAAGCCTGTTAATCAATAGATTAACAGGCTTTTGAGCGGTATGGACGGTACTATAACAATAGTCAACCTTAATTCAAAACAATAAATATTACCTCTAATTATCAAGACTTTAGCTTTTCAACAATAAACAATAATTAAGTACAATTTGTTTTGTTTAATCAAATATTGTAGGTAAATTTGTAGGTAGGTAATAATTACCTACAATTAAATCATACGGATATGGCAACAAGATTTTACTTAGACAGCAGAAA
>JBFLFV010000008.1:0-84033 GCA_041859795.1 Fermentimonas sp.
ATTGGAACCTAAAAACGATTAGGGGGTTGACCCCTAACCGTTTTTGACCAACAAAAACTCAGGTCTCAGCATTACCCATTAGAAAAAAGGTGCCAAATTAACTATAAAAATAAAACCTGACACAGTTTAATTTACACAACCAAATAAATTGGATTCACCCTATTTAATTCTTTCTATTTATAATCACATAACTTAAAGGCGCTATTAAATTAACATGCGCTATTACATTAATTTACAAATAATAACTTAAAGCAGTTTTAATGCTTCATCTAAATCAGCTTTAATATCATCAATATGTTCAAGTCCCAGTGAAATACGAATTGCATTAGGGAAAACTCCTGCAGCTATCTGTGCCTCCTCAGGAAGTTGCTGATGCGTTGTACTGGCCGGATGAATCACAAGGGTTCTTACATCACCTACATTCGCAACATGGCTAATCATTTTAAGATTATCAATAACTTTAGCTGTCTGCTTCACATCTCCCTTAACAAAGAATGATAATACTCCACCATATCCATTGTTTTTAAGATACTTGTTAGCAAGTGAGTGATATTTATTACTTTTTAGACCCGGATAGTTTACCTTCTCAACTTTTGAGTGATTTTCAAGCCAGGTAGCAAGCTCCAATGCATTTTGATTTGTACGTTCAGCTCTCAACGACAACGTCTCTAATCCCTGCAATAATAAGAACGAGTTAAACGGACTGTTAACCGGACCAAGGTCGCGCAACCCTTCTACCCTGCATCTTATAGAAAATGCAATATTTCCAAATGGAGAATTATCTCCAAATGTTTCCCAGAAGTTAAGACCGTGGTATCCTTCAGAAGGCTCACTAAACATTGCATACTTACCATTTCCCCAATTAAAATTACCACCATCAATAATTACACCACCCATTGATGTGCCATGTCCTCCAATCCACTTTGTAGCTGAATGTAGAACAACGTTTGCCCCCCATTCTATAGGATTAAAAAGATAGCCACCCTGACCAAAAGTATTATCCACCAAAAGTGGAACATCTTTTTCTTTAGCTATAGAAGCTATAGTTTCAAAATCCGGGATATTATATTCCGGATTTCCTATAGTTTCAAGATAAATTGCTTTTGTTTTATCATCTATAAGAGATGCTATACTATCCGGGTTATCTCCATCTGCAAATCTCACCTCTATTCCCATTCTGGCAAAAGCTATTTTAAACTGGTTATAAGTGCCTCCATATAAGAATGACGTTGACACAATATTATCACCTGCGGATGCTAAATTGTGAATTGCAATAAGCTGTGCAGCCTGCCCTGATGATGTTGCAACTCCGGCAACACCTCCTTCTAGTGCCGCCATACGTTTTTCAAATACGTCAGTAGTTGGGTTTTGCAGACGCGTATAAATATTGCCAAACTCTTTTAAACCGAAAAGGTTAGCTCCATGTTCAGCATTGTTAAATGTATATGCTGTTGTTTGATAAATAGGTACTGCTCTGGCACCTGTTACAGGATCAAGTTCCTGTCCGGCATGAATTTGTAATGTTTCAAAATGTTTCTTTTCCATATTTTGTAAAATTAATTCTTTACAAAAGTAGAATAAAAAACAATAATATGGTATTTATTTGATTGATTTAGTATCTCATTAACACTATTCTGAAAATAGTCTACTTCTTGCAATCATGCAAGCACCAATAACTCCTGCTTTATTTTTAAGCTGAGACAACACAATATCTGAGTCTTTATTTACAAGGTTAAGCGAGTATTTTCTAACCGAACTCTTAATCGGAAGCATTATAAAACCTTCAGTTTCTGCAACCTGTCCACCAATTATTACTAGGTCAGGATTAAAAATATTTATTAGTCCTGCAATATATTTTCCTGTTGTATAACCCACTTCCTCTATAATTTCTATACAGAGAGGATCTTCCATATTGGTAGCCTTAATTATATCAGTCAGTGTGAGTTTACTTAAATCTTTAACCTGCTCGGTAATAATTGTACTTTCGCCATTCTTAATGCGTTCAAGCAGCAATCTATGGATAGCCAATCCAGAAACCTCAGTCTCTAAGCACCCCTTCTTCCCGCAATGACAAAGTATTTCATTTTCGAATATTGGGAAATGACCAAACTCACCTGAAAAACCTGACTTCCCATAATATGGCTTACCGTCAATAATAATTCCAATACCAATCCCCCACGAAATATTGACAAAGATTATATTCTCCTCTCCTTCAACAACCCCTTTCATATACTCACCAAAAGCCATAGCACGTGTATCGTTGTCTATTCCCACATTATAGCCAAGTCTTTTAGTCATAGTTTCGCTTATAGGGTGTTCGCTTAGGTAAAAGCTGCTATAACTATATCCTGCTTCAGGATTTACTCTACCCGAAATATTAAGATTGATATTAAATATTTTATGCTTAAGTTCTCCTGTTTCTTCTATAAAATTTTCAATATGTTTACAAAGAACATCTAGAGATTCGGGTGTATTTTCGTAAGTATATTTTATACCCATCCGATTATCAACAATATTGCCGGTAAAATCCATTAAAGCAATATGTAGGTGATGTCTTGTCATGTCAACACCAACAAAGTATGCAGATGATGGATTCAGACCATAAACAATAGGGTGACGGCCACCCGGTGTGTGAACCTTGCCAAACTCAGAAATCATACCCTGATCAATCAGCTCACTTATAAATTTTGTAATAGTGGGAACACTTAAATCCAGATGTTTTGCCAGCTCAGCTATAGTATCATTACCAAAGGACATGAAATGAGTTATAATGTCCTTTTTAATTTGTGTGTTTTTGTGACTTTTGTCACTTCTAAGAAAAAACTTTTTAACCATGATAAGATTATTTTTCAATTGAATTGAGGAATAATAGTAGATTGTTAGTTGACATCAAATTTAAAATCCCTATAATAAATATATTCCATGCAACCCACAAAGTTAACAAAAATATTAAATAATAAAACATCATGACTGTTTAATTATTAATTAATTAATTACTGATTTTCTTCTTAACCACTTACACCTCGTTTAATGTACCCCTTTTAATGATATTATAATAAAGGTAATAAAAACAGAAACAATACATTTTTCGTGTAAAGTTAAAAATAAAAACAACAATTATCCACAAATATAAGCATAAAGCGTTGAAAAACAGAGATAAATTGGGAATAAAAAAACACTAAACATTTACTAAAAAATGAATAGTGTCTTAAAAAAGTACCCAGAGCCGGGATCGAACCGGCAAGGACTTGCATCCATTGGTGTTTGAGACCAACGCGTCTACCAATTCCGCCATCTGGGCATTTGTAAACAGACTGCAAAAGTACACATATTTTTTGAATTTCAAATAATTTTAATATGAATTATTTATTGTTGTTTTCTTCGAGTTTATTTGCGAGTACTGTAAGGAATTTCTCTTTTTAATTTGTACCTTTAAGGATGAAAGCAATTAGATAAAACAAAAAAGTCTTATTTGCGTTATTCTTATAACATTATCAAATTAGAACAATTAGAATAATTATAAACATATATTTAGCTAATAATGAGAAGCAATGACAACTTTTGTGTAATTATGAGCGGAGGAGTGGGTAGTCGTTTTTGGCCTTTTAGTAAGGAAGACAAACCCAAGCAGTTTCTAGATTTTTTTGGAACCGGTAGGTCTCTTTTGCAGAGTACATACGATAGATTCAAAAAAATTGTTCCTGCCGAGAACATCTACATTGTTACCAATGATGCTTATGCTGAGATGACAAAAAAACAGCTTACTGAAATAGGTGACAATCAACTATTATTAGAGCCTTTAAGAAGGAATACTGCGCCTGCAATAGCTTTTGCTACTTACAGAATTAATGCTATTAATCCTAAGGCTAATATTATTGTTGCTCCATCAGATCATTTGATATTGAATGAAGATCAGTTTGTAGCCGATATGAAGAAAGGGCTGGAGTTTGTAAATAATAATAAGGTTTTGCTAACTCTGGGAATTAAGCCAAGCCGACCGGAAACCGGTTATGGTTACATACAATGTAACGAAGAGGAGGATAGTGGTATTCATAAAGTAAAAGCGTTTACTGAAAAGCCTAATCTTGAGCTGGCAACTAAGTTTGTAGAAAGTGGAGAGTTCTTCTGGAATTCAGGTATTTTCTTGTGGAATGTTGGATCGATAATGGATGCATACAAAAAATTTCTTCCTGATATCTATCAAAAATTTAATGAAGGTAAAGCACTTTTCAACACTCCTTCCGAAAAGAAGTTTATTGATGAAAGTTTCCCATTTTGTCCAAATGTATCTATCGACTATGGGATTATGGAAAAAGCAGAAAATGTTTATGTGAATATTTCAGACTTTGGCTGGAGTGATTTAGGTACTTGGGGTTCTTTGCATGATGTCTCTGAGCGTGACAATAACAACAACGCTAATTTGAACTGCAAAACATTATTTATTGAAAGTAATGATAATATTGTTGCAATGAGCGATAATAAATTAGTTGTAATACAAGGGCTGGATGATTACATTGTTGCTGAATCTGATAATGTGCTTATGATTTGTAAAAAGAACGAAGAGCAAAGAATTAAGCATTTTGTAACTGACGTCAAATTCCGTTATGGAGATGAGTATGTCTAGCCGGAATATAATTTAATATGACAAATAAAAATGGGGTGATTACAGTAGTGGGAACATGCTGATCACCCCATTATTTAAAATCAGCTTATAAAAAGCAACTCTCTATATTTAGGTAAAGTCCACATCTGATTATCAACAATTAATTCAAGCTTATCTACATGATAGCGAATTAAATCTAGTTTAACATCCACGGTATCATGGTATGTTGTTGCTTTTAATCGTGAATCCTCCAGTTTATTAGCCAACTTACGAGCCTCAACCATTTCATCCACATTAGTTTTAATAGCAGAAATATGGGCTGCAATCTCTTCAATAAGTGTTGCATCTTCTTTCGATAAGTAATCTGCCTTCTCTTTATCAAAAACAGCATGCATTTTATAGATATTATCTAGGAGCATCGATTGGTACTTTGTTGCAACCGGAATGATATGATTCATACATAAATCACCAAGAACACGAGCTTCAATTTGAATTTTTTTAGTATATGTTTCCCATTTAACCTCGTTGCGCGCATGTAATTCTTTTTCATTCAGCACCCCAATGCTCTCAAACATATCAACTGATTCTTTCCTTGTATAAGCGTCATATATGAGTGGGACACTCGCCTCGCAGTCTAGTCCACGTTGTTTTGCCTCCTCTCGCCAATCATCACTATAGCCATTGCCTTCAAATCTAATAGGTTTAGACTCTTTTATGTAAATCCTAAGGGTGTCAAATATTGCTTGCTCCTTTTTCATCCCTTCACTAATTTTTATATCAATCTCCTTTCTAAAATCGATAAGTTGAGCTGCAACTGTCGAATTAAGTGCTATCATTGAAGATGAACAATTGGCGGAAGAACCAACTGCTCGAAACTCAAAACGGTTTCCTGTAAAAGCAAATGGTGAGGTTCTGTTTCTGTCAGTATTATCAATTAAAACTTCGGGTATGTGTGCTACACCCAATTTCATTTTTTTAAGTTCGTCAACCGTTATATCGTCATCGTCAGAACTCTCTTCAATTTTATCTAGAACAGCTGAAATCTGTTTGCCTAGGAATACTGATATTATTGCCGGAGGGGCCTCATTGGCACCTAGTCTGCGAGAATTTGATGCAGACATTATTGAAGCTTTCAATAAACCGTTGTGCTTATAAACCGCCCTTAACGTGTTAACCAGAAAAGTTACAAACAAAAGATTTTCATGAGCTGATTTACCGGGAGTAAACAGTCCGATTCCGGTATCGGTGCAGAGCGACCAGTTACAGTGTTTTCCCGAACCATTTATACCGGCAAATGGTTTTTCATGAAGCAATAGTTTGAAGTTGTGCTTTGCTGCAATACGACGCATAAGTGTCATTACCAGAAGATTTTGATCTACGGCAAGATTAGTCTCACCATATATAGGTGCTAATTCGTACTGATTTGGAGCAACCTCGTTATGACGAGTCTTAAGAGGAATGCCATATTTATATGCCTCTAACTCCACCTCCCTCATAAATGATGAGACACGGGGTGGTATAGAGCCAAAATAGTGATCCTCCAATTGTTGATTTTTAGCACTTTCATGCCCCATAAGTGTGCGATCGGTCAAACTTAAATCAGGTCTGGCGGCATACAGTGCACGGTCGACCAAAAAATACTCCTGTTCCCATCCAAGAAACGAGTATACTTTTTTAACTTCAGGATGAAAAAGCTTGCATACATCTACAGAAGCTTTGTCAATAGTTGTAAGTGCTTTCAGTAGAGGTGTTTTGTAATCCAATGCTTCGCCGGTATATGAAATAAATACAGTAGGAATACAAAGAGTACTATCTATAATAAATGCAGGTGAAGAGGGGTCCCATGCAGTATATCCCCTTGCCTCAAAAGTATTACGTATTCCACCGCTGGGAAAACTCGAAGCATCCGGCTCCTGTTGTGCTAACAGTTTACCCGAAAATCGTTCAATTACTCCACCACCGGGACCATTTATATAATCAATAAAAGAGTCATGTTTTTCAGCTGTTCCTTCTGTTAGCGGCTGAAACCAATGTGAGTAGTGGGTTGCCCCCATTTCAATTGCCCACATTTTCATTCCGGCTGCTACATGGTCTGCAATTTCTCGATGAAGAGTGCTCCCCTTATCAATTGCTTCAAGGACAGTACCCATTGTCTCCTTTGAAAGATATTTAGACATCTGAGTACGATCGAAAACATACTTACCAAAACACTCTGAAGGTAAAACTGAGGGATTTGATACTTCAACAGGGGTTCTCTTTGATGCTTCCAGTACAGCTTTAAATCTTAATGTTGACATACGACAATTTACTTTATTCTCATTTACTCTGCAAATGTAATCTTTTTGATGTAAATACATATATTTTGCGGCACAAATGTAATTACTGCCTCAAAAAAACAGATAAAAGTAAACAGCAACATTAAAGTTAAATAGCTTCAGGAGTATGTATGAATACTTTGTTGTGCAGAAGGAAGATAATTTACGCCATACCAGCAGATTTGTAATAGTATAAATGCAACAATTAGAATTGTCATTGAAGTTCTGTTAGAAGCACTCTTTTTGAGTCGATAATGTATATATGCAAGATAAGCAAGCCATGTTATTGCTGCCCAGGTCTCTTTTGGATCCCAGCTCCAATAATGTCCCCATGCCTCTTTTGCCCAGATTGCGCCCATGAGCATACCCAAGGTGATACATGCAGTTCCTGCATAAACCATATTATCGGTCATATGCATTATTTTAGCCTGATTGCCAATCTTATTCTCTCTTACAAGATAATAAACAGCAACTAATGTTACTGCTCCAAGAATTGCATATGAAAACATGTAAATAATAACATGGGGTGCAAACCACGGACTTTGCAATGCCGGCATTAAAACCTTATTATGAATATCCGGATTTACAATATTTACAATAATAAAGACACCTGATAAAATTGAGGTAAATGAAAGAATCCATTTATAATTCCACCTTAAGTATGTAAGTAGCCCCGCCACCGGAAGAAAAAATGAATACCATAATCGAGTCTCGCCCATAGTTCTTAGAGGTGGCCTTTCAAGTGAAACCCACAATCCTGCTATAAATATGGCAAATATGATAAGTCCCATCAACGTAAGCAGTGCGGGCAACAACTTTCTTCTGCCTTTATAAGCTGCAGCAGCTCCTGCAATCCATAGAAGTAAAGCGCCTATTGAAAAATATATAAACGAATCCCAGGTCATAATTTTTCTGTTTTAGATTCACTCTTTTTTGGTCCGGCAACAAATATGAAAATAGCTCCAACTAATAACATGAAAATTCCGGTATATACAAATTTCAGACTCGGATCACGTACCAGCTCAAATGTAGAAGTATCAGAGTATCTGCCTTTATAATCATCATAGCTATATTGGTAAATAACCCACTCTTCGGCTCTTAAGGGTTTGTTGACCTCTATTATTGCCTCTTTGTTCAACCCTTTCTCGCTATAAACGGTTACAAATGAGCTATATTTCTTCACCTCTTGTGGTGGCATAGCCAAACTTGTTAACTCATCAATTTCTAAAAATAAATGAGGGAAAAGATAGCTTCCATTACTAACCCATCCTTCTGCAGGAGCATCCATACCGGGTTTTGTAACTCTTGCTTTAATAGCAGATGTTGCACCATCCATAAGCATGGGAACAATATTCATAAATGTGGAGTCTCTGAATATTGCAGCATTGGGTAAATAATCTAATACTTCGACAGTTACACCGGCCAAACTTGTTGAGTTACCCACCTCTTTAAACATGTAGTTTTCAGGTTTAGAAGAAGGCAACATTTTGCCTGATACTGTTTCTATAACAACAAGTCGAGGCTCATACTCTTCAATCCTAAAGCCGTCCAACTGAATTGCTAAAGACAATTCAACTATATCTCCATCTCTATTGTTCGCACGCCACTCAACTTGCCCTTCGCTAACTGTCATAGTAAGGCGTTCCAGATCGGCGCTTCCCATCAAACCTCCAAGCAATGCAATGAAAAGGCCCAAGTGGTTAAGATAAAAGCCAATATCGCGCCAACTCTGCTTCCTGCCGGTTCTTCTCAGAGTAGCAAGCCCCAGTATAAACAGAAGATAATAGCACATTATCACAAAAGGCCAAGAGCTTGTCATCTGATGCCAACCTAATAGTGAAAATATGTTTTGTGTATGAATGTGTGGGCTGGCAGTTTGCGTAAATTGTGGAACAATACCAAGAATTATACAAAGAAAGATGATAATTGCTATAGCCGGTATTGTTGCATAAACACCGGATAACCATCTAATAATTTTTCTTTTTCTAAAAAAGAGATACACAATAAGAAGCCCTACAACAAATAGGGCTCCTATAATTGTGTTAACCGGAGTAGCAAATAGGGATAATTCAATGCTGCCGAGAGTTATTTGTAGCAAAACACCTGCTAATAATATGCCTGTTGCAGCAATAAAGCCCTCCTGATAACCCCATGGCTGTTCCCAGATCTTACGAGAAGAATTACTCATTAAATATTCAAACTAATTAATTTCAAAATACAATAAACTATCTCACTTCAAACTTACAAGACGGTTGTTTGATTCTGCTGTTTCAAGCCATTTAGGTACAATTGTTTCTTGAAATTTCTGCTTGTTTGATTTCTCCAAACCCATATCTAGTCCTATATGAGCCTGAGCTTTCTCTTTAGTTGACACATCGGGCAGTGGGATATTTCCAATAAAGCCCAATTGAGCTAACACTTGCGCAATTTCAAAACGAGCTTTGTGTGCACGATCCAAGCTAAGTGATAATATTCTCTGGAACTCAACTGGTGAGTGGAATGATCCTCCATGTGAAGCAACCGCGTAATCCCAGCGCCATTGCGACTGGCGGATTAGTTGTAATGCATTACTCATCTGAGCTTCTGTAGCACCTTTTTCCCATGCAAACTGAGCCTCTAAGTGTGCAGTTGACAACTCCTTTTCCACTAAATTACGTATTTGATTAGCACTACGCTGACGTTCATAAACTGAATTGCGAAGGTCCTCTTCAGATTCGCGATGGCATACCTGGCAAGTGTTATCCATGCTGGCCAATGGGCTTCTAACATGGTGACTACTGTATTTCACACCACCTTCGGAGGTGTATGGCATATGACAATCAGCACACGAAACTCCTCGTTGAGCATGAATGCCGGTTTTAAATATCTCATAGTCAGGGTGCTGAGCTTTAATGATTGGCGCTTTACTTAATGCATGAGTGTAATCGGCAAATTGAATGCTGTCATAATACTGTTCTGCACCTTCCATTGAGAGTCCGTTGTGCCAAGGGAAAATTAGATATTTACCTTCAGGTGTGAAGTAATACTCAACATGGCATTGAGCGCAAGCAAGAGAGCGCATATCCTGATGGGTTGCTTCACGAACATCCATTCCCATTGCTTGGAAGCCTTCAATGAGGGCGGGGCGACTAATTTGCAAGTCCATTGTTTCTGCATCATGGCAATCGGCACAACCAATAGGGTTTACAATTTCATGACCCCAGTGCGCCCAAGGTTTGTTGTAAAACTCTGCTACACCAACCGAATCCATCAAGCGTGGAATATCCGGACTTTTACATGTCCAGCAGGTAGCAGGTTGTGGACCATCTTCGGCACTCATAGGTGCACCTGTTCGCAGAGTATGGACTACATCATCAACGGCATGCATGTGACCCCTTGGGGTGCCATAATCCTTAGAAAAAGCATAACCGGCCCAAAGTATTACCATTTCTGGTCTTTGTTCTAGTACATCAACAATGCTGCTTCCGTTAAATTCACTCTGGAAGGTGGTGTCTGCTGTTTGTGTCCATGATTCATATTGACGAGGGAAATCGGTAGCAAAGATTTCACTTCTTGATTCAATTCCTTTAATGTCAACCATCCTGTTGTACATCATACTTGTTATCTCCGCTCTTCTCTGTGTAATAGAGGCTGCAAGCATTCCAAGTAAGAACACTACTCCTATAGTAACGAAAAATAGTAACCAGCCAACCCAAGGCTTCATCTTGTTTTTTTCTTGTTTACTGTTCATAGTATTTATATTTTCAGTTTTATACTTTTTTATTTTCCTGAATTATTATTGCCATCGGTTAGGTTTTGCAACCATTTGGGGATGTTGTTCTCAGGCATTGGAACACGTGCATGTGGTGTAGAAGAAAGTGATCTGCTGCGAGTGTGTGGAATATTTCTGTGGCAATCCCAGCAAGTACTTCCGCCAATTTCCAGTTTCTGCTTAAAGGTGTGTCGACCGGTTTCAACAAACTCATTATTTAATTGAGTGTGGCACCTTATGCAGTTGTTCATAATAGCTTGTGAGTTAAGAGTTATGGCCTCCATAGACTGCTCCTCAGTACGCATTGTAAAAACTGCAGCATGTCTGAATCCATTTACAGCCTTTACAAAGTATTTGTTCACAAAATTATCCTGAGGTATGTGACAATCATTACAGGTTGCATCTCTTCCATGCGAGCTGTGCATCCAGGTTGCATAGTAGGGCGACATTACGTGACAATTTACACATGTGGCAGGATCATCAGACAGATAGGTATATGCCCTTGATGCTATGAAGGTGTAAATAAAGACACCAACAAACGCACCGGCTATTGTAATTGCAGCAAATTTCCATCTGCCGCGTGGTCTGACCAGATTCCAAAAGTTTCGCAGTATATTCATAGTTGCTAACTTTAAAGATTTTTTACATTATAACAAAGAAAATGAGAAAATCGTAGAAAAACTGTAATAATTATGACGTTTTATAAAAAAAACATTATATTAGCATATTCTATTTCTAACGTATCAACTAATTAATAACCTGATATGAATAAGCATCACTCTTTTATTGAATATGAAAAGATGATATTTCAATGTCCATTATGCAGTTCTATTCCGGATTATCAACGAAATGATTTTTTAGATGATTTGCGTTTCAGTATCAAAGAGTATTATAAGGATGATATTATAGTTACTCAAGGTTCTCTAAGTGAAACTCTATTTATTGTTATTAAGGGTGAGGTTGCTACGGAGATGTCAGACGAGAAGGGTGATTTTATGGAAATTGAGTATATAAAAGCTCCAAATCCAATGGCTACAGGCTTTTTGTTTGCTGCCGATAATCGTTCGCCCGTTTCAGCTATTTGTAAGAGCAGTTGTAAGGTTATTGCTATTCCAAAGGACAACGTCTATTTACTAATGAGGAAATATGAGGCTTTTATGCTTAAATTTCTATCATATATTTCCAATAAAGTCTTTTTTCTATCAGATAAATTGCGACTTGTTTCTCTTAGAACAATACGTGCCAAGTTGGCCTACTATCTACTGAAAGAGTCGGGAGGAAAGGATGAGTTCCGACTTAAATCTTCGAGAGAAGATATGGCGCGTCTGTTTAGTGTGTCTCGACCCGCACTTGTGAAAGTGATGATGGAGATCGCCGAAGAGGGAGTGATTGATGTAAACCGACGCGACATAAAAATTAACAATAGAGCAGTTCTGAAAAATATGTTTTAGAAAGTATCTATTATTCTGAGCTTTACAAGCTAAATTTTGGGAAATATTCAAATTGTTTTTCAGCCTTTCGGTTTGTCATGTTTCCCCTCAAGATGCTTTATCTCCTTATCGAAATCATCGGTTTTCACTATTTTTCCGTCGGGGCTTTTCTCCCACGAAGTCAATCCCATATGCTTCTTTTCGGCAAGTAGGTGTTCAAAATAATCTTCCTTGAGGAATGTCCCATTTTCCATGCGTTTCTTGTCGATAATATAGCCACGAATAGGATAATCACTCAAAACGGATGTCGCCCACTGACGAAATTGTGTTGCTCTTTGGGAATTGACACGATAACCGATTGAAATGATGGCATCGAGGTTATAAAATTCAATATCGCGGGTAACTTGTCTATTTCCTTCGGTTCGAACTTGTGCAAGATTTGCACAAGTTGCTACTTTTATCAATTCATCTTCCTTATATATATTTGATAAATGTTTCGTAATGACGCTTCTGTCTACGTTAAACAATGAAGCAATCAGTTTTTGAGTAAGCCAAACTGTATTATCTTGGATACGTACTTCGATAGATCTTCTCCTGATTGAGAGGTAAATACCAAAAACTCTGATGTGCTATTGCGGATTTGATATTTCTTTTTTTTAGTCATATTCTCACAGTTTCTCTTTGTAAATACTTATAATATTTGCTTTTGTCATAATATTCCATTAATTTTTGGCTTACCCACAATTCCCTCACATCAACTTCTAACGGCTTAGCAATGGCAAACAGTGTTTCAAGTTCCATTTGTCAAATTATTGATGTGTTTTTCAAATATAGTGATTTAATATAACAACTAGAATTCCATATGTAGAGCGAAATTCCGCTTGTTGTATCTCATGCAGGACCGTAGCACATAGTCTCATATTGTTTAATGAATGGAAAAGACATAGCAGTATATGTTTACAAACGATTTATTTCATCGCTCGACTGCTGTCCTTTGTATTTATTAGTTGTAGAATTAAAATTATACGAGACTGTGATAGATACTGAACGTGAATCTATATTTTTGTCATATAACATGTTGATATTTCCATAATCCATTTCCCAGTTCAGTATGTTGGTTTTAAAAATATCCACTGCTGCAAGTTGTATTGAAAGTTTATCCTCCAATAATCTTTTTGTTATTCTTAAGTCGATACCCCATGAAGGATGAAAGAAAGCTATGCCGCTATAACCTGCAGAATTACCCGAAGCATTGAGCCTCAATGTCCATTTTTGAGGTAATGAAAAGGTATTGAACCATTTTCCACTGAAAATTGGACTATTGTAGTTTTTGTTGATACCTTCAATTTCTAAACTCTGCCATGCAGCTCCTGCTTCAAATTGAGGTCGCCAAATCCCATAAGTAGGTGAATAAGATATGCCTATATTAGTTCCACGGCTTTGTTTTATATTTTCATCCCTAAGTAATATTACCGGTTCATCTTTAAATTATTGTGCTAAGTGATGCATTGCATTTTCATTTAATGAATAACCCATCATTGCTTGTAAATCTTTCCATGCAAACATCATAAAAAAACGGTTTTCAATCTTAGGCTGCAGAAAGGGGTTCCCACTCTCGTAAATAAATGGTGAACTATACTGTATATTACTTCTTAGTTGATAATAAGAAGGGTAGGCTATCTTTCTTTCAAATCCGGCTACAGTTTGTATGTTATTGAGGCCATACGATAATGAGATGTTTGGAAAAAACATGTTGTATTTTTTAGACTGTTCATCACTTTTCGTTCCATTTTGATAATAATTCATTGCTATGTTTTCATATCTAAGACCAGTATTTACACCAATCTTGCCCAATTGCAACTGATAGGTTGTAAAGAGCGCTAATCTATTCTGAATAGCTTTATCATTCGTATTATCAATTCCCAAATCTTGGTTATTGATATGATATGTTTGCAGAACATTTGTGTGACTGTATTCAGTACCTAAGTCGAGAACACTATTGTTTATACTGTATGATAAGATCCCTTTTATTGCATATAATTTATTATCCCTAGTGCCTTTTGTGCTAATAATTTCATTTGGAGATTGCGTATAAAATGCATCCATATTATCATCTTCATTTCCTATTACAATATCAGAGTTTATGATTGCCGATAGTTTATCTGTAAAAGTGCTATTGTAGTATGCGTTAATATTATGCGTATTTCCGGGAGAACGCTTCTCCGCTTGCTGAATAATATTTTCTTCTATATTGTTTTGAGTATGTGTAATGTCATTCATTACTTTGGTTTTCCATGTATTATTATAGTTTGTATATCGAACACCGGCTGAATGTTTGTTATTAGGATTGAAATTCATGCCTACCACAGAACTTAGGCTATTGTTACTACCACTTTCGTTAGTTAAGTATAATTGCTGCTGTTCATTATTAGGAAGCGACATGTATTGAATGGCTTCAAAATTTGTCTTGAATTTATTATGATTATTGAAAGCTGATCCAAATATATCCCATGCACCGGTGCGGTAGTTAAGAGAAGCATATTCGCCACCTGAAAAGACGCTTGCTTGTTTAGCCGTAGCATACAACATTCCACTCAATCCTTCACCAACAGGCTTTTCTGCAGTAATTTTAATTACAGCACTTATAGTTGCATCATACGCTGCACCCGGTGTTGTGATCACTCTTATGTTTGTGATATCAGAAGGTGAAAGTTGTTCAAGTTCTTTATTATCTCTCACTAAACGGTTGTTGATGTAGATAGTAGGTGTTCCTCTGCCAAATACTGTAAAATCTCCATCTTTTCCACTCAGAAAGGGCAGCTGTTCTATCACTTCATTTGCTGTGGTGAGTGTTTCTAAGACCGTGTTTTTAACATTAGCCACAACACTGCCATTTTCCAGCTTATAGAGCTTACGTCCGGCACTTACAATTAACTCTCCCAATTGTGTATTGTCAGGCGTTAATTTGATTATTTGATGCAGCTTTGTGACTACAGTACTTGTCTTGTAGCCCAAAAACGAGATTTGTAGATAAGAATCTCCTTTGTATTCTTTAGTATTTACTGAAAACTCTCCTTTCGCATCTGTAACTGTCCCGGTTAACATTCCCGAGTCAGGTAAAGAGTATAATACAACGTTGGCAAATTCTATGGGCTGTTCAGTTTGGTCCATAACTATGCCTGTAATTGTTTGTGCAGAAAGAGATTGTGCCGCAAGGCAAATAATAAGAATCGTATTATAAAATCTCATTTGTTATAAAGGTTTATTGATGTTATTAAATTTATTGTCAATCAATTGCTTGCAAAAAACAAAAGTATGTAAAAATAATGGGGGGGGGTAATTTAACTTATAAAATAAGTTAAATATGTGTATTAAAACACCCTTCTAACCGATACCGACGGCATAATTGGTATTAGCACAAAAGCTTTAAATTTATCATCCTTTTTGTACACCGAAAACGGGTTTTTGTTGTTGGTGACATTAAGCAATGAAAACTGCCAGATTAGGTTTCCCCTGTTCTTTTTCCTATCAACAGTGTAATAATGAATACCGTTGTCCAAAATATTCATCATATTGCCATTGCCAAGGGGGTACCATGGATCATTAATTGAATCCTGTGCAAAGCAAATGTTGATACCGTCTTCAAGAAGTTCTTTTACACGGTTTAGTCCACGGCGTTTTGGGTAATTGTCCATACGCCCTTGCAGATCAATTTCATCATCACAGCTAGGTAGGTTAGTGCCAATCTCTGATATTTTACCATTTTCAACTATAAACTCAGTTGCCGAGTTGTTGCGATAGATTTTCGCATTAAAAAACTTCTTCTTCATACTGTTTGTTTTTAATGGTTGTGAATAATGTTTTCTTGGTGTTTTTCACAGGCTGTAAGTTTTGATTATTAGCGGTAAAGCACAGTGAAAAAATATTAAAAATAATTATTGAAGTTCTGTCAAGTAAGAGAAAATGGCTAAACATTATTGCTTTTCTTATAGTGTGGTAAGACTTTGCTATAACATTGCATATAGATAGGCCATGGATAGCTTATACTTGTATAAGGTATCTATAAGCTATCTATGGAGAAGGTCCCTACTTTGTCCTTGTCTAGTTATGAAAAAGACCTGCGCTAAATCTTTCGGATTCGGATTCCTCTTACCAGGTGTTGTTTGCCCTTTTCTAAAATAAGGTCAGCTCTGAAGCGAGTTGGAAGTATATTTTGCTTAAGGTTAGGCAGATTTATTTCGTCCCAGACCTGATTTGCAAAACTCATAAGTTTGTCTTCTGTGTATGATGCATATTGATGAAAATATGATTCGGGGTTACTGAATGCTGTTTGTTGCAGCTTTTTAAAACGTTCGAGATACCATTGGCGTAGATCCTTTTCGCTTGCATCAACATATATGGAGTAGTCAAAGAAATCAGACACAAATACGCGTCGTTTAATTTTCTTTTCTGTACTTACTTGCAGTACATTAATTCCTTCAACAATCAGCACATCAGGACGCTTAAAGGTGTGAGCTTTGTCCTTTATAACATCGTAATAGAGGTGAGAATATAAAGGAACTTCAAGCTCTCCACGGCCAGATTTTACTGCTGAAAGGAAGGAGAGTATTTTTTTTGCATCGTAGCTTTCCGGAAATCCCTTCTTGTTTAATATCCCTCTTTTCTCCAGCTCCTCGTTTGAATACAAAAATCCATCGGTGGTGATAAGCTCTACTTTTGGATTGCCTGGAGTTAATGAAAGTAGCTTTTGAAGAACGCGCGCAGTTGTGCTCTTGCCTGCAGCTACACTTCCCGCTATTCCAATAATATAAGGTATTGTGTTACTTCTGTTTTCGAAAAACTGGTCAAGTTCGTTATGCAGATTACGATAGTGTGTGAGATGAATCTGAAGGAGACTGATCATAGGAATATATATGTCTTCTACTTCACGAAGTGTTAGAGGTTCGTTTAGTGCCTGCAATTTGGATAAATCTATATCTGAAATAGGAAATAGGGGATGCTCTTCAAGCAGTCGCCACTCGTTACGAGTAAATGCGCGAAATGGCGAATAAGTTACGTCGTAGACTTTGTTCATTTGATTCTAGGTTTTTGTGCTGCAAATGTAAGGTTTTTTTATAAAAAAACCGACAAACTAACGTTTGCCGGTTAATATTACTTTGAAATATTGCTAATTTGACTGGTCTTAATCAATATCTAAGTGATTCTCAAATCATAATCAAATCATTATTAATAAATAATCAATAAACAAGAGTTAATTTCAATCTGTAATTAAAATTATAATCAATCAGAAATCAATTAATCAATCATCTCAAAACTACGGTTTACGAAATTGCTCAACGCCTCACCTTTGAGCATTCCGTTTGAAAGAAGAGCAAGGTCTACTATCTGCTTTAACTTACCTGCTTCGGTTGTTTCTTTAAGGAGTGCATCTTTTTCCTTCTCTTTACTTGCATCTAGCAACTCTTTAATTAAGGGATGCTCAACATTTAGCACAACCTGATATGTGTCGGGCATTTCGCCATAGAATGCCATCTGTTGCTGCATTGCTGACATCTCTTTCATTCTGCGTGAGAACTCGTTTTGTGTTATATGTATAGGTCTTGAGTTTTTCCCCAAATCCTTAAAATCAACACCAAACTCAGTCTTTTCAATAACAGGCATTTGTGCTTTAACTGTTTCGGTGAGTGATTCTTTTTGTTTGTCGGTTAGCTCTACTTCCTTTACATCCTCTTTTTGAATTATATGCTCGATTGTGTCGCTGTCCACTCTCACAAAGCGAGTTTTTTCTAACTTCTGCTCTAATAGTCCAACCCAATGTACGTCGAGCTGACCATCCATAAGTAGAACATCATATCCTTTTGCTTTTGCAGCATCTATGTGTGAGAATTGTTCATCTTTGTTGCTGCAGTATAGGTTTATGATATCTCCATTTTTATCAGTCTGACTGCTTGATACAAGTGTTTTGTATTCATCAAACGTGAAGTATTTGCCATCAATGTTTTTGAGTAGAGAGAACTTGGCTGCGCGGTCGTAAAACTTCTCTTCTGTCAACATTCCGTATTCGATGAATAGCTTGAGGTTGTCCCATTTTTCTTCGAACTGATTTCTATCACTTTTGAATAGCTCTTCGAGCTTGTCGGCTACCTTTTTTGTAATATGGTTTGATATCTTTTTTACATTATTGTCGCTTTGAAGATATGAACGCGATACGTTGAGGGGTATGTCGGGTGAGTCGATAACTCCATGCAGAAGTGTTAGAAATTCAGGCACAATACCTTCAACTGAATCAGTTACAAATACCTGGTTGCTATATAGTTGAATTTTGTTCCTTTGTAAGTCTAAGTTGTTTTTGACTTTGGGGAAGTATAAAACTCCGGTTAGATTAAACGGGTAATCTACATTGAGGTGAATCCAAAACATCGGTTCCTCGTTAAAAGACATTGGATAAAGGTCGTGATAGAACTTAATGTAATCTTCATCTTTTAATTCTGACGGTTTTTTGCGCCAAAGAGGGTTTACATCATTAATGACATTATCTTCGTCGGTGTCAACATATTTACTCTCTTTCCACTCCTGCTTTTTACCAAAAACAATTGGTACAGGCAAGAATTTACAATACTTTGAAAGAAGTGACTCGACTTTAGCTTTTTCGAGATAATCCTCAAAGTCCTTGTCGAGATGTAAGACAATGTCTGTTCCCCTGTCATCTTTGCCGGCCTTTTCCATTGTAAACTCCGGAGTGCCGTTGCACGACCATTTAACTGCGGGTTCGTCTTTATATGACTTGGTTACAATATCAACTTTTTTTGAGACCATGAATGATGAATAGAAACCAAGTCCAAAGTGTCCAATTATAGAGTTGGCATCATCTTTATATTTATCCAAAAATTCGTTTGCTGATGATAAAGCAATTTGATTGATATATTTGTCAACCTCTTCGGCAGTCATACCTATACCGCGATCAGAAATAGTAAGAGTCTTTTTTTTCTTGTCGATTTTAACATGTACAGATAGATCGCCAAGTTCACCCTTAAACTCACCTCTGTCGGCCAACGTTTTCATTTTCTGAGTTGCGTCAACAGCATTTGATACTATTTCGCGCAGAAATATCTCCTGATCGCTGTATAGAAATTTCTTAATGATGGGGAATATATTGTCGGTGGTTACCCCAATTTTTCCTTTTTGTACCATATATATAAATTTATTTTGAAATTGAGTTCGCTCTCTTAGCATATTTGCAAATAGTGTGCCATATTTGGGTCCTTTGCAAAACATTAGAAAAACATATGCCACTGAGATTTAATGTAATAATGGATTTTTTAATTGAATATTTATTTGGAATGATTATAAAATAGCAACAAATTGTCGATTCTTGTCAAAATGATTGAGCTATAAACTGTTATAGATTTTTTTTATTGGGTATTTTATCCTCAATTAAACACTTTTTTCTTTATTTAAAGGTCTGATTATCAGCAATTATGGTTCAAGGTCTTATTTGTTAACACTAATTAATCGTTTTTTCTGTAAAACAATTTTCAATTATCACAATTATTAATCTATATTTGTAGGACACAATCATTAAAAATCAAAGCTTATGAAAACAAAAATTGCTTTTGAACATCAGCTGCTAAGTCTGCAAGATAATATGTTTAACTTCGCACTTACACTCACAGCAGACCGCGAAGATGCTAAGGATTTATTACAGGAAACTACACTTAGAGTATTAGATAATAGAGAAAAATATTATGAGAATGTAAACTTCAAAGGTTGGGTATTTACAATTATGCATAATATATTTGTGAATAATTATCGCAAGATTGTAAGAAGTCAAACAATTATTGATAGAACAGAAAATCTTTATCATCTAAACTTACCTCAGGATTCAGGTTTTGATACTCCTGATGGAGCTTACACAATTAGAGAGATAAATAAAGCAATCAATAGTTTTACCGATGAGTATAAGGTTCCATTTTCTATGCATGTTTCAGGTTTTAAATATCAGGAAATAGCTGATCATCTTGATCTGCCTATTGGTACTGTTAAAAGTAGAATTTTCTTTGCCAGAAAGAGATTACAGGAGATGCTTAAAGATTTTAGATTTTACTCAGAGTAGGACATAGTAAATTATATATATATATAAAAGCCTCTTTAACTAAATAAAGAGGTTTTTTTATGGGCTAATATTTAATAAACAATTGCTTGTCTTAATTTCTCTGTTTCTCAGGAGTTGTGAAGACTTTTGGATTGTTTACTTTTTCGTCCAGAA
The DNA here is from genome assembly GCA_041859795.1 of Fermentimonas sp. Classification (GTDB taxonomy): domain Bacteria; phylum Bacteroidota; class Bacteroidia; order Bacteroidales; family Dysgonomonadaceae; genus Proteiniphilum. The sequence continues at coordinate 20,366 of JBFLFV010000008.1, forward strand.
GTGCAAATTCGAGCACCTCCTTTACATCCTTGGCATAATGGAAGGTAAGTCCTTTTAGATACTCATCCTTTATCTCTTCAATATCTTTTTTATTGTCGCTGCAAAGAATTATATCTTTTATACCGGCACGTTTTGCCGCAAGAATTTTTTCACGTATCCCACCAACAGGAAGTACTTTCCCGCGTAGTGTTATCTCGCCTGTCATAGCCAGATTGGAGCGTACTTTTCGCTGAGTATAGGCAGATGCCAATGATGTTATCATTGTGATGCCTGCCGAAGGACCATCTTTTGGTATGGCACCTTCCGGGACATGAATGTGCGTGTTGTAGTGTTCAAAAACTTCCGGGTTTATATCAAGTTCTTCTGCGTGAGATTGAATATACTCCATCGCAAGCATTGCAGATTCTTTCATTACATCTCCAAGATTTCCTGTAAGGGTTAGTTTGGAACCTTTTCCGCGACTTAACGAGCTTTCCACAAAAAGGATTTCACCTCCAACAGCGGTCCATGCAAGTCCGGTTACAACTCCCGCATAGTCGTTGCCTTGATATCTGTCTTTGCTATATTCTTCTTTGCCAAGATATTCATTAAGATCTGCAACTTTTAGTGATTTTGGCAATTGCTCTTCAGAGGCAATCTTACGTGCCACTTTGCGCATTACTTTAGCTATCTTTTTGTTAAGTTCACGAACGCCTGATTCTCTGGTGTAGCTTTCAATTATTTTCTGAAGCGTGGGCTTTGGTATAGAAAACAGACCTTTTTTGATGCCATGATTTTCCAGCTCTTTGGGTACAAGATGACGATATCCAATTTCAATTTTTTCCTCTGTTATATAACCTCCCACATTAATCAACTCCATACGGTCGAGAAGTGGTGGGGGAATTGTGTTTAGATTATTGGCAGTTGCAACAAAGAGAACCTTCGACAAGTCGTAATCTATTGAAAGATAATTGTCGTGGAAAGCATAGTTTTGTTCAGGATCAAGCACTTCGAGTAGTGCCGAAGAGGGATCTCCCCTGAAGTCGTTCCCTATCTTATCAATCTCATCCAGTACGAAAACAGGATTGGAAGTTCCTGCTTTTTGAATATTATGAATAATTCGTCCCGGAATTGCACCAATGTAAGTTCTGCGATGACCTCTAACCTCAGACTCGTCATGGAGTCCTCCTAAAGACACCCTCACATATTTACGATTGAGCGCCTCTGCAATTGATTTCCCGAGTGAAGTTTTGCCCACTCCCGGAGGACCATACAGACATATAATTGGAGCTTTTAAGTCGCCCTTAAGCTTAAGAACAGCAAGATGTTCGATAATGCGCTCTTTTACTTTTTCCATACCAAAATGATCTCTGTCGAGAATCTTTTGAGCATGCTTGAGATTGAAGTTGTCCTTTGTGTATTCGTTCCAAGGTAACTCCAAAATAGTTTGAATGTACCCAAACTGAACGGAATAGTCGGGCGACTGCGGGTTGAGTCGTTCAAGTTTATTTATTTCCTTTTCAACAGTCTCTGCCACTTCGGCACTCCATTTCTTCTTATTTGCTCTTTTTCTGAATTCGTCAATCTCAATCTGCTGAGTGTTTCCTCCAAGTTCTTCTTGTATTGTTTTTATTTGTTGTTGCAGGAAATACTCTTTTTGTTGTTGACTCATATCTTCTCGAGTTTTCATCTGAATGTTCATCTTCATCTCGAGCATTTGCGATTCGCGATTGAGTATCATTAATAAGCGGTATGCTAAATCCTTCTCTTCGTCGATGTTTAGCAGATCTTGCTTTTCTCGACTGTTTATTGGCATGTTTGTGCCACAATAGCTGATAAGCATGTCTGAAAAAGATTCACTGCTTATTGTTTGCATCAACTCATTTGGGGGATCTCCCAACATATGAAACATATTTATCATCGATTCACGAATAGAATCGAGAATTGCTGTGAACTCTTTATCTTCTTTTGATGCTTTAAGGCTTTCTCTTAGCTTGTAAGTGGCTTTAATAAATGGCTCTGTTTGAGTAATCTTTTGCCATTCGAAACGTTGTTTTGCTTGTACAATTATGCTGTAATTATTATCGGCCAGTTCAATTACTCTTATAACTTCAGCTAATACCCCAAGTTGATAAAGATCTTCTTTATCGGGGTTTTCTATATTTGAGTCTTTCTGACAAACCAACCCTATATAACGTTGTCTTTTGCCAAGCGATTTGATAAGATCGAGTGATTTTTTTCTGCCAACAGATATTGGCAAGGTGCTTCCCGGGAAGACTATAGTATTTCGTAATGGGAGTATTGGCAATGTGTCTTTAAGATGCTTTGAATCTATCTCGGTACTTCCATCTATAAAGTTGCCCGTTATGAAAGAAATAACATTTCCTTCATTTTCCCCCTCACTAAATTTATTTGATTTAAATGGATTCATATATATCTTTTAATTCATCTTAAACGAAACTACGTTCTAAATTGTTTAATTTCTAACTTGATTAATTAAGAACAAATTCCATGCCAAATAACATAGGCATAGAAAGCTTTTAATTGGTTAGTTTATTTACTCTAACCCTTTCATATTTAAAATATATTTAATATGTTTGTGGTCAGTATTGATAATATTTTCAAAATTCAAAATCTTTAGAAATATCAAAATGAAAAAAAGAGTCACACTAATGTTGATTTTCCTAATATCGTTTTTTGCTATCCAAGCAGCTGATATTGTGCAGGTAAAACAAACAAAAACACCTATTCTTATTGATAGAACCGACAATGTACTATTTTATGTTAGAATAGACGCAAAAAATGCAAAGGAATTAAATGAGATCAATCTTAGGTTCTCAGATGATACAGATCTTAGTGAGATTGTTTCATTAAAACTGTTTTATAGCGGCACAGAAGCTCCTCAGAGAAGAGTGAAACTTCATTATTCTCCTATTTTGCAATATGTGTCAAGTCACGCGCAAGGACAAACATTTGCTGCAGATCCTTCATATTCGATTAAAGTAGTTGAAGCAAAATCGCCGGGTAGTGAAGTTAAGCTGTCTCCAAATTATAAACTTTTTCCGGGTATTAATTACTTCTGGATCAGTTTGCAAATGAAACCTAATACATCTTTGCTATCTAAAGTTGATGTTGAAATGACATCTGCAAAATTAGATCAAAAGGACGCCCCGGTTGAGTTTGCAACAAAAAGAGCACCTCATAGAATGGGTGTCGGTGTTAGACATGCAGGAGATGATGGTTCTGCAGCTTTCAGAATTCCCGGAATAGTAACAACTAAAAAAGGATCTTTGTTGGGTGTATATGATGTTCGTTATAATAGTAGCGTGGACCTGCAAGAGTATGTTGATGTTGGTTTGAGTAGAAGTACAGATAAGGGTCAGACATGGGAGGATATGCGCCTTCCTTTAAGCTTTGGTGAATATGGCGGTATGCCTAAAGCACAAAACGGAGTGGGCGACCCTGCAATTTTGGTTGACGATAAAACAGGAACTATTTGGGTAATTGCAGCATGGACTCATGGTATGGGTAATGGCAGAGCATGGACAAACTCTATGACCGGTAATGATAAGGAGACAACTGCTCAACTTGTTTTATCAAAAAGTACAGATGATGGCAAGACATGGTCAGAACCTATAAATATTACAGAGCAGGTTAAGGACCCATCTTGGCATTTTCTATTGCAAGGACCGGGAATGGGAATTACTATGTTGGACGGAACTTTGGTTTTTCCAATACAGTTTATTGATGCTGACAGAATGCCTCATGCCGGTGTTATGTATAGTAAAGACAGAGGTGAAAACTGGGTAATTCATGCTCCTGCACGCTCAAATACTACCGAGGCACAGGTTGCCGAAGTGGAACCAGGTGTTTTGATGCTGAATATGCGTGACAACAGAGGTGGAAGTAGAGCTGTATATACAACAAAAGATTTGGGTAAAACATGGACCGAGCATGTCTCTTCAAGAACAGTGCTTCGTGAGCCGGTTTGTATGGCAAGTCTTATTAGCTTAAGAGCAGAGGATAATGTAACAGGAAAAAATATTCTTCTGTTTTCAAATCCCGATACAACGAAAGGAAGAAATAATATCACAATTAAAGCAAGTATTGATGGTGGAAACTCTTTTCCAAAAGAATATCAGGTTTTACTTGATGAGGATGATGGATGGGGTTATTCATGTTTGACAATGATAGACGAAGAGACTGTTGGAATTTTTTATGAAAGTAGCGTTGCGCATATGACATTCCAAGCTGTAAAGTTGTCTGATTTACTAAATAATTAATTGAAAATCCTGATTTTTTAATTAAAACGTAGGGATTCATTTCATTTAAGTAATAAAAGTAGTAATTTTGCCGTTTAAAATTCGGTATTTTGAAAAAAGTAGTCACTATTCAAGACAAACAGTTCGAATTATTCATTGAACAAGGTGAAATCGAACAAGAAATAAAAAGAGTTGCGGAAACTATAAACAGTGAGCTCAACGGAAAGAACCCTCTATTCATTGGAGTTCTGAACGGAGCTTTTATGTTTGCCGGTGAGTTGATGAAAGAGGTTAATATCCCAAGTGAGATTACATTTGTTAAATTGGCTTCTTATCAGGGTACTGCATCTTCAGGGAAAATTCAAACAATCTTAGGGTTGAATGAGGATATAAAAGGTAGATGTGTAGTTATTATAGAGGATATTGTTGATAGTGGAAATACAATAGCGTCTCTAATTAGTGAACTCAGCACCCATAATCCGGAAGAAATAAAGATTGCAACTCTTCTGTTTAAGCCGACTGCTTTGAAAAAAAATATAAAACCTGATTATGTGGCATTAGAGATTCCAAGCGATTTTATTGTTGGTTATGGGCTTGATTACAATGGCTTTGGTCGGAATCTTAAGGATATATATAAGGTGAAGTAGTGTTGTAAGCAATTATATTTAAGATAAATTTGTTGACAAAAAGAGCAACCATATTAAAAAATTAGCTATTTTTGCAATTCAAGCTGACATGTTAAAAATTTAAGAAGTAGATAAAAATTATTCACAATGAACAAAGATGAAGTAAAAAAATCATCAAAGGCGAATTTGGAGTCACATAGGGGTACTTTCCTTCTTATGGGAGTTGTGCTTGGTGTGGCTGCTATGTTTTTCGCTTTTGAATGGTCAACTGAAACTGTCAAGATGGATGAGGAAATTGTCGTTCAAGACGTTTTGGCCGAAGAAGAGATTGAGATTACTCGTCGCGATGCAACTCCACCTCCACCACCTCCACCACCAGAGCCGGAGACTCCTGAGATAATTGAGGTAGTAGAAGAAGAAGTTGAGACGAGATTCGACATTAATGTTGAGGATGATCAAACTCAACGACAAGTTCAAACCTATGTACCACCTCCACCACCAAAGCCAAAACAGGAAGAGGTTACTGAGGAGATTTTTGTGGTAGTTGAAGAACAACCTGAATATCCGGGAGGTCAAACCGCTATGATGAGATTCCTTAGTGATAATATCAGATATCCTGTAATTGCTCAGGAGAATGGTATCCAAGGAAGAGTAATCTGTAACTTTGTAGTGGAAAGAGATGGCAGTATTACTGACGTTCAAGTAGTACGAGGTGTGGACCCGTCGCTCGACAGAGAAGCAGTTCGTGTTATACAGCAGATGCCACGATGGAAGCCGGGAAAACAGAGAGGACAAGCAGTACGTGTGCGTTTTACACTACCGGTTGTGTTCCGCCTACAGAACTAATATTATAATATAATGCATATTAAAGAGCTGCTTTTGGAACATAAAAGCAGCTCTTTTTTACTATTGTATGTAGAGTAAAAAAGAGCACATTGTAACGATGTTCTTTATTAAAGCTTGTTTTACATGCTATTGTATGAAGGAAACAATGTTGCACATTGTAACGATATAACCAGTTTTTGTAATTATCTAATCAGAATACTATGACTAAAAGGATTAAATTTCTTGATAAAAGAATAAATGAGGAGATTGTTAAAGTAATGGCAAACGAACAACCTCGTACTCTTTTTGAACCGGCAATCTACACTTTGTCAATGGGAGGGAAAAGAATTCGACCTCTTTTAACTCTAATGGCTGTGGATCTTTTTGGAAAGAATATTGAAGATGCTATTAATCCCGCAATTGCAGTTGAAATATTTCATAATTTCACGCTTTTACATGACGACTTAATGGATAATGCTGATATCAGACGTGGCAATCCTACTGTTCATAAGAAATGGGATTCTAATGCCGCTATTTTATCCGGAGATGTTATGGTCGTTGAATCATATAAATATATTTCGAGAGTGTCATCTGATTTATTACCAAAAATATTAACTGAGTTTTCAAATACTGCAATGGATATTTGCAGAGGGCAACAGCTTGATATGGATTTCGAAAAACGTAACGATGTTACTGAAGCTGAATATATTTATATGATTCGTCTAAAAACGGCTGTTCTTTTGGGGTGTGCACTGAAAATAGGCGCAATCATTTCTAAAGCACCACTTAATGAGGTTGATGCCTTGTATGATTATGGTATTAATATAGGGTTGGCATTTCAGCTTAAAGATGACCTGCTTGATGTATATGGTGATCCAAAAACATTTGGAAAGAATACCGGAGGTGATATACTCAGTAATAAAAAGACTTATTTGCTTATAAAAGCTTTAGAAAACTCTAATATAAAGCAAAGAGGTGAACTTGAAAAATGGTTAACAGCCGAAAAATATAATCCTCAAGAAAAGATTGAGGCTGTTAAAAATATTTATGATGAATTAAAATTGAAAGTCATTGCAGAAAAACTCATTGAAAATTATTATCTTGCATCTTTAGATTGCTTGTCATCAATTAATGTACCTGATATACAAAAAGAAGGTTTGATTGAGTTGTCTGAAAATTTGATGTACAGAGAAAAATAGACAACATTTTCAATAAAAAGAAAAGCGGAATGCCATACAGAAGACTACCAAATACAGACGCCGCACGTATCAAAGCACTTAGAACAGCCATCGATAAAGCTAGTGAGATTAATTTTAATGACTTACCTATCTCTACTAAATTATTGGCTTCTGCAAAAGATGCATTAAAGCAATTTGAAACATTATGTCTGAGGTACCGTCAAAAATCTGAAATCCAGATAAAAGCTAATAAATCCTTTATTGTAAAAGCAAAAAATGCACGGATGTATATTTCCCATTTTATGCAGGTTTTCTATATGTCAGTTACCCGATCTGAGATTAAAGTTGATCAGTTAAAGCATTATGGACTTGAGGATGCTAATATGGTTGTACCTGATTTAACATCAAATGATCAGCTGTTAGAATGGGGTAGAAAAATAATTGATGGAGAGAATATACGTATTGCTAACGGAGGAGTGCCTATATATAATCCATCAATAGCTAAAGTAAATGTTATGTATTCCATATTTAAAGATGGATATCAAACACAGAAGATGCATCAAAAAGGTACTACACGTGTAATGGAAGAGGTTGCGGCCTATCGTAAAATTGTTGACAAAATTATTTTAGAAATTTGGGATCAGGTTGAGAAAAACAGTGAGTACATGTCTAGCGAAATGCGAATAAGGAGAAACAGAGAGTTTGGCATCATTTATTATTACAGAAAGGGTGAAGTTGCAGAATGAACATAATTGATACACATTCTCATTTATATTCAGATGATTACAAGGATGATTTATCAGATGTAGTTGCGCGAGCTGTTAATATAGGAGTGACGAAAACTCTTTTGCCCAATATTGACGAAAAATCAATTGAGAGTCTTAAATCGTGCGTAAATGCTTATCCTGACTTTTTTTTACCAATGATGGGACTCCATCCTACAAGTGTTGGTAAAGATTTCACAAAACAACTTGAGCTGATTAATAATGAGCTCAAAAGTGATATATATATTGCTGTTGGAGAAATTGGCATAGATCTATATTGGGATAAATTGTTGCAAGATGAACAAACTGAGGCGTTTGAGGAGCAGTTGAGATGGAGTATAGAACTAGATTTACCTGTTTCAATACATTTTAGGGATGCTGCAAAAGAGGTAGTAAAAAGTATAAAAAGAGTAGGAGAATCTAAATTAAGAGGAGTTTTTCATAGCTTTGGAGGTACTAAAGGCGAACTTGAACAGATTATGGAGTTGAAAAACTTTATGATAGGTGTCAATGGAGTGATTACTTTTAAGAATTCGGGACTTGCCGAAACATTAAAGGAGTGTCCGACTGAGATGGTGGTATTAGAAACAGATTCGCCATATCTCTCCCCGATGCCATTTAGAGGTAAACGAAATGAGTCGGCCTATCTTTTGTACATTTTAAAGAGATTGTCGGAAGTATGGCAAATTAATGAGGAGACTGTTGCTGAAATAACTACAAATAATGCAAAACATATGTTTGCTTGTTAGATTATACTTTTTAAAAGCTGTTAGATAAATATACTTAATTTGCAATAAAGTTATTTTTATAAATGTTTTTATCATTGGAGTAGCTTATAATTGATAAATTCAGTAAATTTGCGCACTAAATTGAGTGGGAATGAAATATTTTTAGTAATTTGCACCCCATTTCGGGGGCGTTCCTCTTATGGAGAGGTGCTCGAGTGGTTGAAGAGGCACGCCTGGAAAGCGTGTATACGCCAAAAGTGTATCGCGGGTTCGAATCCCGCTCTCTCCGCTGAATAAGAAAGGGAAAAGTCATGTACAGTTTAAAATATAAAAAAGGAAACTCAAATTTTAATCATTTATAAACAAACAAATTAAGATCATTAATTAACAAAATTGAACACACAATGAAAAAGTTATTTGCAATTTTAGCAATCTTCGGAATGATGTCTGTAGGATTGACTTCGGTTCTTTTCGCACAAGAAACCACACCAGAAGAGCAAACAGAACAAGTTGCTGCACCGGTTGAAGAAGCACCGGTTGAAGATATTCAAGTATCTGTTCAAGAAACAACAGGAGGTTTTCATCAAGCTCTAAAGGTTAAATTTATTGAGGGTGGTGCAGGCTTTATGAGTACTATCGCTATCTGTTTGATTCTAGGTTTAGCTTTCTGTCTTGAGAGAATTATCTATTTAAGTTTAGCTGATGTTGATCCTGATGCTTTCCTTAATAGAATAGGTGATGTACTTGATAGAGGTGATGTAGAAGCAGCTAAAGATATCGCTCGCGATACAAGAGGACCAATCGCTTCAATTGTTTACCAAGGTCTTTTAAGATTAAATCTTGGAGCAGATGAAGTTGAGCGTTCAATTGTTTCTTATGGTAGCGTTCAGTCAGGACTTCTTGAAAGAAACCTTTCATGGATTACACTTTTTATCGCAACTGCTCCTTCTCTTGGATTCTTGGGAACAGTAGTAGGTATGGTTATCGCGTTTGACGATATTCAGAAAGCAGGTGATATGAGCCCTACGATTGTAGCAGGTGGTATGAAGGTTGCTTTGATTACAACAGTAGGAGGTCTTATTGTTGCTATTATCCTTCAAATTATTTACAACTACATTCTTTCTAAGATGGAAGGTATCCTAAACAAGATGGAAGACGCTTCTATCACATTCCTTGATCAAGTAATTAAATATAACGTAAAATACAAAAATTTGTAATAACATGGCTGTAACTAAAATACATAGAACATCCAGGACAACTCTAATGATTTCAATAATCATTTCGATTATTGTATTAGGGCTTTTCTTCTTTGGCGGTCAAGTGCCAGATTATGAAAAGATCGGTGCGGATATGGCACAGCCAATTTTTACTGATTTACTTTTATACTGGAGTTACGCATTATTGATAATTACCGTAGTTGCACTTATTTTATTTGCGATTGCTGATTTCTTAAGAGGTCTGAAAGAGAAGCCAAAACAAGCTTTGAACGGACTAATAGTTCTTCTTGTATTTGCTGCTTTATTGGTAATTACATTTGTTGTTGGTGACGGGACATTATTAAATATCCCGGGTTATGAAGGTACTGATAATACACCAGGTATGTTGAAAATGACCGACATGTGGCTTTATTCATGCTATTTTATGTTGGTTTTAACTATACTGGCTATTATTGTAATGCCACTAGTTGGTAAGAAGAAGTAGACTTTAACGAAGTTTTAATGGAAAATTCTCGCGAACTATAACATTTTCGTGAGAACTACAAAAGAAAGATTTAATTTATGGCTAAATCAAATAGAAAAGTTCCGGCGCTTAACGCCAGCTCAATGGCTGACGTTTCGTTTCTGTTGCTTTGTTATTTCTTGATGGTGTCGAGTATGGACGTTGACTCAGGATTGGCAAGACGTCTCCCTCCACCACCACAAAATATGGAAGAACAAGCAACAGTTGAAGTTCAGCGCAGGAACCTCCTGGTTGTACTGGTTAATGCCCGTAACGAAATATTGGTTCAGGATCAACAGGGAATGACTGTTTATAATAACGAAGATGAGTTGCTTGGAACAGCAACAAAGCCTGCAATGAAAGATGTCGTTAAAGGTTTCGTTTTAAATCCATCAAACAGTCCCGATCTTCCTCAACTAATTGAAGAGGATTTCGGTGCCCCAATTGGAACTGTACCTGTAACTTCGAATCACGTGGTTTCGATTCAGAATGATGCAACCACAAAATATGCCGCATATATTGCCGTTCAAAATGAGGTGGTTAGGGCATATAATGAACTTAGAAGTGAGGGTGCCAGAAAGTACTTTGGAACTACATATGATGAGCTTACAATTGAACAAAAAGACCAAATTGATAAGCTTTATCCACAACGTATTTCTGAAGCTGAACCTAAAAATTATGGAGGAGGAGAATAATTATGGGGAAATTTAACAAAAGTGGGAAAAGAGAGGTTCCTGAAATGAACACATCTTCGATGCCTGACATCGTGTTTGCTGTACTCTTTTTCTTTATTATCACAACAACCCTTCGTTCTGAAACCGTAATGGTAAAAATGAAGTTGCCCACTGCAACTGAAGTTCAGAAACTTGAAAAGAAATCGTTGGTTACTTATATTAATATTGGACCTCCAATGGATGAGAAATTGGGTACAGGTACACAAATGCAGTTGAATGATCGATTTGCACAAGTGGCTGATATTCAGAATTACATCGCTCAGGAGAAGGCCAGTATGAATGAAGCAGACCAACCTTTAATGACTGTTTCAATCAAGGCTGATGAGGATACTCGAATGCAGTATATTACAGATGTAAAACAGGCATTAAGACAAGCATATGCTCTTAAAATTAGCTATTCTGCACGTAAAGGTGAGAATTAATATTTAAGTAGCACACAATAGTAAAAAACCGAATCCCCAAAGGGTTCGGTTTTTTTATTTTAAATATTATGAATTAGTCTGACAGAAGTTGTTTTGTTAATTGTTTTATATTTATTACTTTATATTATTACTCAACATTTATTTTCCTATCTCTATCTCTATTATCCGATTTCTATTTTTTGTGATTACCATTATTAACCCACTGCATTACATTTGACGGAGGTCGTTGAGCTAAAAGCTCCTGTTTCATGAAATCCATATATGGCATAACATGTTTAAAAAACTTGTAGTATCCCTTGCAGAGGTAGTTAAGTCCATCATTACCATATTTGTCTTTTATAAATCTATTTTTAGGGCACTCTCCGTAGCATGTAAACAGTATTTCACATTCTCTACATTGTTGTGGTAATTTATCAAATTTATCATTCCCGAATGTCATTTGTTCTTCAGAATACATCATAGATGTTAATGTATTATCATAAATATTGGCCAATTTATATTCAGGAAATACGAAATGGTCACAAGAGTAAACATCACCATTAAATTCCATGACACCTGCATGACCACAAGTCTTAGCCATTGTGCAAACCCCTGGCTGTTCACCTACCCAATTTGCTAATGTTGAATCAAATATTTGTATAAATATTTTTCCAACATCTTTTTTGACCCATTCATCGAAAATTGTACACAAGAAATTACCCCATTTGTCAGCTGGTACCGTATATGGAGCTAATTCAACTTCATTATCTTGTTGTTTTGCAGAAACTAATTTTAACAGCGAATTATTGTCAGACAAATTGTTTTTAAATAATCGTTCTACAATAGGTGTAAACTGTATGTATTTACACTCTATGTCTTTAAAAAAATTATAGAACTCTAATGGATAATCTACGTTGTAATCATTGACAACTGCCATTATATTAAACTCAACCTCATGCTTTTTCAATAGATTTATACCTTTCATTACACGATGGAAAGAGGGGCGACCCATTTTATCCCGTCGATACTCATCATGAAAATCCTGAGGTCCATCTATCGATATTCCAACCAAGAAATTATTATCTTTAAAAAACTTACACCACTCATCATTTAATAATGTACCGTTTGTCTGAATTGAGTTGTCAATTAATCTTCCATTAGCATACCGTTTTTGAAATTCTAACGCCTTTTTGTAGAAAGATATTGGTCTCATCAATGTCTCTCCACCGTGCCAGGTGAACATAATCTCAGGCATGGTTTGAGACTCGATATATTGTTTAGTGAATCGCTCCAATAGCTCTTCACTCATTACTTGATTTTTGTTTTTATAAAGATTAGCCTTTTCCAGATAGTAGCAGTAATCACAATCTAAATTGCATTTAGAACCTACAGGTTTAAGCATTACATATATAGGTTTGGCAAAAGGTGCAAATGTCGACATATCAATTTTATTTATAAAGCAAAGATAAACAAATCACATAACATATTGGTTTTATAACCGTTAATTAGCGACGAACACTTTTTAATATTCTTATTTTTGGAAAATGTATATAATTAAACGACTGTTAGTTAACGAAATACAGAAACAAACAATATTATTAACACAAAAAATTATTAGGAAATGAGAAATAAGGAAAACTTATTAAATATTGGGTGGTTGATTTTAAGATTCGGAATTGGTATATCAATATTTTTACACGGACTACCTAAGATTATGGCTGGTCCCGAAATGTGGACTATGGTAGGAAGTACAATGTCAAATTTTGGAATTGATTTTGGCCATACCGCTTGGGGACTATTTGGGGCAATTTCAGAAGCAGCAGGTGGCATACTGTTTGCCCTTGGATTTTTATTCAGACCCGCAGCTTTGTTATTAACAGGTACTATGGTTGTTGCATTGGCAACTCATCTATTTGCCGGTGATAACTTTATGGCTTTTGGACATGCATTAGATTTATTAATTGTATTTACCGGTTCAATATTTATTGGAGCAGGTAAACTTTCTATTGATGCAAAATTATTGCCAAAAATTGCCTGAGTCGCTTAATTGACCGGACTCTTGAAGTTCGATTATTTATATTAATAATAAAACCCTTCTCTGTTAATGATTATACAGAAAAGGGTTTTTTTGAAGATGGTGTGTTAAAATAAAAGAGGGTAAGCTTACTATATCGCGCCGCTACAACCAAATACCCTTGCTTCGGTCAAGACCTGGGGGATTCATTGGGAGCTAGCCGTATAGGACTTACCCAAATACAAAGGTAATGCTTTTTTTATACAATAAAAAGTTTCGCCTGCAACATTTATTGATATATCATTAAAATAATTATTTTCATTTATCGATATTCTAATGCGTTTCTGTTGATTTGAGACTATATTATTGTTGACATTAAACTACATAATTATTGATTTAGTATTACTAATTACTTGATTTGATTTTTGCTATTCAAGTCAATTTTTTATCTTTGTATTGATTTTGTGGCTTTAACTTTGATATTGTAGCTTTAACTTTGATAAATACAAAAACTAAAAATAATAATAATGACAATTGTAGATCGATTTATAAAATATGCCCGAATTGATACTCAATCGGACGAAAACAGTACTCAGACTCCAAGTACTCAAAAACAGTTTAATCTGGCAAAAGAGGTTGAACGAGAGGCTCTCGAGATGGGGCTTGTAGATGTTAGTCTTGATAACAACTGTTATCTAATGGCTACTTTACCTGCAAATATCACAAAGAAAGTACCTGTAATTGGTTTTGTTTCTCATTTTGATACCAGTCCGGACATGAGTGGAGCAAATGTCAATCCACGAATTGTGAAAAATTACGACGGAAATGATATTATACTTAACGAATCTGACAATATAATACTTTCTCCTGTTGATTTTCCTGAATTACTTGACCATAAGGGTGAAGATATAATTGTAACTGATGGTAATACTTTATTGGGTGCCGACGATAAAGCAGGTATTGCAGAAATCATGCATGCAATGCAATATCTAATTGATCATCCCGAGATAGAACATGGTAAAATTCGTATCGGTTTCACTCCCGATGAGGAGATAGGAAGAGGGGCTGATAAGTTTGATGTAGCCAAGTTTGGTGCAGAATGGGCATATACAATGGATGGTAGTGAAGTTGGGGAATTGGAGTATGAGAACTTCAATGCTGCTTCGGCCAAAATATCTATTCAAGGAAGGAATGTACACCCGGGTTATGCGAAAAATAAAATGGTTAATGCACTTCATGTTGCAGGTGAACTAGCTTCTATGCTACCTGCAGGTGAGCGTCCTGAGCATACTGAGGGGTATGAAGGTTTTTACCATTTGATATCACTGAATGGTACAGTTGAAGAAGCAAGCTTATCATATATAATTCGCGATCACGATAGAGACATATTTGAGAATCGAAAGAAGACCATGAAGGAAATTGTTGATGAGTTGAATAGGAAGTATGACAACCGCCTAACTTTGGAGTTAAAGGATCAATATTTCAATATGAAGGAGAAGATTCAGCCTGTTATGCATGTTGTTGATTATGCACATAGGGCAATGGAGGAGCTAGGTATTAAACCTAACGTTAAACCTATTAGAGGTGGTACAGATGGATCTAAGCTTTCATTTATGGGACTACCTTGTCCAAATATCTTTGCCGGTGGTATGAATTTCCATGGTAAATATGAATTCCTACCAATTTCATCTATGGAAAAAGCTTCGCAAGTTATAGTGAAAATTACTGAACTGGTTGCCAAAGGTTAGTTATTGGCAGCTTTTATATTAAGCAGTTATACTAATTTAATTATTCAATCAATAAAAAATTTAAATATTTCAATAATGAAAAAGACTCCATTTACAGATTTGCATATTACTTTAGGAGCTAAAATGCATGAGTTTGCAGGCTATAATATGCCTATAGAATATTCAGGTATTATCGATGAACATCAAGCAGCTGTTAACTCTGTTGGTGTTTTTGATGTTTCTCACATGGGTGAATTTTGGGTGAAAGGACCTAAAGCATTGGAGTTTTTACAGAAAGTGACGAGTAATGACGCTACTAAGCTTCAACCGGGAAAAGCACAATATAGCTGTTTTGTAAACGAAAATGGTGGTATAGTAGATGATTTTATAATTTACCATTTTGAGCCTGAAAAGTATCTTTTGGTTGTTAATGCTTCAAATATGGAGAAAGATTGGGCGTGGTGTGAAAAATGGAATACCATGGGAGCAGAACTCGAAAATGCTTCAGATCATATGGGACAACTTGCCATACAAGGACCTAAAGCAACAGAGACATTACAGAAATTAACAGATGTAGATTTAAAGTCAATTCCTTTTTATGGTTTTGTTACAGCTAAATTTGCAGGTGCAGATAATGTTATCATCTCAAATACCGGATATACAGGTGCGGGAGGTTTTGAACTCTATTTTTACCCTGAAGAAGGTCTTAAGATTTGGAATGCAATATTTGAAGCAGGCAAGGAGTTTGGAATTAAGCCAATAGGTCTTGGAGCAAGAGATACACTTCGTTTGGAAATGGGTTATTGTTTATATGGTAACGATTTGGACGAAACAACCACCCCCTTAGAATCCGGCTTAGGATGGATTACAAAATTTGTAGATGACAAACCTTTTGTAGGCAGAGAGGTTTTAGAGAAACAAAAAGCAGATGGAATTACACGTAAACTTTTTTGCTTTGAACTATCAGATAAAGGAATTCCACGTCAAGGTTATGAGATTGTAAACTCAGATGATGAAGTAATAGGAACTGTAACCTCCGGTACAATGTCGCCCATGTTGAAAAAAGGTATTGGTATGGGTTACGTTAAACCGGAATATGCAAAAGAAGGAATAGAAATTGCTATTAGAGTTCGCAATAGAAAGCTTAATGCACAAGTTGTAAAGCCTCCATTTAGAAAATAAATTATAACTTTTGCTATAGTTGCTGTTTACAACTGTTTAATTACACGAATATTAGTAGTTTGAGGATCTAATTAGTTTGCTAAATTATAATTGCCCGGGAATTATATCCCGGGTTTAAACTAAATAATTATATATTCGTTTTTAGTGTAATTGATAAACTCTCTGTGCCAAGATCATGAGAAAGAAAGCGAAAATTGCTCAGAATATATTTTTCATTATAGGTTTTATTATTCTTGGGGTAATGATCTATAAAATAGGGTTTGATGTTATTTGGAATTACATAAACCAGGTAGGGTGGTGGTTTATCCCAATCCTCTCCTTGTGGATTATCGCCTTTCTTATAAATACCCTTGCTTTTGTTTTTATTCTTAGGGATGGCGACCCAAATACAGAGAAGTTAAGTTTTATGAAGTTGTGTAAGATAACCGTAAGTGGGAATGCTATAAATCATATAACTCCATTTGGGTTAATGGGAGGAGAGCCATATAAAATCTTAGAGCTACAACCTACTTTAGGAATTGAAAAAGCAACTTCTTCAGTATTACTTTCCACGATGATGCGGTTTGTAGCTCATTTTATTTTCTGGATTGTTTCAATACCCTTGCTGTTTTTTCTAGTACCTGTTGTATCAGATTCTGTTGAAATTGGGATAATGATATCGGGTGGAACAACATTTCTTCTCCTCTTATGGGCATATAGAGTTTATACAAAGGGTGGGGTAGATAGGGCTTTGATGATATCCGGCAGACTACCTTTTGTTGGTAGAAGAATAAGAGCTTATAGGATGCAGCATAAGAGCAAAATTGAGCATATGGATACCTTAATTGCAGACTTATATCAAAATCGCAAAAAAGACTTCATAACCTCTCTTTTACTCGAATTGTCAACACGTTTTATCACTTGTATCGAGGTTGTTTTTATGATGCAAGCAATAGGAAGTCCAATTACTTACGGGCAAAGTGTAATAATAGAATCTATTCAGTCACTTATTTCAAATCTGTTTTTCTTTATGCCCATGCAGTTAGGTGCTCGTGAAGGAGGATTTGCAGTTGTATTTGGAATTCTTTCAATGCCTTTAGCACTAGGCGTATTTGTGAGCTTATGCAACAGGATAAGAGAGATATTTTGGACATTTACCGGGATTCTATTAATAAAAGTAGGCAGAAATTAGTATATCTCTTTTTTCCCTGCAAGTAAAGTATTCTTCATTAATGAAACAATAGTCATAGGACCAACTCCACCGGGTACGGGAGTGATATAAGAGCATTTTGGAGCTACCTCATCAAATTTTACATCACCCGTAAGTTTAAACCCTGATTTGGTTTTATCACTTGGCACGCGTGTAGTACCAACATCAATAACAACGGCTCCCTCTTTAACCATATCAGCTGTAAGAAATTCAGGAGATCCCAGTGCAGCAATAATAATATCTGCCTGTATGCAAATCTCTTTAATATTCTTAGTCCTACTATGGCAAACTGTAACTGTACAGTCGCCCGGATATGCTTTCTGCATTAATAACATCGAAACAGGTTTGCCAACTATATTGCTACGTCCTAACACAACACAATGTTTACCTTTTGTTTCAATTTTGTATCTTCTGAGTAGCTCTACAATACCCGCCGGAGTAGCAGAAAGGAAGCACGGCATCCCAAGTGACATGCGACCAACATTTACCGGGTGGAAGCCATCAACATCTTTGCGATAATCAATAGCTTCTGTAATTCTATTCTCTGAAATATGATCGGGTAGTGGTAGCTGAACAATAAATCCATCAATATCTTCATCATCATTCAAACGTTCAACGCTTGCCAATAACTCCTCTTCAGTTACATCATTTTCAAAACGTATTAAAGTAGATTTAAAACCAACCTGTTCGCATGCTTTAACCTTATTTGCAACGTAGGTTTCACTACCTCCGTCATGTCCAACTAAAATAGCAGCCAAATGCGGTATTTTACCCCCTGCAGTCTTGATACTCTCTACCTCCTCGGCAATTTCTTTTTTAATCTGAGCCGAAACAGATTTCCCGTCAATTAATTTCATATTTCCTGTTAAATTCTTATATGTTTTTTGATAATTAGTTTAATGTTTCTCGATGATTACTTTAATGACTCCCGGTAATTAATATCTTAACTATCTTCTCTTCTTTTTTCTCGCAGCCTGCCTTACTTGCTTAATTCCACCACCGCTAGTCATTGCACGCATCATTTTACGAGTTTCGTCAAACTGCTTGATTAGTTTGTTAACTTCTTGAACATCAGATCCGCTGCCTTTAGCAATACGAGCTCGTCTGCTCCCATTAAGTATCTCGGGATTGGTGCGCTCTTGTGGAGTCATAGAGCGAATAATCGCTTCAATTTCTTTAAAAGCATCGTCATCTATGTCAAGATCTTTAATCTGTTTCCCTACACCGGGAATCATCGATGCAAGATCTTTAAGATTCCCCATCTTCTTTATCTGTTGAATCTGGTCGATAAAATCGTTGAAGTCAAACTGGTTTTTAGCAATCTTCTTCTGAAGACGTCTAGCTTCCTCCTCGTCATATTGTTCTTGCGCCTTTTCTACAAGTGTAACCACGTCACCCATTCCGAGTATACGATCAGCCATACGTTCCGGATGGAAAACTTCAATAGCATCCATTTTTTCACCTGTACCAACAAACTTTATAGGCTTGTCTACTACAGAGCGAATAGAAAGAGCTGCACCACCACGAGTATCCCCATCAAGTTTTGTTAGAATAACACCATTAAAATTGAGCCTATCATTAAACTCCTTTGCTGTATTTACCGCATCCTGACCGGTCATGGCATCTACAACAAACAATATCTCTTGTGGGTTAACTGCTTTTTTGATGGACTCAATCTCATCCATCATTTCGGCGTCAATGGCAAGTCGTCCCGCTGTATCAATTATCACTATATCTCTTCCATGCTGCCTTGCATACTGTACAGCATTTTTGGCGATTTTAATAGGATTCTTGTTATCCTCTTCTGCATAAACCGGTACATTAATTTGCTCTCCCAGCACCTTCAATTGCTCTATAGCAGCCGGTCGATACACGTCGCCTGCTACAAGTAAGGGGTTTTTCCCTCTTTTACTCTTGAGCATATTTGCCAATTTACCCGAAAAGGTGGTCTTTCCAGAACCTTGCAACCCCGACATTAGAATTACAGCCGGGCTTCCTTTTATATCTATATCAGTAGCAGTTCCACCCATTAAGAGAGCAAGTTCATCATGAACTATTTTAACCATCATTTGCTCAGGTTTCACAGCATTAAGCACATCCTGTCCTAATGCTTTCTCCTTAACGGTCTCGGTAAATTCTTTAGCGGTTTTATAATTCACGTCGGCATCAAGTAAAGCACGACGAACCTCCTTCAATGTTTCTGCTACATTTATTTCGGTTATTTTTCCCTGACCTTTTAATATTTTAAATGATCTCTCTAATCTTTCGCTTAAATTTTCAAACATAATATAATATGGGTGTTATATGATCTGACTTGTTAGATATCAGAATACAAAGATAATGAAAAAGGATTATTTCAGAAAATATTGATTCTTAATCGGGAATATGACCAAAAAGCATTAACTTTGTTACGATTCATTAAAAGTCTTTCAACTTATTTAAAGTCATACAGTTTATTAAAATTATTTCAACATATTAAAAACAATACAGTTTATTAGAAGTCAAATAATATATTATATATCATAGTTAGATATATTAAAGGCTTAATTGAATGGAACAAAAGTCGCTGCACAAATACATGTATCTCTCTATTGCAGCTGCAATAGTGACAATATCGCTTAAATATTATGCTTACCATGTAACAGGTTCGGTAGGATTTTTATCCGATGCGCTAGAATCGATTGTAAATTTAGTTGCAGCGGTATTTGCTCTTATCATGCTTAATCTTTCGCAACGACCAGCCGACAAAAGACATATGTATGGCCATAGTAAAGCAGAATATTTTTCAAGTGCCATAGAAGGTGCTTTAATTCTTATAGCAGCTTTTAGTATAATAAGGACATCAATTCCACGCTTTTTTGATCCTATTCCCCTTGAGAACATCAATTCTGGTCTATTTTTCTCACTTTTAGCGACATTAGTGAATTTGGGAGTTGGATTAACACTTATAAATAATGGCGAAAAAAAGAACTCATTGATTGTTGAGGCTGATGGTAGACATCTTATTACTGATGTTTGGACATCTGTTGGTGTAATTATTGGAATTATATTGGTTAAGCTAACAGGCTGGTTAATACTAGACCCAATAATTGCAATATTTGTAGCATTTAATATTATTTATACGGGATACAAGCTCATAAGTCGTTCTGCAAGTGGATTAATGGATGCAACTATACCTTCAAAGGATTTAAAAAAAATCACAAAATATCTCGATTCATTAAAAGATGAAGAGATCGAATATCATTCACTTATGACTCGAGTAGCGGGGCGAAGGAAATTTATCTTTTTTCATCTTCTTTTGCCGGGAGATTGGACAGTAAAAAAAGGTCATGATTATGCTGATCATATCGAAGCAACTATTGTGAGTATGTTTGAAGGACCTGTAACTGTTGATACGCATTTAGAACCTGTTAATGATCCCGTTTCAGATATTGATATTGGTATAGATCGAAAGGATATTAATGAACTGTTCAAGTAAAAGAAAGCATGTTAGGTGTCGAAGAAGGGTAAAAGTTAAGTGTTTAAGCAAGAGTGATCTTCAATTATAGATGAAAGAGAGGATATTAATTAAATATTAAAATAATCAGGGACGAGATTCATGATTGAATACGTCCCTGATTAATTCTATCTGTTACTTCAGAAGTTTGTTATTACACTTATTTCATCTATTTCCCGACATTGGCAATTTTATTACTACACGTTAGTCGTTTATTTTACGACATCAATTAAATATATGCCAACATCAGTTATACACTTACATTCCTACAGCTGTACCAATAAGGAAAGTTGCTGCAAGTGCAATAATAGCATAAAGCTCCGGGAATACAGCAAGAATAAGTGTATTACTAAAAGCGTCGTGACCCTGACCTATCGAAACAACACCATTAGCACAAACTTGTCCTTGGCGAATAGCAGACAGCCAACCAACAAATCCTAGGATAAGTCCGGCAGCCATTGTTGCCCATGCTTGGATAGCAGTAATTTCGGGTGTTAAAATATTAAATATACTTTGAAACATGTAGTATCCTGCAAAACCATAAAGCCCTTGAGTACCGGGGAGTGCAGTTAATACTAGGAAGTTTCCAAACTTTCCATCCACTTTCTTAGCTGCACCAATGGCAGCATTCCCTACTATGGTAACTCCATATGCACTTCCAATTCCTGAAAGACCTACCATAAGAGCTATGCCAAGATAGGCGATAATTAAATTTGTTTCCATTTAGTTGCTTTTTTTATTTATGTAGTTGATTTATATAATTTTCTTTTACAATTCTATTCTTCTCTCTTTTCTGATTATATTATTGATATTTAAACCTCGATATTGTCTAACCTCTAACCTATTAGTGTTAGAATTAATTTATTTTTGCCTTAATATTAAATTTTACCTCTTTGTTTAAATATAATTGAATCTAATGTCTTTTTTTGTTCTTTGTTGTTCTTAACCTCATTGTATCAATCCGATAAACTAATACAGTTGAAGTTAAACATTGCTGAATGGTTCATATTTCTTCCCTCCACCGGTAAACTCAGAGTTACCATAAAACTCCACAAAGGTGAGCCTCAATGGATGCACAAAAGCTCCAAGAGCATTCATGAATAGACAAATGCCATGGCCCAAAACAAATATTATCACAGTAACAAGTGGTCCTAGAATTGCTACATCAGGACTCATTCCTGTTGCCAAGCTACTAAACACACCTGCTAGTATTCCACCCGAAAGACCCAAAGCGAATAATCGGACATACGACAATATATCGCCCAACAATCCGGTAGCCATATTATAGGTGTCCCACAACGACATTCCCAGATTGTAAAATGGATTCTTTCCCGGAGAGTTGAAGAATACTATTAAAACTCCCGTAAGTATCATAATTGCGCTATGTACAGTTCCTGTCATAGGTAAAAATGTTGGGAATAGATATGCAATAATAAAGCTCATCAAGAACACAACCCATCCAATTATTGATAACGCATGCACAAATCCGAATTGTTTTATACGATTGAATATTTGTACTGTTTTACCAAACATTATTTGAACAACTCCCAGCACCAAGGACAGTGTAAACATTTGGGTATTATCAAAATAAATCAACTCACCCAATCTTTGGAGAAATGGGATATTAACCTCATAAATACTATATCCAAAGAAACCACCTTGCAATAGACCGCACACCATTGTAGATGCTCCAAGAACTTGCACAAGAGTTAATGTTCCACGAAGTGACTTTGCTAAAGAGCCTTTCTTAACCAATTTCACTATGGTTGCCACGAGCAGTAAAAATCCTCCATACCCAATATCTCCCAATGATAGTCCAAAAAATATCATATAAAACGGAGCAAAATATGGAGTTAAGTCAATTTCATTATAACTGGGAAGCTCATACATCTCAGCAATTGGCTCAAATATTTTTGCAAACTTATTGTTTTTGAACTTAATAGGCGTATCATCTTCGGGCTTGGGATCTGATGTCTCAAAATATACGCTTTTCGACTCCAAATAACTTGATATCTCAGAAACTTTATCTTCAGGCGCCCAACCCTGCAAAAGCATAATCTTATTGTCTGCAACAGGGGTTGTGCTTTGAACAACCTTTTTATAAGTAATTTCTCTGTTCAATTCAGTTAACATCAGATCAATTGATGGGATATCGTTAGAAAGTTTTTCAAGTTCTCGATCCTGCTGCTCTATTTGCAACTTAAGCGATTCTATCAAATTATTTAAGTTGTCAAGCGAAATGTCAGGAAGTTTCTCCTCTTCAAGATCCAGAAGATCCTCCATTTTACCATCCTTGCTCAGAGTAATGAAATAAGTTCTAGACGTATCTTTATTTACAATGAAAATATCATATAACTCTTCCCACTCGGCATTATACCTGTTGTTAGCGCAGACAAAGAAGTTTAAATAATACCCTTCATCTCTAAGTTTTTTAATATTCTCAGGATTAAAATTACCCCAATATTTAAGAGACTCCTTTTCCTTTATAGAAACTTGTAACTGCTGATTAAGAGCCGACCTTTTATTCTCAATCCTCTCAATTTCAGTCGGAATTTTCTTTCCAAGCTCCGGATCAGGTTCGTTAAAAGACTTATTCGATTTCTTATCCCGATACCTTAATAACAACTTTTTGGCCTCATTAAGCTTCTTGGTTTCACTCAAAAAATCCTGAATTCCCTCTTCATCCACTTCGGTTCTGTCCTGTTCTGCAACATGAATCATACCAAGGTTACGAAGATCGTTGAGGAATTGATCATATTCTTTATGGAAAGCCAAAAAAACATATTTCTTCATTGTTGCTACCATATACTATCTCCCTCTCTTCTTTTTTGTCTTTCTCTTCTTTCTTCTTGGTGTGAGCGCATAATCTTTTGTGACGATTTAGAAAGATTCTCCTCATCCTCCAAATAACGCTTTATCTTTAAAATTGCCTCCTTATATCCCGGAATTTGAACCTTCTCAAAAAGATTCACCTTCTGGGTTGTTTTTCTTCGTGCATGCTCAAGATTGTTAAGACGGATTGTATGAAACTCTCTTCGGAGACCCATCTCAGCCAACTTCTCTACTGTTTTTATACCGTCAAGAAACCATTTAGGTTTATTGAAAAGGCTAAATAGCTTAACATCAAAATCCACACTCTCTAGAATAGGGATTTTTACACCGGCAATTTTCTGTTTAGAAAGATGTACATCTTTAACACTAACAATTGTAGGGTCAAACTCAACCCACATTCCCATCATCTTGTTGTAAGATTGTACACTTGCCTCCAGCTCTCTATCGAGTAAATCTATTTCATCTTTGGCCTTTTTAACCTCCATACGTAGAGCCGTCTCCTTACTTTGTAAAGTAGGAAGCGCCCTCTCACGCACCTTCAGCTGTTTCTCCATCAGCTGTCGGGAAGTTTTACTATATTGAAACTTAATAGCCATTTTTTATTTCCAGTACTTATCTATTAGCTCCTGCTTCATATTCACCTCTGTCGGTCTGAAGTGCTTAGACAACAACTCCCATGTCTTATCGAGCATTTCAGTTGTATTTAAATTTACATCAATTGCCAGCAAATCGTTTGAGTAATCTCTTGCAAAAGCTAGAGTTCTTATATCATAATCTGTAAGATCAAAACCGTTCTCCTGTTTAGTCTTAGCGTTAGAAGCGTCGGCATAAAGACGAATTGCAGAGTTCATCAACTGCGGATGATCCTCGCGAGTTTTTATACCCTGAACATTCTGTTTAAGTCGAGACAGCGAACGGAAAGGATCTACAATAACTTTACCTATATCACTATCCATACGTAAGAACAGCTGCCCTTCAGTAATATAACCTGTATTATCAGGTACAGCATGTGTAATATCATCACCTGAAAGTGTGGTTACAGCCAAAATTGTAATTGAACCACCCGCGGGAAACTGAGCAGCTTTCTCATAAATCTTTGCAAGGTCGGAATATAGAGAACCCGGCATCGAATCTTTAGACGGAATCTGATCCATGCGGTTAGACACTATAGACAATGCATCGGCGTATGACGACATGTCAGTAAGCAGCACCAACACATTCTCATTCTTATCCACAGCAAAATACTCTGCAGCCGTAAGAGCCATATCCGGAACCAGCAGGCGTTCCACCGCAGGATCCTCTGTAGTATTCATAAATGAAATAATTCGATCCAGCGCACCTGCATTACTAAACACATTCTTGAAGTAATGATAGTCATCGTTTGTCATACCCATACCACCAAGAATAATCTTATCAGCCTGGGCACGCAATGCCACCGTAGCCATAACCTGGTTAAACGGCTGGTCAGGATCCGCAAAGAAAGGAATCTTCTGACCTGAAACCAACGTGTTATTTAGGTCGATACCTGCAATACCTGTTGCAATAAGTTCCGAGGGCTGCTCTCTTCTTACCGGATTAACCGATGGACCTCCAATTTGGCGCTCCTCACCTTCATGAACAGGGCCACCATCAATAGGATCACCATATGCATTAAAGAACCTTCCTGCCAACTGATCGCTCACTTTCAGGGTAGGGGAATCACCCATAAAAATCACCTCAGCATTTGTAGGAATACCTTCTGTACCCTCAAAAATCTGTAAAGTAACCTCATCACCAATAATCTTCACTACCTGCGCAAGTCGGCCATCTACAGTTGCAAGTTCGTCGTACCCCACATTAGTTGCTTTAACCGAACAGGTAGCCTTAGTGATCTGTGTAATTTGAGTATATATTTTTTGAAATGCTTTTGCCATTATATCTTGATTTACTATTTCGCCATTTATCTATTATATTGTTCAAGCCAAACAACCATTAAACAAAGCTTTGGTCTTCAATAAGCTGAGATTCAGTTTTTTTAGAGACCAACTCCCTAAACTGATTGTAATAATTATCAAATCTATCTGATCCGGCTTCTGAATAATTCATCTGTCTACCTAAATTAATAAGCTCCTTAAAAAACTCAGCAACCTCATTAAAATTATCAAATTCAAAATCTGTACGACAAATATCCGTTACAAGATCCAGCATATCTTTCTGTCTCTCCAACGGCGTCACAGCATCCACATCATCAAAAGAATCCTGTTGAAGAATAACAAAATCAATAAACTCAGACTTCCAGAAAGTTACATGATACTCCACCGGTACACCATCGTCGCCAAGAATATTTATCTGCTCCGAAATCTCCTTACCGCGAATCATTCTTGTTTTTAACTCACTAACCTTCTCTGTCCAATTTTCAGAAATATTTTCAGAAATATAACTTGCAAACTCGGGATACTCAAAATACTTTGAGTAAGACTCAATAGGATTGATAGCGGGATAACGCTTCTTATCAGCTCTATCCTGCTCAAGAGCATAAAAGCAACGAGCCACTTTCTTTGTATTCTCTGTAACCGGTTCTTTTAGATTACCCCCTGCAGGCGAAACGGTACCAATAAAAGTAATTGAACCCTCTGCACCATTATTAAGCTTAACATGACCTGCTCGTCCGTAGAAATTAGAAATCGTAGCCGACAAGTCCATAGGGAAACCATCAGGACCGGGCAACTCCTCAAGTCGGTTACTCATCTCTCGAAGAGCTTGAGCCCATCTAGAAGTTGAATCGGCCATCAGCAGCACCTTAAGTCCCATCGAGCGGTAATACTCTCCAATAGTCATTGCTGTATAAACAGAGGCCTCACGTGCTGCTACAGGCATATTAGAAGTATTTGCAACAATAATAGTACGCTCCATAAGCTTCCTGCCGGTGTGCGGATCTTCCAGTTCAGGGAAATCTGTAAAGATCTCAACAACCTCATTTGCACGCTCACCACAAGCAGCCATAATAACAATATCTGCTTCAGCTTGCTTAGCAATAGCGTGCTGCAAAACAGTCTTTCCTGTTCCAAAAGCTCCCGGAATAAAACCTGTGCCACCCTCCACAATAGGGTTAAATGTATCTATAGCGCGAACACCTGTTTCAAGTAATTTAAAAGGCCTTGGCTTTTCTGCAAACTGTTTAACCGGAACCTTCACGGGCCAGCGCTGTATCATATTAATTTCGGTCTCATTTCCATCAATATCCTCTATAACGGCAACTGTTTTAAAAACATTATAATCACCCTCTTCGATGATACTCTTTATCTTATATTCACCTTGCATAACAAAGGGGACCATAATTTTGTGAGGTTGATAATTCTCATCAACTTCACCAAGCCATGTTCCGGCAGTCACCTTATCTCCCACCTTTGATAAAGGGATAAAATGCCATAATTTCTCCTCATCAAGCGGGAAAGTATACTCGCCACGTCTCAAGAAAATTCCATCCATCTTATCCAGGTCATTTTCCAAGCCATCCAGGTTCTTCTCCAGAAGCCCCGGACCAAGTACAACCTCAAGCATATGACCTTGAAACTCAACACCCGCTCCAATAGTCAGCCCTCTGGTACTTTCAAAAACCTGAAGATTAGCCGTATTTCCAACCACCTTAATAACCTCAGCCATCAACCTGTTTCCCGCCATGTCGATATAAGCTATCTCGTTCTGAGCAACAGGTCCGTCAACCTCAACTATAACGAGGTTAGAAATAATTCCTCTAACTGTTCCTTTTGTTAACATATATGATTATTTTTTTATCGATATTTATAATCCGCCTGATATAAATTTTCACTATTGGTTGCATTAAAACTTTGCAATCAATTGCATTAAAGCGATATTAATAGTTAGAAATCCTCAGGCAGTTCAGTCTTATTTTTGAGATTATTGATTAATTCTCTGAATACACGCTCTCCCTCTTCTGCGTTGAGGCTAACCCAGCGTTCCAAAATCTGAAGTTTGCAGAGATAAGCAAATATATACTCTATATTAAAATAATCGAATACAGTATTCTCTTCCAGCCAGTCCCAACGGAATTTATCAATCTTCCTTTCCCTATCGTATATATCCTCTTCTTCCGAAATACGCTGAATAGCATCAAAATACTCAAGCTCCATGCTAATGCCAAAATCACGCGAATTAGAATTCTCTCTAATAAGATTTGCAGTCTTGTTATTGCCAACTATGTATTTGGCAACCTCCATTTTATATTTGCGAGCATAAATTGCCGAAAGCAGATTTCCGATATTAAGATTCAATTCAAACCATCCCGACAAAAGGCTGTTTTTCGATTCTCTCCCAAAATCCATATAAAGCGAAGATAGTAAATCTTCCCACCTGCGTCCACCCTCTTCGGGGTTCTCCTCGCTCAACCATCTTTTAATAAAATCCTCAAAATATGGGGGCGACTTAATCTCTTTCTTTATCGACAGATCCTCCTTTACCTTAGATACAACCTCAACAATCTCTTCTCGCGAAAGTCTTCCTAACAACTCTAGCGAAGCATCTTTATTTTTCAGTAAACTTAATAAATTGTCGTTGTCATATTTAAGAAAATACTTTTCAAGCAATTTCTTGTCTTTAGGCTTAAGGACCTCATTTAGAGTCTCTCTGAATTCACTCACACTGTATGGAAGCTTCATACTGTCGAATGTGAAATCCGGTAAACCTGCAACAAAATAGTAATATTGATTTTTAAAGAGCATACATTTAAGCTAAAAAAGTAGTTTTTGAATCTGAGGTCTCAAAAACTCCTTAAAGTATTCGACAAACTCGTCTTCCCCAAATTTCACTTTGTATGAACCATCTTCAGGAGAAACGGTAAACCCTGTTTTGATATTATTCACCGACTCAATTTTCAACCCTTTGTCCAGCACGTCCTTTGCATTTGATGAAAAATATGCCTCTAATTCTTCTGCATTATCAACACCAATAGTCAGCTTTTCATCTTTCGACCAGTTCTTAACCAGCTCTAAAATCAAATTCTGCATAAAAGCCTTATCTTCTGAAGCAGCTTTTACATTAGACTCAGAAAGCTTGTTGGTTACCAAATTGGAAATCTCTGATTTTAAAGCTTCCGATGCTTGATTGGCATACATTTTTAACTCAGCTTCGGTATGTTTTTTGAGCTCGGCAACCTCCTTTTTGGCAGCCTCTACAATCTCAATTGCTTTTTTTTCTGTATCCTCCAGAATTTGTTTTCTCTGTGAGTTTGCTTCTGCAATAATCTTTTCGGCCTCCCCTTTACCTTTTTCTACCCCTTCCGAATAAAGTTTAGAAGTGAGTTCCTGAATTTTGTCCATATGATTTAAAAATGAAGTTTTATTCTTTTAACAATCTTGTCAACAGCACTATAAAGTATCAAAAATAAGTGCTAAAAGATATAATACACAAAGTTATGAAAAAGAATGTACAATATATTCCAAAATAATTTAAAAACTTCAATTATTTGTTTTATTTCAGTAGGAAAATTTGTTTTTTTCGTTAAATTTTATCTATATGTTGTCCACTCCTAATTATATATCTATCAATTGTTGTTATAAAAATATTAAACTACTGTTGCCATATCGATATTAACACTTTTGTTGATATATTGTTGTTAATCCAAAGTTATTTTATGAAATATAAATAAAAATACAATTTGGCATATTTTTTGATGTAATATAGCCTATGGACAAGAAAATTTATAGACTAGCAATACCTAATATCATAACAAATATTACTGTACCACTTCTTGGTATGATTGATATTGCTGTGGCGGGGCGACTAGGTTCTGCCGTTTATATTGGTGCCATTGCCCTTGGCGCCAATATATTTAATATGATATACTGGAACTTCGGGTTCTTGAGGATGAGCAGCAGCGGCTTTGCTTCTCAGGCCTACGGAGCAAGGGATTTTAGCGAGTCTATGAATGTATTTATCCGTTCACTTGCAATTGGGCTTGGTATTGGATTTCTAATCGTCCTGCTTCAATATCCCATAGGCGAGCTTGCATTTAAACTCATAAAATCCGGACCGGAGTCGGTCCACCACGTTAAAACATACTTCCGAATAGTTGTCTGGGGTGCACCTGCCGTATTAGGGATGTACGCGTTTAAAGGATGGTTTATTGGCATGCAAAACGCAAGAATCCCTATGATAATTGCAATCCTGAACAACGTTTTAAATATAATGCTAAGTGTTGGTTTTGTATTTGGTTTGGGAATGAAGATTGATGGTTTAGCCTTGGGCACTTCACTATCGCAAGTAATATCTTTTATTGTTGCAGCCCTGTTGTGGCACAAATATTATGGTCGATTACAAACATATATCAACAAAAAAACCATCTGGGATAAAACAGCAATCAGGGAATACTTCAGAGTAAACGGAGATATATTTGTTCGCACTTTCCTATTAACGCTGGTTACCACCTTCTTTACATTTGTCTCCTCTGCCATGGGAGAAACCATACTTGCAGTAAACGCTCTATTGATGCAATTCTTCATGCTCTTTTCGTACTTCATGGATGGCTTTGCCTATGCCGGTGAAGCGCTAACCGGCAGATTCGTTGGAGCAAAAAACAGATATATGCTTCAGCACATGATTAAGCGTATATTCTTTTGGGGTCTAATAGTCTCATTTTTCGTAATGACCATCTATCTACTTTTCCCCGACATGATATTAAGAGTACTAACTAACGATGTATTTATTATTGCCGAAACCAAAAACTATATGTTCTGGACTCTCTTAATACCCATTACAGGGTTTGCTGCATTTTTATGGGATGGCATATTTATAGGTGCCACCGCCTCTGCTCAAATGCGAAATGCAATGATACTCTCCTCAATAATATTCTTTGCCTCTTATTTCCTACTTAAACCATTATGGGGCAACAATGCACTTTGGTTCTCATTCATACTATACCTTGCAACTCGAGGAGTAACCCTAACCATTATGGCAAAGAAGTTATTTAGATATTAAAAAACTTGTTTTGTGAATATATCTTTAAAGATAAGTTAAAATAATTAATATATTCCATTGTTATAAATGAAGAGTAAATAAGTATCTAGACTGTACGAGGAGCTGCCCTTTTGGAACAGCTCCCAGCTTTTTTTAAGTAGACCGCTATTTTCTGCCCCGTAGCATTTGTAGATGGCAGATGTTTTGGAGCGATTCACGAGCGTGCTAACCGTTAGCAACATGTAATTCATAATGGAGACAAACCAATTGTAGGAATATTCGGATTGTTTTTATGTGGTTAGATTGTTTTTTAGTTGTACTTTCATTGCCTAAAAATGAAATTAATAAGTAGTTAAACCTACATCTGGATAAAGTATGAAAAACAATATTAAAGATAATATCAATAATTTAGAGTATCTTGAGGTGCTGTATAGTGCTGACAGAAAAGGTTTCGAGAAAGAATTCTTTAAAATTTATCCTGATATTTCAGATAATAAGATTGCCGATTTCTGGAAAACACGTCTAGAGTATGGTAAAACAAAAGGTGTTTCGATTAATACCAGCAGAAAGGAGATTCTTTTCTTAATTGCTTCTTGTGTTGTAACCATACTTCTAATTCAATCACCAAAAATCATTTCTTTAAATTCTTTTGGTTATCAATTTAATGATAAATATGCCGGGGCAATTGTACTTTTTGGATTATCACTATTTGCTGTTTTGAGAAAAGGGACTTTCAACCCTAAGCAGATATTAATTTCGCTTTCAATTTTTGCAGTTTCCGCAATTTATATAAATCTGCTTCCTTCATTTACCGGCAGCGATTCAGTGACTTTAGCTTATGTGCACTTTCCTCTTATGCTTTGGTGCCTTTATGGGGTAATTTTTATTGATTTCGATATTAAAGATAGGTTGAAGAGAATTGATTATATTAAGTACAATGGCGATTTAGCTGTTTTGGGAGCTATAATTTTAATCGCAGGTGCTTTGTTGACTGGTATTACAATTGAGATGTTTTCTTCAATTGAGTTAAGCATAGAGCAATTTTATTCCGAATATATTATTGTGTGGGGGCTGGTTTCTGTGCCTATAGTGGCAACTTATATTATTCTTAATTTTCCAAATGTAACAAGTAAGATTGCTCCAATTATTGCAAATATATTTAGTCCGCTTGTTCTGATTACATTGATAGTTTTTGTAATAGGGATTATTATGACCGGCAAAGATCCTTATAGCGACAGAGAGTTCTTGCTTATTTTTAATGTGATGTTATTGGGTGTTGCGGCAATTGTAGTGTTTTCAATTTCAGGTACATCTATTAATAGGAGGCAAAGGTTTAACGAGTTTACTCTTTTAACGCTTACAGTTGTTGCATTGATAGTTGATTTGGTTGCATTGTCTGCAATTATCTATCGACTTGGAGAGTTTGGTTACTCGCCCAATAGAGTTGCGGTACTTGGCTCAAACCTGTTGATTTTCGGGAATTTGCTGCTTGTGATGATCGATTTGTATAAAGTGAATTTTAAGAACAGGGAGATTAAACAGGTGGAACTTACTATTGCAAATTATTTACCAGTTTATGCTATATGGACAGTTTTTGTTGTCTTTGTTTTGCCCTGGATATTTTGGTTGAGGTGATTGAAGATGATTTTTTTACTAGTTATTTTAGTTCTTGTAATTATACTTAGGCTTTTTAACAATCGTGGTAAGAAGCAACAATATAATACTGATAAAGAATTATATTTTGAGAGAAGCAGGAGGTTGTTTGAAAAGGTAACTACTTCCGATAGGGGGGCATATGCTGAAAGGAGCTTGATAGTAAAGCTTTTGAAGTATGGGGTTCCGGCTCAAACAATTTTTCATGACCTCTATTTGAAAAGACCAAATGGAAGTTTTTCTCAGATTGATTTAGTTGTGGTTACTACTGCAGGTATTATTGTTTTTGAGGTGAAAGATTATAGCGGATGGATTTTTGGAAAAGGGTATCAATCGAATTGGACTCAGGTATTGGCATATGGTAAACAGAAGTATCGTTTCTACAATCCCATTATGCAAAACAACAAACATATTAACGATTTAAAAAGAACGCGTAAGCAGTTTGAAAATATTCCATTTTACTCAGTGATTGTATTTGACGGAGATTGCGAACTCAGAGATATAAGTTTTGTTCCCGAAGGCACCTTTGTTGTAAAGGAGGATAGGGTTTTAGAGGTTTTGAGTATAATACAAGCTTATGAGCCAGCCCCATACACAGACAAACATGAAGTAATTAGTATTATGAGAGAGGCTGTTGAAAACAGAGAAAATAGGGAGACAGAACAGCTTCATATTGACAATGTTACGAATTTATTAGGTAAACATAGAGTATTTGATTAATACAATAGTCTCTCTACTGGTAGTGCAACTATTTGGGAAGTTGGTTGTGGTGAAACTGTGATATGGTTCAGTTAATAGGTGTATTATACTTGTACGTCGTAGGAGGAGGTAAATATCACTTAATAAAGTATATTGTGCAGATATTAATTTTTAAACTTGAGTTCATAAAGGGCTGTTTCAAAAGGGCAGCCTCTTTTTAATTTTTTATGTTGCTATTTTTCTGATTGTAGTTATTTATTGATATGAAGCATTTAGAGCTTATCTCTATTTTTCAAAAAACAGAATAACATCTCTCTTTTATTATTAAAATATTATGTCTGTTTTTAAACATTTATTCATTATAGTACACTAAATGAAGCGTGTTCATTAAAAAATTATAACATTTGATTATTTTGTGATACACATGGAGTTTATTTTGCATTAATTTTGTTTTGAGGTTTTACGTGAAAGTGAATAACAAAAATTTATTAATAGTATGCGTATGAAAAAAATATGTGACTATCCATTTATTCAGACCGGATGGTCGGCTAAATTGATAGTTTTAGGAATAGTGGTTTTTGCAAATATAAACTTATTGCAAGGACAAATCGTTGGTGGAAAAGACCGAATTATTCTTAATAAAGAAATTAATTTTTCATTAACACAGGATAGTGTTAGATCTGCAACTAAACCTTCAGACAGAGAGGCACAAGTTGGATATACAATTGAAGAGTTGATAGCAGGTCGTATTTCAGGAGCGCGAATTGTAAAATCTGACGGTATGCCGGGTGCAGCATTTAGCTTGCAAGTTAGAGGCGTGAGAAGTTTTAGAGGGGATAACGAACCGGTTTATATTTTAGATGGAGTAGTACTAAATCCTGTTTGGAATGATGCAATGACTACTTTTTGGAATGATCCACAAGATTATCAGGCTACACAAAATATTTTGTCAAGGATTAACACAAATGATATTGAAAAAATTGAGATTTTAAAGAATGCGGATGCAACTGCAATTTATGGGAATCAAGGTGCAAATGGAGTGGTTTTAATCACCACTAAACGTGGCAAAAAAGATGGTTTTAGTTATAATGTACAGGCCAATCTGGGATTTTCTGTTATAAATAGTGAAATAGATGTTCTGAATGGCAGTGATTATTTGAAATATCAAAATATTGCTAATCCCGGCAATAGTCTCCCCTTTGAGCTTAGAGGTCCAATGAATTGGCAAAATGATGTTAGCAGGGTAGGAATTATGCAAAATTATCATGTGGATTTTGGAGGCAGTAACAACAAAACGAATTACTATATTTCAATTAATTATTTAAATAATGAGGGAGTAATTGATCGTAGCGATATTACTCAAGCATCCATTCGTGTAAATTTCGATCGTCTTATAGGAAATCATACGATTTTTGGTACAAGAATGTTGTTCGGTTATACAGAAAATAACATGATTCAGGCAACCTCTCCTTTTGGAAGTCCAAGCCTTACAAAATTGATGACCAAAGCAATTCCATTTGAGACCTCTGCAGATGATGATTATATGATTAATGAGAATCCAAGAGATTGGATTAGAGCTTATGATGATAATAGTGTTCAATATTTTGCAACACCTCAGGTATATTTTGCAACATCAATTTTTAATGGGTTGAAGTTGAAAACCGTTGGCGGAATTGATTATCGTACAAAAGAAAGATTTCGCTGGATAGGTAGTGAGATAGCAAGAGGACGAAGTGTGGAAGGTAGAGCCGGAAGGAGTAATATAAATCTTATGACTTATAATATCGACTCACATTTAAAATATAGCTATAATTTAGAGAAACATACGGTTACAAGCTTATTGGGGGCTTCAATAAATGGAGAGTATATCTCAAATCAAATGAATGAAGGGACTACCTTTTTTAATCAAGATTTACGAGGTATCGGTATTCAGTTAGCCGAAAATACATTTCCTTACAGAAATTTGGAATGGAGCAACTACGTTTTGTCAGGTTACTTTAGCGGATCGTATATGTATGATAATAAATACACTTTGAGAGTTTCTGTACGTACAGATAAAACAAACAAGTTTGATGAAGCTTTCAATAGCTTAACATACTACCCTTCGTTGGGATTTTCATGGAATATAAAGAATGAAGGCTTCTTAGCTGACCAGGATATTGTTTCTAGACTAATTTTGAGAGGTAGCTGGGGACGTTCAGGAAAACAAACTCTTTTACCTTTTGATTTAACTGGTCATTATATAACAGGCTTTACTCCCGAAGTAGTAATTGAGAATGATATGACCAATTACTACGATCTGAGATGGAACAACAAAAATACTCAAAAAGATATAAGTTTTGATATAGGATTTTTAGAAGATAGAATTACTGCTTCGGTAGATTTATATAATTCAGACTCAAAAGATATTTTAAGATACTATTATCATGAGAGATTAGGTGCGTATGAGACAGCTTTCTCAAATGAGTCATCGACAAACAATAAAGGAATTGAGGTTAGTCTTAATGCGGAATTAATAAAAAACAGTGATGTTACACTGAATGTAGGAGCCACTTTGGCTTATAATAAGAGTAAGATAACAAATACGGGTTATAATGCTGACTTATTCGGAAATAGCATAGGGATGAAAGATGAAGCTCCTTTTTCAGTTAATGTTAATAGAAAAGGAGAACAGGTTGGTGCCTTTTGGGGATATAAATCTCAAGGTATTGTAGAAGATAGTCATGTTTTATTTGCTCCACCTTTTAATAATGTCAGACTGCAAAGTGGTGATATAAAATTTATAGATATAAATGGAGATGGAAATATTACAGAGGAAGACAAAACTATAATAGGAAATCCAATACCTGAATATGTGTTTGGTGTTAATACTGATTTTAGATACAAAAAGCTTAGTGTTAAAATGTTATTTGAAGGTATGGCAAAATATGACATTGTTAATATGGATCTATATAATGATATTTATATTACCGGTAATATATGGAATCTACGTGAGAATACTTATACCGATTCTTATTCTGCTACTAACACCGACGGTAAATCTCCACGTTTTAATGCGGTTGGCATAAATGAGTTTTCTTCTCGTGTTATTGAAGATGGAAGCTATATCAGACTTTCAGATTTCATTGTTGGATACAATTTAAATCTGCCTATGGTAAAATGGATAAACTCTTTGGATTTGACATTTGCAATGAAAAATTTACTTTTAATTACTAATTACTCAGGTTTTGATCCTAATGTTAACAGCTATAGTTATAACCTGTCTTTAATTGGTATCGATAATGCTGCCTATCCAAGTGCAAGATCTTTTATAGTAGGAGTAAAAGTAAATTTCTAATATCGAATAATAATGAGGAACAATATGAAAAAATATATTCATAAAAAAGTATTTAGTGTATTGTGTGTGTCACTCTTTAGTTTATTGAGCGTTATGGCGCAGACAACTGTAAGCGGTAAGATAACTGATAGTGAAAATTTTCCATTAGTAGGAGCTACTGTGCAGGTGCAAGGTACCACTATTGGAACTATGGCAGATATTGATGGTAAATATAAAATTACTATACCTGCCGGGGTTAATAAAATCTTGCAGTTTAACTTCCTTGGCTATGAAATGCTTACCATAAATGTTACAGGTAACACGCTTGATGTAGTACTCCAAGAAGATAATGTGCTATTAGAGGATGTGGTGGTTGTTGG
Source organism: Fermentimonas sp. (assembly GCA_041859795.1). GTDB lineage: Bacteria > Bacteroidota > Bacteroidia > Bacteroidales > Dysgonomonadaceae > Proteiniphilum. The sequence goes on from JBFLFV010000008.1 coordinate 57,021, forward strand.
ATATGGAACTATGCGAAAAAGCGATTTAACGGGCTCTGTAACTAGTGTTCGCTTAGATGAAATAGAGTCTTCTCAAGTAGCAAGCTTTGACAAACTTCTTCAAGGTAAAGCTGCCGGTGTACAGGTTATAACCGGGAGTTCGGCCCCGGGAGGAGCTGTTAGTGTTCAAATTAGAGGTACTTCTTCATTTAATACGAGTGGTGAACCATTGTATGTAGTTGACGGGATAATTCTTAACTCAGTATCACAGGATGTACAGAATCCTATAGGAAGCTCAGGGCAAGAAGCGCAAAATGCTCTTACCTCTATTAATCCACAAGATATTGAGAGTATTGAGATATTAAAAGATGCATCCGCAACAGCTATTTATGGATCTCTTGGCGCTAATGGTGTTATTTTAATTACAACCAAGTCCGGTACATCAGATGTGCCACGTATTGACTGGACTACAAGTGTTGAAATTGCAAACTCAAGTAAAAAAATACCATTACTCAATTTAATGCAGTTCTTAGAATATGCAGATGCAATTGGTTATACTGTTGATGATAGAGATTTTCTGATAGAGGAAGATTGGCAGGATTATACGATGCGTACCAGTTTGAGCTATAATCAGCGTTTAACCGTTAGTGGACGTACCGATAAAACTAGATATTATATTGCAGGAGGGTATCTTGATAATCAGGGAATATTAAAAAACACAAATGTACAACAGGGTGATGTTCGTATGAATTTTGATGTTGATATCTCTAGTTTAATAAGTATTGGAACAAAATTCACATATTCAAATAGGATAAATAATATGACTCAAGGGACAGAGCCGGGAGGGACGCAAAATGCAACGAGAGCAACAAATATGATGCGACAAATGCTTGGTTCTAAGCCCTACTTGTTTAATGAGTTTGCAGAGTCTTTTGATGATGATGAAATTAGGGGAACAGAAATATGGCTGCAAAATTATGATGATATTAGCAAAGAAAATCGTATTAATACTGTTGCATATGCTAATTTAAATATCGCTAAAGGTGTCAGTTTTAGAACTACTGCCGGGATGGATTTTAGGGATAAGACACGTACCAGATGGTATGGTATGTATATTGATAATGCTCGTAATGGTAGAGCCGGTATCGGACAGCTTAACGCATTTAGATGGAATGTTGATAATATATTGAATATTAATAAAGATATTAATAAATCAAATAGAATCAATTTCATGCTTGGGATGTCGCTAAGTAGTAATTTGAATAAAAATAGTATTGTTGAAGCTAACGATTTTCCTGATCATGAATTTAGAGCAGGTGGAATTAAGAATGCAAGAAGTGTGGTGCCGGGCTATAATGAAAATAAAAGTGCTTTACTCTCTTATTATACTCGTTTAGTTTATAGCTTGAAAGACAGGTATATTTTAACAGGAACCTATAGAGCAGATGGAAGTAGTAGATTTGCACCAGGTAATAAGTATAGTTTCTTCCCTTCATTTGCATTTGCATGGAGGGTGAATGAGGAAGAGTTTATGAAGAACTTTACTTCAATAACTAATTTAAAACTGAGATTGGGATGGGGAGAGGTTGGAAATCAAGCTCTATCACCTTATCAGACTTTGACAACTTATAATAGTATTAGAATGGCTGATCCAAATTCGAATTACAATTTAACGGATAATGGCAGTTTTATAATTGGTGTTAAACCATCAATCCTTGCAAATAAATTGTTGAGATGGGAAACTTCGGAACAAACAAATATAGGGATTGATCTGGGGCTACTTAAAAATAGAATTAACTTGATTGTTGATGTCTATGATAAAACTACTAAAGATTTATTGCAAGATATTGATATCCCACCTCAATCAGGTTTTTCGAATATGTGGATAAATAGAGGTAAGATTCAAAATAAAGGTTTAGAGATATCGGTTGATGGAGCATTGATAAATAAGCGCAATTTCTCTTGGTCTATAAACGGTAATATTTCGTTTAATAGAAATAAAGTTATTGATTTAGGTAAACCCGATGCTCAGTGGGGTTCAATTTATGCACCGGCATTTTTAGGTCGTGATATTGGTAATGATAATACTTATTTTAAGATGCCTGCTAATATTTATATAGAAGGGCGTCCGGTAGGTTTATTTTATGGATTTAAAACAGATGGTTTGGTATCCGAAGAAGATGTTGCATCAGGTAATTTGCCACTTTATCGAGGAAAACCATTGCAGCCGGGTGATATTAAGTATGTAAATGTTAATGATGACGATGGATTAAATGAAATTAACGATGCTGATAAAACTATTATTGGAGATCCTAATCCAAAGTTTGTTTATGGGTTCGGCAATTCTATATCCTATAAACGTCTTTCTTTAACAATGATGTTTACCGGAGTGTATGGAAATCAAATTGTAAATGGAAATCTTTTGCAAGAAGAGGATACAGCTCCTGCAAATCCTGCCGGAAATATTAATAATATTCGTGCAGATGCATTTTATAAAGCGTGGACTCCCGAAAATCAAAATACTAAATATCCTAGGTTGAGAAAGACAAATAATTCGGGCGACTTTACAGATCGAATTGTTGAGGATGGTAGTTATTTGAGGTTGTCAAATATTACATTGAGCTATAATGTCCCATTGAAGGATTCATGGGTCAGAAATATTGGAATGAGTTTTACTGCACGTAATCTCTTTATTCTCACATCATATAGTGGATGGGATCCTGATGTTAGTAGTTTCCCGGGTGGTGATCAAAGGGTTGGTGTTGATTGGGGTTCATACCCGGCAACCAGGTCATATATCTTTGGTTTAAATATGTCATTTTAAAAATAGTTGTCCTGTTAAATTGGATTTTAAATAAAAAAATCATGAATAAGATTTATATTTTTTACATAGTATTGATTCTTTTCATCTCATGTGAAGATTTTTTGGAAGAGCGACCCACAACGCAATTTAATAAAGATCAAATATATTCAAAAGAAGAAGGTGCACAAGCTGCATTGAATGCATGTTATGCATATTTTTCAAATTCTTCAATGTATGGATTGAGATTACACACAATATTGTCTGTTGGTTCGGGAACAATGACTGCCGGTACAACTTCTTCTGCTTTTGTTGAGTTAGCAAAAATGGATATACAAACCAATAATACATATATTGCTCAAGCATATGAAGGGCATTATGTTACTATTAATGCTTTAAATGATGTGTTGCTTAACTTAGAAGAAAGCTCTATTGATGAGGGTGTGAGAGATAGGATTATGGGTGAGGCATATTTCTTGAGGGCGCAAAGTTATTTTAATCTAGTAAGATTATTAGGTCCTGTACCTTTAGTTTTAGAACCGGCGTCATCAATTGAAAGCGCACATAAACCTCGTACTCCAATTGGTGAGGTTTATAACACTATTATTGAAGATTTAGAGAAAGCTTGGGAGTTACTTCCGGAGTCTGAAAAACAATCACGAGGCAGAGCACAAAAGTATGCTGCAAAATTCCTACTTTCTAAAGTTTATATAGCAATGGCCTGTATTAAAGAGAATCCCGGAGAACCTTTCGACGCTTCTTGGTTAGACCAGAGTGCGCAAAGTTATTGGCAGAAAGCTTATGATTTTGCACTAGATGTATATTCTAACGGAGGATATTCTTTGGTTAGTAATTTTAGTGAGTTATGGGACTGCTACAATAAATATACCTCTGAATCTATTTTTGAATTAGAAGAGAATGTTGTAACAGGTAGCACTACTTTTATGTATCATTACTTACCAGGCTACTGGGAAGGGCTCCCATTAACTAATTCAAGTAATAACTATGGTCGTATTCGTGCAATGCGAGAGAGCTATGATTTACATTTTGAGCGTTATGAAGGTGATTATCGACTTGATGAAACGTATATTCATACCTTATATAGACGTAATATGACAACTACAAATAATCCGGGTAGAATATATTATACTTATCCTTTTACAAGAGATAATTTACCTCCAACCGGAGAGATGTCAAGTAGTGATGAATTACCTCATTTAAAAAAGTACAAAGATCCTCGTTTTACAGCATTCGACGCTAATGTTAATGTGATAGTATATAGATTTGCTGACTTGATTCTGATGCTGGCAGAAACAGCTAACGAATTGGGTAAGACGGGTGAAGCCATTGGTTACGTAAATCAGTTGCTTGATAGAGCTCGTAATACTCCTCAAGGTCGTAATTTAGTTCCGGCAGATTGGGATACTTCATTGTCACAATCTGAAACTCGTGAGCTTATTATGGAGGAGAGATTGATTGAGCTAAAAGGAGAGTTACATGAGTGGTTTGATAATAGAAGACGCGGAATTGAATACTTTAGAGGAATTCTTCAAAATCATAATGATAGATTAGATGATTTATCTAATACAATGACTTATGATTTTTATTTTGGAATAGTTACAGGTTCGGGTGATAATATACAGTATTCTTTAACAGATGATTATGTGAAGAAAAACTTGTTATGCCCATTTCCGATGGTTGAAATTTCAGCAAATAATAATATAACTGAAGGTGATCAAAACTTTGGTTACTAATAGTTAGACATATAAAATGTTAGCAAGTTCCAAACACTGACAATAAAAATAGTATAGTTGTATGAAAAAAATAGTTTTATACCCCATTTTATTAGCATTGATATTAACACTATGTTATTGCTCTGATGAGATTGATTTTTATAGTGCAGATAATGAAACACCTGAAGTGGGTGTTAATGACAATGAATTGGAATTAACAGGGAAAAATGAAGCAAGCAAAATATTTATAAAGTCAAATTTTTGGTGGAAAGCTTCTGTGATTTACCCTTCCGGTGCCGGAGAGGCATGGATTGAATTAGATTCAATTAGTGGTTATGGGAATATTGAAATAAATATTTACACAACAAGGAATTATTCACTTACCGACGATAGAGTTGCTACAATTGTGATTGAATCTGATGGAGGTGAACCTGATTTTAAAAAGGAGTTTACTATAGTGCAGAAACCAAGTGCGCCATATATTGAAGTTAAAGAAGTTGAAAATAATGGTGTGTTTGAGATTCCTCTAATAAATAGTAACTCAATTCTTGAACTTATGTCAAATGATGAGTGGACTGCAGAGAGTGATCAAGAGTGGGTAAAGGTTACGAATGAAGGAGTTAATGGTAAAAACAACTTTTCTCTAATTTATGATTTCAATACTACAGGCGAATCTCGTACGGCAACTATTGTTGTTAAAGCAGTTAGTAATCAGGATGTTGTGTATGAGTTTAATGTGGTTCAAAGCGGTGTATTTAATAAAGCTGTGCTTAATGTGGATAAGTTGCCAACTAAATTTAAAGCAAATTGGAGTGAAGTTGTTGGTTCACAAAATTATTTCATAGATATATATGATATAAATGATCAACTGGTTGGTACAATAGATGCAGGTTTGTCAACTGAGTGGGATTTAGCATCAGATCCAATTTTTAGCACACCTATTCACGCAGGGTTCACAAAACTGGTAGTAAGGTCTGTTACTGAAAATGTAACAGTATTTTCAGAAAGTGATCCTGTTGAAACTAACAGCCATTTTACTTCCGGTAAAGGAACAGAGTCAGATCCTTATATTATAGGCGAAATAGAGAGTTTGAAAAACATAACTATTGCAAATAGTATAGAGATAAATAAAGGGGCACATTATAAATTAAGCTTTACACCTACACTAAATAGTGAATTTACTCCAATATGTACTCCTGAAGATGGATTTAATGGAATATTTAATGGAAATGGTGTTACGATTAGTAATTGGAATCGTGTTGTTTTTCCTGATGTGCGTAATTATTCATCTTTGTTTGGTGGGATTGCGAGCCAAGGTAAAGTTGGCAATCTTAAATTCAATAATTGTAATATTCAAATCGAATTTTCTCCGGCAATGGGAGCAATTTCAAAAACAAATAATGGTTTTTCATTTGTGTCTGCTGTTAACTATGGAGAAATTCATGATATATCACTTTCAAATTGCAGCATTGCAACAGAATCCGGGGTGTCACCTATAATTTCAGGGTCTGTTGTTGGTATTAATTATGGTAGTATTGTTAATTGTATTACTAGTGGTGGTGTTTTAAGTGCAGCACCGGATAGAAACAAAAGTGATGAATTTGAATGTGGTGGAATTGCAGGTAATAATAATGGATTAATTGATAAGTGTTTTAATAATAACACTGAGATTATTGGAATGACTTATGTAGGAGGAATTGTAGGTATGTCTTCAGGTTCTACCATTTCAAACTCGGGAACAAATGCTAAAGTAACAGGGAATTATTACTTTGGAGGTATTGCAGGTTATACAGATGGCGATCCTTCAGTGTTTAGCAACTGTTTTTTTTCAGGAACATTAATTATGGATGAGGCCTTAGACCAATCACGTGGAGCTGCTTACATGGGAGGAATTGTTGGTCGTATGTATAGAAATAATGATATTATAAATGACTGTTTTGTGTCTGGTGATATTATTGTGGGTGTTTCAACCTCAAGCTCAAATCTTCGTGTTGGAGGCATAACAGGACAAGTATATAGGGATGGGAATGTTATTAGTAATTCATATTTTAGCGGAACTATACAAGTTAAAGGAAAGGCTGATGTAGGAGGTATAGCAGGTTTGATTCATCAGAGAAATAGTCGTATAGAAAACTGTTATAGTGTGGGTGAAATAATAAGACTTGAAGGTTCATCCGGAAATATTTACGATGCATTTGGAACTATGGCAACTAATCCGGTAATCACAAATGTGTATGCTTTATCAAAAGGAGGAGTTGGATTTTCACCATCATTGAGTAATAATACCACTAATTCCGGAACAAGAAGTGAAACAGAGATAAAATCTCCGGATTCATATGTTGATTGGAGTAATTTTTCTACAGTATGGGGATTTGATGGAGGGAGTTATTTGTATCCTACTTTGAAAAATAATTCACATCGCGCAAAGGGAGAGATCTAATGGATTGATATAGTTGTTAGTTCTCTGAAATTAAGTGTATAAGAGGGGATAATAGGTGCTTTTATAGCAAGTAAATTATATATATATTGATAAAATTTGAATTTATGAAAAGAGTTTATAAGATTGAAAAGTTTTGTATTGTAGTTTTATTTCTATTTCCATTATTGTCTATCTATGCGTGTTATCCTCTCTCTGATACACTTGATATTGCACCTAAAGAGTCATTTACAATTGCAGTTATGTCAGACACACAACTGTATAGTGAAATAATTGTTAATTTAAAGTCAGAAAATGAGAAAAGGTTGAAAAATGATGTGTTCGATTCTCAGACACAGTGGATTATTGATAATATAGAGGAGCAAAATATTGTATTTGTAAGTCATGCAGGAGATGTTGTAGATCGTAATCATGAAAGTCAGTGGGATGTAGCAATAAAATATTTGAACAGGTTACATGGAGAAATTCCTTATGGTATTTCTTTAGGAAATCACGATATGACGTTACAAGGGAATACACATTTATTTCAAAAATATTTCCCATCATCCCGATTTGAGCTTTTTGATTGGTATTGTGGGAGTTTTGAAAATAACACTAATAGTTATCAACTGATATCTTCAAATGGCATAGATATGATCATACTACATATTGAGTGTAATGCACCTGATCGTGTTCTTGATTGGGCTAATTCAGTCTTGGAGGATTATTCTAACAGACTTGCAATAATTTCAACACATATGTTTCTGGGACCCGAAGAGTTACCTGTTCATGATCTTGATTATTTTGATAAGCCCAAGGGTATTATGAAATGGCATAAAACTTTTGGTGAGGAAGGTAATTCGCCCCAACAGCTGTGGGATAAATGTTTTAAGAAGCATGAGAATGTTAAAATGATTCTTTGCGGAGATCAGAGTAGGACAAATGCTTTATATGATAAATATATTGGGGAGCATGGTAATATTGTTCATGTTATGCTAAGTGATTATGGGATAAACAATGGAGGTGGTTTACGTCTTTATAGATTTTCACCTTCAGACAACAGCCTGAAAGTTATCACATACAATACAATAAAAGAATCTGTTATAATGAATACTGATATTGTTCCTAACTCTGAAGAACATTACTTTACAATTACAGGTTTTTTTAAAAACCATTTAAGAGAAATTTAATTCTATATTTGTATATGATCCTTGAGCATATGAGTTCATTAGGTAATGGGAGGTATTGATGTTCAGTCAATGAATAGGATGCTATCTATTGAAGAAAAATAAACTATTTATAAAATACATGCAAAACGAAGTTTTATATCCCGAAAGCAATAAATACAGAGTAATCAATTGTAAAGTTAATTGTATTAAAAGATTGAATGTTGTTTTATTACTCTTTTTGCTATCATTTGAACCTCTTTTTGCACATAAAAGCAACAACATTTATTTCAAGAATATTTCTACTGACATGGGGCTGTCTAATAAAATGGTCTTAAGTATTAAACAGGATACTACAGGTTTTATTTGGATAGGTACAGCAGAAGGTTTAAATAGATATGATGGGTACGAGTTCAAGACTTTTAAGCATGTCCCGGGTGATTCAACAAGTTTGAGCGCATCGTGGGTAAATTGCATATTGCTGACTAATTCCGGAGAGTTGTGGATTGGAACAGAAAAAGGGATTTCAATATTTGACCCAATAAATGAGGTTTTTAATCCTCTTCAGGTATCAAACGACCCAAATAGTCTCTTAAAAAACTTGCGCATTAGATCACTATATGAAGATAGTAAAGGAATAATTTGGATTGGAACATTGGAGGGATTGATCAAATTTGATAGAAAGATTAATTCTATGAGTTATTTCACCTTTGTTGCTGACCATTATCAACGTATGGCAAATGAAATAAGAGGAATGTGTGAGTCCAAAAACGGCTTTCTTTGGTTGGCAACTTTTGATGGTCTGTATAGGATGAATAGCAAAGATAATAGTTTTAAAAAATTTGAAGCACGACAAAAAATGTTGCATGACCCTAAGAATAGCTTAGTGTCAGATATTTATATTTTAGAATCAGATCCTGAAAAACTGTATGTTGCAACTTCTGAGGGGTTGACTATAATTGATGAAGCAAGTGGGAGGATTTTAGAATCTTACAGAATAGAAAATTCAGAATTGTCTGATAATGATATTAAGTCAATTTATAAATATGATGACTCCCGTTTAATTCTTGCAACAGCAAAAGGTGTCTCACTATTTAATATTCATACTAAACAGTTTGAGAAATATAATAATGATGTTCTCAATGATACTTCGCTCCCAAATGAAACTGTTTGGTGTATACACGAAGATAGAGCTGGGAATATTTGGTTAGGTACAAGCGGTGGGGTAGCAATAATTAATAAAAACCGAAAACCAATTAATTTCGTGCGCATGTTTGAGGATGCTGACGATAAGTTAAAGCTAATTGTTGTGAACGATATACTTGTAACCTCAAATTCAGAAAAATGGTTGACATATAATGAAGGTATTTTACGCTATGATAAGAATAATAATTTAATTAGAAAGTATAATGGCAAGATAGATGGAATATCTCATTCTATTGTAAAGAGAATTTTAAAAGATAGTAGAGGTGTTATTTGGATTGGCACTAATGATGGAGTTAACTATTATGATCCAAGTATAGATCGTTTCCGTTCTTTGGATAGTGATGTAAATGGTATACCATTAAAATATATTTACGATTTGAAGGAAGATAATGATGGTGATATTGTGGCAAATATAAGTAGTGGTATTTGTTTTATTACACCACAGTGCACTCCTGGAAGTAAGATTATGGATTTTAAATATAAGACTGCCATGATAGATACAATTATTACTTCTGTCAATTATGATGTTACATATTTTGATATTGATAAAGGAGGTGATATTTGGATTGGGACTATAAATGAAGGTTTGTTTCGTTATAATAAATTAGAGGATAAATTCACTCAATATGAATTTGATCCTAATAACCCAAATAGTATTAACAGCAATAGAATTTACTCCATAAGAGTAGATGCCGATAATATGATTTGGATAGGTACAGATATAGGATTGTGTAGGTTTGATAACACAAAAAATGCATTTACAAGATATAATAATGATCCCGATTTATCATCATCTATTCGCATGATTACTTCTGATGGACAAGGTAGGTTATGGGTAGCCTTAGAGAACGAACTTGTGATGTTTGACTATAAGAACAACAAGAAAATTATAGTGAATCTACTTGATGATGTAGGGTTATCATCACTTGAATTCAATAGTTTTTTTAATGAGAATGACGAAACAGTATATATGGGAGGAAATGGAGGGTTTATATTTTTTCAACAAAGTGATGTTACATTAAACTTTGAAAAAGCTCCTGTTGTCCTGACTGATTTTGAATTATGGGGAAAGAGTTTAAATAAAAACAGTATGTCTGATAAAGATATAATGTTTAGACAGTCAATGTTTAATGATAAAAAGATAGTGCTAGCACACAACGAGAATTCTTTTAAGTTGTCATTTGCCTTGTTGAACTTTTTATCCTCTTCCTATAATAAGTATGCATATATGCTTAAAAATTATGACAATAAATTGTCTTTTGCTGAAGTAGGAGAAAACTTTGTCTATTACTCAAATTTACCTCCCGGGAAATATACTTTTGAGGTAAGAGGTATAAACCCTGATGGAATTTGGAGTGATCAAATTGCGAGTTTAAGTTTGTTAATTAAAAAACCATGGTGGAGAACTTGGTGGGCATATTCATTATTTTTAATAGTAATTTGTATAATCATTTATTTTTCATACAAATTAACGATAAACAGATTGCATCTAAGTAACGAGCTTAGAATGGCAAAAGTTGAGAGAAGTAAAATTGAAGAGCTAGGAAGAATAAAAATGAGTTTTTTTACAAATATATCTCATGAACTGAAGACGCCATTATCGCTAATACTAGGACCTATCGAGAGCTTAAAAGAAAGTTTGAGCAATGAAAAAGATCGTATCCAGTTAGATTTGATGAGGCAAAACGCCGAGAGGTTATTAAGGTTAATAAATCAGATAATGGATGTGAGGAAAATTGAAAATCAGAAAATGCCTCTCTCCCTAAAACAAGGTGAATTTGTTTCATTTCTGAAAAGAATAGTTGAAAGGTTTAATGATTATACAAGTCGTAGAAATATAAATTATAATTTTGAAAATTATATAGATACGAAGTATATATATTTTGATTCCGATAAAATTGAGAAAATTTTATATAATCTTATTTCTAACGCAATAAAGTATACACCTAATAATGGCACAATCAATGTTTCTGTAAATGAAAAAGAAGGATGTCTTGTTGTAACTGTTATAGACTCAGGAGTTGGAATTGCTCAAGAAGATATAAATCATGTGTTTGAAAACTTTTATCAAGCATCAGCTCAAGGTTTTGACAATACATACGGAACAGGAATAGGATTGCATCTTACAAAAGAATTTGTACAGTTACATGGTGGAGAAATAACTCTTAAAAGTGAATTAGGTAAAGGTTCAGTTTTTGAGTTTACAATCCCTACTAACTTAATGTTAAATACTGGTCAAAATGAAGAATTTGAAAGCAGTATAGAGACAGAAATAGATTTATCAGATCACTTTTTAAAGAACAAAATACTTATTATTGAAGATAATGATGATTTGATAGAGTTTTTGAAAATAAACCTTGATGATCAGTATGATATTTATACTGCAAATGGTGGAGAAGAGGGCTTACAATTAGTTAATGAAACATTTCCTGATTTAGTGATTTCGGATATAATGATGCCAGGTATCGATGGGTTTGAAGTGTGTCGATCAATAAAAGAAAATTTTATAACATCTCATATCCCTGTTATTTTGCTTACAGCTAAAAATGATGAACTTAGTAGAGGTGAAGGTTATAAAATGGGTGCGGATAGTTATATATTTAAACCATTTAGTATAAAAACGTTAAAGGTTAGAATAGATAAGATAATTGAGCAGAGAAAGAAAATACAGCAAGTATATAAGCAGAAATTTTTAAGCGAACCAACAGAAATAATTATAGAATCTGAGGATGACCAATTTATTAATTCTTTAATGGAAATTATTGAAAGTAATTTGGAAGATCCTGAATTTGGTACTAAAGAGTTATGCGAAAAAACAAACTACTCCTATCAACAGATTTATCGAAAAATTAAAGCTCTTACCGGAGAAACAATCAACGAGTTTATTCGTCAAGTTAGATTGAAAAGAGCTAAACAGTATTTAATGCAAAGCGATATGAGAGTTTCCGAAATTATGTATAAAGTAGGATTTAACTCACATTCATATTTTACAAAGTGTTTTCGTGAATATTACGGTTTGACTCCTACTGAATTTATTGAAGATAAAGTGAAATAGTAGTACTTATTTTATTCGCAAATAAGACTTTTAGTGTAATATAAAGCATATATGTGATAGAATATAAATATGTTACACAAAATGATGACTTAATAATAACATGTTTATTTATTGATATATATATTTGTATAGTAAAGTCTGTTAATGATATGCTAAGCCTTATGTGATTACATTTAATAATGATCAAAGATTTTTTATTTATGAGAAAGTTAATTTGTTTTCTTTTCCTTTTCTGTGTAATCCAATTACACGTATTATCACAAAATGTAAAAAATGAAGTTGTTAATACTTTATCAAATAGTGCTGGAACATCCATGGCATACAAATTTGAATTTAAAGAATATACACCACCACCCGAAGGCTTTGCTCCTTTTTATATAAATCATCTTGGCAGGCATGGTTCAAGAAATCATACTTCAGAGAATCTATTCCCAGGTTTAGCCGAAATTTTCAAACAAGCAAGTGAACATGACATACTTACTGCGAAGGGTAAAGAGGTAAAGTACAAAATTGATAAAATCAATAATTACATGGAAAAACGATATGGAGATTTATCGTTAATAGGACAACAAGAGCAAAGAGAAATTGCTGAAAGGATGATAAATAATTATCCGGAAATATTCTTGAATAACGACTGTAAAATTGATGCAAAGTCAACCTTAGTCCCTCGCTGTATTTTGAGTATGAGTTTTTTTAGTTTAAAATTAAAAGAACATAATCCTTTAGTTGATATAAGTATGGAGTCGAGCGATTTTAATAATGCATATCTTAACTACTATAATAAAGAGTATCGCGAATATTATGAGAACGGTTCTTGGAGAGAGCTTTTAAATGACTTTCAAAATGATGCGTTAAGTCCAGATCGTTTTATAGCATCTTTATTTAAGACTGACACCCTATTTAAAGATAGTGACAAGATGTCTTTTATGAAGAATTTATGGTCGGCTAATGCAATAATGAAGGCATCAGGAATTAATCACTCTTTTTATGATATTTTTACAGAAGATGAAATATTTGCTCTGTGGCAAGTTCAAAATCTAAATCAATATTTAAGAAAGGGTCCTTCCGGAATAAATGACAATATAGCAATAATAATTGCAAAGCCTATGTTGAAAAACTTTATTGAAACTTCTGTAAACGCAATTGAAAATAGAAATTTATCGGCCAATTTACGCTTTGCTCATGGAGAAAGCATTATCCCTTTTACAGCTTTAATAGGAATTAAAGATGCAAGTAAAATTGAATCAAATCCTTCAGAAGTATACCTTGCTTGGAATGATTATAAAGTTTCTCCAATGAGTGCAAATATTCAATGGGTTTTTTATGAAAACTCTCAAAGTGAAATTTTAATAAAGGTTCTACATAACGAACATGAGGTAAGTATACCTGTTGAAACAAGTATTTATCCATATTATAAATGGGAGGATGTATTAGATTATTATTCGAGTTTGTTTTAAACTATGATAATAAAAGGTCCTTTGATTAGAATGAATCATATAAATATAATTGTATTGATATTTATTATTTCAAAATTCAATGATTTATGCTAATCGGGACTAATCAATATTTGGCAATAATCAACAAAATAAATATGAGAACAATATTGGAGGTTTTTTTAAGAATAATTATAGTTAATATCCTTATAATTTCGTCATCAGTTTTAAGTGCTCAAGTAAATCTTGAGGATAAATTAATGTTCGGAGCAGAAATTATTATTGAACCTGGTCAAACAGATGAAAATATAGAAAGTTGGTTCAAAACATTAAGTGATAATAATATGTATCTGACCAGGATAAGAATGTTTGAAACATACATGAAAGATGAAAACGGAAATTGGGATTTCTCATTGTATGACAGAGCCTTCAATTATGCTAATAAGTATAATATAAAAATATATGCTAACCTGTTTCCGGAAACAGATTTTACAGATGTAGGAGGATTTAAATTCCCATATGATAGAGAACACTTAGTCCGTATTGCAAAATATATAGAAGCTGTTGTAACCCATTTTGTTGACTTTAATTCATTATATGGATGGGTGCCAATTAACGAGCCCGGGGGTGGTAATATTAATGATCCGCTTGCTAGAGAAATGTTCGCCGAATGGAGAGAAAATAAGACGGTATCTCCAAAGAATTCCCTAACAAAAACACCTCATTTCTCTTTTGACAAATATGAATTTTTACTCAACTACAACACTTGGTATCTTAGATGGTTAGCTGAGGAGATAAGGAAATATGATAAAGTAAATCCAATTCATGTGAATACTCATCAGATTTTTGAAAATATTGCTCAATATGATTTTCAGTCATGGAGTGAATCTCTAACAAGTTTGGGAGGTTCTGCGCATGCAAGTTGGCATTTTGGATATTTCTCACGAGAAAAATATGCTTTGGCTATGTCGGCAAATAGCGAAATAATTTTGTCGGGTGCTGGTAAAATACCATGGTTGATGACAGAGCTTCAAGGTGGAAATAATATTTATAGTGGGAATGAACCCTTTTGTCCTACAAAAGAAGAAATTGCTCAGTGGTTATGGATCTCAATAGCAACAGGTAGTAAGGGTGCTATTTTTTGGTGTTTGAATCCAAGAATGTCTGGAACTGAAGCGGGCGAATGGGCAATGATTAACTTTCAGAATAGACCTACAGATCGATTAATAGAAGCGGGTAAGATAGCTAAAATAGTAAGTGATAATGAAAAGTTATTTAGTTTGGCTAAGCCGGTTAACAGTAAAATTAATATACTGTATAATAGAGAGTCGATGTGGGTTGAAAATCAAATGGTGCCAAATATTGAAAATAACAAATATGAAGTAAGGGATGAAGGAGCAACAATAAAATCAGCAATTAGTTATTTTGAGGCTTTGTCTGAACTTGGATTACAGCCAACTTTTAAGGAGTTTAATGAGTTTTCTTTTACTGATAATGATTATAAAGGGCAAACAATTATATTGTCTCATCAGATTGCATTACCTGAAGGATATTACAATAAGTTGCGTCATTTTGTGAAAAATGGCGGTACTCTATTTGTTGATGGCCTGACAGCATTTTATGATGAGTATGCAAAATCTAAAATGATGAACAATTTTCCGTTGGCCGATTTGTTTGGAGGAAGTGTTTCAGAGTTTATTTTTGAAAAAGATATTTTTAATTTATATGCTGAAAGCAGTATGCTCTCTAGTCATGCACTTAAAGGGGTTATTAGAGTGAAAAGTGGCGAAAAAATTATTGTAGACGGAAAAGAGACATTAGGGTTGATAAATAAATATGGTACAGGAAAAGTAGTATGGATTCCCTCATTGATTGGATTAGGAGCTCGTAAAACTGATAGTTATGAGCAGTTAATTTCGTTCTTGAAAACATATATTCTTACCGTAGATGAGCTTAGATTTGAATCTTATCAAAGTGGTCTTTTAATGAAAAATCTAAAATCTGGAGACAATTTAATTACAGTTGTTATTAACAAAGATAATGTTGCCAGAGAGATAGAATTAAAAGGATTTTCAGCTCGTTATAAAAATCCTTCTGTAATGTATTCGAACAAAAATAGCACAATCAACGATAAAGTGATTACTATTGATAGCGAAGACACATTAATTATTTTGTGGGACGATAAATAGTTATCATTAAATAGCTTCCTTATATAATAATATTATACCGCATGAGAATATTTTTTTATTTTTCAATATTATTGACAAACATATTTTTAACTTGTTGTGATAAAGTATCCAATAATTCAAGTAATAATAATTCTATAAGAATTAGTGATGAATATCCAAGGTATTTTGAGAAAAACGGAGAAGGTTGGATACCAATCTCTATAAATTATCTGCCTGAAAAGAACATGGAAAATGTTGAAAGTTATTTCAGAGAATTTTCGGAAAACGGAGGCAATTCAATGAGAATCTGGATTAGTACTGCTTATCTTGAAATTGAAGATTTAAAGGAAGGAGAATATAGCAAGGATAAATTTAAGCGAATTGATAAAATATTGGAATTGGCTGAAAGATATGACATTCAAATTAAATTTACACTGCACCATATAAGAACAATTTCTGAAGATTCAAATGTAAACTTCAGTTGGGCTAATAGTAAAGCGTTAACTTCAACATTTAAGGACATCAAAGAATATATAAACACCCCGGAAGGACGAAGTTCTTATATTAGAAGAGCAAAAGCCCTTTCCGACAAATATAAAAACCATCCTTATATATATGGTTGGGAGCTTTGGAATGAAATGGATGCAGTGGGTAATGCAGTGGAAGTTATGGATTTTACTTCTTTTATGTTGGATACGATTAAAGCATTATTTCCAAATACACTTGTTACTCAAACATTGGGAAGTCTACACTCTGAAACTGCAGACAAAACATATAGTGAACTAACGAAAATTCAGAGTAATGATTTTCTTTCAATTCATCGATATTTGGATGAAGGTGATGAATGGGGGCAATATGATATAGTAAAAGGGCCAATTGATGTGCTTATCTCTGATGCCGCTTATTTTGGCTACAACCTCACCAAAAATAATGTCATACCGATAATAATTAATGAGATAGGTGCAGTTGAGCCGAGCCATTCAGGCCCGTTTAGGCATTATAAAAAGGATAAGGAGGGTATATTAATTCACGATATGATATTTGCACCTTTTTTTTCAGGTAGTGCAGGTAGCGGTAGCATGTGGCATTGGAATAGTTATATATTTCCACAAGATTTATGGAGACATTTTAAAAGATTTCATAATGTGATTGAAAATATTGATCCAATTAAAGAGAAGTTCACCCCTTTTTATTTTGAAAGAGATAATGTGAGATGTTACGCATTGAATGGAAAAAACAAAACTATGATTTGGTGCCGAGATGGGGTATCAGACTGGAAAACAGAACTTGAGCTTGGTATTCCTGCACAGTCAAGGAATAATTTTAGTTTGATGTTAAACGATTTGAAGTCAACTAATTTCAGCTCTGTTTCGATTTATGATCCTTGGAGTAATTTATGGAATAATGATGTTAATATAACAGATAACAAAATAACTATACCCTCATTCTTGAGGTCAGTAGTAATAATATTGGAATAGTATTATGAGTAAAAAGTTAATTGTTTGCTTATTGATTTTTTTGATTTTTGGGACGACTTTTGCCCAGGTTTATGATTGGGAAAATCTCTCAATTACGCAAATTAATGCAGAAAAAGCACATGCAACATATGTGCCTTTTGATAAACTTTCTTGGTCAGATAACACTTTGGATAAATCTCCATTAGTGAAGGTCCTTAATGGAACTTGGCAATTTAAATATTTTGATAATCCTTATTTAGTTCCTAGTGACATATATAAACAGAGTGTTGAGTTTTTATGGGATGAAATTGAAGTTCCAAGTAACTGGCAACTACAAGGTAACGGTCAGTATGACCCGCCGTTTTTCACAAATATAAAATACCCATTCGAGCCAAACCCACCTTTTGTACCCAAAGATTATAATCCAATTGGAGTATATAAGAAATTATTTGAAATTTCTGATAGTTGGAAAGATAAACAGATATTTATTCATTTTGAAGGAGTTCAGTCTGCAATGTATTTGTGGATAAATGGAGAGGAAATTGGATATCACGAAGATGGTATGCTCCCATCTGAATTTAATATTACTAGTTATGTTAAAAATGGAGTAAATGAAATTATAGTAAAGGTTTTTAACTGGTCGGATGGAAGTTACTTAGAGGATCAAGATTATTGGCGATTAAGTGGAATATACCGAGATGTATATCTTTTTGCTACACCTAATGTAAGAGTACGTGATTTTGCTGTTTATTCGGAACTCGATGATGATTTTCATGATGCTGAACTTAATGTAACAGTGGAAGTTGAGAGTCGAAATGTTATAGGCAACGAAGATTATTTTATTCGTGCAACTTTAAAAGATAATTTTGGTGATGTTGTCAGTATATTCAAAAGTGACTATTTTGGACTAATTAATAATTCAGGAAAAACTGTTTCATTAAAAGAATATGTAGTAAACCCATTGAAGTGGACTGCTGAAACGCCAAATCTGTATAAGATTGGTTTAGAATTAGTTTCATCAAATGGAGAGATTTTACAAGCTTTTGTAATCAATACCGGTTTCCGTAGAATTGAAATCAAAGACGGACTTTTTCTCATAAATGGCCAAGCTGTTAAAATTAAAGGTGTTAATCGTCATGAATTCGATATGTATAATGGACGCACTATCACAAGAGAATCAATGATTACAGATATTTTGTTAATGAAGCGAAATAATGTTAATGCAGTTCGTACAGCGCATTACCCAAACCAGCCGGAGTGGTATAATCTATGCGATGAATATGGGCTTTACGTAATGGATGAAGCTAATATTGAGAGTCATGGTTTGTGGGAAAAAGGTTATTATATAGGTGAAAAGCCTGAATGGAAAAAGGCTATTGTTGAGCGAAATGTAAATATGGTGGAAAGAGATAAAAATCATCCATCAATTGTTTTCTGGTCGATGGGAAATGAGTCTGGTTGGGGAGAAAACTTTGATGCCGCATATGATGAGATTAAAAAAGTTGATCCTCAAAAGCGTCCTGTGCATTATGAGTCGCAAAATCCGGCATATGCTAAAGTACTTTCTCGCTATGATATTATTTCACAAATGTATTTGTCTATAAATGATATTATTCGATTGTTCAATGAAGATAAGAAACGTCCTTTTATAATTTGCGAATATGCCCATTCTATGGGAAATAGTTTGGGTAACTTCAATAAATATTGGGATTTATTTTACAAATATCAACGAATGCAGGGTGGATTTACGTGGGATTGGATAGATCAAGGGCTTTTATCGAAAGATAAACAAGGGAAAGAATATTGGAACATTATTAATTACAGCGATGGTGCAAATGTAAATGATGGATTGATTACACCAGATCGACTAGAACAGCCAGAAGTGAATGAACTGAAAAAAATGTTTCAAAACTTTTTAGTTGAAGAGATTGATGCAGTACAAGGTCTAATTTCAGTTGAAAATCGCAACTATTTTATATCTACCGATAATATTATATTGAATTGGGAGTTGGTTGAAGATGGTAAAGTTATTCAAAAAAACAGTTTAGAAAATCTTTATATTGATCCACAATCAAAGGAGCTAATTAGATTGGATTATCCCGAAAACATGATTAAATCTGATAAGGAGTATTTCTTAAATTGTTATTTTATTTTAAAAAATGATACTCCATGGGGTGATAGAGGATTTGAGGTTGCAAAAGAGCAATTTAGATTAAATTTTTCAGAAAAAACCTTTCATAATAATGATGATTTGAGTCAGCTGGTAGATTTAATTATTAAGGATCAAAATAACCATATTACTATTCTAGGAAGTGACTTCACTCTGTTATTCGACAAAAAAGTAGGTGCAATAGTATCATATAAAAAGGGAAATAGTGAATTGTTTGTCGAACCATTATTGCCAAACTTCTGGCGTGTACCTACCGATAATGACGAGGGTGGGGGCAATAACTCTTACGCTTCAAGATGGCGAGATGCAGGTCTAAACAATTACAAAATAGAAAATATTGCTTTTACTACCAATAGTCCACACAAGAAAGAGATAGATATAACTGTTGCTAACAAACTTGTATTTAAGTCAGGAGCAATTATTCATACTGCAAAGTATAAAGTTTTAGCAAACGGTTTTTTAAAAGTGGATAATATATTTCAAGTAGATGATGAGCTACCTTCATTGGCAAGAGTGGGAATGACACTGTCTATTCCTAAAGAATTTAATAACATTGAGTGGTATGGAAGAGGACCTTTTGAAAGCTATGAGGATCGTAAAAGTGCCGCATTTGTTGGATTGTGGAAAGGAAAAGTAGAAGATCAACACTTTGATTATATTATGCCACAAGAAAATGGGAATAAAACTGATGTACGTTGGGTAAAAGTGATGTCGGAAAATAATTCCATTCGTTTTATTGGATTACCATTTATTAATTTCAATATTCAAGATTATTCAGATGAGTCATTAAATGAGTCTAAATCGTCACACTTTCTCAAACGTGGTGAACAAATACACATTCATATAGACCATAAACAGATGGGTGTAGGTGGCGATGATAGCTGGTCGCCAAGAGTCCACAGAGAATATATTCTGAATAACTCTTTATATTCTTTTTCATTTATAATTATTCCGGATTAAAAATTTCAGGATTTCTTTCAGATTTTATAATATTGGATTTAATAGTTTGATTTGTACCCGGTAATTTTGGTCAATTGTACTGCTTTGAAAATATCAAGTTATTTTGTTCCAAAAAAAGGGATATGGTTTGGCAAATAAAATTAATCCAATGGATATAAAACAATTTTTTGAGATTGTAAAATAAACTGTTAAAAGGCTAGTATAATCGAATCATTTTTAAAATCTTTAAAGATGATTGAGTACACTAGCAAACCCAAAGATAATAACTTTTCTATAAACAAACACTCCCTTCAAGCTATTTTTGGAATCCCTAGTGTTGTATTTTATGATTTCGCTATAAGTGATAATTTGATTCTACCGTCAGCTTGCCTTAAGGCTAGAACTGCAAAATGTATTTGTTGCGGTAAAAGGAGTACAAGCGTCCAGTCATCTTATATGCGTAAATTAACCGATCTTTCAGTAACTGACAGGTCTGTTAAGATTATACTTAAAGTCAGAAAGTTTAGATATCGTAACAGTAATTGCACTCAAACAGTTTTCTCTGAGCAACATCTGCCATTAACGCAGAAATACTCACGACTAATAGGTCGTACATCTCACTATTTGCAAAGGCTTCTAATTGAGGTCTCCTCCCGTAAAGGTGAGTGTATAAGCAATCTCTTCTCAATAAAACAGAGTAGAGACAAAGAGGAGTTTGCTGATTGGCTTAAAGGACATAACTCCATACTGTATGTAACCGGCGATCGATCAAACAGCTACTCAAATGGTATAAAGTATGGGACATCCAAGGCGTCATAAATAGCTGTAATCAGTAACTTCGCATGTACAACTTTTGGCAACGTTGAATGTACAGAAATTGGCAACATGTCATGTGCATAAAAAGGGTTAAAAAGAAGAGTCTTCATATATTTGTAAAATACCAAAATTACAAAGCTTATGAAGACTCAGACACAACCCCTTAGAAAGGAAATTATGTGGTACGAAGTTAAAAAACTTTCATCAACTAAAGGCAATTCCGACAATAAAATAGCACAGTTGCTTGGGATTGACCGCAGAACAGTATCCAAGTACAAGAAATTGAGTGAGGCAGAATTTAAAGCATTCATAGACAAAAGGCGAGTTTATGATAGGATTTTAGATCCTTACTATTTACCTGTAAAAAAATTATTAGACTCTGATAATGGTTTACCGGCGGCAGTTATAGAAGATCGCCTGAAAGAAAATTATCCTGACTTTCCTAAAGTGAACAGCAAGACAGTTTATAATTTTGTTAAGTATGTACGTCATAAGGAGAACATTTTTGCACCTGTTAATATAAGACAGACAGAGGCAATAGATGAAGTACCTTACGGCAGTCAGGGACAGGTTGATTTTGGTGAGTACACAATGCGACGCTCCGACAAAAGCAGTCAAAAGGTATACTTTTATGCTCTTGTCCTCTCTCGCAGCCGTTATAAATATGTGTTTTTTCAGACCAGACCATTTACCGGAAAAACAGCTGTAGAGTCACACGAACGTGCCTTCGAGTATATTGAAGGTATTCCCGGCATGCTCCTTTATGATCAGGACTCGGTGTTTTTAAAGAACGAGAACCTTGGCGATTACCTCCTGTCAGATGATTTTCACCGATACAGGAATGAACGTAATATCAATGTTTCTTTCTGCCGCAAGGCTGACCCACAAACAAAGGGTAAGGTTGAAAACGTCATCGGGTATGTAAAGCACAACTTCCTTCGCGCGCGTACATTTTATGATATAGACCGCCTCAACGAAGAGGCTCTGGGATGGCTCAAACGTACAGCCAACGGCTCTGCGCATGCCACAACCAAGCGTTTACCCTATAATGAATGGCTGATTGAAAAGGATCATCTCAAAAACTTTAAGCCTACAACCATAAAGGCGAGTGATAAGCTTCCCGAGTACACTGTCAGAGGTGACAACACTGTCAGCTTCCGTGGAAACTTTTACAGAGTCCCTTACGGCACATACAATGGCAATGGAACAACAGTTCTTTTATCAGTGAAAGAAGAGACGCTTTCTCTATACGATCATCAAAACTATATTATTGCCGAGCATCTTATCAGCAAGGAGAAAGGCAAAATAATAGGCGGCACATCATATCGTCGCGATCGCTCTCTGGAGCTTGGAGTCCTTAAGCAAAATACATTATCATTACGTCCGGATTGCAACGTCTTTACAACCTATATAGAAGAGATTCATAAAGATAAGCCTAGGTACCTCAGGGATAATCTTAAAGTAATCCGGGAAGTTATTGGTGAATACAGTGAAGATCTGGTTGGCACTGCACTTAACTACTGTCTTGAACATGGCCTCTATAACGCTTTTAATCTAAAAGAGACTGCAGAGTACTATCGCAAGCTTAAGAGCGTGCAGAAAGAGTCTCAGGTGGCTGTAAATCCGTTACGTGAAGGCGTACAGATGAATCAGTTCAATACGAGTGCATACATCCCAGAGAGAAGCAGTATAAGCCAATACGACAAAATACTTGAGGATATATGAAGCAAATAGAGGATTTAAAACAATATGCCGGCATGCTTCGTTTGGGCCATCTGAAAAGTAATGTGCAACCACTGCTGCATGATGCCAGTATAAATGCACCGGGCTATGCAGACTTCCTTGAAAGTATTCTTTTAAAAGAGATTGAACAACGTCAGTATAATGACTATCAACGAAGGGTAAAACTGGCACGCCTGCCACGTGTCCATGATCTGGACGATTATGACTATAAAGCTTCCGCCAGTATCGGGATAAAACAGATGAAACAGCTAAGAGAGCTGATGTGGGTTGACCAGATGTACAATCTGGTGCTTATGGGTCCAAGCGGAACAGGGAAAACTTTCATAGCAGCGGGGTTGGTTAATGATGCCATAAAAAAGGGCTACAGAGCCTATTTTACCACTATGGCAGACCTTATCGGAGTACTTAAGCGCAAAGAGATTATCTCATCAGCAATGAACACCTACAAGCGTTACACCAAGGCACATCTCATTGCCATTGATGATATTATGATGTTCCCGGTACAAAAGAATGAGGCGGTTGCCCTATTTAATCTGATTAATCATCTGCATGAGCAGTGTTCAATAATTATCACGACCAACAAATCACCGGGTCAATGGGCGGAAACCCTTAATGACGAAGTGCTGGCAACAGCAATCCTAGACAGGCTGCTTTATCATTGCGAGGTAATAAAGTTTGAAGGAAATGGTTACAGGATGGATAACCGGCAAACTTTCCTGGATAAAGAAAATGAATTAAAACAATAAAAAAGAGATAGTTAATATAATGTTAAACCTGTACATGCCATATTGCCAAAAGTTGTACATTCAACATTGCCATTTTTTGTACATTTTAAGTTTGCTAATTACATGTTTCCATCAAATGAAATTCTGATATGATCTTTTGATAGTTCTTTTACATCAATATAAGACAATCCGGTAAAACATGCGAAAACAAAAATATCTCTTACCTGTTCCAAACGCTTGATCAGAAACTTCTTTTTAATAAGCAGATTTAGCTCCTGCTCTTTTAAGTATCCTCTATCAACTTTTTCAAATTGAATTTTATAATTGGAGAATGGGTTATGATTTATCAAGTCACTCTTAATAGCAATATTAATGATTTTCTTTACAAATCCCATAAATTTGGACATAGTATTATGACTCACCTTAGCATGACTCACCATATAAATCTCAAAATTGTGAATAAACATATAGTTTATTGATTTTAAGGCCATATCTGAAACATTATACTTCTTTTTAATGAAGTTAGCCAAATGTTTTCTTGTAACTGAGTATTTTTGAAATGTAGCTTTGGTTGTAGATATTCCTATCAAAGACTCCATATCCTGATTGTGTTTGTCAAAAAGATTGAGGATAGTCTCTCCACTTTCGTCAAGACCCAAAAACTCACATTTAACTTTCTCGGGAGTTACAATGTCAAATCGCTGAAAATCGTGATAAATCCTATGCAGCGACGCTTTAATATCATCCAATCTTGCATTCAAGTTTCGGCTTTCAGCGTTACTACCTGAAACTTTGTTTGCTTTTACATTCCATTTTGATATCTGAACATGAAGTTTTGTATTAAAACGAGTATCGACACCGTCAATAGTTATCCTACACATAATAGGACATGTTCCATCACTCTTTTTTCTGTCTCTTCTGAGATAAAAAATCACACTAAATGTACTTTTCATAAACTCAATTTTTAAAATTATAAATGTATTATATCTTTTTAAATTGAGCTAAATGCAGACCAGCCAAAACAGGACAGTAAACTTCCAATGTTAGACAATTCGTCTACCAAATTGTCCAATTAAGTTATGGTAGACGAATTGGGAAATATAAACTGACTTTATTTGTCTATTTTCTGTCTTTTTTGTCAGCCATATACATAATCGAGTAGGTAGGGGGATTACTCCCCCGCCCTCTCACACCACCGTGCATGCTCTCGCACACGGCGGTTTCTTTTAATGGTTTAACCTTGCATAATTTAATGAGAGATTGTAAAGACCTACATCGTTGAACCACCGGTTGGACAAGGCTTGATGCGCTTGCGGGCATCCCGATTTACACCAAAGCCCTTTCCCCGAAAGAGCCAATATCCAACTTTGCCAAGTCTCCACACCGTGGCTTTTCAAAAATTGCTGAAGCGTAATTACACGCTTGCATTGCTTTAAGCGATAGCACCGAAGTTTTCGCCGTATCCAAGAATCTATATTCTCCAACAGGCGTTTACAGCGTGCATGCCGAAAGTAGTTAAGCCAACCGCGCATCACAGGTTCGAGTTCCACAATAATTTGCTCAAAATTCACGCCCCTATTGCGTTTGGTTAACTTCCGTACCTTTTCCTTAAAGCGTTTTACACTTTCGTTGGCTATGCTCAGACTGCCATCCCTTTGAATGGTATAGCCCAAGAATTTGGTGTGATTGACCGGACATACCCGGCTTTTCTCTTTGTTTACTAGTAATTTCAACTTGGTTTCGATAAATACGCTTATCGATGCCAACAATCTCTCGCCTGCCCGTTGGCTGCGTACGTAGATGTTGCAATCGTCCGCGTAGCGAACAAATTTGTGTCCCCGCCTTTCCAACTCTTTGTCCAGTTCGTCTAAAACGATGTTGGACAGCAAGGGTGAAAGAGGACTGCCCTGCGGCATCCCTTCGGTACGTTGGCTTACAACCCCGTCTATCAGTATACCGCTTTGAAGGTATTTGCGTATCAGCCACAAAAGCGTTTTATCGCTGATGGTGGTTGATAGCAGATACATTAAACGGTCGTGGTTGACCACATCGAAAAACGTTTTCAAATCCATATCTACAACGATTACTCTACCCTCTGATACGTATTCGCTGCCTTTCTTTAATGCTTGGTGTGCATTGCGGTTGGGGCGAAAACCATAACTGTGGTCGGAAAATTTTCGTTCGTAAATAGGATTGAGCACCTGGGAAATCGCTTGTTGGATTATCCTGTCCGTTACCGTCGGGATACCCAATTTGCGTTTGCCGCCGTTGGGTTTCGGGATTTCGACCTGTTTTACCCCTTGCGGTTGGTAAGCGCCGTTGTAAAGTTCGCTTTGCAACGTTTCTGCATTTTGAGAATACCACTCAGCAAAATCTCCTGTCGGCATTTGGTCAATACCCGCAACGCCTTTGTTGCGTTTTACCTGTTTGTAGGCTGCCTTGATATTGTCGTGAGACAGCACCAAGCTCATTAAATCGGGGGTTAAGGCTCGTTCCTGTTCGCCTGCTTCTTTTACTTGAAACGCCTTTGTTCCCGAAGCTCCACATACGGTTTCACTCGTGGGAAAAGGGCGGATAACATCCTGACGCTGCTCACTAAACAGGTCATATTGGTACGTTATCGCTTGCGGTTGCGCCATAAAAGAAATTTTGAACTAACTGCTCCTTAAATTAAAAGATTCAGACCTTCTTCGATGGTGTACACACACCGAATACTATGTCTTCTGCTGACTTCTTGAAAGGTGAAAACAACATCGCTGTTGTTCGTGCACTGTTGGTGCGCCTCTGCAAGACCTCTCGGGATAAGATACTAAACTTTCTCTGCGTTCTGCCTGATTTACTCACGTTGAGTTACGGTTGAATTTTGGGCGTTCCCAATCTATGGCTCGGTTGCCCGCTCAAATGAGCCTTATATCTGGTTTCTGTTCGTCAGAACTGCAGATTTGCTAATGGCTTCTTTCAGATTTGCGGTCGCCCGCAACACCTTTGCCAATCACTAATGTTTCCTATCAACTCGGCACATACAGGAACTTTCATCCTGTTAGCTTAATACCATGCCCGACATACCAAAATCGAGGGAGCGGCTGTCAGTCGCTCCCTCGCTATAGTTAAGCTTCTGTAAATGATGATCGAAAAAAATATAATTGGTTTACATAATGATATATAAGAGTTTTTACTATTTTTGCCAATAAAAGCATCCGAAAAGAA
>JBFLFV010000009.1:0-67500 GCA_041859795.1 Fermentimonas sp.
CATCCATGTGGACATCCATCTCACCCTCCAATGCAGCATTCAGAAGGTTCTCCAGTAATGGCGCAAATGCACCGTCTTTTCCTAAAAGAGGCTTGCCGGCTTTTAACTGCTCCAGCGCCTTGGCTTGAAACGACTTGTAATCAAAATCTTCCATAATGTAAACTGTTGTGTAAAAGTAATAAAAAAAATGATTTATTCTTTGACACAGTTTACTTTACAGTCTCATTTATTTGGTTCACCCTGTTTTTTATATTCAATTATCTTTGAGTTATAATCAATCAACTTACATTATATTCAATTATCTTTTTTAATTAATCAATCACCTTTTCAATTAACTCCTCATCCTCAATTAATTGCCTTAACTCTTGACGTAAATCTACATTACTCACTTCAAGATCTTCTATCAACACACGTTGCCAAATTTCCTCAATCCACCTGTTCTGTATTACCCCAAATTCATCTATTGGTTGGAACCAGCGTAGATACATAAAGTTGTCGTGCGACATTTTTAGTTGTAGTGGATTGTCTTTCCCTTCCTGACTTTTATTAAATGAGTTTACAATAGATTCGGTATAAAGATTACCATTAAGAGAATAGGTGCCATCTACGGTTATTATTGCACCTTCATCAGTGGACATGAAATTTATAAATACACCATCCGATTGTATCATTTTAAACATTCCTTGAGGC
Organism: Fermentimonas sp.; assembly: GCA_041859795.1. Classification (GTDB taxonomy): domain Bacteria; phylum Bacteroidota; class Bacteroidia; order Bacteroidales; family Dysgonomonadaceae; genus Proteiniphilum. The sequence continues at coordinate 691 of JBFLFV010000009.1, forward strand.
GTGAGTTTATATCCGGATTCATCACTGTTATGAATTGCTTTCACTTCCCATAATCCTATTATTCTTTCAGTTCCTTTATTTACTGCGGATTTAGATGTACCGCATCCTCCGCCAAATAAAGCTAGTGAACATATCAATACTAAAAATCTAACTGTTTTCATAATATTATTTTTTTAAAATATTTTGTCTAAATAACATTTATATTCCCACTGTATTGACGTATCCTTAACGGTTGATTCCATTGCATCCAACTGACATGCAAGTTTAAACAGCTAAGATTCTTGCAATTCAACTATACAGTTATAACAAGTTTTACAAATTATTGTTGATAATATAAACAGTTTTTTAGTATTTAAATAAACAGTTTAATTGATTTCTAATTCCTCTATTAGATGAGTTGCATTTGCAAACTTATCTATAACAAAGAGAACGTACCTAATATCAACAATAATACTTCGCTGATAATCTGGAAGATACTGAATGTCGCCACCTACTCCTTCCCAATTTCTATCAAAATTTATACCTGTTAATTCTCCATTAGCATTCATAACCGGGCTTCCTGAATTACCGCCTGTAGTATGCGTGGTTGCCACAAAGTTCACTGGTATGCTGCCATTGGAAGTTGTATATTGACCAAATTCTTTTTCTTTATGAATGTCTCTCAATTTATCCGGTACAACAAATTCCCAATTATCAGGATCTTCTTTTTCAAAAATACCCTCTATTGTTGTTTGATGATTATAGTATACTGCATCTACCGGTTTATAGCCCTTAACTTCACCATATGTTAATCTTAATGTTAAGTTCGCATCAGGAAAGTGAGTGTAAGGGCCATCCATCTCTAATATTCCTTCAAGATATGTTTTGACTGCATTGGCAAAGGGGTTGTCAAATTGAGAGAGTTGCCTATTGAGAGAGACTGTCTCTTTCCTTACAGATTTTGCGAATTGAAACATTGGGTCATTAATGAGTTTATCAACATCAGTTATACCGGTAATTAACTCTTGTATTTTTTCTTCATTTCCAAATAGTGAGTTCTCGAAAATATAGTTGACAAATTTATCACTGTCACCATCAAAATCAGTATAGATAATATCAAAATATTCAGGTAGGTTTTCTCTGTGTATTAAATTTGTGTACTCTTTGATCATCTCTTTTGATACCTTCATATCAACATCTCTGTTATAATCTTTATCTGCGAACAAGTAATATTCTTCAATCAGTTTTCCTGTTAATATTTCAATATCTTCTTTATTATCTATATTGAAAGCATCGATAAGCCTATCAACAGTTGAAGTTGGAATAGAGGCAAACTCAACTGCTCGGGCTATTCCTTCATTTAGCATTCTACTTCTGTATCGAATATTTGCACGATCATTAACCATTTGCTTAATCTCGTTCAATGCTTCTTGATATTTTGGTTCATTATTTTCTTGAGCCCAATCCAATAATCTATTTTGCTGATCCATCTTGAGCTGCTCGAAGTCATTTAAATTGATTGCCCAATTTGTACCAATTGCATTTTTGTAACCGTTGGTGGAACCGCTATATTTTGATGCATACTGAATTTTGACTTGTGGGTCTTTGAGCATTTCTTCAAGCATTGCCTCTTGACGGAGTTCACGCATTTTAATTCTAACGTTATTGTCAATGTCTCTTCGCTCTGCAACCTCCCATGAGGTGTAATATTTATTAGTTGATCCCGGAAATCCCAACATCATGGCAAAATCGCCCTCCTCGACTCCCTTTGTAGATATTGTTAGCCATTTTTTAGGCTTGAGTGGAATATTATCGACCGAATATTTAGCAGGATTTCCATCTTTGTCTGTGTAAATTCTAAAGAGAGAGAAGTCGCCCGAATGACGTGGCCACATCCAATTGTCGGTATCTGCTCCAAACTTGCCAATTGAGCTGGGAGGAGCACCAACTAAACGAACATCAGAGTATATCTTTTTAGTGAACATGTAGTATTGATTGCCATTAAAGAAGGGTTTTATTTCTACATCTGTTCCGATGTTGTCTTTAAGATATTCCTCTCCAGTTTTTTCTCTTGCTATTCCATTAAGATATTTTGGAGATAAGAAAAATACTCCTAACGAATCCATTTCTTTGTCTCTTTCGAGGCAATGTTTAACATATTCAGTTACATCCTCAATATTTTCAATAAATGTTACTGTAAGACCCGGATTTGGGAGTTCTTCTTCTTTTGCCATTGCCCAAAAGCCATTGTCCAAATAATTATTCTCTATTGAGCTGTGGCTTTGTATCTGTCGATATCCGCAATGGTGATTAGTGAGTATCAGCCCATGAGGTGAAATGACTTCACCGGTGCAACCGCTTCCAAATTGCACAACTGCATCTTTTAATGAACTACCATCCGGTTTATAAATATCATAGTCTTGAAGCTTTAAACCCCTTTCTTGCATATGAGCAAGTTTTTGATGCTTAAGTAGATTTAACATCCACATGCCTTCATCTGCATAGAGACTAACTATGAAAAATGTACTTAATATTAGGCTTAAGAGTAATTTCCTCATAACAACTGTTTTTGAATTTATTGATATAATGGATAAAGTTAATAAAAAAACTAAAAATCTCAGTTTAATATACTATATTTGTTGATAAATTTATTTGCTGCTTTTGCGTTATAAATATTTTACTAGAACCATAAATCACAACATTCTGAGATGCAATACGATAAAATCTTCTCCTCAATTTTTCAAGAATTAAGCAAAATAGATGATATAGGTGAGGTTGCCGACTATATTCCTGAGTTGGCGCTTGTTGACCCAAATAGTTTTGGTGTTCAATTGACTACCATTGATGGTGATGAGTTTGTATTTGGAGACTCTGATGTAAGATTTTCTATACAGAGTATAGCTAAAGTGTTTTCATTTGTTCTTGCTTATTCGCACCTAAAGAGTGATATTTGGAAAAGAATGGACCTTGAACCTGCAGGCACTCCTTTTAATTCACTTGTACAACTGGAGCATGATAAGGGCATTCCAAGAAATCCATTTGTAAATGCCGGTGCAATAGTGGTTTGCGACATGCTTGTAAGTGAATTGGAGTCACCAAAGGAGACTGTTCTTAGTTTTATTCATGATTTGGTGGGAGAAAATCAAATCCAATTTAATCCTGTTGTTGAATTATCAGAAAGAAGCAATGGATTCAGGAATTTCGCATTAGTTAACCTGATGAAATCTTACGGTAATATCAATAATGATATTGATAAAGTAATGGATTTATATTTCCATATTTGCTCTATAGAAATGAGTTGCAGAGAGTTGTCTAAAGCATTTTTATTTTTAGCAAATAATGGGAAAGTGCCTTTTTCTGGGAAACGAATATTATCTCCAAGTAGAACTAAAAGGACTAACGCGCTAATGCAGACTTGCGGATTTTATGATGAGGCAGGTCAGTTTACTTTTAAAGTAGGTCTCCCCGGTAAAAGTGGAGTTGGAGGAGGTATAGTTGCTATTCACCCCGAAAGATATGTAATCTCTGTTTGGAGTCCACGCTTAAATAGCAAGGGTAATTCCTATAAAGGAATGCTTTTTCTTGAACAGTTTACTACTGAGACTAAGCTATCAATTTTTTAGGACTCAAATTGTTAGTTTTATTAACCAACCTGAAACATCAGCTGTTGCATTTCTTAAATTAACGAAAAAGAGATGGAAACATTGGGTTTTAGCATGATTTCTTCTATTTTTGTGGTCTATTGGATATAAGTACTTATGAATAAGATAGATTTTAGGGAACGCACACCACAACTTATTGCTATTATTGGAGTATTGGCTATTGTTATGGCTATACTTATTGTATTTCTGGTTTCACAAAAAAAACAAGTGAATGAGATGCAGCAACAGTTTGTTTTGGATAAAAAAGATTTGGAGGATGAATATGAAGCAATTTCATTGCAGTATGAAGGCTTTAAATTCAGTGTACAGAATGATTCACTTCTATATCGTTTAGAAAACGAACGGGCAAAAGTATTGAGACTTCAAGAGGAGTTGAGAATGACTCAAGCTAGCGATAAAGCTGAGATTAAAAGGTTGAGTGATGAACTTGCAACTCTTCGTAAAATATTAAGATCATACATTCAGCAAATAGACTCGCTAAATACCCTGAATCAGGAGTTAAGAGCTGAGAAAGCGAAAATAACCGATCAGTATAACAGAACCAGTAGAACCTTGCAGCAGGTATCGCAGGAGCGTGAAGAGTTGTCCGAAAGAGTGTCTCTAGCCGCTCAGCTTGTGGCCACAAACATAAACTCGAAAGCTGTAAATGATAGAGGTCGCGAGCAAACCAGACTAAGCAGGAGTACCCAATTTGTTGTTTCTTTTACTATTGCCAGAAATATTACTTCTGAACCGGGCGAACGTACTATATATGTTAGATTAATGACTCCCGATGGAAATGTTCTTTCTAAAGATGCAAGCAATATATTTCCTTATGAAAACAGCGAAATTCTTTATTCAATGAGACGAATTGTGGAGTATGGTGGTGAGGAGATTCCGGTTACTATGTATTGGGATATTGAGGAGTTTCTAATGCCAGGCACATATAAAGCCGATATTTTTGCTGATGGTCACCATATTGGGACTCACAGCTTTCAGATGGATGATTAGACAAACAGTATGAGTTGCTTATTATGTGAGTGGGTTAAATAAGCAAATGCAAACTCTATAAGCATTATTTGAGCAGTTCAAGAAATGATGTTTCGTCAATAATTTTCACACCTAACTTTTTTGCTTTCTCTAGTTTTGCAGGACCCATATTTTTACCTGCTAAAACATAATCTGTGTTTTTTGATACCGAACCGCTATTTTTTCCCCCATTTTGTAAAATGAGTTCCTTATATTCATCTCTAGAATGAAGATCGAAAGTACCACTAATTACAATTGTCAACCCCTTCAGCTTGTCAGTTTTATCAGCCATGATGTCCTCGCTCAATGAGAATTGAAGTCCATAACCTTTTAAACGTTCAACAAAGTATTGAAGCTTGTCGTTTGCAAAGAAGGCTAACAGACTTTGCGCTATTCTACTGCCAATTTCATCAACAGAAGTTAGTTGCTCAACAGAAGCTTGAGCTAAAAGATCTATCTTAGGTAATGCATGAGCAAGCTTCTGTGCTACTGTTTCTCCAACAAATCGAATTCCCAATGCATATAATACTCTTTCGTAAGAAACCGACTTGGATTTCTCAATGCTTTCTATAAGATTGCGTGCACTTGTTTCACCCCATCTTTCAAGATCTACTAAATCTTCAAATTTAAGATCATACAAATCAGCAGCATCTTTTATCAACCCTTTATCATATAGCAAATTAATATTCTCAGGTCCAATATTAATATCCATTGCCTTGCGTGACACAAAATGTTCTATGCGACCCTTAATTTGTGTTGGACAACCTGTTTGATTGGGGCAATAATGCGCTGCTTCATCTTCATTTCTAACTAATGGGGTTCCACAATCGGGACATTTGATAGCGAATCTGACCTTATCGCCAAGCATAAAGCTGTTTTCTCTGGCTAACTGATCTACTTCTGTAATTTTAGGAATTATCTCTCCACCCTTTTCTACATAAACCATGTCACCTATATGCAAATCAAGTGTATTGATAGCATCTTCATTATAAAGTGATGCTCTTTTTACTGTTGTACCTGATAGTAATACAGGTTCAAGATTAGCAACAGGTGTAACTGCTCCGGTTCGGCCTACCTGGAAAGTAACAGACTCGAGTCTTGTTGATGCTTTTTCTGCATTAAACTTATATGCAATTGACCAGCGCGGGAATTTTGAAGTTGAACCAAGGTTTCGTTGTTGGTTTAAAGAATCTACTTTTAATACTATACCATCGGTTGTAACCGGAAGATTCTTTCTCTCTTTATCCCAATAACTTATATATTGTAATATGTTTTTTGGCTTAGAGAATCTTTCCATCGACTTCGAAACATTAAAGCCCCATTTACGAGCAATGGTCATATTCTCAAAATGACTATTTGTTGGTAGATCGTCTCCAAGCATATTATAAATATATGATTCGAGTAGCCTCGAAGCCACTACTCTTGAATTAAGCATTTTTAGTGTTCCGGATGCAGCATTTCTTGGATTTGCAAATAAAGCTTCACCTTGCTCCTCTCTTTCCTTATTAAGCGCCTCAAATGAGCTCCAAGGCAAAAGTATCTCACCCCTCATTTCTAAATATGCAGGTATGTTGTCACCTTTTAATATTAATGGAATATTTCTTATTGTGCGAACGTTGTCTGTTACATCGTCACCTTTACGTCCATCGCCCCTGGTAACAGCACGTACCATGCGTCCATTCTCATATATCAATGATATTGAGGTCCCATCAAACTTTAGCTCACAAACTATATCGAATTTCTCATTTAACCCTTTTCCCAGTCGATTGTGAAAATCTTCAACCTCTCCTTCTGAGTAAGTATTCTGTAAGGAAAGCATTGGATATCTGTGTTCAACCTGTATAAAATCATTATTAATATCACTTCCAACACGGACAGAGGGTGAGTTTGGATCACGATATTCAGGATATTTAGCTTCCAATTCAACCAGCTGATTCATTAGTTCGTCGAATTCATAATCAGAAATTATTGGTTGAGATAAAACATAATAATTATAATTATGTTCGTTTAACTGATTTCGGATTAACTCTATTTTTTTCTTAGCTGATTCCATTTTAAAGAGAAATTAAATTCTTGCAATTTATGATTGCATGAATATTGAAAAGTAAAGATAATAATAAATATTATTAAATTCTTTTCTCTTTCCATTTACCGCTGCGTAAATATATGAAAGATAAAATTGTAAGAAAGAACCAGTAAACATGCTCTGTGGTCCATGCAACTGCTACGGAAGAACGCATGTATACAATTATAAACCACATATATGATACATAGAAAAGGAGTGCTATAATTTCAAATTTTAAGGCTGAGCGTGTATTGCCGGTTCCTGAAACAGAGTTAAATAATACAGACCCTAGACTATAAAAAAGTAGAGAGGAAATCATTACATAAAATGGGGCCATTGTTTCCTGAATTAATGACGGATTGTCGGTATAAATATGAATAAATGTTCTAGGAAATGAGCCCACTATTACAATCATTACTAACATAACACCCAAGCTTATCAGACATAAACGTTTTATTAGGCTTGTCACCTCCTCCGATTTATTTGCTCCTATTGTATTACTAACAAGTGTGCTTGTTGCCGAACCAATTGCATGTGAAGGTATTGTGATGATTGTATAAAAACTGCGAACAATATTTGTAACCGCAAGAGATCTCTCTCCCATGTAGTTCTCAATAAAAAGAAAAAAGAGCAGCCAAGTTGAAACTGAAAAAAGATATTGAACCATCATAAATATTGAGATGTCCAATGTCTTTTTTATTACTTTCCACTGGAAACGTATTTTCTTGAAGCCATATTTTACTAAATCTACTGTTTTTTTGGTATAGACAACAAAAAATAAAGTTGATGCGAATTCAGCTATTACAGATGCAATTGCTGCTCCTGCAATTCCCAGTTCAGGCATTCCAAGATTGCCAAAAATAAGACCGTAATCAAAAATCACATTAACAACACTCATTACTATGGCATTTAAGGTGAGCACTTTAGTTCGTGCTATGCCAATATAAAATGCCCTGAACATAAGGTTGAAGAATGCAAAAACCAGACCAAATGCTCGCCATTCAAGGTAACTGGTTACAGCATTTGCCACATCTGTTGATTCGAACATTATAGGAATCCAGTGTACAGCACCATATCTTAGAGTCGGGATAAGAATTAATGCAGGTAAAATTAGGAAAAGTGCTCCCTGGATTACAATATCACCTATTTGACTGTAGTTTTTTTCGCCATTACGCCTTCCAATTAGAATTTGACTTCCCATACTGAAACCAAAACCTAATATGTAAATTGCTATAAAAATTATGCCCGCTAAAGCAGATGCACCAAGCTCAACCTCTCCAACTCTTCCAAGAAAAGCTGTGTCAATAACTTGTATAAGGTTTTGCGCAAGCAAACTTAGCAGTATTGGCGCACTTATTTTTATAATGTGTTTGTTCGAATACACTTGTGTTTGTTAATTACCTTCGACTATTACTGTAACATAAAGTATTTGAGGTTAAATTATTCTTACTTTTCTATTTGATTGGTTTTTCCATTAAGATTAATAATAGTGGGATTAAAAACTTTTGCTTCTTCTATGGGCATTTGTGCATAACTCATTATAATGATAATATCATCTTTTTGAACTTTTCTTGCAGCAGCTCCATTTAAACAAATAGTTCCTGATCCTCTCTCACCTCGGATAATATATGTATCGAATCGTTCACCGTTGTTATTATTGACAATAGCAACTCTTTCATGTACAAACATGTTAGCTGCATCAATGAGATTCTCGTCAATAGTAATGCTACCTTCATAATTTAAATTGGCATCGGTAACTTTTGCTCTATGTATTTTTGATTTTAAAACTTCAACTATCATTTTAATTTATTTGTATCGGATATTGTCTATTAATCTTACATCTCCACAGTAAACTGCAACACATCCAACAATGATATCAGAGTCATTCCAGAAGGTTACAGGTTGCAGGTTTTCACCATCAACAATCTGAAAATATTCAACACGTAAACCGGGAACATTGTTTATTTCATTTAATACATATTCGGAGAGTTTCACAGGCTGAAAATTCTTCATCATTAAGCTACTTTTGCTCAAAATCCGATAAATTTCAGATGCATTATGTTTTTGATCCTCCGTTAATCTCTGATTTCGACTACTCATTGCCAAACCACTCTTCTCTCTAACAGTTGGTACTGCAATTATTTCGACATTCATATTTAGCTGTTTAGTCATTTTAGTCACAATTTGCAATTGCTGGTAATCCTTTTCGCCGAAATATGCTTTGTGAGGTTTTACAATTGAAAACAATTTGCTGACAACTTGAGCAACACCATTAAAATGACCGGGCCTGAACTGACCCTCCATTACTTTATCAAGACCTCCAAAATCAAACTGACGTTTGTCAGGCTCAGGATACATTTCAGCTACAGAAGGGTAAAAGAGATAATCTACGCTTAACTCTTCAAGAAACTTGAAGTCTTTTTCAGGAGTGCGCGGATAGAGCTTTAAGTCATCGGGATTGTTAAACTGTGTGGGATTTACAAACAGTGAGACAACAGATATATTGCAGTTTTTGACACAACTCGTTATCAGAGTTGCATGTCCATCATGCAGAGCTCCCATTGTTGGGACAAGACCAATTATTTTGCCGCTTTCGGAATTAGTGTGCAGCAAGCGATTTATTTCAGAAATTGATTCTATAATTTCCATTATTCGGATATTTGGGTACAAAGCAACAAAATATTTACCATATACAGAAGACAATTAGCATTATTTCACTCAAAAAAGAGTAGCTACAGCTAGCCATAACCCTGATTATCTTAACCTTAGAAGATTTACCCTATTATATTTTGTAATTATGTGGATTTTTTTTATTATCTTTGTAATCAATTTAAGATAAATAGCTTCATGTCTCAGAAAAAAATTTTATACATTTCACAGGAGATCTACCCTTATGTAGATGAAACCCAAATTTCAAATATTTCACGTAACTTACCTCAAGCCATTCAGGAAAAAGGTATGGAGATACGTGCTTTTATGCCTAAATACGGCAATATTAACGAACGACGCAATCAACTTCACGAAGTTATTCGTCTTTCAGGTATGAATCTAATAATTGATGATTCAGATAATTCACTTATAATTAAGGTTGCATCAATTCAGTCTGCTCGTATGCAAGTTTATTTTATAGACAATGAGGATTACTTCCAAAATAGAGAAACTCTTGTAGATAAAAAAGGTGAAGAGTATGACGATAATGATGAACGCAGCATATTCTTTGTTCGCGGAGTGATGGAGACAATTAAAAAACTACGCTGGGTTCCGGATATTGTACATTGTCACGGGTGGTTTAGTGCACTTACTCCTCTTTATTTAAAAAAAGGATATGCAGATGATCCCTGCTTTAAAGATGCAAAAGTTATATACTCGATTTACGACGAATCATTTAAAAAACCTTTCAATGAAAATGTAGCTGACAAACTTCGCTTTGATGGAATTGGTGATGATGAAATTGAGAAGGTGAAAAAACGTGGAGTAATGGATTATAAAAATCTTATGAAGTTAGCAGCAGATTTCTCAGATGGTTTTATTCTGGGAAGTGAGAATATAGACCCGGATGTATTAAAATATGTTCACGACAAAAATGTTCAATTGCTGCCATATGAATCCGATTTTGAGAAAAATGTGGATCAAATAGAGGAATTTTATAATAAAATCAGCGGATAATACACTAAAATTCCTAATTAATAGAGCTTTTTATTTTCTCTATACACAATTATCTATAAAATCATAAAGAAAGATTTTTTTGGTTTTAATATTCCATTATTTTTTTGGATATTTGTGCTCTTGAAACAAATTTTGAAACTCAATGAAGCTCAAATTAATATACAAGTCACTTATAATAACCTTTATTGCAGTAATTGCAATTGCTTGTGACGATACGCTTTACCAAGTTGGTTTTTCTATTCAGCCCGAAAAGGACAGATTATCTGTAGGGATTGATACTCTTCAACTTTACTCTCGTACGGTTAGAGTGGACTCTGTGTTCACAAAGACCAAATACCCTGTACTGGGAGAATATATTGATCCGATATTTGGCTCGATTAAATCGGAGTACATTGGTGAATTTTATCTTTCACCTGAAGCAGAATTTAAAGAGGGTGCAATTATCGACTCGGTAAAAGCTGTTATTTCATATACGACAATGTTGGGTGATTCGCTGGCTCCGATGGAATTATCTATTTATGAAGTTACAAAATCATTGAAAGGTTTAAATGACTATACTCACATAGACCCCACTAATTTTGTTGATATGTCTTTGCCATTAGGCAAAGAATCATTTACAGGTAAAAACTCAACTTTCAGAACAATTTCATATACTGCTCAAGATTTTTCTACACAAACTTATGATGAGTATTTGATAAATGTGGATTTACCTATATCAATAGGAGAGAGATTTTTGGAGGAATATAAAAAACCGGGGCATGGAGAAATGACAAGCACCGATAGCTTTAGAGACTTTTTCCCAGGTCTGTACTTCACAACTACTTTTGGCAATAGCACTATAGTTCGTGTAGATTTAACCTCACTTTTTGTTCATTATAAATATAATGATAAAGATGGATCATCTGAAGGTACTGATACTATAAGAACAGATGCATTCAGATTGAATATTACTCCCGAGGTTAAACAGATTAATCACATCTCTAATAAAAGTGATGAGTTATTGGTGGATGATCCTACCCACACGTTTATTAAAAGCCCTGCAGGTGTTAATACAGAAATCATATTTCCGATATCTGAGATACATGAAAATCTAAAATCCCAGGCATTAAATCTTGTGAATTTTACCGTTTACGCACTTCCAAATGAGATAGATAACGAAATGGTTAAATTAAATCCACCTGATTACCTTTTACTTGTCAACAAAGATTCACTAAGTGGTTTTTTTGAAAAACGCAGACTTAGGGATAACGCAACAAGTTTTTTATCGGAAAAATTTGATGCAAATACTTATTCATACAAATTCAATAATATCTCTACTATGATTAATTACTATAATCAGGAGTATGATGGTGAATCTTATGATTTGGTATATTATCTGATTCCTGTTGATGCTACATTTACATCAACTCAGCAAAGTTATTACTCTGCAGCGCAACAAGTTCTGACCTCAATTCATAATCAGATGTGGCCTACAGCCGCAATGCTGGATAAACGTAAAGGTAAACTACAACTTGAGTTGATTTATAGTAATCTATAATAATATACTATTCAAAAAAACAATACACATAAATTAAAGGGTGAATTTTTTTAGTAAAATTCACCCTTTAATTATTTTAAAATAGCAATTGCTGCTGTTCGTCTACTCTTTTTCTATTAAGATGTTGATAAGCTAAATCAGTTACCTCCCTACCCCTGGGTGTTCGTTTTATAAACCCCTCTTTTATAAGGAATGGCTCATAGACCTCTTCAATTGTGCCGGAGTCATCCCCTACTGCAGTTGCAATAGTAGAAATACCAACAGGTCCACCTTTAAACTTATCAATTATTGTAAGAAGAATTTTATTATCAATTTCATCGAGTCCGTACTTATCAATATTTAAAGCTTCCAGAGCATAATTAGATATTGCTTTATCAATAGATCCATTGCCTTTAACTTGAGCAAAATCTCGCACCCTACGTAATAAAGCATTAGCTACTCGAGGGGTACCCCTACTACGAGAAGCTATCTCTTCAGCAGCATTTTTATCACATTTTATTTTTAGTATATCTGCAGAACGACAAACAATTCCGGCAAGTGTGTCAGAATCATAATACTCAAGATGCATATTTATTCCAAATCTGGCACGCAAAGGACTGGTTAAAAGACCGCTTCTGGTAGTTGCACCAATGAGTGTAAATGGATTCAATTCTATTTGAATTGATCTTGCACTTGGTCCTTTATCTATAAGTATATCAATTCGATAATCCTCCATTGCACTATAAAGATACTCCTCAACAATAGGAGATAAACGATGAATTTCATCTATAAATAATACATCATTGTCTTCAAGTGAAGTAAGTATACCTGCAAGATCACCGGGTTTATCAAGTACCGGCCCTGATGTTATCTTAAATCCGACACTAAGCTCATTTGCAATAATGTTTGCTAAAGTTGTCTTTCCAAGCCCTGGAGGACCATGCAGCAGAACATGATCGAGTGATTCTCCACGCATTCGGGCAGCACTTACAAAAATCTTCAGATTTTCTACAATCTTGTCCTGACCATTAAATCCTCCAAAAGTTAGAGGACGAAGACTGTTTTCGTAATCTCCTTCAGTATCCTGATGATTAATATTATTATGTATATCGAAACTCTCCATTTTGTGTCTTAAATAATACAAAAATAGCTATTTATTGCGAGTTTTGGAAATAGCTGATACATTACGCTTTAAACCGTAATATTTAGCCCTTTTTACGGCAGAGCCTTTAAAAATTCTTCTATAATCCTCTTCACTCATATCTATAAGCTGTTTTAAATCAATAGACATAAATTCATCAGATGGTGAAAAATCTTCCGTTTTATGAGGGGTAGAGGAACGATTCCATGGGCACACTTTCTGACATATATCACAACCAAAAACATAGTTTTTTAATCTTGGAGCAATTTTAGGAGAAATCTCCCCTCTATTTTCTATAGTTTGATATGAGATACATTTATTCGCATTAACACGAAAAGGCTGCTCAATTGCATCTGTGGGACAAGAATCAATGCATCTTGTACAGCTTCCACAGTTTTGAGAAATTGGAATGTCGTACTCCAACTCAATATCTATAATAAGTTCTCCCAAAAAGAAAAATGAACCTTTGCCGGGTATGATTAACAACGTATTTTTTCCTACAAAACCAATACCTGATTGTGCCGCCCAAAAACGTTCTAAAACTGGTGCTGAGTCGGAAAAAAATCTTCCGGTTACCTCAGGATGTCGATGACTAATAAATTCAAATAGTAACTTCAATTTACTCTTAACCACATCATGATAATCTTTACCATAAGCGTAATATGCAAATTGAGGAGCATGAGTTGGCTGTTTCTTATGAGGATAATAATTTAGAGCAACTGAAATGATTGATTTTGCTCCTTCTACAAGCAAGCGTGGATCAAGTCTTTTATCTACATTCCTTTCCATATATCTCATTGTAGCATGACAGTTATCGTTTAGCCACTGAAAGTAGCGATCTTCCTCACCACTATTAGTAGCCCTACAAATACCACATGCATCAAAACCAAGTCTTAACGCTTCATTTTTTATCTCTTCTGAAATTGTCATTCCAATTTATTAAAGTCATATTATTTATAAATCTTAATGATTAAGGAGGCTAGTAAATCAAAAGTACACAAAAAATGGGAAATATTTCCTACTTTTGCAATTGTAAAAGGTAAGTTGAAGAACCCCATGACAGAACCTTCTTTAAAACATAAAACAACCATTTCACTTTTATGGAGTTTTACTGATAAATTCGGACAGCAAGTTATTAATCTTTTGTCAGGAATTATCTTAATGAGAATTCTTGATGCTTCTGAATATGGTTTAATTGGAGCTTTAACAGTTTTCATTGCATTCTCAAACCTTTTGATTGACAGCGGATTTACTAGATCATTACTAAACAGAAAACAGGTTACAGCAGCTGAGTACAGCACTGTTTTTTATTTTAATCTCTGTTTGAGTGTGCTTCTGTATCTTATACTTTTTGCTGTTGCTCCATTTCTAGCTAAAATGTTTCATGAGCCTCGAATTGAACCAATAGCCAAAATTCTGTTCCTTTCATTAATATTAAATGGTATTGCAATGATCCAGCAGACCCTATTACTAAAAAGAGCTGATTTTAGAGGATTAACTAAAGTAAACATATCATCACTTTTAATTGCTGCAACAACTGCTATAATGATGGCTGTAAATGGACTGGGAGTTTGGGCTTTAGTATCTCAAACCTTAGTTTATGCCTTTTTTCGTTCACTTTTCTTGTGGATATATTCAAAATGGAAACCAATAAAAACATTTAGCTTTAAACTTCTGAGGTCATTTGCAGGACTCAGCAATAAACTTGTACTTACTTCGTTGATAAATGCTGTATTTAATAATATCTATCCAAGTATTATTGCCTTTTTCTATCCAAATTCTATGAATCAGGTTGGATACTACAGTCAGGCAAACAAATATCAGAACATTCCTTTCGCGATAATATCTGATTCATTCAGATCTGTTTCAATGCTTGTCCTAACTGAGATAAATGAACAGACTAAACGATTAAAACGTGTTGTAAGTAAGATGATGAAAATGCTTGCATTTCTTTCATTCCCAATTGGAATATGGATGATTATTGCTGCAGAACCTGCATTTGAACTTCTATTTAAAGAGAAATGGCTTCCTGCAGTTCCATACTTTCAAGTTTTGTGTATTGCCGGAATGGTTTCACCATTTGCCTACATATTAAATGAATTATTTATTTCGCGCGAAAAGGCAAATTATTTTTTAGGAGTAGAGATTGTAAGACGAATAATATTAGTTATACTTATTGCAGTTCTTTTTAAACAAGGAATTATGGGTTTAGCGGCAAGTTGGGTGATATACACTTATATTACGTTAATCATATCCCTTGTTTTGTCGAAAAGAGTAATAAATTATTCAATAATTAGTTTTTTAAAAGATGTACTTCCGTATGTATTTATTGCAATAATTAGTAATGCAGCTGTTTATTTTTTAACTCTGAAGATCGAGTCAAATTTTCTTTTTTTGCTAATCAGTATTGTTTCATTAGGTTTGATTTATCTTTTACTGTGCCGATTATTTAATCTTGAAATGATTAGAGAGATTCGTTCTTGGGCTATTCAAAAAAACAAGGGAAGGAGCTATGATTAAAATAAATGAACCCAAAAAAGTTTGTGTTCTTATTGTATCATATAATTTTGAACAATGGATTGATAAGTGTATTAAGTCTGTTCTAGACTCATCAATCCATGCTGCCATTCTTGTAGTTGACAATTACTCTATCGATTCAACATGCCAAATATTAAAGAAAAAATATCCGGAGGTGACTTTAATAGAGAGTAAAGAGAATGCAGGTTTTGGAAAGGCTAATAATATTGGGATGGAATATATCATAAATAACGGCTTTGAGTATGCCTTTTTGCTTAATCAGGATGCCTGGATTGAGAAAAATACTATTGAGAAATTATTAGAAGAAGCAGTTTATGGTAAAGAGTTTGGAATTCTGTCACCTGTTCATCTAAATGGGAAAGGGAATGCAACAGATTTTGGATTCTACAAATACACAGGAATAAAAAACAGGGAAGATGCTGTTAAGCTTAAAGATAATGTTATAGAGTATTCTTTTATCAACGCCGCTATGTGGCTAATGCACACATCCATTTGGCTGAAAGTGGGAGGATTTGCTCAAATATTCTCACATTATGGAGAAGATCTCAACTGGACACAACGATTGCGCAAACAAGGATATAAAATTGGACTAGTTAAGACTGCATTCGGTTATCATGACAGAGAAGAACGAGTTATTAGCTTTGACAATTTCTTTTACTCCGAATATGTGTACTTTTTAACAGAAGCAGTTAATCCATTCTACTCTACACCTAAAGCAATAGCATTTAGCCTACTTGCATCAATAAAAAAAGCAACAATTTCACTATTCTCTAACAAGAGAAATTATAGTAAAGAGTATCTCAAAATTACATTTAAGCTCCTTAAAATGAGCCTATCCATTCTTCATACTCGCAAAGAAACAATATGAGCGGCAAAAGTATAAATTTTAAATCTTATAGTTGAATATTATAATACTACTATGCAAAAATAAAATCGAGTTGCCGCCTCTCTAAATTTGCTCTTACCACTTGAATTGATACCTGTTGACCAAGTCGATATTCTCTTTTTGTTCGACGTCCAACTAAGCGATAGTTTTTTTCGTCAAGTTCATAAAAATCATCATCTAGCTCTCTGATTGGGATCATTCCCTCACACTTGTTTTCGTTAATCTCAATATAAATACCCCACTCTGTGACTCCGGAAATGACACCATCGTAAACTTTACCAAGCTTATCAGACATGAATTCAACCTGCTTATACTTTATTGAATCACGCTCTGCATTAGCTGCAACTTGCTCCATATCTGAACAATGTTTACAATCTGCTTCAAGTGAATTTTGATTTATGCTTTTACCTCCATCCAAGTATCTTTCTAACAATCTGTGCACCATCATATCCGGATATCTCCTGATTGGTGAGGTGAAATGTGTATAATAATCAAAGGCTAAACCATAATGACCTACATTCTTGGTTGAATAAATTGCCTTAGACATAGTACGAATGGCTATTGTTTCCACTAGATTCTCCTCGGGACGCCCTTGTACTTTATCCAAAATAGAATTTAAACTCTTGGCAACTTCAACTTTAGAACCGCTTGTTTTCATTTTATGCCCAAATCTTAAAATGAAAGTATTGAAAATGTCCAATTTTTCAGGATCAGGAACATCATGTATTCGATAAACAAAAGATTTTGCACTTTTACCCTTAGATACCCTGCCGACAGCCTCAGCAACAGTTCTATTAGCTAAAAGCATAAACTCTTCAATCAGGTGATTTGCTTCTTTCCCTTCTACAAAATAAACACCAAGTGGTTTCCCTTTTTCATCAAGGTTAAACTTAACTTCATATCTATCAAAATTTATAGCGCCGTTTGCAAAACGTTTTTCTCTTAATTGCTTTGCAAAGTTGTTAAGAGTAAGTATCTCCTTAGAGAAATCACCTTTACCTGTCTCAATAACCGTTTGGGCATCTTCGTAAGTGAGTCTGCTATCTGATTTTATGACTGTCCTGACTATACGCGATTTTAAAACTTCACCTTTATCATTTATATTAAAAATAACTGAAAAACAAAGCTTCTCCTCATTTGGACGTAATGAGCAAAGACCGTTACTTAGTCTTTCGGGCAACATAGGTATAGTACGATCAACAAGATAAATTGAAGTTGCTCTGCTTTCTGCCTCACTATCTATCAAATCTCCCTGTTTCACATAGTGAGTTACATCAGCAATATGTACGCCTACCTCCCAAAGATTTGGAGAAAGAATTTGTATGGAAAGTGCATCATCAAAATCTTTAGCATCCTTTGGATCTATGGTTATTGTAAAAATATCTCTATAGTCCTCACGCCTTGCAATCTCCTCTCTATCAATTTTATCAGAAATAGTTTCAGCATATTTCTCTACTCCTTTCGGATAACTATAGGGCAAATCATATTGCGCTAAAATAGCATGCATTTCTGTATCGTTGTCGCCCGGTTTGCCAAGAATATCAATTACCTTACCTATCGGATTATTTGCTTTTTCCGGCCATTCAACAATTTCTACAACAACTTTATCCCCATTTTTTGCACCGTTTAAATATTCAATTGGTATAAAAATATCATTTGACAGATATTTGCTATCCATTACAAGAAAGGCAAAATGCTTTTGAACTTCAAGTATGCCAACAAATCTACTTTGTGTATGTTCTAAAATATCAATTACAACGCCTTCAGTGTCTGCCCTTTTCCTCTTTGCAAGCAGCTGTACACGAACTCTGTCTCCATTCATTGCATGCTTACTGTTGCGCTCTGGTATATTTATAATATTCCCATCATCATCAGGTACAAAAAAGTTTTTACCATTACTTCTTCTTTCAAACCGTCCTTCGAGAAGCAACCCTCTATCATTTATACGATATCTCCCTCTAGATGATTCAAGTAAAATCTCATCATCTCTAAGTTTATCCAGTACTTTTATAAGAACTCTTCGACCTTCTTCTCCCCTCACATTAAGTGCAGCTGCAATCTGCTTATAATTAAATTGCTTATCTTTATTCTCGGCAAGGAAGTCAGTGACTGAATTGGTTAAATCTTTTTTTCTAGGTTTTTCAATTGGTTCCCGGCGACTTGTTTTTTTACTCATAGTTCAATTTCTTTTTTCTTAGTAACGTTAAAAACAAATTCAAAGTTGTTTTGGTTACGCAAAGTAATAAAATAATTTGTATTCAATTGACCTTTCCTAAAATATTTAAATTTACATGAATCTAAATTTTCAAATACTGAACTTATAACTATTTTTGTAAAAATGAATACCAACATGATTCAAAAGAAAGTCCTTATTACAGGTGCCAGTGGTTTTATTGGAAGCACTGTTGTAGATAAATCTCTTGAACTGGGCTATGAGACATGGGCTGGAATTCGCAAAAGCAGTAACAGACAGTTCTTGAAAGATGAGAGAATTAGGTTTATTGATCTAAATTATAACGACAAAAACAAATTAAAACTACAATTACAAAAGTTCATTAATAAGTATGGAAAAATTCATCATATTATCCATATTGCCGGATTAACTAAAGCTAAATCCAAATTTGATTTTGATAAAGTAAATTATGAACAGACCCGCACATTAGTTGATGTTTTGATTGAGTTAGACTTGATCCCGGACTCATTTACTCTGATGAGCTCTTTAAGCGTTATTGGTCCAGGTGATGAGGTGAACTTCAAACCCTTAATGGCAAATCATAAACCAAATCCAAATACAGCATACGGAAGGAGTAAGCTAAAAGCAGAGAAATACTTAAAGGGCTTAAACAACTTCCCATATATTATACTCAGACCAACGGGCGTATATGGCCCTCGAGATAAAGATTATTTTATACTAATGAAAGCAGTTAAATTAGGGTTAAATGTAGGTGCTGGATTTCAAAAACAAATTCTCACGTTTATATATAGTGAGGATTTGGCTGATGTTATATTTAGAATAATTGAAAAAGGAGTTGTTAGAAAAGAATATATTGTGTCTGATGGTGATTATTATACAGATTCTGAGTTTAATAAAATTGTTCAGAACGCACTAAATAAAAAGAGTGTAATCAGCTTTAAAATACCATTATTTATAGTAAAATGTGCTGCCTGTATAAGTGAAAAAACAGCTGTGCTATTTGGAAAAGTTTCTACTTTCAACAATGACAAATATAAAATCATGAAACAGCGCAATTGGAACTGTGATATAACTCCTCTTAAAAAAGACTTGGATTTCAAACCCAAATATAAATTGAAAGAGGGAGTAAAGAAAACTATAGAATGGTATAAAGTGCAAGGCTGGCTTTGATATATTTTTTGTACTTTTGTTCACCATAAACATTTATTCTAATGAAGATAGCTCTAATAGGATACGGCAAAATGGGCCGTGAAATTGAAAAAGTTGCTTTAGACAGAGGTCATGAAATTGTTTGCATCATCGATTTAGATGAAGATCTTAAATTCAATTCAAATGAGTTTAAGAGTGCTGATGTTGCTATAGAATTCACATCACCAAAAAGCGCTGTAAGCAATTACAAAAAAGCTTTTGAGGCAAATATACCGGTTGTTTCAGGTACAACAGGATGGCTTGAACAATTAAATGAAATTAAACATGAGTGCGACAATAAAGGGAAAACTCTATTCTACGCTTCAAACTTCAGTTTGGGTGTTAATCTCTTTTTTGCTCTTAATGCCTACTTATCAAAATTGATGAACAAATTCTCAGAATATGATGTTTGTTTGGAGGAAACCCATCATATTCACAAAATGGATGCCCCTAGCGGTACTGCCATTACACTTGCAGATGAAATCATATCAAATATAAACAAGAAAACAAGTTGGGCTCTTGAAAATAAATCTGATATAGATTATATAGATACTAAAGAAAATCCAACAGAAACATTAAAGATTAAATCCATTCGAGAAGGAGAAGTGCCGGGTATACATACAGTAGTATATAAATCTGAAGTTGACAGTATTAGCATAACACATGAAGCTTTTAGTCGAAAAGGTTTTGCACTTGGCGCAGTACTTGCAGCAGAATATACAAAAGATAAAAATGGTTTTCTGGGTATGAAAGATATGCTGGAAGAAATATAAAAAACATTATGACATTTAAAGAACATTTCAGTCAGGCATCAGGCAGACAAAAAATATGGTTTGCAGTATGGACAGTTGTTACTATCCTATTTTCACTTTGGGCTCGTTCTCCATGGGTATTACTTTTCATATTACTTTTTCTTGATATTTATATAACAAAGTTTATTCCCTGGGGGTTTTGGAAAAACTCGAAAAACAATGCATTTCGTAAAACAATGGAGTGGGTTGATGCTATTCTTTTTGCCTTAATAGCAGTATACTTTATCAATACGTTTTTCTTTCAGAACTATCAGATACCTACTTCTTCACTAGAGAAATCACTATTAGTTGGCGACTTTCTGGCTGTAAGCAAGCTGAGCTACGGACCACGGGCACCTATAACCCCACTTTCATTCCCTTTAGCACAGCACACTATGCCTGTGACAGGAGGGAAGTCATACATTGAAAAACCTCAATGGAAATACAATAGATTAAAAGGTTTTGGGGAGGTTAAAAGAAATGATATAGTTGTGTTTAACTTTCCAGTGGGCGACACTGTTGCTCTTAAACAACAGGGAATAGACTTTTATACCCTTTCAAAACATCATCCAAATGGTAGTCAGGGTGTAAGAGCTGATAAACGTACTTATGGGGATATTGTTTATCGACCGGTTGATCGTAGAGAAAATTATGTTAAACGGGCTATTGGATTACCCGATGAAACTATTGAGTTAAGAAACGACTCCGTTTTTATTGATGGTAAACACATTCCAAATCCACGTTTTTCACAACACAACTACATGATTCACACTGATGGTACACAGATATCTGCTGATGTATTTAGCAAGATGGGCATAAATAAGGCTGACTACATAACTCAAACCAGTTATGGACAGTTAGTGCCACGCTCTCAGGACTTGACAGATGTTGACAGTATAAGCATGTCTCTGTTTGATTTGAAACCTCGTAATGGAATAAACGGTCGAATATATTTCAGTATCCCAATGACTAAAGACATGTTAGAGGAAATGAAATCAAAACCATTTGTTTGGGATGTTATAAAAGAAAGAGAGTTACCCGGAACCAGCTTCTATTTTCCTTTGGATGTCACAACAAACTGGACACGCGACACCTATGGTCCGCTATGGATTCCTAAAAAAGGAGCTTCTATTGACTTCAACACTGAAGTTGATTATAAAGTTGCTACATACGAAAGATGTATTAAGAATTATGAAGGAAATGACTTCTCCTATCGTGATGGAGTTGTTTATATAAACGGTGTGGTTGCAGAATCATATACTTTTAAGCTAGACTATTATTTTATGATGGGAGACAATCGTCATAATTCGGCCGATTCTCGTTCATGGGGACTTGTTCCCGAAGATCACATTGTAGGACAACCAAAATTAGTTTGGCTATCACTTGAAAAGGACAAAGACTGGTTTAAAGGCAGAGTTAGGTGGAATAGGTTGTTTAGAAAAGCAAATGTTCCTGCATGACAACAGGTATAAAAAAAATACTATTATCATCTCTCTATTTAGCACCTATTGAGTATTATTCTGCTCTTTTTAATTCAGAAAGAGCCATAATTGAAATTAACGATAATTATCAAAAGCAGACTTATCGTAATCGTTGTGTAATTGCAGGTGCAAATGGACCACTCACGCTTAGCATCCCTATCGAAAAATCGGATAAATTAAAATGTAAAATGAGAGATATTCGTATTGCAGACCATGGCAATTGGCGTCATCTTCATTGGAATGCAATCATATCCGCTTATAACTCTACCCCCTTTTTTGAGTATTATGAAGATGACTTTCGCCCTTTTTATGAGAAAAAACATATATTCCTTCATGACTTTAATGAAAGACTTAGAGAAGTAATTTGCCAGCTTATTGGAATAAATACTGAGATATCATATAGTGAACACTTCTTTGAGAATACCCCTGAGGATATAATAGATTTACGTGAATCCATTCACCCCAAAAAGTCTTCAAATTATAAATCAAGATCATATCATCAGATATTTATGCATAAACATAGTTTCTTAAATAACTTAAGCATCCTTGATTTATTATTTAATATGGGAAATGAGTCAAGACTCAATCTCTATTAACATTTTCCTATCTTTGTATATAAATAATGATTTAGACAAAAATATGAACAAAAAAACAAGAGTAAGATTCGCACCAAGTCCAACCGGACCACTTCACATTGGTGGTGTACGAACTGCATTATATAACTTCCTTTATGCCAAACAAAAGGGAGGTGATTTTATTTTACGAATTGAGGATACAGACTCTACAAGGTTTGTGCAGGGTGCTGAAGAATATATACAAGAGACTTTCGATTGGCTTGGACTTAATTTTGATGAGAGTCCTACAAAAGGAGGTAAATGCGGCCCTTATAGGCAATCAGAGCGAAAAGAAATATATGAAAAATATGTTCAACAATTACTGGAAAATGGTTTTGCATATATTGCCTTTGATACACCTGAAGATTTGGATAAAAAAAGAAACGAAGTACCCAATTTCCAATATGATTCGTCTACAAGAGGTATAATGCAAAACTCATTAACTCTGCAAAAAGAAGAAGTAGAAGCTTTAATTGAAAAAGGAACTCAGTATGTGGTTCGTATTAAAGTTGAGCCCGGACATGATATTGTTGTAAATGACATGATTCGTGGAGAAGTAGTTATAAACTCATCAATAATTGATGATAAAGTAATATTCAAATCTGCAGATGGGTTACCAACATACCACCTTGCCAATGTTGTAGATGATTACCTAATGGAAATAACTCATGTCATCAGAGGTGAGGAATGGTTACCTTCAGCACCACTTCATGTGTGGCTATACAAGTGTTTGGGATGGTTAGATTCAATGCCACAATTTGCACACCTCCCACTTCTATTAAAGCCGGATGGTAAAGGTAAGCTCAGCAAACGTGATGGAGATCGTCTGGGATTCCCGGTATTCCCACTTGAATGGAAAGATCCAAGTTCAAGTGAAATCTCAACAGGTTATCGCGAATCAGGATATCTACCTGATGCAGTCATCAATTTTTTAGCATTTCTTGGATGGAACCCCGGAACAGAACAGGAAATATTCTCACTCCTTGAACTCGCTGAAGCGTTTTCGTTTGAACGCTGCAGCAAAAGCGGAGCAAAATTTGATGTAGAAAAGGCGAAATGGTACAATCATCAATATATAATTAATATGCCTGACAATATTTTAGCTGAATTATTTATGCCAATAATCAGAGAAAAGGGCATACAAAATACATCTTTAGATAAAGTGACCAAGGTTGTTACCTTGATAAAAGATCGTGTAAATTTCGTAAAAGAGTTATGGGATCAGTCATCTTTTTTCTTTGTTGCTCCCACTTCTTACGATGAAAAAACTGTAAAAAAACGTTGGAAGACAGAGACTCCGATATTAATGAATCAAATTATCGATCTTAATAGGGAAATGGAAGACTTCTCTTCTGAAAATCAAGAGAAGGTTATTAAGAATTGGATTCATGAAAATGAACTTCATATGGGCAATGTAATGAATGCATATCGACTTTCACTTGTAGGAGAAAGCAAAGGGCCACACATTTTTAATATTACTGAAATAATTGGTAGAGATGAAACACAGAATAGACTGAAAAATGCTATAAACACTCTATCTATCTAATAAGGAATATTTAATTAACAATTAACATCTAATAAAATGGAAATTGATTTTGTAGTCACATGGGTTGACATGGATGACCCAAAATGGAAGGCTGAGTTTTCAAAATATAGCAAAGGTATAGATAACACTAAAAATGAAGTATCTGAAGCAAGATTTCGAGATTATGGTTTTTTAAAATACTGGTTTAGAGGTGTTGAAAAATTTGCACCCTGGGTTAGGAAAATTCATTTTGTTACATGTGGACAAAAGCCTGATTGGCTCAATGAGAATCACCCTAAACTATCATTAGTTGATCATTCAGATTACATACCAAAAAAGTTTTTGCCTGTATTTAATTCATGCCTTATAGAACTTTATATACACAAGATTCCGGGATTAACTGAACATTTTGTTTATTTTAATGATGATTTCTTCATTACAAATCATATTGGTAAAGAAAGATTTTTCAAAAATGGACTCCCCAATGATATTGCATGCTTCAGGCACAATTCTGGAGTTGGTATGTGGTCAAAAAGTTTGAAGAACAACATAAAATTAATTAATGAGAGATTTGACAAGCGTACTGTTTTTAAGCGCGACCATGACAAATGGTTTTGGCCCGGTTATGGGAAAAGATCGAGATTAACACACCTACTTAAGCCTTATGGCAAATTTATTACATTAATGACTCCTCATAATGCACAGCCATTTTTAAAGTCAACTTTTGAAGAGGTTTGGGAGTATGCCGGTGATAGATTAACTAAGGCATCTGAAAATCGCTTCCGCAGTGCTGATGATTATACTCCTGAGCTATTTCGCACTTGGCAAATTTGCAGATCAAACTTTGAGCCCTACAACACATACCAAGATACAAAAATGTTTCCACTTCTAATTCGATCAAAGCAAGCAATTAAGGCTATACAGGAGCAGAGCTATAAACTTGTATGTCTGAACGATAACGTTCATATTAGAAACTATGCACAGGTGATGATAGAACTTGAAAAGGCATTTAATTCTATTCTTCCTGAAAAGTCAGAGTTTGAGCTATAGATGCCAATTCCATGTTTTCAAACTAAAGTTCAAATGACGACTTTATTGGGAAAAGAGTTTTCAAAAAAGGATCAACTCTTGCCCTATCATCATCAGAAGCATGATGGCTATCGTTAAGGCAAAATAGCGCAGGCTGATATTTATTTATATAACTAAAGAAGTCTGGTTTATGCAATCTGATTCTGCACGACTCACTCCTTTTTACATAACAAATCTTTCCTCTACCCACAGCCAATGCATAATAGAGATAAATAATTCTCTGAATATCATTCTCACTTCTAATATGGTTAGAAATTGTTGAATAAATTTCTTTACGAAAAATATTGTCCGAAACACTTTTATAATCTGATTTTAGAAAAGAGTCGATATTATGATGAGGCATACCTGTATAATATTTACCAAACTTCTCATCAATAAGTGTTGCTGAATTATCTATTGTTTTCCTATATAAATTTGCATGTACTTTAAACCTCTTCTTCATTTTTATACACCATTTATTTGTAAATACACGCTGTAACCTTACGATTGGCTTTCCCTCTTTTGTGAAAAAGTAGTCAGGCCTAACTTCAGTATTAAAAAACATATCATCATTTGAATAGAGAAAATGCTCAGAAAGCCCGGGTATTTTATATAAAAAATGCTCAATTATAACTGAGTTATAGCAAGGTAAAGCTTGAGATGGAATGATTTCTCGTATATCAACTATTTCAACTTTAGAGTTATTCAAGTTTAACCATTTAGGCTTTTGCTCATCAGTCACAATAAATACTTTTCGAATCCAAGGAGCATACATTTCCATAGATCTCAAAGAATACATCAACTCGTTATTGTCGGCGTTTCGGCCTTTAGTTACCGCCTCAATATTATGGTCGGCTTTCTCACCAAGAAATATTTTTTTTTTATTCAACCATTCGATGTCGCCGCCATCAACCCATAAATAGACTAAATCTACGTTAAATTTCAAAATTTGGTATTCATTATATTATTAGTGCAAAAGTACTAATTTAAATTAGTATTTTTGCACTAATATGTCGATATTGCTTATAATTCTGTAATTTGAATGCCTTACAGAAAAACAATTACAAGTTACATTTGTTCTTTGAAGAGTCTGCTAAGTTGCGACTTAGTTAACACATACAGGTAAAGAGATATGAGTAAAATACAATCGAAAACAAAAAAAAGGAAAATCAGAATACGTACAAGAGTTTTTATTCCATTACTATTTTTTATAGCAGTACTATTTGTTACATATATATTCCCTCGTCAGAGTAGTTTCAACTATACATTTACAGAGGGAAGACCATGGCAATATGGACTCCTAACTGCGCCTTTTGATTTTCCAATTTACAAACCGGCTGAATCACTTAAGGTTGAACAGGACAGTATTCTTGAATACTATGAACCTTATTTTTCAATAAATGAAGATGTTCAAATAAATGCACTTGCAAATTTTGATGCTGATGTTAATCTAAATTCAAGACTTTCTGAACTCCCCCCTGAATACAAACTTTATATCCGTGATAAATTGATCGAAATTTATAAAAACGGAATTATGATATCTCAAGATTATGATCGTATACACTCTTCAAAGACAGGTGCTTTACGACTAAAAAAAGGGAATATTGCAGAATCTAGAAGTATTGAAACTTTTTATACAATTCGCTCGGCATATGAAATGGTGCTTAATGAAGCCCCTTCAAATATCGACGATAATATTCTAAAAAAAGCAAACATCAACGAATACATACAGGAAAATATAATTTATGACTCTCAAACTTCTGATAAGGCGCGTGAAGAGTTTATACAACAAATTGATATAAGCAGAGGTATGGTACAACAGGGACAACGAATTATCGATCAGGGTGAGATAGTTGACTTGAGAACGTACCAAATTCTCACCTCACTAAAACGTGTAACTGAAGAACGAAGTGGTGGCCCATCAAAAAACATGTGGATCTTATTAGGTGAATTCACATTAGTATTATTCATGTTTGCTTCATTTTATATGTATTTGCTCTTTTTTAGGCCATATGAATTCAGAAATAGGAAACATGTTGTTTTTATGTTATTGCTTATTGTAATATTCGTTGGACTTACAGCACTAACTGTTAGCTTTGATCTTTTTAGTGTATATATTATTCCCTATACAATTGTGACAATACTCATTAGAACCTTTATCGATTCAAGAACAGCACTGTTTGCCAGCTTGGTAACTATCATGCTTAGTGCATTGATGGTTCCTTTACCATTTGAGTTTATTGTACTTCAAATTTCTGCAACAATGGTATCAATATTCATGTTGAAAGAGCTATCGGAAAGATCACAATTAATAAGAAGTTCGATATTTATATTGCTAACATATATAGTTGTTTATCTCGGATTAGTCATGTATCAAGAGGCAAATGTCAAAGATGCCGACTGGATTACGCTTATACACTTCTTAATAAACTTCATTTTTATAATGTTCTCATATTCTCTTGTTTACCTTGTAGAAAAATCATTTGGATTTATTTCAGGCGTAACGCTTGTGGAGCTTTCAAACATAAATAAACCGCTACTAAAAGAACTATCAGAAAAAGCACCGGGAACTTTCCAACATTCATTACAGGTGTCTAATTTGGCAATGGCAGCTGCTACAAAAATTGGAGCAAACTCTTCATTAATTAGAACAGGAGCACTATATCATGATATTGGAAAAATGATAAATCCTGCTTTTTTTACAGAAAACCAAGCACCGGGGTTGAATCCGCATGCAGGGCTTCCATTCGAAGAAAGTGCACGAATTATAATCAATCATGTTAAGGATGGCGTAAAAATTGCTCAAAAAAATAATGTCCCTCAACAGATTATCGATTTTATAGAAACGCACCATGGCACAAGTATGCCTAAGTATTTCTACATCTCTTGGAAAAATGCAAATCCGGGAAAAGAAGCAAATGATGCAGTTTTTAGATATCCGGGACCTAATCCATTTTCTAAAGAGACTGCAATAATGATGATGGCTGATGCAGTTGAGGCATCGTCTCGAAGTTTATCGGCATATACTGAAGAAACATTGAGTGAATTGGTTGAAAAGATTATAGACTCTCAATTAAATGAGGGATATTTTAAATTAGCTCCAATAACATTCAAAGAAATTCAGACTGTAAAAGATGTATTTGTAGATAAATTAAAAACAATATACCATTCTCGTATCGCTTACCCCAAACTTAAAGAACCTTTAATTTAACTATTCCCACTCAATTGT
Organism: Fermentimonas sp.; assembly: GCA_041859795.1. Taxonomy (GTDB): domain Bacteria; phylum Bacteroidota; class Bacteroidia; order Bacteroidales; family Dysgonomonadaceae; genus Proteiniphilum. Next base: position 29,242 of record JBFLFV010000009.1, read on the forward strand.
TGCAGGTGGCTTAGATGAAATATCATAAACTACTCTATTAACTCCCTGCACTTTGTTAATTATCTCATTAGACACCTTAGCAAGAAACTCATAAGGTAAGCGAGACCAATCGGCTGTCATAGCATCTCTTGAAGTAACAGCACGTAACGCAATTGTATTTTCGTAAGTACGCTCGTCACCCATCACTCCTACCGACTGTACCGGCAGTAATATTGCTCCTGCTTGCCATACATCATCATATAACCCTGCAGAGCGAAGGTTTGACATATAAATATCGTCTGCCTCCTGAACTATACGAATCTTTTCGGGAGTTATTGCACCCAGTATTCGAATTCCTAACCCCGGTCCGGGAAATGGATGTCTGTGTATTAAATTGGGGTTCATACCTAACTCCAAACCAATCTTACGCACTTCATCCTTAAAAAGCAATTTAAGTGGCTCACAAAGCTTAAGACTCATCTTCTCTGGCAATCCACCAACATTATGGTGACTCTTTATTGTTATACCTGTTATTGATAGTGATTCAATTATATCAGGATATATAGTGCCTTGTGCCAACCATCTAATATCTTTCAGCTTGCTTGCTTCTGCATCAAAAACATCAATAAACCCTTTACCTATTATCTTCCGTTTTTTTTCAGGGTCAGTTACACCCTTTAATTCACGGTAAAAATACTCTTTAGCGTCAACACCAATAACATGTAATCCTAAATGCTCGTAATCTCTAAGTACATTTTCAAACTCATTTTTGCGCAACAATCCATGGTCAACAAATACACAAGTAAGGTTTTCACCAATTGCCTTGTTTAGTAAAACTGCTGTTACGGAAGAATCAACCCCACCCGAAAGAGCCAAAATAACCTTATCATCACCAAGCTCCTCTTGCAGTACACTAACAGCAGATTGAATAAAAGAAGCCGGTGTCCAGTCTCTCTTCATTCCACAAATAGAAAGAAAATTATCCAGTACAACATCTCCTTGTTCGGTATGAAACACTTCGGGATGAAATTGCACACCCCAGGTTTCCTCATCCTCAATTTTATATACAGCCCATTTTACATCTTCAGTAGATGCAATTAAACTAAAATTATCAGGTACATCAGTAATTGTATCACCATGAGACATCCACACTTCGCTATTTTGCTTGATATTGCAAAAAAGCTTATCGTTTTTATCCTGAACATTTAATTGTGCACGACCATACTCTCTGCTATTGGGTTGAGAAACTTCTCCACCCGCAATATTTACCATCAGTTGAGCCCCGTAACAGATACCCAATACCGGATACTTACCTCTTATATTAGTTAAGTCGGCCTTAAAAGCATTTTCATCATTAACTGAGAAAGGGCTTCCAGATAAGATAACACCCTTAACGGTTTCATCGTCAAAAGGAAATTTATTATAAGGCACAATCTCACAATAAGTCTTTAGATCTCTTACTCGTCTACCGATGAGCTGTGTAGTTTGTGATCCGAAATCGAGGATAATTATTTTTTCGTGCATAATACTAAGTTCTTTGTTTAGGAGCACAAAGATAAGAAAAGTATGAAACCGATTTAATTGAATATAGAAAAGAATTATTTTATAAAATCATTAATGGTTATGAGTATACTCTAACGTATATGTTTAGTTAGTCTTATTTTGGTGCTACTTTGGCTGTATACAAAAGGGGTTTAACCGAATGAGGTAAGATCAAGTACGAGTGAGGTGTGAACAATGGGCACGTATAAAAAGTCGATATATTATTGTTAAATAAATAATTTATATCGTTTATCGATATATTTTTTCTGTTTTATAGAAATAATATTATATATTTGCAGGGTGAGTGTTTTCATAAAAGTTAAAAACAAATTTTCAGTTGACACAAAATGAAAAACGTAAGTAATAAAAGTAGATCCATTGCCATCATTTCTGTTCTTGCAGGTATAGCTTATTTGTATTTAATAAGTATAGAATTCATAAACAACTGGGATTCCAGTGTGATTAGTTTCATGCAAGGGTATAATGATTCGTCGCAGAGAAGAGTCAATGAGACATTTGAAGAGCCATTTACGCTACATTTAAGTGCAAAAGATTTGCAGCATTATTATACCGATTCATTAATGAACTTGAAAACAAATAGATTCCTTCCTGCTAAATATGGGAATGTAGAAGTAATATATCAGTTTGATAATGTTAGTGAGAGCGGTATGCAATTAAAATATGGAGTGATTTTATTTATCATAGCATTTGCTCTAGTTGTAGTATTGATAGCGGTTCCGGTATATTTTTTCAGAATAATAGGTGCTTTCTATAAAAACAATATCTTCAATTATCAGAATGTAAGAAGGTTGAATATTTTGGGTATTCTGCTTTTAATTATATTCGCACTAGGGCTTACTTTAGATATTACTTATTTTTGTTATCAGAGAAATCTGATTGAAATTCCAAATTACTCTTTATCTCTTTATCTATCTGGTGCTGAATGGCTTTTTATGGGCTTGGTGTCTATGTTAATAGCGTCAGTACTAAAAAGATCTGTTGAGATAAAAGAAGAACAAGATCTAACTATATAGTTGAATAAAAAGCAAATTGATTCAAATAATTTATGGCAATTATAGTGAACCTGGATGTGGAAATGGCAAAAAACAAAATCACCCTTAATGAGTTGTCGGAAAGAGTGGGTATTACACCTGCAAATCTTTCTATACTTAAAACGGGGAAAGCTAAAGCAATAAGATTTAGCACTTTGGAAGCCATATGCAAATCATTAAACTGTCAACCTGGCGATATTCTAGAATGGGTTGAAGATGAAGATGAGGTATAGATGAAATGGAGCTTCATTATAAAGACTAATTTTAAAATTGTTTAGAGTTTTTTCTTATCTTTGAATTCAGAATATAAGCAACATGAAATTAAAATATTTAGTTTTAACAATTTTGCTGTGTGCTTTTTACCAATCTATGCATGCACAAACGCTTGATGATGCCAGAGAATGGTATCTAGAAGGGAGATTTGCCGAAGCTTTACCAATTTTCCGGGCTGAATATCAAGAGAATCAAAATGACGCCCCGCTAAATCAGTGGTTGGGAGTTAGCCTATTTAAAACCGGGCGACTAATTGAATCAGAGAAATATCTTAAATATGCCTCCGAAAAGAAAATATCCGAAGCTTACTTTTATTTAGGCAAACTTTATGTGAATTTGTATCGTTTTGATGAGGCTGAAAAGGAGTTTGAAAAATATCAACGTATCAACAGAAGAAATAATGATGCACTTGATAAGCTTGAGCAGATACGTGATTACTCCAACAGATTTCAACGTGCAGTTAACCGAACTGAAGACGTCCAGATTATTGATAGTATTGTTGTTCCTAAAGCTGAATTTCTCACCGGGTATAATCTTAGTAAATCTTCAGGCTCAATCATACCATTAAGTAGCTTTTTTAACGAAATGACAACTTCGGATAAAACGCTCTACATGAATGAACTTGAAGATAAAATATACTACTCCAAAAGAAACCCTGAGAGCTTGTATACGATGGAAAAACTTATCGACACTTTCGGAAATGAAAAAAGACTGCCTGATTTGATTAATGATAATGGAAATCAGGCATTCCCGTTTGTCATGAGTGATGGCATCACAATTTATTTTGCATCTACCGGTCATCAGTCTTTTGGTGGATATGACCTATATGTAACGCGATACAATCTAAACACCGACTCATATCTAACTCCAAATCAACTCAATATGCCTTTCAATTCACCATTTAACGACTACTTGATGGTTATAGATGAAGAAAAGGGTGTGGGGTGGTTTGCCTCAGACAGATATCAACCCGAAGACAAAATATGTATTTATACATTTATTCCAAACGAACGGGTTACTTTAATTGAAAGTGATGATAAAGATTATTTAGCCAGACGTGCAATAGTGTCATCTATTGCAGATACATGGAAGGAAAATACAAACTATAGTGATTTGTTGACACTTGCAAACAGGCCTGAAATATCAGAAGAACAAAGCATGAAAGATTTTGATTTTGTAATTAATGACAATATTACTTATCACACTCTTTCAGACTTCAAAAGCAGTAGTGCTAAATCAATTTTTTCACAAGTAATGGGACTAGAACAACAACTTGAAAGTTTATTGAGAGATCTTGATGAAAAAAGAGAACAATATTTAAATGAGGGTTCATATGATATATTAAATGCATCAATTCTTAATTTGGAAAAACAGATTGAGCCGCTTATTAGTGAAATTGACAGACTTAAAATTCAAGCCCGAAACCAAGAGATAAGAAGTAACTTTTAACTTAATAGAACGATATGACCATTCACATCATTGTTGTAATTTCAGTAATAGTATTAGGGATACTGTTTATGCTGATTGAAATATTTTTGTTACCCGGAATTAGCATTGCGGGTATAGCAGGTGCTATTTTTATGATTGGTGGAATTATTTATGCATACACTTTCTTGGGGAGCACTGCGGGGAACGTTACACTTGCAGCTTCGGCGATTACTCTTGGAGCAACATTTGTCTGGCTCATTAAATCAAAATCACTTCGCAGGATATCTCTTGACACAAATATTGATAATAAAGTAGACAACAGTCACCTCAAGCAGATTTCTGTTGGTGATATCGGAGTTTCCCTTTCACGATTGAACCCTATTGGCAAGGTTATGGTTAATAATGTTGAAGTTGAAGGAAAGTCTTTTGATGGTGAATTCATTGAAGAAGATGTAGAAATTGAAGTTGTAAAAGTTGAAACTTATAATATTCTTGTAAAAAGAAAAAAGTAATATTAACCTCCTAAAATATAAAAAATTATGATGTTTTCTATTCCACTTATTATTACAATTGTTGTAATAGTCGTATTCCTACTTATATTTTTTCATTACGTACCCTTTTTCCTCTGGATTAATGCACTTTCGGCAGGTGTAAGAATCTCATTAGTACAGCTTTTCCTTATGCGACTTCGTCGTGTACCCCCTCATACAATTGTTTATGCCATGATTGAAGCTCATAAAGCGGGACTTAAAACTGTTACCCGAGATGATCTTGAAGCTCACTATTTGGCGGGTGGCAATGTTGAAGATGTCGTACATGCTTTGGTTTCTGCATCAAAAGCTAATATTGATCTTACATTTCAAATGGGAACAGCAATTGACCTTGCAGGAAGAAATGTCCTTGAAGCGGTAAGAATGTCGGTAAACCCAAAGGTTATTGATACACCACCGGTTTCTGCAGTTGCAATTGATGGTATTCAGCTTATTGCAAAAGCACGTGTTACTGTTCGTGCTAACATTAAACAACTTGTTGGAGGTGCCGGTGAAGAAACAATTCTTGCTCGTGTGGGTGAAGGAATTGTATCCTCAATCGGGTCTGCAGTTTCGCACAAATCGGTATTGGAAAATCCTGATTCAATTTCAAAATTGGTATTAAAAAAAGGTCTTGATGCAGGAACTGCATTTGAGATTCTTTCAATTGATATAGCAGATATAGATATAGGTAAAAATATTGGTGCTGTACTGCAAATGGATCAAGCTCAAGCTGATAAGAATATAGCACAGGCGCGTGCCGAAGAGAGACGAGCAATGGCAATTGCCTTAGAGCAGGAGATGAAAGCAAAAGCGCAGGAAGCACGTGCAAAAGTTATTGAAGCAGAAGCCGAAGTACCTATTGCTATGGCAGAAGCATTTAGAAGTGGTAATTTAGGTATAATGGATTATTACCGTATGGAAAACATACAGGCTGATACTGATATGCGTGAATCAATTGCTAAGCCACAAGGTGGAGGAAATAATAAAAAATAATGAATTTGACTAAAACTAACTATTAAGCCATGAGAATTATACCTGACTCTGAATTAATAATAAACTTGGATGGGAGTGCTTTCCATTTGCATATTAAGCCTGAGCAACTATCCGATAAGATAGTAATGATGGGAGACCCGGACCGTGTGACAATGACTGCCTCCTTTTTTGAAACCATCGAATGTGACGTTCAAAGCCGCGAATTTCACACCATTACCGGCACATATAAAGGCAAGAGAATAACTGCTTTATCCCATGGTATTGGTACTGACAACATTGATATTGTAGTAACGGAGCTTGATGCACTTGCAAACATTGATTTTAAAACTAAAACAGTTAAAGATGAGTTTAAGCAATTAACAATGGTGCGAATAGGAACTTCAGGTGGAATGCAACCTCACTGTCCGGTTGGCTCCTATGTTGTTTCAGAAAAATCAATCGGTTTTGATGGCTTAATTCACTATTATGCAAACTCCAAAAACATTCGCGAAGAGGAATTTGAAGAGGCCTTTCAAAAACATGTAAACTGGTCACCTTTTCACTGCTCACCCTATGTTGTAAGCGCTGACGAAGAACTAGTTGATCGAATTGCCTATGATATGATTCGTGGTGTTACAATCTCTGCAATTGGATTTTATGGTCCGCAGGGAAGACATGTTAGACTTCCTCTTGCCGACCCCGACCTGAATGCAAAAATTGAGTCTTTTAAGTTCAATGATTATTCTATCACAAACTATGAAATGGAAAGCTCAGCAATAGCAGGCCTATCAAAACTAATGGGCCATAAAGCTATGACAGTATGCACAATAATCGCCAATCGTGTTGCTTTAGATACTAATACTGAATATAAAGGTTCAATGGAGGATCTTATTAAAACTGTTTTAGACAGAATATAGTCCTTAACCTTTCAACAAACATTAATAATTTTAAAAAAAGTAATTTTTTATGAGAAGAATTTTAATTTTACTCCTATTGGCAGTAAACTATTCTGTTTTTGCACAACAGAACCCCCCTCTTCCTGTAGATCCGGAAGTGAGAACAGGGAAACTTGAAAATGGACTGACGTACTACATACGCCATAATAATCAACCTGAAGACAGAGCTGATTTTTATATTGCACAGAAAGTCGGCTCAATGCAAGAAGAAGATAATCAGGCAGGTCTTGCACATTTCCTAGAGCATATGGCTTTTAACGGAACAACTAATTTTCCGGGTAAGGACATGTTAAATTATCTGCAGGATAATGGCATAAAATTTGGTACAAATATTAATGCCTATACTGCTTTTGACGAAACAGTCTATTTCCTCACAAATATTCCTACAACCAACGCTAATCTTATGGATTCAGTATTATTGGTTCTTCATGATTGGGCAAATGGAATTGCACTGGAAGAGGATGAAATTGAGAGTGAAAGAGGTGTTATTAGGGAAGAGTGGAGAACTCGTGGTGGAGCTCAGCAGCGTCTTTGGGATCAACTGCTTCCAGTAATGTATCCTGACAGCAAATATGCAAACCGAATGCCAATTGGCAGTATTGATGTAATTAACAACTTCAAGCCGGAAGAGATAAGAGCATATTATCACAAATGGTATCGACCGGACCTACAAGGCATTATAGTTGTTGGAAATATAGATGTTGATGAAATGGAGAAAAAGATAGTTGATCTTTTCTCACCAATTACTTTAGATAGTGAACTAGCTGAAAGAGTTTATTATCCAGTTCCTGACAATGATGAGCCAATTGTTGCAATTGCAACCGATAGCGAGGCAAGCAACACAAGCATAATGATGTTTTATAAGCATGATGCCATGCCGGAGGAGCTGAAAAACACACAGGCAGGCTATATAACAAACTATATTCTAAATGCTGCAAGCTCAATGATGAATCAACGTTTTTCTGAGATTTTGCAGAAACCTGATGCACCATTCACAACTGCTTATGCATATGATGGTGATTACTTTGTTGCGAAGACAAAAGATGCTTGGACAGTTGTAGAAAGTAGTGCAGAGGATAAAATTGAGGATGCATTAGCCGCAATGGTTCGTGAAAGTGAGAGAGTTAAAAGATATGGTTTTACTGCTTCTGAATATGAGGTTGTAAGAACAAATATCCTTAAAAGATATGAGAACTCTTACAATAATAGAGACAAACAGAAAAACTCCTCATACACTGACGAATATGTAAGAGCGTTTACTAACGGAGAGCCTATACCCGGTATTGAGTTTGAATACCAATTTATACAAGCTGTTTCTCCAAATATTCCGGTAGAAGCAATTAACTCGGTTGTTTCGCAACTTATTGGCGACAATAATATTGTAATTGCAATAACCGGTCCCGAAAAAGACGATCTGATTTATCCTTCAAAAGAACAGCTTCTTTCTGCAGTTAATTCAGTTAGAAAAGAAGAGATTGAACCTTATGCCGAAGCGGTAATAGATGAGCCATTAATTATCACTCCTCCTGAACCCGGTAAAATAATTAATGCAGAAAAGGATGAAGCCTTGGATGCTACTGTGTGGACTCTTGAAAATGGAATGACAGTGATTTTGAAAAACACTGATTTCAAAAATGATGAAATACTTATGACTGCCTCCAGCGTTGGTGGATTTTCACATTATGCAATGGAAGACCCAATAAACAGCAAGATAATGAACAATTTGATTACACTTGGTGGAGTAGGCAACTTTAGTTCTACCGACCTTCCAAAGGTATTAGCGGGCAAGACAGCATCTGCTCATCCGGCTATTAGTCTCACTTTACAATCCTTTGGTGGTTCGTCTTCAATAAAAGACTTTGAAACCATGCTTCAATTAGTTTATCTGTATTTTACATCACCACGTAAGGATGACGATGCTTTCTTATCTTTTGTACAACGAATGGAAAGCCAACTTAAGAATCAGGAAGCTAATCCCGAGACTGCATTTGTTGACTCAATCAACTGGTCTATATATGGCAACAATCCACTTGTAACAAGGATTAAAATTAATGATTTGAAAAAACTTGACTATAACCGAGTTTTTGAAATGTATGAGAAATCATTCAGCAATCCGGGTAGTTTTATTTTTACATTTGTGGGTAATATAGATGAGGAAAATGTTCGACCGGTTATTGAACAGTATTTAGCCTCTTTACCCGGTAAAGCAGAAAAGGGAGAATTTGTTAAAGTACCAATGGATATCAAAGAAGGTAAAGATGAGAATATATTCCAAAGAGAAATGTTAAATCCAAAATCATCGGTGTTTAATGTTATTTCAGGAAATATGGAGAGAAGTATGGAGAATACTATCTTAATGAATATGTTTGATCAGATTCTAGATATTGTTTATACCGAAAAAATTCGCGAAGAGGAAGGTGGAACGTATGGTGTTTATGCAGGTGGCTCAATCTCTAGATATCCCGAAGGACAAACACTATTGCAGATTATGTTTGACACTGACCCGGACGTAGAAAGAATGAATCATCTTAACCAAATTGTTCTGGATGAACTCTATAATATTGCAGAAAATGGACCACGTGATCAAGACTTCAGCAAAGTTAAAGAGTTTATGAATAAGAGTTATACTGAAAATCTTAGAGAGAACGGATTCTGGGTAAGTATTCTTAATACTAAATATTTTTACGGAGAAGATAATTACAGTAATTACTTAGAAGTTGTTAATGCAGTTACGCCTAAAGATATTCAGGATTTTGTAGCAAGCTTCCTAAATCAGGGTAACGTCAGAACAGTTGTAATGATGCCAAAAGAGTCTGAGTAATCTGTCCTGTAAGATAATTACAGAACTATAGATTCTGCATATTTAAAAGAAAGGGTGCACTATATAATAAAGTGCACCCTTTCTTTATGGCTAAACATTTACGGAAACTAATTTAACTAATATCTCAATTAAGACTTTGATACTTCTCGTTTATGTTTATATGGAAATAGTATTGCAAAAAGAATTGTGACAATTAATGCATACCCTGCAAAAATCAACCATACGCTCTGCCAATCACCAATCAACAACGACTTTGTCGTCCCCACATTCACATCAGTCCAAGTACAAAACTGATTTACTACCCACTGTGCACCTAAAGTACCAATAGTAGCACCTATTCCGTTAGTCATTAACATAAAAAGACCCTGCCCACTTGCTCGTAAATGATGAGGAGTCTCCTTATCGACGTATAGAGAACCGGAAACATTAAAGAAATCAAAAGCAACTCCATAAACAAGCATTGATAAAATCAACAACCAAAGGCCCTCACCGGGATTACCCAGTCCAAATAGGCCAAATCTCAATACCCAAGCAAACATTGCTATAAGTATCACCTTCTTTATTCCATATCTGCTCAAAAAGAAAGGTATCAGCAAAATGCAAAGCGCCTCCGATATCTGAGACAATGATATAAGTATATTTGAATGTTGCACACCAAATGTGTTTGCATATTCAGGATAAGCTTCAAAGCTTGCAATAAAAGGATTAGCAAACCCATTTGTAATCTGCAATGACACTCCCAAAAGCATTGAAAAGATGAAAAACATTGCCATTTTCTTTTGTTTAAATAACTTGAATGCGTCTAATCCAAGCCTTTGAACCAATGTTCGGTCTTCTGTATCAGTTGTTACCGGACAATTTGGTAATGTAAATGCATACAATCCCAGTAACAACCCAATTATTGCACTTACTACAAACTGCATAGAGGTTGTTTGAAAACCTAAAATATCAACAATCCACATTGTACAAATAAAACCAATAGTCCCAAAAACTCTAATTGGAGGGAACTCCTTGACCGTATCTCTACCAGCTCTTTCTAAGATTGTATAAGCAACTGAATTAGATAGTGCTAATGTTGGCATATAAAATGCAACACTAAATGTATAAAGAGTGAATAAAACACCAAATGACACCTCTCCTCCACTATTGATACCATAAAGACCTGCCGACATCATAAAAACTGCAGCAAGAAAATGGCAAAATCCTAAAAGCTTTTGTGCGGGCACCCATCTATCTGCAATTATACCTATTAGAGCGGGCATAAAAATTGAAACAATTCCTTGTACAGAATAAAAAATCCCTATATGTGAACCCATGCCTGCAGGACCAAGATATCGTGACATAGAGGTCAAATAAGCTCCCCAAACAGCAAATTGGAGAAAATTCATTATAATAAGACGAGTTTTTAATGACATATATTTAAGATTAATTATTAATAATTTTTACTGTTATTTATTTACGACTCAACCAAGGTGTGGGATTTTGTTTTACTGTTTTATTCCACAATTGAAAGTGCATTCTGGAAACATTAGTATCAGGATCTGTAAATATCCTGCCTAAGGATTGACCGGTTTTAACTTTATCCCCTTGCTTTACAAAAAGATCATAGATATTTGCATAAAATGTGTAATAATCTCCATGGCGAACTATTACGCATGTGTTAGATCCGGGAAAGGAGAAAACTTTTGATACCACACCATCAAATACAGTACGAATATTAGCTCCTTGTTCTGATTGAATATCTATACCATTACTATTGGTTGTGATATTCCATTCGCTATGCTGCTTAGTCCCAAACGCTCCAACAATGGTAGAGGTTCCGGTTACAGGCATAGGAAGCTTTCCTTTATTTGAAGCAAAATCTTTTGAAAGTTCGAAACTCTCAGCCGAAGTAGTACTAGTGCTCCGCTCAATGCGTGGGCCGGGAGCAACAGTTCGCTCTTCCACCTCCTCATCACTCTTCCTTTCAGCAACCTCTTCTTTTTTATCCACTTTTTTTGCAGCTTCAGCTCGCCTTCTTGCCTCTTCTTCTCTTTCAAGTCTTGCCACTTCTTCTGCAATAAGTTTTTCAATTTGATTATTTAATTGATCTGATTGACGTTGTTTCTCTCTTATGGATTGTTGCAATTTTTTCTCTTGACCGCGTGCTTGTGCAATCTCAGACTGTCGTGTTTTTTCTTCACTCTGCAGTTTATTCTGCTCTTCTATTAAAGCAGCCAATGATATCTCTTTATCCTTTTTAGCTTTTATCAAAGCCTCTTTCTTAACATTAATCTCTTCATTCTGTTTTTTTATATCAGTTGCTTGAGCTTTTTGCCATTTTGAATACTCCTTTAAATATTGCATTCTTCTTAAAGATTCTCCTAAAGATTTTCCAGATAGGATAAATAACAGCTTATTATGGTTGTGTTTTTGATTAAGCATGCCTTTTATTGCATTTGCATAATTATCCTGCTTAGTTTTCAGTTCTTTGTTTAATCTATCTATTTCCCTTTCAATTTTTTTTTCCTCTCTATTCAACTCTTCAATTTCTCGCTTATGAACATTTACTAACTCTTTTCGAGCATTAATTTGTTTATTAATCAAATTAATTCGATCTAAAATTGTAGATGTATGTTTTTTTACATCAAGGTATAATTTATTTGTATTTTTAATCTCCTCCTGCAATAATAGTTGCTGCCTTTGTAAATTCTCAATCTGCTCAGTTTGAGAGAACAGAAAAAAAGAAAGAGTTGAGAAAAAGGATATGAGGAGAAACTTTTTCATTTAATAGAGGTTATTATTTTAAAAATTTCAGCAATAGATGTCCGGTTATACCCTGAAGGAACATTTATAGACAATGATATTGCATCATCTACGACAACATCAGAAAAATGTAGTTCAGTATCTATTTTGCGCGACTTGCTTGTTATCAATGCACTCATTTTAAGTGGGAATAATGTTGCGTTGTTGATTCTCGCAAAATTTGAATATGACCATTGCAAAGACAACATTTTTTGATGTTGCATTAGATGAGTGAAGGTAATACGATCATCCCCATTTACTGTAAAAGAATACTCTATATCCGATTTATCATCAACTGCGTTAAGGTAATGACTTCTATCAGATGTTTGGTCATACTTAAATAATTTATAATCTGAAATTTCTGCATTATGCTTGCCTGAAACAAAAATCGAATTTGTAATTATTGATTGCATTGTATAAAAATCAAAACCTATTGGATACTGCTCCTTAAGCGTTGTTATAGATTCTTTTACATATCGTTTATTCATCCTGTCTAATAATACTATAGAATCAGGATCAATGTAAAATCTAAACATCTCAACACCAAAAAGTGGTTGTATTGATATCTGTATTGCATCATCTTTCACAATACGTAAACTTGCTCTCGAACTTAAAGATCTTGATCCTGTTGTTACAACCATATTTAGCTTGGAGGATAAAGAATTATAAGAGATGCTACTTTGTACAATATCATTGAAAAGCTCACTGTTATCCTTCTCTACAATAGGAGTTGTAGAATAAACTATCTTTTGCTTTTGTTTGCAAGATGTGATAACTACTGCCAAAAAGCAACAGAATACAATTAGATATCTGTATTTTCCTTTATTCATACTAGTTTTGTACTAATTTATTAAGTTCAGAGCTTACCTCTTCTAATTTTCCTTTTTAATTCCTTTGAGTTACCCCCCAATTCTCTTGCTTTTCTCCACTGTTCAAGTGCTTTTACTTCATCACCCGTTTTAAAAAGTACATCTCCAAAATGCTCAAAAACTTCTGCAGATGGCTCTTCGCTATACTCTATTGCTTTTTCAATATATATCTTAGCCATAATATAAGAGCCTTGCTCATAAAGAACCCATCCATAAGTGTCAAGATAAGTAGGATTCATTGGCTCCATTTTTATGGTTAAACTACTCATCTTTTCAGCTTTATCCAAATCTATTCTATCAAGAGACAAATAATAACTGTAATTGTTTAAAACATGAATATTTTGAGGATGCAACTTCAATGCATTTTCATAACTTTCAAACGCCTCCTCTTTGTTTCCCAAGAAATAATTCAGATCGCCAACCTGACCAAAAAAGTCAGACTCAAGTATAGGGTTGTTTATAGCTGCATTTTCCAGCCCCTCTTTAAACACCTTAAGAGCAGCTGCATGATTACCTTGTTGAAAATAAACTGCACCCAAATAGTAATAGAATTGAGGTTCTTGGGGAAGATGCTTCAATGCTTCAGTTGTAATTTCTTTTATTTTTTCAAGATTTTCGTCCGGAAGTGCAATTCTGATTATCTGTTCATATCCTATTGGACTATCAGGAATATCTTTAATATATGTCTCAAACTGCTTAATTGCCCCGTTCTTATCATCTTGCAGATACAACACATTCCCATAAAGGAGATTTAACTCTCTATTATTTGGATGCTGCTCAAAAAGCATTTCAAAAAGTGAGTTAACCTGTTTTAAGTCCAACTTATTCTGCTGGAGAACATCTAAGTATCGTGCAAGCAACTGAATTTTTACATCCACATCTATTGAGCTGCTTGAAATAGCTTTTTTCAACTTTTCCTGAGCAGCGTCACTATCTCCTGTTTTTTCGTAATAATTAACCAATGATAGAATTAATGCAGGAAAATCAGGGTCAATTTTTTTAGCTTTCTCATAATTTTCTAGAGCCTCATTAATCTGATTATTCTCCATATAAAGGTCACCTATAAGAACAATATATCGTATATCCCCGGGAGCTTTTTCAATTATTTGCTGTATCTCTTCAAAAGCTTTTTCTTTATTATCCATCATAGAATAAAGGCGGTATTTATTTAAAGCTAGCGACTCCGACACTCCAAGGTTCTTCTCCAGCTCATTTAGCTCATCCACAGCTTTCTCTAACTCTCCATTATCAGCATAGGCATTAGCCATCTCAAAACGAAGTTCCAGCTTATCGGGGTATAGTTCTAACAAGTAACTGTAAATATCTACCACTTCTTGCTTCAGACCAAGCTCTTTACTCAATCCGGCAAGCATCATATTATAATAGTAGTTAGGTTTATCATAAAACACAGCCTTCTTGAAGTATTCCAAAGCTTTGTTCTTTTCTTGAATTACATTATAAAATGTTCCTAATTCTACCAACACATTTGCATTAGTAGAATCTAAGTTGTGGCAGTGCAAAAAATAATCGATTGCTTCATCATAATTACCCAAAGCTTTAGAGTTTATAGCCTGGAAAAAGTAATAATCAAATTTTCTTTGAGTATCATCAATTATTTCTGAGGATTGAGTTTTCTCCTGTGCTGCAAGTGAAGAAACACATGAAAAGAAGAAAGAGAGCAGTACAAAACATACTAATTTAATACTCACTAATTTATTTATCATTATTTGTCTGTACATTAAATTTTACCTGTATGACCAAACCCACCGGCACCTCTTTCAGTTGCATCCAACAGTTCAACCTCATCCCATTCAATGTGTGCATGCTGGGCTATTACCATTTGACAAATGCGTTCTCCATCCTGAATAGTAAAATCTTCATTAGACATATTTACCAGAATTACTTTAATTTCGCCACGGTAGTCGGCATCAATTGTGCCTGGAGCATTAACAATACTTACACCATGTTTAATTGCCAAACCACTTCGAGGTCGAATCTGTGCCTCATAACCCTCAGGAAGTTGAATGTAAATTCCCGTTGGGATTAATGATCTTTCCAGTGGTTTTAATATTATATTTTGATCTAAATTTGCTCTTAAATCCATTCCCGCTGAATACCTTGTTGCATATTGAGGAAGTGGGTGTTTGGAGTTGTTTACTATTTTAACTTTCATTTTTGAGGTCAATGTTATTTAATAATGCGAATTTATAAAATTCTTAGGAATTAACAGTCAAATTGATGAATTTTAAGCCAAAAAACATATCTTTGTAATTATGAGCGAACAAGATGATCTATTGTCAAGACTTAAGCAAACACTGAATGAACAGGGGATAGACTCATTTCACATTCTCGAAGATTTAGTTCCTATTGAGGAACAGATGGATTATTTTAGGTATTTCGATAAACTTCGCAGAGAAAACAGAATATTTGACCGTGATGAGGAGGTAGCTATTTTATTTTCTCCTGATCAAACGTTGGAACGCAAGAAGCTTAGCTTAACACTTCTGGCCTCTAAGCCTGATATAGGTGCCTATCGTTCAATTGAAACATATCATAGCAGCCCGATAGAACCGGAATTGACAAACTGGTCGTCCATGGCTTTAGTAAGCAGCAGAATAATTCTTAGCTCCGAATTATCAGGTCAACAACAAGTATATATTTCAACCGGACTTGGAGGTCACGATAAAAAGATTCGCTTTTTCTCTCTTTTCACTACTACAAACCGCCGGAATTTCACCGATTTACAAAAAGATATAGTTGAACGTGAGTTCAGTTTTCAGCTACAAAAGCCTGATATTGAAATTGAAAAGTTTGAGATAAAAGATAATTATTTCACCATCTTAATGCTTATTCCTTTTGATGAAGATGTGAAATCTAAACTAAGTGAAGCTGTTGTCGAATGTAATCAATATGGTAATTTTCTGGATCCCAGATTTCTTTTCACAAACGTTAAAGTGCTTAACGAGAATGAAATCAACAACTTATTGAAGAAAAAGTAGTTTGAAAAAGTTGACATAACCAACAATGCAGTTATTATATAGACTTTTCAGGAAATTAAGATAGCTGCCGGAATTTCAAAATTAAACAAAAACAGCTTATTGTTATGATCAAAAGAAAAACTTCACACACCTCATCCGGGTTAAGTAACCAAATAAAGTATTCTCTTTTAATATTAATCATTTTATCAACCTCTTGTCAATCATCTCAAGAGACAACATTTATCATTCTACCGGACACACAAACTTATTTAGAGGCATTTCCTGAGGTTTTTGAATCTCAAGTTGATTGGATAATTCAGAACAAAGAAAAAATTGATGCTGTAATACAAGTAGGAGACATAACTCAAGACAATCACACTTTAGAGTGGGCAGTTATGTCAAAATACTTTTCTGAATTCGAAAAAGCGGGAGTAGCCTACACATTTTCTCTTGGAAACCACGATATGGGGAGCGCACCTCGTAAATCTGCTGATATTCATGATACTTCATTGGCAAATAAATATTTTCCAATAAGCAGATTTAAAAATAAAAAATATATGGGTGAAAGTCAGCACAACAACCTAATAGACAACCATTACATCCAAATCAACTCCGGAGGAATTGATTGGCTTATATTTAGTTTTGAATTCGGACCATCTGATGAAACTCTTGACTGGGCAAATAAAGTCATTGCAAATAATCCTCACAAAATAGTCATTATTAATACTCATGCTTATCTTTATAGTGATAGCACCCTGCATGATGAGGGAGACAAGTGGTTGCCTCAAATTTATGGTATTAGAAAAGATACAACTCGCACTGTTAATAATGGGAAGCAGATCTGGGACAAACTGGTATCACAACATCCTAATATAATAGCTGTATTTTGCGGGCATGTTTTAAATGGTGGTGTAGGAACACTGGTTAGCACAGGCAAAAATGGTAATAAGGTATATCAGATGCTTGCAAATTATCAAAGAGGTGTACATAACTCTGAATACGGAGGGAACGGTTACCTCAGAATAGTTACATTTGACGCTAAGAACAATAATATTAATGTCAAAACATATTCAACTTGGGAAGACAAATATCATCCTTCCAAAGAGCACAATTTTATCTTTGAAGATGTAGATATTAGCAATTACATTAATGCAAATAAGAGATGAAACAAAAAATGTGGTTATTAGTATGGCTGCTTTTCACTTTTTCGATTTCTGCCATAGCAAAGTATAATGAATATGACTCACTAACATATATTTCAAAAGAGGGCGATACATTATTGTACCGACAACTTAATCCATTGCAATTAGCAAAGGGCAAAAAGTATCCCTTAGTACTATTTCTGCATGGAGCGGGAGAGAGAGGGTCAGACAATCTATCGCAACTTACACATGGTGGGCTGATGTTTTCAAACCCTGTAAATCGGGAAAAATATCCTGCATTTATATTATTTCCTCAATGTCCACCGGATTTATATTGGCCTTCCCCTACAAGACCCGATGGTTTTCAGCAAGAAAAACCTTTCCCGATAAATGCCGAAATCTCAAAACCATTGGCCCTTACAAAAGAACTACTTGATATAATTATTGAGAAATATCCGATAGATATAAATAGAATTTATGTCGTAGGGCTATCTATGGGAGGGATGGGGACTTTTGATATGGTTTGCCGTTTCCCCGACATGTTTGCTGCAGCAATACCAATTTGTGGTGGTATTCATACTGATAGGTTCAACAATTTAAACACTCAAACTGCATTTCGTATTTTCCATGGCGATGCCGATCCGGTGGTTCCTGCTCGTTTTTCTCGTGATGCCTATTTAAAACTTAAGGATGAGGGTGCCAATGTCGAATACATAGAGTTACCCGGAGTAAATCATAACAGCTGGGATCCGGCATTTAACAGATCTGATTTCATGGTGTGGCTGTTTAATCAACACAAAGAATAGGATATAAATTGACATTACTTTAATCTGACTTTGTAGGGACCAAGTCCATATCAACTCCGTATCAACTCTGTAGTTTAACAGTGTTGATACGGAGTTGAGACGAGGTTGAGACGAACAAGATATGGATATACTACAAGTAAAACTTGTCTAGTCCTGAAATACGTTTACAGTAAATGTAAACTAAATGCAGGACGACACATACAGGTTAAGAATAATGGAGCTGTTCCAAAAGGGCAGCTCCTTTTTTAATTTTTCAAGCTGCTATTTTCTGATTGTAGTTATTAACTGAAGAGAAATTTTTAAAGTTCACCCCTATTTTCACTAAAAATAAAATAACACCACCTTTTTGATCATATTTCCCCAAAATAGCCCATATTCCTTTATTATCTAACCCTTTCAAGTGTAGTTTTCCAATATTAAATGCAATAGCGAAGATCGCAAAGTCCATTAAAACCTTGTCTTTTTTAAAATGCCTGAATCTGTTGTAATGTTTGTTTGATTTGGTTTGTCCAAACACTGACTCAGGCTCTATTGGACGCTGACTTCGATGATAAATTCCTTCTTCTGAAGTCAGTAGCTCTCTGATTCTCTGTTTATGCCGGTTAAGGTTATGATTCACCTCTATTCTTCTGTTACCTTTTGCATTAGTACAGAGACATTTCAAAGGACAACCGTTACAGTTTTTTGCCTCGTAAAGAGTTGATGTTGATTTGTATCCACTAGCTGTTTTGTTTCTCTTTTTTCCTACCTTGTTCATATGCTGCCCCATTGGACAAACATAATAATCTTCTTCTGAGTTATAGTAAAGGTTCTGAGAGAGAAAGCCATTCTTTTTAAATGCTCTTTTCTGTTCTTTATGGAAGTAATTAAACTTTACAAACGGCTCAATATCATTCTCCTGCATAAACTCATAATTCTCTTCACTACCGTAACCGGAATCAGCCACTACCTTACCCGGCAAAATGTTATAACGGTTCTCGAAGCTATTTAAAAAAGGAATCAAGGTTAATGTATCTGTAGGATTTGGGTAAAAATCATAATGGCTTATAAACTGATTCTCTGTACTTATCTGAACGTTATATGCAGGCTTGAGTTGGCCGTTGAGCATATGATCCTCTTTCATGCGCATAAAAGTTGCATCAGTGTCGGTTTTAGAATAACTATTGCGATTGGCCAGAGTATCTAAATGGCGCTCATACTCTTCAAATTTAGGTAAAAGCTTATCCTCAAGTGTTTTAATTGCCTTTTGTTCCTCTTTGCTTCTGTTCTCCCGATTAATCTGAGCAACACGCTTTTTTATCTCTTCACTGTTGAATGGTCTCGGTGGATCATAATCAGGGTTATTATCACCGGCTATACCTTCTTCAATCATTCCCAGTATTTTATGGATCTTTTCTTCTAATCTATCTTTGTATTTTTCAATCGACTTACGCCAGACAAAGGTGTAACGATTAGATCTTGATTCAATCTTGGTGCCGTCAACATAAGCCACTTCAAGACTTAAACATCCCATTTCAACAAGCATCACAACGACCTGAGTAAAAACCTCATGTATTGAGTCTTTTAAATGAGACGAGCGGAAACGGTTAATGGTGTTGTGATCAGGAGTCTGGTTGCCCGATAACCACATGAAGCTGACACGGTCTGTGAGAGCCTGTTCTATTTTACGACTGGAATAAATATTATTCAAATAGCTGTATAGAACAACTTTAAGCATCATACGTGGATTATAGGCTGTAGTACCACCGCCTTTGTAAGTGTCAAAGACTTTACTCAAATCTAGGCTATCTACTATTTGATTAATAATACGGGCGGGTGAGTTTTCAGGTACTTTTTCATCCAAACTGGGAGGAAAAAGAGTAACCTGACCCTGGTTATAAGATTTGAATTTAGGTTTAGCCATATCTTATATGTTTGATATACAGACATAAAGATAAGTAAAAGTGTTTAAAACAACAACGATGTATATAGTTTTTTTGCAGAAAATTTTAAATAAATAAAAGAGACTGTCTACCTTTTGAGACAGCCCCATTATTAGCAGTATTATATTTTTGTTCAGATTGAAACTGCTCACATAATACAATCATGTGAAGGTGTTTTTAAGAATTATCTCTTCTCTTTGGTTTAAAAGATTTTGGATTTCTGCCGAAAGTTATTTTTCTTTTTTGATCATTATTTGCCGGTTTATTTTTTGAACTGTCTCTCGAAAAACGCTCTTCTCCTTTTTCTTTATAAGGTTTTCTTGGTTTATCTTTAGTTCTTGCATCAAATGATCTACCTCCTCTACGAGGCTCTTTATCAAAAGGTTTGTCTTCTCTGCGTGGTCCTTTGTTTAAAGGTCTGTTTCTTTTTCCTGATTCTTTATCAAAAGAACGATCAAGACTATCATCTTCATTACGACGAGATTGAGGTGCTCCTTCCCTGTTTTCGTTACGTTTTGAACGACGATAACCTTCTCTTGAGTTTCTCTCGTAATGATAGCTGTCTCTTTGAGTAGATTTTGAACGAGCGAAAGACTTTCCGGATTGTTCATTACGCTTGCCGGAAAAAATCTCATATTCGCGCATTTCACACTCAAGAGGGCCATTGTATAAAAAATATCTTTTTGTATGTTTTAGTCCAATAGCGTCGAATGACTCTTTCTTATAACTTAAAATGTAAGCCTTAAAACCTGCAAATACATGCTTTAGTCGCTCTCCAATCATTGAGTAAAGCTCTTCCAACTCTTCAACTTTAATTCTTTCCCCATAAGGAGGGTTAGTTATAAGAACCCCCTCAGGAGCAGGGGCTTCTGAGTACTGCTGAAAGGGCTTAACACTTAACTCAATATATTTTTTGAGACCGGCATTTTTAATATTCTTTTCTGCTATTGAGATAGCTTTTGAAGATATGTCTGAGCCAATGATTTTATGTTTGAAGTCTCTTGTACCGGAATCATCATTATAGATTTCGCTAAACAGCTCCTCATCAAAATCTCTCCATTTCTCAAATGCAAAGTTTGAACGATGGATTCCCGGGGGTATTCCTAACGCAATCATTGCTGCCTCAATAAGGATTGTTCCGGAGCCGCACATTGGATCGATAAGTGTGCCTTCGCCACGCCATCCCGATTTTAAAATCATTCCCGCAGCAAGAACTTCGCTTAATGGAGCCTCAGTTTGCGATAATCTATATCCACGTTTATGTAAAGATTCGCCTGAGCTGTCGAGCGACAATGTGCATTTGTTGTGAGAAATATGAACGTTTATGAAAATATCCGGGTTAGTAATACTAACTGAAGGCCGTTTGTCGTACTTCTCAGTAAACCAATCAGCAATTGCATCCTTCACGCGATATGCAACAAACTTTGAATGAGTAAATATATGAGAAAATACAACTGCATCTATTGAAAATGTTGTATCTAAAGTAAGATATTCATCCCACTTAAAGTTTTTTACAGCCTCATACACTTCATCAGCGGTTTCTGCTTTGAAATTGTATATGGGTCTTAATATTCGTAAAGCAGTGCGACAGTGAATGTTGGCTTTGTACATCAAAGCTTTATCTCCTGTAAAGGAGACCATACGGGTTCCTATCTCTATATTATTTGCTCCAAGTGCAATCAACTCTTCTGACAATACATCTTCCAACTCAGCCATAGTTTTGGCAATCATAGGAAATTGCTCATTCTCTATCATTTACTTTAAACTTTGTTTAAATAATTTATATATCAAACCATTTACTGATTAAACGAACTATGTTTTCAGCATATAAATGTAAACAAAGATAGTCCTTTTTGAATCATAATTTCACATTTCTCTTTCTCTCTTTTGATTCATTTCCAAAAGCATCCAAGGCTGTTATTACATAAGTGTATTTAGTATTACCATCTTCGTATGGAAGTACCAAAAAATTGTCGGGAGTGATAGATATAATTTTTTCTGATTTACGTATATCTACTTTTTCGTTATCATTAAATTGGTAAACAACAAACTTCTGAGCTGTCTCAGGATTATTGGAGTCGCTATCATGCTCCCACATTAAGAAATGCATATCCTCAGTAAATACATCAGTGAGCTTACTCACTCTTTTGGGCCGACCATCATGCATGTGAGTGTAAGCCGGGACTAATGCTTTTGTTTTATGAGTGTCGTTTTTCAACTTATCAGTTATACCTTTGTAATTGTCAAGAATTTGATATCCAAACCAATAACAGTTCCCATGCACGTAAGGCATCTCACGCGTCTGTTGAATTTTTATTTCAAATTCATTTTTCTCTAGACTTCTTCCTAATGCCTGTCCAATATACAAATGCTGTTTATAATTATTATCATTCCACCAATGCAAAAGTGTTGTATAATCTGCAGCTGCATGCCCTCTCTCCCAATATAGTTGAGGTACATTATAATCAACCCAACCCTTTTCGACCCATAATTTTATATCTGCATACAGATCATCGTAATTCTGAAGTCCGTTAGTATCACTTCCTTGTGAATCGCTACGTTTGTTACGATAAATTCCAAAGGGACTTACACCAAAACGTACCCATGGTTTAGTGCCGGCAATAGTAAGTTTAATCTGCTGAATAAGAAGGTTGACATTATTTCGTCGCCAGTCGTCTCTTTGAGAATTTGTAAACCCCTGCGCATCTGCATGCATGGAAAAGCTTTTGTCATCAGGAAACGCCTCACCTGCAATGGGATATGGATAGAAATAATCGTCCATATGAATGGCATCAACATCATAACGAGATACAATATCTTGCACTACCTGACAAATAAATGATCTGTTTTCGGGTAGACCGGGATCAAAGAAAAGCTGGTTGCCATATTGTACAAATCGCTCGGGATGTCTCCAATACAAATGTTCGGGAGCAAGCTCATTGTTGATATTTGCTTTTACCCTGTATGGATTAAGCCATGCATGCAATTCGATCCCACGCTTATGACACTCTTCTATAATAAACTTCAATGGGTCGAAGTTAGGATCATCAGGAGCTTTACCTTGTTCACCGGTCAGGAATCTGCTCCAAGGCTCTAGGTTTGATTTGTAAAAAGCATCTGCTTCAGGTCGGATTTGAAATACAATAACATTTACTCCCGCTTCATCCAGCTTTTGAACCATATCTGTTATGTAGTACTTCATTGCTGAACTGTTCATTTTCTGGTATCGAGATTGTCCAACTGTATGTATCCATGCACCACGAAACTCACGTTTGGGTGCAGAATCGAACTGACTTGTAAGTGTAGTTTTTGATGAACCACACGAAGTAATTAAAATCATAAGAACTGATAAATAAAATAATCGCATGAATACCTTCATAAATCTATTTTTTGATACTATATATTAATTCCTTACTAGCTATTTTGTTTCACTTTTTAAACTAAATATTAATAATGTTAGTTATGGCGTAAATATAAAATCAGCGGTCTCTAACAACTCTTCAGCTACATATTGTTTTGGATATATTACTATTTTGTTGTTTGTCGGAAAACGACTCTCCAATCTGGATGGAAGACTTTCTAAAATAGGTATATGTGACACATAGCCCGGGTGTGCTGATATCAAAATAATAAGATCATCAGCTTTAATGTATTCTCCACAAGAGAGTGGGTTGTCCCAATCGGTAAATTCTTGAAAGATTGTGTTGCCCGGTTTTAGTTGGTTAAATATTAATTCCTGCGTTTCAGGATGTCCCAAGTGTAATATTGGAATGGAAAGTTCGGAGGAAAGTTTAGTTACTTTATTTACCCACAAATTAAAACCATCCTCCTTCTCGGCCAACGGTGGTGAAATAACAACTATTCTATTGTGCATTATCAACTTTTGTTCTAGATGACAAATAAATAAATTTTTGTCTAAATTTTTAACAATTAAGTCGATTTTTTCTCCTAATAGTTTATCTAACAAACCAGCCTTCCCGGGCCAACCTAAAACCACAATGTCTGTCATGGTCTCACGTGCAATTCTAACTATTCCATCAGAAGGATTATGATCTATAGTGGTAATGATATCTACATCAACTTCTGCAGCAGTTGCAGTTGAAATAAAATCTTGAAGTTGTTTTCTAAATCTCACAATATTTTTTTCAGCCTCTTCATTGTTGGGCAAAACACCAAGAAGGGAGATGGAGTTTACAGATTTTTTATCTTTTAATAACATTGCAAATTCAACATGATAGCCAATATTTAATGGATTTGCAATTGGCACTAATATCTTCTCTTGTGCAAACTCGCCCATTTGTTCTGGTGATAATGGTGCATTATCCTCGCTTATTGCAATCTTTTTTGATGCACCCTGGGTTACGATAGTTGCTATTAAACATGTGATTAATATTAGAATGATGGTTCCGTTTAATATGTACTCATCAATTATTCCTGCCCTGAAACCTACTAATATGATTGCTAATGTTGCAGCAGCATGAGAGCTACTTAATCCAAAAATAAGATCTCTTTGTATTTTTGAGTATCTAAATGTTTTTTGAGTTGCATAGGCTGCAAGCCATTTCCCTATAAGAGCAACAATAGTGAGTGTTACTGCAACTACAAGTGTCCAAGGGCCATCCATTACTATTGATATATCAACCAACATTCCAACGGAAATCAAGAAAATGGGGATAAAAAGGGCATTCCCAAAGAACTCTATCCTATTCATCAATGCAGATGAGTGTGGAATCAACTTGTTAAGTGCAAGCCCCGCAGCAAAAGCTCCAATAATTGGTTCAATTCCACCCAGCTCTACCAAAAAACCTGATACAAATACTACAAAAAGTACAAAAATGAAATTAGTGTATTTTTCTGAATCTGCCCTCTTAAAGAACCATTTTGCAATTCGAGGTACAAAAATGAAAGTAATTACTGAAAAGACTGTTAGAGATAAAACAAGGCGAATTAAGAAACTGAATTCTAGCCCTCCATTTGTATTTGATAAAATCAACGCTAACAAAATTAATACAGCTGTGTCAGTAAGAATTGTTCCTCCCACAGTAATTGCAACTGCCTGATTACGAGCAACACCCATTCGACTTACAATAGGATATGCTACTAACGTGTGAGTTGAGAACATACTGGCTGTTAAAAGACTTGCATTAAAATCATAACCTAGCAGATAGTAGCAAACCGGAAAACCAATTATTAGTGGTAAAATAAATGTATAAGCACCAAAGGTAAGACTCTTATTACGGTTATGTATAAATTCATTGAAATCGAGTTCAAGTCCTACAATAAACATGATATACAATAACCCAATTGTGGAAAACATCTCAACAGCAGCATTGTTATTGTCGATCCAGTTAAGGCCGTAAGGTCCAATAAGCACTCCTGCTAAAATCCATCCAATAATGCTTGGTACATTAAATGGTTTAAGTAACATTGGTGCAATGAGTATAATAAATAGTAGAATTGCGAATATTAATACCGGATTCTCAATCGGTAAACTAAAACTGCTGTGCGAAATTGATAAAACAGATAAGAATATTCCCATTTGAATATTAATTTTTTACTTCGGTGACTCGAACTATAGATTTCCTCAAATATTGACAAATTTAAGTATAATATTTTGATTTATTTGTTGTTCACACCCTTTTTTGAAGAGTATAAAGTGCTTATCTTTGTAAGTTACGTTCTTAACAAGTATATGTTTTTCATTTTATGAATAATCAAAAACAAATCGAAATAAAAGGTGCTCGCGTCAATAATCTTAAGAATATTGACGTTAGCATTCCTCGCAACAGTTTTACAGTAATAACCGGGCTCTCAGGTTCCGGCAAATCATCTCTGGCATTTGACACTCTTTATGCTGAAGGTCAGCGCAGATATGTTGAGAGTCTTTCTGCTTATGCTCGTCAGTTTCTTGGCAGGATGAATAAGCCGGAAGCCGATTATATAAGAGGTATACCTCCTGCTATTGCAATTGAGCAAAAAACCACAACCCGCAATCCACGATCTACAGTGGGGACATCAACCGAGATATATGAGTATATGCGTTTACTTTATGCACGTATTGGTAAAACTATTTCTCCAATTTCAGGCACTGAAGTAAAAAAGCATTACGTAAAAGATGTGATTGATAAAATGATGCAGTACAGAGAAGGTACACGCATGGCGGTTTTATCACATATCCAGCTTCGTAATGGACGCAGTTTAAAAGAGCAGCTTGAGATTCTCATAAAGGAAGGGTTTACTCGTATAGATGTTGGTGATCAATTTTACCGTATTGATGAACTGCTTAAACAAAAACAATTACCTGCTGAGGATGAGGTTTTATTGGTAATTGACAGGTTGTCGTGCTCGGCGGATAAAGCTACTATTAATAGGCTTTCAGATTCAGTTGAAACAGCTTTCCTTGAAGGAAATGGAGAGTGTATTTTGCGTTTCTGGGGTGAAAATGGTGTGGAGTCTTTTATATTCTCAAATAGGTTCGAAGCAGATGGATTGACATTTGAAGAACCTACAGATTTGATGTTCAATTTTAATAGTCCTATTGGCGCTTGCCCTAAATGCGAAGGATTTGGAAAAATTGTTGGCATTGACGAAAATCTTGTTATCCCGGACAAGAGCTTGTCGGTTCAGGAAGAGTGCGTAAAATGCTGGAAGGGAGAGAAGATGAGTGAGTGGAAGAGTTATTTTGTTAATAATGCATATAAGGTAGACTTCCCAGTTCATCGTGCATATTATGATTTGAGTGATGAGGAGAAGGATATTCTGTGGAAAGGTAGAAAAGATCTGGATATTTATGGTATTAATGACTTTTTTGAATCTTTAGAGCGAAATCTATATAAGATTCAAAACCGTGTTATGCTTGCAAGATATAGAGGGAAGACAGATTGTTATGTGTGTAAGGGTGCACGACTAAAACCTGAAGCGCTCCATGTGAAGGTGGGAGGCAAATCGATTACTGAACTTGTTTTATTGCCAATTACCGAATTAAAGGTGTTTTTTAATGAGTTAATACTTGACAATAATGATAGAGCAATTGCTGAGCGTTTGCTTACTGAGATAAAGAGCAGGGTTCAGTTTTTGATTGATGTAGGGCTTGGTTATCTGACATTAAATCGACTTTCGAATACTCTTTCGGGAGGAGAGAGTCAGCGAATAAACCTTGCGTCATCTTTAGGAAGCAGCTTGGTAGGATCACTTTATATACTAGACGAACCAAGTATTGGGCTACATTCACGCGATACTCATCTACTTATTAAAGTTTTAAAGGAGTTGCAAAGTCTTGGCAATACAGTTATTGTGGTAGAACATGATGAAGAGATTATTCGTGCAGCCGATTTTATTATTGATATTGGTCCTAAAGCGGGACGTTTGGGAGGTGAGCTTATCTATCAAGGAAAAATGAGCGATCTTGAATTAAAAAGTGATAGTTATACTGTAAAATATTTGACCGGAGAAGAAAAGATTGAAATCCCAAAAACTAGACGTAAGTGGAATAATTATATTGAAGTAAAGGGTGCTCGACATAATAACCTTAAAAATGTAGATGTTAAGTTTCCATTAAACGTTATGACTGTTGTTACAGGTGTTAGCGGATCAGGAAAATCCTCCTTGGTTAACAACATTTTTTACAATGCATTGCAACATCATTATAAAGGCACTGCACTGGAAAGAGCTGAGTTTAATGGAATTTCAGGAGATCTAAAACTAATAAAGACTGTTGAATATGTTGATCAAAATCCACTGGGTAAATCCTCACGCTCAAATCCGGTTACGTATCTTAAAGCATTTGATGAAATCAGGAAACTGTTTTCTTCACAGCCTTTAGCAAAACAGCTTAATTTTACACCCGCATATTTTTCGTTTAATGTTGAAGGAGGTAGATGCGAAGAGTGCAAAGGGGATGGAACCATTACAGTTGAGATGCAATTTATGGCCGATATTAAGTTGGAATGCGAGTCATGTCATGGAAAAAGATTCTCGCCTGAAGTGCTGGAAGTAGAATACAATGGTGTTAATATTTTTGATATTCTTGAGATGACAGTTGACGATACTATTGATTTTTTTAAATCCAAAAAAGGGGCAACAGAAAAAAAGATAGTTAAAAAGATTCAGCCACTTCAAGATGTTGGATTGGGATATATAAAACTGGGGCAGTCATCGTCGACCCTTTCAGGCGGTGAGAACCAGCGAGTAAAACTAGCTTTTTACCTGGGTGAAGAAAAATCAAATCCTACAATTTTCATATTTGACGAGCCTACTACAGGTTTACATTTCCATGATATTAAGACGCTTCTTAAAGCATTCAATTCCCTAATAGAGAGAGGACACACTGTTATAATAATTGAGCATAATATGGAAATTATTAAAAGTGCAGATCATATAATTGATATTGGACCTGAAGGTGGTAATGCAGGGGGATTTATTGTTTGTGAAGGAACTCCGGAACAGGTTGCTGAGTGCAATGAATCGCACACCGGTAAATTCCTCAGTTTTTTAAAACAGAAAGCACAACAACCTTAAAAGCTCGGCATCTTATTAAAAAATATTTCTTAATATCCAATAAGCAATAATTATTATCAATACAATTAAAGCTGACCGCCTACCAAAGAATATTTTCGATAATTTGGGGCTTCTAGTTTTACCTCCATAGTATTCTAAATATACACCAAGCAGTATGTATGGTATTGATGCAACCATTAATACATTATAACCCACAGATTCTCTTAAATTAAAGTGCAATAGATGGTAAATTGCTCTTTGTGATCCACAACCGGGGCATTCATAGCCGGTTACAAGAAAAAATGGACACCCTGGGAACATACTATGTGTTTCAGGATTATAAGTATAGAATATATAGAGAATTGATAAAAGGAATATTAGTATAAATACTCCTATTATCAATTTTAAACCTTTACTCACGCGGGTAGGTATTCATATTAGAAATTGTAACCACTGGCATTATTCTCAATTAAATTTTCCATTACTTCAGGTATGTTACCGGTTGAAAATAGAATTAACCAAATGATAAAATAGAGCAAACCGGCAGATACTGCTATGAGAGTCCATGTTTTTGCATTTTTTGCCGCTCTTTCTGCTTCAGCATATCTCTTGTTGTAATAAAGTGAGTCAACTTTAGCTGCAAAAACAATTCCTACAATACCAAAAGGCAAGCAACAAAGTACAGTAGCCAAAATTGATTGCCACAACCAGTTGTTGGGTTTAAGTGGTGGAATTTCATCTACAGATTCTGAGCTAAATAGTGGCGAGGGAGGTACAATATTTTGATTTTCCATTTTGTTGTATTTTACAATTATATATTTCCGATTTATTTTAAACGTTTATTAGTTCACTTATCCCTGTAAGACTGAACCCAAGTAAACCAAATAATAAAAGTAGCGTAACAGTAAATAACAGTGTCCAGACAATAAAAACCCAGAAGGTTATTTTAGTCCATTTTCTTGCTGCACGAGAAGCATCTAAGGAGGCTGTATAGTTACCTCTGTTGTAATAAGATTCCACTTGTGTTGCATTAACAATTGCAATTATTCCCAACAAACTTAGGAAGCTGCCACAAAACACAAATGGCAAAAGAGTGATAAGAATTGATTCAACAAGCCAAGTTTTTGGCATAGGCTCTCTCAACTCATGTGCACTCTTTGCAGATAAGTGTTGAGCTTCTTCAACTAGCCCGGCATCATTAATCTGAGTTGAAGGATTAAACATCAAAGCACTCAACTCTTCTACCTCTTCAGCACGCTTCCACTGCTCCATTCCTTGCGTCCATACAAGAGTATCTCGTCTGATATTCTCCAGTCTGAGCTCTTCGGGAGAAAAAGTTCCTTTTTGTTTCCCTTCAACGTCAATATAAAAATAATGATTCATATAAGTTAGAATTTATTTGTAATCTTGGGGATCAATTCTCAGTACACGGATAGTATGATTATTAATATCATTATAAACGTACTCTATAATAATATTGTTTTCTTTAAAAATTCTTAATTCGGGGTTTGTTGCAAACTCAGCTTTGATATTGTCTTTTAATTGTTGTGTAGCACCATCAATTAGAGAATCAGGTTTTGAAGTATTTAAAACAGTGTAACGATAAGTAAATACATTTTCTGAAGAAACAGTAGCTTCTTCAAAACGGGTGTATTGATCAAGCATTACGGGAGCCGACTCATTAAGATTAAGAG
This sequence comes from Fermentimonas sp., assembly GCA_041859795.1. Taxonomy (GTDB): domain Bacteria; phylum Bacteroidota; class Bacteroidia; order Bacteroidales; family Dysgonomonadaceae; genus Proteiniphilum. The sequence goes on from JBFLFV010000009.1 coordinate 59,489, forward strand.
CCATTTCATTTAGTTTTTTATTTAATGACCTGTCTTGAGAATTGCATTGAATTAGCAACATTGATAAGAATATGACTGATAAATACAGATTTGTCTTTCGCATATATAAACTTTAATTTACAAAATTAAAAAAAGTTTTCTTATTATATGAGATTTAGAATAATAATAAAGTAGTTTGGCAGAATGTCTCACGACATCCTGCCAAACATGTTAACCTTAAATCTAATACTATTATGAAAAAACCACGAGACAAATATAAAAAAGAAATTTAAACAAACCAAATAATTTCAATAAAAATATTGAAATTATGTTATTTTTACCAAAGCATTGGTTAATTTAAACATTCGGCAAACTAATTCCTGTGATTTTACGATATAAATCAAGAGCATACACATCAGTCATACCTGATATAAAATCTAAAACTGATTGAATCTTACCATATATTGTTGGAGAATCTGTCTCATATTGAGACGGAACTCTGTCAAGTAATAATTTCGAATATTTATGGTCGGGGTGTTGAATTGCATTAATATAATTTTCTAAAAGAAAACCTATGATTTTATATCCTGCCAATTCAACATCTAATACATCCTTCGAATTGTAAATATTATTTACAGCAAACTGAGAACATTCAGAATACGCCTCACGCGGGATCTGTGAAATTTGTTTTATTAAAGAGCCTTGAAATTGACCGGTAAGAATCTTCTCCTCGTTTTCGAGAAATATTTCTGAACATTCGTTAACAAGTTGTCCAATTACACCTGCTCGCAAGTAAGCAATTTGTTCGTTTGTATCGCTAACGTAAGATAGTGTCCTTTTTTTCCTTTCTCTTGTATCACTATCAAAGAAACTGAGAAATAGCTCTTTTGCTTTCTCTGTTGTTACCAAACGCAACTTATGCGCATCTTCAATATCCATTACTTGATAGCAAATATCATCAGCAGCTTCTACTAGATAAACTAGTGGATATCTGACAAATTTTGAAGGTTCATCTGATTGCTTTATAATTCCTAAATAATTGGCGATATTGTTATAACCGGATTCTTCAGTTTTAAAAAACCCAAACTTGCTCTTACCTACACTTAACATTGAGGAATAAGGGTATTTTACTATCGACGCAAGTGTAGAGTATGTCAAAGCAAATCCTCCCTTTCTTCTACCTCGAAATTGGTGTATTAGCAATCGTAACGAGTTTGCATTTCCCTCAAAACATATAAAATCATTCCATCTACCATTTTCAGCTTCAACTTGAAGTTTCAAATTTTTTCCTTTACCTTCAGAGAAAAATGAAGAAATGGCATCTTCACCTGAATGTCCAAATGGAGGATTACCAAGATCATGTGCCAAGCATGCTGCTGAGACAATAGCACCTATCTCTTCAAAATGAGCTGTAGATTCGGGGTGTTTTAAACGAAGTTCACGTCCAACATTTTCACCTATTGAACGTCCAACACTCGAAACCTCTAAGCTATGCGTTAATCTGTTATGAACAAACACGCTCCCGGGCAACGGAAATACTTGAGTTTTATTTTGCAATCTGCGGAATGGAGATGAAAAAACAAGTCTATCATAGTCTCGTTGATACTCAGTACGTTCTTGCTTTTTGACATTTTCATAATGTTCTAGCCCAAATCTTTGTACAGATAATAATTTTTCCCAATTCATTATTAATAAACTTATATTTTCAAAGATAAGATAAAGTTTTGAATGAGTTAAGATATATCAGTTTGCTGAATAGATATAAATTACAAATTATTACTTTGACAATTTTTTCGGAATAAAATCAATGAAAAAATGAGATTTTGTCTTTAAATAAGATTAAATTTGTATTTCCTTTAATGAAAGAATTACCAATTAATTTATAATGACAGACGTTTTAAAGCATGAATGTGGAATTGCGGTAATACGCTTACTTAAACCCCTAGATTATTATTACAAAAAATATGGGACCTGGCAGTATGGGTTGGACAAACTTTACCTTCTAATGGAGAAACAGCACAACAGAGGCCAAGAAGGTGCCGGGTTAGGCGCAGTAAAACTTGATGCATCAGCCGGATTTGAGTATATATTCAGAGAGAGGGCTTTGGGTGCAAGTGCACTATCCGAGATATTCTCAAATGTACATTCATCCTTTTCAACTTATTCTCAAGAGCAATTGAATGATATTGATTTTGTGAAAAAATCTGTCCCTTTTGCAGCCGAACTTTTTATTGGACATCTAAGATATAGTACTACAGGAAAAAGTGGAATCACATACGTTCATCCACTTCTTAGAAGAAATAATTGGGCTTCAAGGAGTCTTGCTCTGGCAGGCAACTTCAATATGACAAATGTTGACGAGATGTTTGAACAGCTTATTAAAGAGGGGCAACATCCAAGAGATTATGCTGATACCTTTGTAATGCTTGAAACTATGGGACATTATCTTGACAGAGAGGTGCAATACCAATATGATCATCTTGATAAAAAAGATTTGAAAGGTCAGAAAATTAGCCAAATAATTGAAGATAAAATAGATATCCCATTTATTCTTAAGCGTGCATCTAAAAATTGGGATGGTGGTTATGCTCTTTGTGGACTTGTGGGCTGTGGAGATGCTTTTGCTTTTCGTGATCCGTGGGGTATACGCACTGCTTTTTATTATCATGACGATGAAGTGGCAGTTGTTGCATCAGAAAGACCTGTAATTCAGACAGCTTTCAATTTAAAAAAAGAGGACATTCATGAAATTCAACCGGGTGAAGCTTTAGTTATAAAGCGGAATGGTAATATTAGTCTAAATCAGATTTTAGATAAGAAGGAAAAAATTACACCTTGTTCTTTCGAAAGAATTTACTTTTCACGAGGCTCTGATTATGATATTTATCTTGAGAGAAAGAAACTGGGCGAATTACTTGTACCAAGAATAATTGAAGCGATTGATGATGACTTCGATAATACAGTATTCTCTTTTATTCCTAATACTGCAGAAGTTGCATATTATGGGATGCTTCAGGGATTGGAGGATCACTTCAATCAAAAAAAGGCAAGAATTATTCTTGAAAAGGGTAGCTCGTTGAGCAAAGAAGAGATTGATTGCATTCTATCAAAGAGAGTCCGTTCAGAAAAGGTTGCAATTAAAGATATTAAGCTAAGAACATTTATAGCGCAGGGGAAGACAAGAAATGACCTTGCTGCACATGTATATGATGTCACTTACGGTTCTATTAAACGAGGTGTTGACAATCTTGTTATTATTGATGACAGCATTGTAAGAGGTACTACTCTTAAGCAGAGTATTATTAAGATTCTGGATCGACTTGAGCCGAGGAAGATTATAGTGGTTTCATCTTCTCCACAAATACGTTATCCTGATTATTACGGTATAGATATGTCGAAAATGAGCGAATTTATTGCTTTTAAGGCTGCTATAGCTCTTTTGAAAGAACGTGGAATGCAACACATTATTGACAAGACTTATCAAAAATCATTAGAGCAGAGACATAAAAAGAGTGAAGATGTTGTCAATTATGTTAAAAACATTTATGCCCCTTTTACTATTGATGAGGTTTCAGATAAAATAGCTCAAATGCTTACTTCAGACAATATAAAGGCAAGAGTACAAATTGTTTTTCAAACAATAGATGGGTTGCACCAAGCTTGTCCAAATCATAAAGGTGACTGGTATTTCTCTGGAGATTATCCTACTGCAGGTGGAAACAGATTGGTGAATGAGGCTTTTATTAATTATATCGAAAATCAAGAAAACAAATCATATCAGTTTAATCTGAATTTCTCAAAAAATGAATGATGATTGAAAAAATTATCGTATTAGAAAATATAGATCCCATTGTGTTTTTCGGAATAAATAATAGTAATATTCAATTACTTAAAACCTTATATCCGAAATTAAGAATGATTGTTCGTGGCAATGTTATAAAAATTATTGGAGATGAAGATGAGCTGATATTATTTGAAGAAAAAATTCACGAGCTTGAGAAATTCAGTATAGAAATGAATGTTCTCAAAGAAGAGGATATTATTGATATTGTAAAAGGTAAGACTCCTACAGTTCCAAGTGTTGATAATCTAATCATTCACGGACTAAATGGAAAACCGATTATGGCGCGTACAGCAAACCAGAAAAAACTTGTTGATGAATTCGACAATAATGATATGGTGTTTGCAATTGGACCTGCCGGCTCAGGTAAAACCTATACTGCAATAGCTTTAGCTGTACGTGCACTGAAAACTAAACAGGTACGAAAAATTATATTAAGTCGCCCCGCTGTTGAAGCTGGTGAAAAATTGGGTTTTCTTCCGGGAGATATGAAAGAAAAAATTGATCCCTATTTACAGCCTTTGTATGATGCACTTGAAGATATGATTCCACCACTAAAGCTGAAGGATTATATTGAAAACAAAATTATTCAGATAGCTCCATTGGCTTTTATGCGAGGTAGAACTTTAAATGATGCAATAATAATATTAGATGAGGCGCAAAACACAACAAAGCCTCAAATTAAAATGTTTCTTACGAGATTGGGATTAAATGGAAAGATGATTATAACCGGTGATATTACACAAATAGATCTTCCACACTCTCAACAATCAGGCTTGATTCATTCGATGAAGCTACTACGTAATATTAAAGGAATTTCGACAGTTGAATTCAACAAAAAAGATATTGTACGTCATAAACTTGTACAACGAATTGTAGAAGCTTATGAGAAAGAGGTTAAATCTCCTTACAACAAATCAATTGAGACTAGTAAAGAATGAGAAAATGAGCGTAGAAACTCATAAGATGAAGATAATAAAACAATAACATGGATAGTCTGACAAAAACCAAATACAATTTTCCTGGTCAAACAAAAGTTTATCACGGAAAAGTTAGAGATGTTTACAATATTGGTGATGATATATTAGTAATGATTGCAACAGATCGTATTTCTGCATTCGATATTGTTTTACCAAAGGGCATTCCTTACAAAGGACAAGTACTTAATCAGATTGCCTCAAAATTTCTGGATGCAACATCAGACATTGTCCCAAACTGGAAGTTTACAACTCCAGATCCGATGGTTACAGCGGGATTGCGATGCGAGCCTTATAAAATTGAGATGGTAATTCGCGGATATATTACCGGTAGCGCATGGCGTGATTATAAAAAAGGGGCGCGTTCAATCTGTGGAATTCACCTACCTGAAGGATTGCGTGAAAATCAAAAGTTTGAAACTCCTATAATAACACCAACCACTAAAGCAGATAAAGGACATGACGAAAATATTTCTAAAGAAGAAATAATTTCGCAAGGTCTTGTTAGTAGCGATGAATACGAGCTTCTCGAAAAATACACATATGAGCTGTTTAAAAGAGGCACAGATATGGCTGCAGAGAAGGGGCTAATACTGGTTGACACAAAATATGAATTTGGTAAGAAAGATGGTAAAATCTATCTTATAGATGAAATCCATACACCTGACTCTTCCAGATATTTTTATAATGAGGGATACATAGAGCGGTTTGAAAAAAATGAAGATCAAAGACAACTTTCTAAAGAGTTTGTCCGCAAATGGCTTATGGATAATGGTTTCCAAGGAGAACCGGGACAATCAATTCCCGAAATGACAGAGGAGTTTTGTAATAGTATTTCAGAGCGATATATTGAATTATACGAAACAATTGTTGGTGAGAAGTTTGTTAAATCAGACACTAAAGATCTGGAATATAGAATAGAGCATAATATAAATAAATACTTAAAAAAATGAGATATAAAGTAGAATCTGTAAATCCATACGATTCAGATAGGCCCAAAAAAGAGCAAATGGAAATAATGTTTGACGACTTAGCACCCACATACGATAAACTTAATGGCGTACTTTCATTGGGTATTGATGAGTATTGGCGATGTGAAGCACTGAAAGTTCTTAAAAAATATCCTCACAATCATATTCTAGATGTTGCAACGGGAACTGGAGACTTCGCAATTCTTGCGAATAAAATTTTACATCCAAATATTATTGATGCAATTGATATATCCACCGGCATGATGGCTGTTGGAAAACAAAAAGTGAAGAAAATAGGCTTAGAGCACATAATAAAATTTGATCAACAAGATTGTGCAAATCTGTCTTTTAAAGAAAATACTTTTGATGCTGTAACCTCTTCTTTTGGAGTTAGAAATTTTGAAGATATAGATAAAAGCTTTAAAGAAATTTTACGTGTTTTAAAACCGGGAGGAATATTTTTGTTTATTGAGCTTACTCGACCTGAAAAATCTCCTGCAAAGGAACTGTATAATGTATACACTAATTATGTAATGCCATTAATTTCAAATAAGCTTGCTACAGAACAAAATGCTTATGAATATCTACCAAATTCAATAGGAGCTTTTCCACAAGGAAGAGATATGATGCTTATATTGAAAAAGAATGGATTCAAAAGGATACGTTTGAGAAGGCTGACTATGGGAATAACTACTTTATATATTGCAGAAAAATAAAGAAATGGACACATATGGACTCATTGGATATCCGTTAGCGCATTCCTTTTCTGCTAAGTTTTTTAGCGATAAATTTAAACGTGAAAACATTAATGCCGAATATCTGAACTTTGAGATAGAGGATATCTTAGAAATAAGACGTGTTATACTTTTCAATCAAAATCTTAAAGGTTTAAATGTCACCATTCCATATAAAGAAAAAGTAATACCCTTTTTACACAAATTGTCGCCCGAGGCACAAAATATTGGTGCAGTAAACACTATAAAAGTTAACAGAACCTCCGGGGATATGTATTTTTATGAGCTGATTGGTCATAACACAGATTATATTGGGTTTAAAAACTCTCTTTTACCTTTACTAAAAAGTGAAACTCATAATAAAGCACTGATTTTAGGAACAGGAGGAGCCTCCAAAGCTGTTATTCAGGCTCTTAATGATATTAATATTGGCTTTCTTAATGTTTCTCGTTCACGTTTAAACAATGAACAAAAAAATGTAATTGAATACAGTGAACTTACTAAAGAGATAATTTCTTCTCACACAATTATTATAAATACTACACCATTAGGCACATTTCCTAATGTCAATAGTTCTCCTGATATACCTTATTCCATGTTAACAGCAAAACATTTGTTATACGACCTTGTTTATAACCCCGAAGAAACACTTTTTCTAAGTAAAGGAAAAGAACAAGGGGCTTCAGTAAAAAATGGAAAAGAAATGCTTAAGCTGCAAGCATTGGCTTCATGGAATATTTGGATGTCTACAGATTAAGTATTTAAAAGAAGAAACAATATTCCTGTTATAATTCATTATTTGTCTAACAGTTGGAATAATTAAATAATGTATTTGTGTTTTCAATAACTTATAAGTTTGGCAAAGAGATAGTGGAAGTGTACGGGATGGAACATTATACTCACTCGAATATAAAGTAAAGATTACAGTAAATCCATAATTAATCATAAGTTAGAAAGCATATTAGCAAACATGTATAAAGCTGAAACTGGTTATTTATTTTGATCTGACAATATTCAGTTTAATTCTACAAAATGAAATAATACTTTATTGTGGTAATTGTTCTTTGTATTACAATATTTACACTTTTAAGCACAAAAAGAAGTACTATTAATGTCTAAAGTGTTATATTTGATATTAAATTTAACACATAAAATATGGAATTATCACTACAAGAAAAAAAGAGGAGATTAAGCAAGGTTCACAATCTTATTACTGAAATGAATGCTGATGCTTGTATTCTAACATCAACAGTAAATCAGTATTGGATGTGCGGAATTGTTTTTGATGGATATCTTTATATTGAACCGGAAAAAGAACCTCTGTTTTTTGTAAGAAGGCCTGTAGGGTGGGAACATGAAAATTCAATTAAGATAAGAAAACCTGAACAGATCCCTGAACTTTTGCTCGATAAGGGTGAAAAAGTTCCCAAACACATACTTATCGAGAATGACTCTTTAAGCTATAATACATCCAAAAGACTTCAACTTGCATTTAATGCAAAAATAATAA
>JBFLFV010000009.1:70000-87054 GCA_041859795.1 Fermentimonas sp.
CAACTACCTGTGTCGGTTTACGGTACGGTTGCTATGATAATTGAATGTGTAGCGGATTTTCTAGGCAGTCTGCTTACCCACATTATTGGCTCATCCGAAGACTCACCATACTTTCAGGTTCGACTCCAAGGGCGGATTTTCCTACCCCCGTCAACGTCTACACCCTTTAACCTACATTTCCGTCAGTAGGCAGTGGTATCACTCCTGCGTCACCGCATAACTTATCATAACAGTAACTGAATATTTACAGTTTCTTCCATCGGAATCACCCAAAGGCTTATCCTTAGGACCGACTAACCCTGATCCGATTAACGTTGATCAGGAAACCTTGGTCTTTCGGCGAGGGGGTTTCTATCCCCCTTTGTCGTTACTTATACCTACATTTTCTTTTCCAGACGCTCCAGAGTACCTCGCAGTACGCCTTCAAAGCAAGACTGGAATGCTCCCCTACCAATTCAATAGTAGAATTCCATAGCTTCGGTAATATGCTTATGCCCGATTATTATCCACGCTTCGCCACTCGACTAGTGAGCTGTTACGCACTCTTTAAATGAATGGCTGCTTCCAAGACATCCTAGCTGTCTCTGCGGCAAAACTTCGTTAAATGCAACTTAGCATATATTTCGGGACCTTAGCTGATGGTCTGAGTTGTTCCTCTTTCGGACACGGACCTTAGCACCCGCGCCCTCACTCCCGGATATCACTTGCACGCATTCGGAGTTTGTCTGGACTTGATAGGCGGCGAAGCCCTCGCATCCAATCAGTAGCTCTACCTCATGCAAGTTCGTAGTCCGAGGCTGCACCTAAATGCATTTCGGGGAGTACGAGCTATCTCCAAGTTTGATTAGCCTTTCACCCCTACCCTCAGGTCATCCGAAAACTTTTCAACGTTTACCGGTTCGGTCCTCCATTTTGTGTTACCAAAACTTCAACCTGCCCAAGGGTAGATCACTTGGTTTCGCGTCTACTCCTGCTGACTATGCGCCCTGTTCAGACTCGCTTTCGCTGCGGCTCGGCACCTTGAAATGCTTAACCTTGCCAGGCAAGAGTAACTCGTAGGTTCATTATGCAAAAGGCACGCCGTCATCCCATAAAGGGACTCCGACCGCTTGTAAGCACATGGTTTCAGGGTCTATTTCACTCCTCTGTTCGAGGTTCTTTTCACCTTTCCCTCACGGTACTGGTTCACTATCGGTCTCTGGTGAGTATTTAGCCTTGGCGGATGGTCCCGCCGGATTCACGCAAGGTTCCTCGTGCCCCGCGCTACTCAGGATACTGATAGGCCCGAGAATCAAGTCGTATACGGGATTATCACCCTCTGTGATGCAACTTTCCAGATGCTTCTACTTTGATTCTACAGTGCCACGTCTCAGTCCTACAACCCCGATATTGCCGAAACAATATCGGTTTAGGCTGTTCCCGTTTCGCTCGCCGCTACTTCGGGAATCACATTTTGTTTTCTTCTCCTATGGGTACTTAGATGTTTCAGTTCCCCACGTTCGCCTTCCATCCAAAAATGGAATGATACAATCTTCTCGTATCGGGTTGCCCCATTCGGAAATCTGCGGATCGATTCGTATTTGCCAATCCCCACAGCTTATCGCAGCTTATCACGTCCTTCATCGCCTTCCAGAGCCTAGGCATCCCCCATGTGCCCTTATTCACTTTCTTTTCGCCGACCGGATTTGTTTTGTCCATTTGTATAAATACAGTAGGAGTAAACATCCGAGTCTGATAAATACTAGCGTCTTTTGTTCTTAATTTATGAACTCTTTTATATATTTACGTTAGTAGTGAAGGTTATCGATAAATCAATGCCCTTCACGTTGCTCTTGTTATTTGCTCTTGTTTTTTATTCATCATGTCAAAGATCGCTTACTTAAAAGATAGCTTTTTTAAATAAAAAACTTTTAAGTTGTGCTGTGTGATACGGAGTTGAACCGTCTTCCTTTGCTATTACCAATCGAACATCTGTGCCTTTTGAAACACTTAAGCCTTTTGGTGGCTGCACCTTTAAAGGGTGACATATGCAAGGAATCTCCCCAAATACCGGAGTATCATACCTTTTTTGCCAATGTTTATGCTTGTCTTAAAAAATTATGTGCCGCAAGGCGTTGATGCAACCGTTCACTCTTTACCCTTTTCATAGGTGTGGAGAATAACGGATTCGAACCGTTGACCCCCTGCGTGCAAGGCAGGTGCTCTAGCCAGCTGAGCTAATCCCCCGTTGTTTTATTGTAGTCCCAGGCAGAGTTGAACTGCCGACCTCTACATTATCAGTGTAGCGCTCTAACCAACTGAGCTATAGGACTGGCTGGTTCGCTGTCGGCATCCCACCTCGATTTTTCTACTTAAAAAAGAACGGGATGTCATTTGTTTTTTTAAGATGGCTATTGGCTTTACATACATATATATAGATTGTTTATCTTAGAACTATTACACAAGTCTTTTATATCAAATACCCCTTCAATAGAACATAAAGAACATAGTATAAAATCGTGAAGGTCCGGAAGCTTGATGTAAAAAGATTACTCGTAAAGTAATCATGTGTCAAGCTTTAGACTCTTTCTCGTCTCTTTTTATTCATTATGTGCACTCTCGTAATATTAAATATTATTTGAGCGATAACCAATCGAAACAAAGGTTCAACAGTTTCTCCAGAAAGGAGGTGTTCCAGCCGCACCTTCCGGTACGGCTACCTTGTTACGACTTAGCCCCAGTCACCAGTTTTACCCTAGGCCGCTCCTTGACGGTTACGGACTTCAGGTACCCCCGGCTTCCATGGCTTGACGGGGGCGGTGTGTACAAGGCCCGGGAACGTATTCACCGCGCCGTGGCTGATGCGCGATTACTAGCGAATCCAGCTTCACGAAGTCGAGTTGCAGACTCCGATCCGAACTGAGAGTGGTTTTGGAGATTAGCATCATGTCGCCATGTAGCTGCCCTTTGTACCACCCATTGTAACACGTGTGTCGCCCCGGACGTAAGGGCCGTGCTGATTTGACGTCATCCCCACCTTCCTCGCATCTTACGATGGCAGTCTCATTAGAGTCCCCAGCTTAACCTGATGGTAACTAATGATGAGGGTTGCGCTCGTTATGGCACTTAAGCCGACACCTCACGGCACGAGCTGACGACAACCATGCAGCACCTACACATCTGTGAAGGAAGAGAGCGTCTCTGCTCCTGTCAGATGCATTTCAAGCCCGGGTAAGGTTCCTCGCGTATCATCGAATTAAACCACATGTTCCTCCGCTTGTGCGGGCCCCCGTCAATTCCTTTGAGTTTCATTCTTGCGAACGTACTCCCCAGGTGGATTACTTAACGCTTTCGGCTTAGCCGCTTACATTGTATCGCAAACAGCGAGTAATCATCGTTTACTGCGTGGACTACCAGGGTATCTAATCCTGTTTGATCCCCACGCCTTCGTGCATGAGCGTCAGTTATGGCTTAGTAAGCTGCCTGCGCAATCGGAGTTCCTCGTGATATCTATGCATTTCACCGCTACACCACAAATTCCGCCTACTTCATCTACACTCAAGAAAACCAGTTTCGAAGGCACTTTTACAGTTGAGCTGCAAAATTTCACCGCCGACTTAATCTTCCGCCTGCGCACCCTTTAAACCCAATAAATCCGGATAACACTCGGATCCTCCGTATTACCGCGGCTGCTGGCACGGAGTTAGCCGATCCTTATTCGTAAGGTACATGCAAATAATCACACGTGACTAAATTTATTCCTGTATAAAAGAAGTTTACAACCCGTAGGGCCGTCATCCTTCACGCGACGTGGCTGGTTCAGAGTTGCCTCCATTGACCAATATTCCTCACTGCTGCCTCCCGTAGGAGTCTGGTCCGTGTCTCAGTACCAGTGTGGGGGATAAACCTCTCAGTTCCCCTATCCATCGTTGCCTTGGTGAGCCGTTACCTCAACCAACAAGCTAATGGAACGCATGCCCATCTTCAACCGATTAATCTTTAACAAATATTCCCATGCGGGATCCCTGTGTTATGGGGTATTAGCTCCGATTTCTCGGAGTTATCCCCCTGTAGAAGGTAGGTTGCATACGTGTTACTCACCCGTGCGCCGGTCGCCACCATCAGTATTGCTACCTCATGTGCTGCCCCTCGACTTGCATGTGTTAGGCCTATCGCTAGCGTTCATCCTGAGCCAGGATCAAACTCTTCGTTGTAAATTTGTTTTTTGTATATCCTTGAAACTATAATTTTGTGACAATATGAGTTATCGAAACACAAAAATGAATGATGAAACAAAAAATATAGAGAAAAAAAACTCCCAAATTACAATCAGAGATCCTTTTAATTAAACTCCCGGATTCACGAAATTATTATCCTTTAAATTCTATTGAACGGGTACCTAATATAAAATTATATCTTGTACTTGATTTTGTCTAAAATAAAATATATGTATGTAAATCTGTTAAAGAACGCTCTCTTGAATGCTTAGGAAATGTTTTACTTCCCAAAAGCGGGTGCAAAGATAAAAAATGTTTTTTCAATTGCAAAATTATTTGAGAAATATTTTCAAATAATTTTTTCCGAAAAGGAAACCCAAAACAAAAACCTAAATCATCAACTCCTTAATGAAACTCAAAGCAGGAAAAACATTGAATGAAACGTAAACCAAACTATGAGTGGAAAAGGAGTGCAAAGATAGAGAAAATTTTAAATATACTCCAAATGTTTTGATGTATTATTTTTCACACCTCTGATAATCTGATAAATAAAAAACAATATGAAAAAATCTATCTACCTTGAAACTAAAATTGGATCAAATAAATTCAAATTTCACGCAATAAATGAATTTACAGTTACAGAAAATAACAGCTTAAAAAAAATAAAAATGCTCTTATAGAATAAAAAGTATGTGCATTATAAAAGTAGAAATAAAAATTCCATAGTATAATAGTGTAAATAGAAAAATCACAATATGTTTAAAATGAAAAATGACATTTTATGTGTAACTTGCGCCCAATTTCAGAATTCTTTTAGTTTTAACATAACAAATAATCATTACTATTAAATGAAGGGTATCATTCATATCTTAAAAAGATTTCTACCTCCATATAAGAAATATGTGTTAGTAGCATTTATTTTCAATATCCTATCTGCTATATTGAATGTATTTTCACTTGCTACAATAATACCTATTCTGCAGGTACTGTTCAAAGTAAATACAGGTACATTTGAATTTATTCCATGGAGAAATAGCGATTTGTCAATTGTTGACCTGGCCCTCAATAATGTTAATTGGTATGTAACGCACCTCATAAATACATATGGTGGCAGCTTTACCTTAATGATGCTCGCAATTGTGCTAATAGTTATGACACTATTAAAAACATCATCAGCATATTTTGGCTCCTATTTTGTTATACCTATAAGAACAGGTGTAGTAAAAGATATCAGAAACAGCATAAACGACAAAATACTCTCACTTAATCTAGGGTTTTTCTCAGAAGAGAGAAAAGGCGATATACTGGCAAGGATTTCAGGTGATGTAAATGAAGTTGAAAATTCAGTTATGAGTTCGCTCGACATGCTTTTTAAAAACCCAATCCTTATAATCATTTACCTTATAACTATGCTTATATTGAGCTGGCAACTAACATTATTTGTATTAGTTGTACTGCCACTAATGGGATTTGTAATGGGCAGGGTGAGCAGAAATCTTAAAAAACAATCTTTTGAAGCACAAAACAAATGGGGTGAGCTCATGTCGCAAATAGAAGAAACATTAAGCGGTCTTAGGATAATAAAAGCGTTTGTTGCCGAAAACAAAATCTCCAAACGCTTCCATACAGGTAGCAATGAATTCAGACGAATGTCAAACAGAGTGTCGCGTCGTCAACAATTAGCACATCCAATGAGCGAATTATTAGGTACAATCACCATAGCTATTGTACTATGGTTTGGCGGATCATTAATACTAGGTTCAAGCAACATAATAGACGCTGCCACATTTATATATTATCTAACTATATTTTACAGCATAATTAACCCGGCTAAAGAATTCTCAAGATCAGCTTATACTGTTCAACGTGGTTTAGCATCGATGGACAGAATTGACAAAATACTGGATGCCGAAAGCCCGATACAAGATCCCGAAAAGCCAAAAGAATTGAAATTTAACGAAAAAATAGAGTATAATGATGTATGGTTTAAGTATGGAAACGATTGGGTTATAAAGGGAGTAAACTTAACAATTGAAAAAGGAAAAACAATAGCATTGGTTGGACAGTCGGGATCAGGCAAATCAACAATGGCCGACCTTCTACCTCGTTTCTACGACATCCAAAAAGGTTCAATCTATATAGACAATACAAATATTAAAAGCTTCAAAGTTCATGAATTAAGGTCTTTAATGGGTAATGTTAATCAGGAATCGATCCTTTTTAACGACACATTTTATAACAATATCTCTTTTGGAGTAAAAGAGGCAAGCAAAAGTCAGATAATTGAAGCAGCCAAAATTGCAAATGCTCATGAGTTTATAATGGCAACTGAACAAGGCTATGATACAAATATTGGTGATAGAGGAGGCAAGTTATCGGGAGGCCAAAGACAGCGAATAAGTATAGCGAGAGCAATATTAAAAAATCCCGAAATACTTATTTTAGATGAGGCAACTTCTGCATTAGATACTGATTCGGAACGACTTGTTCAGGAAGCTCTTGAAAACCTAATGAAAGAGCGTACAACAATTGTAATTGCTCACAGATTATCCACAATAAAAAATGCCGATGAAATTCACGTCATGGACAACGGTCGAATTGTAGAGTCAGGCAAACACGCATCGCTATATGCACTTGGTGGATATTACAAAAAGTTATGTGATATGCAAGGAGATTTAAGTGAAATAAAAAACAGCATTTAAGTCGTATATTCTTAATTATTTATTGTCAGGGGTCTCTTCAAGCACACCATCAATAGCTTCAAAGGGTGAGTTAATGCTTAGAAATTCAGGAACTATCTCTTTCATTTTTCTGACTGTCTCCATATCATCATATTGATATGAGACAGTTATTAGCTCATCAACCTTCTGTTTTACATCTCTATACTCATACTCTTGAACTTTTGCAATCATTATTTTCTCGTGATGAGTTGGAATGGTATGCTCAACCTCGTTCAACAACTCCTCATAGAGCTTTTCGCCTTTACGAAGACCGGTAAATTCAATTTTAATATTCTTTGATCCGGATAGACGAATCATTCTCTTTGCTAAATCAATAATCTTAACCGGATTACCCATATCAAAGATATAAATCTCTCCTCCTTTGCCCATCGCACTAGCTTCTAGAACCAACTGACATGCTTCAGGAATAGTCATAAAATAGCGAATAATTTTGGGGTGAGTCACTGTAATTGGTCCTCCATGCTTAATTTGCTCCTTAAATAGAGGAATCACCGAACCATTTGAACCCAAAACATTACCAAAACGTGTTGTTATAAACTGTGTCGTTTTATCACCACCTAGCTCAATCTTTTTTGCAAGTGATTGCACGTATATCTCACATATCCTTTTAGAACAGCCCATTACGTTGGAAGGATTCACAGCCTTGTCAGTCGAAACCATAACAAACTTACTAGACCTATACTTAACAGCTAAATCTGCAATTGTTTTTGTTCCCAACACATTTGTCTGTATAGCTTCCGAAACGTTTGACTCCATCATAGGCACATGTTTGTATGCTGCAGCATGAAATATATATTGTGGTCGAGTATTAATAAAAACCCTGTCCATACGCGAATAGTTGCTAACATCAGCAACTATAAACTCGGTACGCAGATCTCTCCATTTATCATGCAGTTCAAGCTTAAGATCATGCAAAGGAGTCTCCGCCTGATCAATAAGAATTATATTATATGGATTAAAAGATGCCACTTGTCTCACAATTTCACTACCTATTGAGCCTGCGGCACCAGTTACCATTACTCGTTTTCCTTCAATATTAAAAGCAATATCCACTAAACTCAAACGAATAGGATCTCGAGGCAATAGATCTTCAATTTGGATATCTTTTAATTGTTCCTTCTTGCTCAATTTACCGTCCCATTCATTTATTGGTACAGTTGTAAGCAAAGATATGTCGTGGTCTACAAAATTTACAAGTTGTGTTGAGTTTTTAATCTCATCCATTTTCTGAGGAGACACAATAACTGTTTCAACATCTTTACTGTTCATAATTCTGTACAAACTCTCGTCGTTGGCATGAACGGTAACCCCCATAATATCTTTGCCAACCATATGACTTTCGTCTGAAATAAATCCAAGCACTCTATAGTTAAACTCAAGATTACCTTTTAAGGCTTTTGCAACACTTATACCGGCCTGCTTGGTTCCATAAACAAACACATTCCTGGACTTTGCATCACTATCTGTTATTGACTCATATACCTCTTTAACTAAAATTCGAGAGAAAATCATTAAAAATGCATTCAAAAAGAATGTCGAAGCAAGTGTAAGTATTGATATGTTAAAAATTGGATCAAGTCTTTTGATTGCAAATATCGCCAATAAGGATAAAAAATAACCTAGCATCAATGCGTAAACAATTCTCAAAAGATCAGAAAAAGAAGAAAATCGCAATACACCCCTATATGTACGGAAGAATATAAATGATATCATATTAAACAATACAAGTATACTGCATATAGTAGTTATATCTTGTCTAACTTCGGGGATAAGCCCCTCAAAACCATACTGTACAAAATACATCGTCAGGCAAGAAAACACTAATATGATAATATCTAATACAAGAATAGATGATCTAGACAGTACTTTGCGCGACAAAAAATTTTTGATTACTCTATTCATAGGTTAAATATTGAATTAAATCTTCTGAGAATAATAGCAAAGATAATGTATTATTTACAAATAATAGACAATAATAAGACTATTTAAAACAAATCAATTCTGACGATACTCCTCCTTAACAATGGAGCCCTTTTTAGTCTTTCCTGTCTCTATCAACTCAACACCTTTATGAACTGTTGAATCATTTCTGTAGTATGAAGCCCAAAAAGCTTCTTCTCCAAAGAAATTCCTTATAATGTATGAATATAGATTTTTTTCAAACAGGTTACTTGATTCCTGGATATAGTAGGGCCTTCTCCTAACGCCATTATTATCTGCAAAACTCACCAGATTCAACAAAAGTGGTTGTTGGCGCAAATACTTAAACAGATCCTGCCAAGTTTCAAAACCGCTAAGTTTATCTCTATTCATATCTGAGTATAACATTGCGTATTTCTCGTCCAATCGCAAATTAACCACAGTGTTATAATATGAGTTTATTCCAATTGTATCTCTTGGAATAAAAAAATCGGGCATTATCCCATCTCCACCATAAACTGCTCTTCCACCCAAGCTTTCAAAAGGGGTCAGATTATTTAAAGTATCGATATTAACATAATCACCTTGAATATACCTGTTAATTGCATCCATCTCATACTCATCATATCTACCTTTCTCGTATCCACGTTGTATTGATCTGCCCGAAGCAGTGAAATACCTGGCAACAGTCAGCCTAATTGCTGAACCATCGGGAAAGAGTCGCTGACTCTGCACCAAACCTTTACCAAATGAGCGGCGACCAAGCACTAAACCTCTGTCGTGATCCTGAATTGCGCCGGCAAAAATCTCACTAGCCGATGCACTTAACTCATCAATCAAAACAACTACATCATCATCTTTACATGTACCCGATCCATTTGCATAATTATCTATACGAGGGAAATTACGCCCTTCGGCATAAACAATTAAATCACCTTTCTGCAAAAACTCGTTAACCATTGCCACAACAACCTCAAGTGAACCTCCCGCATTACCTCTTAAGTCAATAATAAAGGATTTAGCTCCCATATTTTTTAGCTTAGATATTGCCGAAATAAATTCGCTAAAAGTATTAAATCCAAAATTGACACCCAACTTAATAAATCCAATTCTATCTGTGAGCATATATGATGCATTCACACTATTCATTGGGATATCACCTCTTGTTACTACAATATCTTCTACATTGCTTCCATCGGCTCTTTTAATTCCAAGCTTAACCTCTGAGCCCCTTTCTCCACGAAGTATCTTTAACACTCCTTCATTTTTAATTTCTTTACCTGCCACCAAGGAATCATTCACCATAACAATCCTATCCCATGGGGTGATACCTGCAGCTTCTGATGGTCCACCAGGTACTATACTTGTCACAACTATTGTATCTCTAAGCACGTAAAAACTGACCCCAATACCTGAGAAATGACCTTCCATAGACTCGTTTACACGCTTCATACTCTCTGCTGAAATATACTCAGAGTGTGGATCTAATTCATCTATTATATTAGGTAATGCGTCCTCTACAAGTTCATATACATTAACTGTGTCTACATACGATTCGCTTATATAGTTGAGTACTGCACTAATTTTTCCATATCCATCAGCTAACCCGGGTGTACTGAATTTGCTATACTTACTTCCAATAAAGACACCTATAGCAACTCCAATTGCAACCCACAGTGGTAACCACGTACCTTTTTTATTTCTTAAACTCATTAACTCAACTAAATTTTTATATTAAATCTCAATATCAACAGAAACCACATTAATATCTGCTCTTTCAAGCAATTCAACTCCATCACTTAATCTATATGAATCTGAATACACAACTCGCTTTATTCCTGCCTGTATAATAAGCTTTGCACACTCAATACAAGGCGAAGAAGTTACATAAAGAGTAGCACCATCACTACTGTTATTGGAGCGTGCAACTTTAGTGATTGCATTTGCTTCGGCATGCAAGACATACGGTTTTGTCACATTATTATCATCCTCACATACATTCTCAAATCCTGAGGGAGTTCCATTAAACCCATCAGAAATAATCATTTTATCTTTAACTAAAAGAGCACCTACTCTCCTACGCTTGCAGTATGAATTTTCTGACCAGATAAATGCCATTCGCATATATCTAATATCTAGCAACTCCTGCTTATTATCGTTTTGTATCATCAATTTTATATAGCTTTAAGGCTCATGTCCAAACTTTTCACTGAGTGAGTAAGTGCTCCAACAGATATGAAATCTACTCCCGTTTCGGCATAACTGCGTATAGTATCTATTGTAATACCACCGGATGACTCAAGCTCTACCCTGCCATCTACAATTTGAACAGCCTCCCGGGTCTTCTTCACACTGAAATTATCAAGCATAATTCTGTCAACACCACCTATGTTTAACACTTTATTTAACTCATCCAAACTTCTAACTTCAATTTCTATCTTCAGATCTCTGCCAGTCTCCTTAAGATAGTTTTGCGCACCTCCTACAGCGTTTTCAATACCTCCGGCAAAATCTACATGATTATCCTTTAATAGGATCATATCAAAAAGTCCGATTCTATGATTCACGCCTCCACCAATCTTTACAGCCTGCTTTTCAAGTAAACGCATACCGGGAGTTGTCTTTCGAGTATCCAACACCTTTGCCTTTGTACCCTCTAAAAGCTTAACATACTTGCTGGTGATGGTTGCAATACCACTCATTCTTTGCAGTATATTAAGAACTAATCGCTCAGTCTGCAAAATAGACTGCACCTTTCCTTTTACAACAAAAGCAATATCGCCCGGTTTGACGTACGAGCCATCTTTTAATAAAACCTCTATTTCAAGCTCGGAATCGAATTTATTAAATACGTCCTTTGCAACCTCAACACCTGCCAGAACACCTTCCTCCTTAATTAATAATCTTGAGGCTCCTATCTCAGTTGCAGGTATACTACATAGTGTAGTATGATCTCCATCGCCTATATCTTCTGCGAAAGCTAATTCTATAAGGATATTGATTAATTTTTTTTCTTCTATCATAAATTTGATTAAAACATATAACAAAGGCACTTCAATCTAAACAGTCAAATGCCTATATTGTTACAATTTTGATATAATAATTCATGCAAAAATACAAAATATCCAGCTATATTTGTAATTACTATATGATTTTTAATTCTTTGGGGCTAAAAAACAGATAAATAAGCGAGCAAATCAATAAAAATGATTTATGAAACTAATTCTACTCTCAATAGGTAAGACAGACAGTTCAATCTTAACTCAAATTATTAATGATTATATTAAAAGGGTGAATTTTTATATTCCATTTGAAATTATAATTATACCTGATTTGAAGAATAGGAAGAACCTTTCGGAAAAAGAGCAAAAAATCATGGAAGGTGAAAGCTTAATTAAGGTTTTGCAACCTTCCGATTATCTTGTTCTACTTGATGAAAAAGGCAAGCAGCACAGATCATTAGAATTTGCCGATTATATAGAGAAAAAGATGCATTCTGTTTCAAAACGAATGGTTTTTATAATAGGCGGCCCATATGGTTTCTCAAAAGAAATTTACAATATTGCTAACGATAAGATTTCATTATCAAAAATGACTTTTACTCATCAGATGGTGCGACTTCTATTTGTGGAGCAACTTTATAGAGCAATGACTATCTTAAAAAACGAACCATATCATCATGAATAAAACAATTTTACTTTTAACTCTTTTAATTACTTCTGCTACAATATATTCCCAAGACATATCCGGCAGTTGGATCGGGAACCTAAAAGTTCAGGGAGCTTCACTCAGAGTGGTTTTTAATATTGAAGAGAACGACTCAATTTTCACCTCCTCTATGGACAGTCCGGACCAGGGTGCGTTTGGCTTACCCACAAACAGGACTTCATTTATTGACAACAAGCTTGAAATTGTTGCAACCGGTATGGGTATATTTTATAGAGGTATACTTGAAGGTGACTCAATTAAAGGATCCTTCAATCAGGGAGGCATCCCATTCCCACTTACACTAAAGAAGGTTAGCGAGCCTGTTATTAATCGACCTCAAACCCCGATAGAACCTCTTCCATATATTTCAGAAGAGATTACAATCATCAATAAGAAAGAAGATATTTCTTTATCCGCAACCCTAACTCTACCTGACAGCACATCTATTTTTCCTGCTGTTGTACTTATTGCAGGCAGTGGTCCCAATGACAGAGATGAGACAATATTTGGGCACAAACCCTTTTTTGTAATCTCTGACTATCTTACACGTAATGGTTATGCTGTAATACGTTATGATAAACGAGGAGTTGGAAAATCAACCGGCAATTTTTCACAAGCTACTATTAAAGATTTTGTCAATGATGCAAAGAATATTGTTGAATATCTTACAAATCGTAAAGAGATTGACAGTTCAAACATTGGATTATTAGGACATAGCGAGGGTGGAATTGTAGCTCCAATGGTTGCAGCTGAAACAAAACAGGTGAAATTCTTAGTCCTAATGGCTGCTCCCGGAACAAATGGCATAGAAATTACATTAGATCAAAATGAAAACTCGATGAGACACCAAGGATTTGAACCTGAAACTATTGAGAAAATTCAAATTACGAATAAAGAGCTATTTGAAAGTCTTTTTGAATGGACCGGTTCTGATAATGACAGAACTGCTTTGCGAGATAAACTCTCTAATCTTTGGGAACAACTTCCACTTCTAGCTAAACTTAAAATCGAAAAAGAACCTTATCTTCGTGCACAATTCAATGGTTTGATTTCGCCGGGATATCGAAGTTTTTTGACAACAAATCCCGAAAATTATCTCAGAAATATATCATGCCCGGTGTTTGCAATTAATGGCGATAACGACATGCAGGTTCCTGCAAAAAAGAATCTTGAAGCAATTAAACGATTGGTTGAAAAAGGTGGAAATTACAAAGTGGAGACTAAGATATATCCCAAACTAAACCATCTTTTACAAGAAAGCATCACAGGTCATCCCAATGAATATCAAAACATTGAAGAAACATTTTCTCCTCAGGTATTATCAGATATAACAAATTGGCTTAAAAGACAAACAAATTAATTTATCAACTAAAAATGAGTAAAAAGAAAAAGATTTTTAAAGTGCTCTGGATTATAATTGCAGTTCTGGCAATAGCCTCAGTAATATCTCTTTTAACTTTTCCGCAATGGAAAGGTGTATTCTTTGCAGGTAGTGGTGGTTTTTTTATACTTAATATGTTGATAGCAATGTTTTTTATCAACCAGAACTACAAAGATTAATCATACATGCCAAACTCAAATTTTAACTGAACATGCATTTCTTTTTCAACAGGATCACTTGAATTCTCAAATGAGGCAACCCTATCTAATATGAAGTTAGCGTTTTGAACTGATAGTCTACCATAAAATTTGAAAGTATTAAGTGCGGATTGACGTAATAGTATCGACTCATTTTTTAAATCGACTATTGCATTGGACAACAAATTCTCAATATTAATTGAGCTTACTAAATCTGATTTCGTTATACATATACGAGCAAAAAGCCAATAACCTGTTGATCTTATTTTTGGATCATTGCTAACCGACCACTCATTTACCAATTCATTTGCAAATTTAAGTTCTTGTAGTAGATTTTTGCATAGCTGTTCACGCAACTCTTGATCTTGTATTTCCAAAACCCATTCGCCGGCACTTTGCCTACTATACTGATCAACCGGATAAAGCAATGTTGCCAATATCTTCAGCTCTCGCACATCCTCGCTCCACAAAGCATTTGCCAATTCTTTATTAGCCTCATACTTCTTAGAGATCTGTATAATGCGTGGAATACCAACACCAAAATTCATGCGATAATTAATACCTTTGTCGCGCATACTAGTTGAAATTGGACCACTCATAGATAGCCTTAAATCGTTGCGTATTTTTCTTATTATTTCCAGCATATCATAAAACCTTAATTAGAACTCAATAAATTTCTATG
This sequence comes from Fermentimonas sp., assembly GCA_041859795.1. GTDB lineage: Bacteria > Bacteroidota > Bacteroidia > Bacteroidales > Dysgonomonadaceae > Proteiniphilum. Next base: position 84,826 of record JBFLFV010000009.1, read on the forward strand.
CAAAAATAAGCTTTTAAAGCCTATATAATAAACTTTCAACTATTTTTATTACACCATCCTTAAAATCAATTTTTTTATGTAAGTTTGTGTATTAACATAAAAAAAAACCATAAAATGAGACTACTTTTAATCAGCAACTCCACCAATCCTGGAGAAGGATACCTTGATTATCCAAAATTAAATATTAAAGACTTTTTAGGTGAAAAACCTGTAAATGCAATCTTTATACCCTATGCAGCAGTAACTTTTTCTTTTGAAGAATATGAAGAAAAGGTGAATGCTCGTTTTGCCGAAATTGGGCACCACGTCACAAGCATACACCGCTTTATCAACCCCATTGAGGCTATTGAAAATGCCGATGCAATAGTTGTGGGAGGTGGCAACACTTGGCAGCTGGTAAAAATGCTTCAAGAAAAGAATTTGATGAAACCCATACGTAAAAAAGTTAAACAAGGCACTCCATATATTGGCTGGAGCGCAGGTTCAAACATTGCATGCCCCACGCTAAAAACAACTAATGACATGCCAATTGTAGAGCCTATCAAGTTTAAGACATTAAAATTAGTGCCTTTTCAAATAAATCCTCACTATCTTGATGACAATCCTGCAAACCATGGAGGTGAAACCAGAGAAGTGCGTATTAATGAGTTTATTGAGGTTAATCAAGAGACTTACGTCGTTGGACTAAGGGAAGGAACAATGTTACTACTAGAAGACAACGATCTTTCGCTAATTGGAAATCGTAAAGCTCGTATATTCAAATATGGAGCCGAACCATTGGAGTTATCTAACGAAGACGACTTCAACTTTTTGCTATGATAAAGCAATAGAACAACCAATATTCTGAAAATAAACCCGACACTCATATGTTGTCGGGTTTATTTTTTATACCTATTAATACTCTCTTGGTTTACCAAATATTGTATCAGAGTGCAGAATCAAATCTATATACTGTGCTCTTTTGTAGATAAGCAAACTATCATTCTTATTAATTACTCTATTAGAGAGCTTGCCCTTAAAATCTTCTATACTATTATACCCTTTTCTATCCATCCATTCAGAAATTGTTTTATTTATATCAGCTATCACTCCCATTCCGAATTTAAAAACAGCACTAACCACCTGCACACAGGAAGCTCCCGATAACAAAAGTTTAATAACATCTTCGCCATTGAAAATACCTCGACTACTACAAATATCTGCACTTACTTGTCCAAATAGCATTCCTGCATATCGCAAAGATTTTTTGTAATCACCGGGTCTGCTTAGATTAAATGATTTTTTATGAACCTCTCGTTCAATGTCAATATCAGGTTGAAAAAAAGCATTAAACAAAACAAGCCCGTCAACACCTGCGTCATCAAGTTGTTTTGCGAAATTTAAAATATTAGTATAATCTGAACTCAACTTAACGCTAACCGGTATATTCAGTTTTTCCTTTAGAGAATTCACAATTTCAACCTGCCTGCTCTCAATAGCAAGCGCGTCGCGATCAAATTTAGTTGGAGTCTGATAAAGATTAATCTCAATACCATCAACTCCTGTCTCTTCAATTAACTTTGCATATCTGACCCAGGAAGTTCTGTTTACTGCATTTAAGCTTGCAAATATAGGTATCGATACATTCTCTTTAGCTTTACGCAAAGCAAGCAAATAGTGTTCAATCTCCGTTTTTTCTATCGACGGATGAATTGTAATCATCTCCGCATTAATATTATTATACTCTTCTATCAGTTCATCATGTTGTAAGTTTTCTAATTGAATCTGTTCTTCAAATAGAGATTTATATACTACTGCACCAGCCCCTGCCTGCTCTGCCAATTTCAGCTGATCTTTTCGTGATGAGAGATCTGACGCACCTAAAACAACAGGACTCCTCAACTGTATTCCCATATAAGATGTTTCGAGCTTGTTCATTATAAGTCGATTTTTAAGTGGTGAATAATTATCAATTAAATATTTAAGGTATAACATCATATAAACGATATTAGTTTATTTGATAGTTAATGTTGTTTAGATCTTATCTCTCCTTTTCTTTGGCACCCTACAAAAAAAGCTGCTGATAATCTGTAAATTATCAGCAGCTTCTGGTACTCGGAGCGAGTACCCAACCCCTAAAACAAGGGAAGGCAAAAGCAATCATAGCACTAAATATCAATTCATTATGATTTTCCATTATTTTCCGATTTTGCCAATTTTCACCCTTTTTTGTCGGTTTGGGCGCCCCCT
>JBFLFV010000010.1:0-89663 GCA_041859795.1 Fermentimonas sp.
CTCTATATAAATCTAAGGGTGTAACATTATCTCAGAATCCGGGATGGGACTAATTTATACTATTTAATTATTTAAAAAAGCAACCTTGTAAAAAGGTTGCTTTTTTTTGGTTGTATATATTATCTTATAATGTAAAAAATATATAAAGCTTATTGTTTTTGTTTAAACCAATTGGCTTTAACAGCACGACTCTCATTAAACAATCTGTCAAGAGAGGTTACATAGTAGTCGTATGAGTTGGTTAAATCCTTGTCTCCCAGCTCATAAAACTCCTCACCGGTGATGTCAAGCAGCGCTGTGGCATTGCTAAAATCAGGTTCCTCATCTTTATTAAATCTATAAATTGCATGATACATTGCATCAAGATTTTTACTCCATGTAATTCTTACTTTATCTAAAGTAGGGTCAATTTTTAAAGATTTTGGTGTACTAGGTGCGTCTGTACTAAATCCTCTAAGAGGTGGGACAAGTGCAGGATTAGGATAAAGCTCCTTCATTACCGAATTAATATTCATCCTATTATCTTTGAAGTTTTTTGCATTGAAATAACAAACACCTTGATATTCCGGCATATCTCTTAACATTGCTGTCTGCATGACAATTTCGTTAGTTGTTCGCCACGCTTCGTTCCTTGAATTTGGATTTAAAAGATAAGTGCCAAGTCCTCCATACACAGGAGTTCCAAAGCTATTATCTTTCCACCAATCAGCAAGAACTTTAAAGTCGGCATTTTTATATCCAATATTGAAGTATAGCTGAGGTAAAACATAATCGAGCCAGCCCATTTCCATCCAATGAAATATGTCGGCATGTAAATGATCATAATTGGTGTAACCAAAGCTTTTGGTGTTGGAGCCTCTTGGATCTTCGGCAAGATTGCGCCATACGGCATAAGGGCTTATTCCGAATTTTACATATGGTTTAACCTCCTTTATTGCGTCTCTGAGCATTTCAATTACAAGATCAACGTTTTCTCTTCGCCATGTCATTTTGTCCTCAAGGCTATAACCTCTGGATTGAGTTGAAAATGAAATAGAATCTTCAAAATCATTATAAGGATAGAAATAATCGTCAAAATGAATACCATCCAAATCATATCTTGTTACCATATCCTTTACAACTGAGGTAAGAAATTCTCTAGTTTCGGGATACGCAGGATCAAAATAAAGCTTTCTGCCGTGATAAACAAACAGTTCCGGCTTTTGGAGATAGAGATGGTTGGGCGACATGAACTTCATATTTGCAGTATCTTGCATAACTCTGTAGGGATTTAACCAAGCATGTAACTCCATTCCACGTTTATGCGCCTCTTTAATTGCAAATTCAAGAGGGTCATAAACAGGATCGGGAGCAATATTTTGATCACCTGTAAGGTATACCGACCATGGTTCGAGGTCGGAATAGAAAAAAGCATCAGCAGTTGGTCGCACTTGTAAAATAATTGCATTAAAGTTCATCTCTTTAAAAAGATCAAAATACTCAAGTAGCTCCTCTTTTTGCTGATCAGCTGTTAAACCGGGTTTAGACGGCCAGTCGATATTGTCAACCGTAGCTATCCACGCAGCTCTCCACTCATGTTTGCCATAGTAAGGTGCTTCTTCAGAGTAAGAGTCGGTTTCAAAACTTTTGCTAACACATCCTGTATTGATGGTTAACAATAATAATAGTGATAAAATGAATAATGGTGAAAATGTTTTCATAAAAATATAAAATTTTATTGATTCTTGTTTACTAGTACAAATGTAGTTATTTATTTCTTTTAGCTACTGGCTCTGTATAATATATCGACAAAAGCAAATTAAATCGAATAAATAAATGTAAAAAAGATTATATATACAAAAAAATATTATATATTTGCAAGATTAATTTTGTCCAAAATAATAAACGTAATCTAATTAAATTTAATTATCCCTAACATGTAGATTTATGAAAGAAAGAATTTATTTATTATTATTACTACTTTTTGTAGGCACTTGTGTTGCCTTTTCTCAAACTGGGGTAACAGGAACGGTGGTGGATGAATCTAACACTCCCGTTATTGGTGCGTCTATTCAGATTAAGGGAACAGGACAAGGAACAATTACCGATATTGACGGGTCGTTTACTTTAACTGCACCTAATAATGCAATACTTGTGTTTTCATACGTTGGTATGCATACACAAGAGTTGCCGGTTTCTGAAAGGATGAATGTAGTATTAGTTTCAGATTCAGAATTGCTTGAAGAGCTTGTAGTTATTGGTTATGGTACTTTAAGGAAAGAAAACTTAACCGGAGCCGTTTCAAGTGTTGATGTTGAAAAGACATTGGAAGGTCGACCAATCACTGATGTTGGCCGCGCTCTATAAGGTTCTTCTCCCGGTCTTGTTATTTCTACCACTTCGGGAGCACTGGGGGGTACCCCAAATATCAGAATTCGTGGTACTGTTAGTACAATTGGTGGGGGTTCAGGAAATCCTTTGATTTTGGTTGACAACGTTGAGGTGCCTAATCTATCTTATATTAATCCGGATGATATCGCATCAATTTCTGTTCTAAAAGATGCTGCAACAACAGCAATTTACGGAGCAAGAGCTGCTTTTGGAGCTGTTTTGATTACAACCAAGAAAGGAACAAAAGGGATGCCGCCTAAAATTTCTTATTCAACCAATTTTTCATGGTCAAAACCTTCGGATGTTCCTCAGCACACAAGAGCAGATTTAAACTTGCAATATTCTCTTGATCAGATAAATGCTTTAAGAGCAACTCCTATCGTTGAAACTGGTCAGGTTGGTTATTACTATAATCCGGATGTTATTGCTAAAGTTAAAAATTGGATTGATACTTATGGAGATGGAAAAGGCTTAGGACGTGAGATGGTTGAGGGGCGCGACTTCGATTATCGCCCGGGTGGTGGTGTTTATTATTATCGTCCGTGGGATGTTTATGATATATATTACAAAGATTGGACTCCTCAGCAAAATCATAATATTAGTGTTACAGGTGGTACCGAAAGAACTCAATACAATTTATCGGCAGGATTCTTAGATCAACAAGGTATACTAAAGTTGTTTGATGATTTCTACAAGAGATATAATGTGTCTGGTTTTTTAAGTACACAAGTTAAGGATTGGATTTCATTAAGAGGAAGTTTTATGCTTTCTAAAGTTGCCGAAGAGAATCCTTTTTCATATGCATCGGTAGTGTATCAACCAATTTATTATCTGTACAGATGGCATCAGGTGTATCCTTACGGAACATATAACGGACATGAATTTAGAGGTGGTGTAAACGACCTAAAACAGGCTCGTCCGATAGAAGATGACTCTTACTATAGTCGTTATGTTTTGGGTACTACTATCAATCTTGCTAAAGGATTGACCGCAGATTTTGATTATACTTATGCTCAAACTTTTGAAACCAATCATACTGTTGGTGGTTATGTAAGCGGAGTTGATCAATGGAGTGTAACAGCTGCAAATAAGCTTGATAATTTATATGGCATATATACAACAAATACTTATGATTATGCAAGATATACATCATCAAAGAATATCAGAAATACATATAATGGATATTTGACATACAATAATAAGTTTGGAAACCATGCTTTTAAGGCAACTGCAGGTACTAATATCGAAGATGCAGAATATATTTGGATTTCTGCTCGCAGAAATGGTGTTTATGACTTTGATAAAGGTGAGGTAAATTTGGCCGGAGGTGACCAATTGGCTTCTTCTAGCCATTCATGGTGGGCAGTTGCCGGATTCTTTGGCAGGGTTAACTATTCATTTATGGACAAATATTTGTTGGAGGTTAACGGACGTTACGATGGTTCCTCTAGATTTGGTGAAGATAGAAGATGGGACTTCTTCCCTTCTTTTTCAGCTGCTTGGAGAATTGGTGAGGAGCAATTTCTGGAGCCACTGAAACCTGCATTAAGCTCGTTGAAGGTGCGTGGATCATGGGGATCAATTGGTAATCAGGATGTACCTCTAAACTCATTTATTTCTACTTTAACTGCTTTTACTCCCTCATCTACAGGTAATTACTGGCTAAGGAATGGGAACTTTGTTCCATACATTAGTGCTGGTCCAACTTTAGTAGATCCCTTATTGACATGGGAAACAGTGAAAACTTTGGATATTGGTGTTGATGCAGGTTTTTTGAATGAGAAAATTACGCTTGTATTTGACTGGTATAGGAGAACAACTGAGAATATGCTTTCTCCGGGAGAAACAGTTCCATCATCTGTTGGAATTGCTGCACCAAGAAGAAATTTTGGTGAATTGGAGACAACCGGTGTTGAGTTGGAGATTGGCTTCAATCATAGATTTGACAATGGGTTCAGACTATTTGCTTCCGGTCAATTTACAGACTATAAAACTATTGTAACAAAATATGCTTCTGCAAGTGATCCAACTAACTCTTCAACTTATTGGGAAGGTAAAGAACTAGGTCAGATCTGGGGTTACAAAACAGATGGGCTGTTTCAAAATGAAGATTTTGTTTGGGAAGGTGATCAAATTAAACAGACAATTTTGCCTAACGGACAGTCTAAAAATACTATGGCACCAGGAGTTCCTGACCAATATATTCTTGAATCAGGTACATTTAAATTTGGTCCCGGGGACGTTAAGTTTGTAGACTTAAATGGTGATGGAGTTATTGATTATGGTACAAATACTGTAGGAGATCCGGGCGACAGAACTGTAATAGGTAATACTACTCCCAGATATCAGGTTGGCTTTAGACTTGGAGGAGAGTGGAAAGGTTTTGATGCAGAAGTGTTTTTTCAGGGTGTTGGTAAGCGCAATATTTGGGCAACCGGTAATATGGTTTTACCCGGTTTTTACGCTGCTGAAGCTAACTTTGCTCACACTTTAGATTATTGGACACCGGATAATACTGATGCTTTTTATCCAAGACCTCTTGAGTATAGCCAAACAGTAAGGTGGAACTATCTCCCTAACGACAGATATTTGCTTAATGCATCTTATTTAAGAATGAAGACTTTAAATTTTGGTTATAGTTTACCTCAGAGTTTGATTTCAAAAATTTCTGTTGAGAGATTAAGAGTATATTTCACAGGAGAAAATCTTTTTGAATTTGACAAATTGGGAGATATCCCAATTGACCCGGAGATCGACTGGGTTACTGGTATAACTGCAAATGATGGTCGCTCATTTGGACGTAGTTACCCATATCGCAGAACAATATCTTTTGGATTACAGTTACAATTTTAAATAAGTAAAGCTATATGAAAAAAATAATTTATATAATATCATTTTTGTTTCTCTTGCTTGCTGCCTGTGAGGATTATTTAGATAGACCGGGACTTGATCAGTTTGAGGATGGTGAGTTCTGGACTAAAGAGGAAAACGTAAGATTATATGCTCAAAGGGCTTATACGGCATATTTTACCGGGTATGGTAATGGTTATGCATGGGGAAACTACTTTGTTGGAGGTGCATGGGGCGATGAGTATAGCTCTTCGTCAATTTGGACTCAAAATACGGCAACTTCCGGTAATGGATGGACTTTTACTTGGGTTAGATGGGCTAATGTGCTTATTGAGAGGGTTGAGGCAATGCCCGACTTGTCTGATGAAGCGAGAAACCACTGGCTTGGTATTGGCTATTTCTTTAGAGCTATGGAGTACTCCGATTTGGCAAGAGCTTTTGGTGATGTTCCTTATTATGATAAAGTTGTTGATCATAATGATCTTGAAACAAGTTATAAAGCAAGAGATCCACTCGCTTTTGTTGCCACTAAAATTATGGAGGATTTCAAGTTTGCTGCAGAAAACGTTAGGCAAAATGATGGATTAAGACAAGTTAATAGAGATGTTGTATTGGCTTTTATGTCACGACATTTGCTATATTTCGGAACTTATCTTAAATATCATAATAATGATACTCAAACATCAAATACTTTACTTAACGAAGCTGTATGGGCAGCTGAACAGATAATAAATAGCGGACGTTATTCTGTTTCTGATGACTATAGAGGAATGTTTACTTCCGAAGATTTATCATCTAACTCTGAGATGATATTATTCCGTGAATATGTTGCAGGTAAAGTTACTCACAGTTTGCTTTCTTATAATAATCTTGAAGCTCAAACAGGTACAACTTTAAAAGTTGTGAATACTTATTTAACTTCTGATGGTTTACCTATTAAACAATCTCCTGTTTATGATTATGCTGCTGATAATGGTTTAAGGTTTTATGCAGATCAGTATGCAAATAGAGATCCAAGAATGGCTGCAAGTTTAGTTGATTCAATTAGATTAAGTGGAGTAAATGACGCTTATTCTACAACAGGCTTTTTGTCATGGAAGTTTCTTCCATATGATGCGACCAGTAGAGATTTGATTTACTTGGGAAGCACAAATACTACTGATGCACCGATAATTAGATATGGCGAAGTTCTTGTTAATTATGCAGAAGCTAAAGCTGAGTTAGGGCAGTTTGATCAAACAGCAGCCAATAAATCAATTAATCTTTTGAGAGATAGAGATATTAAATTAAGAAATGTTGGAGATGCGTTGACTAAGCTGCCACCTATGACTATTTCGGGAAATAATGTATTGGCAAACGGTGTTGTAGTTAATGACCCGGATAGAGATCCAACTGTTTCTCCAATTCTCTGGGAAATTCGCAGAGAACGCGCTGTTGAGCTTTTATATGAAGGATTTAGAAGAAATGACCTTAGAAGATGGAAGAAGTTTGAGTATCTTAAAACAACTGAGACTAACGGTCCTACAGAACTTGGTAGGGGGGCTTATGTGGACTTGGATTTTTATAGGGCAAAATATTCTCAAACTCAGATTGAAAATCTTATGAAAAATGTTCATTTCTATTATCCGAATCCTAACGATTTGTCGAAGGGATTCGTTCATAATCTTTATGAGAATAATATGAGAAGAGACTGGGTACCCGGTAACTCATTTTATGAGAGACAATATTTGAACTCAGTTCCTTTAGATCAAATCAAACTTTATCAGGATTTGGGATTTGTATTGACCCAGAATCCAGGATGGGATACGGTTGATTAAGATTTTGTTTATTGTTAATGGGGGCGATATAAATAACTATATCGCCCCTTTTTTAGTATATTGCAGTCGAATTATAAAATTGAGATTTTATGAAAAAAATATCGCTTTGTTTACTGTTATTCATTCCCTACTTTCTCTTCTCTCAGACAAGTTGGTTAAGAGTTAATCAGATTGGCTATTTAGAAAATGATGTTAAAGTTGCAGTCTTTATAAGTAAAGCAATTGAAGAGGTTGATTCTTTTGAATTAGTTGATAAAAGCAGCGGAGAGGTTGCATATAGAAGCAGTGACATTGTTAATGTTGGTAAAACTTGGGGTTTTAATAGTTCGGCTCGGCTTAATTTTTCTGACTTTAAATTACCCGGTGAATATTATATAAGAGCTAGCGGTATTAAATCTGTTCCATTTAGTATCGGTAACCACATATACTCTGAAGCTGCAGAAATCCCTTTAAAATATATGCGGCAGCAGCGTTGTGGGTATAATCCATTTTTGAAAGATTCGTGCCATGTGCATGATGGAATTTCTGTTGGTGATCCTGAAGGAAAAAGAGATGGGTTACATTTTAATACTGTTGGAGGTTGGCATGATGCTTCTGATTATCTGCAGTATGTGACAACATCTGCTAATGCTGTGTATCAGATGCTGTTTGCATATTCTCAGTATCCTGATTCATTTGGGGATTTTTATGATTCAAATGGTGATGAGGGTTCAAATGGTATTCCTGATATTTTGGATGAAGCAAAATGGGGTCTAGATTGGCTTGTGAAAATGAATCCGGATTCTGTGACTTTTTTTAATCAGTTGGCAGACGACCGTGATCATGTGGGTTTTACAATACCTAGTGAGCAAATGGTTGATTATGGTTGGGGGCCGGGTAAAGAACGTGCTGTCTATTTTGTGAGTCCTAAACCCCAAGGTTTATTTAGGTATAAAAACAGGAGTACAGGAATGGCTTCCACACTGGGTAAGTATACATCTTCGTTTTCACTGGGTGCAAAATTATTGGAAGAGTATTACCCTGAATTTGCTGAATTGCTTAATCAAAAAGCATTAAATGCATACAAGAGAGGTGCTGAAAATCCGGGAGTTAGTCAGACTGCACCCGGTGGTGCTCCATATTTTTATGAGGAGGATAATTGGGTAGATGATATGGAGCTTGCTGCAACGGAGTTATTTAAAACTACCGGTGATAATTTATATTTGACAGATGCTGTTAATTATGGTCGAAAAGAACCTGTTACACCGTGGATGGGGGCAGATTCGGCTTTTCATTATCAGTGGTATCCATTTGTTAATCTTGGTCATTATAATATCGCCTCACAGAATATAGATCAGAAGGCTAGCAGAGAGTTCATAAGAAATATGAGAAGTGGTTTGCAACAAGTTAAAGATAGGGGACAAGACAATGCATTTATGAATGGAATTCCTTTTATATGGTGTTCCAATAATTTGACAGTAGGTTTTATTACTCAGGCCAGATTGTATAATGAACTGACCGGAGATGATTCTTTTCTGGAAATTGAAACTGCTATGCGTGACTGGATTTTTGGATGTAATCCTTGGGGTACATCTATGATTGTAGGTTATCCCGAATATGGAGACTATCCAAATGATACTCATTCAGCATTTACTCGTCTTCGAAATTATCCGATAACCGGAGGTATTGTGGATGGTCCGATTTACAACTCAATTTTTAGTAATCTGCAAGGTATTTATCTTGCAAATGAGGACCAATATGCCGATTTTCAATCTGATTATGTAGTTTATCATGATGATTATGCTGATTTTTCGACAAATGAGCCCACTATGGATGGAACTGCTTCTATGACTTATTATTTTGGCTATCTGACTGCTCAAGCTAATAAAGAAGAGAGGGTTGAAGGTGGTATAGTGAGAGGCGATAAGAATAAAAAGCAGTTGTCACTTGTGTTTACAGGGCATGAGTTTGCTGATGGTGCAGAAACTATAATGAGTGCACTAAATGAAAAGAATATTAAGGGTTCTTTCTTTTTGACAGGTGATTTTTACAGGCTCTATCCGGATATATCTCTTAGGCTACAGAATGATGGCCATTATATGGCTCCTCATTCTGATAAGCATTTACTGTATGCCGATTGGAGTGAGCGCGATTCTACGTTAGTTACTCGCAAGGAGTTTGAGAAAGACCTGAAGGATAATTATAGCGCTATGGGGAGTGCTGGTTTAAAAGTTGAATTTCCACTATATTATATTCCACCTTATGAGTGGTATAATAGCGAAATTACTAATTGGGCAAATAGCATGAATGTTGAAATTGTGAATTTTACACCAGGTACAACTTCAAACGCAGATTATACAACTCCGGATATGAGAAACTACTTGTCGTCTGAAAGAATATACAATAATATTCTGAATTACGAGAAGAAGGATGAAAATGGATTGAACGGCTTTATGCTTTTAATTCATATTGGTACTGACCCAAGACGCACTGATAAATTGTATGATTATTTGGATAGTTTAATTGATACTTTGGAGAACAAAGGGTATAGTTTTGTAAGAATTGATGAGTTGTTGAATTAAGGTATTACGATGATAATTATTTGTATATTATTGAATTGATTAATTATTAAGTTTCTATATTTTTGAATTTTTAAAATAATGAGATTTCTGTTAACTATAATATTAGTTTTTTGTTGCAGTATAGGGTACTCTCAATCCGGAGTTCAGCAATTTGTAGATCATCCCGCATTGAAGCATGCATCAGTAGGTATTTCTGTTGTTGATTTAAATACAAATAAATCAATTGTATCATATAACTCAGAGAAATCACTTACTCCTGCTTCGGTATTAAAGTTAGTGACTACGGCAACAGCAATTGAAACATTTGGGGATAACTGGCGATATAAAACGGATGTTCTTCTTGATGCAGAAGATCCTACAAGAATATTGGTGAGGGGGGCGGGCGATCCGTCACTTTCGAGCGAAGCTTTTAAGGAGAATCCTTATTCGTTCTTCGTGAATAGTGCTCAATTGATTAAAAAATCTGTGCCACATAATAGGCAATATTCAATTTATGTGATTGATAATCTTTTTGGGTATGATGGTGTATCGCCCGAATGGACGTGGATTGATATGGGTAATTATTATGCTGCAGGAGCTTATGGAATTTCGGTGTTTGACAATAGCTATAAGTTATATTTTGACACATCAAACAAGAATAGTTGTCCTAAAATTTTGCGTACGGAACCTAATATTAAAGGTTTGACATTTCAGAACGAATTAACATTGAATTATACCGGGAGGGATAATGGGTATATTTATGGAGCTCCATTTTCTTTTGATAGGTCGATTAGAGGAAATATCCCCGCCGGCAGAGTGTCATTTAGTATTAAAGGTGATATTCCTGATCCGGGCTTAATGCTTGGTGAGACATTGGCCGAATATCTACAAAAAGAGGGAATTGCAGTTACTGGTGTGGAGACTGCACGAAATGATTATATTTCTCAGCAGTGTAACTTCGAAAGTAAAACTGAACCTTATAAGTTTGGTGAACTGATTTTTACACAATTATCACGACCGCTTAAAGAGTTGATCAGAGAGATTAATGTTGTGAGCAATAATCATTATGCCGAACATCTTATTCGCACTCTTGGAAGAAATGCAGATAGTGATATTTATGAAAGTGCTCTTGGTGCAGGGGTGGAATATATTGGTGAGTTTTGGAAAAGGAAGAGTGTAGATATAGCCTCTTTGCAAATATATGATGGTAGTGGATTAGCTCCTCAGAATGCTGTTAGTTCAGAGTTTTTGACTGAATTGCTGATTTATATGTTTAATGATAGCAAATATAGTGATGCGTTTATTTATTCATTACCAAAAGCAGGGCAGGAGGGAACTTTAAGTAGTTTTATGAGAAATACAAAGTATAGAGGTAAGATTTATGCTAAAAGCGGAAGTATTGGGGGTGTTCAATGTTTTGCCGGTTATATTTTAGATGGTGATAAAAAGCTTGCTTTTACAGTGATGGTTAATAAGTTTAACGGTACAAGGGCGCATGTTAGAGGTGCAATAGAGCAGTTTTTGCTCAGCTTGTAAGTTTAACAGAATCTGTTTAATATTACTATTATTAATGTCTGAATAAAAATTTAGGAGCTGTCCTTTTGGAATAGCCCCTAAAAACAACCGGTTTTGCAAAAACCTGTAACGGTTATTTAGGACTAGTGATATAATTTCTATAACAGGGTTGTATTTTTATCTGTCTTATTCTATAATATCAACTAGTTCAATTTCAAATACTAATGTTGAATAGCCTCTGATGTCGTTGTTTCCCGACTCGCCATAACCGAGCTTCCAGGGTATCCAAACTTCCCATTTATCACCCTTATTCATATGTTGTAAGGCTGTTGAGAAACCGTCAATACGACTGCTTATCCTGAATGTGCGTGGTATATTGCTACCTTCAGTTGTATCAAATATGATCTTATTGGTAACAAAGTTATCTTTTTCATCTTTATAACTGTCAGGTTTAGTCCAATCATATTTCAACCAACCTGTGTAGAGAGCTTTTACCTCCTCGTTGAAGTAGGGTGATCTATCACCACTTCCGGTTTCAAGCACTTTATACATTACAAATCCATTACCTGTTAATGAATTTAATTTGGTATATTCTGAGTTTACAGCAATTTTTGCAAATTGTGCCTCATTATCCAATTTCCACTGATCATCGAAGGTTTCAGTTTTATCGCAAGAGCCAAACAATATTATTGTGCAAATGCTTATTAGTAGTGTAATTTTATTTTTCATTGACGATTTTATATGCGTTAGTAGGAGAGTTGTTTTAGTAAATTTTTTATGTCAGTTTTATCAGATATTGTTTGTTGTAAGGAGTCAATTGAAACTCTTTCCTGTTCCATTGAATCGCGATAACGTATAGTAACAGTGTTGTCTTCCAGAGTTTGATGATCGATTGTTGTACAGAATGGTGTGCCAATTGCATCATGCCTGCGATAACGTTTGCCAATACTGTCTTTCTCGTCGTACTGACATGCAAAGCTGAATTTAAGATCATTCATTATTTCGCGTGCTTTTTCGGGTAAACCATCTTTTCTTACTAAAGGTAAAACTGCCAGTTTAATAGGTGCAAGAGCAGGTGGAAACTTCATTAATACTCTAGTTTCTCCGCCATCTAGAATCTCTTCAGAATATGAGCCGGAAAGTATTGATAGGAACATACGATCAAGACCAATAGATGTCTCAACAACATAAGGAGTGTAAGATTTATTAAGCTCAGGATCGAAATATTGCATCTTTTTACCGGAAAACTTTTCATGTTGTTTTAGGTCGAAGTCGGTTCTGGAGTGTATACCCTCTACTTCCTTAAATCCAAATGGCATTTCAAATTCAATATCTGTAGCAGCGTTAGCATAGTGAGCTAGCTTTTCATGATCATGAAAACGATATTTTTCTGCACCAAATCCTAAAACCTTATGCCATTCCATTCGCATCTCTTTCCATTTTTCAAACCATTCAAGCTCCTCGCCCGGTGTTACGAAAAACTGCATTTCCATCTGTTCAAATTCTCGCATGCGGAATATAAATTGTCTTGCAACAATCTCGTTACGGAATGCTTTGCCAATTTGTGCAATTCCAAATGGTACTTTCATACGACCTGATTTCTGAACATTTAGGTAATTAACAAATATACCCTGTGCAGATTCCGGTCTCAAGTATACCTTCATTGCCCCTTCAGAGGTTGCACCCATATCAGTAGAAAACATTAGGTTAAACTGACGCACCTCGGTCCAATCTCTTGTGCCACTTACAGGGCATGCAATTTCGCAATCAACAATTACCTGTCGCAACTCCACTAGGTTGTTGTCATTCAAAGCATTTGCAAATCGAGTATGAATCTCGTCGCGTTTCTTCTGATTCTCAAGAACTCTGGGGTTAGTTTCACGATACATTTTCTCATCAAATGAATCGCCAAAACGTTTTGATGCTTTTTGTACCTCTTTGTTAATTTTGTCATCCAGTTTTGCCAAGTGATCTTCTATTAGAACATCAGCACGATAACGTTTTTTGCTATCCTTGTTATCGATTAGCGGATCATTAAATGCATCAACATGGCCGGATGCTTTCCAAATTGTTGGATGCATAAATATTGCAGAGTCTAATCCAACAATATTTTCATGCAGTAGTACCATGCTGTCCCACCAGTATTTTTTAATGTTGTTTTTGAGCTCAACTCCCATCTGTCCGTAATCATATACAGCGCTTAAACCGTCATATATTTCACTTGAGGGAAAAACAAATCCATACTCTTTGCTATGTGATATCAGTTTCTTGAAAACATCTTCCTGTAGTGCCATAGTGTAAATTAAATACCGAACCTAGCATTATTTCGCAAGGTCTCGAAAATGCATTAAAAATTAAATTATAAAATAATAATCCTATTAATATACAAAGTAAACGGTTTTTTTTGATATTTTGACAATCATTCTTCTTAAAGATAAATAATTGACCGGTTTTCTGGTGACCCCTTATGGGAAATATTGTATTTTTGTAATTAGAAATATAAACAATCTTCATTTTTTAAGATTAATAAGATATTTATGGCAGGTGGAATGAAAACATTGGCGAAAGAGACTCTTTTCTATGGAATGGGTAGTGTTTTGCCAAAACTACTTAGTTGGCTCCTGTCACTTTACTGGGCATTTGCTTTGCCTAAAATTTCAGATATTGGGGTTCTTACAAATTTTTATGCTTGGGTTGCATTACTTCAGGTAGTTCTAACTTATGGCATGGAAACAGGCTTTTTTAGATTTGCAAATAAAGAAAAGAGTCCGGAAAAAGTTTTCTCAACCTCATTTATAAGCATAGCAACAACAACACTGATTTTTTTAACTTTTTCATTGATCTTTCTTAAACCAATAGCATTTGTGTTGGGTGGAACAGCAATGAAACCGATATTTTTGTTGCTATTAGTGGTTATTTTAAGCGTGGATGTGATTGGTACCATTCCATTTGCTAATCTGAGATTTAAGAACAGGCCTATCCGTTTTGCATCAATTAAAATTATTAATGTGGTGCTTACAATACTTTTGAATCTATTTTTCTTTTTGGCTTGCCCATGGTTGAAAGTTAAATTCCCCGATCAGTTTTCATGGTTTGATATTAATAAAGGGGTGATTTACATCTTAATATCTAATTTAATAGCTTCAATTGTTCAGTTTTTACTTGTAGCACCCGAGCTAAAGATAAAGTTTAGCTTTGATAAGAAACTTCTCCGACAGATGTTGAAATACTCTTTCCCTATACTAATTTTAGGAATTGCGGGTATTCTAAATCAAACTGTTGATAAGATAGTTTTTCCATGGTTTTATCCCCATAAGGCAAATGCGTTTACTGAGCTTGGAATTTATGGACAGAACTTTAAAATAGCTATTATAATGGTGATGTTTACTCAAGCTTTCAGATATGCTTTTGAACCATTTGTATTTTCAAGAAGTAAGGGGAATGCCAATGAGAAACAGTCGTTTAGTGACGCAACAAAGTATTTTATAATATTTGGACTTCTTATTTATCTAGTAACAGTTGGTTTTTTAGATATTGTGAAGTTTTTGATCCCGGCTGAATATCACGTGGGACTAAAAATTGTGCCAATTGTGTTGCTTGGTGAGCTGTTTTTTGGAATATACTTTAATTTGTCGCTTTGGTATAAACTAACTGATAAAACAAAATGGGGTGCATATATTTCTATTATAGGTTTTTTTATAACCATAGCTATAAATGTGATGTTTATACCGAAATATAGCTATATGGCTTGCGCCTGGGCCTCTTTTGCAGCAAATTTAATAATGATGTTAATTTCATACTTCATGGGACAAAAAAATTATCCTATTCCGTATAATCTTAAATCGGCAGGTCAGTTTTTCACTTTAGCGATGTTGCTGTTTGCAGGTTTAATGTTATCTTATAATTTTGTTCCGGAGCTGTGGAAAAGATTATTAATAAGTACTCTGATAATAGTCGTTTATCTTTTTGTTGTAGTAAAAAAAGAGTTGCCATTGAAGTTATGGCCATTTATTGGCAAATATTTTGATTGAGAAATTATATTAAAAATTTTATTTAATGAGAAAACAAGTATTGACATTTTTGTTGATTTGTGTAACATTTATTGTACAAGCAGACGAAGGTATGTGGCTTCTAAAAGAGATTAACAGCCAAAACATAGCCAGAATGCAAGAGTTGGGATTTACTTTTCCGGTTGACCGGCTATATGATGAAAACAACCCTTCTCTAAAAGATGCTGTTGTAATTTTTGGAGGTGGATGTACCGGTGTGGCAGTTTCTGAAAAGGGGCTAATTTTCACTAACCATCATTGTGGTTTTGGTGCTATTCAGCGTCTAAGTGCAGTTGAGCATGATTATCTAAAAGATGGATATTCTGCAAAGAGTTTTAATGATGAACTGTATGCGGATAGATTGACAGTTTCTTTTTTGAGATCAATGGAGAACGTAACTGACAGAATAGTTTCTAATGTTCCGGAAGTTTTGAGTGAAACTCAAAGAGCGCTTTTTATTGACTCGCTGTCTAATGAATTGATAAGAGAGTATGAAAACGATCCATTTACAACTGCAAGAGTGGTTCCTTTTTACTCTAGAAATATGTATTATGTTGTTCTGTATGATGTCTTTCGTGATGTGCGACTTGTAGCTACTCCACCACAGTCGATAGGTAAGTTTGGTGGAGATACAGACAATTGGATGTGGCCTCGTCATACAGGTGATTTCTCAGTGTTTAGAGTTTATGCCGATGAGAATAATAACCCGGCTAATTATAGTGAGTCGAACGTTCCTTACAAACCTAAATATGTAGTTCCCGTTTCACTAGCAGGAGTTAGAGAGGGAGATTACTCTATGACTGTTGGTTATCCCGGTAGTACACAGCGTTATATGTCGTCTTGGGGAATTAAGCAAAGGGTTGAGTCCGAAAATAAACCTAGAGTTGAAGTTAGAGGCTTGAAACAGGATATATGGTGGGATGCAATGACTCAAAATGATACTACTAGAATTAAATATGCAAATAAATATGCAGGTAGTTCCAATTATTGGAAGAATTCGATGGGTATGAACGAAGCTATTGCCAACCTGGGTGTTATTAATAAAAAAGTAATCTTGGAGTCTCGTCTTGACAATTGGATTAAGAGTAATTCAGTTGGAACTGAAAAATATGGTAATACTTTGACTATGTTAGATGAAGCTTATACCGGTTCGGTTGATTTGGCAAAATATACTACTTACTTCCTAGAAACTTTCAATAATGGAATTGAGCTAATTAGATTTGCAAATACTATCCTCAGGTTTGATACTAATGGAACAGAGGAGGATAAGCAGGCATTTATTAACGACAGACTTATTGAGTCATATAAAAACTATGAACCTGAATTGGATAAAAAAGTGTTGCCTTTATTAATGCGTCACTATGCAGAAAAAGTTCCTTCAGAGCTTCATCCGGATATTTATCAGAAGATTGCTGATGAGTTTAATGGAGATTATGAGAAATATGCTAATTGGCTTTTTGAGAATTCGAACTTTACATCTCTTGAAAAATTGATGTTGTTATTGCAATCGGCAGATACTCAGTTGTTAACTCAAGATCCAGCCATGGAACTAGCTCTTTCTTCTGCAGATATGGGATATGAGCTATCCGGACAAATGATGCCGGCTTACGAAAAGATTCTTAAAGGTGAGAGAGAATTTATGGCAGCTTTGATGGAAATGGATAAGGATAAGACTTTTTTTCCTGATGCTAATTTTACACAGAGAATGAGCTACGGTACAGTTGAAGGTTATCAACCACGTGATGCTGTATGGTATGATTCTTTTACAACATCAGAAGGTATACTTGAAAAGCAAAAGCCGGGTGATCCTGAGTTTAATGTGCAGCAATATATACTTGATGAAATTAGTTCAGGTGACTTTGGTAAGTATGCTGACGAAGAGGGTAGGTTGCGTATAAACTTCTTGTCGACCAATGACATCACAGGCGGTAATTCCGGTAGCCCTGTTTTAAATGGTAACAGTGAACTGATTGGTTTGGCTTTCGATGGTAATTGGGAGTCGCTTAGTGGTGATATCCTTTTTGAACCTGAAATGCAAAGAATGATTAGTGTTGATATTTTATATGTGCTTTATACACTTGAATCACTTTTGGATGCATCTCATTTGATTGAAGAGTTGAATCTTGTGAAATAGTATAGATAAACTACTCAAAATAAAGAACCCGCATTGTTGCAAATTGAACATTGCGGGTTTTTTATTTAATTTGTTTGTGGTGAATCTGTGCTAATAACGACCTAGAGTATAAATTAATCTTTTACTCATCATCGATATTTACTATTCACAATTTACTTGGCTGGTTCTAATTTCACAGTAAAGTGACGCATTATTGGTGCTTCCCACGTAATATTTACTCCACGAGTAATTGCTTCGCGTCTGTCATATACATTTTTAAGAGCAACTGCAATAACATCCATGTGGTTGTTTGTATAAACTCTTCTGGGAATGGCCAATCGCAACATATCAAGTCCATCGAAACGATTCTCTCTTGTTACCGGATCCCTGTCTGCTAGAAGATAACCAATTTCACATCCTCTTATGCCTGCTTCTAAATATAGCTCTATTGTCAATGTTTGTGCAGGAAACTCGTTTTTAGGTACATGTGTTAGTACTTTTGATGCATCTACAAAAATTGCATGTCCTCCGGCAGGTCGTTGGTATGGTATTCCAAATTCATCTAATCGTGAAGCTAAATATTCAATCTGCTTAATACGAGTTTCCAGGTTTTCAAATTCCGTGTTTTCGTCTAAACCAACAGCAAGTGCGTTCATGTCTCTGCCGCTCATTCCTCCATAGGTTACATAGCCTTCATTTACAATACAATTTATTTTAGCCTGTTCGTACCATTCTTCAATATTGGTTGCTATAAAACCACCCATGTTAACTACTGCATCCTTTTTGGCGCTCATTGTCATGCCATCGGCATAAGAGAACATTTCAATACAGATCTCTTTAATAGACTTGTCTGCATAACCCTGCTCCCGTTTTTTGATAAAATATGCATTTTCTGCAAATCTGGCAGAATCGAAAAGAACAGGTTTTTTGTATTTGTCGGCAATAGTTCGTACTTGACGTAAATTTTCCATTGATACAGGTTGTCCTCCTGCCGTATTATTAGTTATGGTTACGATTATAAATGGAACCTTTTCTGACTTCTCGGCAAGGAAATTATCAAGTTTAATAGGGTCAACATTTCCTTTAAAAGGAATCTCTATTTGAGTGTTTTTTGCTTCATCAATTGTGCAGTCTACTGCAAACGATTTACGAGATTCAATGTGACCTTTGGTTGTATCAAAATGTGAGTTTCCCGGTATAAACATACCTTCCTTAATTAAACTTGAAAACAATACGTTCTCGGCAGCACGACCCTGATGAGTGGGTATTAAGTACTTAAACCCTGTTATTCGGTTGATCGTTTCTTTTAGTTTATAAAAGGATGTTGCGCCGGCATAGCTTTCATCTCCAAGCATCATTGCCGCCCACTGACGGTCGCTCATAGCATTTGTACCTGAGTCGGTAATCAAATCTATGTAAACCTCCTCGGCTTTTAATTGAAACACATTGTAGTTAGCCTCTTTTATCCATTTTTTCCTTTCTTCTAACGTGCTTTTTCTAATCGGCTCAACCATTTTTATTTTCCACGATTCAGCAAATGGTATTTCCATGTTTTAAACTTTTTAAAATTAAATAATGTCTTTATTTACACAATCTTTCAATATCTCAGCAGAGAAGTTATTAGTTGAAAATAATACAATTATGTATATGTGTTTTATTACAGGTTAAATAAATAACTCGATTTAAGATGTAATAAAAATAACATATTTGAGTGTGTTTTTATTATAACTGTATATTAAAAGCCAAGTTCTTCTCTATTAAATTTTTCATATCTTGGGGGTGATGGGACATAATTGCTGTCGTCCCATAAGCTGCTGGTAATCATTAAGTCTGCACTATATCTGTTGCAAGCAATTGGGACATTATGTACTCGACATTGACGAAGCAACATCATAATATCTGCCTCATGTGGTTGTGCATTAAGATCATCAATAAGGAAAACCGCTAGATCTATTTCTTTTCGTACAACCATTGCTGCGATTTCTGCATCCCCACCCATTGGGCCTGAGTTCATTATTGTAAAATCAGGATTAACACCCTCACTTTGTAGTGCGTCTCTGACTAAACTACCTGTTGTTCCGGTACAAACTATATGATGTTCTGACAGAAAATCGGAGTTGAAAATAACCCAATCAACCATATCTGCCTTTCGCTGATCGTGTGCGACCAATGCTACTGTTAACTTTTTTCTCATGTTATTTTAGAAATCAGTGGTCAGTTGAGCTTTAAATATACTATTAAACTTAACTTTGACCACTGATTATCTTTATTTGTTTTATTAAATACCTAATTCTTCGCGAAGTGCATTAATTTTATCCTCTGCCATTTTTTCTGACTGTTTAAGATCTTCGCGATCTTTTGCTGTTCCTTTTACCTCAATATAAAATTTTATCTTTGGTTCGGTTCCGGAAGGACGAATTGATAATTTGGTGCCATCTTCTGTAAAGAATTGCAATACATTTGAGGTTGTTGGCATTTCAAGTGCCATTTGCTCATTTCTAATATAGTCGATAGCTTCGAGTTTCCCGAAATCTTTAAATAAGATAACAGGTGATCCACAGAGTGTTTTAAAAGGCTCTGTCCTGAATTTTTTCATCATTGCTTCAATCTCCTCGGCGCCATCTTTACCTTTTCGTACTAGTGATATTCCAACCTCATTTGAGTATCCAAATTCAAGATAAATATCCTGTAGTAATTCGTATACCGACTTATTGTTGTCTCTTGACCATGCAGCTATTTCTGCAAATAGAGTACAAGCAGAAACCGCATCTTTGTCGCGAACAAAATCACCAGCTAGAAACCCGAAGCTCTCTTCACCACCACCTATATATTTCTTTGTGCTCTCATTTCTGCGAATAATTTCTGCAATCCATTTAAATCCGGTATAGCTGTCAAACATTTCAATACCCTTGCTTTTTGCAATCACTTTTGCAAGTTCTGTAGTAACTATTGTCTTTACGGTAAACTCTTTACCGGTAAGTAGTCCTAGCTCTTCACGTCTTGCCATTAAGTAATATATGCATAGCAGAAAAATTTGATTTCCATTAACAAGGAAGAATTCACCATTTTCGTCGCGAATTGCAGTACCTATACGATCACAATCAGGATCGGTTGCCATGACCAGGTCTGCTCCTGTTTCTACGGCTTTTTTAATTGCCAAATCAAGTGCAGCCGGTTCTTCCGGATTAGGGGACTCAACTGTTGGGAAATCACCACTAAGTACATCCTGCTCAGGAACATGAATGATATTGGTGAATCCAATAGCTTTTAATGCATCAGGAACCAGTGTGCCTCCGGTGCCATGAATAGGGGTGTAGACAATCTTTATATCGTTAAAGCGTTTGATGGAGTCAGGCGAAAGGACAAGTTTTTTAACTTCTTCTATGAAAGCCTTATCCATATCTTTGCCGATTATTTCAATTAGCTTTCTGTTACCTTTGAATTTAATTTCATCAACTGATTTAATTCGGTTTACTTCTGCAATGATATTTCTGTCGTGTGGAGCCAATACTTGTGCACCATCATTCCAATATGCTTTATATCCATTATACTCCTTCGGGTTGTGAGAAGCAGTGATAACTATACCACTCTGACATCCTAACTTCCTGATCGCATAAGATGCTTCAGGGGTGGGGCGAAGGTCTTCAAAAAGATAAACTTTTATACCATTTGCACTGAATATTTCGGCAGATATTTCAGCAAATTTACGACTATTGTTGCGGCAATCATGACCTACTACAACTCTGATTTCCTTTAAATCAGCAAACTCTTTTTTTAGATAATTGGATAGTCCTTGCGTGGCAGAGCCAACAGTATAAATATTCATCCTATTACTACCTGCACCCATTATTCCTCTTAATCCACCTGTCCCAAATTCAAGATCTTTGTAGAATGCTTCGATAAGTTCAGTTTTGTCCTCATTATCAAGCATAAGCTGCACCTCATCTTTCGTTTCTGCATCATAGTTTCCTTTAAGCCAAGACATAGCTTTGCCTGTGACTTGTTCTAAAAGAGTTTCATTTTCCATAAAAAACTTACTGTTATATACTGTTAATCTAATTCAACTGGTGAAACCTTATATTTATCACCTGTTTGATCTATTATCTTTTGATAATATTCGTTTGAATACCCGGGACGAAGTGGATTTGCAGGCTGCCCATATGGATTACGTTTAAATTCGCCATTTTCAGTCTGTTTAATAACTCCATCAATATATTTTACCATTAAATATTCACCAAGTTTTTTCCATTCAACTACTCCTTCTTTTACAAGATTATTTGTGTATTGAGTTAGATAATCAGTTGTTTCAGACCTTGATTGTAAGTAAAGTGCTGCTGCCTTTTCTTCAACATTGGGTTGTGAGGCAAGAAACTGATTCTCTAGTTTTGATTGTATCTTTTTCATATCAATACTCATATCGCTGTATCTTGTATAGACCATGTTCGACACCCAGTTGTGAATCCAAAATGCAGAAGTCCATGAGAAATTTAGCAGGTCACCATTACCTATTGCCATTTCATGAGGTACTTTGTTATGACTGCAATAGAATGGGTAGTAAATTGTTTGAGCTGCATCATCAATGCCAAACCATAGGATTCCACCAATTTCATTAGGTAGCCAAGAGCGCATCTGTGCAACAAAAGAAAAAGCAGTCTGCTGTGTAGCGATAGGACGTTCGTTGCAATATTCAATCCCATCAACTTCGAATGAGAGTGGTGACCATCTGTAGGGTGAGTTAAATGGACCGGCACCAACATCAAATCTCCAATCAAGTTCAGTGCCTTCATAATGGTCTCTCATCATATTCTGAATATCCTGAGCGCTAAGTTTCATGTCTGCTTTAATATATAAGGGCATTGGGTCTGTTGTTTTACCTTGTGCATATGTAACATATTTGCCCATATCTTTATTTACTTTATTAAAAAATGACCATACACGAGCTTCGCAAAAACGCATTCCACCAAAGTCGAGAGGGTTGTAAGTTTTAGCAAAACTAAAGTCGGCATCAGTACCATCATAATATCCCATTTCACGAGCAAAAGATATTACATCAGGTGAATAGATGCAGTTTTCAGGATCATCAAGAGGAAATTGTTGAATTCTTGCTTGGTTGGCATGAGCTGAAACACAATCATCAGGTATACGTACAGCTACCCAAACAGCTCCTTTATTACCAACTCCTTTTCCAGACATTTCCATTACCCAAATTTCATTTGGATCTGCAATCGAAAATGATTCGCCACCACTGTAATATCCATGTTCACTTACAAGGTCAGTCATTATTTTTATTGCTTCACGGGCATTGGTGGCTCGCTGAAGTGTAATATATATCAAACTTCCATAATCCATAATTCCTGTTGAATCTCTTAGTTCACTTCTACCACCAAATGTAGTTTCAGCTATTGCAAGCTGATGTTCATTCATGTTACCAATTACATTATAAGTATATAATACTTGAGGTATTTTTCCAAGAAATTTACCACTATCCCATTCATACACCTCCAACATTTCACCTGTAGGATATGTTTTTGCAGGCCAATGGTACAGTTCTCCATACAATCCATATGAATCTGCTGCATATGATATGAGTGTTGATCCGTCAGTTGATGCTTTTTTCCCAACTAGTAAATTTGTACAAGGATAAGACATTGTTACGCCTAAAATCACCATTAAGGTTGCAATAAAGATTTTTTTCATAGACAATTTAAATTTCAATTATAACTAATGCGTAAAGATACTTTTTATTGTTTAAATTGCCTAACCTGTATTGTCAATATTTGATTTATTTATTGGTAATTGGTTGGCGAAAGTAGAAAAAAACTCTATTTTTGTTTTAAAATTTTCCTTCATAAATCGTCGCGATGAAAGATAATATTAGAAAAATTGGAACAATCGGAACTAAAAGAATTTTGGGTTTTACTGCAACTCAGATAGCTGTTATTGTAATTATAATCGTTATGTTATTCTTTTTTGGTAACAGTAGTATCCCTAGAAGAGTTAAACAGAAGTCGCAAATAAGTGAGCTTGAATCACAAATTGAAATTTACAAAAAACAAATAGAAGAGGACTCTGAAAAGCTTGATGAACTTCAATCAAAAAAAGAAAATCTTGAAAAGTTTGCTAGAGAAAACTATTATATGAAGAAAGAAAATGAAGAGGTTTTTGTTCTTGAATAATTTTATTAATTGTAAAAGTTAAAGACTCATCTTTACCTTAAGAAGATTTTAAAAAATATTGTAACTTTAATAAATGAATTCAGTATCTTTGTATAGATAGGTTTTGGCTATTAGTACCAGATAAAATAATAATCTCACAGTTTTATGAAGGATAAAATTTATCGTATATCGGGCATTTTAATTTTGTTTTCTGCAGTTTTATATATGTTTTCGCCCTCAATTGCTCCATGGATTTTAGCGATTTCAGTAGTAGTTTTTTCTGTTATCACCATATCTAATCCATATCCGGGAAAAAGTATAAGAGGTAAACGACTTTATAACTTTCAAATTTTATCATGTCTTTTTATGATTGCTGCTACTTACTTAATGTTTAAGCAACGAAATGAATGGGTTTTAGTAATGATAATAGGTGCAATATTACTACTTTATGCAGCTATTGTTATTCCAAAAGAGTTTGAAAAAGAAAAATAAAGAGTGAATAGTTTTGTCCCTTTTTGCTTTAAACATGATAGTTAATAAAATGAGTAAAAGTGTATTAGTTGTTGATGATAATAAAACCATTTGTTTAATGCTTAAGTCATGGCTGCAAAAAAGAGGTTTCGAAGCTGAAACTGCATTTGATGTAGAAAATGCAAAACATTTGGTTAAAGAAAATTTTTATGACTTAATTTTAAGTGATATAAAAATGCCTGAAACGGATGGTATGGAATTTTTATCGTGGGTAAAAAAGTATGATTCAGATATCATGGTAATTATGATGACAGGCTTTGCAGATATTGAGTCGGCTGTTGAATCAATGAAAACAGGTGCGGCAGATTATATTTCAAAGCCTATAGATCCGGAAATACTTTTTGAAAAAATTGATGAAGCTTTCAAGGCTCATGAAAATTCAAAAAAGACTAATCATTTATATTATAAACTAATAAAACCACCAGGCGAAGCTTATGATAAGCTATTCAATCAATTAAATCAAATATCTGAAAATAATAATCACATTTTAATTTTAGGTGATAGAGGTACAGGGAAGGCATCTGCAGTACTCTTTATTTATGAAAAAGGGTGTCATATTTCGAAACCCCTTGTGAAATTGGACTCTAATGATATTTTATCAAACAAACAAAGGAATTTCAACAATGGTGATGGTGAATCAATGTTGATGATAAAATTTAAATCAGCTAAGGGGGGCCTTTTATATATTAGCGAAGTGGATCAGTTAAGTTACGCAGAGCAAGATGAGTTGCTTTCAATTATTACTAAACAAAAAAAGGATGATGATTTTACTCAAGTTATAATGAGTTCAGAAAAAAGTATTGATGAGCTTAAAGAACTCCTTTTTCCAAAGCTATTTAATATACTTGTAAAAGATTATTTAACACTACCTAATCTGAAAGGATGTGAGAATCATATTAATTTTCTTACTTCATATTTTATCCAATTTGCAAATCATATTTTTAACAAAAAAGTTGAAGGTGTTGATGAATCTTTCCAGAAGTTTCTAATTGAATATAATTGGCCCGGTAATATTCAGGAACTTAAAAACACTATTGTAAAAGGAGTTTTGCTTACTGAAGAGAAGGTTATTACAAGCAGTATTATTACAAAGCTGTTTGATAAAAAACAAACCTATAAGAACGAATTAGTCACTGAAAACAGTATTAAAAGTTTGAGGAAAGAAAATTATGAAAGAGAGAAGATATGTCAAGCTCTTGAACTCTCTAAAGGAAATAAAACTTTGGCTGCATCCATATTAAATATTGACAGAAAAACATTATACAATAAAATTAAACTTTATAATATAACTTTTCAAAACTGACGACTAATTTATAAGTTTCGAAATGAATAAAAAAGGAGAGACAAAAGTTAAATATACAGTTATTGCAGGTTATATAATTGTATACTTAATAATGGCAATTGGTCTTGCCGCTCTATACAAGAATTTAGTGGATTTTTCTGAGAAGAAAGTCAGTAATAAAGATTTATCAGAACTACTGATTGTTGGTAATACACTTGCGCAGTTATATGAGGTTGAAAGTGAGCAGAATTTGTTGACTGCAGAAAGTGCATATCAATATTATGTTTCATATGATTCTATTATACCGGTAATAAAATTGAATCTGGATGAATTGAAGAAAATCTCACAGGATAGTTTACGTATTCTAAAACTAGACTCTATTTTATACCTTATGAGAAATAAGGGTAGTAATTTGCGTAAAGTAGCAGTATTACTTGATTCTGTCGAAAAAGATCCAAGAATTATTAGAGAGACTGAGAGTAGTTATGTACCGAAAGAATTGAACAGAGAAATTACTAAGTATTTAAATAGTAAGGATTTAAGCGGAGCTCAAAGTGATACTAGCATTGTTGCAGGTAATCGTAAAGGTTTTTTTGATCGCATAAAGAATGTATTTGTAGCTAACCCTGATTCAGTTATCATAATTGAAAACAGGTTGTTGGCTGCAGAGAATAATTTCAAATTAATTGTAGATACAATTGTGAATAAAGTACGTTATTCTGAGAGGCTGGATCTTAAAAGGCAGAAGGAGTTTCAGAATGCTCTTTATCATAAGCAAGACACGATGAATATAACAAATCGTTTGCTAACCTTACGTATTGATGAATTATTAAAAGAAATTGAGCAGGAGGAGATGGATAAATCAATGCAATTAATTATTGACAGGGAAAAAGCATTGTCTCGATCGCAGAATACAATATATGTAATTTCAGTCCTTGCTATTCTAGTATCTTTAGTATTTGCCGTACTTTTTGTTTTTGATATAAATAAAAGTCAAAAATATCGCAAACAGTTAGAATCATCAAATAAACGTATCACTGATTTATTGGCATCGCGTGAAAAAATGATGCTTACAATTTCACATGATTTAAAAGCGCCATTAAGCTCTGTTATGGGTTTTATAGAACTGATAAAAGAATGTGAGATATCTGATGAGAGCGAAGCTTCTATTATCAATGACTATTTGTCAAATATGGAAATATCTTCCGAACATATTATGCAGCTTGTGACTTCTCTACTGGATTTTCATAAATTGGACTCTGGTAATTGGGAGTTTAATGAGTCCCAATTTAATGTTCATAAATTGATATACGAAACCTCTTCGAGCTTTTCACCTCTTGCAAAACAAAAAGGTTTAAATTTCAACATTGAGAATAATATTCCTGAAGATTTTAAATGTTATGGTGATTCATATGTGTTAAGACAAATCATGAGTAATTTGATCTCTAATGCAATTAAATATACTTTTAAAGGAGATATTACAATTGATGCAAAACTCGAAATTGTTGATAAAAATTCGAATTCAAGTAGTAATAAAAGGAAACCCGAAAAAATATTAGTTTTCTCTGTTGCTGATACCGGAATTGGTATTGATAAAAACGACAGTGAAGTTATATTTGAAGAATTCAAACAGTTAAAATCGGGCAACAAAGAGTATGGAAGTGTGGGGGGTACTGGCTTAGGATTAGCTATTACTAAATCATTTGTGGAAAAATTGGAGGGTGATATTCAACTGAAATCTGAAAAGGGAGTGGGATCTCAATTTGTTGTTAGGCTTGCTTTGTATACTGATCCCTTAGAAACCATTTATTCTAATGACAATTTTCAAACCCGTATTTCAAAATACTCAAACATTATAAATAGAGAGTTAAATTCTGTACAGCTTGAAGAGTTAAAAGGTTTATCTATTCTTGTAGTAGATGATGATCCAGTGCAACTTAAGATGATTTCTGAGGCGATTGTCAGAAAGAATATGCATTGTACTACTGAATCTAATCCTGATAAAGTATTGCACCTTATTAATAATAATATTTTTGAATTAATTTTAATTGATCTTCATCTTGGTTCAACAACAGGATATGACTTGATTGATATAATAAATGAAAATGGTGGAAAACAAAACAAATATTTGCCAAAAATTGCACTTTCAGCTAGTTCAGATTTATCATTACAAAAAATAAAGGATTCCGGGTTTACTAATTTTTTAATCAAACCCTTTAAAACTATGCAATTGTATAGTTTGATTTATTACTGTGTTAGGGAAGAGGTAAATTCTGATGATTTAAATTTTAATTTTTCAAACATTATACCTGAAGCTAGTAAAGTGAAAGGTGTATTTAATCTTATTGATTTTATAAAAGAAGACCCAATTGCTTCTACCCAAATCTTACAGTCATTTATTGATGAAGCGGAGAGTAGTTACGCAGATCTAGAGGTTGCTATGGTAAAAGATGATTATATTACAGCTGCTAATTTAGCTCATAAATTATTGCCATTGTTCATTCTTATTGGAGAAAAAAGAGTGGTTACTGTATTACGTAATCTTGAAAAAAGTAAAAGTGTTAACGAAAATGAAAAGGAGTATCTGTTGAAAAAGATTAAGCAAAATATTGATGAAGCATTTATACTTAAAAATAATTTAAGTAAACTAGGGGATGACCAAAGATAGAGTTATTGATAAATACAAAAGATATTTGTTGCTGGAAAAAGGATTATCCGCTAACACAATTGATGCTTATATGCGTGATCTGAAAAAACTCACACTTTTTTCAGAATCAAAAGACATTAAACCGGAAGACCTGCAATTATCAGATATTGAGGAGTTTCTTGATGAGTTATATGATGAAGGACTTACTCCTAGAACAACCTCAAGGATTATATCGGGATTGAAGTCATTTTTTGGATTTATGATATTAAATAATTATCGAAAAGATGATCCTACAGAGTTACTGGAATCTCCTAAAGTTGGACTAAAATTGCCTATAGTTCTGACTATCGAGGAGATTGATGCTATATTAGGTGTAATTGATTTGTCGACTTCCGAAGGAACAAGAAATTATGCTATTATTGAAACATTGTATAGTTGCGGCTTACGAGTCTCAGAACTGATAAAACTTCGTTTCTCTGATCTATTTTTTGATGAAGGGTTTATTAGAGTAGACGGAAAGGGTAGTAAGCAGAGACTTGTCCCCATTTCAGATCCTGCGATAGAATCAATAAACAACTGGTTGATATCTAGAAAACAGTATAATATAAAAAAGGGAAGTGAAGATGTTCTTTTTGTTAGTTCACGAGGTGTATCCATTTCTCGTATAACTGTTTTTTATTATGTAAAACAGTATGCAGAGGAAGCTGGAATTAATAAGGATGTTAGTCCGCATGTTTTTCGTCACAGTTTTGCTACTCATTTGTTAGAACGTGGGGCAAATATTCGTGTAATTCAAGAGATGCTTGGGCATGAGAAAATAACTACTACTGAGATTTATACTCATTTGGACATGCGTTTTTTGAGAGAAGAAATTATCGAATATCATCCAAGGAATAGAAAATTATAGGAGATTCCTATTATAAAAATTAATGAGTAAAAGACTCAAAGCTCCGATATAATTTTATATATTTGCTAAAGTTTAAAATAAATAATATCATTATGAAATTTGTAGCGTCAAGTGCAACGATGTTAAATCATTTGCAGGCAATTAGCAGAGTTATTAATACCAAAAGCACATTACCTATTTTGGATTGCTTTCTATTGGAATTAAAGGATAGTAAATTAACTCTAACTGCAGCTGACAGTGAAACAAGACTGGAAACATGGATTGAAGTTAATAACGCAGAAGGTGAAGGTAGCTTGGCTATAAATGCCAGAAATCTTCTTGATCCGCTACGTGAGCTTCCAGATCAACCACTTACTTTCGAAATTAATGATGAGACACTGGAGGTGTTTATTTATTATCATAATGGTAAGTATAATTTTGTTGGACTTAAAGGAGATGAATATCCTGATCCAAAACCTTTGAATGAGGATTCATCAATGAAGATAACATTGGATGCAGAAACACTTCTAACGGGTATTAATCGAACAGTATTTGCAACAGCAGATGATGAGCTTAGACCAGTGATGAATGGTATTTATTTTGATGTTTCTGCTGATGACCTCACTTTTGTTGCATCTGACGGACATAAGCTGGTTAGAGTAATCACAACTGATGCAAAAGGAGAGAGTCGTTCCTCTTTTATACTTCCTAAAAAACCTGCAAACTTATTAAAATCGTTGCTGCCAAAGGAAACAGGTACTATTGATATTGATTTTGATGAAAATAATGCATTTATAACTATGGGTACATACAAAATGGTTTGTCGTTTTGTAGAAGGAAGATACCCAAACTATAACTCTGTGATTCCTCAAAATAACCCCAATAAAGTAACCATTGATAGACTATTACTTTTAAATGCTTTAAAACGTGTTTCTGTTTTTTCAAATCCATCAATTGGGTTAGTAAAATTACAGTTTTCTGAAGATAAAATTGTGATAACTGCACAAGATATTGATTTTCTAACTTCTGCAGAGGAGACTATAACTTGCATATATGAAGGGAATGTAATGAATATTGGTTTTAAGGCATCTTTTTTAATTGAGATTATTGATAATATTCCATCTTCAGATATTAGGATTGAGTTGTCAGACCCATCTCGCGCAGGACTTATATTGCCTGTTGAAAAAGAGGAGAACGAAGACATGTTGACGCTTTTAATGCCTATGATGTTGAATGATTAATTTAAGTTATTGATGGATTTAAACCTTAAAAATCCGTTGGTTTTCTTTGATTTGGAAACTACCGGTATTAATATTACTCGAGATAGGATTGTTGAAATTTCACTTCTAAAGATTTCACCAAACGGTAAAGAGGAGTCTAAAACGCGTCGTATTAATCCACAAATGCCGATTCCTCCCGAATCTACAGCAATTCATGGTATTACTGACGAGGATGTAAAAGATTGCCCCACATTTAAGCAGGTAGCAAAATCACTTGCAGATCTTTTAGAAGGTTGTGACATGGCAGGATTCAATTCAAGTCGTTTTGATGTTCCGATACTTGCAGAAGAGTTTTTACGTGCCGGTGTAGACTTTGATACCTCTAAACGCAAGTTTGTTGATGTTCAGATTATTTTCCATAAAAGAGAGCAAAGAACTCTTGAAGCTGCATACAAGTTTTATTGTAATAAACAATTAGAGAATGCTCATTCGGCTGAGGCTGATGCAATTGCGACTTACGAGGTGTTAAAATCACAGCTAGATAGATATCCTGATTTAAAAAATGACATTGATATTCTTTCAAAGGAATATTCAAGTTTTAATAATAATGTAGATCTAGCTGGAAGAATAATATTTAACGATGAAGGGGTTGAGGTTTTTAATTTTGGTAAGCATAAAGGAAAACCAGTAATTGCAGTTTTAGATAAAGAACCAAGTTATTATTCATGGATGATGGATGGAGATTTCCCCCTGAACACCAAACAGGTTCTAACAAAAATAAGATTAAAAGAACTAAATAGTTGACTTATTTACTAGTCTGACTAATTTACAATGGCTCGTTATTTCACCTCTTTAGCATTTAATGGCAAAAATTATGTTGGATGGCAAATTCAACCTAATGGTATAAGTGTACAGCAAACGTTGCAAGAAGCTTTTTCTACAATTTTAAGAAAAGACATTGAAATTGTTGGTGCGGGAAGGACCGACTCTGGTGTTCATGCACGAAAAATGACAGCTCATTTTGATATAGATGATGATTTCTTAATTTGTGAAGATTTAATTTTTAAACTTAATAATTTTCTTCCAAAGGACATTAAAATACTCTCTATACAAAATGTAAGACCTGATGCACATGCACGCTTTGATGCTATGTCACGTACCTACAGATATTATATCACAACAGTAAAAGATCCTTTTTTGCATGAATATACATATAGGGTTCATTTTACACCGGATATTGATATGATGAATAAACTTTCTTTGCAATTATTGTATTTTAAAGATTTTACCAGCTTTAGTAAAGCACACACCGATGTGAAAACCAATATTTGTAATATTGAATTTGCAAACTGGGAAAGAAAGAATGAATTATACGTATTCACAATTAGAGCTAATCGTTTTTTACGAAACATGATTAGAGCCATTGTGGGCACTTTACTTGAGGGGGGTAGGGGTCGCTTAGATGAAAAGGGTTTCAGTAGAATTATTGAAGCTAAGAATAGACAGGTTGCAGGAGACTCAGTACCAGGGCATGCACTTTTCCTTGAGGAAATTATTTATCCGGATGATATCTGGATTTAATATATAGTAAGCATTCGGTCTTGCCCGTATTTTATTCCAAGCTTTCTTAGATTCTTCCAAAAAACCTTTCAAAAACTTGTAAAACATTCGGAGACGGTTCGGAGTTTTTAGGAGGTTTTTCGTAGATAGTTTAAAGGAAGCAGTTCCGCAAGATCCATCGTGTAGTCCTGGTCATAATCGTGGATATGACTCAAAACATGCACCATCCAGTCACGGAAGTTCACATCTGCAGCTTTGCAGCATCCAAGTAAAGAGTAGATAACTGCAGCATCTTCTGCAGCGTCATGATTTCCGCAAAACAGGTAATTTTTCCTTCCCAGTGCCAGACCCCTCAGACTGTTTTCAGCAAGGTTGTTATCTATATGATACCTGCCATCCAGATGATAGCGGCTTAAACGGTGATAGATGTCATAACAGTATTTTATCGCCTTGCCTATCGGGCTTTTTGGTAATACTTTACCGTATTCATTCACCAGCTTGATATTCCGGTGATATGCACCCAGTGATTCCGGTGATACCCACCCACTGGATAAACTATCAATTTGACAAAGTTATCTTTTTTTTCTTAAACTATCTCCTTTTAACTCTATT
Organism: Fermentimonas sp.; assembly: GCA_041859795.1. Lineage (GTDB taxonomy): Bacteria > Bacteroidota > Bacteroidia > Bacteroidales > Dysgonomonadaceae > Proteiniphilum. The sequence goes on from JBFLFV010000010.1 coordinate 32,148, forward strand.
CTGTGAGACGTATGGATCACTCTGTCCATAAACGCATCAGCAATAGTTTCATCAGTAAACAGATCAAACCAGTTTGCCGGAGGTATCTGACTGGCTATGATGGTCGCTTTGCGGGCATGTCTGTCTTCTATTATTTCCATAAAGTCCAACTGCTGCTGACTGTCCATTGTTCCTATTCCAAAGTCGTCAAAGATCAGTAAATCAGTCTTTGCTAGCTTCTCAAGGAAGCGTGTCATTACACCTTCTATCCTGGCTATTTTGATTTTTGACATTAACTTTTGCATACTAAAGTAATTTACACTAAACCCCTGTTTGCATGCCTGGTAACCAAACGAAGTGGCAATAAAACTTTTGCCGCATCCGGTTGCACCCGTAATTAATATTGACTCTCCGTTACGGATGTAATTGCCTGTTGCCAGAGAGAGTACTTGAGACTTGTTCAGACCCCGTGACGTATCGAAGCTAACTTCCTCAAGAGAAGCCTGATATCTGAACGCTGCATTTTTTAATAAACGGGCATATCGTTTGGATTCACGCTGATCTCGCTCACCCTGCAAAAGAAGTCTCAGCCCGTCTTGTAAAGAGAGTTCCTGTATTTTTCTGCTCTCTTGCAGCATCCCTAAGGTCTCTGCCATACCGGACAGACGTAATGTTATCAGTTCTGATTTAATCTGTTCCATCGTTTTTTAATATTTGTTTTTAAGTTAATGTGATGTAGGTAATTAACCCACGTAATACTTTTTACCCCTTATGTTTATGTGTTTAATATTCATATTATTCTGATTATCTTCCTGCCACATATCGTGCAGGTACGCTTTGCTGTCAATAACTCTTTTAATTGACTTCAGAGTCAGGATGTCGTTTTCCAGAGCATAACGGCATACATTTTCAAAGGTCACCGGATCTGTTCTTCGCTGAAGTGCCAGCAGGCCGTCACATCTCTTGTACATGATCTCGGGTACTTCTACTCCCTTAAAAATAGCAGTAAACAGTTCAGAGAGAGTATCAGAGTGCCTCCCGGCCTGTCTGATATAAAACTCCGGACTTCGACTCTGATAGAAGTTGTGACTTGAGCTCATGTGCTCTTTGCGTGTAGTGTACCCGAAGCCTGCAGAGCGTTTGTGTGTAGCAACACATTCTCCCCTGACATATATGCGAACTAAACTCCGGGTATAAACAATATCCGCCTGCTGACCGATATATTGGAAGGGCGCCGAGTAGTAATGTTTATCACGTGCAAGATATATGCAGTTGTTTAAAGCAATCTTTAAGCTGGCGTAATATTTTACCTGGAAAGCATCTTTCGGGAGCTCTTTAAGCAGTGGCTTTTCTTCTGCCAGGAACTTTTCTTCTCTGCAGTAATCTTTTTGCTGCTGTCGTGTCTGATTGTGTTCACGTGTCTTCTCTGCAAAGGCTTGATTTATCTCTTCGATGGAGAAGAATGTATGATGCCTGAGTTTTGCATAAACACGCCTGTAGATGATTTTTACCTCGTTCTCAACGGCTGCCTTATCTTTTGGTTTAACCGCCCTGGCAGGTATAACGGCTATGCCGTAATGATTGGCAAAATCTTCCATCAGCCTGTTGAGTTCCGGCTCGAAACGATCAGCTTTAACTACTGCTGCCTTAAGATTATCGGGTACTATGATTTTTGGAGTACCTCCCAGATGATCTAAACAGCAGGTAAGGGCATGAAGAAAGTCATCGGTTCTCTGCGAAGGCACTGCCTTTATAAAGGTGTAGTCAGAGTATGGAAGACAGGCTACAAAAACCTGAGCCTTTAATACTTCACCTGTTTCACGATCAATGTATGATACTGTGTCACCTGCAAAATCTACCAATAACTTCTCAGCAGGGTTGTAATGTATTATACTTCCCGGTTTACGGGCATTAATAACTTGCTGCAGATGATAACAGAACTGAGAGTAGCTATATCCTTCAGGATGATCCTGGCGATACTCCTGCCATATAATATATCGGGTTACGTGTCTTTTTTTAAGCTCTTTCTCGAAGTAGGGAATCATCTCTTTGAACTCATCGAACCGCTCCTGTTTGTAGGCAGGATTACCGGCAAACAAAACACGTTCAAGTTCAGGATCTTCAAGAGCTAAGAGTTCATCAATACTGTACTGTTGATTTGTTATCTTTTGAACGTAGCTATTGACTGTCCCTTTATATATACCCAGAACGGCCGCAATCTTGCGGTTTGAAACACCTTGCGCGTGTAAACGCAGTACTTGTTTTACCTTGCTCATACTAGTTATTGTTCCTGCCATACGATTGTGTGATTAGATTTTATATCACAATCATATGAAAAAATATTTAACTAGTGGGTGGATATGTCGGTTCTTCGTCAAATTTGGTGCAGGTTATCCTGAGTTGGAAAGCACTACCTTTCGTCTTAACAGTTCAAATCCAGCCCTGCCATACATCTCTCTTTTCTTGTTTTTTAATCTGTTTACGTGACCCTCTACAACTCCATTACTCCAAGGGTATTTAATGGCGTTTTTTACTGCTTCCAAATCATGATTAATACCATTTATAAAACTTCTAATCTTTTTTATTTCGGTCGACTTATAATTATCAATCCATTGGTCTAATCTGAGTTCATCTTTACTGTTTAAAACCTCTCTAAAAGTGTTGTATGCTTCTCTCATTTGTTTTAGTAGCATAGAGGAGTTAATAATCTCCTCTGCCAATATGTGAGACTTGCTGCACTCGCCTGTTTCTTTTGAAACACCCCATTCACTATTTGTTAAATGAATGGCAAGTCTGTTGGGTGACATTCCGCTAAATCGAGTTACCTCATAAACTATCGGGGAGGAACTTGGCAATCTTTTCTTACTCTGATATTCCGGGAAGTGCCTGTTGAACCACTGATAAAAGGATGTTTGATTACCCTTGAATCCCCGTTCTTTTATAGAGACAAATATAGTTCTTACATTTAACCCCTGATTACAACACTCCTTAATCAGATCCATAAAATCTCCATAATTATTATAATAGATGGCTGTTCGTGGCAACAACTCTTCCATTTCAAAATAATATCTTACAGTATTACGATTAATGTTTAAAGCCTTGGCAATTGCTCTTTGAGAGTAGTTGTTGTTTTTAAGCTCATGAATCCTGTTAAACAACTCCTGTTTTCTATGGTTAACACTATTGGTGTGTTTGTTATATTGTGAATCGCTGGTATTTTCGTTATCTCCACTACTTAAACAGCTGTTATTTTCTTTGCTTTTATAAAGACTCTTCCTGTGAGCCAACCAACTGCTTTTAATGGTTTTATACTCCATTCGTATTTCATGTGCTATGTGATCTCCCAGATTTTTCACCAAATGAAACCTGTCGGCTATTTGTGACGCCTTGGATGCCCCAGACTTTATAGCATTAGAATAGCTGCTTGATCGATCCCTGGTTACATACAGTATGGAGTTATGTTCTTTAAGCCAATCTGCAACCTCCTCTTTGTCTCTACTCTTTAGTAGTTCCACGGGACGGTGGTTAATCGCATTTACAATAATAGTACCATATGATTTGCCTTTCCTGTATGCCCAGTCATCTATACCGATGGTAGTTAGCTCCTGATAATCGGGCATTCCTATTGACTTAACTATTCTAAGACAGGTGGAACTGCTCTGTTTTATTGATAAGAGATCGCTTATATACTCACCTTTACGAGAGGAGACCTCAATGAGCAGCCTTTGTAAATAATGACTTGTGCGCTCTGTTAGTCGAGCGTATTTCTGAGTTAATGGCAGATGTTGCTCAGAGAAAATTGTTTGAGTGCAATTACTATTACGACATCTAAACTTTCTGACTTGAAGTATAATTTAACAGCTCTGCCAACTGCAGCAAGATCAGTTAATTTGCGCATATATGATGAGTGAACACTTTTACTCCTTTTTCCGCAAGAGGGACATTTTGCAGTCTTGCCTTTAAGACGGGCAGATAGAAGAATCAAATCTTCATTTATAAAGGAATCATAAAATACAACACCCGGGATTCCAAAAATAGCTTGAAGGGAGTGTTTGTTTATAGAAAAGTTATTATCTTTGGTTTGGCTAGTGTAGTTAATCATCTTTAAAACCTTTAGTTTCAGAGCTTTAAAGATAATAAAAATGATTCGATTATACTAGCTTTTTGTTATTTATTTACCTGTAAATCTGTATAATAAGTCTGTTTTTTTTGAAGATTTAAGAACTGTTATTTTGCACCAAATTTGACGAAGAACCGATATGTCCCGGAATCCATGAATGATAAAAAACAGTAAGAGCTAAATCTTAAAAGACATTATATCTGAATATTACATCCTAAAAGTGGGTGCACTTGCTCCGGAATCAGATGATTTTTTACGCTACCTTGCAATGCTGGGTGCATATGCTCCGGAATCTGATGCGTGCCCTCCTTTTTAGCTCATTTTTGCTCTCTTATTTTATCATTATGAAAGCCTTATTATTGGATATGTAGCAAAATGATTGATTATGGAAGACTTAACTGTCTTCTTAAATCATTGGATTTTGCCCGGAAAGTGGGTGCATATGGTCCGGATTATCTACCAGCCACTTTTCAAAGACAACCATAATGGGATAAGCGTGTGTCTCTCGTAACCTAGCTCTCTCCTGGTAAGAAAGATTCTTATCATCAGCCTCTCTTTCTACTTCGTATAGAAGTCCGATTTGCTCAAGAGCATATTCAGCTCTTTCCCTATCATTTTTGAGCGACTCCTCAAACTTTCTTCTTGCATGAGCCCAGCAACCAAGGGGTAGTACATCTTTTTTGTATTCGTACATTTGGTATACACTGTACCCGTCCGTTTGCATGGCACCTCGGAAGTCTTTAAAAAGGGATAATGCTACCTTCTGTGCTCTTGAGCCATTGTCATAATGGAAGAAGACCTGCTTGTCTATCACAGAGCGCACCATCCACATGTATCCATTTACGGTTTTATGCTTCTCGTTATTTATTATGGGAACGGTGGTTTCATCCACCTGGATATAATCGGTGGCAAGAACTATTTCTTTAAGCCGGTAATATAGTGGTCTCAGCAGATCGGCCGTATCCTTGAACCAATCGTTCACCGTTGGCGGAGGAAGATTTACACCCATCTGCTTCATCATCTGTATCTGTCGGTAAAAAGGAAGGTGATTAACGTACTTGTTTATCATCAGTTCCGCCAAGAGTGATGCTCCGGCATAACTGCGTGCAATTGGTTGGTATTTTGCAGGAAGTGGTGCAGTTATAATAGAAGAAGAGTTCTGTGAATCCTGTTCAGTTTTGCTTTTTACAACATATTTATGACGTATAATCTTCCTTACCCAGCATCTTCCGGGTTCATACTCCATAACTTCAGTAATCTCGGGCTCTAACTCTGTCAATGTATCAGAGTTGTCTTTTACCTCATCGGGATAAAGATGCTCTTCAACCCGGGGAAGATCTTCAGGTAAAGGTTTACGTACAGGTTTTCTTTTTACACGCTCTTTTACTCGCCTTTCTTTGAAAGTTTCTATATCTGCTTTGGCTGCTTCTGCAAGTTCTTTTTCTTCAGGTAAAAGGTCTATACCTTCAAAGTCGATCATGCGTTGCCTAGGATCTTCTTTTATAAAGCGTTCACTGGACTTGCCCCATATCCGACGTCTTAAGTAAGCAACCTGCTTTTCTAAATCAAGGATCTTTTCGTCTTTTTTGGATATGGTTTCCTCATACGAGGTTTTTAATGCATCAACATCCGTGCGATCTTCAAGCTTACCCTTCAGAAGCATGTTCTCCTGATATAAACGGTCGCATTTCTCCAAGAGGAGTTCTAAAAGCTCGTTAGTATTTTCTTTGTTTTCTTGCATCATTAATCTGTTAGATAACGAGAGTAAAGATACAAAAACGGTGCAATATATGCAAGTAAAAAAGAGACTAAAATCGTTTGTTTATGCGCCTTTCCATCGTTTTTTATATTTACATTTTTCAGTTTCAATACCCTGTACCATCAGCATAAGTTTCTGCCAAGAGAAGGGGTGCGATCTTCCATTTTCATCAAAAGAGGGTAATGTAAAATTACCTTTTTCAAGCTTCATATAATAAATTACAAGCCCACCATGTTCCATGTGCAGGGCCTTCAAACTGGTGCAATGACGGTTAAGAAAGATGAAAACATCTCCGCTTCGTACACTTTGTCCCATCTGATCCGTGACCAATCCGCTTAATGTGTAAAAACCTTTACGCATATCGGTAGGTTGTGGATAAAGCCAGTAACGCATTGAGTTGTTAAGGTTAAACATGCTTTATTGGGTTAGAAGGATTAAAGAGCGCAGTTGGTTGATGTCTTCACCAGCTTGGACACGTAATTTAACTCCATTGGGATATACTATTTCAAAAACATCACCGGAAGCAGGGTCAGCATGCTCTTGTAATAGTTTCTGTTGAGCCTTACTTTTTGTCTGCATTTGCGGAGCTGAACCGGTAAAAACAATCGGTACAAAATCAGAAGGTTGTTCTCTAAGTTGATTATGCTCATGTAATTTCTTTTTCCAATAGTAAAACTTAGAATGGAGTATGCACTCATTTGCGCAAAAATCTGTAACAGAAAGACCGCTGGATAGGAAGCGATCATAAACTAATTTAAACTGCTGTATTGACCACATATCTTTTTGTGGACAAATATAGAGGAGATTAACAGTTAAAATAAGACGTGGTAGACCGAATGCTTACATATGGACTTAATATGGACTTAGTATGGACATAATCTATCCCAAATTCGGCTTAAAACTAACGCGATAACCGCTTTTCCTAATCGGAAAATGTCTTTTGTTATCCCGGTATCATATTTCAAAGAGGAAAGGTTTGTTCAGCAACCGATAATACACATCGACTATCGATGCGTTTGCAAAGAGGGTGTCCTTTTCTTTTTCCATGCCGTATGCATCATGAATATGTCCGAAAAGATGGTATCGGGGACGGATATCCATTACGGTTTGTAACAAATCACGATCGCCATAATGGATATTGGCGGAGTTGTCCAGTATGCCATAGGGAGGCTGGTGCGTCATTAGGATATCCGTATCATCGGGTATTTTTTGAAAGCTTTCATCGTAGTTCCCCGAGATTATATCTTCCATGAACAGAGGCATTCCATGGAATTTAAGGCCGTCAATCACCACACTTGAATTGTACAGATAAAAACAGTTCTCGGGTAAACCCTCTATATTTGCTTCATGGAGGCAGTTATCATGGTTGCCAGCAATAAAAACTTTGTAGGTATAGGGCAGCGACGAAAACCATTGGATAAAATCGAACGCTTCATCTTCTGAACCGGCAAAGGATATGTCCCCGGAGTGCACGATAACGTCGGCTCGCGGCATATCGCTCAATTGATGATGCTGACCATGGGTATCGGAAATGTGAAGAATGCGCATGGACTATACCGATTCATTGGAACGATGAAACAAAGGAGCGGATAAAGCGATTCGGGCACAGGCCTCCGCATCGGCCAATGCATGATGGTGGTTGTCTAGGTTATACCCAATATGCTTTGCCACAGTCTTCAATTGATAATTCTGTAAGCCTGGAAAATGCTTCTTTGCCGCTCGACAGGTGCAATGAAATGTATAATCGGGATACTCTATTCCGTATAGATCGTGTACGGCCTTTAAACAACCGGAATCGAACGGACTATTATGAGCAATCAGTGGCAAATCCTTTAGTTTAGGCGAAATCTCCTGCCAAACCTCCGGGAATTCAGCTTCATCAAGCGTGTCGTGATAGGTAAGACCGTGAATCCTGGTCGCCCAGAAGGAGTAAAAATTAGGGCGAGGACGCACGAGCCGGTAAAACTTATCGACTATTATTTCATTCTCCACAATAACGACTCCAACACTGCAAATGCTGGAGCGATTGTGATTGGCCGTCTCAAAATCAATCGCCGCGAAAGATTTCATAGTTTATTTTTTATTCAATACAAATTTAGCGTAACAATGTGCTTAGTAGCGGTACGATTATAAAGTTTTATGATTATCCGCAATAGTTCCTATTATAAATTCTTGATTTGAAATCGGGTGTGTAAGTGAGGGCAGCTACCAGAAGCCGGTCAAACTGCTTCTCACCGAAATAACGCCTGTTGAACTTGTAACAGAACTGATTTAGATAATATTGTAAGTATTCGGGTTTCATTTTGTAATATACGCCCAATAATTGTCGCTTGGCATTACTTATTGCCGTATGGACCCAGGGCAGGACACTGGGGAGCTCCTTGGGTGGGATGACAGATGCCGTATGCGAATGGACATGTTCTTTTAATTGTGTATAGGAAGTCGAATCATCGGTGGTTAAATCCGCCGTGTTCTCGATGTGTTCTTTGACATTCTTTGTGATTGTATCGGACTTCAAATCGTTGATTACTTTCATTTTCAGGTATCTGACCTTCTTTGGTTTCTTGCCTGCTTTTGGACTTTCAACTGTTTTGCTTTCAGCCATTACCAATACTTTGGTCTTTTTCTGACTGCCGCGGCCGCGTTTCAACGGTTTATCCCTGTCTTCAAGGGATATTTCCGTGGAAAAAGAAGGCATCGTCCAGCTCGATGGCACCTTCAAGTGTGTACTCATCATCACGCTTGCCCATCACGTCACGCAGCTTATTGACCATTTCCCATATCGGCTGATAGCGCTTGTGTCCTAATTGGCGTTGCAGTTCAGCCGTAGAGAAGGAACCCTTGGTGGCTGTGAGCAGGTGCATGGCGACGAACCAGTAACGGTAAGGCAGGTTGGAGTGTTGCATGACAGTGCCTGAACGCAGGGTTTGGCGGGCATGGCAACTCTTGCATTCATAGGCTTGTTTGTTTTGAAGCCAGTAATGTTCTTTACAATTACAATGACGACAAGTTATACCCATTTGCTCTCTTAGTTCTTTGAATTTTTTCCGACAGGACTCCTCATCGGGGTAATTTATGGCAAAATCCAGGATATTCATAGCTCGAATTATTTTATTGTTGATGATGTAAATATAATGAATATCAATGAATTGTGCAAACATTTTTGAAACTTATTTATAACTTTTTCTCGCTAAATTCTTTAGGAAGAACTGCGGATAATCATATAAAGTTTTATCATTTCTATAATTTTTCGTGATAAACCTTGTATTGTTCAGAAGCAATCTCCTTGAACACGTCACGCAGCCACTTGGGTTCCAGCACCTCTATATCAGCTCCATACGATAACAATTCCTGTCGGAAATCAAAGGTAGGCTTGATATAAAAACGGAGTATAGTATAATCCGAAGTAACCTCCTCTTCCTCTTGTGAGGAGTGCAAAGGTAATGATTTAAAATATCGGTCTTGGCTCCTACCCACTTTAACTCGAACTCTCTCGGCACCTATCTCGTCATCGACAATAATTCCGTAACTATTGGCAAAGAAGGATTCCCCGTCGAAATCATCCGGTAAATGGAAGCTGTTTCCGGTGATCTGTGTGTTTTTAATCCGATCCAGCCCGTAAATAAGGATACGTTCTTTGTAGGGACTAAAGGCGATGACATACCATCGTTGCTTGAATATTTTCAGGCAATAGGGATGCACCTCGAACGTGGAAGGAGAATCATTCCAGAAGCTTTGATACGTAATTTCCAGAGACAAGCCATCTCTCATAGCCTCAATAATGGGAGTAAGATGCATCTGTCCGGAAGGTATATTCTCGAACAGGATACGTTGTTTGAGCCGATGGCTTTCATTGATCAGATTATTGACGGCAAACGTGTTCAATAGCCAACTTCGCACACCTCCCCGCTCCATATCCTCTGCATTTTCGATATAGTATCGATAACCGTCCCACTTATCGCATTCTATATTGATATCGAACATCTGTTCAATCGCTTTACGATGATTATGGAATGTTCTCAAAGGAATATCGTCGCCCGTAAGGTTAAGCGAAGACCGTAGCCAATAGTCGTTGATCTCCTCGAAGGTGATTCTTTCCCTCCGGTAGATAATGTCCACCAACCACACGTAGCGGTTAAACAAATTGGACATGCTCTCTTTATTGCTATTTCTTTTTTGCATATCAATTATAAACAACACTACACTACGCCAAATAATGGCGCATCTAAAACAAAATACAATAAAACTGCCCGGAATTGGGCAGCTTTAGGCCTTACGGCAAAGTTATAACGCGGGGGAGTGCTTCCCTTTAGCAAACCCATTGGGATGCCTGGGGCAATTATTCACGGTCAATGCCGGCAAATCTTTGAAAGTAAAACCGCAATACTTACACGTGTATTTACTTTTCTCGCTGCCCTCGTACAACTTGTGCTTGCCTTTACCAAGCCCGTCAGGATGTCTGGGACAATTATTCGAGGACAAACCCATGGCCGATAAAAATTTCCGACCACAATATTCACAATAATAATTTGCCATTTAAATATCAAATTCAAGTTTTTAATCCAAAGCTTCACTCCAACGACATATAGTCTTTCACTGCATTGATAATATAATCGCAATATTCTATACGGGTCTCACCTGCTCTTCTCCATCCATTATTAGGATGATAAGTATCAATCAATAACTTATTTTGGAATTGATAGACCGGGAGCCATTCCGCGATTTTTTCCTTACCCTTAAAATAATCCGAAAAGTATCCGAATGTTCCACCAAAAATCATTACATCAGGATCAATAATCTCAATTTGCTCATGTAATAATGTTTTGTACTTATTGTAAAATCTTTTAATATCATTCATATTCGCGTTGCTTCCACCCGCGTATTTTTTCACGTTAATGTGGGCAATACAGGGCATATATTTCAATACTTCTTGGGCATTTCCATTCATTTCTAGAATATCACTCATATTCTTATTTTCAAAAATCCCATAAGTAGCATAGGCGACCGCACGCCATGTAGGTGCCCATAAACGATCCATGACATCGGGATTGTCATTATCATTTAATGAGGCGATATTGGGTCTCATATCAGGCAAAGAATCATCATCGCTATGCGCTTCCTTCAAAATCCAAAGAATTTTTACCGGAGCCTCCAAATATTTCGATGCATTTACGATTCCATCACGAACAAATGACATTCTTTCTCCCGTTTCTGTATTGATTGGAAGTTCAATAGCATGTTCAAACCTTACCAGTTGTTCTTCGATTTTTTTCTCGAGCTGTTCCTGTTTCATATTTGTTCTTTTTTATTCACAATTACTTACACATTCATCACAATTCAGATTTTTCATTTCTCCCTAAGTAATAACTTCCCATACAGAAATATCACATTTTTAATCCAACTGCACAAACTCAAAATCGTTCTTGTTGCAACACGCTTTCTGGTAATCAAAACGATACAATCGGAGATAGGCCTCTTTAATCTCTTTGGCTCCGTTATAAAAAGGGTCGTTAGTGTGTTGTTGGGTCGTGATCGTGACCGACATCGACGGGGTTAAAACTGTTCCGTTTACTCTCTTAACACGCTTGGGGGTTATTCTAAATACTTTTGCCATAGCAGTTTATCATGAGATTTATTAAATTTTCATCAAAGATATAGAAACAATTCCACATAACATCATTAAAATTAATATAAAATTCAATGCTTGAGAAGCATTCCTAATCAAAATCAGGAATCTCTTCAATTTCCGTAAAATATTGATACTGAACATGTACTTCTGCCCACAAATTATTGATTCGCAGAATATCCGGAAAACTCCAACCGGTAGCATGATCGTATATATTATGAATTGCTTGCGAGATATAATGATCGTCGAATAAACCTCGGAACCAATGATCTATATTCCAATTTTGCTCCCTGTTTAGCTCCAGTAGATTATCAAGATCATTTGTATTGGAAATCGAAGCGGACATATTCCAGTCGTCCCAATTATCCATCAACACTTCTTGGATACCATCCTCTTTTTCGTAGAATTCACCGTCTTCACAAGCCTCATAGAAATAGGGCGTAACTTTTATTTCTATCTCGAAATCACGTAAAAAATCATCCTCGTTATCGATACGTTGCTGCAGTAAGGCAAGTGTTGCGGAGGCTTCCGTTTTCAGTTTTTCAAAACAGTCAATCAGCTTCCGGTTCAGAGAGAGAAAACGCTCCTTTTTTTCCGGTGTCCATTCAAAAGATTGGTTAAGTTTATATTTCCTCTCACCCAACGCTACCTCCACCTTAACCTTGTCTCCTTTCTGGTTTGCCCGAATAGCAATTTCTTCCAATCGTTCGATGGAATAAGCCTCGAACTTGTCGCTCAGCCTTAAATACCTTTCTCGATCCTTCTTTTGCATGGTGACCAATCTAAATTTTCAACAAAAACCTATTTTTTTCTATCATTCTTATAGAATCCCATTTTCACAATAGTACCGTATTCTTTTAAATGATGGCATTGCACCATTCAAGATTGAGTCAACGGTACATTTACGAGCTATATTTTCTATTTGACCCCCACTTAAATCTTTGGTTCCGGCTAACTCTTGACTCTCTTCTTCGGATAGTGACGTTAGCATCATTTTCCAAATACTTTCTTTAGCCTCTAAGCTGGGTTTATCAAATTCAATCTTGTACAAAAATCTCCGATCGAATGCCTTATCCACATTTCGAGTAAGGTTAGTGGTTGCAATCAAGATACCTTTCAGATTCTCTATTTCCTGCAACAGGATATTTTGAATCGTATTCTCTAATTGGTTAATATGGCTGTTTCCTACCTCCCTTCGGCTTCCAATTATCGCGTCCGCCTCATTAAAAAGTAAGATAGGAGCTACCTCTTTGGCATCAACGTGGTACCGATAGGTGTCGAAAATCTGTTTGATTCTCTTTTCACTTTCTCCATACCACATGCTTTTTATCTCGGAGATATCCACACCGTTGTGATTGATAAATCGATGGCAAAAATAAAGCAATAAAGGAAAGATATTTTGCTCATCACACACCTCCGCGTATTTTTGAAGTTGAATACAAAAAGGTAAAGAGGGGTTGTCTTCTACCAAAGAGCGCAATTCCATTCGCAACGGATCACTGGTTATCTCACTTTTCGTTCAACACGGCGGAATTTACAAAAACAGTGGAAAGAAAAATTTTCTTACTGATAAGATGATAATGCCGTTTCCAAAGTCTTTTTTATATCTGCAATCAAACTTTCAGGCTCAATCACTTTCACATTTTCTCCAAAAAAGAGAATTTCCATAATAAAATCATGCGTAATATAGAGTTTCAACTTTATCCGCAATTCGTCGTCGTTGTCGGTCAGCACCTCCTGCGTTTCGTGCAGCGGCAGCGATTTGATATATCTTCCTTGAAAAGGAGTGAATGAAAGGATAACATCTTCCGGCTCCTGCTCTTCGTAAGGGCTTATAACTCCAAAGCAATGACGGAAATACCCATTCAAATCAAAATCGACGGGAAAACGAAAGTGTGTTTTGCTTATTTCCAAATTCGAGAGGCGGTCGAGTCCGAAAGTCTTTATTTTGCCGTCTTTCAAATCCTTGCCGAGGACGTACCAACGATTCCGAAATTCTTTCAGCGCATAAGGCTCGATAGTTCGGTTGCCTGTTTCTTCTTCCCAATATTTCAGGTGGTCAAAACTTATAACAAACCTGTTTTGAACGGCACGAAGCAAGCCGTACAGATTTTCAAGGCCTTGGGGTTTCCGCTTTTCGAACTGTATATGTTCCGAAACGCGGGAAGCAAGATTCATTGCGTTCAACATATCGAAAGCCTCGAAAAGGCGTTCGTTTAATTCGGTTTTTTCATCCGACACAATTCGATAGACTTTTGTCGAACGATCGTACTCAATCTCGATATTGTAGAGCGAAGCAATATCCTGCACATCACGTTGGAAGGTCCGCAGCGAAATATTAAAATTATATTCGTGTATTTCTGATTGCAATTTTAAATATGTCGCTATTTTCTCAAAATTCGAAGGCGTCTTCCGCAGTTTTTCTATGATCAAACTTTGACGGAATAATGTTTCTCTTTTGGACATACCGTGTTGGTTTTTAGCTATTGAAATACGAAGATAAAACTTTACAGCGATAAAACATGTCGCCGTAAAGTTCATTTTTCAAAAACCTATCTTTTTTCTTGTTTTTAAGTTGATTTTTTCTGCATCGCAAAGTCCGCATAATTCACCAAAAGTAGGATTCTCGCCCGTTAAGATGTTATGAACAGTATATTTTCGGGTTATATTTTCAATTTGTCCTCCGCTGAAATCGTAAGTTTCCGACAGTGTTGTTAATTCCTCGTCTTTCAATTCGGGAAGCATCGTTTTCCAAATCGCCTGTTTTGCTTCAAGCGAAGGCTTTCCAAATTCTATTTTATAAATAAATCTGCGTTCAAAAGCCTTGTCTAAATTCTGTATGAGATTGGTTGTGGCGATAAGAATCCCATCTAAATTTTCCATTTCCTGCAAAATAATATTCTGAATGGAATTTTCCATTTTATCGACAGCCCTGCTTGCGCCTTCGTTGCGGATACCCAACACCGCATCAGCCTCGTTAAACAGAAGTATGGGCGCAATTTCCGATTGTCTTACATGCTCTCGGTAAGACTCAAAAGACTCTTTGATATTCTTTTCGCTTTCTCCTACCCACATGCTTTTTATGCGTGAAACATCTATCGGAAAAATATCGCGTCCCGTTTGTCGTGCAAGCTGATATACCGTTTCAGTTTTACCAGTGCCGGGAGTGCCGTAAAATAAACAGGCAAAACCTTGTCTCATGCCATTTTCTGCAAGACGGTTACGGATGTCGTCAAAATTTTCCTGTTTCAGCAAATTGCTTAATTGCTCAATCTGTTTTCGCTCGTTTTCGTTGTAAAACAATTTTTTATCGGCAATCGAATCCTGTAAAATAAAATATTTTTTATTCAATGGTTTTCTCCAGTCAATATTCATCTCTGAAAGTAATTCTTTTTTTGCAAAATCAGTCAGTTTGAAACTTTCTACGTCTATAAACCCATCATTGTAGGCATTTTCTATCAATTTATAGTCAAATAAGGCATTGTATTGTTTTTGCAACGAATTATAGAGACGGCTGCCCGCATATCTTTCAAAAAAATCTTCAAAATCATAAAGACCTATATTGTCGTCTTTATCGCGCACAAAGAGCAGACAGAAACGTAGTAGCAGCAACTTGTCCATGCAACCGAGATTATACGCTTCCGTTTTTTCAACAAAAGTCAATTGAGAATTATCTTCAAACAAGGAGTCTATCTCATCTATTAAACCCATGTATGTCAATTCATTCTCTTTTCTTTCATCAAATAATTTTTCCAATTCCAGAAAAAAATCAGCAAGTGAAATATTTTTTTTATTGGCGGGTATATATTCCTTATCCTCTATAAACGAGTCGAGAACCTCTCGAGGAACACGGAAATAGGTTTGTTCGCCGTTTCGTCTGCTGCAACGAATCAAGCGTCTCTTCTCCAACACATCAATATCACTCATATATTGTAGCAGTTTGATAGTACGGCATCCGATAGTTTTAGAAATTTCGCTGATATAAATACTATGATCCTCGCTTTTATCTATAAAATGTGATAACAACACAACCTGCATATCATTTAGTTGTAAGCGCTTTTTAAGCAGATCGATATGCGGTTTTGCCTTTTCAAAAAACTCATTATTTAATTCTGAGTTTTCTGAAAGCTCCACTATTTTTTCAATATGAGCCAAAACACCAAGATTCATTCCGTCCGTTGCGTCAGACGCTTCTTTTGTTACGTTCAATTGTATCATAATTGTATTATTTTTTGTGATGATTCAACTTTTGCAAGCTACATAAACCCGCTTGTAGTAGGTTTTGAAATCGGCCATTGTTCCGGTGCACTAGTACCAAAACAGATTTGAGCGTTTGGTCATTCTTTTGCGGCATTTCTTGCCGTATCATTTTTACCTTATGCAGATGTTACCCCAAAAGGCTTGTTCTTTTTTTCTCTTTTTTAGCAAGCAGATTAAAATCTAAATATAATCAGCATAATGTATAACCTTGAAAACGAAAAAAGAACCAGCACAACTTTGTAATGATTGCCGTACATTACATTGTCAGCATTAAGAAAACCGAATTTTTAATCCAAAATGTCAAAGAGCGTATGAAACTGAAAATTCTCTCTATGGCTTTTCACTTAAAGTAAAAAGTTGCTTACTTCTGAAAGTATTATCGCTTCTTTGTGGTGCAACATATTTTTTTGGCTTGTATTTCAAACATATAACTTCTGAATATCAGAGACTTGCCAAATTTTAAACATTGCTTTTTTGTAGTAAAAAAGCGAGTTTTGATACCTGCGAAAGTTGAGTTATTTTTGTTTGAGAATACAAAGATGGGGAGAGAGGACGACAATCTGTGTCGCTGTAAATAAAAACTGCAACTTTTTTGAGTTGCAGTTTAAAGTTGTATATAATTTTCAGAATGGATGATTGTCGATGTATCTTTATCCTTTTAGTTTGAACGAATAAGGATTTGTTAAAGGTATTAAATAATCTTTTTAACTTGGTCTTCTCTACTTGGTTTTTGTTGCCACGCTAATTTACAATATGATTCATTGTTTGGAATAAGAATAAATGTTGCTCCTTCTATCAAATTATCTTTTTCAATTAATCGTTGCTTCCATTCTGGCATATCAGAAGGAATATTATAATTAGCAATAATTTGTTGAAAACCTCCTTTGTCAACTAATTGGACAAATAAATCCATTAAATAATCTCTTTTCCAATCCTTACTTTTTGAAAACACCCTCAAATGTAACAAGAAATTAGAAATACAACAAAATCGGTAATCACAGTGCAACGAAAATGGAAACAAGAATACAACAAAAATGGTAACAATGATGCAGCAAAAACGGTAACAACGACACATCGTTTTTAATAAATTAATTCCACCTTTGAGTCATAATTTTTAAAGCAAAGGCATTATGACAGAGAAGGATAAAAAATTATTGGACCGTTACATTATGCATGACACCATTCACAAACTCTATCACGTGCAGCACAAATCGCTGCGATGGATCGCCGTTCATCTTGGCATAAACTTTAGAACAGTAAAAAAGTTCCTGGACATGGACTCAGGCGAGTTTCAAAAGTATTCCGAGAGCATAAGTACCCGTAACTGCACTCTTGACCCTTACAAAAGTTTTATTGTAGATCGTCTTAACCTGTTTCAGGATACACCTGCTGCACAGATGCACGACTGGTTAAAAGAGCGCTATCCTTCATTTCCTGAGGTATCTGCAAAAACAGTTTACAATTACGTGATGAAGATCCGCCAGGAATACAACCTACCAAAACTTAAACCTGTCAATGAACGCGAGTATGGGCCTCTTCCCGATACTCCACCTGGAAAATATGCACAGGTTGACTTCGGTGAATACAAATTGCGCAAAGGAGATGGCTCAAGAATCAAAGTATACTTCTTTGCCATAATACTTGAATATAGCCGTTACAAGTTTATATGGTTCCAGGACAAACCATTCACCAGTGAAAATGCAGTTTACGCTCATGAGCTAGCCTTTCGTTTCTTCCATGGGATACCCGGATTTATCGTTTATGATCAGGACTCTGTATTCCTTTATGATGAAAATATAGGAGATTACCGCATGACAGATGTATTTGACAGCTATGTAAAGAGCCGTCCATTTAAGCCGGTCTTTTGCCGGAGGGCAGATCCTGAAAGCAAAGGCAAAATAGAAAACGTTATCAAATATGTCAAACAGAACTTCTTACTGAACAGATCTTACAGTAACATTGACAATCTTAATAAAGATGTAGAAAGCTGGTTGAACAGAACCGGTAATGCAATGGTACATAATACCACCTGTAAAGTTCCCTACGAGGTGTGGTGCTCAGAATGTAAAGATCTGCAACCCTATGTACCCGTAACCTCTTCAACACTTGAAAAAGGTCATAAGGTGTTAAGCACAAACAAGCTCCGTTATAAAGGAAGCCTTTACTCTCTTCCCTTTGGTACATACCGTGGTGAGGAGACCAGAGTGCTTGCTCAAGAAGAAGATGGCTCCCTGGTTATTAAAACCATAAATGGAGAGCTTTTGGCAAAGCATCTTATTGCTGCAGGTCGTGGTGAAAACATTGTAAATAATAATCACCAGCGTGACAGATCAGCAAGCATTGAAAAGCTGAGCGAACAGGTAAAGAGCCGGTTCACGGATAAATCCGGTTCTGAAGTCTTCGTTGCAAAGCTACGAGATCGTTATCCCCGTTATATACGGGACCAACTGACTGTTATGCTTAACTGCCTTGCAAAATATACACGGCAGGACTGCGATAAAGCGCTTGACCTATGCCTGAGTAAAGGACTTTTCAGTGCTACCGACTTCAAGTCGATACTCTCTCAGGTTACTCCTATTATTGAAATCAATGAAGAGGTGGAGATTAAACCACTTGGAACACCGCAAACCAGGTTAATGGTTAATATCAAGCCAAACAGGTCAGACATTGATGTGTATCAAAACCTCTTTAAGACCAACTGATATGACAGCAAATAAAACAACAGCCATACGAGGATATGCAAAGAGGTTAAGGCTATCGGGGTTGACTCTCAATGCTCAGGATATCCTACTCAAAGCACAACAGGAATCACCAAGTTATGATGATTTTCTTAGACATATATTGGAGATGGAAATAAAGGGACGTGAAGAAAAGCAGAGGCTTTTACGCTTAAAAGCAGCCAGACTTCCTTTGGCACATAATCTGGATCAATATGACCACAGTATATCAAATGGTCTGAGTGTTACCCAGCTAAATCAGCTCAGAGAACTGCATTGGATTGATGATAGCTATAATCTTATGCTCACCGGACCTTGCGGTGTAGGCAAAACCTTTATTGCTGCCGGCCTTTGTGCAGATGCCATTGACAAGGGATATAAAGCCTACTTCAGGAGCATTGATGAAATACTAACCACATTGAAACTGAAAGATATAGTTGCCAGTGCAAAAAAGGATTATAAAAATATCGCCACTGCTGATGTTATAGTCATAGATGATCTGATGAATATACCTGTCAGCCGTGATGACGGAAGCCTTCTCTTTGTATTTATAAACAGCATATATGAATCTACGTCACTTATAATCACCACTAACAAATCACCTGCAGAGTGGGCTCGTTCACTTGATGATGAAGTGTTGGCAACAGCACTCCTGGACAGGATTTTATATAAATGTGAACTCTTGCAGTTATCCGGGAACAGCTATCGTATGACTAACAGAAAAACTATTTTTAAAGATGAACAGAAAAAAGAAATTGGGCAAAAAACAAAAATATAGAATGAGAATATTAACGAATAAATTATCTTTGCAACTGATGCACTATTGTTACTGAATATGCTGCATCATTGTTACCGAAAGTGTTGCATTGTTGTTGCCAAAAACGCTGCACTCTAAATTACCGAAAATGCTGCATTCTTAATTACCGTTTACATCAAATCATTAACGGTTTCTAATAACCATCTTTTATGACAATCAAAACTGTATGACCAACTTCCCCAAACTTCATAATAGTTATTTTTCCTGATCGTTAAAAATGCTCGTTTAAAATCGTCAGAAAGTTTGGTGTTTGCATCTTCAAAATTGCTGGTAATTACCGATAATATCTTTTCCAACTTAACCTTATCAAATGTGGTTGGATCTGAATCTTCAATGTCATAATCAGTACAATACAAAGCAAAATCAATTCTTCCCTTACAGAAATTTGCATCTTCCATATCGTGGATAACTTGTTTTGAATCAGGACTTTTAACGATTATTTTTGCTTTCTCTATTTCTTCTTTTATTTGGCTTTGACGGTGACCTGATTTGATCGTGTTTTCAGAGAGAAAGCCATAAATATTTAAACAGCCAGCTGAAAGTTCTTGAATTAAGTTTACTGCCGAAATGAAAGTTGTAGCACTATCAATAGTTGAGTTTTCTACAATATTTCGTATAACTCGCATCCAATCATTGAAAGTATTTACATCAAATTCAGAGTTTAACAGATATACAGTTTGGGCATAAAAAATAACCCTGTTTTGCCATTCCAATTTTTCATTTTGAATAATATCCTTGAATAGAGTTTCGTTACAATATTTCCATAAATCAACATTAGTCTTTAGTTCTGAATAATCATCTTGAGAATACTTATCAAAACATTTTACTAAATATTCAAATGCTTTTTTTGTCGAAAAATCATTAGGTGCAATTTCATTTGGGTTATTAAACAGAATAACCATTCTACGCTCAATTCTTTCTCGTTTTATAGCATTATCTGAAATATTTTTATTTTGTAAGCATTCGGTCTTGCCCGTATTTTATTCCAAGCTTTCTTAGATTCTTCCAAAAAACCTTTCAAAAACTTGTAAAACATTCGGAGACGGTTCGGAGTTTTTAGGAGGTTTTTCGTAACCAATTTAAAGGAAGCAGTTCAGCAAGATCCATTGTGTAGTCCTGATCATAATCGTGGATATGACTCAAAACATGTACCATCCAGTCACGGAAGTTCACTTCTGCAGCCTTACAGCATCCAAGTAAAGAGTAGATAACTGCAGCATCTTCTGCAGCGTCATGATTTCCGCAAAACAGGTAGTTCTTCCTGCCAAGCGCCAGACCTCTCAGACTATTTTCGGCAAGGTTATTATCTATATGGTACCTTCCATCCAGATGATAACGACTTAAACGGTGATAGATGTCATAACAGTATTTTATCGCCTTGCCTATCGGGCTTTTTGGTAACACTTTACCGTATTCATTTACCAGCCATTTTTCAAAGACAACCATAATGGGGTAAGCGTGTGTCTCTCGCAGCTTGGCTCTCTCCTGGTAAGAAAGATTCTTATCATCAGCCTCTCTTTCTACTTCGTATAGAAGTCCGATTTGCTCAAGAGCATATTCAGCTCTTTCCCTATCATTTTTGAGCGACTCCTCAAACTTTCTTCTTGCATGAGCCCAACAACCAAGGGGTAGTACATCTTTTTTGTATTCGTACATTTGGTATACACTGTACCCGTCTGTCTGCATTGCACCTCGGAAGTCTTTTAAAAGTGATAATGCTACCTTCTGTGCTCTTGAGCCTTGATCATAATGGAAGAAGACCTGCTTGTCCATCGCAGAGCGCACCATCCACATGTATCCATTTACGGTTTTATGCTTCTCGTTATTTATTATGGGAACGGTGGTTTCATCCACCTGGATATAATCCGTGTCAAGAACTATTTCTTTAAGTCGGTAATATAATGGTCTCAACAAGTCGGCAGTATCCTTGAACCAATCGTTCACCGTTGGTGGTGGAAGATTTACACCCACCTGCTTCATCATCTGTATCTGACGATAAAAAGGAAGGTGGTTCACGTACTTGTTTATCATCAGTTCCGCCAAGAGTGATGCTCCGGCATAACTGCGTGCAATAGGCTGATATTTTGCAGGAAGTGGTGCAGTTATAATAGAAGAAGAGTTCTGTGAATCCTGTTCAGTTTTGCTTTTTACAACATATTTATGACGTATAATCTTCCTTACCCAGCATCTTCCGGGTTCATACTCCATAACTTCAGTAATCTCGGGCTCTAACTCTGTCAATGTATCAGAGTTGTCTTTTACCTCATCGGGATAAAGATGCTCTTCAACCCGGGGAAGATCTTCAGGTAAAGGTTTACGTACAGGTTTTCTTTTTACACGCTCTTTTACTCGCCTTTCTTTGAAAGTTTCTATATCTGCTTTGGCTGCTTCTGCAAGTTCTTTTTCTTCAGGTAAAAGGTCTATACCTTCAAAGTCGATCATGCGTTGCCTAGGATCTTCTTTTATAAAGCGTTCACTGGACTTGCCCCATATCCGACGTCTTAAGTAAGCAACCTGCTTTTCTAAATCAAGGATCTTTTCGTCTTTTTTGGATATGGTTTCCTCATACGAGGTTTTTAATGCATCAACATCCGTGCGATCTTCAAGCTTACCCTTCAGAAGCATGTTCTCCTGATATAAACGGTCGCATTTCTCCAAGAGGAGTTCTAAAAGCTCGTTAGTATTTTCTTTGTTTTCTTGCATCATTAACCTGTTAGATAACGAGAGTAAAGATACAAAAACGGTGCAATATATGCAAGTAAAAAAAGAGACTAAAAACCGTTTGTTTATGCGCCTTTCCATCGTTTTTTTATATTTACATTTTTCAGTTTCAATACCCTGTACCATCAGCATAAGTTTCTGCCAAGAGAAGGGGTGCGATCTTCCATTTTCATCAAAAGAGGGTAATGTAAAATTACCTTTTTCAAGCTTCATATAATAAATCACAAGCCCACCATGTTCCATGTGCAGAGCCTTCAAACTGGTGCAATGACGGTTCAGAAAGATGAAAACATCTCCGCTGCGTACATTCTGTCCCATATGATCCGTGACCAATCCGCTTAATGTGTAAAAACCTTTGCGCATATCAGTAGGCTGTGGATAAAGCCAGTAACGCATCGAGTTGTTAAGGTTAAACATGCTTTATTGGGTTAAGAGGATTAAAGATCGCAGCTGGTTGATGTCTGCACCAACGGGAACACGTAATTTAACTCCATTGGGATAAACAATTTCAAAAACATCACCGGCAACCTGGTCAGCATTCTCTGGCAATAGTTTCTGTTGAGCCTTTCTTTTTGTCTGCATTTGTGAAGTTGAACCGGTAAAAACAATCGGTACAAAATTGGACGGTTGTTCTTTATGTCGGTTATTCTTTATTGATTTATTTTTCCAATAATAAAACTTAGACTGAAGTATACACTCATTTTCGCAAAAATCTTTAACAGATAAACCACTGGATTGGAAGCGATCATAAACTAACTCAAACTGCTGTATTGTCCACATATCTTTTTGAGGACAAATATAGAGGAGTTAAATAGTTAAATTAAGACGGGGTAGACCGAATGCTTACAATATATAAGTAAATATTAAAAGATATTTGTTTTTGTTTCGACAGGATTTTGAGTAAAAAAACGCGGTGTGACCATGAAATCCACCGCGTTAATTATTTGATTTAAATAATGCTTAAATTAAAAAGCTAATCATTCATTGAAATCAGAAACTCCTCATTATTCTTAGTACGTCTTAAACGCTGGAGTAGAAATTCCATTGCTTCAACTGAATTCATATCAGCTAGGAAGTTACGTAATACCCACATTCTATTTAATGTTTCTTCAGATAGCAGTAAATCGTCGCGACGAGTACTTGAGGCTACTATGTCAACTGATGGGAATATTCGTTTGTTTGATAGTTTTCTATCAAGTTGTAACTCCATGTTGCCTGTACCCTTGAACTCTTCAAATATAACATCATCCATTTTAGAGCCTGTATCAGTAAGAGCAGTTGCAATAATAGTTAAAGAACCACCATTTTCAATATTTCTAGCTGCTCCAAAGAAACGTTTAGGTTTATGAA
Source organism: Fermentimonas sp. (assembly GCA_041859795.1). Classification (GTDB taxonomy): domain Bacteria; phylum Bacteroidota; class Bacteroidia; order Bacteroidales; family Dysgonomonadaceae; genus Proteiniphilum. The sequence goes on from JBFLFV010000010.1 coordinate 55,497, forward strand.
GTGCATTTGCATCAACACCACCAGAGAGTACTTTTCCTGAGGCAGGTTGAACTGTATTGTATGCACGTGCAAGACGAGTAATTGAATCCAATAATATTACCACATCATGACCACACTCAACTAAACGGCGAGCCTTATTTAAAACAATCTCAGCTATTTTTACATGTTGATCTGCAGGCTCATCAAAAGTTGAAGCAATCACTTCTGCGTTAACACTTCGCTCCATATCAGTCACCTCTTCGGGTCTTTCATCAATTAGAAGTATTATCATATATACTTCAGGATGATTGTCGGCAATAGCGTTTGCAATATCTTTAAGCAAAACAGTTTTACCTGTTTTTGGTTGTGCTACAATTAGTCCACGCTGTCCTTTTCCAATTGGTGTGAACATATCAACCACTCTGCAAGACAGGTTATCATTATGACCCTTTGTAAGATTAAATTTCTCATCAGGGAACAATGGTTTTAAGTGATCAAAGGGAACACGATCTCTTACAGCGTCGGGATTACGTCCATTTAATTTATCTACTTTTACTAATGGGAAAAACTTTTCTCCCTCCTTGGGTGGTCTAATAGGCCCTTCTACTACATCACCTGTTTTGAGTCCAAAAAGGCGAATTTGTGATTGAGATACATATATATCATCCGGAGATGACATATAGTTATAGTCTGAAGATCGAAGAAATCCATATCCATCAGACATGATTTCCAGAACACCTGAAGCATCTAATATACCGTCAAAGTCATAGGCAGGGTCTTTTACTTTCTCTTTTTCTTTCTCCTTTTCCCTTTCCTTTTGCTTTTGTTGAATATTTGGACCTTTTGCTTTATCTTGTTGAGATTGTTGCTGTTTGGGTTGAATTGGTGAAGGAGTTACAAGATCTAATATCGAAACTCTTTCTCCAATCTGTGAAACATCTTTTTTTAACTTTTCAGCATTTTGATCTTGAGAATCTTCTGAAATTACAGGAGGTAAAGTAATTGGAGAAGGTGTGTTTTTCTTCTCTTCTTTTCTATGTTTTGATCTAAACACTAATTGAATTGGTTTACCACTTGTTTTTTGATCTGCTGACTTATCATCAGATGCTTTTGAATTAACAGGTTTTTGCTCAGTAGATGAATTTTCAGCAACCTGAGTATTCTTTATTTCCTGTCTTATGTTCTCTTTTATTCTCTGAGGTTGAGGTTTTTCAGGTTCTTTTGTAGTTTGGACAGCTTCGATTTTAGGTTGAGTTTTTTGTTCTACTTTTTTAACTTCAGCTTTCTTTGTTTCAGCCTTTTGTGGCTCTACTTTTTTAACTTCAGCCTTTCTAGATTCAATCTTTTTAGCTTCGGCCCTTTTTGCTGTAGTTTTACTTTTTTTACTACCACTGTCGGCACTTAACTTTTTAGTTTCTGCAATTGCTTGTTCATCTAGAATTTTATAAATAAGTTCTTCTTTTTTGTATGCATCAGGTCGTCTGATACCCATTTCTTTGGCAAGAACCCGTAATTCTGTTGTAAGCTTTTCGTTTAGCTCAATAATGTTATAAGCCATATAGTTGTTTTGAAATTCGTTATGGATTTTAGAAAAATGATATAATAAATTATATCCAGTTTCGATTATGGTATCATTACCATACTAATGTAACAAAAAGGAGGATATAATAGTTTGAAATGAATTAAAAATAATTAACAGTAGTATGAGACAAATTACTGTTTTAGATTCACGACAAAGATACTATTTTTTTTGAAATCTAGATAAATATTTATAGTTTTTTTAAAGAATAATGCAATTATAGCCTGAATACTATAAAAAAACAGCCAAAACACTTATTCATTTTGCATATTTATCTTATTTGATGTATCAAGACGTCTTTTAATTTCATTCTTATATATTAAAGATCTTCTTCTTTCTAGAGAATTAGGAGAAGTTGACTCATTAAAAAGATTATTTGCCTCCTCTGCCCATTTAAATGATGTCTCCATATCATCAAGCATCTCGTAAGCGAGTGCTATATTGTTTGCAGCTTTTGCTTTATTGACTTTTTTTGACTGTGAATTATAAAATGTTTCCCACTTTTCAATTGCCTGTAGCCATTCAGCTTTTTCAGCACTTACTTCTCCTTCACGCATCTTTGAGTTTGGTAATGTGTAAAACCATCTATCTTGTCTTTCCCAGTGAGGAGCAAACACATAAGACATTTTCTCTGCAGCTCTCACTGCTAATATCTTCATAGCTTCTTCTCTAGATGGAAGCATTACTTCAGCATATGCATTTCCATCTTGAATGTCAAACCCTTCCCACTTAAGGCTGTCTAAATACTGAACTACGGGAATTTTACCCTCTAGAGTAGGAAGATATACTCTTACAATAGAATTTATATTACCAGTCAAATCACCATATATATAACCTTGCTGTTTGAAATGTTCTCTCTTTCTTGTTTCTATTAATAGCTTATCCAAAGAGATTATTGCATCTGCACCTGTCTCCTCTCTAATCCGGTTCATTATTTGAGGGTCCAATCCTTGTTCCTGGAAAAAATCTTTATCATTTCTCAATGGATTATTGTATAATGTAACCCACTGAAAATAATCTTCTTCATTCAAAAACTGTGTAAGTGCTTCTGTATAAAAAATTGAGATACTATCAGAAGATGCCTTCTCGCGATCAATTTCTTTACTGCCTATCTTCTTGAGATTATGCCCAATATCATCAGGTTGCTGCACAACATTATTTACAACTGTAATTTTAAGTACATTAGGTGGAAGTATTACTTGTGCAGGCTCATGAGTTTCCACTGTCAGGTATTTTATTCCTGAACAACTGCCAAAAAGGAATACTATAAATAAAAAAATTAAGCAAGTGGTTGTTCTATTCATATTGGCCAATTTATCTTGGTCTATTATTAAATGTAATACAAAGATATCACATTTAATTAACATATTCAGGAGCATAATTGTTTTTTCAATTTATAAAAAACATTATTTAATCTAATACTATTAGTGTGATTTTTGTGTATATTTGCAGTTCGCTTAAAATATTGTAATCAAACAAAAATATAGTAATCAAACAAACTAAAACATGGCATTTAACATTATCGTTTTGGCTAAGCAAGTTCCTGATACTCGCAATGTAGGGAAGAATGCAATGAAAGTCGATGGTACAGTAAACAGAGCAGCCCTTCCGGCAATATTTAATCCTGAAGATCTTAATGCTTTAGAACAGGCATTAGAGATTAAGGACCGATTTCCGGGTTCACAAATCACCATGCTAACCATGGGTCCGGTACGTGCAGCCGAAATTTTGCGAGAAGGACTTTTCCGTGGAGCAGATGATGGAGTATTGTTAACTGATAGAGCTTTTGCCGGTGCTGATACACTAGCAACCTCATATGCATTATCAAAAGCAATTCAAAAAATTGGTAACTTTAACATAATTGTTTCAGGTCGTCAAGCAATTGATGGTGACACAGCTCAAGTTGGCCCCCAAGTTGCAGAAAAACTTGGAATTCCACAAATCACATACTCAGAGGAGATTATTGATATTGATAAGGATAAACTACAAATAAAAAGGCGACTTGATAACGGGGTTGAGATTGTAGAGAGTCCACTTCCAGTACTTATCACAGTTAATGGTACTTCTCGTCCTTGCAGATCTAGAAATGCAAAACTTTTATTGAAATTCAAGCATGCAAAAACTGTGACAGAACGTCAGGTAGAAAATCTAGATTATATTGATATCTATGATAGTCGACCATATTTAAACTTAACCGAATGGAGTGTTGCAGATGTTGACGCTGATCCGGCAGAGTGCGGTCTTTCAGGTTCACCAACTAAGGTAAAGAAAACCGAGAATGTTGTTTTTCAAACTAAGGAAAGCAAACATATTTCAGAGAGTGATTATGATATTGATGAGCTAATGAAAGAGTTAATCGAAAATCACACTATTGGTTAATTCAACAAATTACTATTTTTTTAAGTCATTCTATGACTGAGAAATATTAGAAGTCTGTTTTAAATTAAGAATTAAGAGTAAAAATTATACAATGAATAACTTATTTGTTTATTTAGAAATTGAAGATGGTGTTGTAGCCGATGTTAGCTTGGAATTACTTACCAAAGGGCGTAATTTGGCCAACCAATTAAACTGTAAACTTGAAGCCATAGCTGCTAGCGCAGTTATTGATAATATAGATCAGCAGGTATTTCCATATGGAGTTGATGTTTTGCATATATTTAAAGATGAACGTCTTTCTCCATATACAACTCTTCCACACACATCAATACTTGTAGAATTATTTAAAGTAGAGAAACCTCAAATTTGTCTTTTGGGAGCAACAATAGTTGGGCGTGACCTTGGCCCCAGAGTTTCTTCAGCTCTGGGAAGTGGGCTTACTGCTGACTGTACATCACTTGAAATTGGTAATCACGAAAACAAAAAAGAGGGAAAAGTTTATGAAAACTTACTTTATCAAATACGCCCTGCTTTTGGAGGTAATATTGTAGCAAATATTATTAACCCGGATCATCGCCCTCAAATGGCAACTGTGCGCGAAGGGGTAATGAAAAAAGAGATCTTTAATCTAAACTACAAGGGTGAAATTGTTGAGCATGATGTAAATGACTATGTGAAAGATGAGGATTTTGTAGTGAAAATTATTGATCGCCATATCGAGAAATCAAAAGTTAATATTAAAAATTCACCAATAATTATTTCTGGTGGATATGGGGTTGGATCAAAAGAAAATTTCGATTTACTATATAAACTTGCTGATATTCTTGGTGCTGAAGTAGGTGCATCTCGAGCAGCCGTAGATGCCGGCTTTGCAGAACAAGAACGTCAAATTGGTCAAACAGGAGTAACTGTACGTCCTAAAGTATACATAGCTTGTGGTATATCAGGTCAGATACAACATATAGCCGGTATGCAAGAGAGCTCTATTATCATATCAGTAAACAGTGATAAAGATGCACCCATTAATTCAATTGCTGATTATGTGATAAATGGGGAAGTAGAAACTGTAATACCAAAGATGATAAAATATTACAAAAAAAATACAAAGTAACAACCGATTAAATGTTATGATTATTTGCATTATGTAAGTAAGCAAATGGAGTAACTATTAATGGAGTAACTATTAAAGAAGAATAAATATGGCAAACTTTTATACAGATACACCGCAATTTCGTCATTATCTTAGTCATCCTTTAATGAAAAGAATAGTGGAATTGAGAGAAAAAAACTATACTGAAAGTGAAATATATGATTATGCTCCCATTGATTTTGAAGATGCAATGGATAGTTATGATAAGATATTGGAGGTTGTAGGTGAAATATGCTCAGAGATAATTGATCCTAATGCAGAGGAGGTAGATCATATTGGGCCTACTGTGGATAATGGACGTGTAACGTATGCTGACAAAACTCAAGAGAATCTTGATGTACTTACTAAAGCCGGATTAATGGGAATGCGTTTTGGTCGTAAATATGGTGGACTTAACTTCTCAATGGTCCCATATATGATGAGTGCCGACATAGTAAGTCGTGCCGACGCCAGCTTTCAAAATATTTGGATGTTACAAGATTGCGGCGAAACAATTTATGAGTTTGGAAATGAAGAGCAGAAAAACGAATATATTCCAAGAGTTGTAAATGGCGAGACAATGTCAATGGATTTGACAGAACCAGATGCAGGATCAGATCTTCAAGCTGTAATGTTAAAAGCAACATATAATGAAAAAGAAGATCAGTGGTATCTAAATGGAGTAAAACGTTTCATCACAAATGGTGACGCTGATATTCACCTTGTACTTGCAAGATCAGAAGAAGGCACTAAAGACGCACGTGGTTTATCAATGTTTGTCTACGACAAGAATAACGGTGGTGTTAATGTTCGTCGTATCGAAAATAAAATGGGTATAAAGGGTGCTCCAACTTGTGAGTTAGTATACAAAAATGCAAAAGCTGAATTAGTTGGAAGTCGTCGTTTAGGTTTGATACGATACGTAATGTCACTTATGAATGGTGCTCGACTCGGCATTATAGCACAATCAGTAGGTATTTCAGAGGCAGCAACACGCGAAGCTCATAAATATGCAATAGAGCGACGTCAATTTGGCAAAGCAATTATTAACTTCCCTCCTGTTTATGAAATGCTAGCAAATATGAGAGCAAAAACTGATGCATCTCGTACTTTGTTATATGAAACTAGTCGTTTCGTTGACATGTACAAAACACTTGAAGATATTTCAAAAGAACGCAAACTCACACCCGAAGAAAGAGCTGAAATGAAATATTACTCAAAATTAGCAGATGCATTTACTCCGCTTGGAAAAGGAATGACAAGTGAGTATGCCAATCAAAATGCATACGATGCTATACAAATTCATGGCGGTTCGGGATATATGAAAGATTATAAATGTGAGCGTTTATATCGTGATGCACGTATTACAAATATTTATGAAGGGACAACTCAGCTTCAAGTAATTGCAGCAATACGTCATGTAACTACCGGAACATATCTGCAGAGAATTAAAGAATATGAAGCAATGTTAGTTTTGCCGGAGCTAGAACCACTTAAGCGTTCTCTATCAGAAATGACTCAAATGTACGAACAGCTTGTGGAAATTGTAACTTCTCCTAAAAATGAGGAATATCTTGATTTTCACTCACGTCGTCTTGTTGAATGTGCAGCACATATTATTGGTGGACATCTACTGTTACAGGATGCAAATCATAATCAAGACCTTTTCCGTCGCAGCGCTGAGGTTTATATTCATTATGGTCAGATTGAAGTAATCAAAAACTATAATTTTATCTCTGAATCACGGTTGGAAGATATTGCTTATTATAAACCAAGTGATTTCTCTGAAGTAAAATAATATATTCTAATGGAGTAGTATTAAAAATCATATAATTACAAAAAGGGCTTTTTAAACGCCCTTTTTTTTATTTTTTTTGCATAATATGTTTTTTTTATTTTTCTTTGTTACTGATAAATAATAAAAGCTAAATATTAATTGCCTATAAGTCCTCTTTACTCAACTTAATTAACATAACTATTTCAATTAGTATAACATGTACATACATGTTAGCTTAAGTATTGTTGTATACTTAAATAGTTAGAATTTATAGAAAATTTTAAGTAGTAAAGATATGGACAATTTAACTTCAAAAACCGATGAAAAATTGGTTGCCATGTATGTCAACGGCTCTGACTTTGCATTTGACATTCTCCTAAACAGGCATAAACAATTATTATATAACTATATATTATTTAAGGTTAGAGACTCCGACCTAGCAGAAGACATTTTTCAGGACACATTTATTAAAGCTATAATAACTATCAAACAGGGAAAGTATATTGAATCAGGAAAATTCAAAGCATGGATTATGAGAATAGCACATAATCTTATAATTGATTATTTCCGACAAAAGAGTGCTGAAAGCACCATTTCAAATGATCAGTACGAAGTTGATTTGTTAAATAACCCTGCTCTTTGTGAAGAAACTATTGAGACAATAATGGTTAAGAGGCAAGTTATTGATGATATTAAAAAACTTATTTGCTTACTTCCTGAAACTCAGCGTGAAGTTTTAGAAATGAGGTATTATAAAGATATGAGTTTTAAGGAAATATCAGACATTACAGGTGTCAGCATCAATACAGCACTTGGAAGGATGCGATATGCAATTTTAAATATCCGCAAAATGGCATCTGACAACAAGATGATCTTAACTCTAAATTAAAAGAAGTTTTGGGCATCATTGATATAAATTTCCACACTATCAAGTCAAACTGTAATAGCTAACCATAAAATTTTAAGTGTTGAAACAAAAAAAGGGCTGTCTCAAAAGGTAGACAGTCTCTTTTTTTTATTTAAAATTTTCTGCAAAAAAACTATATACATCGTTGTTGTTTTAAACACTTTTACTTATCTTTATGTCTGTATATCAAACATATAAGATATGGCTAAACCTAAATTCAAATCTTATAACCAGGGTCAGGTTACTCTTTTTCCTCCCAGTTTGGATGAAAAAGTACCTGAAAACTCACCCGCCCGTATTATTAATCAAATAGTAGATAGCCTAGATTTGAGTAAAGTCTTTGACACTTACAAAGGCGGTGGTACTACAGCCTATAATCCACGTATGATGCTTAAAGTTGTTCTATACAGCTATTTGAATAATATTTATTCCAGTCGTAAAATAGAACAGGCTCTCACAGACCGTGTCAGCTTCATGTGGTTATCGGGCAACCAGACTCCTGATCACAACACCATTAACCGTTTCCGCTCGTCTCATTTAAAAGACTCAATACATGAGGTTTTTACTCAGGTCGTTGTGATGCTTGTTGAAATGGGATGTTTAAGTCTTGAAGTGGCTTATGTTGACGGCACCAAGATTGAATCAAGATCTAATCGTTACACCTTTGTCTGGCGTAAGTCGATTGAAAAATACAAAGATAGATTAGAAGAAAAGATCCATAAAATACTGGGAATGATTGAAGAAGGTATAGCCGGTGATAATAACCCTGATTATGATCCACCGAGACCATTCAACAGTGAAGAGATAAAAAAGCGTGTTGCTCAGATTAATCGGGAGAACAGAAGCAAAGAGGAACAAAAGGCAATTAAAACACTTGAGGATAAGCTTTTACCTAAATTTGAAGAGTATGAGCGCCATTTAGATACTCTGGCCAATCGCAATAGTTATTCTAAAACCGACACTGATGCAACTTTTATGCGCATGAAAGAGGATCATATGCTCAACGGCCAACTCAAGCCTGCATATAACGTTCAGATAAGTACAGAGAATCAGTTTATAAGCCATTATGATTTTTACCCAAATCCTACAGATACATTAACCTTGATTCCTTTTTTAAATAGCTTCGAGAACCGTTATAACATTTTGCCGGGTAAGGTAGTGGCTGATTCCGGTTACGGTAGTGAAGAGAATTATGAGTTTATGCAGGAGAATGATATTGAGCCGTTTGTAAAGTTTAATTACTTCCATAAAGAACAGAAAAGAGCATTTAAAAAGAATGGCTTTCTCTCTCAGAACCTTTACTATAACTCAGAAGAAGATTATTATGTTTGTCCAATGGGGCAGCATATGAACAAGGTAGGAAAAAAGAGAAACAAAACAGCTAGTGGATACAAATCAACATCAACTCTTTACGAGGCAAAAAACTGTAACGGTTGTCCTTTGAAATGTCTCTGTACTAATGCAAAAGGTAACAGAAGAATAGAGGTGAATCATAACCTTAACCGGCATAAACAGAGAATCAGAGAGCTACTGACTTCAGAAGAAGGAATTTATCATCGAAGTCAGCGTCCAATAGAGCCTGAGTCAGTGTTTGGACAAACCAAATCAAACAAACATTACAACAGATTCAGGCATTTTAAAAAAGACAAGGTTTTAATGGACTTTGCGATCTTCGCTATTGCATTTAATATTGGAAAACTACACTTGAAAGGGTTAGATAATAAAGGAATATGGGCTATTTTGGGGAAATATGATCAAAAAGGTGGTGTTATTTTATTTTTAGTGAAAATAGGGGTGAACTTTAAAAATTTCTCTTCAGTTAATAACTACAATCAGAAAATAGCAGCTTGAAAAATTAAAAAAGGAGCTGCCCTTTTGGAACAGCTCCTTTTTTTTTAGGAAGGAGTTCTCATCTTTTTGCACTGATCTGATGCATATGATGATTTGTATTCAATTCTAATAATGTTTTTAAATAATCAAAGAATTTGAATATAAACTTTTTAGGTTTATACTCTCAAGTCTTTAAGCTAATACTTCAGAATTCAGATACCTTAAAAAACATCTTAGACAGTGTTTGAAGTTGACTAAGCTATCATAAAAAGCATTATATATCATTCGGCTCGATAACATTGATTCGTTTGATATTAATTTTCTGGATTTTGAAGCAGAATTAAATTACATTTTACTGTAGTTTTGTATTCAGCTTTTTGAATTCATACCATCAAATATTTTCCACAAAGGTAATTAAATGATGTATTATGGATTCGATTATTAAAAAATCATTATAGCATTTACAATCAGATGGTTACATATATGATTAAAATTCAAAACTTTGAGGTTCTGAAAAAATATAATAAGTAATTCAAATGTTGTTACAAATACCATAATCTTAAGATATTCCATTCAGTTCAATTGAAAATAAAAATTTTAATCTTTAATTCAAAAACATTGGAGATAGAACAAACAAGTTTGCTCTTCTCTAGAATGAAAATCTTACAGTCGGTACAAAATGTCAAAGAACTCCTAATATTTTTCAAGTACAATTTTAGTACTCATTGTTCCTATCTGTTACTTGCAAATATAGCATAAGATTTAAAACATGTGCAAATATTTTCAGCTCTATTTATGTACAACTTGTGAACAGGTTATTAACAAGTTGTAAACAGCGCCCTGTAAGCAAGAATTGGAGCTGGTTATAAGAATCTTAAGGTAGTGTAAATTAAACTGTGTCAGGTTTCATTTTTATAATTAATTTGGCATCATTTATTAATGGGTAATGCCGAGACCTGAGTTTTAGTTGGTCAAAAACGGTTAGGGGTCGATCCCCTAATCGTTTTTAACTATCAATGGTTCAAAGCTTCGCCATCGTTTTGTTGGTCATCAGCAAAACTAATTAAATATATTGAAATCCTTGTATTATTATTTAATTAAAATCAATAATTTAAATCTTTCAGGAAAAAGAATAGCCAGCTGCTGTGCTGTCTGACCCCAGTTGTGTAGTGGCATTACCCATTTTTTTCGGATATTGCGATAAGCCAGGTAGACTAGTTTTTTCCAATGCGGTATCGTTGGTGAATACTCCCTTATTTTTGGTCACCTTTCGTATTTGGCGATGATACCCTTCAACTATGTTGGTAGTATATATAAGACGCCTGATTGAGTCTGTATATTGAAAATAAGATGATAATTTATGCCAGTTGTCGCGCCAAGATTTAATAACCAATGGATATTGCTCACCCCAGTTCACCTCTAAATTGTCTAATTCATCTTCTGCTGTTTCACGGTTTATAGCCTGATAAACCAGCTTGAGGTCTTTCATGAAAGCCTTTTGATACTTACTGGCAACATATTTAAGTGAGTTGCGTATCTGATGAACAATGCAGCTCTGAACAATAGTTTCAGGAAAAACGCTATTAATGGCATCCGAGAAGCCTGTCAGATTATCGGTACTGGCTATTAAAATATCTTGTACTCCACGAGTCTGCAAATCTGTAAGGACAGATAGCCAAAAATTGGCTCCTTCACTCTTGGAGATATACATTCCTAACAGGTCTTTATGTCCGTTGCGATCAACACCAAGTACATTATAAATAGCACGAGTAGCAGGACGATTCTTGTCATCCATCACTTTGTAATGAATAGCATCCATCCATACAATGGGATAAACCGGATCAAGTGGACGAGTACGCCAGGACTGAAGCTCAGGTAGCACACGGTCAGTAATGGAGCTTATTGTGTCGGCTGAAACACGATTGCCAAGGTTCTCCTCCATCCAGTCACTGATCTCTCTGGTGCTGTTTCCAAGAGCGTATAAACCGATGATACGGTCCGCTACACCTTCTGCCAATATACGTTCGCGCTTCTTTATAAACTCAGGTTCAAACCGAGATTCTCTGTCACGAGGGGTTTGAACCGTTACCTCGCCAAGTGAGGTCTGAACTTGTTTACGGTTATAACCATTGCGGCGGTTACCACTTAAACGCTCTTCATCATCCATGTGAGCATCCATTTCACCTTCAAGAGCAGCATTAAGAAGGTTTTCCAATAAAGGGGCAAATGCACCGTCTTTGCCCAAGAGAGGCTTGCCCGATTTTAACTGCTCCAGCGCCTTAGCTTGAAAGGACTTGTAATCAAAATCTTCCATAATATAAACTGTTTAGTAAAAGTAATAAAAAATTGTTTTTATTCTTTGACACAGTTTAATTTACAGTCTCAATCTTAATAATAATTTTAATATCTATTCATTCCAGCTTTGATAGATAATGCTTCCATTTTCGTCATCATTTTCAATTCTCAGATGAACTTCAATTTCCTGCTGCATCTCCTCAACATGTGAAATCACTCCAACAATTCGGTTTTCTTTTCTAAGTGATTTTAATGTATCAAAAACAATATTTAGTGACTCTTTATCAAGTGTTCCAAAACCTTCGTCAAGGAAAAAAAAGTTTTGATTTGAGTGAGTTGTTTTTTGAATATTATCAGCTAATGCCAGAGCAAGAGATAGGGAAGCCTGAAAAGTTTGACCACCTGAAAGAGTTTTTACGCCTCTTACTTTACCCGAATTCATAAAATCTCTTATTTGGAAGTTGTTGTCTGAAGTAATTTCAAGACTCAATTTTTGTCTTGTAAGTTGGAAAAAACGATCATTTGCAGCATTACATAAATTTTGCAGATAAACAGAAGATATATAGTTTACAAAGCCGTTTGCATTAAACAGTGTTCTCATCGTCCGTATGTTATCTGCTCTTTTTACTAGTTCTTTTAGTTCATTGCGAAGAGAAGACTGACTCTGTAATTTTTTCTTTAAATCTTCTAAACGTTCTGTTATCTTACCCTTTTCGTTAGATTTTTCTTGTTTTTCAATATTCAATAGATCTATTTTAGTTATAAGCTCCTTATGTCTCTCAGAATCATAACTCTTATCTCCAATCTCAATAATCAATTGATCAAACTCTGTTTTACTCTTTAATAAACTTTCATTATACTCTTTAATCCTTTGCTTTTCAGTATTTAAATCAATTGATTCAGATAAAATTCTTTCAACTTCATTTAATGAATTGAAGTCTGATTTCCTCAACTCTTCATTAATACTGTTTTCTAATTTTAAAATTGTCGTTTTTTCATTCTGTAATTCTTTTTCATTGCTCTCAATTTTAACAACTAATTTATCTTTTTCATTTCTGTGCTTAATTAACTTTTCAATACCCGAATTATATTCTCTTTCTATAAAATCAAAACGACTTGATAATTTATGTTTTTCTTCCTCAATATCTTCAATAGTTGTCTCATTATATTCTTCAGGTGTAACAACTCTAAGTTGTTTGATTAAAGTTTCAAATTCAGTATTATGTTTTGTAAGTACATTTCGTAAACTTTCAAGCCTCTCTCTTGCTTGTTCTCTTTTTTTCTCATGTAAAGCCAACTTATCAGAAACTAGAGTTATTTTCTTTTCTAAATTTGTAATCTCATTTTTTAACCTGTCAGCTTCAAAAAATGCATTGTCAAGCTCATCCTTATTCACATATTTATTCCAAACAAACTTTTTTTTATGAATATCAATCAAACGTAGTAGTTTTTCTTTATTGCTTTGATATTCAATCTTGTCACTTAAGATTATCTCAATATTATCCTCTATCTTTTCAATACTTTTATTTAGAGCTAAAATTATATTTAGTCTCTCTTCTAACTTGATAGACTCTTTTCTTATATCGTCAAGTTTGTCTTTAATATCTTCACTTTTGTTAGGTTCAGGGTGATGGAGAGAACCGCAAACCGGACAAGGAAATCCCTCTTTTAGATCTTCGGCATAAAATTTCAACTTTTCTTTAACACGCAAATGTGTTGTTTGTTCTAAAAGTTTAGTCTGTTTGTTTTTTATATTTAGCTCTTCTAATTTTAAATAATCTCTGCAAGTTTTTAAAGTAACTTCATTAACAAGTGTTTCAAAAAATGGATTACTTATAATAAGTATTCTTTCTTTTTCAATATCTTCTTCCTTTTTTGTTGTGTTGTTTATATTGTTAGTTAATTCTGACATTTGTTTATCTAAATGCAGCATTTCGATGTGCCAGGTATTGATAGCAGACAAGAGAGAGAGGTCGGGCATATTATTACGTAAAACCTTTAATTTATCATCCAGAGTCTGCATAAGAGCTTTTAATTCTTCAACCTCCTTATTGCAGTCGGACCAAAAAGACCTCCCAATTTCCACTCTTTTCGTTTTCTCAGAAATAGCATCTTCCAATTTCTTTATATTTAATAAATTGTCAAGATCATCCACTTTAACCTTAAGATCATTTCTTTTTTCAAAATCTGGTTTTAACTTGTTTATGAATTGTTCAAGTCGCTCAATTACAAGATGCACAGAACGTAATTTCTCTTTATCTGAAACAATATCATTATTTCTTTCTACTAATTTCTCATTGTTTTCTTGTATTCTATCGATAAGATTTTTAAATCGGTTAACACAAAGTTCATAAAGTTTTACTCTATTTTCCAGAGAAATAAAATAATCTTTTTGTTCTAATAAAATAGTAAGCTTATTCTCAGCATAAGACTTTTTTTGTATAAGTTCTTTTAAGCCTCTTAATTGCTCCTCAAGTTCACTGCTTTTTTTATGTTCTAAATTATGATTCTCAATTTCCTCTTCAAGCTTTAATAACTGGTTGCTATATGTTTCAATCAATTCCGGATTAATATCACCCAAATTCATTAGTTGACCTTCAGCTCTGTTTTTTTGTTCGTTGTTTTTCTTTTCTAAGATGGATACTTTATTTGATAAATCATACTTTTCAAGATTGAAAAGCTCTTTCATCATCAAGGTTCTGTCTTTGTTCCCTAACTGGAGAAACTCCTGAAATTGGCCCTGGGGAATAATTACTGTTCGTTTGAAATTATTATAACTCAAACTAATTACATCCACAAGTTCTCCTAACTCAATAACCTCCCATTTATCATCAGTTTTTTTTGAAGCTGTTCGTGTAATTACTCTTACATCATCAAAATTCTTGCTATTACGTCTTCCTTTAACAGTTGAACGATATGTTTTCTCATCTTTTCCTGCTTTAAAAATGAAATCGATTAGCAATTCATTCGATTTCAAGTTCATCATATTATAATTTCGATTATCTCTTTTGTTCAATCTGTCGGTCTCTCCATAAATAGCAAAAGTAATTGCTTCAATAATTGATGATTTACCACTTCCAACGCCACCAAATATCCCAAATAAACCGGCATCTGTTAGTTTTGTGAAATCGATAATTTGCTTCTTCTGATATGAATATAAACCTTGTATTGTAAGTTCAATAGGTATCATTTGGCATCCTCCTCAGCTGAAATAATTTCATTGAAAAGATTCATAATATCCTCATTCGGATACTGACCATTTTCAAATTTAAAATAGTCTCGAAAAAGATCTTCCATACTTTGATTTAGATTGATTTTAGATTTTGTACGACCTGTTAATAAGTCCACATCTCTTACTTCTGGAATTATTGAAACTATTCCTGAATGAGCAGAATTTATTCTTTTCCTGTCACTTACAGACAAAAATGTTTCAGACACTAATGTTAGCTCAACAAGTGAATTCTTGTTTTCTTTAAGCCATATAATTGCTTCTTCAACACTTTCTGCTCTTTTTTTTAGTAGTGGTTTAACTTCAGTAAGCTGTATTTTACTAACCTTGGCAATTTCCCCCGGTTTAGTTTCAACCATCAAAACAAACTTCTTTTGATTTGCTTCTGCAAAACTATAGGAGATAGGGCTGCCACTATAGTAGATTGGACAAGGAGTTGAGTCAACTTCCTGCATTCTGTGTAGATGACCCATTGCTACATATTGTATCATTTTAGGAATATTATCAGAATATATTTCTTGTGCACCACCCACATATAGAATTGGCTTTTCATCTTCAGGCTCCTCTGGTATTCGACCACCTTTTTTCACTAAAAACAGATGTGAAATTAAAAGATTTACACCTTTATCATCACAATGTCTTTCAGCCAGACTACTCCAATGATTATTCAGTAAATTACGTAATTCCTTATCACCATCCTCAACACCAAGAAAAGTTTTCAGTCTATATTCATTAGCATAAGGTGTAAACAAAATCCTTAAAGGATAGTTGATATCAGGCAATTTAAGCTCAAGAAAACCCTCTTCACTTTTCAAAACCTTCAGTCCTGTTTCAAGTTCAAAAATTGGTACAACAGAGTAAGGAAAACCGGCAAATATAATTCCGCACTCTCGGGCAAGCGGATCAGGTGATTCAATACGGTCAGGTGAATCATGATTACCTGCAATAGCTATAACAGGTCTGTTTCCACCATTTGAAAGTCGCTTTAATGTTTTATAAAATAGATCCACAGCCTCGGTAGGAGGATTATATGTATCAAACAAATCGCCGGAAATAACAACAACATCAGCTTTCTCTCTTTCAGCAATTTCACATATTTCCTGCAGTACTTTTTCTTGCTCTTCAAGTCTCGAAAAATTCTCTAATCGTTTCCCTAGGTGCCAGTCAGATGTATGTAAAATTCTCATAAAAATTATTTATTCAAATTGTATAGATTTAGAAGGAGTAATTTTTGCAACCAAGTATGACGGACCGATCATCATCAATAATGAAACTATAAGAGTGCCAATGTTTAAAAGAATAATATAAAAAGGATTCAAATCAATAGGTACAGCTGAAAGATAATAGGTTGATGGATCCAGTTTTAATACTTGATACCTATCTTGGATAAAGCAGAAAATAAGTGCTGTTAAATTCCCCCATAACATGCCTTTTCCAATTAAGAATACTGAAAGATAAAGAAACACTTTACGTATAGAAAAATCTCTTGCACCCATTGATTTTAGAATACCAATCATATTAGTACGTTCCAAGATAATAATTAGTAATCCTGATATCATAGTAAACCCGGACACTATAAGCATAAGAATAATAACAACCCACACATTCATGTCAAGTAAATTTAGCCAGTTGAAAATCATTGGATTTATATCTTTAATCGAGCGTGTATATAGCGCATTGCCAAAACGATCTTTATGTTTTGCCATTTCAAAGAAAAGATCCTGAGATATTAAATCAAGATTATCATAATCATTAACTAAAACTTCAATACCACTTGCCATATCATCGTCCCAACCATTTAAATTTGCCAATACCTCCTTATTAGTTATAATAAAAAGCTGATCATAATCTTTAAAATTGGTTTCGTATACACCCACAATATCAAATCTTCGGGCACGTACAGGATCCTGAATGAAATAACAAGTAAACTTATCTCCAAGCTTTAAATGTAATTTGTCAGCGATATTTTTTGAAATAATTGCTTGACCACCACCAATAGTATCATTTATCTGTATAATATTTCCATCTATAAGGTTAGTTTTGAAGAAATCCCAATTATAACTTTCCGAGACACCCTTTAAAACTACGCCCATAAAATTTTCATCTGTTTTTACAATTCCCGGCTTTATAATAAACTCCTGAAAATGGGCGATATCTTTATTTGAACTAAGGTTTAACTTAAGATTATCATCAACAGCAATTGGTGAATGCTCATATGATGTATTGTTTTCAAAAGAAGTTATTTGGATATGTGAACCAAAGCCAATAACTTTTCCTCTAACTTCATTTTTAAATCCAATAATTATACAAACTGCAACAATCATCACCGCAAGTCCAAGTGCTATTCCAATAATGGCAATCTTGATAGCAGGAGAAGATACCTGTTTTTTATTATTACTCTCTCCTTTATAAATCCTTCTAGCTATGAAAAGTTCTGTATTCACCGGTGTCAATAGTTATTTAGACAAAGATAATAAAAAGGTGGAAAAAATTAGATGTGATTCTTTCCAATACTTGATTTTTGAATGTTTAACACAAATTTTCTATGTTTGGTGTTTTGATTATAAGATAATGACTACTTTTGTCCTTTGATGAAAAAATCTAATAAATTAAATACTTTATGAAAAGGAATTGGATCCTAATACTAATTATTCTATCAACCGGACTGTTAACATCATGTTTTCAGGATAGCAAGAAAAATAACGGAAGTTACAGGAAAGGTTGGACCCTTATCTGGGAGGAAAATTTTGATGAATCAATTAGTGAAACTGCATGGACTAAAATACCTAGAGGTACACTTCACTCTTACAGATACATGAGTGATAGTGCTGCTCTATATAATACTCTTAATGGATCCCTTGTTTTAAGTGCTATTTCGAATCCTAATGAAGACCCCAAATTGCCATTTCTTACTGGAGGTATTAATAGGAATGGGATATCTTCAGGAGAAATAAGAAGAATAGAAGTACGAGCCAGAATTACACCAACTCCTGGAGTTACACCATATGTCTCACTTGTTCCTTCGGATGGAACTGAAAGCATTGGAATTGATATTGTAGAACAATATGGTACAGATGATTTTATATATCAGTCAATTTCTTCAGAATATACAACAACTCATGGAATGGCCGATAATCCACCATCCACAACATTGATTGGAGTAAATCCTTACGACTACCATACATTTGGAGTAGAAAAATATCCGGACAGTATTGTATTTATAGTTAACAATCTACGAACAAAAAAGTATCCCCGTATACCTACGGAGATACCGGGACAATTTCCTTTTGATGACTATGACTTAGAGTTACTAATTGGCTTAAGGATCAACAAAGACACTGACCCCGAACTATTACCTGTTAATTTTGAAATTGACTGGGTCAGGTATTATGAGCTTGACGAACAAGTAGCAACAGTTAATGAGTAATAATCAAGACTAACTATAAGGGAAAGCTATGAGACAATAGTCTATCTTCCGCAAGTTTTTGAAATTTTGTATTTTCTCTTCCCCAATTTACATATGGGTAAATACTAATTCCTCCGCGTGGAGTAAAAATACCGGTAACTTCAATATACTTTGGATTCATAAGTTTGATTAAATCTTTCATAATAATATTGACACAATCTTCATGAAATGAACCATGATTTCTGAAACTGAATAGATATAACTTCAAACTCTTACTTTCAACCATTTTGATGTCCGGGATATAATCAATTCTAATTGTTGCAAAATCAGGTTGACTTGTAATAGGGCATAGGCTTGTAAACTCAGGGCAATCAAAAGTCACCCAATAATCGTTTCCTTGATGCTTATTTTCGAATGCTTCCAGTACCTCCGGAGCATAATCCTGTTTATACTCTGTCTTGCTCCCCAAATGAGTTAATCCTTTTTCTTCCATTATTAACTGTTTAAATATTGCTGCTAATTATTGCTGCTAATTATTTCACCTTGTTCTTAAAAACTCCTCCAACCCTTTATTCCTAAGAAGACAAGCCGGACAATGTCCGCATCCATCTGCCATAACACCATTATAACATGTAAGAGTCTCATCCTTTACAATATCAAAAACACCAAGTTCATCTGCTAATTGCCAAATCTTCTTTTTATCAAGCCACATAAGTGGAGTGTGAATTATAAACTGACGATCCATTGCTAAATTAAGAGTTGTATTTGCTGATCGGATAAAAGTATCTCTACAATCGGGATAACCACTGTAATCCGCTTCAGATACACCGGTAACTATATGTTTAATTCCCTCTTCATATGCCAATGTGGCTGCAAAAGTAAGGAAAAGTAAATTTCTTCCCGGTACAAAAGTATTAGGATGCGAGTGCGCTGGTTTCTCATTATCCATATCAAGCGAGCTATCAGTTAATGAATTCTTGGCCAACTTTGAAATCACACTTGTATCCAGTACTCTAAATGGCACATCTGCTTTAAATGCAAGGTTTCGTGCATTTTCTACCTCCTGTGAATGTCTCTGTCCATATATGAAACAAATTGCAGATACTTTTTCAAAATTCTGTTTTGCCCAATATAAGCAAGTAGTAGAGTCTTGTCCACCTGAAAAGAGAACAAGTGCTTCATCTTTATTATCATCTATCATAAATCTTTGTTTTTTAATGTGGTTCCCTAAGATACACAGTAAAATTGATGTTTTACATTGCAAAAATATACATAATTTTGATAGCTGTCAATTTAATATTATTCTTAGAATCAGGTATAATTAACATAATAATGTAATTGATATATAATCTGGAGAGTATAGATTTAGTTGTATTAACATATTTTGCAATTTTAAGATCATATATAATATGAATAGAAGTAAAATAAGCCGTCCAAATTTCACAATTCGAACGGCTCCACAATTAAGGTGTCATATAAAAATGACAGTGTCACAAAAATAATTCTTTTTTGTCTACTTTCTAAGCTTTTAACAAAAAACTTGTATTTAGATGTAAAAATCATTTCAAGTTGATTTATTTAGTATATAATACCATATTGTAAATTAAAGTAAATTATTCAGCCATTTGCTTTCGTAGCAAAATCGTAACAAAAATGTAGCAGAAATGTTACTTACAAATTGTATTTTTGCATAGAATCTTTGAAACAAGTTAATTTAGGTTTAGTTTAATGAGGAAATTGTTTTTGATTTTACTCTTCTCTGCCTTACTTTGTTCTTGTAACAATAGTATGTCAAAACAGGGAGGAAGCAATACACGAAGTTCTATATCGGGAGCCGGCGCAACATTCCCATATCCATTTTACAATATTATATTCCGTGATTTCATGAAAGTGAATCAAGGAACTACAGTTAACTATGGAGCTATAGGTAGTGGTGGAGGTATAAGAAGTTTGCGTGACCACTCTGTTGATTTTGGTGCAACTGATGCTTTTCTTAATAATAATGAAATTAAATCCATGAAAGACGAAGTTATTCATATAGCAACATGTATGGGTGGCGTAGTAATGGCATATTCATTAGAAAATGTAGATAGCTTGAGGTTGACCGGACCATTAATTTCAGATATATATTTAGGAAATATAAAAAGATGGAATGACCCCCGTTTATCAGCTATTAATCCTTCTGTTAATTTACCGGATCTTGAAATTACTCCGGTATATAGATCGGATGGCAGCGGAACAACTTTCAATTTTTCAGAATACCTTTCGGTTGTAAGCAATGAATGGAGTCAAAATATGGGAAAAGGGAAGTCATTGAAATGGCCAGTTGGAATTGCAGCTAAAGGTAATCCCGGAGTAGCCGGTATAGTGCAACAAACAAACGGATCAATTGGATATATTGGATCTGAATATGCACTTACATTAAGACTGCCATCTGCTAAATTAAAAAATAAAGCAGGTAACTATGTAGATGCAAATTTAGAAACCATTTCTGCATCAGCAAATGTATCATTGCCTGACGATATGCGTGCTACAATAACTAACTCAGACGACCCTAATGCATATCCAATAAGTCTTTTTACTTGGATATTGGTATATAAAAATCAACAATATGATAACAGATCTCCCGAAGAAGCATATAAATTGGTAGAACTACTCGAGTATATCATTAGTCCTGATGCTCAAAAAGTAGCTACTCAAATTAATTTTGCACCACTTCCGGAAGAAGCAATAAATAAAAACAGGAAACTTATCGATCAGATTAATTATGGAGGAGCAGAAATATTAAAATCTGAGAATCTTTAAAAATAATGAAGGACAAGATATTTAAGACCTTTCTTTTTATAGCAGCAATAATTGTTTTGTTGCTGACAGCTGCTGTTGTTTATGCACTTGTAAACAGGTCCGCAGATGCTTTTAACGAGTATGGTGTTTGGGGATTTATTACAAACTCCGAATGGGACCCTCGTCCTGCCACAGAAGAGTATGGTGCATTATCATTTATAATCGGCACATTATATACAGCATTTTTTGCACTTCTTCTTTGTATTCCCTTTTCACTTGCAGTAGCTCTTTTTAACGGTGAATACTTTAAAGGAAAGAAGATTTCTTCGATTGTAAGATCAGTTGTTGATTTGTTAGCAGGAATTCCTTCAATAGTTTACGGACTGTGGGGATTTTATGCGGTGCGACCAATTGTAATTGAACTAGGAATAAATGCACAGGGATTTGGTATATTTTTGTCATCTTTTGTTCTGGCCATCATGATCATACCTTACGCATCTTCCCTAAGTACAGAATTTATATCTATGGTACCCAACAATCTAAAAGAGGGTGCTTATAGCCTGGGAGCAACAAGGTTAGAAGTAATACAAAACATAAGCCTGCCAACCGCAAGCTCAGGAATTGTTTCTGCTTATATACTGGCTTTGGGACGTGCATTAGGAGAAACAATGGCTGTAACAATGCTTATAGGTAATACTGATAGAATTCCACAAGGCATTCGCGACACCGGCAATACAATGGCCAGTGTTATAGCTAATCAGTTTGGTGAAGCAGACGGAGTGAAACTTAGTTCACTTATAGCTATTGGATTATTGCTGTTTATTTTAACAGCAATAATAAATTTGATAGCAAAATTAATAATGAAAAGAACATCTCGTGTATGAGTACAGGTATAACAAAATCATTTAACTTCAGAAGAATTAAAAGCAATCTATTATTTTGGATAGTTTGTCTGTTTTCTTTTATGGCAATGATTCCATTATTTTTAATTTTATGGGAAGTTGTATCAGAGGGATATAAAAATTTCAATATAAGATTATTTACTGAAGTAACGCCTTCTTCAATGGATGCTTTATTGGCAAAGATGAACGGTGAATCAATACCCGGCGGTATACTAAATGGTATCACCGGAACCATTCTAATTGTTGGTTTAGCAATCTTATTTTCTGTACCTTTGGGATTATTCATCGGAATATATCTTTCGGATAATAGAGATAAAAAATTTGCTAAAGTAGTAAGTTTTCTAACTGATCTACTTCAAGGTATGCCATCTATTGTTGTCGGAATTATCGCGTACGCTTGGGTAGTAAAAAGCCTTGGCAGTTATTCCGCATTAGCCGGGAGTGTAGCATTAACAATAATGATGTTACCAATGATTGTGCGTTCAACAGAAGAAACTTTAAAAATGCTGCCTCGTTCATATAAAGAGGCGGGGCTTGCTTTAGGGTCCTCTTATACAAATGTAGTGTTTAACATACTGCTTCCTTCTGGTTTTGGAGGTATTTTCACAGGTATCTTACTGGCAATATCACGCATAATGGGCGAATCTGCTCCACTCATGTTAACTGCTTTGGGGGCATCTGTAGTAAACTGGAGTGTTATGGAGCCTACAAGTGCAATACCATTGCTTATTTGGGAGTTTTATAATGATCCCAATCTTGTAGATCTTGTATGGTCTTCATCACTTTTATTATTAATATTCATATTCCTTTTAAACTGGATAGCTAAAATAGTAGCAAATAAATGGAAAATATAAAAACATCAAATGCAGAAAAGCCCATCCTTCAACTAAAGGACGTGTCTGTATCTTATTCACCCGGTACATTTGCTGTTAAAAATGTATCAACTGATATATCCCCAAATACTATTACCGCCATCATGGGACCTTCGGGATGTGGAAAGAGTACACTACTTCGTGCAATAAACAGATTGCATGATCTATATGCAAATATAAGTACTACAGGAGAGATTATTCTGGATGGCGAAAATGTTCTTAACATGGACCCTATGAAAGTGCGTCGTATAGCCGGAATGGTTTTTCAACAGCCAAATCCTTTCCCTACTATGAGCATTTATGAAAATGTTTTAGCAGGGTATAAGCTAAATGGAATACGACTAAAAAAAAGGGAAAAAGATCAAATTGTGGAAGAGAGCTTAAAAAGTGTTGCACTGTGGAATGAAGTGAAAGATGTAATGAGTAAGCGTGGATCCTTTCTCTCGGGAGGTCAGCAACAACGCCTTTGTATTGCACGAACACTTGCTTTAAAGCCGGATCTGCTGCTTATGGACGAACCCACTTCTGCTCTTGATCCAATCTCAACGAACAAAGTTGAAGAATTATTGTTGGAATTGAAGAGGAATTACACAATTATCGTTGTGACTCACAACATGTCACAAGCTGCACGAATTTCTGATAATTCTATGTTTATGTATTTGGGAGAGCTAGTTGAGCATGGAAATACAACACAAATGTTTACTAAACCAAAGAATAAACGAACTGAAGAGTATCTGACAGGAGTATTTGGATAATTCAGTAAATGAGACAAATACTTAAATGACTTTATATATGTACTTTTGATAAAATAATGTCGCTAATGGAAACACATAACAAAAATAATGAATCAACCAAGGTTGTTGGTATCAAAGATAAATATCTTAATCAACTACACAGTGATTTTCAATTGCTTTCTGAGATAGTTCTCACACAGATGATTAAAGCTGATGAATTAGTATACGAAAATCACAACAATGATGTTATCTCGATATTAAAAAGGAACGAGAAAATAATAAACTCCTTAGATATTACAATCAGAGAGAAAGTTATAAACGCTATAATGCTTTTCACTCCAAGAGCATCGGATTTGCGTAGGTTGATGGCATATCACGACATAACAATTTCTATGGAAAGGGTAGGCGATTTAATCGAAAATATCAGCTTAGCCCTACAGGAAATGGATTTCACATATCAAGGATTTGGCAATTACCAAAAACTGTTGAGTAAAATGTTTACTCAGACAGACAAAATGCTTAGACAGGCTGTTTACGCATTTTCGGGAGTGAGTCATGAGATGGCATATGACACTATTTTAATGGATGATAAAGTTGATAAGCTAGAGCGTAAAATTGAACGAAAACTTGCAAGTGATTTTAATGGGCAAGTATTAGACTCCCAGACACTAGTTAACATTATGAATTTGAGCAATATATCTTATTATCTCGAGCGAATAGGCGATAAAGCAGTTGATATTGCAGAATCTGCAGTTTATCTAATAGAGGGAAAGGATATACGTCATGATAAAGTAGTGAAAGTTGATAATAAATCAAACAATAAAGAAGATAAAAAGAACGAGTAAGTTTTTATTAATACTTTAAATAATGGAAGAGAGGATTTTGGTTGTTGATGATGAAAAAGATATTTGCGATATTCTTCACTTCAATCTCGAAAAAGCAGGATATATTGTAGATGTTGCATCATCAGGAGAAGAAGCATTAGAAGTATTAACAGATGTACATCAACTTATTATACTTGACGTAATGATGGATGGTATATCGGGATTTAAGTTTGCGGAAAAATTAAGGAAAAATAATAACTTCACACCCATTATTTTTCTAACTGCCAAAAACACCGAAAACGATGTGCTTACGGGATTCTCCCTTGGAGGTGATGATTATATTGCAAAGCCATTTTCAATAAAAGAGGTTATTGCCCGTGTAAAAGCACTTATAAAACGAACGTCAATAATTTCACAGCCTGCCGAGACAAAATGGTCTTATAAAGGATTTACCGTTGATATTCCTGCTAATCGTGTTGCAATTGACGATGTTGAGATTTCGTTAACTAAAAAAGAATTTGAAATCCTAACACTATTGGTGC
This sequence comes from Fermentimonas sp., assembly GCA_041859795.1. Taxonomy (GTDB): domain Bacteria; phylum Bacteroidota; class Bacteroidia; order Bacteroidales; family Dysgonomonadaceae; genus Proteiniphilum. The sequence goes on from JBFLFV010000010.1 coordinate 80,665, forward strand.
AGGCATCACCCAATATACTTACCAGATCTGAAATACTTAACAGTGTATGGGGTGATAATGAATATGTTCTTGATCGAACGGTTGACGTTCATATAACTCGTTTGAGGAAAAAGCTTGGAGACTATGCATCAATTATTGTAAATAGATCAGGATTTGGATACTACTTGAATCTTGATGAGAAAACTGAGGGTGAGTAAAAAATCACAAATTGTATGAAAAAGAAAATATCCTTTAAAAGACGTATTCTGATTAATTTTTCTGTTGTAATTGCCTTGTTCACAGTGGGGCTTATTCTCTTTGAACAGGCCCAGATAAAAAATGAGCGCACTAACAGCTTAGAACGTATGCTTGAGAACAATGCTGATATTTTACATGCATTCATTGAGGAAAACAATTTATCACCTCAGGATGATACAGCAAAGGTTGAGCAGGCATTAAATTATATGAAGCCTGAGCTGCGCCTTACAATAATTAACTGGCAAGGAGATGTATTATATGATAATATTCTTGACGAAAGCTCCATGGAAAACCATATGCAGCGACCAGAAATTCAAAAAGCTGTAGGGTTTGGAGAAGGCTCCAATATTCGTTTATCAAATAGTAACAATATAGAATATCTCTATTATGTCAAGGAGTATAAAGAGGGATATTTTATTCGTATGGCCCTCCCTTATGATGTTCAGCTAGAGTCTTTCATAAATTCAGAAAATAGCTTTGTATATTTTATACTCTTCTTTTTTATTGTTTGTGTTTTGATGATGCTCTACTTCACAAATAGATTTACCAAATCTATCAGAGAACTAAGAGAGTTCTCGTTAAGCCTTAAGCAGGGAAAACAAATTCCAGATGATTTTCAATTTGCCGATAGCGAAGTAGGGGAGGTAAGTGCTGATATTGTGGAAAACTATAATCTGCTTCAAGATAACAGAAGAAAACTCGCTGCAGAACGCGAAAAACTGTTACAACACTTTCACTACTCAGAAGAAGGAATAGCAATATTCTCAGAAGATCGTAAAAAAATATATAATAACTCACATTTTCTGCAATATTTAAATATAATTCTTGATAAACCCACACTTGAGGTAGAAAATATTTTTAATAATTCGATTTTCAATAATTTAAATGATTTTCTGGATAATGAAAATCGCAAAGGAAACTTATACACTCAGAGATTCGAAAAAAGCGGAAAACTGTTTAATGTCAGACTTATAATTTTTGATGATAAATTTTTTGAGCTATACATAAGTGATATAACTAAATCAGAGAAAACACGTCTCCTTAAACAGGAGATGACAAACAATATTGCTCATGAACTGCGTACTCCTGTAACAAGTATCCGTGGATATCTTGAAACTATGATAAATATGAATGAAAGTGAAGAAAACTGTGATAACATTCATAATTTCCTTGACAGGGCATATACACAAGTAATTCGACTATCGGAGCTAATACAGGACATAAGTATGTTAACCAAGATAGAAGAGGCATCCGATAGATTTGAACTTGAGCCTGTTCGCATCAAAGAGATACTTACTGAGCTTAAAACTGAACTTAACGATGCGCTAATAGAAAAAAGAGACAATTTTATTATTGATGTAAAAGACAATGTAATAATACATGGTAGTCGCACTCTCCTTTACTCAATATTCAGAAATTTAATAGAAAACTCACTTTCATATGCGGGTGAAAATGTTGAAATAGTAGTACGTTGCCATAGTGAAAACGAGGAAGCTTTTTACTTTGAGTTTTATGATAATGGAACTGGAATAGAAGAGAAACATCTTGCACGAATATTTGAACGTTTCTATAGAATTAATGAGGGTCGCACGCGTAACAGCGGCGGTTCCGGGTTGGGGCTATCTATTGTAAAGAATGCAGTACTGTTTCATAATGGTAGTATAATGGCAAAAAACCGTTCAGAAGGTGGGCTGATTTTTTTAATAACTTTTCCTAAAAACAGATAATATGAAGTATGTAGGAGCACATGTAAGTGCATCTGGTGGTGTAGAAAATGCTCCGTTAAATGCAAATAAGATTGGAGCAAAAGCATTTGCTTTTTTCACTAAAAATCAACGTCAGTGGTTTGCCTCTCCTTATAAAGAGGAAAATATAGTGAAATTCAAAGCACGATGTGAAGAATTTGGATACTTACCCGATCACATTTTACCACACAGTAGTTACTTGATAAATTTAGGCAATCCCACAGAAGAGGGAATTGATAAATCACGTCAAGCCTTCTTTGATGAGATGCAACGATGCGAACAACTTGGTATAAATAGATTAAACTTTCATCCCGGTAGTCATCTAAACGAAATTTCAATAGATGATTGTCTTTCAAGAATTGCTGAATCAATCAATATGGCTCTCGACAGAACCACGCATGTATGTGCAGTTCTCGAAAATACTGCCGGTCAGGGTACTAATCTTGGCCATACATTTGACCAACTAGCATTTATTATAGATAAGGTAGAAGATAAGAGCAGGGTAGGTGTTTGCCTTGATACTGCTCACACACTTGCAGCCGGATATGAAATTCGTACACGAGAAACATATGACGAAACCTTTAATAAATTTGAAGAAATAGTTGGTTTCAAGTACTTAAAAGGTATGCATATTAACGACTCAAAGAAAGAGCTCGCAACACGTGTCGATCGGCATGATAGTCTTGGTAAGGGATTAATGAACATGGATCTATTTACTTTTATTATGAATGACCCCCGATTTGATAATATGCCACTTGTTCTTGAAACACCCGACGAGTCACTTTGGGAAGAAGAAATTAAATTACTCTACTCGTTACAAAATTTATAGACACACATTAGAATATTTATTGAACAAAAATTCTTTGTTCAATAAATATGACTAGTTCCAACTAACCGCTACAGGTTTTACAAAACTAGTTATTTCTATCCATAAGTTTGAAGATTAACCTTCAAACTTATGGATTTCTTTTTATAGGTACGATAGGCAAACTCAGATTAGCCCATCAAGCCCTTTACTTTGTCCAATATCCCTTTATATTTTTATGATGATATTATAATGATATTACGAGGAGTATATGAGGAGATGAAGGGCAAGGGATCTTTGATGTTTATGTGAGGCATAGATATAACCGTAAACAAGTTCAGGTTTTTCTTTAATTTACATTACCGGAAATATCTTTGAATAATTGTTTAATTTCCATTAATCCTTCAATAGGATCTTTCTCTGTATTTAAATTATAAAAATAGATACCCTCCATCGATTTATATACTTCTCGAAGCACAAAAAGACCTGCCGTATTAGGTGATATTTTATAACCATCTACATTTAAATTATCAAGTTCTTTAATTATAGGAGCCATCTCTATACAATCATGCATTAGCTCATGCAAATTGTCTTTGTACTTCTTGTTCAGTTGTTTGTATATACTATGCTTATCTTCTCCATCTCCGGCTAATTGTGTGCTTACATAAGCGCGCCATTCATTAACTATGTCAACTTCAATTTGAGCATGAGCCATGGTTACATCTAATACTTGATCAAAAAGTCGATCCCATTTTTCTTTAGCTGCATCATATTTATTCATATTATTCAAGTCAAAGGGAAAAGGCTCACTCTCTCTTCTCCTTTCCTCCTCTTTTTGAATATCTTCCAAATCCCACAATAAGCTGTTTATTACTTCAAGTTTCTTTTTGAAGCTTTCCTTTTCTTCTTTGCCGGCTGTTAAAGTGTTCTCGGGGATGGGGTAGAAGCTACGTAATATGCTCAGGTAGTCATACTCCTGCCCAAATGCTTGAATCGCAAATAGAGCCATAATTGCGAGCATACAAATTTTTCTTAAATTTCATGATTTCATGATTTCAATATTATTCAATTAATACAACAATTATATCCATAACATTAGTACCGCTACTTCCGGTAATAATAAGATCTCCTGTTTGTTTGAAAAAATGGTAAGAATCGAAATTTGAAAGGTATATATCCGGATTGATATCGTTTTTCATTGCTTCATTTACGGTTGCCCCATCTACTATTGCACCTGCTGCATCAGTGGGTCCGTCGGTGCCATCTGTGCCGGCACAAAGGATTGTGATATTGTCTTTATTATTGATCTTAGTTGCAAGATGTAGCGCAATGTGCTGATTCCTGCCTCCAAGTCCGTTGCCTTTTACCTCAACGGTTGGTTCCCCTCCAAAGAGTAGGCATACAGGGGCGGTGTGGTTGCTTTTAATTATTATATCGATGGTGTCAAGTATAAATTCTGCTATTTGTGTGTAGTTGCCATTTAGCTTATTGGATATTATGTGTGGTTTGAGTTTTAGCTCTTCTGCTTTTTTTGCAGCTCCTTCAAGTGCAAGTCTATTGTTTCCAATTATATGGTTGTGTACGTTATTAAAGATTGGATCTCCCGGTTTGGGTGTCTCAGATATTAAACCCAAATCTCCATTATGTAGGTGTTTTATTAATGTTTGAGGGAACTGTTTTTCTAATCCATGTTCTTTGATTATTTCTAATGCATTTGAATATGTTGTTGTGTCTGCCGATGTTATACCGGATGCTATTACATCGAGTTGATCACCAGTCACATCCGATAGTATTAGGCTTAAAGTGGTTGCCGGTGATATTAGCTTTGCCAGCTGTCCTCCTTTCACCATAGAGAGATGTTTTCTTATACAGTTTATTTCTGTGATGGTAATTCCACTTTTTATTAATATTTGGTTTGCCGCTTTCAGGTCATTTAATGTTGCACCTTCGGGGTAATCGGCCAATAGTGCCGATGCGCCTCCTGATATTAAGCATATTACAAGATCGTTTTCTTTTGCCTTTTCTGCTATTTCAACTATTTGTTTGGTTGCACTTACTCCATTTTTGTCTGGAATGGGATGCCCGGCCTCAATTACTTTTAGATGTTTTAGTTCTCCTCCATGTCCATATTTGGTTACAACCAATCCCTCTTTTATTCTATTGCCTAATAATTCTTCTGTCTCTTTTGCCATTAGCAATGCAGCTTTTCCTATTGCAAGCAGATAGAGGTTTTGTGCATTATTAATAATATCTTCTTCATTTATTAATTTTGTGCGAACAAGCATATCGGGTAATACACTGTTTACACCTGCAAGATATATTTGTAATGCTTTTTGTTTCATACAATTATTACAACAAAGTTTTAAAATAAAAGAGATCTGTTTTGTCAAGTATTATTGCTCAAATGTAAGTATTATTTGTGATTCTGCCTTCAAAAAAATCCTCTGTCGAAACAATTTTTATTATCTTTACATAAATTTCAATATCAATGAAACCGATGTTAATTTGATTTTATTTTTTGTTGGACATCTTCTCAAACCGGTTAGATAATTACAGAAAACAACTTATCTTTGAGAACTGAGCCATTACATCATATTCTAATATTTAACAACTCGCGTAAACACAAATTGTATAAGAAGTAAAATATTAAATACATAGCACAAAATCAACCATTTAGAATGAAAAGCAAGAAGATTTAAAAATTGTATTTACCAATGTTCTAAATTTCAGATTTACGTATGTCGTGTATTTATTGCATAAATAACACGTTAGTCCACATTAAAAGAAACGACTGATGAAAATGAAAACGTGGGCTGATATTGAATCGCTCCGAAATCCCGTACTATGCTTATTCTCGACCGTTTGCGGGAATTTTACCAAAAAAACAAAGTGAAAAAATCCGGTGAAGCTGTAAGTAACTGACCAAAAATAAATGAACTCATACTTTGCATTGCTTTGAAGTGATGAATGTTTGTATTATCAACTTTTAAAAACCAGAAAAATGACACAGTTACAAATGATAGACAAAACCAAATCTATAGCTCAACAAGACGAAAATGTTTCCGCTGTTTTTATGTATGGATCATTCACCAAAAACGAAGGCGACAAATATTCTGACATCGAATTTTACATATTCCTAAAAAGCAAAGATAATTTCTCGGCAGAAAAATGGGTAAACCAAATTTATCCGGTTGCTTTATATTTTACAAACGAATATGGAAGCGAAGTGGCTATTTTCGAGAATATGGTTCGAGGCGAATTCCATTTTTTAAAAGAGGAGGAAATTGAAATCATCAAATCGTGGGACGGAATTGTTGCATTTAGCGATTTTGACCAGATGAACCTAATCGATAAAGACGGACTTTTAACAAAGACACTTAATCAAATTAAAACAAAATCCCCCGAAAGAATAACAAATGAAAATATCTTGTGGTTAAGTCAATCATTACTGAATGTTGTGCTGACGACAAGCAACTTGATTAAACGAGAAGAATTTGCTCACGCTCATCAAAGTTTGTCAAATGTCCAGAAATACTTACTTTGGCTTATAAGGATAAGAACAAACAAAACGCAACATTGGGAAAGTCCTACAAAAAGTCTCGAAAAGGACATTGACCCGATTTGGTATTCAGAATACAAAACAATCACATCGGACTTAAACCCTAAAAACATACTGTTGGCTTTTAAAAACTCATTAAATTTATCGAAAAAACTATTTGACGAACTAAACATTGAACCAAAACTGAAAGAAATCCTACACAAAATAAAATAAAAAACTATCGCAGAATGAGTAAAAACATTACATTATTGCTGATTTTATTTAGCACGTTAACTTTTGGGCAAAACTATGAAGTATTCCATACTTCCGTATGCTACGATATGCTTTCAAGTTTCGACAAGTACGAAAAAATTATTAGCAATCCGTTTTTTGAGAACACGTTAGCGAAAGACACGATGTTTATCAAGGATATTGAAATAATTAATCAAAAGGTAAGACCATCCAATATATGCAATTTATACGCAAGTCTCCCAACGGATAAAGATGATGTTGTCAAATGTCTTAAATTTTTTAATTCGCTTGAACAAGAAGATGTTCCTGAAAAATTCAAAGGTAAATATGTAGCCAACATATTTAGTGTTATGCCACAAATTCAAAGGGTTCTTCAAAAACTTATAACCGCAAACTACACAAAATACTGGAGAGAACAGGTGTTTCCAACGTTAAAACAAGAAATTGACGGTTACAGGTTTGAAGAAGGAATATTGGATAAAATACACACGGAATTAGCAAAAATGGCAGGTAATGACTCTCTGGGTGAAGAATATCCCAAAATATACATATTGGACATTGATAACGCTTTTTCGTTAAATGACGAAACCTTTTGCTGCACTCCTGTACTACTAAATAAAGAGATAGCAAAGCAATATCGAATAAATTTCATACAGGTTTATATTCACGAAAATTTGCACCGATTATATTTATCAAAAGAATTAATTTCTAAGTTAGATGAACTGTATGAACTAGATGCATTTTATCGAAAAAATGAGGATTTGGCACGAAAACACGGAGAGGGAAAAAATGAGGCTTTTATTGTAGCAGCAGAAACATATATTTCACGAAAATTAGGGCTGAGAACGGACAGCGATGTTTATCAAGAGTTTGACGAATATGTTGAAGGCAGCTTAGTTTTATCCCCCATAATATATCAATATCTCTGTGATGAGGTAGAAAAGCATTCGTTTGATATGTTCTTACTTAATTTGTTTGAAACGAATAAAATTAAAGCAGGAAATGTCGAAAAACAATATAATAAAATAATGGGAAAATTGAGAAACAACATTTAACATAGGTTTTACGTCAGTCGACCTGATTGATCACATTAACCTAGTTGGAGTTTTCTTCTATGAAAAGAGTTAAATTGTTTTGAATTCTTTTATTATGCTTCATTGTTACATCTCGTATTCGTGAAGATTCATCCATTTCAAGACGGCATCATATCTTTATTATTGGGAAACTATGTCATTATCTTATTGCTTTTTTATTATCTTTACATAAATTTCAATTATAATAAAACTGATGTTAATTTGATTTTATTTTTTGTTGGACATCTTCTCAAACCGGTTAAATAATTACAGAAAACAACTTATCTTTGAGAACTGAGCCATTACATCATATTCTAATATTTAACAACTCGCGTAAACACAAATTGCATAATAAGTAAAACATTAAGTACATAGCATAAAATCAACCATTTAGAATGAAAAGCAAGAAGATTTAAAAATTGTATTTACGAATGTTCTAAATTTCAGATTTACGTATGTCGTGTATTTATTGAGTAAATAACACGTTATGTGTCATCATAGGACGACCGACAGTTCACAGACAAATAGTTTAACAAGACAACGAATATGAAGAAATTTTTAATTTTTATTGGTGGCTTTATTGCCGGGATATTAACAACAATTTTCGCACTATATGTGTTTTCAATAGCAAACATGCCTAATGATGGTTTACTTGGACTAACAATTTTTGAAGAAAAAGGGGAATGTATAACTACAACCTCAAAACATAAATTTTCAGAAATAGACATTTTTCAAGTCATAGCACCAAATGCAGCCCTTGCAACCATAAAATATTATTCGGATGAAAAATTATATGGTGGTAAAACATACCGTAATTACGATATAGGAAATGATGTTGTTGTTTTGCTCATAAATTATGATGAAAAAACATATTATGATGACCAAAAAATAGATATTTCTAACAAATGTGCAAGACAAATAGGAACATATCAATACGAAACTAAAAGCAAATTTGGAAAAACTGTTCCTGCAGTTGTTATTGAGTAAAACAAAATAGAAAGACCATTATAAATAGGGTAAGTAATTACATCAGAACAAATGTAAAATGTAACAAGTCTTTCATATCTTCAATCTACTCCTCTAAAATTGAAAGGGAATGAAAAAGGACCACGATTTTTACTTCGGGTCCCTTTATTGTAGTTGTTTCAATATGAGTGGAGAATATCGGAGTCGAACCGATGACCTTTTGACTGCCAGTCAAAAAAATACGCAAATTATACAGATAATAAAAGAGTAATAAAACACCGTAATACCATTGTATAACAACTGTTTATTTAATAGATATTATTTGTTTGTTTATAGTTATTATAGTATCTTTGTTTTGAAAATGTTTTGAAATTGTATTGAAG
>JBFLFV010000011.1:0-84431 GCA_041859795.1 Fermentimonas sp.
ATTTGTTCTTGTTCTGCTCATTGTAATTGTAAGTATGATTTTTAGGGTAATGAAAGCAGCACGGGAGAATCCTGCAGAAGTGGTTAAATCGGAATAAAAATATCAAATCGAAAACTTATGAAAACAAAAATGTTCCTTACTCTTGTTTGCCTATTAATAACGATAAATACATTAGCGCAAACAACATCTTTTGATTATGTGATCAAAGGAAATGTCACCGGTCAACAAACTGGCAATCTTTACCTCTTTGGAGCAGGCGGCCGAGTTGGAGATGAGATTAAAATTCCTTTTAAGGATGGAGAATTTGAATATAAAGGAACATCATCTTTTTTATATACCGGATTAGTAGCAATGGATGACTTTAATAATATACATGAATTAGTAATTGAACCGGGAGAGATTGTCTTAGAAGTTAATGTAGACTCTATTAACAAAAAGTATAATATTATAAGTGGAAGGTACAATTTGGAATTTCAACAAGCTAATCGGGATTATTTAAATTTCGTAAATCCATATCTAGAAAAATTGTACTCGGAAAATACACCCGAAGCTGATAAGCAACAAATTAGTGACACTCTTAATCAATTTGTAAATCAATTGATAATTAACAATTGGGATAATTATGCAGGAATCTATTTTTTTAACCGTTATGAAAATATTGATCTGTTTACAGATAAAGTCAAGTATGAATTTATTAACAATCAAAACGACCCTTTACTCAGACAATCATCTGAGTTTAGAGAATTAACTTCTAAATGGATAAAAGAAAGAGATTCGCTTAATTTACTGAACCACACAGCATTTAACTTCAATATACCGAATAACAAGGGAGAAATTATTGAATTCAATGATATAGCAAAAGGCAAGGTCACCTTTGTTGAAAAATCGGGGTCATGGTGTGGCAACCTCACAAATACTACACGAAGTTATAAGCCATTATATGAAAAATATCATGATTATGGATTCGAGATTATAACCTTTGTAAATGAACTAAAGTATGACAGATGGCTGAAATGGATAGAAGAAGAAAATTATCCCTGGACAACTATTTTTGAGTTGGAAAGCAACGATACACTTTACGAACACATGTTGTTTGACACATATATGTTTCCGGCTAATTATCTTGTAAATGAACAAGGCATCATAATTGCAAAAAGTTTGTCGGCAGAAGCATTGAATGAATTGTTAATGCAGAAGTTTGAACCGGAAAACTATCAAGAGTATCTGAAGAATAAATGGATCCTTCCAGAGTCAACTTATATTCTTGATAAGGAAAATGAAATAAAATCCCTCAAAGAATTGACAGACATTTTACAAGAGAAGCCACTATATATAGATTGTTGGGCAACTTGGTGCGCTCCATGTTTTGAAGAATTCAAACATAATGAAGGTCTTAAAGGCTTTTTAAAATCAGAGGGTATCGAAATGGTTTATATTAACTTTGATGATAATATCTACGAAGCAAAATGGATTAATTCGATAAGAGCCAATAATCTAACAGGCTACCATTTACGTGCTAATGAATTATTAATAAGAGATCTTGTTAAAAAAGGACTTAATAATTTCTTACCAACTTATATGATAATTGACGAACAGGGAGAAATTATTGAAAGTAACGCTTTTAGACCGAGTGATAAGGAAAAGCTTTGGGAACAATTTAGAAACCTATTGAAAGAGTAAAATGAAATTTCTGAAATACTCTCTCCGTTCATTAAATAAGTTCCGTCTTTACACATTTGGCAATATACTGGGATTGGCAATTAGCCTGGCATACATTATCATTATTGCCCGTTATGTGCATCAGGAAACTATGGTGAATCATTTTGCAAAAAATATTGAGAGAACCTATATCTCATCCATTGAATTTCAGAATAGACAACCGTTATTTTCAGACAGCAGGCATTTTTTTAATATCTTCAATAATAAAGAAATAATGAGAAATCCTGCCATAGAAATGGTTTCCCTTTTTATGGGATTAGAAGATAACAGGATTACATTGAATAATAATATTTACATTGTAAATTCAATAGTGGCTGACTCCAATTTTATTAAGATATTACCCTACCCTGTTCTTTTGGGGACAGCCGAATTTAAACATCCAAGTGATGTTGTACTTAAAAAAAACTTGGCTGTAAAAATGTTCGGTAATGAAAACCCAATAGGGAAGGTAATCACATTCACTCAGGGAGAGCCTCTGCAAATTATTGGAGTTATAGGAGATCATGATACCAAAACATCGTTTAATTTTGATCTACTTATTAATATCGATTTGAAAGACGACTGGTATCGCTCCGGCCAAGAACTTGTTATGCTGAAAGACAAGACTGATGCTGAACATATAAATCAGAAATATAGTGAGTTTGCTTTTATTCGGGCATACAATGACCAGGGGAGGTTTCAGCTTTATCCTTTCGATGATTTTTATTCTAATCAAACACATACTCTATATCAATATGAAAATCCGGTATTCCTCAGAAGTGACTCTGGGAGTCTGAAAGTGCTGTCTTTAGTAGCAGTTTTTCTTTTTATAGTTGGAGTTTTTAACTTTATCAATATTTATCAGGTGGTAGCCATGAAACGAAGCCGTGAGTTGGGAGTTCATAAAATATATGGTGCCGACTCTTCTCATATATTCATATACATCTATCTTGAGAGTCTGATAATGACAATAGTAGCTCTATTTTTTAGCTGGTGGTTTATTGAGCTTTTTGAAGCATTGTTGAACAATAGGCTGGGATTCAAAATAATAGATAACATTCGGTTTAACATCTTTATATCGGGAGCTATTATCTTGTTCTTACCCTTAATAACATCGATTTATCCATCTTTAAAATCAATTGATACCAGAGGATTATCAACTGGGTCTCGCAAAATATTTTTATTTATCCAATATATTATAACTTTTGGACTATTGGTGATATCTATGTTTTTTGTAAAACAGTTAAGGTTTATGCTTGATGCTGATTTGGGCTATAATACCGAAAACGTTATTATGTGTAAACTGATGAGTATGCCTTTGCTAGATTTATCATCTCCAGAGTCAATGAGTGAATATGCAAATAACTTAAGCAACAACCAACAGCTTCTGAAGCAGAAAATGGATGAATCTACTCTATTCATTGAGTGGACTCAGGGAAGGCCATTATATAAGTCTGAGGCAAATCACCAGATGAGTTTGGCTGGTGAGGAAGATTATAAACCGGTGGCTGTAGAGTTTATTACTCATTCATTTATGAATATGTTTGATTTTCAGCTTGTGGAGGGTCGCCAATGGGATTCTACCGATGTTTTTGATCAATATAAATGCATCATTAACGAATCTGCCATGAAAATGTTTAATATTGAAGATTTTAGTACAGATTACCTTCAATTTCAAACTAGATTGTGGATATCTTCACAAACCGAACTTGATATGAATATTAACCCTCCATTTGAAATAGTGGGTGTGGTAAAAGATTTTAATACAGGACATCTTTCAAAATCTACGCTACCCATGGTTTTTGTGTTTAACAATCGCCCAAATCCTTATAGTTATTTAATGGGACGCTTTATACCCGGAAAAGAGAAGGAAGCTGCCACTTATTTAGAAGGGTTGCACAAGGAGATAAATTTAAATGCAGAATTTAAATACAGTTTGCTTAAAGACAATATCGCCAAGCTTTACGAGAAAGAAAAACAAGTGAGTATCGTATACAGCATATTCGCATTGATAGCTATTTTTGTCTCTTGCCTTGGATTATTCGCCCTCTCCCTTTTCAATATTAAACAGAGACATCCTGAAATAGGATTACGAAAAATAAATGGAGCCACAACAAAAGATATTATGTATCTGTTTCTGAAGAAGTATTTGTTACTTCTTTTATATTCCTTTTTAATTTCAATTCCTCTATCCTACTTTGCCATATATAAATATCTTGAAGATTTTGCCAATAAAGCTGCTATTTCATGGTGGCTCTTTGTTGTATCCGGTATAGTGGTAGTAGGTGTGTCGCTTTTAACGCTTATATGGCAAGTTAGAAAAGCTATGAGGATTAATTCGGCAGAAGTATTGAAGTCGGATGTTTAAAACTCAATTATTTAAAATATATTCTTAACTTTATAAACTATATACAGATGATGCAATGCAGATATTTTTAGTCATGAAACACCTCCAAAAATTACGCCTTCTCTTCACTTTTTACCAATACTTAATATGGGTTTCCGTTTTCATAAACATTGCATGTGGATTCTTTTTATGGAAAAATGGAATAAGTGCATATTCAGCGTTATTCTGGTTTAAGTTATTTACTCTTGGAGCATCTGTCTACTTTACTAATGAGTACAGAAAAGAAGAATATTTCTACTTTTATAATTTTGGTCTTTCTAAAAAAACTCTTTGGATTACAACAATTATTTTAGACATGCTGATATTCTTCGGATTGATGATATTATCATTTAATCTAAGATCTGTTATCACTATAAACTAGCAACAGTTACCAAATTATGAATCACAAATTGGAGATTAGTAGTGTAAGACTTTTATATGATGACAGACTGATTATTTCAGATGTATATCTCAAAATAGAGACTGGTAATATTGTTGGTCTGTTAGGGAGAAATGGTGAGGGTAAATCTTCTTTAATGCGTGTAGTTTTTGGTGTTATAGATTCTGACAAATCAATTTTAATTGATAATGTTTCTATCTACGAAGCATATAAGTATCCTAAATTATTGCGTTATCTACCTCAACATAATTTTATCCCTAAACATTTAAGATTGAAAAGAATATTCAAAGATTTTGGAGTTGAATATGACGACTTTGTCAGTAAATTCCCTGACTTTAAAGATCGTCAAAATAGTAAAATTGGTGAGCTCTCGGGAGGGATGCGTCGTCTCACAGAACTGTACGTTATAATAAAATCTCAAACTAAATTTGTTATGCTCGACGAGCCCTTTACGCATATTAGTCCTATTCAGTCTGAAACAATAAAAACAATTATTGAAGAAGAGGCTTCAATTAAGGGATTTCTAATTACCGACCATATGTATCGAAATGTGTTAAAGGTTTGTGATCGAGTTTACCTGATTTTACATGGTAAAACCCGACTAATTAATGATGTTGAGGATTTAGTAGAATTTGAATATATAAATAATACCTAACACAAACCTCTTATCAATAAACTTTGAGCATAGTACAGGCCAATACCATCCATACTCAGCTTTAAACCTTTATATGAAGTTACAAACAAGGTGAAAATTGGGCTCGTGAACTGACTACCTTGATCAGTATTGATTATTTCGGGAGCACCATATCGGTCTATTGCTGCTTCCAAACATCCACGGCACCATTCAGAAGTCATGGTGTTCGATAGCGACCAGGCTACTATGTAACGGCTGTAAAGGTCTAAATATAGTGGAACAACAAACTCAAATGGAATGGAAATGAGATTTAATAATACATTTTCGTATCCAACATTACAGGTTTCTGTGAATTATGTTTTCGGTGTGAAACTATCGCCTGATAAAAGAAAAAATAATATTAATGACATAAAGAATAAATTGTAGAACTAAAGATAAGGCTTTGTTCGGTAATTCCTTATAGATAACATATAGATTGCTTATTGCTTTATAAGGTATGTATAAGCAATCAATAAGCTATCTACGGAGTAAGTCCTTGTCTAGTTCTGGAGACTGTAAATTAAACTGTGTCAAAGAATAAAAACAATTTTTTATTACTTTTACTAAACAGTTTATATTATGGAAGATTTTGATTACAAGTCCTTTCAAGCTAAGGCGCTGGAGCAGTTAAAATCGGGCAAGCCTCTCTTGGGCAAAGACGGTGCATTTGCCCCTTTATTGGAAAACCTTCTTAATGCTGCTCTTGAAGGTGAAATGGATGCTCACATGGATGATGAAGAGCGTTTAAGTGGTAACCGCCGCAATGGTTATAACCGTAAACAAGTTCAGACCTCACTTGGCGAGGTAACGGTTCAAACCCCTCGTGACAGAGAATCTCGGTTTGAACCTGAGTTTATAAAGAAGCGCGAACGTATATTGGCAGAAGGTGTAGCGGACCGTATCATCGGTTTATACGCTCTTGGAAACAGCACCAGAGAGATCAGTGACTGGATGGAGGAGAACCTTGGCAATCGTGTTTCAGCCGACACAATAAGCTCCATTACTGACCGTGTGCTACCTGAGCTTCAGTCCTGGCGTACTCGTCCACTTGATCCGGTTTATCCCATTGTATGGATGGATGCTATTCATTACAAAGTGATGGATGACAAGAATCGTCCTGCTACTCGTGCTATTTATAATGTACTTGGTGTTGATCGCAACGGACATAAAGACCTGTTAGGAATGTATATCTCCAAGAGTGAAGGAGCCAATTTTTGGCTATCTGTCCTTACAGATTTGCAGACTCGTGGAGTACAAGATATTTTAATAGCCAGTACCGATAATCTGACAGGCTTCTCGGATGCCATTAATAGCGTTTTTCCTGAAACTATTGTTCAGAGCTGCATTGTTCATCAGATACGCAACTCACTTAAATATGTTGCCAGTAAGTATCAAAAGGCTTTCATGAAAGACCTCAAGCTGGTTTATCAGGCTATAAACCGTGAAACAGCAGAAGATGAATTAGACAATTTAGAGGTGAACTGGGGTGAGCAATATCCATTGGTTATTAAATCTTGGCGCGACAACTGGCATAAATTATCATCTTATTTTCAATATACAGACTCAATCAGGCGTCTTATATATACTACCAACATAGTTGAAGGGTATCATCGCCAAATACGAAAGGTGACCAAAAATAAGGGAGTATTCACCAACGATACCGCATTGGAAAAACTAGTCTACCTGGCTTATCGCAATATCCGAAAAAAATGGGTAATGCCACTACACAACTGGGGTCAGACAGCACAGCAGCTGGCTATTCTTTTTCCTGAAAGATTTAAATTATTGATTTAATTAAATAATAATACAAGGATTTCAATATATTTAATTAGTTTTGCTGATGACCAACAAAACGATGGCGAAGCTTTGAACCATTGATAGTTAAAAACGATTAGGGGATCGACCCCTAACCGTTTTTGACCAACTAAAACTCAGGTCTCGGCATTACCCATTAATAAATGATGCCAAATTAATTATAAAAATGAAACCTGACACAGTTTAATTTACACTACCTAGTTCTGAAATATTTATTTGTTTATGATGCAATGTATAGTATAATATTAATTACAAAGTTAATTAACACTAAATCAAGCAGCGTTTTCTTCCTATTTGCATCTATTCTATGTAGTTTTATATGAATTTATAAATGCAGTTATTTATAAAATTAAATAGAGAATCATGAAGGTGAAATATTTTCTTTTGCTTGCTGCAATAATGTTAATTGGATGTGATTCAAACAGCATTGATTTCTCTGACGAGAAAGATAAAGAAGCAGTTAACCAAGTGTTGCTACTTCAGGTAGATTATACTTCAAATAAATTTGAGGGAGGAAAAGAGTTCAAGTTCACAACAAAGACAGATGATTTCACAATAATAAATGAGTACAAAGCGCCTGGCGATTTTGGCAGTGTTAAACTTTTATACAAGGAACTAAACGAACCTCTTTTTGAGGGTACTATCATTTGGATGGGAACAGGAGAAATGATATACCCTGAGAAACTTGAGTCGGCAAGTAAATTCAAAGTTACATTAACTGAAGATTTTGTATATCCTGGAAAAGGGTTTGAACCTATAATAACTCCTGGCAATCCAGAATATAAGGAAGAAGATTTATTAAAAGTCTGGGTTAAAATTCAATATTTGATAAAAGTAAGAGAATATTTAAAATCAAATCCTCATCAACATGTAAAAATTTTCCTTTATACCCCAAGTGTTGGGGTTGGAGATCCTCTGACTTGGAAATGGTTGATTTTTTTGAAGAAATAAATGTTTATATATGAGACTTTGGTCAATTCATCCCAAATACCTTGACACTAAAGGGCTTGTTGCCTTGTGGAGAGAGGCTCTGCTTGCCAAACATGTTTTAGAAGGGAAAACAAAGGGTTATAAGAATCATCCTCAACTTAATAGATTTAAAGAATCACTAAATGCTGTAGATTTTATTAATCAATATCTTAGTGCTGTTTACCTGGAAGCACAATCGCGTGATTATAATTTCGACAAAAATAAAATAGACTGGAACTTCATTCCTGGTTGCTTAACCGTTACCAGTGGTCAGATGAAATATGAAAGAGAGCATCTGCTCAGGAAATTAGAAACAAGAGATCCTGAAAGATTTTTGCAAGTTAGTTCAATCTTAAAGTTAGAACCTCATCCGATGTTTAAGGTTATTGAGGGCGATATTGAAAGTTGGGAGATCATCTAATCATTATTAAGACAATCTCCCAATTAATAAACACAATCTTATTTATTATTCTTTATATTCAATGCCGTTTGCATCTCTGTTGACACAATCTTATTTTTCATTAACTATTAAAACTTAACCATCACGCCAATTGCAGGTAAAACTGTACCACTAAAAGAATCAAGCTGCCTCAGCAACTGTTTTTCCGGATCTGAGGGATCGTTCATAACCATACCGCTTGCATCTTTATTGGTATATATTGGTGCATTTTCTGATTGAAAGTTGTATGCATTCTGAACATCAAGATAGAAGTTTAGCATCATTTTTTCGAAATAAAACTCCTTATCAATTCTTAAATCGAGCTGATGAGAATCTTTGAGACGAATTGTATTGTAATTATCATAGTCGATATAAGGCCTGTTGTTTACACTCCATGCATCTTTGTTTGTAGAAAGCTCCATATCTATCGGAGAGTATGGAGCACCTCCCACAAATCGCCAACGCATTGCAATATTCCAATTTTTAGGAAGATTGTAACTTCCAAGTAGATTTACCATGTGACGGGTATCCCAGCTTGATGGGCGATAAACTCCATCCTCACCTGTAAACTCACTCTTGAAAAGTGTGTATGTTAGTGTGCCTGTAAAACTCTTATAATCTATTATTTTACCTAAAAACTCAATTCCATACGCCCTACCCTTACCGGTTGATACAATTTCTTCATCACCAACTTGTCCATAATCGGTACCTTTTCCTGCAATACTCATTCCGTCAGTAACCGATAGCGGATAGTTTTCGTAATGTTTATAAAACCCCTCAAGGTTAAATCTCAAATTATCAATGGGTTCATAAGCAAAACCTGCAATTACTTGGTTGGAGATTATGTGTTTTAGGTTTTCGTTACGATTCACAAACACTCCTGAAGCATCTTTGTAGCCTAAAGTTGTATAAGCAGGACGCATGGCGTAGCGACCAATATTTGTGTTGAAATCCCACCTGTCAGTTATTCTGTAAGATGCCGAGAACCTGGGTGATAGCTGATTTAATGGGTTTTTCATATTATAGTTGAAGTTGTTACCGATTGTATTTATACCCAACGATAGTGCTAGCCTGTTGCTTAAATAGGTATCGGATGCCTGTATAAAAGCCTGATACGACCATAAATCGAGCTCAGTATTATAAATTAAATCGTTTAGTGATCCATTGCTAAATATTTTTCTATTGGTTTTGTTTTCATAATAGGAGTAAGTTGCACCGGCACCAAATAAAATTTTTACCAGAAGATCGGGATAGCTTCTTTCAAACCTAAACTTGTTCTCTGTTTCATCCGATAGGTAGTCAGAAGCTTTTGGCTGTGACTCATCATTATCGGGATATTTAAAATTGCCATTACGCAACATGTTTCTACTTAGCACCCATGTATCAAAATAATTATTCCCAAAATGCTTGTAAACAGCACCAATAGTATAATTCCATTGCTGATAAACCGGAAGATAGTCGAGCAGATATCGCTGCGCCTCTGTACCATCTTCTTGCAAATCAGTGTTTAGCGTCATATTGTCAATAGCTCCAAGTCCGATAATAGAAAGTTCATTCTTGGGATCTATTTGATATTTATATTTTACCTGAAAATCATTGTAAGTTGGAAGAAACGGCAGACCGATAAACTTAAACAAAAGCTTTAGATAAGACTGGCGGGCAGATATAATAAAGGAAGATTTATCACCAATTGGTCCATCCATTGTAAAAGCAGCATCTGAAGCTCCTACACCAACTTGTGTGTGAATGCGATCCCTGCTTCCATCTTTCTGACGAATATCCATGACAGAACTCAACGAATTTGGCCTGTTAGCCGGGAAAGCACCTGTATAGAAGTTAACCTCCCTCACAAAATCGGGATTAATAATTCCTATTACACCACCTGAAGAACCTTGTGTGGCAAAGTGATTTATAACAGGAATTTCAACTCCATCGAGATAAAACACGTTTTCGGAAGGACCTCCTCCACGCACAATAAGATCATTTCGGTTTGGGTCCGTTGCCCCCACTCCTGGAAGCGACTGAAGAGCTTTTGAAACATCTCTGTTGACACCGGCACCTTTTTCTATATCTCTAACACTTACGGTTAGATATGAAACAGGACTTTCGATTTTTTTAAGATTCATTGTAGGTCTAACTACCACTTCGTCAATTAGTGTAGATGATTCCGCAACAGCAATATCAATAAAGGCAGTTAGATTCCCTTGGATATGCACTTCGGCGGATAATGTGGTTTCAAATCCTACATAGCTTACCATGAGTCGATAGAACCCCGGGGGACCATCTATTTCATAATCACCATTGAGATCGGTGATTGTGCCAATTGTTGTGCCTTGTATTTGTACAGTTGCAAATTCAAGTGGTTCGTTGTTCTTTTGGTTAAAAACTCGACCTTTTACTTTACCTGTTTGAGCAAATGTTGATAGACTCACTAAAAGAAATAGTGATATGGTTATATATTTTTGCATAAAAAATGATGTACTTGTTAGTATTGTTAAATTGACGATAATATAAAAAAGTAGTTCTTGTTTGTTGTGTTAAATTAACGACAATATAAACAACAATTATGCATTTTTGTTTTACTAAAGCTAAAAGTATTATCCATGCAATAACAAAGTTTATTCATAATATTTTATCGTAGATTCAAATTATTTTATCAATCTAATTTTTTCTTTATTTTTGCCGGATTACCTGCAACCATTGTATCGTTGGGTACATCCTTTGTAACAACACTTCCTGCAGCAATAATACAACGGTCGCCAATAGTTACTCCCGGTAAAATAGTAACATTTCCACCAAGCCAACAATCATCACCAATCTTAATTTCGTATGCAGTCTCAACCGATTTGCGACGCTCAATATAATCTACAGGATGATTGGGAGTATAGAACTGGCAATTTGGGCCAATTCGAGCATGTTTACCGATTCTAACATATCCTCCTCCCACGCACACTGCATTATAATTTATAAAAACATCCTCATCAATTATTAAACTGCTACCATGATCTGTATGAAATGGTGGGCATATGGTGCTTGATTTAGGAATTCCTGGTATCAACTCTTCAATAACTTGGCGGTAATTATCATCATATACAGTCATGGTTTGCAATTTTGCGCACAACTTAACAGATTTCTTAGCACTTGCTTGAATTTCAGAATCGCTATAATTTGCAAGCTCTCCACTTCTCATTTTCTCAAATTCAGTTTTCATGTTCTTATTATAAATAATTTATTCTTCTACCCTACCCAATAGTTTTAATTAGCTATATAGTCTTCATCTCTTTTTTTTAAGATGAACGATAAATCAAATATAACGTTTATATATAAAGCTAAAAAACCGGTCGAGAGTAGTTGAACTTTAATACTACACTCCACCGGTTGATTTTTTAAACAAATTGAATAATTTAATAATTACACATTTTGTTCATTATAGCTAATACTTTTTTTATTTAAGAGGGAAATTAACCGTAAGGTGTTTATCGCTTCTAATATATGTTGAAATAACTTCAGCTGTTAGTGATGTATTACTTGCTGATGTTGTAACATTTTGTGTTGAACGGGGAAAAAGGACAACTTGAGTGGATGAATTGCCATCTTTAATAATCAATTCAAAATAAAGATCGCTATTGTTTCGTAACTCATAATAATTTATCTTATCACCGTTTCTTCTCTCTTCTGAATAATGAGAAGGCATTAGTTCAACACATGCGTCAAAAAGAGCTTTTACATTTTCTTCTTTACCAACCAGATATTTGCTTGCCCAGGCTACTGTTCGTCCTGCCTCCAAAGCTTCTCTAATAGATTCCGCTGTACGCTCTTTTGCCATTACCAGTGTCATGGTGCGATGTACATAATCCTTATTCATATCATAATCATGTGCAACAAGATTGTGCATGTCGGAAGTTCCCATAACAGTTAACCCTTTATCTATACACCAATCAAGGGCTTTCATATGAAAACCAAATCCATTTATTACCTCTATACCATGCAATGCATTATTCTGGTAAAGATTCTCAATAAAAGGCAACCACTCATATGAACCTTCAATTCCTGGTTGCCATCCCGGATGGTTCCAGAAAACAAAAGCATCCTGCTCTACGGCTTTCATAACTGCTGCTCTATCATGCTCGTCTGTTGATCTTTCTTCTATATAGTCAGATGCATCGTCAATATAAATAGCATTAAAATGTCCGGGTGGTGTTCTACGTGTTACCTCAGTACCTTTTACCATAATAAGATTGCTCTTTTCAGCACTTTCTTTCAGTAGTTCAAATCCCCTATTATGATTTACATTGACATCAGCTTTGTAAGGAGTATACTCTATATGATCAGTAATTGAGTATGCATCTAACCCCTCTTCCCATACTTCCTGATTACGTATACTAGGCCATACAAGTCCGTCAGAAAAAACAGTGTGCATATGAAAGTCGCATTTCAATACCTGATAGTTATCCACATTGGGAATTATAATGTTTTCTCTGTACACAGGACGTCTGTGCTCGTCCAAATACTTCATTCCTTCAACTTCTTTTCTCTGACCAAATGCTAAAATTGGTATTAGAAAAAGTACGATAATAAATAGATTTTTTTGTTTCATAAAATATTGTTTTAATTCTAATTTAATCCTTAATCTCAATAAGTTAATGAGGTTTTTATTATAAAGTACTTTGATTGTATTCATATGCAAAAAAAGTTATTAGTTAGATTAAATTTAAATGCAAAAAAGTACTTAGATTGAATTTAAACACAAATTTAAACATTCTTATTGAAATGAATATAATGTTAATGTTACATTATTATTAAGAAACATCTATCACTTAACTAAGAAACATCTATTACTTAACTAAGAAATATGTACCACTTAACCTGACATTGTTTCTGACTTATATTTATATTAATCGACTCATAACTCCCCAGATACAGATATAGCTGTTTTGAAAAAAAACAATAAATCAGCCATTATTAAACAATCGTTTAATTAATGTATCTTAAATCGTCTGCTTTACATTAAACATTCGTTTTAATCATTTGTTTAAATAAAGAGTTTGAAATACATTTGCAACTTAAAAAAACAAGTAAGCTAAGACGTAATCAAGTTGCTGAAATGAGTTTGAAATAGACTTACAACTTAAAAAACAAATTAGATAAAGTAAATCATATATAATAATAGCAATGGAAAAGGTATCAACAGAAAAAAAGATTATAATGGCAGCAAACAAACTCTTTACCCAAAAAGGGTATTCTGCCACAACAACCAGAGATATTGCAGAAGAAGCGGGTACAAATCTTGCACTGATTAACTATCACTTTGGCAGCAAAGAAAATCTCTATAAAAAAGTAGTGCATGAAAAATTCATGATATTACTGGGTGCAATGGGACCTGTTTTATCTAATGAAAAAATCTCTTTAGAAGATAAGATTGAAACAATAATAGAAAACTACACCAACTTACTACTCGAAAATGAAGAACTCCCCATTTTTATACTCAATGAGTTAACTGTTAATAAAAAGATGTTTTCAGACATCACACAAAACACCCGACAACTAGCTCAGCCCGTTTTAGATAAACAATTAAAGGAGCGGGGTATTAAATTATCTGCAGTCAGCTTAGTTATCAATACACTGAGCCTTACTATGTTCCCGTTTATAGCCAAACCTCTGATTATTACATCGGGATTGATAAAGGAAGAGGAGTTTATTGATTTCGTTACCGATCGGAAAGTGAAGATTTTAGAATGGATAATAAAAACAACCAAATAAAATAAAAATCATGCGTTATAGATTATTGCTAATATTATTAGTTTTTCTCGGGTTTAACAACGGATTCGCATCGGTTAAAGTTGAATCAATACAGATCTTATCAATAGATGAGGCTCATAAAAAAGCAGAAGCCAACTACCCTGCTATCGCTGGGTACGATATTATTGAGCGTACAAAAGAATTCAACATCTCTAATGCCAACAAAGCTTACTTACCACAAGGCACACTAAGTGCACAGGGTACATGGCAGTCTGAAGTTATTGAAATCCCAATCAACATGCCGGGAATCGAAGTTCCCTCAATTGATCAGGATCAGTTTCGAATTGTTGCAGAACTTAACCAACTTATTTGGGATGGTGGTAGAATATCGGCACATAAAAAAAGTCTGGAGGCAAATGCAGAAGTTCAAAAAAAGCAGCTTGACAATGAAATTTACTCGCTCAGAGAACGAGTTAACAACCTATATTTTGGCATCTTGCTGATGAAGGGTCGACTTAGCCAACAGGATATTTTAGAGAAAGAGCTTCAACGAAATTATGATAATGTGAAGGTATATATACAAAATGGATTGGCAAATGAAGGCGATCTGAATGTAGTTAAAGTTGAACAACTTAAAGCAGGTCAGCAGAGAATTCAAATAGAATCATCTCTTGAGGCATACCTGCAGATGTTGTCGGTTTTGATAGGTGAGAAACTTAGTGTTAGCACTAAATTTATAAAGCCAGATTCAACTACTACAATAATTTCACCTGTTATCAGAAGGCCCGAATTAGCAATGTTTGAGGCTCAAAATCATGCAGCAGAATCACAAAAGTCTCTGCTTAATTCATCATTGATGCC
Organism: Fermentimonas sp.; assembly: GCA_041859795.1. GTDB lineage: Bacteria > Bacteroidota > Bacteroidia > Bacteroidales > Dysgonomonadaceae > Proteiniphilum. Next base: position 14,981 of record JBFLFV010000011.1, read on the forward strand.
CACGATTGGTGCATTTGCTCAAGGGGGGTATGGAAAACCGGGACTTAATATGTTCAACAACGAGTTTTCGCCATATTTTATGGGAGGTGTACGTATATCTTGGAACTTCGGCAACATATATACATTGAAAAATGACAAGAAGAAAATTGATTTACAAAAGATGTCGGTAAATTCACAAAGAGATACGTTCCTGCACAACTTGAATATGGTGATACCTCAACAGCAAATTGAGATTGAGAAATTCAGGAAAACTATGCAGGACGATGAAGAGATAATAAACTTGCATTCTCAGATTAGAGAAGCTAGTGAAATTAAAGTTGAAAACGGTACGATGACAGTTTCTGACCTCATGAAGGATATCAATGCAGAGGAAGCGGCTAAACAGGCAAAAATGCTTCATGAAATTCAATATCTCATGTCAATTTATTCATTGAAACATACAACAAATCAAAACTAATTATAACAACATATTATGAAACTATTTACTTTACTCACATCATTATCTGTAGCTCTGTTCTTTGTTTCATGCAACAATGGTGAAGGAGATTACGATGCAACCGGATCCTTCGAAGCAACTGAAATTATTGTATCTTCTCAGGCAAATGGACGAATTATTGAGTTGAATCTGAACGAAGGGGATCTGTTGCAGAAGGGGCAGTTAGTAGGGTTCTCCGACAGCACCCAGCTTTACCTTCAAAAGATGAGTCTACTTTCAAACGCACGCGGTGTAAGAGCTCAACAACCGGATATCAGCAAGCAAACTGCAGCTATTAACGAACAAATCAACTCTCTTGAAAGAGAAAAAGCGCGTGTGCAAAGATTGGTTGAGTCCAATGCTGCCAATCAAAAGCAGCTTGATGATATTGAATCACAACTGGAGGTGCAAAATAAGCAACTTCAAGCACTCAAATCAACTCTTCAAAAGAGCAGTGCAAATATTTCAGCACAAAGCTCAACACTTGATATTCAGGTAGCACAACTTGAAGATCAGCTTGAGAAAACCCGGATTACAAGTCCAATTAGCGGAACAGTGCTTAATATATATGCGGAAGCCGGAGAACTTGCAACCATGGGTAAACCAATTTTCAAAATTGCCGATATCAGCATATTGTATCTTAGGGCATATGTGACAAATGATCAGCTTGCTAAAATTAGGCTCAACGATGATGTTACAGTTCGGGTTGACGATGGTGAAGGAGGTATGAAATCGTACCCCGGTACCATTAGCTGGATATCTAACAAATCGGAGTTTACTCCAAAAACAATTCAGACCAAAAACGAACGTGCCAACCTGGTTTATGCTCTAAAAATTGCCGTTCCCAACGATGGCTTTCTAAAGATTGGCATGTATGGTGAGGTCAAATTTTAAACAAAATGGTAGAGGTTAAAGATTTACATAAAAGTTACGGAAGGGGTAGCAAAACAAATGCTCTTAACGGAATCTCATTCACAGTTGACGACGGAGAGATATTTGGGGTAATTGGTCCGGATGGTGCAGGAAAATCATCACTTTTCAGAATCCTAACATCGCTAATACTGCCCGATAGTGGTTCGGCAACCTTGAACGGTTACGATGTGGTGAAAGATTACCGTAAAATCAGGCAGATTATTGGCTATATGCCCGGTAGGTTCTCACTCTATCAGGATCTAAGTGTTGAAGAGAATCTAAAATTCTTTGCTACCCTCTTCAACACAACAATTGAAGAGAATTACCACCTAATTAAAGATATTTACCAGCAAATTGAACCCTTCAAAGATAGACGTGCAGGAGCTCTATCGGGCGGAATGAAACAGAAACTTGCACTTAGCTGTGCTCTGATTCATAAACCTGAAATACTTATCCTGGATGAGCCAACAACAGGTGTAGACCCTGTTTCTCGTAAAGAGTTTTGGGATATGCTTGGCCGACTAAAAGATCAAGGCATTACTATTCTTGTATCTACTGCTTATATGGACGAAGCAAGCAGGTGTGACCGAATTGCACTTATACGAGAAGGAGAATTTATTGCCTCCGACACTCCGCAAGGTATTATTGATGATTACTCTGAGGTTTTGTGGGCAGTAGAAGGAAGTAGGATGTCTGCAATGCTAAGAGAACTTAGGGCTCACGAAAAAGTAAATAGCAGTTTCGCATTTGGTGATAAGATCCACATCACTGTAAATGAGGGTTTGCAAATAGAAGCGTTAAAACAATATTTGGCTGAAAAAGAATTTCAAGATGTTAGCATAGCTCCTATTAAGCCCACTGTTGAAGATTGTTTTATGGCATTAACGAGTTAATCATATGAGTAATAAAGTAATAGAAGTATCAAATCTCACCAAAAAATTTGGCAACTTCACTGCAGTAGATCACATCTCTTTTGATGTAAAAGAGGGAGAGATATTCGGCTTTCTAGGTGCCAACGGGGCAGGCAAAACAACTGCAATGCAGATGCTTTGCGGAATAAGTATGCCCACAGCCGGTGAAGGAACCGTAGCGGGTTACGATATAATTAAAGAGAATGAGCTTATAAAACGAAATATTGGCTATATGAGCCAAAAATTCTCACTATATGAAGATCTGAAGGTCTGGGAAAACATCCGTCTGTTTGGCGGTATCTATGGACTTACAGATAAAGAAATTTCTGAAAAAACGAATGCGCTACTTAAGCAACTTAATTTTGAGGATGAACGCAATACTTTAGTCAAATATCTCCCATTGGGATGGAAGCAGAAACTTGCTTTCTCAGTGGCCATATTCCATGAACCTCAAATTGTTTTCCTCGATGAACCAACAGGAGGGGTTGATCCTGCAATGAGGCGACAGTTCTGGGAGATGATTTACGACGCTGCCGACAGAGGTATAACAGTTTTCGTAACAACCCATTATATGGACGAAGCAGAGTATTGCAACCGCGTATCAATCATGGTGGATGGTCGCATTGATGCACTCGATACTCCTGCAGCCTTGCGTAAACGATTCAATGCAGACACTATGGATGAAGTATTCAGAAAACTTGCACGAAAAGCTGAAAGAGATTAAAATGAAACAATTTATAGCATTTGTAAATAAAGAGTTCCGCCATATCCTTCGGGATAATAGAACTTTGCTGATAATCATTGGCATGCCAATAGCTGAAATATTGCTCTTTGGCTTTGCAATTAATATGGAGGTGCAAAATATCCGTGTGGCTTTTTACGATCCTACGCCCGACGCATATACTATCGGTATTGCTGAGCGTATTAAGCAAAATTCATATTTCACTTTTGAGGGAAATATGAAAACGATGGATGAAATGGAAGATGCCATGAGAAAAGGGGAACTCGATCTGGCCGTTGTGTTTCAGCAAAACTTCCAGGATGACATAATAGATACAGGATATGGAGCTGTTCAGTTGCTTTCTAATAGCTCTGATCCTAATAGGGGTTCAATCACTGCAACATATGCTACTGCAATTATTGCCGAATATCAGCAAGAAAAGATGGAGCTAATGCAGATTCCTTTTCAGATAAAGACAGAAAACAGAATGATTTACAATCCACAAATGAAATCAGCATACATGTTTGTTCCGGGTATCATGGGACTTGTGCTTATGATTATTTGCACCATTATGACATCTGTTTCCATTGTACGCGAGAAAGAGAGAGGAACCATGGAGGTGCTGCTTGCATCGCCCCTAAAACAGGGAACTATGATATTTGCTAAAACAATTCCCTATATGGTTATATCGTTTGTAGACTTTATAATTATTCTCTTGTTGAGCTATTTTGTACTTGGAGTGCCGATTAACGGTAGTATGATACTGCTCTTTTTAATCGCAACAATTTACATCGGACTTACTTTGTCGTACGGACTAACTATCTCTACACTGGTTAATAAACAGGTAAATGCTGTAATCATTTCAGCCTCTACAGCAATGATTCCTGTGCTGATGCTTTCGGGGATGATATTTCCGGTTAACAATATGCCGAATGTATTACAGGCACTTTCAAGTTTTGTTCCTGCACGATGGTTTATTGATGCCGTACGTAAAGTGATGATTCAGGGACAAGGAGTTTTTATGGTATGGAAAGAGATTCTAATTTTAATTGGTATGACCATCTTCTTGGTAGCAGTTACAATTGCAAAAACCAAAAAGCGATTGGAATAAAAAACTTATCACTCAGATATGAAAACAATAAAATATTTAATAGAAAAAGAGTTCAAGCAGATGTTTAGGAATTCACTAATTCCGAGGCTTATTTTACTATTTCCCACTATGGTGTTGTTGGTGTTTCCTTGGGCGGTAAGTTTTGAGGTGAAGAATATCAAATTAGATGTGGTAGATCATAGCAAAAGTGTTTACTCAAAAAGATTAACCGACAAGATAGCCGCCTCTAAATATTTCATACTCAACGATACTCCACTCGATTACAATACCGCTATGCTGAATATGGATAATGGCGAAACAGATATGATAATTGAGATTCCGGCATCTTTCGATAAGGAGATTGTAAAAAGTCAGACCTCATCGGTAGGTGTTGCAGTTAACTCTGTAAACGGGACTCAGGGACTGCTTGGCAGTAATTATATTATGAGGATTGTGAACGACTTCTCTTCCGAACTACGTGAAGAGTTAATTAATACTATTCCGCCTCAATCGATGTCTGTAATTGCGAATACCCCTAAAGTTGATATTATACCACAATATAAATTCAACCCTTCGCTCGACTATAAGGACTTCATGATACCCGGTTTTATGGTGTTACTTCTAACAATTCTTTGTGGTATTTTACCGGCACTGAATATAGTAATGGAGAAAGAAAACGGAACTATAAACCAAATAAACGTAACTCCGGTAAGTAAAGCCGGCTTCATTCTTGCCAAACTAATTCCTTATTGGACTGTAGGTTTGATTGTTATGATTATTTCTGTTGTTCTGTCTTACATTATTTATGGTTTATGGCCCGCAGGAAGCGTGATTGCTGTACTGTTCTCAGCAGTTATATTTATCCTCTCAATTTCAGGAATGGGATTAATAATATCAAACTACTCTGAGACTATGCAGCAGGCAAGTTTTTTGGTAATGTTCTTTATCCTAATACTTGTTCTTTTGGGAGGTATGTTTACTCCTGTCTCCAGCATGCCAACATGGGCACAAACTATCGCAGCTGTAAACCCATTTAAGTATCTCACATCAACCTTCCGAATGATTTATCTAAATGGAAGTACACTGGCTGATGTATCGGGAAATCTGTTTGCGCTTGTGTTAATTGCAATAGCTCTTAACGGTTGGGCAATATTTAGTTATAAGAAAAGAGGATAATTACAATTAACAATTTATGGGTGATATTATCTTTTTTGCTTAAATTTGCATTAACAGACCAAATTCATGAACACTTATTAGTTGAAATATAATATTTTGAAAAAGCTCTCATTAATAGCGATATCATTATTGTGCTGTTTTGCATTTGCTGCTTTTGCCAATGATTATAAGCCACGTAAAAAGGTTGGGGTTGTACTTAGTGGTGGTGGAGCCAAAGGTTTTGCTCACGTGGGTGTTTTGAAAGTACTTGAGGAGATTGGTATACCTATAGATTACATAGCAGGGACAAGCATGGGTGCTGTTGTAGGTGGATTATATTCAGTAGGTTATAATGTAGATATGATTGATTCATTGATACAGGCACAGGATTGGGATCACCTTATGCGCGATAATGTTTATAGAGAAGATATTATTGCTTCTAGACGAAATAGTCAAAATACTTATGTGGTTTCACTTCCTTATAAACTTCCTTACGGAGATAAATCCGGAGGAGTAACTCTTCCTCCGGGGGTATATACAGGTCAGAATATTTATAACCTTTTTCTAAATTCGACAATAGGTTATCATCAAGATATAAATTTTGACGATCTGCCAATTCCTTTTGGTTGCATTGCAGCTGATGTACGCACCGGTGAAGAGATTGTCATGCGAGACGGCAGCCTTGCAGAAGCAATTAGAGCAAGTATGGCAATACCGGGAATGTTTACCCCTGTCGAGAAAGACAGCATGCTTTTAATAGATGGTGGTGTGATAAATAATTATCCGGTAGATCTGGTACGTAATATGGGTGCAGATATTGTTATTGGAGTGATTTTTCCTGTCGACGAAAAAGAGCTTGAACAAAGCAGAGGTAGTATTTCAGAAATCACTCAACAGATATGGAATTTTATTGGTGTGGAAAAAAGGATTAGCAATATTGATGATACCGATATTTTAATTACTCCTGATTTAAGTTCTTTTGGTATGCTTGATTTTCAGCAACCTGCAATTGATTCAATTATCAGAAGAGGGGAATTAGCAGCATTAATTAGTTTAAACGAATTGAGCCATCTAAAAGAATCACTCACTAATGATAATGGGGAAATTATTTGTGAAAAGAAGAAGAATCCTTTTCTTGAAGTTGATACTCTATTAATTAATAATGTATTTGTTGAGGGAATTACACATGGAGAGAAAAGTAATCTTGACAGATGGATAGATATTGAGGGTGATAGAATTACAGTTGCTGAGCTTGATGATATTATTTCAAAAATATATGGTAGTGGAATGTTTAATAAGGTCCATTACAGACTTGAAGGAGCAAACCCATTTGATCTTATTTTGAATGTAGAGGTAAAAGAATCAAATAAGTTGAACTTGGGGATACATTTCGATAGCAATGATATGGCAGCAATTTTAGCAAATACCCGATTAAGTCTTAACAACTCACTCAATTCAATGTTCGATATTACAACCCGCCTAAGCAGAGATCCATACCTGATGATTGATTATACTGTCAACAGGGGCGTTTTCTACAAAGGAGGTGTTAATTATAAAATCAGTAAAAATGATTTAAGTATTTATGAAAGGGGTGAATTGTCATATAACCTAGGTGTTACAAGAAACTCTCTTAACCTGGTTTTTTCTGAATTTTATTTTGGAAATATTATGTTGCATCTGGGTGCTCAAATGGAGCATTTCCATTTTTATAAAGCAATGGGAAGTGTTTTTGATACACCACAATCAGGATTGAAAGATCAGTTATATTTTAGTTATTTGCTTAGTGGGGTATATGATAACCTGAACAATATTTATTTTCCTACTTCAGGGCAATATTTTTCGTTTAAATATTCGTTACATACCGATGATTTTGTAAAGTTAGACGAGAAAGGTCCAATAAGTGTTTTGAAGATGAATTTCTTTAAACCTTTTGCATTGAATGAGAAAGTATATCTTACACCACAAGTTACAGCACGATATCTGATGAATGATAGCATTCCTTATATGTACAGAAATTTGGTTGGTGGTAAAACAGATGGTCACTATGTGCCCCAACAAATATCATTGCAAGGATCAAAAGGTATGGAGTTTTTTGAGAATATGGTTCTTTCAACTGATGTAACTCTACATTACAATTTTACATCTAAAAACTATCTCTATACCAATCTCAATTTTACAGTTCATAACAACCATCTACATACCTTATTGGAAGGAGAATCTTTTACCGGAATTAATCTTGGTTACTCATATCTATCAGTTGCAGGACCACTTCGATTAGAAATAGGATATTCAGAGCTATCAAAAAGCTTTCATGCGTATGCAAGCTTTGGCTACTACTTTTAGTTGCTAACACATATGCATTCTATTTATTCTCAATAATTGATCTGAACTTTTTACGATAAGTGTCTCCAACAGGTATTTGTGTTTTCCCAATAGATATTTTATTCCTATTAATACTTGAGATTTTTTCCATATTTATAATATATGAACGATGAACTCGCATAAAGCGATCTTGAGGTAATTCATCTTCAAGTTGTTTTAGGCTAATTAATGAAAGAATCGGCTTAGCTTCTGTCAGAGTGTTTATTTTAACGTAATCCTTTAAACCTTCTATATATAAAATATTGTCATATAATATGTGTAGATGCTTATAGTCTGATTTAATAAAAATACCAATACTAGGTCTTTCGGTCTCTATGTTTGCTTTATTGCTTGACAGTTCAAACCAGCTTAGTGCTTTTCTTGCTGCAATGAGAAAGTCTTCAAATGAGAAAGGTTTTAAAAGATAGTCCAGAGCATTTACCTTATATCCCTCAACAGCATACTCACTAAATGCAGTAGTAAAAATAACTTTTGTATGATTGTCAAGAGTGTGAGCAAAATCCATTCCGTTTAATTCCGGCATCTGTATGTCTAAAAAAAGAACATCAACCTTCTCACCTGAAATATTTTGAATTGCTGATAAGGCATTGCTGTATTTCCCTGTTAGCTTGAGAAATGGAACTTTATTAACATATGACTCCAACAAAGAGAGAGCTAGAGGCTCATCATCAATTATCCAACAATTTAATATCATCTACCACATTTTTTGTGTCAATTATTAGTATTGTAGAGTAAACATCATCCTCAATTTTAGTTTCCCAAGAATAGTTTCCGTTATAAAGTAACTCAAGTCGTTTTCTCACCAATTCCAAACCTATACCACTACCACTTTTATCTGACCTCGATTTAGGAAAAAAACTGTTTTTACATATAAACTCCACTTTCTGATCAGGGTGTTCCTTAAGAGTTATATCAATAAACGAGGGTTTATCTCCACTTATTCCATGCTTAAATGCATTTTCAATCAAAGATATAAAAATAAGTGGAGATATTTTTGTGTTACTAGTTTCAGAATATGAGAAGTCGGCATTCAGTTTAACATTATCGGACAAACGAATTCGCATTAAATCGATATAATTTCGCATGAAATTTGCTTCCTGCTTGAGAGGTACATAGTTTTTGTTATTATCATATAATAAATGACGTAACATTTTGCTTAAATCTACAACTGCTCGTCTGGCTTTATTTGGGTTAAATTCTATTAGAGCGTAAATATTATTTAATGTATTGAGAAGAAAATGTGGATTTATCTGATTTTTAAGGTTTTGTAACTCTGCCTCTGATTTTGCTTTAGCTAGTTCCTTACGTTCGTTGTCAACTTCAAACCAGCGCACAGTCATTCTAAAAGCAACACTAAGGCTGATTATTAAAAATAATGATGTGGAATTACGAACAAAATGCATTGTAGAAATCTCCGCTCTTCTTCTCCTTCTTGGCCTTAGCTCGGGCATAATGCTTTCAAGCCATCCTCTACCATAATACATTAAAAATGCAATTACAATTATTAAAAGAATATTGTAAATGATATATTCTTTGGACCTTCCTTTAAATAAAAGTTTTTCAATAAGAATAAAGTAGTTAATATAGAAAACAAACATAATGCCAAGCATTTCCGGCAATGATCTTAAGAAAGGTTTCCAATTAAACAACTGCTCTGTATTCGTAAAAAAGTAAGGGAGAATAAAAATTACTCCCCATAGCAGAATATGCACAAGCACATTATTCCACGATTTATGCTGCCTTTCTTTTAGTGCTTTTCCCATCTCGTGTCATTATTATATGTTTTTTATCAGCCTCTATAACCTCCTCGTCCTCGGCGCTGTGGCATATCGTCGGCTGTTGCACCTCCCTTGAAAATATTAAAACGATAAACAAAATGTACCATAAAGTAGGTAGTAAGAGTATTGGTTGTTGTATCACGTATATAATTTGATGTTACACTACGATTAATATTGCTGCGTTGCTGAAGGATATCATATATTTTAAAGCGGATAGTTCCACTTTTTTCTTTAAAAATGGTCTTCTGAATTGAAGCATTCCATAACCACTCATTCTGTTCAAAACCATCAGCATAACCTGAGTTTGTCGAATAGTTTACATCACTCTCAATAGTTAAGTCCCATGGTAGGTAAACTGCTGTTGAGGCATTTCCACCATAATTTAAATACTCCTGATTCTGCTGACCTTCAAGGCTATTGCTTACTTTATTATAATTTATATTTCCTCTAAGATTGAAATCAAATAAATCTGATCTATAACTAAACCCTAATGTTTCACCCAAGTTCATTCGCCGACTAAGATTCTTTTCGGGAATAATATCTTCACGGTTAATGATGTCATCTGTTTTACTAAAATGTCCGGTGAACCCGTTTGAGTGATTATAACTAAGGAAGGACATTGAGAATATTGAATATTTTATATTTTTTAATGGGATATTAAACATGAACCGACCATTAGCATTCCAATTGCCTGCAATGTTTTCGTAAGTTGTTACTTTCCTCCCGGTTTCGACGTTAGTGGCAGTTAGTGTAACCACATCATTGGTAAAATAGCCTGCATTAAGAAATGCATTAAATGAGCTGGCTTTCTCGGGATTAGATAATCTGTATCTTACATTAAACCTATGTTCAAATGATGGTTTAAGGTTTGGATTTCCGAAACGAACATTTAATGGATCAGAAATATCAACAACTGGAGAAAGCTGTGTAACTGACGGCTGATCGGTATTTCCATTATATCTAATTCTGAGGTTGTGATTACGACTCCAACGATAGTTAAACTGAGCCATTGGTGCATAATTAACCACATCTTGCTGAAGATTTGCTATTAATGAATCTCCAATAAATGTTTTACTCCTTGAATTAGATGGTTGCATTGAAAACCCAAACATATAATCATAATTCTCTCTCACTGCTCTGAAGTTAAGTTCAAGTTCCTGTCTAACAAAATCATTCTCCAAGCGTCTGCTATAATCTTTATCAAGAATAGTATAATTGCCGGTTAAAGAATCTACTGTTCTTGTATCTCTATCTGATTCAGAGAGATTCTGCCTGTATTGGTATGCCAATTGGATAAAATTACTTTTTCCTAAAGGTTCTACATATGATATGTAACCTCGCCAAGAACTATTATCGTTTATGTTAGTAAAACGTTGATCAATTATATCATTTTGACGACCTCCAAGAAAATATACTGTTTCAGATTCACTGGTTCCCTTATTTTCAGAATTTCCTACGTTTCCTCTCAACTGAGCACTAAGTACTCTGCCGGGCTTGCCAATTGTTCTGCTAACTTCAAGACTTGCACCAAAATCAGTTCCATTCCCTTCTGAGAAATAATTGGATTCTCCTCTATTAATTGAATCCCCAAGCAATTCATTAATTGTATTGTAATCGCCGGTTTCGACACGTGAATTGTTATATGTTGAAGCTTCAGGTCGGAAAATGATCTTTGTTAGAGTGTCCGGGTCCCACTCCATGCGCAAATCTATATGGAAGTTCTGACTCTTATTGTTCGACCTATTGATTTCGCTTTCAAGAGTATTTCCTGAACTTAATATATTTTGTGTAAACACATCTGAATCAACATTTGTATCAGTAAATCCATAACGAACATTTCCACCTAGTTTAAAATTTGGAGCAAACTGCTTGCTGAAATTACTTCCTGCATTGCCTGAAGTAGAAATACCATCGTTAGCACCAAAGCCTCTACCACGACCTCCTCTACCTCCCATACTTCCAAACATGGCAGAACCAAGATCAGAGAAGCCTGCATTATTTGTATTATTTAATCCACCAAGAAATGTATATTGATCACTATCCTTCATATAATTAACCATAGCATTGGCTTCATATCTATCTTTGCTTCCATATCCTGCAAATGCATTGCCAAACAACCCTTCCTTCATGCCGGGTCTAATTGTTAAGTTGATTACATTCTCCTCCTCTCCATCATCAAAACCGGTCATCTGTGCCATATCTGTTCTTCTTTCCAGAACCTGTAGCTTGTCAACCATCTTTGCCGGTAAATTTTTAGATGCAACTTTAGGATCATCACTAAAAAACTCCTCTCCATCTACCAGTATCTTTGAAATTGATCTTCCATTTACAGTAATATTTCCTTCACTATCAATCTCAACACCGGGCATTTTTTTCAGCAAATCTTCAACAACAGCACTTTCAGTTAATTTATATGAGTCTGCATTAAATTCTAAGGTATCACCCTTTACAATAATTTCAGGAGCCTTTGCTGTAACTACTGTTTCATCTAAAAGGATATTATTGGTAGTCATTAATATTTTCCCCACATTAACAGTAGGGACAGTATTTGTCACTTCTACGTTTCGATAAACATCATTATATCCGATGAATGAAATATGAACTATATAAGAACCGTTTCTAACAGGAATATTAAATGACCCATTTGGATTTGATGGTTTACCGGCAACAAATGTACTATCTTGCTGTTTAAGAATACGAATACTTGCCAGAGGAATGGGATCCTCAGTGTCATCTACCAATCTTCCCGAGATACTGCTATTATATTGCGATTGAGCAGGTATTAAGAAACTACTGATTAAAAAAAGTAATGTAAATATATATTTCATATTTTAATGTATATACAATATTATCTTCTAAATTTAAAAATCTACCAACAAAAATAACATATCCCAAAATCTACCACAAATTAAATAGATAAACTCACCTATTTTGTCGACCAATAAAGACTTTTAGACGATACACTGTTACAAAAGATGTAATTAATTTTGACAAAATACCTATTGTTATGTAAATTATTTATAATTTTGTTTTTTAATACAAAGTCATATAAGTTTCAAAACACTCTTTTGAGAAATAATTAATCTTTTATTATGTTTAAATCATTAAAAAGTGAAGACTGGGTTGCCACTCTTATTGGTGCTGCAATACTGGTCCTGGTGATTTTTTTCCCTTTTTTCATGAGCAATAATTTATACATGTCGATTGTTATCGCAGTTCTTGCTTATTTAGGTTTTCTATTTATGGGTAACAAAGACAAAGGCGAGTTTTTAATTTCATTTGCCATTATCTACGTATTAGCTCAAGCTGCGTCATATATATCATCAATACCTTCAATCAAAACAATAGGTCTTGAGTCGGTCTTTTTTGCAGTATTAATAGGTTTATTAATACGCAATACAGTAGGACTTCCCAAATTGATTGCTTCTGCAGTGAGAAGCGAATACTACATAAAAGCAGGCCTTGTCATACTCGGCAGTTCAATACTTTTTAATGAGATAATGAGAGCCGGGGCGTTAGGAATGATACAAGCACTTATTGTAGTTCTCTCTGTTTGGTATTTCAGTTTTTGGGTTTCAACCAAGATGTTTAAAATTGATAGGGAGATGTCGATGCTTCTATCCAGTTCAGTTTCAATTTGTGGTGTTTCGGCCGCTATTGCAACAAGTGGAGCTATTAAAGGTGATCCCAAAAAGCTTTCTTTTGTGATTTCACTTGTACTGATAGTAGCGATACCAATGATGTACCTACTACCCTATCTTGCAAATCTAATGGGGCTCTCTCAGGAGATAGCAGGCGCCTGGCTTGGAGGAACAATTGATACAACTGCTGCTGTTGTAGCATCAGGTAAATTTATTGGTGAAACGGCAGAACAGTATAGCGTAATAATAAAATCAGCACAAAATGTGTTATTGGGAGTAGCTGCATTTGTAATATCTATATATTGGTCATACAGAGGTACTAATACAGATATCCGACCAAGTGGTTCAGTTTTATGGGATAGATTTCCAAAATTTGTATTAGGGTTCCTTATTGCTTCACTTATATTCAGCTTTGCATTTGAAGCAGATATGGGCAAAGAGTTGTCACGTATTGCAAATAGAGGTCCTAGAGGCTTGTTGTTCTCTCTTGCATTTGTATGTATTGGACTGGAAACTGATTTCCGCTATATATTTAAAAAGGAGAATGCGAAATACATTTGGTCGTTTCTTACAGCTCAAACATTTAATATTATATTAACTTTGATTGTAGCTTGGATGCTATTCTCATATTAATTTAGAGGTCTCCGGCAAGTTGTAGCCATTTAAAATTGGCTCTCTTATTATAAATATCTTTCCATCTGTCAATGTGAAATTCAAAACAAACAGCAGATGCAGTAGGTAGATTATCAAGTCTAACACCAAGAGTATTTATTAAATCGGTTAAACCCGGATTATGTCCAACAAACAGACAGTAATCAACTTCTTCAGGCAATTTAGATACTACATCCATAATCCATCTTGTTGAAGCAAAATAAAGACTTTGAGCTGCCTCAATTTCTTCAATAGGATAACCAAGGCTTTGGGCTGCATTTGTGGCTGTTTCATATGCTCTTTTTGCAGAGGAGGTGAGAATTAAATCCGGAACACCTGATTTCTTTAAAATAAATTCTCCCATATCTGAAGAATTACTTGTTCCTCTTTTGGTAAGAGCTCGATCAAAATCATCTTTATTCATAGTAAATTGCTCTGCCTTTCCGTGACGCAAAATTATGAGTTGTTTCATAAATTTCAACTTGTTAAAGGTTTATATACTCTCTTTTTGTATATCAACAGATTTACACAAAATAAAGTTTACATCTTTTTCTCTAGTTTATAATTTCTTTATTATTAAGTTTGTGAATCGTGATTTTGGGTGATGTAATTGTAATGCTACTAATTAACTAAAGAACAAAATTATATATGACAAAAAAAATCAGAAGAATAATAGGGATAATTGCTATTCCTTTAATTTTGTTACTGATTATAGGATTTATATACCAAAATTTCTTTAGACCTGTAAATACAGGAAGTGGAAACATATTGGGTATGACATTATTTGGACTGATAGTCGGAATGATTATTACTTTTCTTTTATTTCAGGCAAGAGGTAAAAGAAAACAAGAATCTGAAACGAAGATTGAGTCCCACACTATAATTGAAAGTATCAAGCGTGTTTTTAAAATAGTGGTTGCAGAAGGACAAGCAAATGAGATTTTTAATTACGAAAACACAAAAAAACTGCTGAAGTTTATACCTTCCACAAAAAAAGCATTAGTTATTGTTCGTGCAAAAACCCTTATTGGTTATGATATTGAAAAATGTAAATGGGAAATAGATGAAGAGAAAAAGAACATTAGATTAATAAATTTCCCTAAACCGGAAATACTTTCTTTAGAAACTGATTTTAATTATTACTATTTCGAAGACGATTTATTCAATTTTATTGGGAGAAATGATTTGCAGGAAATTCAACATCTGGCAAAAGAGCAGGTTAAAAAGAGTGTACTTCAAAGTGGATTATTAAAAGTTGCTGCTGATCAGATGAAACTTCTACTTAGCGAAATTGCAACAGCAAATAACTGGAATGTTGAAAATATTGAGCTTGTAGATGATTACTCTTATCCCAAAGAGATAGAAGATGATACTCAGCAAGAGTATGAAACTGCTATACTAAAAAAGGAAAATATACTCGATAAAGCAGTAAGTTTATTAAAATTAAAGTAGGGGATGATATTAATGAGGGGATAGAAATTAAAAATGCCGGTTAATCCTTTCAACAGGAACAACCGGCATTATCTATTTTATAAAATTAATCCCAATTTAAAATTACTTTACCGCACTGACCTGTTTCCATTATATCAAAACCTTTCTGAAAATCATCGATATCAAAACGATGCGTAATAACTGGAGATAAATCGAGACCTGAAATAATCATCTGCTCCATCTGATACCAGGTTTCCCACATTTCGCGACCATAAATTCCTTTTAATGTAAGTGCTTTAAAAATAATCTTATTCCAATCGACAGTTGTATTATTAGGAAGTATACCAAGCATTGAAATTTTGGAACCATTATACATGTTATCAATCATTTCACGGAAACCTGCCGGTGAGCCTGACATCTCCAGGCCTACATCAAAACCTCTCATGCCTAGCTGTTTTACTGCCTGAGCCACTGTTTCACCTTTTGAAAGGTTTACTGTCACTGTTGCTCCCATCTTCTTAGCAATATTCAATCTATATTCACTTAAATCGCTCACAACAATGTAGCGTGCACCTGCAAATTTACAAATTGCTGTTGCCATACTCCCAATAAGCCCTACACCGGTAATTAGCACATCTTCTGCAATTAGTGGAAATGAGAGAGCTGTATGTGTAGCATTGCCAAATGGATCCATTATTGATGCTATTTCATCTGGAATTCGCGGATCAAGTTTTACTACATTAGCGGCTGGCAATGAAAGATATTCTGCAAAAGCACCATCACGGTTTACACCAATCCCAATTGTGTTTTCACAAACATGCAGCTTTCCACGTCTACAGTTACGACAGTGCCCACAAGCAATATGTCCCTCACCGGTTACACGATCACCCACTTTAAGATTATCAACACCACTGCCCATATCAACAATCTCTCCAACATATTCATGACCAATTGTCATTGGAGTTTTGATAGTTCTCTGCGACCAGTCATCCCATTTGTAAATATGCAGGTCGGTTCCACATATTGATGTTTTCTTTATCTTAATTAGCACATCGTTCACTCCTATGGAAGGTATTGGTACATCTTCCATCCAAAGACCTTTTTCGGGGCGTAATTTAACTAAAGCTTTCATATGATTTGTTTATTAGATTTTGAAACTAATCAATTACCTTTAACTCTTTTCCGATTTTGATAAATGCTTCAATAGCTTTATCCAGATGCTCTCGTTCTTGACCGGCAGATAGTTGAACACGGATGCGCGCTTCATCCTTTGGAACAACCGGATAATAAAATCCGGTTACATAAATTCCTTCATTAAGAAGTTTTTCAGCAAAAAATTGCGATAGTTTGGCATCATACAGCATTACAGCACAGATTGCCGATTGTGTTGGTTTTATATCAAACTTAGCTTCTTTCATCTTAGCGATAAAATAATCAACATTCTCATGCAGTTTATCCTGAAGATGATTTGACTCCTCAAGCATTTTGAAAGCTTCAACTCCCGAAGAAGCCACCATTGGTGGAATTGAATTTGAAAATAGATAAGGACGAGAACGCTGACGAAGCATATCAATTATTTCTTTGCGTCCGGTTGTGAAACCTCCTATTGCTCCACCAAATGCTTTGCCTAATGTACCTGTTATCACGTCAACCTCGCCCATAACATTAAATAGTTCTGAGACACCTTTTCCTGTTCTACCAACTACTCCGGCAGAGTGACTTTCGTCAACCATTACCAATGCATCATATTTTTCTGCAAGCTCCATTATTTTATCTAATGGAGCAACATTTCCATCCATAGAAAACACACCATCAGTAACAATAATACGAAAACGCTGAGCCTGCGCCTCTTTTAAGCGCTCTTCAAGTTCAACCATATCTGCATTAGCATAACGATAACGTTGAGCCTTGCAAAGTCTTACACCATCAATAATTGAAGCATGATTTAAATTATCTGAAATAATTGCATCCTCTTCAGTAAACAAAGGTTCAAAGAAACCGCCATTAGCATCAAAACAGGAAGCATACAGAATAGTATCGTCGGTTTTAAAAAACTCGCTTATAACCTTCTCCAACTCTTTGTGATAATCTTGTGTTCCGCAAATAAAACGTACCGATGACATACCATATCCACGTTCGTCTAAAGCCTTTTTAGCAGCTTCAATTAATCTTGGATGATCTGATAACCCTAAATAATTATTTGCACAGAAGTTAAGAACCTCTTGCCCTGACTCTACTTTAATCTTTGCTCTTTGTGGAGTTACAATTATTCTCTCATTTTTGTATAGACCTGCTTCTTCGATATTTTTTAATTCGTTTTGCAGATGTTGTTGCATTTTTCCGTACATAATTATTGTGTTTTTAATTTCTATTTGTGTATCTATTTATTAGTATAAGCAATAAGTAATTGGACAAATATTATAGAGACTATTTCGTTCAACTTCTGTTGCTCTCTTCAAGTAATGAAGGTGGTAATGATTTCTTTGATTTAACACCCAATTCTATAAGTTTCTCTGCTTGTCCCACCAAATTTCCTTTGCCTAAGGTTAATTGTCCATACGCTCTATCATAACTTTTCACGGCTTTATCCAAATTTGCACCAATTTCGGTAAGAGAATCTACAAAATTAACAAATTTATCATAAAGAACAGAACCTCGTTGCGCAATATCCATAGCATTTCTATTTTGATATTCACGCTTCCATAAATCTGCAATTAGCTTAAGTGCAGCAATGAGGTTGGTTGGACTAATCAACAGAATTTTCTTATCATATGCATACTGCCAAAGTGTTTCCTCATGCCGTAAAGCGAGCAAATAAGCCGGTTCGTTAGGTATAAACATCATCACGAAATCTAATGAATCGGCATAATTATGATAGTTTTTTCTGCTCAGCTCATCAATATGATTTTTAACCGATCTTAAATGATATTTGATCAGTTTTTGCTGTTCATCCAAATCATCGCTGGCAATGTAGTTAGAATATGCAGTAAGAGAAACCTTAGAGTCAATTATTACTTTTCTTTCGTCGGGATATGATATTATAACATCCGGTTGCATCTTAGAGCCACTATCATTTACATGATATTGGCCATCAGCATTCTTCAAAAATTCCTGAACAAAATATTCTCTTCCTTTAACTAAGCCCGAACCTTCAAGAATATTTTCAAGTATAACCTGGCCCCAATCCCCTTGTACCTTTGAATTACCTTTTAATGCCTGTGTAAGATTGTTTGCTTCTAAGCTAAGCCTGTCATTCATCTCGCGAAGATTCATTAACTCCTTGCCCAATGAAAATCTTTCACGCGACTCCTCCATATACACCTCTTCAATTTTTTTTCGGAAAGATTCGATATTCTCTCCAAAAGGTTTCAAAATTGAATCAAGATTAACTTTGTTGATAGCAGTAAACTTCTCAGTTTTCTCCTCAAGTATTTTTGATGCAATGTTTTCAAACTCCAGATTAAACTGACTATGTAATTCTACAGTCTCCTTTTTTTGATTCTCCAGCTTCTCCTGTAAGGTTTGAATTTTCGACTCTGCAGTAGCTTTTGCCACTTCAAGCTCGGCTTTCAATGCATAATTATTTTCTGATAGATGTTGATACTCACTTTTGGAGACTGATTTAGAGCCATATACCACTCTGGCAATAATCCAACCAAGGATACCACCAATCAAAAATACTATCAGAATATAAAACTGCTCCAATTTATTTTATATTTTTCAACACATGTCCCATTTTTTTCTTTTTGGTCTCCATATAAAAATGATTGTACTTATTAGGAGTAATTTCTAACGGTACATTCTCAACAACCTCCAGACCATAAGACTCTAATCCAATTCTTTTTTTCGGATTATTAGACATCAATCTCATATTTTTTACACCAAGACTTCTGAGAATCTGAGCACCAACACCATAATCTCTTTCATCAGCTTGATAGCCAAGATGAAGATTAGCATCAACAGTATCAAATCCCTCTTCTTGTAGTTTATATGCTGCTGCTTTGGCCATTAAGCCAATTCCACGACCCTCTTGATTAAGATAAACAAGTACACCCTTATCTTCTTTTTCAATAAGTTCAAGAGCTTTATGTAATTGTTCACCACACTCACATCTCATAGAAGCAAAAATATCTCCTGTAACACAAGATGAATGCATCCTAACCAATACATGATCATCTTCATTCCACTCACCCTTTATAAGTGCAACATGTTCTTGTCCGGTTGCTTTTTGAAGAAATGGTATCATAGTGAATTCTCCATACTCTGTAGGAAGATGAATTGATTCGCCTCGTTCAATCAACGACTCTTTTTTAAGTCTGTATTTAATAAGATCGGCAACAGAAACAATCTTCATGTCAAACCTCTTCGACATCTCAAAAAGCTCAGGCAAGCGAGCCATAGAGCCATCTTCATTTTTAATTTCGGCAAGAGCACCTGCAGGGTACAAACCGGCAAGACGTGCAAAATCAATAGCTGCTTCTGTGTGACCGGCGCGACGCAGAACTCCTTTAGACTGTGCTCTTAAGGGGAATATATGACCAGGCCTGCCAAAATCCTCCGGTGCAGTCTCTTCACGTGTAAGTGCTAATATAGTTTGTGCTCTGTCGTAAGCCGATATTCCGGTTGTACAACCATGAGTTAACAGGTCAATAGAAACAGTAAAAGGTGTGGCATGTACAGATGTATTATTTGTAACCATCATTGGTAAATCTAGCTCTTCGGCCCGTTCTTTTGTTACGGGAGCACAAATAAGACCTCTTGCATGTGTTTCCATAAAATTTATTTTCTCAGGAGTAATACACTCTGCAGCAATAATAAGGTCGCCCTCATTTTCTCTATCTTCATCGTCAACAACAATTATAAAGTTACCTTTTTTAATCTCTTCAATCGCCTCTTCGATGGGATCTAATACAATTTTTTCTTGCATATCTTAAATTTGTTTTAATTCAATTGCTCTATTCATTTTTGCATATTTGTTGTGCAACATTGACTGCAACTCCTCACTTAACCTTTTTGTTATTTTCAGATCATTAATAATTCTAAATTCAAAAGGAATAGAAAGAAGTCTTATAATAACACCAAGCGGGAAAAAGTACATACATATCTTAGCCAAAGTTGAATTGGCCTTAAATGGACGGATACTATTAATAATAATAGGAAATTCTTCTGCCTTAAATAGTTCATCAGGCTCTCTTGAATTTGACAACTGATTGAGAATATCGTCCATAGATTTTTTAATTAAATATAGTTGATTATCAAGCTCAGAATCTGTCCAATACTTCTTGTAAGCGTATGGATTATAATTATTCAAATAAGTAACAATATTTTCTGACAATAATGTCAATGAATTTGAAATTTCATTAATATTTGGTGGATCAATAACAACTGTTTTAATTGGATATTTCCTTTTATCCGGTATAAAAAACAATTTTTTAAAGAAACCGGAGTAAGTGTCAACGTTCATAATCACTGAGTCGTTCATCGCCTTATATGTCAAAAATACCCCTATAGGCATAAGAATCAATGAGCTAAACCACATACCAAACCAATGTGCCCAAACACCATCTCGAGTCATCTTATATCCAACATTATCAAAAATGTAATAGATTATAAAAAGTATAACTGAAATTACTATTGGGGTACCCAACCCTCCCTTCCTAACAATTGAGCCTAGCGGAGCACCAATAAAGAAAAATATCAAGCAGGTGAATGGTATTGTAAATTTCCTATGCCATTCAACCCAGTGCCTATTAATTGTCTTCTGCGTAGTTGTTTTATTAAGTGATCTAAAGAGGAATTCGTTGCTATTATTATCAGCTTTCATAAAAGCTGCTTCCAAAATAGTGGATTGTTGATCTAGATTTTTAGACTGCAATAGGGTGTCGAACGATGGCACTATAACATCAGTCTTTAATGAGGCCTGTATTATTGAATCTTTTTTTTCTGATGGATATGCACCTCTAAATGAGAGATAAGAGTGATTCTTCATTAATCTTCTGTCTACCCTATTCACACTATCCATAATCAACTCCATCGAATCTATAGAAACACCCAACTCAAATAAATTTTTAGTCACATAATTACTTGTAGAGCTGCCTTCAATAACACTTTCACCAACGCGCGCAAAGTTAGCATCATATGAGACCATCATTTTTTTAGTATCAAAATTCTCTCTGGAATAAGGAACAAACTGCTGGTTATAATTAACTGTTGAACCTTCTGTAAAATTCTGAAATTGCTGTCCACTATACATAGTAAAAATCAACATTGTTTTATCCTCAGACATATTCATTTCTGCGGAATCACAAATGATAACAGCCATATTATTAAAACCACTGGCAATGTCATAAATTAAAACATCATACATCATTCCTGTATTCTGGTCCTTCCTTTCAACATAGAGGTTATAACCATCAATATCTTTATAGAATACTTTTTCAGGAACATCCAATGCAGGAGATGCTTGTCTTATTGAATATAGTAGTGAATAAAACTTTGTTTGAATAACAGGTATTGCATTATTTTGGAAAAAGAAAGCACCTACGCTTATAAATACAACAAGAACTATAAGAGGCCTCATTATTTTAAGCAATGGAATTCCTGCCGACTTAATTGCGAGCAGCTCAAGGTTCTCGCCCATATTGCCAAACACCATTAATGATGCAAGCAGGATAGATAAAGGTAAGGCAAGAGGAATGAGATTAAGTGCAGCATAAAAGAACATTTCTCCTAAAACATTTAGCCCAAGACCTTTACCCACAAAATCCTCTACGTACTTCCACAAAAACTGCATTAATACAAGGAATAAGCAGATGGCAAAAGTCATAAAAAAGACTGGAAGAAAGGTTTGTAAAATATACCTATTTAACCTTTTTATATGGATAAATTTTCTCATTAATAATACAAAAAGAGAATTGTTTATTATTTTATAGCAAAGATAATAAAAAGGTATCGGGAAATGAGGTTTATAAAGTGTAAAGTTGATTAAAGGTTTTTATACTCCCAGTCTGCGTTTCATTTCTTCAATCTGTGACTCCCATAATGTAATGGCATCACCTATTTCGTCCGGTTCAGCAAAATCAGTGACTTCCAATGCCATGTCGCCGGATAAATCTAATTTTCTTAATCTGAATTCAAAATAAACTGATTCATTATCTTCGTCCAACCATCTGTAGCGTATATCCGACTGTGGTTTAATACTCACAATTTGTGCTTGGTTATTGCTTTTTCCCCAAATAAAAGTATAAATAGATTCTGTATCATCCATTATCACTTCATCTGCAAACCATTCCGAGAGACCGTCAATCTGACTTATCATTCGCCATAAGCTACTTTGGGTTGCGTTTCCCATAAGAAACTCTATATGGTATTTTTCTTGAGTCATAAGTATTTTTGATTGTGGCTCACAATATACAACATTTTTTTTAATTTAACTACAACTTAGGTTTATTATATAAATAAATTTGCATATCAATAAAACTTGAAAATAAAAAAGGAGGCAATATACGCCTCCCATTATGATATAATAATTTGTCCTTATAATTTGAATCACATTTTTAAGACAACTATTTTTATGAACTACTATTTCACTGGAATATATTCAACAAATGCTTCTATAGCTTCGTATGATGCAAGTCCTAATTTCCAATAGGTATCGGCTGTGGCACGATTACGTTCTTCTGAACGCTGCCAGAACAAACGCTCATCATCTCCCAAAAATGGAGCACTTTCCATTTGTGATTGATGCTTCAATATTGCATTCCTTTTTTGACGAAGCTCTTCGGGCGAAAGCGGTACAGCCATTTCAATATGATCTATCTCCCACTCCATCCACGCACCTCTATACATCCATACCCTACAGTCTTTATACCACTCATCATCCTTCATTAAATCCACTGCAGCAAGTATTGCATCCAGACACACCTTATGAGTTCCATGCGGATCGGCAAGGTCACCTGCAACATACATTTGATGTGGCTTAATTGTCTCTATAAAGTCTTTTACTATATGTACATCCCTCTCAGATATTGGATTCTTTTTAACTTTTCCTGTTTCATAAAATGGCAAGTCAAGAAAATGCACATTCTCTTCAGGAAGCCCAACATATCTATCGGCAGATCGAGCTTCCTCTCTCCTGATTCTACCCTTTATAAAGAGAATATCAGGAGTATCCATTTCATCTTTTGTTTTCTCATACATCAGGAAGTTTCTGATATTATCAAATCTATCAAATAACTCCTTATTTTCAGGATTAATTTTTTTTACTAAACTTTTGAGCACTGAGATATATCTAATGACTTCCTCATCCCCTACAGCAATATTTCCAGAAGTCTGATACACAACATGAACATCGTGCCCTTGATTAACAAGTCGCTGGAATGTTCCACCCATTGATATCACATCATCATCGGGGTGCGGACTAAAAATGATTACTCTTTTTGGGTAAGGTGTTGCTCTTTCCGGACGATTACTATCATCAGCATTGGGCTTACCTCCCGGCCAACCGGTTATAGTGTGTTGAAGGTCGTTAAATATCTTAATATTTACATTGTATGCAGAACCATACAAAGTGATTAGTTCGCTCAGGCCGTTGTCATTATAATCTTTATTGGTGAGTTTTAAAATTGGCTTATCTACCACACTACACAACCATACAATTGCTCGTCGTATCAACTTATTGTCCCATTCACAATTAGTGACCAGCCATGGGCGACTAATTCTAGTAAGCTCCGACGCAGCATTAATATCTACATATGCAGTTGCATCAGAGTGAGTTTGTAATACCGACCCCGGTATTAGATCTGTTACCGGTCCTTCTACTATATCCTTTATACTCTCAGCCTTTTGCTCACCCCATGCTATAAGTACAACCTTCTTAGCCTCCATCATATCAGAAAGCCCCATAGTTATTGCACTTACAGGTACTTTATCTAAAGACTCAAAATTATGAGCAATATCTGATCTCGAATCACCATCCAGCATAACCAGTCGTGTTTGAGAATGCAAACCACTTCCCGGCATATTAAAACCGAGATTACCTTTTCTGCCTAAGCCTAGAATTAAGTAGTCCAAACCACCCATATCCAGAAGATTCTTCTCAAATATTTCACAGTTTTCTGCAATTAGATCTGTTTCAACTGTTGCATCGGGAGAATAAATATTTTCAGGATTAATATCAATTTGACTAATAAACACATCCTTTAACATTTGTAAATTACTGAATGAGAAATCCATAATCGGATAAAACTCATATGTGTTAAAAACCACAACGTTTTTAAAACTTAATCCATCCTCTTTGTGCATTCTAACAAGTTCTTCATACACAGGAATTGGCGAAGAACCCCCACTAATTCCTAAGATAAACTGCTTACCTTCATTTTGCTTTTTTAAAATATTTCTTGCAATATCTTTTGCAATCTTTTGAGCTGCTCTCTTCATCTCTTCAAAGATTACAATCGGTAATTTTTCGTAACGTGCCAGATTATATTCCTCAAAATCGTTTTCCGGTCTATAATACTTCTTGGAAACCCTTTCGAAGGTAATTTGTGAACTCAAATCTAATCTCATATTTTCTTAATTAATTTAAATCGATACTTATATTATATAACATCTATAAAAGCTACAAGTTTAATATTTAGTAAAAATTAAACATCCATTTTTGTATAGCACTTCTTATGATGTTACAGCTTTTTTATTCTTATCCATTTTTTTTGTAACCCTGCCATAAATAAATAAAGCAATAGCAGATATCATACCAATCCCAACAAAAACATACCATATATAGTGAGCATTTTGGGTTGCCGCTGCATAACTGATTGTGTCAAGCACACCGGCTTCATCTATAAAAAGTCGTGGATCCGGGCAATACTTATCAAGCAGGAATCCTGATAATCCAAACGCAAACAGGAACGAAAAGAATGAATGTAAATGACTAAATCCTAAATACAAACCCTCTTCACCTTTAGGTGCCTGAAGAGAAAAATACTCCAGGTATCGAGGAGAAATAAAACACTCTGCAATTGCTTGGAACGCAATACCAACAACCATCATAAATGCAACCGGATGTAGTCCCAAAATATAATCAGCTCCCACCTGTGTGCCAAGTGACATTACCAAAGCAGAAAATGGTATAATTAACATACCAATCATCATTGAAGTAATTGCACTCCTTTTTTTCATCAAAGACGTCACAAGGTTAACACTCATAAATACAATAAGCGGATTAACATTAGCATACCAGCCGGGAGAAGCACCTTCGCCAATCAACCTAATTACATACTTTGGCATGGTTGCATACATCTGGCTCTGAATCATCCAGAAACCGCTTACAATAATCATTAAAAGCAGAAGTCGCCCGTTAAGCATAACCTTCATAAACGATCTGCCAACTTCAGAAAAGCTTTTTCCTTCACCCTCTGTTTTGGCTGATTTATAAAAGAAAAAAACAGCAATCAAAGCAATTAAAGTCATTGCTGCTGAAAAGTAATTCAGATAAACCAAACCCTGATCGCCCATGCTTCTACGTAGCGGGTCAACAACGGTCTTACCTGTAAATGCACCAATATTCACCATCATATAAAATATCGAATATCCTCTGGCTCTGTTCTCGGGAGTCGTTTCTCGCGCAACTGTTCCTGAAATAACTGATTTAATAAAGGCTCCACCTATAACAACAAGTATTAATGGTGCAATAATTGACCATCTTAAATGACTATCTCTAATTCCTGTGTATGTTGTGGTCATTCCATACTCTACCAGTCCTGCACTCTCTAACATAGTGGGCAATATTCCCAATCCTGCATAACCAACTGTTAGCAGTGTAAATGCAATAATGATTGCTTTGCGGAATCCAATTTTATCTGAATATGCACCTGCAAACACAGGCAGAAGATACAACGAGGCTGAGAATAGGCCGGCTATCACTCCGGCTTCAATATCACTAAATCCCCAAACATTGGATAGATAAAGGGTTATAACTATAAAAACTGCATAATACGCCAATCGTTCCAGGAGTTCTACAAAGTTTGCCACCCAGAAAGGTTTAGAAAATCTCGTCATTTTTAGGGATTTAATTGTTTATTATTTTACTTATTTTTTTATAGTCGACAAAGATAAAGAAAAATGATATAAGGGAAAAGATATTTAATTAATATCAACAACTGTTATTCCTGCACCTCCAAACTGAATATTTTCATCTCTAAAATTTGAAACAGAGCTAACTGTCGACAAGTAGTCTCTGATAATTTGTCGTAATGCGCCTGTTCCCGTTCCGTGTAAAATACGAACTCTTGATATACTCAGCTGAATTGCATCATCAATGAAATAGATTACTGCCTGAAGGGCTTCGTCGCCTCTCATTCCTCTAACATCAATGTCCTGTCTGAAATTAAGTTTCCTTTCATGCAGCAGATCTCTAGTATTTGAAGCCTTAATTTCTTTTTTTATTTGATTATTGCTAACAGCCTCCAGTTTATCAATATCAACAGTAGATTTAATCATACCAAACACCACTGTAGCTTTTTTGCCTGCAATATCAATAATCTCGCCCGATGTGGTTTGTCCTTTTAGTCGAACCGTACTGCCAATAACAAGTTCCATCTTCTGTTTTGTAACTTTAACGGAATCTGCTTTTATTTTTCTTTTTAATTTTCTCCTTATTTCACTTTTCCCTGTATTACCCTCTCTATCACCTGATAATGCAATATCATCTGCATCTAAATTATCTCTGAACCTACCCAGCTCTTTTCTTAACTGTTTTGTTTTTTCCTTTTCTGCCTCCGACTCTCTAATTTCGCGAATTGTATTTTCTATTCTAGCATTAGTTTCGTTTAAGAGCCGCTCAGCCTCCTCTCTCGCTTTAGTCAGTATCTCCTTCTTTTGCTGTTTAATTTCATCTATATCGCTTTCATACTTGGATGTTATCTCCTGTAAACGTTTGCGCTCTCTGCGAATCTCATCACGCTTGCGCTCCCAATATCGTTTATCGCGAGAAATATCTTGTAGATACTTATCCATATTAATATAATCACTACCCACAATTTCGGATGCATCGGCAATAACCTCGGCAGGTAAGCCAATATTACGGGCAATCTCAACAGCAAACGAACTGCCGGGATTGCCAATCGATAGCCTAAAAAGCGGTCTCATCTCATGACGATCATAAAGCATGGCACCATTAACCACACCAATATGCTCGTTAGCAAAATGTTTCAAGTTTTGATAATGAGTAGTAATAACCCCAAATGACTTCCTTCTGTTAAACCTATCCAGCAACGCCTCGGCAATAGCTGCCCCAATCTGAGGCTCCGTTCCACTGCCAAACTCATCAATTAATAGAAGCGACTTATCATTACAATTTCTCTCAAAGAACTTCATATTCATCAAATGAGAACTGTATGTAGAAAGGTCATTTTCAATTGATTGCTCATCTCCTATATCGATAAAAATATCATTAAATACACCAACATTTGAATTTTCCTTCAGAGGGATTAATAATCCGCATTGAACCATATATTGCAGCAGTCCCACAGTTTTTAGGCATACCGACTTTCCCCCGGCATTGGGTCCGGAAATTACAAGTATTCTTTTGTCATCTTCCAAAGTAATGTCGAGAGGGACAATTTTCCTGTTTTGCTTTTTTAAAGCCGTATCCAAAAGAGGGTGAACAGCATGAACCCAATCAACTTGCTGAATATTTTCCATCGATGGCTTAATGCCACCAATTTGTATTGCAAATGATGCCTTTGCCTGTATAAAGTCGATTTGTGCAAGAAATTCATACGACTCCAGCAGTTGGGGAATATAGGGGCGAATATAGTTTGCAAACTCTGTTAGTATCTTAATAATCTCACGCCTCTCCTCGCTCTCCAGCTCACGAATGCGATTATTTGCTTCAACAACCTCCGAAGGCTCAATAAATACTGTTTTGCCTGAAGCCGACTCATCATGTACAATTCCTTTAATTTTTCGCTTATAGGAGGGGTTAACCGGAATAACAAGTCTGCCATCACGTACACCCGGTGATACATCCTTTTCTACATAACCTTCCGTTTGTGCTTTTCTGAGTATTGCATTTATGCTTTTGGAGATGCCATTCATTGTTGATGTTAGATCTCGCCTAATTTCTGACAGTTTTGGTGATGCGTTGTTTTTAATCTGCCCGAATCCATCTAAAATTTGATCAATCTTTTTTGTAATTTCAGGATAGATAATTACATTACCGGCCAACTCAATAAGATGTGGATATTTTGATTCCTTTTCGTTATCATTTTCAAGAAACGCAACAATACTATTAATTGTCTGTAAAGAACGGCGCAATTCAAAAAGCGCATTCAGCTCGATCCATGAACCTGTTACTCTTATTCTATTGAGTGCCGGCCTCATGTCAAAAAAATTATCAATAGGAAATCTATCCTCTTCTTTTTTAATTCTAACAAACTCATCGGTCTGAGAAAGAAGAGATTGAATCTCATTAAAAGAATCAGAAAATTTCATCTCATCCACCTTCTCTTTACCAAGCGGACTTAAACACTTATCTGAAATAAGTTGACGAATTTTCTGAAAATCAATTTTTTGTTCGAAATTAATGGGATATATCACATTTCACTTCTTTAGCTATACTTCAATAAAGTACAAAAATACAATTTTATACTGATAATATCTATATAATAGTGGTTAGGTAGCACAATTCATTCTTATTTAGTGTTCAGAAGTGCCGATGGAAGTAAAGTCTCAGATAGTGTTTATTTGTTAACAGATTACTCCAAACTTTGAATAGGAATAATTCATCGAAAAAGATAAATTCGGGGTTTTTATATACGGCACGGGCAATTAAGATACGTTGACGTTGTCCTTGACTGATACCGCTCCCTTCCATACCGATTTTGGTATTGTAACCTAACGGAAGTCCGTCTATAAAATCGCGGATGTTGGCGAAGGGTTTCTAAACTATAATGTTTTCCGTAATGCTAGACAATCATACGCAAGCAAGTGGGACCGCAGTCCATGGCGTCGAGTTGAATGTAGGTGAGGATTTTTTTTGCATTATTCTATCGAACTTAGATTATGTTCTTTCTCTATTGAGAATAATTGTTTTGGGTTATTTTCCCCATGCTTATTATATGTTTTACTATAAAGAGACACGAGTTGTTAAAGTGTTTTTTTTAGCCTTTGCAAAATCAGATTTTTGTGCTCCTCTTCGCTTATAGGATATTAAATCTAACCCTCAATAACACTTCACTTGGCCTGAGTTTATATGAATAGAAATACCGTCCAGCATCGGCATACGAACTCACAACGTAATGAGTAGCGTTGAAAATATTGTTCCAATCCAGTAAAAACTCCACGGATTTTAATTTGTATTTTACCACGATATCACCAAACCAAATTGTCTTGTTTTGTGTATTGACGGATGAATTCTGAAAATAATCACACCGAAGAGAAACAACCATATTCGCAGCAGGGAAAAGATTTACATTGAAGTTCTGTGAGAATGTTTCAATGCGTGGGAGCGAACTTTCGGATAAGTCCAAACGGGTTTGAAAACGAGAATAAGTTGCACCGTACTGAACTGTTGCTATCGATGCAATTTTAGCTGTAGCGCGCGGCGAAGCAAAAAAGGATTGATTGTACGATTTAATTATTCGGGATTGGATAATTTGTTCAGACCAATTTCCAGAATAGGACATATTTAACGATACGTTGGAACGCAAGGCTTCCACATCTTTTCCAATGCTTACACTTGTGGTAAGGTGATCGTTTGAATTGGGTTTCTCAACGGATTTTCTTGTTGTGAAAACACCATTATAATTATATTCGTTCAGTAAATTTTGATGGTTTTTATTGTAAAACACACTTAATGAACCGAAAAATGTGGTAAACGGATTTTTATATCCTAAGAGCCACATTGCATTGTGGTTGAGTATTTTTCCAAGCTTTTCATCATTGCGCATCAAGAGGCGATAGTTGAGAAGAACTGGATTTGTATAGTCTTTTTCAATTCCTCCCACCAAATGCGTAACTCCATACATTAGGTTAGAAGACCATCGTGCAGAAAGTTGCCAATTGAGCATAACGAAAGGGTCGAGATAAAAAAACGAGTTACTTGTTTTTTCATTATTCTCTTTACACAACAACAAATAGCGAAAAGGAAGTGTTGCGCGAAAATTCATTGTTGGGGTAATATGGTAACTCGTTGACGCGGAAAAAACTCCTTCAATATAGTTTCTTACCAAGCTGTTTTGTAAAGTATCCACCGTGTGGTGTTGATGGTTTTCATCGGCACCCAATTCGGAATATAATTTATGAACCGATGCATTAAAACTGGCGGTGTAATCCATCGATAAACGCCCTGTTTTGCTCCACGATAAACGGTTTCTGGTTTCAAAAGCCGACAAATCCAGTGTCTGGTTAATGGATTGAGGGGCTGTTTTTGCCGGAACAATACCTTTTAACGTGGGTGGGATAACTATAAAATCCTGTCGGATATCTTTATAGCCTACAAATGATTGTGCTTTGTATATTTTCTTCCCGCTTGTTTTTACCAAATCGAAAAAATTGGTAACCGAATAATGGGGTGCTTTCAGTTGTTGATTTACTGGGTTTTGATTGGATACTACATCGCTTGCATCGTTTTTCCACGTTCCTGACAGTTTTAAATCGTTGTTAAAATAATACGTGTCGGTGTTGGCGTTCAGATTAAATGCTGCGTCAAAAACATTTTTACGCGATACCGAATTCATTTTCTCGTCTATCTGTACCATTTCGCCTTCGGGTAAAAAATACTCCGAAAAACTGTGTCCGTTTTTTTCAATTTTATCATACATGTAATTCAGATTTGTGGATAACGTGTATCGTTTTCCTAATTTATTTAGGTTGTTTACCGTTGCTGTGTGCGCGTTGTTAAATAAATATCGTTGCTGCGGAATGGAAGGTGAAGACGGGGTAATGGCGTGAACCATTTCGCGGATATTGATATTCTCTTTCGATGTGTGATAAAGCGACTGCAGTTCCTGCGTTACATCACGGCCGCTATTGTCGCCTTTGTAAATACTGAGATGTTGCATGTTCTGCGCAAAATACATTCCCAACAGTTCGTTGGACAGCAACAGCGGTTTTGCACCAATGCTGGCTTGCGCTTTCAAGAAAAACGCACCTTTGGCTGATTCTTTGAGTCGCAGATTTAAGGCTGCTTCATTTACAAACTCTTTTCCGATTAATGCTTGAACGGGTTGGTGATTTTCCATCACTTGCACCGTAGCCACATCTTTGGCGCTGATGTTATTGGTGGCAATGCCGTAACGCCCTTGCAGCAAATCCAGATTTTCGATGTAGAATTTGTTGATGGGACGGTTTTGATAAAGCACCGTTCCGTCGTTGCGAACCTGTATGCCCGGCATTTTTTTCAACACATCGGCAATAGTTTGGTCTTCGTTTCCCGTAAATTGGGCCACGTTGTAATTCAGCGTATCGCCCGATTGCCTTATTTTGGGAGCTTTTACGATGACTTCGTTTAGCTTTATCTCCTCTTGTTCTACCGAAAATTTGAGTGTGTGGCTTTTGTTATCTACGGTTTTTGATTGTTTTTTCAGATTGAATCCGGATACGGAAATAGTAATACGTTCGGCTTTCCCTTTGTATGAGAGTTGATATTCTCCTTTGGAATCGGAAACGGTAAAATTCAGAATAACAGTATTCCTATTTTCTTCCGACAAAGAAATATTGGCATCTTCAACCGGTAGCAATGTAACCGCATCTACTATTTTCCCTTTGATTGTAGTTTGGGCAGTGACTGAAATGCCAAAAACAAGTAACAGAAAAAGCAATATCCAGATTCTCATTGTTATTCAAGTTCAAGATCGTTAAATTCAAACGGATTCTTCGTACTGCCAACGGTTATTGTTCCGTTGATATAATGACGTGCAAGCAGCTTTTTTCGTTTATTTGATTTGTATTTAGCAAACTCCTGACGCGTGCAATTGGAATACGTGTCTTTATCCATCGTAATGTACACGTCTTTCAGGTTTTCCAAACCGATAACTTCAAAAGCAAATAAACCGTCGGTTGTAGATGCTTTCAATATCAATCCTGGAAGTCCGTAAAGTTTCCAAGGCCCTTCTTTTATATAAATATCTGTAGAAAACCATGCTTCATATTCTCGTCCGCTGAAAGTAGCGGTTGCTTTCTGGCACAGATACCCCAATACACTGAGCGTGTCGGTCGTAAATTGCCAATTTTGGGGATTAAGTTGTTCAACACATTTAAACACTTGCTCTGCGGTGCTTTCTATGGAGATAATTTCATTTTCTCTCCTGTTCTTATACACGAGTGCGTTTTCACCTTTATAACTTGCCATAAAATAACTTCCTTGCTCATTCCTATATTCCAACATATCGAAATTTGGATTGGTTTTCATACGGATGTTTTTGATGTCAGAAAGGTTTACCTGTGCATCTTTTATTGAATCTCGTCGAGCTTTGTTCCAATCATAATACACCGAAAAGTTCTTTCCAAAATCCAATGCCATGGTGTCGGTCAAAAAAACGAGTTCTTGGGTTTCCCTCTTTTTTACTTGTTGCGTAAAATGATAAATACAGCGGTAAACTCCTTTGTCTAATTGTTCTTGCGGGAGTGTTCCGTCTATTCGGTCAATGGTTTGTTGGGTAATTACAAACTGTGCATTCAAGGAAAAAGAGATTAGAGAAGAAATAATAATTATTAGCAGTTTTGAATTGTTTGTTGTTTTAATCATCATAATTAAAATAAAATAATATTCATTTACAAATCAATCACAAATAAATCTGAAGCTACATCCAGCTCTTTCTGCACCGTAATTCGCCCCTACACATTCACCTGACGTCACCGAATCTTTGTTTATCATTATTTCTTTTAATGTGTCACAATACTCACTCGCAGGCACTCCTCCTTTTACACTCTTCATTTCATTTTTGTTTAACTTTGTTGCACCTTGCAACATCAAATTTTTGTTCATGCAATTCAAATTTTTAAATTAATAATAAACTAATTTACAGTTGTTTTTACAATCAATTGTGCTTATTAATTGTCTGTTACCAACTGCGGGGCAACAGTTATTTAGATCTCGAACTCTAAATCAGTAAAATATTTCAAATCTTATATTTGGTAATTATCTGGCAGTTTAGAACCATTTACCAAAAGGGTTGGCGTGGCTCCAAGTTGCGATACTGCTATCCACGCTTTGTGGCGATTAAACTCATCCATTACAGTTACATCTTTCTCATAACAGATACAGATTAATCTCAAAACCTAAAAAACACTCCCGCCATCACATTTCGCGGGCGGATGCGGTATTCGCGACTCATTTCCGTGAGCCCGTCATAAACCGTATAAGCATAGGTGTTTTGATTGAAAATATTTTTTACCGATAAATTAAATTCCCATCCGCTTTTGAAACTGTATGTAAATTCGGCATCGGCAAGAAACAGGTTTCTGGAAACTTCTTGCGTGATTTCGTTGTAATAGTTTTCGCCCGTCAACTGCACATACCACGTTTTGCTTGGTGTGATGTTGCACGAAAACAGTTGCGACAGATTTTTATACGACGTCTGCATATCGTTGATTTTCATTTTCAGCCAATTTTGCGAATACGTAACTTCGTAAGAAATATTACACCAAGGGGCAAGTCGGCTCGTTATTTTGGGAGTAATATTCCAACTGTTTGAGGTGTAAGGCGACTCCTTGCCGTTTTGAAACATTGCGCCGTCGAATGACGAATATAAACTGCGAACCGATACGATGCCGTTTATAAAGTCCACCCCTTTACTGATGTTTCCGTTCAGCATCCACATATTGGATCGATAATCTTGGGCAATGAAAGTATTTAACAGATATTCATTAAGAAAATAGCGGTTGGAGATGCGGGGCGAATATGTCCACGAGCAGGCTATGCCTGCATTGGCAAAGAAAGCTTTCAACGGATGACGGTAACTGATGTTCAGGTTTACGGATTGGTTGTTTCCGGTTTTGTAATCGTTAAAACCTTGCGAAAGGTTGCGGTAGTTGTTCAAAATCAATCCTTCGTAAAACGATTGCTCCTGCAGCGGACTTTGCGCGTACCGCCCCGAAACCGATGCCGAAAGCCGCGATGTGAAATGATAACGCATATACAACCGGGGTGATGCAAAAAACTTCTCTTCGTTTTGGTCCATGTTGTTGAGTTTATCGGTGAAACGGTACGGCACGAACGATAATGGCATATCGAATTTGGCTTCGAATCCGCTTTTTCGGTATTGCACCTCGGGCGAAACATACAGGTTTATGTAACGCATCGCCACATCGTTTTTCAGACTGCCCAATGTGTCGGAAACGCCTGTGAGTTCGGTTTCCAGCGAATGTACAACGCCAACGGTGCCTAATTTCATTGAAATGGTTACGGGCTTCACATAAAACGATAGCGAAGTGTTGGTATTGGTGTAAAATGCCGAAGATTGGATTTGCTGGTGTTGCGTTTCATTCTGCCGTAAAATGGTTAGCTCCTGCGGTTTTGTTTGGTAGAGGTTGTACGAGTTGAGTGTGTATGCCTTTGTGCCAGACCGTTTCAGAATCTCCAAGTCGTTGGAAATCTGGTGGTGAGGAATTGAAGCGGTTTGTGTGTTGGGAAACGTTCCCGTAATGTACATATCTACATCATCCCAACGCAAATCGGCAAACAGTTTATTCTTGAAATAATAGGTTTTGGTGTTTGCCGTGAGCGTAACGTCTCCCGAAAGTCGGTTCTGTTTACTTTGTGCATTTTCTGCCAACTCGGTAACCAAGGTGGAATCTTCCAGAAAATAGGTGGTGCGGGTGGAATTATCTGATTTCAGTCGGTTGTTGACGTAGGTTATCTGCGAAGTAAAGTCGTAGTTTTTACCCAGCGACCACAAATTGTTGGTAGTGAACAGATGCGTTTGGTTGAAGCGGCTGCGGTGGGTGTCGATTTCGCGCAAGCTGGCGGGTACAACCGAAAGATAATCTTGCAAGCGATAATTTTTGCCGAATTGCGAAAGAATATCGTCGATGGAGAACGACATCGTTTCGTGCGTTAAGTCTTTTCCGATATTGTTGGTTTTGTAAGTATTGAGCGTTTGCGACTGTTTTTTAAAGCGCATCAGGGCAAGTTCGGCATTCCAAAGAAAAGGCGTGAAACCGGCACCAGCTTTGACGGTTCCCACCCAGCGGGTTTTGGCGTCTTCTTTCAAGCGGATATTGATACCAGGGTTTTGCGAGAAAGAAATATCATCCAACGCTTTTATCGGCTGATGGTTTTCCATTACTTCTACGCTACCTACATCTTTTTGGTGGATGTTGGTGGTGGCGATGCCGTAGCGTCCGCCTAGCATATCTTTGCCTTCGATGTAAAATTTGTTGATGGACACACCGTTATATTTAATTCCTCCGCTTTTATCGACTTCTATTCCAGGCATTTTTTTAAGCACGTCGGCAAGTGATTTGTCTTGTGCGTCGGCAAAACTGGAAACCACGTACGTGATGGTATCGCCGCGTTGGTGGATACTCGGAGCTTTCACAATTACCTCTTTTAATTCGGTAGCTTGTTCGGAAAGTTGGATGTTGTAAACCTCTTGTCTCTGTTTCAACGGAACGGTTTGCGGGGCTAATCCCATCATTGAGAAGTACAGCACGTGGTTTTCGGGAAAGGAAGATACGCTTATTTCGAATTTGCCTTGTGCCGTTGTTTGAGAGAATTTTACGATTTTGTTTTCACCCGTCGGACGAAGGGTTACCAGCACGCCAGCCATCGGTTCGCCAGATGATTTATCGGTAACCGTGCCGGAAATTTGTAACGTTTGCGCGGACAGGTATACAACGAAACAAAAAATCAGTGTCCAGAAGCAAAAAAATCGCATAGGCGTTTATCTGTAATCCCTTTCAATTAAATCCCTATATACCGGTCCATCTTTACCAATCAAGATTCCTGATTCAGCCTCCATCATAGACGCGCCGTTGGTTAATTGGTACATTTTCGCTTTCAACAATTCTCGACGGTTTATTTCCCTGAATTTCTTCCCTCTTAGTGCATTCGGCTCGGAAAACACTATCGGTTCATCCGCAACTTGCTCCAACCCTACAATGATGAAGTGATATTGCTTCCCACGGTCATACGCTTCCATAATCAACCCAGGCAATCCACCAAATTTCCACGGACCATCGCTTACGGGAACATCGGGTGCGAACCAAACCGTCCAGCGTCGTCCGCGAAAGTCGCATTCCGCTTTTTGACACGCGTAGTCCAGTACGGTTTTGACGCTGTCGGATATTTGCCACTGCTGCCCGTTAAGCGTGTCTTTATAAATGGCGCGCTCGCCAACAACTCCATCGGTAACGGTCATTTCTCCTTGCGGATAGTTTTTGTACACAAATGTTCCTGAACGTGCGCGTGGGAAACTATTTAAAAGACGATTTTTGTCTCGATGCCTGTTAAAATCGTTGAGAGATTTATTGAAAATTTCTTTCCACACTTTATCGCCATCGGGGGTTTTACCCAAAGAGTCTGCTTGAAACGTGTAGTAGCTGTAAAATTTAGAGATGTTTTTGCCAATTTGCAGGATAAACAAATCATCATAGGCTGCCACATCCATCGTATCTTTCAAATACGAATGCTTGTATTGGCACTTGAGATAGGCGTTGTCTAACACTTTTTCTTGCGAGAAAACCGTCGGTAGTAACATAAACAGCAAAGAAAATATAATCACCGATTGCTTCATAATTTATGGTATTAAGTGGTCTCGTTCTAAAAAATCGTATCGTAATTTTTTAGAACGCCTTTGTGCGAACTTAAGCGGGATACCTTCTTTTAGCGCTTCTTGAAGTAAATCTAACTCTTCGATATCAGCTGCCATTAAGTATTTCTCCAATGTATGATTATATATTATTCTCTCGGTTTCCATTTCCTTATGGTCATCAAATTTGTAGAGAGTAACAGGGAAAGCTGGTTTTTCATCCATACCCGTGGCTGTAAAATGATAATCCTTTTTTGAATCATATGCTTCGAGAATTAGCCCTGGTAGTCCGTTCAATTTCCACGGTCCCTCTTTTATAGGAATATCAATTGCAAACCAAGCAATCCAATGCCTTCCACGAAAATCACAGACTGCTTTTTTACACGTGTAACCGAGAATTTGCTTGATGGAATCGCCAACAATCCATTCCTGAGGTACATAATCTTCTTCGTAAAAAAAGCTGACGTTAATAAAATCATTTGTGTAAGTTGTCATTTTCCCTTCGGGATAGTTTTTATAAAGAAAATCTTTGGTTGTTCTGGCTCCAAAAGGTGTCGATCCTTCAGGTGTCCAAAGAGAGCCAATGGAAAGATCCTCGGCTTTTTTTCTACCCTCGGGATCAGCCCATAACGAGTCGTGATAGAACGTGTGACGACTGAAATACTGGCTTGCTGTTTTCCCGATGCGGAGCACCATATCGTCTTCCACAGAATTGGATTTACTGACGGTATCTTTGTGCATCACAAATTTGTATCGGCATTCTAAAACGGATTCATCGAGCTTTTTATTTTGCGAGAAAACTGTCGATGCAAATAATAATAAAAAAAGTAAAATGTGGATGTGTTTCATGAAATTTTCATTTATAATAGCGTTCAATATAATCGTAATGCTTTGTTGTTTGGTCGTTTTCAGTAGGAATGACGAGTCTTACCATTTCGCTTTGCGTAATTCTAGCCTCTGTTATGCCCATCTTAGACTTAATAAACTCTTTTCTTTCTATTTTCTGAACGATCTTGGGAATATCGGTTTCGATATTTTCCTCATTTTTTTGAAAACCTGTCAGCTCAAAGCTGTAATGGTTTCCTGTTCTGCGCATTGTTTCAATGCTCTCTTTAACGGAAGTATTGAATAATTCTTTGTGTAACTTGGGGTTATTGGCTTTCAGAGAATCATTATAAAACTTTTGATAAGTAAATCCTTTGGTGATACTGTCGCCAATTTGAACGATATAGGTTTCCGGACCGAAGTATTCCATTGCAAGCGTATCACGCAAGAACTCCAACCGATATGAACATTTATATTGTGTTTTTTCCTGAGAATTTATTACTTGAATTATAAAAAGAGCGATAAAAGTAATAAGAGAAATTCTTATTGTTTTCATGCGTTTTTTATTTAAATATTTATGTGTATAGAGCTTTTGATATTTAAAATTTTCATTCCCATGTATGTTTAATAATTATTTTAAACTTGTCGATTTCATAACATAAACGTATTCCACTTCGTCCTCATTGTTATTATTTCCTCCGGTAATAGAGGCAGCGGCTTTGCGGGAGATTGATTGAAATTTACCAAATGTGTTTCGTTTTTCTATCATAATCTTCTGTTTATATTTAGTTTTTTATTCACCAAACATAGCAACTGTTTTTCAAGTATCTTCTAACCAAATGCTTAAATCGCCTAATCAACCTTAACAAAATAACCTAGCCAAAAATTAAGGTTGACAAACAAGCTGATTTTTACATATATAAAGAATTGGAGTTTCATTAAAAAACAATACATTTGTAACATAAAACTAATCCAATCCAATTGAAATGAAAAAGCGATTTGCCGTATTTGTCTTTTTTGTGTTATTATTACTTATTGTATCGCAATTGGTGTGGGTAAATCAAGTATTAGAGAGAGATAGAAGCCGTTTTAAAGAAGAGCTCAGAATTTCTATAAACGATATAGTTAAATATCAAGCAACATTGCAAACATATAATTTATTTAAAATTGACTCTGAATCACCATCTATTACTATTGAAACAGTTAATACGGATTCCTTGCCTGTTAATGCAAAAGTCTATGGTAATTATGAAACAAAAAAATACGAGCGGAATGCTTCTATTTCCAATTTTATTGAATCTGCCATGGCTGAAATGTTATTTGAAAAAGAAACATTAAATCTACAGGTTATAGATTCTTTATTCCGAAACGATTTTCAATATACATCCGAACTTTCAGCTTACTCTCTAAAAACAGAAAAACACAATGAAACAACCGATTCATTATATTTCGGTGGTAATGCTATAAAACAGCTAAGTGATACCACCAAAGGCGTTTTTG
This sequence comes from Fermentimonas sp., assembly GCA_041859795.1. Classification (GTDB taxonomy): domain Bacteria; phylum Bacteroidota; class Bacteroidia; order Bacteroidales; family Dysgonomonadaceae; genus Proteiniphilum. The sequence continues at coordinate 54,208 of JBFLFV010000011.1, forward strand.
TTAGTATTCCTCTGGGTACAAAAGGCACATATAGGTTTGTTTCGCACTTTATTTTCAAATCTTCTACCACAACGCGTCGGTTAGTTGGGCTTGCTGCCATGTCGGGTATAGCCGTAGTTGCTGTTGCCATAATTCTGTTTATATTGTTATATCAGCTTCAACAGCAAATGTATCGGCTGCAGTTGCAAGAAAAGCATGTCAGAGGCATTGTGCACGATTTGAAAACCCCGTTGTCTTATATATTTTCCATACTGGACTTGTTTGAAATCCAAGAAAAAGAAGAAGAAAAAATAAGTTTATTTGCAGACGGAAAATCACGGATAAAACGTTTGACGGACAATATCGAAAAAATGCTCACGGATATAAAACTGAACGATAAAAAAACTATAGTTCTGCAACGGGAAGATTATGATATTGAAACAAACTGTCGTGATATTATGAATGAATTACAAGTTATATACAATGAGAAAAATATCACTACAACCATTGATATTGAGCCTGATGCTTCTACCGTTTATGTTGATTCTTTTTACTTTAATAACTGCTTGCGCAACTTGTTAGACAATGCCGTAAAATATTCTGATGATACTCCCGTTATAAAAATAGCTACCCGAAAAGAAAAAAACAACACGGTTATTACGATTACGGATAAAGGAAAAGGTATTCCTAAAAGGGAACAACGTTTTGTTTTTACCTCTTTTTTCAGATCGCCATATACAGCATCGGAAGCGGGTCAAGGCATCGGACTATCCACTGTGCAGCAAATTACTAAAGTACATGGCGGAAATATTAAACTAAAAAGTGAACAAGGAAAAGGCAGTACATTTATCATTACTCTTACTGACAAAAATAGGATAAGATTATGGAAAAGCCATTGAAAGTTATGTTTGTTGATGACGATATTAATTTCGGAAAAGTCAATTGCATGGGACTCAAAGCGCTTGGGTACGAAGTACATTATCAAACCTCGCTGGCAGGCATTGAATCCGCCATAGAGTATTTTTCGCCATCAATTATTGTGTTGGATGTTGAGATAGGTACAGAAAACGGTATTGAGAAAGCGCGTGAAATTATTCCCCTATTTTCATCAATTCCTGTTTTGTTTATTTCTTCGCATACGGATATTTCTTTTGTTGCTGAAGCTCTTGCCGTTGGAGGAGTTAGTTACTTGAAAAAACCTTTCGATATTAGAGAGCTGGATGTCTATATTCAACGTTTTGCAAAAAAACAATCAATACCGGTAAAAAATCTTGTTGGGAACTATTTATTAAATTCTGAAACGAATGAATTACTGTATAATGGAGTATTAATAAAGCAACTGGCTCCATTAGAAAAAAACGGTTTATTTTTATTAATCGATCACATAAATACTCCAGTTACTTACGATTTTATTTCAAGAAAATTATGGGGAAAGGGGTATACACCAGATTTAGATTCTAATATACATAATTTGATTTCTAAAATACGAAAAATCTTGAACAAGGACAATCAGGTAATGATAAGTACCGTAAAAGGTGTGGGGTATATGCTTTGTTTTGAATTTGATTAAATACATAGCCATTAGCAATTAAATTTATAAAAATACCCCTTGTGTTTCTAATTATGATAAATAAAATAGGTTTCTAAACTACTTTTTTGCACTTATTCGCACTAGTAATATGTATCATCTACATCTACACACAATAAAATAAGTCAGTCAAGAGAAACTCTTAACTGACTTATTACCAGAGTAGCGAGACCGGGGCATGATCCCGGGACCTCATGATTATGAATCATGCGCTCTAACCAACTGAGCTATCTCGCCATTAAAACCCGATGAGCAAACAGCGGGTTTTATATTTTATTCTGCGCTTTCTTCTTTCTTTTCTTCAGCTTTAGGCTCTTCTGCTTTAGGTTCTTCAGCTTTAGGTTCTTCAGCTTTAGGTTCTTCAACTGCAGGCTCTTCAGCTTTAGGCTCTTCAACTGCAGGCTCTTCAGGTGCATTAGCAGCTTCCTCTTCAGCTTTCTTCTTAGCAAGTGCTTCTGCTCTTGATTTATTAACCTCTTTTTCCGCTTCTAGACGAGCTTTTTCTTCAGAGCGTCTTGCTTCCTCTTCACGAGATGAAACAGATCTTTCTTCTTGAAGTTTATTGCTCTTCCAAGCATCAAATCTTTTTTCTGCTTCTGCTTCATCAAATGCGCCTTTTGCAACACCACCTAAAAGGTGTTTTTTCATCAAAACGCCCTCATTTGATAATATATTTCTTACTGTATCTGTGGGTTGTGCCCCTGTTTGCAGCCAATACAAAGCTCTTTCAAAATCTAAAGTGATTGTAGCAGGATTTGTGTTCGGGTTATATGAACCTATCCTTTCTATATACTTTCCATCTCGTGGAGCTCTGCTATCTGCAACAATAATTTGATAGAAAGGATAATTTTTGCGTCCTCTTCTTTGTAAACGTAATTTTGTTGCCATTTAGTAGTTCTTTTATGAGTTATAATTTGTAATTGCGGCTGCAAAGATAAAGATAAATTCTTTATGCACAAAATTGAAAATTGTTTTTATTCATATAAGATACTCCTGAACTGAACCTACCCAATAAGTAGCTCCAATTTTAAGTACACTTTGATCAAATATATAACCGGGATGGTGAACCATGTGAGAATCGCCATCGCCTAACATACAATAGGTTCCGGGCCTCTTCTTAAGCATAAATGCAAAGTCTTCGCTACTCATATATGGATGCATGTAGTTCATCAATTCTATCATTTCGGAATGGATATTAACAATTTTTTCTTTGATTTCTTTAATCATTTATAAATTTAAATTTAACTTTTACCCTACATTGGTTGTTATTTCTTTCATTGTTAAAACAAAAATAATCATAGATGTTTTGTATAATATCGATGATTTTACATATATTTGACAAGTATTTAATGTTTGAAACTATTCTCGGATAGTAAAAATATTTTCACAGCAAAACCATTACCTATGAGAAATTATTTGAATAATAGTATAAAAATTCTCTCAAGTATAGTATTAATATTTCTAATTTATTCATGTTCTAATTACTATACTGCAAAATATCCTGACATTTTAGAAACTGCAATTGATTATTTTTATATTGAAAACAAAAATGACACAGTTTTGATGTTGTTAGACAGTGATGAGTTCAATAAATATTCAAACAATATCAATTCTGTTAAAATAATTTTTCAAGCAGCTGCATTATGTGAGTTGGGTAAAGTAGACTCTGCAAAGACCACATTGAAAACTGTAAATACTGCTCAACTAGATGATCGCGATCTGTACTATTACAATTCAATATCGGGGTTGATTGAATTTAGACTAAACAATTTTAAGGAATTCACAAGAATAATATCACCACTATTATATATTAATGATATGGATATTAGAAGTCTTGCATTAAATGAAAGGTTAATGGCTAGGAGTATGTCGTATTACGGTAGTTATGAATACACTATTAGATTGTTGTTAAATTCAATTGAGAATTTCCAACAGGTCGGACTTATTAAAAGTGTTGCAATCAACCAAAAATTTTTAGCTAATATTTATGCAATAATTGAAAACTGGGATAGTTCAATAGATAACATTAATTTAGCACTCAATACATTGGAGGAAATTAACGATATAGATGAGCTTTATTACATGTATGTTGTTGCATCAAATGTTTATTTTGCAATGAATAATAATCAATTGGCACGAAGTTTCATTGAAAAAGCTATAGCTATAGGTGATTTAAAAAGCGATGTGCAAAAACTTTCGTCTGCCAATATTCATATGGGTAAAATAGAGATTGAAGATGGGAGTTATGAAAAAGCGATTGATTTGTTTAATAAAGTAATTGAAATTGAGAAATACTATTTTGGATCAAATAGACGTAAAATTGAAACACATATTGGTATTGCAAGTGCATACAATAATATAAACGAATACATCAAAGCTATTGAAAACTGCAACTTAGCTTTAAAGTATATTAACGACAAATCACTTTATAACTATAAATATGAGGTCTATAAAGAACTTGCAATAGCTTATATACATATCAATCCTTTACTTACAAAGCTTTATTTGGATTCAGCGCAATATAATATGCGAGAATATCAAAAGACGCATTTTGCCGATCTCACTGAGCTTATAAACTCAAAATTGGCATTAGATGAAGGAACACGTCAAATTGAAAGGCTACAAGAGACAAATAAAACAAATAGAGATATTTCAATTTTTTCTATTGTAATTCTTGTTATAATTATACTTTTTTTTATGGTAACTTCCATTTTAAAATTTAAGATTAAAAACACAATGACCGAGCTTGTAAACCAAAATCTTATAAGGATAAAGCATGATAAAAAAATAAATGATACATTTATAAATCAATCTATTACCTACGAAAAACCATCAAATGAAAATCTAACAAAAGAACAAAAGAATCTAATACTTTTTATTGATTTTAATAGATGGATCGAAACCAATAAAGCATACCTAAACCCTAATTTAGAACTCAACATGGCTGCAAGGGAACTTGGAACTAATAGAAGTTATTTATCTCAATCTATAAACTCACAGGGCATTAGTTTTTCTTATTTAGTTAATAGATATCGTATAAGAGAAGCATTAGCTATTCTGGAAGATCAAACTAATGATAAATTTAATATACCCTTAAAAGACTTAGCCGTTGAAGTAGGATTTAATTCAAAATCAGTTTTTTTCAACACTTTCAAAAAAGAGACTGGAATGACACCGGTGCAATTTAAAGAACATGCTCGTTTATTGAAAACCATAGACAGCTAAAAACAATAATAGTCAGTTTTCCTTAAAGTTCTAATTTATAAATTGGAGTAAGAATAAGTCAATTTTAGTCCTGAAAAGTATATTTTATTGTTTTTTCAATTTGTTTTCATAAAAACTATTCATTTTTATTTGCCGAAATCCTTTCAAGGTTGTTTATTTAAAGACTCTATTGTTGCATATTTGCGACACATGAGAATTCGCCTTATTTTTTTTCATTTTAAAAGCTGTCCGTATTATGCAATTAGTTGTCTGCATAATGACCTGTGTGGAAACTATTAATTAATAAACTTAATGATTGACGTAATTTCAAAACTTTTTATTTTATTATCTATAATATTCATCATTGCGTGCAGCAAGTCTGAGGATGATGTGTCTAACAATTCTGAACAACATGCTATTAAAAGTTCAAACGAAGTAATATCTCTCATAAATAGAAATTCAAATGATACTACTGCATTACAAAACTTACTAGTTATGGCTGAGTCAACCAACGACCATTATACTCAAATGATTATTAATGATAAGTTGGGAAACTATTATATATCAATATTCAATTTTTATAGAGCGATAGAATTTCATAAATATTATCTTACTTTAGCCGAAAATATTAAAGACTCAATTCATACAGTTAAAGCTCTTAACCGCATCGCTTTTGATTACAATCAATTTCATGGCTATAATCAATCTTCAGAATATTTATTCAAAGCCTTAACTCTTATCAGTAAATTAAACAACAGAGACAAGAATGTACAGATAGAAAAAGCATATACATTAAGAGGTCTCGGTTATATCTACTTGGTAGTAAATCAAACTGAGGAAGCTATTAATTTATTACAAGAATCATTGGAGCTAGAAGAACAAAATGAAAATTTAAGTGGAGAAGCTAAAACTTTATTACATATAGGATCGTTTTTCGAACAAAACAATAATTATGATTCAGCATACTACTATTACAATCAATCACTTGAGAAAAACATTAAGATAAACTCTGTTTCGGGAATTTGTGAAAATTATGTTTATATCGGTAATCTATTTATAAAAAATAAAGATTATGAAGGAGCACTTATATACCTCGAAAGTGCATACAATATAATATATGGTACATCCGACAAAATTAATCATTTAAGGTCTTGCCTTTCGCTTGGTAGTCTTTTTGTAAAACTAGATAGGTTCAGAGATGCTGAAAAATATATTAATGAAGGACTTAGATTATCCACTCAGCTTGAAATGCCGGGTTATCTTGAAAAAGCACATCTTCTGTTATCCGACTTATATAATAAAGAAGGTAAAACTCCATTAGCATTGGAAGAGCGAATATTAAGCGAAAAATATGCTCTTGAATTTAGAGGTGGCAGAAATTTAGACAGGCTGCTTCACCTAAGATTAGATTATGAGAATAGTATAAATGAAGAGAAAAGATTGTTTTTAACAGAACAGCTTAAGATTAAAGATCAATCAACTCGTAAAGGTATTATTACTTCATACGCGATTATACTTATTTTGATTAGTCTAATTTATTCAATAGTTAAATATTTTACATCACAAAAAAGGAAAAAGGAGACTGAATATCAATATGAAGTTGTCAAATCAGAACTTTACCAAAATATTTCTAAAGAATTGGCAACTCCAATATCAATTATACTAAATATGGCCGAAAGACTAAAGGAGAATATGGATAACCAAAAATATAGAAATAATAATTTTGATTTTGATGTTTTTTCTCAACAAACAGATGAATTAAAACAATTTATATTAGGAATTACATCACTTATCAAATTACATGATCAAGAAGAACAAGGTGGTTCAATTCAAGATTTGCTATCAGATATTAAAAAAGATAATGTAGACACTATTCAAATTCAAAATGAAGGCAAGCTGTTTTCTGTAGTCAAAAAACTTAAATCAATTAATTCAGAAATGAAGGATATGTTTAACTCTTCAATATCAATTAATGGTGATAGTGAAAAATATGACGAATCCAGCACAGAATTCATAAAACAGGTAACAGATATAATTTACAGAGAAATCACTAATACGGAAAATTTGATTGAAACGATTTCTTCAGAAGTCTGTCTTAGTACATCCCAATTAAACCGTAAAATAAAAGCTATTACCGGAATGACAACATCAAACTATATCCTCAAGGTAAGATTAACTAAAGCAAAAAAACAGCTATCCACTACACAAAAATTAATTGGTGAGATTGCTATGGAATGCGGCTTTAATGATTTTGCTTATTTTTCACGTTCATTCAAAAAAGAGTTCGAAATGACTCCAACAACTTTCCAACGTCTACCCTACTCTGCAAATTAATAATTACCGTTTACGACAGATGGAATAGCAGGGTCAGATCCGGATCGTAATCCCCCATCTTCCAAATGCTGTGTTAAATCGAGACAACTTCGACTTTCTTCTTCACAAATATTATTATCAATTAAGTATGGATGTTGCCTCAAATGTTTTTGGAACAAAGAAAATCGATATAAGCAGAATAAAAACTGTCTAATGCTTCATTGTAATAAAAGTTTACAGAATGTACACTTTAGTTTATAATAATAGCAGTTTCTTTAGGGGGTAATCCTGCATACGATAAAATACAAACTTTAAATTCGGTTTCATTGAATTGTGGAAATAATGGGTATTTCAGTCTGATAGGGTTTATCTTCAAATTTGATGCAAAACATCAGTTCTTAAATCGCTTAAAAAAAACAGATTTATTATACTGATTTACAGGCAAGTAAATGGCATAAAACTAGTATAATCGAACTATTTGTCTTACTTCAATTAAAAGCCATTCGGGTCGAGAGTCTGTTGCTCTCTTCTTTCTGTCGTAAACGTAACGTAATGCAATGTTATTCATAACTTCAATTTTTTGTACCGTTTTTTGTACCGTTTGGGGTTTTGGTAAAAAAATAGGCATAAATCAGGGCAAATGCGACTAAATGAGGAATAATTAAAATGGCTTGTAATCGGCTTAAACAAAGAAAAACCCGCCTTGCGAGCGGGTTATTAGTGATTCGCCTGGGGCTCGAACCCAGGACCCCATCCTTAAAAGGGATGTGCTCTACCTGCTGAGCTAGCGAATCGACCTAGTCTTTCTTTCAAAAGCGAGTGCAAAGATAAAAGCTTTATTTTAATTCTGCAACTGTTAAAGCATTTAATTTAATGTTTTTTTTATCATAATATAATACCTACTTTAAAATCAAAGATTTAAACAATCAACTTTTTTTAAAGATTTTCCGAAACAGAAAACATAAAAATCCGGCAAATATCCGAAGCGACTAATTAAGACAGATGCTCTGAAACTTAAAAGTCCAACAAATATCCGAAACAATTGGTCCTACATAATTTCAAAAAAACTAACAATAAAGTCAGACAGTCTAAAACATTATGTGCAAAAAGATATCCAATAACAGTCCAAAGCTAAAAGCTCAAATAGATGCTCTAAAACTAAAAGTCCAGACAGATAGTCTGGAACTTATAGTAAAACTGATAATTTGAAAAGAATATATTTCTCAAAGGAAAAATATTAATATTATTCAAAAAATAGATACTAATATTATTCAACTGCAAGAAACTAATATCTGTAATGCTCAGGCTTGAAAGGCCCTTCAACCGGCACTCCAATATAATCTGCCTGATTTTTTGTCAGCTTGGTTAGTTTTACGCCAATCTGCTCTAAATGTAATCTTGCAACCTCTTCGTCCAATTGTTTTGGAAGACGATAAACACCAATTTCATAATCTTTTTGCCATAAATCTATCTGTGCCAAAGTCTGATTAGAAAATGAGTTACTCATTACAAAAGATGGATGCCCGGTTGCACAACCCAGATTAACTAAACGACCTTCGGCAAGAAGGAAGATTGAATTTCCCGCGGGGAAAGTATATTTATCAACCTGAGGCTTAATATTAAGATGTTTAATACCCGGAAACTTAAATAATGCATCAACCTGAATCTCATTATCAAAATGACCAATATTACAAACTATAGCCTGATCTTTCATCTTTTGCATATGATCAATTGTAATAACATCGCGATTTCCTGTTGTAGTAACAAAAATATTACCTTCTTTCACAGCCTCCTCCATAGTTGTCACTTCAAAGCCCTCCATAGCTGCCTGAAGTGCGCAAATAGGATCAATCTCTGTTACAACAACCCTCGCTCCATAAGAACGCATAGAATGCGCACAACCCTTTCCAACGTCGCCATAACCCAATACAACAACAACCTTTCCGGCAATCATAACATCAGTAGCTCTTTTAATTCCATCCGCCAACGACTCTCTACATCCATAAAGATTATCAAATTTAGATTTTGTAACAGAATCATTAACATTAATAGCCGGAACAAGCAGCTCGCCCCTTTCCATCATTTGATATAATCGATGCACACCTGTTGTAGTCTCTTCAGAAATACCCTTCATCTCAGAAATCGTTCTGTACCATCTTTTACCATCTTCTTTTAAAATTCGATTCAATGTATCAAGAATAACCTGTTCTTCCTTATTTGACCCCATTCTGTCGATTTTAGAAGCATCTTTCTCTGCTTGATATCCTAAATGAACCAAAAGCGAAGCATCCCCTCCATCATCTACAATTAAATTTGGCCCCTTCCCTTTGGGAAAACGCAGTGCCATCTCAGTGCACCACCAATACTCCTCAAGTGTTTCACCTTTCCATGCAAACACCGGCACACCCGATGCAGCAATAGCAGCAGCTGCATGGTCTTGAGTTGAAAATATATTGCAACTAGCCCAACGCACATCAGCACCTAATTCAACTAATGTTTCTATCAAAACTGCCGTCTGAATCGTCATATGCAATGACCCCATTATACGAGCACCCTTTAAAGGCTTTTTATCAGCATATTTTCTACGTATAGCCATAAGTCCCGGCATTTCATGTTCTGCAATATCAATCTCTTTTCTCCCAAACTCTGCTAAAGAAATATCTGCCACTTTATAAGGAAGATCAGACGAAAAATTCTTATCCATAATAATTAAATATTGATTTAACTTTTTTAAGTCTACAAAGTTACAAAATTTATAGATTGTTTCTAACTTTGACTTTACAGAAAACAATTGAAAGAGTAAGACTTAATGAAAATTAAATCGGATCATTTACAATATCATTTGTTTCAAACAACTCAGCTCCACCTTTGTAAGGTAGCTAATAAAAAAGATCATTTACAAATATAGATTGAAAGTTTATTGAAAGATTGTATTTGAAAAAGAAGCCTACAAAAATAACAACAACAATATAAACAATAACTGAAATTACGACAACGACAACAATATAAATTATCTGAAGGATAGAAAATAATTTTCATTAATAAGGTATCTTTGAAATACAGAATTACTTGAATTAATTTTAAACAATAAAGACGATGAAAAAGATATATATATTACTTATTTTTAGCTCACTATTTTTAAATATGTGTGCTCAGGGAAATCAGAACAATAAAAAAGAAACTCAAATAAATCATGCATTAACTATGAAATTTAATCCTTTAACCCCCGAAGAAGAGAGAGTAATAATTCATAAAGGAACTGAAGTTCCGTATACCGGTGAATTGCTTAATAATAACGAAAAAGGAACCTATATCTGTAAAAGATGTGATACACCACTATACAGATCAGAGGATAAATTCGACGGTCATTGTGGATGGCCATCCTTTGATGACGAAATTGAAGGAGCAATAAAAAGAGTAAGAGATGCTGATGGTCGTCGAACAGAGATTCTATGTAATACTTGTGGTGCACACCTAGGGCATGTATTTCTATATGAAGGTTTTACAGCCAAGCAAACACGTCACTGCGTAAACTCAATTTCAATGAAGTTTATACCTGCCGGACAGGAAAATGATCAAAAAGTTTATTTTGCCTCCGGATGTTTCTGGGGAACAGAATATTTCTTTATGAAAGCACCAGGCGTTAAGGAAACCACAGTTGGTTTTATGGGAGGTCATGTAGAAAATCCAACATACGAACAAGTATGCCGGAAAAACACGGGTCATCTCGAAACAACCGAGGTGATTTTTGACCCCAAACTTACAAGCTACGAAGAAATGGTCAAATTGTTTTTTGAAACGCACGATTTCACTCAAACAAATGGGCAGGGACCAGATATTGGTCCACAATACCTATCATGTATTTTTTATAGCAATGCAACCGAAAAGGCAATTGCAAAACGCTATATCGATTTGTTGACAGCAAAAGGTTATAAAGCTGCAACAATGCTTAAACCTGCATCAAAATTTTGGGAAGCTGAGAATTATCATCAAGAGTATTATAGTTATAAAGGTGGTACTCCTTATTGCCATAAATACACTAAAATATTCTGAGTCTTAAGGTATTAATTTTGATTTTAGAATGTATTAAATAAACTTTTCGATATAATATTTGTTTTAATGATATCAATTATAAGTCACAATAAAGTATAATTAAATATGAATGATTATGAAAGCTATTAAATTTTTATCAGTTTTAACGTTAATTTTTGCACTTGGAATTGGTGTAACGTCATGTAATAAGGTAAAAGATGCAGACATTCAAAAAGCTGCGCAAGAATCCTTAGCAATAAATCCTGATTTATCTGGGGTAATGGTAACTGTCAACAATAAAGTTGCTACTTTAACCGGTACAGTTAAAGATGAAGCAACAAAAACTTTCGCAGAAAACACTGTTTCTTCATTAGAAAATGTAAGCTCAGTTATTAATCAAATCGAAGTTGTTCAACCCTCTCCGGATTTCTCGGCACTAGATGCAACAATTAATGCAGGTCTTCAAGATGCTATCAAAGATCATAAAACCGTAACAGCCACCGTAACAGATGGCGTTATCACTATAGAAGGAGAAATCAAAGAAAGCGACCTTCCTACATTAATGCAAAAACTTCATTCTTTAAATCCACAGGAAGTAGTAAATAACGCAACCGTAAAATAATGAATATTATGCTATTAACAGATAAATACAAAGCATTAGTTGATCTCGCTAAATCTAATCAACTTTCCGTAACTGAATCAGGAAATGTATTAAGGATTGAAGGAGAAGTTGCAACAGCAAGTATAAAAGATAGAATGTGGGAAATTTACCGACAAATAGACCCACATTTCAAAAGTAATGATGTTATACTAAACGTAAAAAGTAAAGTAATTGAAGGAGGAAAAGTCAAAGTTGTAACAAAGGAAAGTCGTTTAAATATCAGAAAAGGACCCGGAACTGACCAGCCAATTGTAGGTAAAGCTGAAAAAGGATCAATAATTACTTTAATTAGCAAAACTAACGACCAATGGTGGTTGGTAAGAGACTTAGATGGTGAAGAGGGCTATTGTTATGCACAATACCTCGAACCTGTGCAGTAATCAAAAACAAAATTATTAAATATTTAAGAGACTGTTTCAAAAATGAGATAGTCTCTTTTTATTGCACTCCTCATTATTTCTACCATACATTATTTATCATATTCTATATTAATTCTGCTAATTTACATCAATCCCACTCTAATACTAAACTGTCATCATTAGCACACTAATATTGTTTCGTACCTGACATGCTGATATTTCCCTGCCTGTAAGGCAAGCCAGATTCAATAACTTTGAACAAAAAAATCCCGATTGGACCTAAATCCAACCGGGATATTTAAAAAAGATGGCGGCTACCTACTCTCCCACATATTTGCAGTACCATCGGCGCTATTGGGCTTAACTTCTCTGTTCGGAATGGGAAGAGGTGGAACCCCAACGCTATAACCACCTAAATATTATAGACATGATGAAAAACAAAAGCAATACAAGCTAACCCTTTCTAAAAAAAAGATATAAATAATAACAATTAACAAAGTATTTGTCAAACCCTTATAATCTGGTTCAATGCGAAAAAAAGCTTACGGGTAATTAGTACTGCTCGGCTTTGACGTTACCGCCTTTACACCTACAGCCTATCAAGGTCGTAGTCTTCAACCACCCTTAAAAGAGATCTAATCTTGAGGTAGGCTTCGCGCTTAGATGCTTTCAGCGCTTATCCTTGCCCAGACTTAGCTACCCGGCAATGCAACTGGCGTCACAACCGGCAAACCAGAGGTCTGTCCAACACGGTCCTCTCGTACTAGTGTCGGAGCCTCGCAAATCTCTAACGCCCACGATAGATAGAGACCGAACTGTCTCACGACGTTCTGAACCCAGCTCGCGTGCCACTTTAATGGGCGAACAGCCCAACCCTTGGGACCTTCTCCAGCCCCAGGATGTGACGAGCCGACATCGAGGTGCCAAACCATTCCGTCGATTTGAGCTCTTGGGAATGATCAGCCTGTTATCCCCGGAGTACCTTTTATCCTTTGAGCGATGGCCATTCCATACTGAAACCACCGGATCACTATGCTCTAGTTTCCTACCTGATCGACTTGTAGGTCTCTCAGTCAAGCGCGCTTATGCCATTATACTCTTAAAGGACGGTTACCATCGTCCCGAGCGCACCTTTAGAAGCCTCCGTTACTCTTTTGGAGGCGACCACCCCAGTCAAACTACCCACCATACAGTGTCCTCCAATAATGGAGTTAGAAGTCAACACCTGAAGGGCCGTATTTCAACAGTGGCTCCACGATTACTGGCGTAACCGATTCACAGCCTCCGGCCTATCCTACACATCAGATGCCCAACGTCAATGTAAAGCTATAGTAAAGGTTCACGGGGTCTTTTCGTCCCATCGCGGGTAATCGGCATCTTCACCGATACTTCAATTTCACCGAGCTCACGGTTGAGACAGTATTCAGATCGTTACACCATTCGTGCAGGTCGGAACTTACCCGACAAGGAATTTCGCTACCTTAGGACCGTTATAGTTACGGCCGCCGTTTACCGGGGCTTCAATTCAAAGCTTCATCTTGCGATTGACTTCTCCTCTTAACCTTCCGGCACCGGGCAGGTGTCAGGCTATATACAGCGTGTTTCCACTTAGCATAGCCATGTGTTTTTGATAAACAGTCGCCTGAATCGTTTCTCTGCGGCCCATGTTGCCATGGGCGTCCTTTCTCCCGAAGTTACAGGACCATTTTGCCTAGTTCCTTAACCGTGAATCACTCGAGCGCCTTAGTATTCTCAACCCAACTACCTGTGTCGGTTTACGGTACGGTTGCTATGATAATTGAATGTGTAGCGGATTTTCTAGGCAGTCTGCTTACCCACATTATTGGCTCATCCGAAGACTCACCATACTTTCAGGTTCGACTCCAAGGGCGGATTTTCCTACCCCCGTCAACGTCTACACCCTTTAACCTACATTTCCGTCAGTAGGCAGTGGTATCACTCCTGCGTCACCGCATAACTTATCATAACAGTAACTGAATATTTACAGTTTCTTCCATCGGAATCACCCAAAGGCTTATCCTTAGGACCGACTAACCCTGATCCGATTAACGTTGATCAGGAAACCTTGGTCTTTCGGCGAGGGGGTTTCTATCCCCCTTTGTCGTTACTTATACCTACATTTTCTTTTCCAGACGCTCCAGAGTACCTCGCAGTACGCCTTCAAAGCAAGACTGGAATGCTCCCCTACCAATTCAATAGTAGAATTCCATAGCTTCGGTAATATGCTTATGCCCGATTATTATCCACGCTTCGCCACTCGACTAGTGAGCTGTTACGCACTCTTTAAATGAATGGCTGCTTCCAAGACATCCTAGCTGTCTCTGCGGCAAAACTTCGTTAAATGCAACTTAGCATATATTTCGGGACCTTAGCTGATGGTCTGAGTTGTTCCTCTTTCGGACACGGACCTTAGCACCCGCGCCCTCACTCCCGGATATCACTTGCACGCATTCGGAGTTTGTCTGGACTTGATAGGCGGCGAAGCCCTCGCATCCAATCAGTAGCTCTACCTCATGCAAGTTCGTAGTCCGAGGCTGCACCTAAATGCATTTCGGGGAGTACGAGCTATCTCCAAGTTTGATTAGCCTTTCACCCCTACCCTCAGGTCATCCGAAAACTTTTCAACGTTTACCGGTTCGGTCCTCCATTTTGTGTTACCAAAACTTCAACCTGCCCAAGGGTAGATCACTTGGTTTCGCGTCTACTCCTGCTGACTATGCGCCCTGTTCAGACTCGCTTTCGCTGCGGCTCGGCACCTTGAAATGCTTAACCTTGCCAGGCAAGAGTAACTCGTAGGTTCATTATGCAAAAGGCACGCCGTCATCCCATAAAGGGACTCCGACCGCTTGTAAGCACATGGTTTCAGGGTCTATTTCACTCCTCTGTTCGAGGTTCTTTTCACCTTTCCCTCACGGTACTGGTTCACTATCGGTCTCTGGTGAGTATTTAGCCTTGGCGGATGGTCCCGCCGGATTCACGCAAGGTTCCTCGTGCCCCGCGCTACTCAGGATACTGATAGGCCCGAGAATCAAGTCGTATACGGGATTATCACCCTCTGTGATGCAACTTTCCAGATGCTTCTACTTTGATTCTACAGTGCCACGTCTCAGTCCTACAACCCCGATATTGCCGAAACAATATCGGTTTAGGCTGTTCCCGTTTCGCTCGCCGCTACTTCGGGAATCACATTTTGTTTTCTTCTCCTATGGGTACTTAGATGTTTCAGTTCCCCACGTTCGCCTTCCATCCAAAAATGGAATGATACAATCTTCTCGTATCGGGTTGCCCCATTCGGAAATCTGCGGATCGATTCGTATTTGCCAATCCCCACAGCTTATCGCAGCTTATCACGTCCTTCATCGCCTTCCAGAGCCTAGGCATCCCCCATGTGCCCTTATTCACTTTCTTTTCGCCGACCGGATTTGTTTTGTCCATTTGTATAAATACAGTAGGAGTAAACATCCGAGTCTGATAAATACTAGCGTCTTTTGTTCTTAATTTATGAACTCTTTTATATATTTACGTTAGTAGTGAAGGTTATCGATAAATCAATGCCCTTCACGTTGCTCTTGTTATTTGCTCTTGTTTTTTATTCATCATGTCAAAGATCGCTTACTTAAAAGATAGCTTTTTTAAATAAAAAACTTTTAAGTTGTGCTGTGTGATACGGAGTTGAACCGTCTTCCTTTGCTATTACCAATCGAACATCTGTGCCTTTTGAAACACTTAAGCCTTTTGGTGGCTGCACCTTTAAAGGGTGACATATGCAAGGAATCTCCCCAAATACCGGAGTATCATACCTTTTTTGCCAATGTTTATGCTTGTCTTAAAAAATTATGTGCCGCAAGGCGTTGATGCAACCGTTCACTCTTTACCCTTTTCATAGGTGTGGAGAATAACGGATTCGAACCGTTGACCCCCTGCGTGCAAGGCAGGTGCTCTAGCCAGCTGAGCTAATCCCCCGTTGTTTTATTGTAGTCCCAGGCAGAGTTGAACTGCCGACCTCTACATTATCAGTGTAGCGCTCTAACCAACTGAGCTATAGGACTGGCTGGTTCGCTGTCGGCATCCCACCTCGATTTTTCTACTTAAAAAAGAACGGGATGTCATTTGTTTTTTTAAGATGGCTATTGGCTTTACATACATATATATAGATTGTTTATCTTAGAACTATTACACAAGTCTTTTATATCAAATACCCCTTCAATAGAACATAAAGAACATAGTATAAAATCGTGAAGGTCCGGAAGCTTGATGTAAAAAGATTACTCGTAAAGTAATCATGTGTCAAGCTTTAGACTCTTTCTCGTCTCTTTTTATTCATTATGTGCACTCTCGTAATATTAAATATTATTTGAGCGATAACCAATCGAAACAAAGGTTCAACAGTTTCTCCAGAAAGGAGGTGTTCCAGCCGCACCTTCCGGTACGGCTACCTTGTTACGACTTAGCCCCAGTCACCAGTTTTACCCTAGGCCGCTCCTTGACGGTTACGGACTTCAGGTACCCCCGGCTTCCATGGCTTGACGGGCGGTGTGTACAAGGCCCGGGAACGTATTCACCGCGCCGTGGCTGATGCGCGATTACTAGCGAATCCAGCTTCACGAAGTCGAGTTGCAGACTTCGATCCGAACTGAGAATGGTTTTTGAGATTAGCATCACATTGCTGTGTAGCTGCCCTTTGTACCACCCATTGTAACACGTGTGTCGCCCCGGACGTAAGGGCCGTGCTGATTTGACGTCATCCCCACCTTCCTCACATCTTACGATGGCAGTCTCATTAGAGTCCCCAGCTTAACCTGATGGTAACTAATGATGAGGGTTGCGCTCGTTATGGCACTTAAGCCGACACCTCACGGCACGAGCTGACGACAACCATGCAGCACCTACACATCTGTCCCGAAGGAAGAGAGCGTCTCTGCTCCTGTCAGATGCATTTCAAGCCCGGGTAAGGTTCCTCGCGTATCATCGAATTAAACCACATGTTCCTCCGCTTGTGCGGGCCCCCGTCAATTCCTTTGAGTTTCATTCTTGCGAACGTACTCCCCAGGTGGATTACTTAACGCTTTCGCTTGGCCGCTTACTGTATATCGCAAACAGCGAGTAATCATCGTTTACTGCGTGGACTACCAGGGTATCTAATCCTGTTCGATACCCACGCCTTCGTGCCTGAGCGTCAGTTGTAGTTTAGTAAGCTGCCTGCGCAATCGGAGTTCTTTGTGATATCTAAGCATTTCACCGCTACACCACAAATTCCGCCTACTTCATCTACACTCAAGAAAACCAGTTTCGAAGGCACTTTTACAGTTGAGCTGCAAAATTTCACCGCCGACTTAATCTTCCGCCTGCGCACCCTTTAAACCCAATAAATCCGGATAACACTCGGATCCTCCGTATTACCGCGGCTGCTGGCACGGAGTTAGCCGATCCTTATTCGTAAGGTACATGCAAATAATCACACGTGACTAAATTTATTCCTGTATAAAAAGAAGTTTACAACCCGTAGGGCCGTCATCCTTCACGCGACGTGGCTGGTTCAGAGTTGCCTCCATTGACCAATATTCCTCACTGCTGCCTCCCGTAGGAGTCTGGTCCGTGTCTCAGTACCAGTGTGGGGGATAAACCTCTCAGTTCCCCTATCCATCGTTGCCTTGGTGAGCCGTTACCTCAACCAACAAGCTAATGGAACGCATGCCCATCTTCAACCGATTAATCTTTAACAAATATTCCCATGCGGGATCCCTGTGTTATGGGGTATTAGCTCCGATTTCTCGGAGTTATCCCCCTGTAGAAGGTAGGTTGCATACGTGTTACTCACCCGTGCGCCGGTCGCCACCATCAGTATTGCTACCTCATGTGCTGCCCCTCGACTTGCATGTGTTAGGCCTATCGCTAGCGTTCATCCTGAGCCAGGATCAAACTCTTCGTTGTAAATTTGTTTTTTGTATATCCTTGAAACTATAATTTTGTGACAATATGAGTTATCGAAACACAAAAATGAATGATGAAACAAAAAATATAGAGAAAAAAAACTCCCAAATTACAATCAGAGATCCTTTTAATTAAACTCCCGGATTCACGAAATTATTATCCTTTAAATTCTATTGAACGGGTACCTAATATAAAATTATATCTTGTACTTGATTTTGTCTAAAATAAAATATATGTATGTAAATCTGTTAAAGAACGCTCTCTTGAATGCTTAGGAAATGTTTTACTTCCCAAAAGCGGGTGCAAAGATAAAAAATGTTTTTTCAATTGCAAAATTATTTGAGAAATATTTTCAAATAATTTTTTCCGAAAAGGAAACCCAAAACAAAAACCTAAATCATCAACTCCTTAATGAAACTCAAAGCAGGAAAAACATTGAATGAAACGTAAACCAAACTATGAGTGGAAAAGGAGTGCAAAGATAGAGAAAATTTTAAATATACTCCAAATGTTTTGATGTATTATTTCAAAAAAATGGAAGATTAATTTCGACTCAAAAAGAACAATTACCACAAATTGCTAATTAACAATTTGTTGTCAGCGAATTAATATTTGCGAGCTAATAGTGATATTTGAAAAATGATAGTGATATTTGAGAACTCAATACACAATAGTACATAAGTTGGTGCTGAAAACTGGTAATAATAATTGGCAGCTCAGTAAATCAATATATGAGAACCGGCAGTAATATATGAGAACCGGTGGTGATATTTGAGAACCGGCAGTAATATTTGATCTTTTAGTAAACCAAAATATGCGAACTGGTGATAATAATTGGTCTCACTGCATAATTAAACAACCTATCGTCCCTCCTAACCTCAATATTTATAGGAACCGGAGTATTCCAATCTATATACTGATTAAAGTTGAATAGGTATGAAAAAGCTGCTTTATACCTATTACTAGAAATTGCATCAGATATTTTATTGTAATTTGAAACATCCCAAAACATACAATCTTTAAATCCGTTTGAATCTACATACCTTGTATTAGGGTCCCTTAAAACCATAGTTTCGGCCAAAAAGCGACGATAACCCTCTGTAAGTGCTTGCGAAGATGCATGATCGAACCTCTGCCCCTGAATATTAGTAACCACATCGCCCACCATAATACCTGCTACTGCCGCCGGAGAACCCGGATCCACGGAAACAACCGTTTTCAAATCATTCATATCATAACCAATACCTGTATAATTATACTTTAAATATTTCACCTGATACGTTCCAAAAGATCTATTCCCTGTATATGGAAACTTCAAAAGAATCAACGGTAGATTCAATTCCAAATAATCTGTAAGAGAATAATATGAGCTCAACCGCTCCTTAACCTCACCTTCCCAAATAAGAGTCATCTCACCCGCTTTCATAAATCTTCGGTCGTAAAAACGATAACCAAACTCAATATTATAAGCTACATCATCCACTCTAACCGCTTCGGAAGGACTATATAAAGGAAGTCTAATTGTTCTATTATTTCGGGTATCATATCTCCATACATTTTGATAACTGCCAAAAGTGGGCGAATCTAACTTATACAAAGGATTATTTTGAAAACTATAATAAGTTTGAATCACAAAATCAGGATCATCAGGATTATATTGCAAACCTTTCTCTGTTAAAGCTCTTATAAATATAGCATTAATACGCTCATCCAACTCTCTTGTACTCTCGTCAGAAACAGAAAACCCAAAAGTTCTATAATTATGATACTGCGCATTCTCATTAGTTTTAGTCTTAACGGGCATAACAAAACCTCTATCCTGAACATCCTCCAAACTATAAAAAGCAAAAACCGGAGCAAGTTGATACTCCAAAATTGCATTGCTAACCCTGCAATCCTTTGCAAAAGTAATCTCTTTAAACGAATGTTCGAAATTTCTAACAGCTAGAGTAATCTCATAATCATTAAGATTAAACCACGACATAATAGTCTGATACGACTTCTGATAAGTACCATTCTTATTAATAGAAAGTAAAATATCATTCAGCTGCAATCCTGCCCTTTCGGCTGGCGAACCGGGAGTAATATCTACAACTACAGGCTCTTTATATCCCCAGCTTTTATCTTCACTTATTTCAAATTTAAAACCTAAATTACAGGTAGTTGTTGAGTTTTGTGCATATCCCTTTACGATAAGTAGAGAAATGACTAGAAGAATATTCAGTATTCGTTTCATAGTAATGCAAAATTGTGATAATACACAAAGATATGGCTTTTTTTTTATTGCACAATTTCTTTATCTTTGTACTTATAGAAACTCATCCTTAATATAAGATGTTAGAGATCATAAAAAACGATCCTTGGCTTGAGCCTCATTCAAAAGCAATTGAAGGTCGCCACAATTATTACTTAAAAAGGCTATCACATTTAACACAAAACGGCAACATAAAACTCTCCGATTTTGCTACCGGCTATCTATACTTCGGCATGCATAAAACTCCTGAAGGATGGATATTTAGAGAGTGGGCTCCAAATGCCATCGAAATATTCTTAATTGGGACCTTCAACAATTGGCAAAAACTAGAATCATACAAACTTCAAAGAGTTGAAAATGGCGTCTGGGAGGTTAAAATTCCACTACAACGAATAAAGCATGAAGACCTTTACAAGATGCATGTAAGCTGGGAAGGCGGTTCGGGCGAACGAATACCAGCATGGTGCAAACGCGTTGTCCAAGACTCAGAAACACATATATTTAGTGCACAAGTTTGGGAGCCGGAGCAAAAACACATCTTTAAACACACCAACTTCAAACCCGACACCTCACCCCTACTCATTTATGAAACACATGTAGGGATGTCAACAGCTGATGAGAAAGTGGGAAGTTACAACGAGTTTAGAGAAAACATCCTGCCAAGAGTAAAAGAAAAAGGCTACAACACGATACAGATAATGGCCGTTCAAGAACATCCTTATTATGGATCTTTTGGATACCACGTATCAAATTTCTTTGCTCCCTCATCAAGAAACGGCACACCCGATGAATTGCGACAACTAATAGATACAGCACATGAAATGGGAATAGCAGTCATCATGGACATAGTTCACTCTCATGCAGTTAAAAACGAACTAGAAGGAATTGCGCGAATAGATGGTTCGTACAACCTCTACTTTCACACCGATCCTTCACGCAGATATCACCCTGCATGGGATTCACTCTGTTTTGACTATAGCAAGGACGAAGTTATACATTTCCTCCTCTCAAACTGTAAATACTGGCTCGAAGAATTCAAATTTGATGGCTTCAGATTTGATGGTGTAACATCCATGATATACCTAAGTCACGGACTTGAGGAGTCATTCTCTGACTACAGCGATTATTACAATGCCGGTCAAGATGGCGACGCCATTTGCTACCTCACCCTCGCCAATCAGTTAATACACGAAATAAACCCCAATGCCATCACAATAGCAGAAGAAGTAAGCGGAATGCCCGGACTCGCCATGGAACCCGGGTCGGGCGGCTATGGATTCGATTATAGAATGGCAATGAACATTCCCGACTATTGGATAAAAACAATCAAAGAGAAAAAAGATAAAGATTGGCACCCATCATCTATATGGTGGGAAGCAACCAATCGCCGCTCCGACGAAAAAACCATATCCTATTCGGAAAGTCACGACCAAGCTCTGGTAGGAGACAAAACAATAATATTCAGGCTCATAGACTCAGACATGTATTGGTATATGTCGAAGTTAATGGAGAGCTCGCTGAAGGTAGATCGTGGCATAGCACTTCACAAAATGATACGTCTGGTAACATCAACAACAATGAATGGAGGCTATCTCAACTTCATGGGCAATGAATTTGGACACCCTGAATGGATAGACTTTCCTCGCGAAGGCAACAACTGGTCGTACAAATATGCTCGCAGACAATGGCATCTTGCCGATGATCAAAACCTTAAATATCATTATTTGGGCGACTTCGACAAAGCGATGATCAAACTTATCAAGTCGGTTCCCAATTTTCAAAACACTTCTTTAGTAAAAATATGGGACAAGGATGATGAAAATATACTAGCATATATGCGAGACAACTTACTTTTTGTATATAATTTTCATCCCGTAAAATCATACATCGATTACAGTATACTAACTCCACAAGGAGAATATGAAATAATACTTGACAGTGACGATTTAAAATATGGAGGTTTTGGGCTAATTGACGACAACATACCACATTTTACTCATTACGATGCACTCTACGAGTCCGACAAAAAAGGTTGGTTAAAACTATATCTGCCTGCAAGAACTGCAATTGTACTAAAAATGAAATAGCAATATCAAAAATAATATCGGACAAACAGAAGCAACAAAAGCAAAAACAGTTGCAAATTCACATAAAAACGAACCCAATAAATTATTAAATAATGAAATCAAATAATATAGAATCTCTCTACCCATTCAAATTCAGCCCCATTCTCAAATCTGTAATATGGGGAGGCTCACAAATATCTCAATTCAAGAACATCAAACCGGTAAAAGAAGGAATTGGCGAGAGTTGGGAAATATCGGGAGTAAAAGAGAACATTTCAGTTGTCTCAAACGGCAAACTTGCAGGCACCCCACTCAACAAACTCCTCGAAACACACAAAGAACAGCTGGTAGGCACAAAAATCTACCAACAATTTGGCAACACATTCCCGCTACTGCTCAAATTTATTGATGCACAAGACAACCTCTCGATACAGGTACACCCCGACGACAAGCTGGCCATGGAGAGGCACAACTCGTATGGTAAAACTGAAATGTGGTATGTAGTAAGCGCATCACCTGACGCATTTCTTTACACAGGATTTGAAAAAAGCATCACCCCTGAGCAATATGAAGAGATGGTTCACAACAATACATTTACAGAGACCCTCAAAAAATATAAAGTAAAAGAAGGCGACCTGTTCTACCTGCCTGCCGGGCGAGTTCACGCAATCGGCTCCGGATGCTTCATAGCAGAAATTCAGCAAACTTCAAACATCACCTATCGTATCTACGACTATAACAGAAAAGATGCCGAAGGCAACCCACGCGAGCTACATACCGAGCTTGCCAAAGAGGCTATCGACTTTACAGTACAAGACACATACAAGACAGAGTATGAAACCAGTATAAACCAACCGGTTGAACTCATAAAATCTCCATTTTTCACAACCAAACTTTTAGAAATCGATACTCCACTAACCAGAGACTATTCACAAACCGACTCATTTGTAACATATATGTGTATCTCAGGCCATTGCACGATAAAGGATGACAAAGAAAACTCAATTATTCTTTCAAAGGGAGAAACTGCGCTAATCCCCGCAGAAACAGAAAAGATAATACTAACCCCCGGCGAATCGTCGAAAATCTTAGAAACTTTTATTTAGAAGGATTGTTTTAGAAGTTGGAAGTTAGATGTTAGATGTTGAATGATTGATGAATCATGAACCATGATTGGGGTTTTGATGTTTAACTTTCAAAATTTCGATGTTCGATGTTCGATATTAGAGGTTGGAGGTTGGAGGTTGATAGCCAATAAGCATTAACTGTACGAATACTTAAAAATTTAAAAATCACAGACATGACAAAAATAGCAAATAATCTAACAGAACTTATAGGCAACACACCATTAGTTCAACTAAACAATTTTGGAAAAACTGAAGGAGCAAAAGCAAAACTAATTGCCAAACTCGAAAGCTACAACCCACTTGGAAGCGTAAAAGATCGCATCGCACTGGCAATGATAGAAGACGCTGAAAAAAAGGGAACACTAAAAGAGGGCTACGTAATCATTGAGCCCACAAGCGGTAATACGGGAATCGGGCTGGCATTCGTCTCGGCCATCAAAAAGTACAGATTAATACTTACAATGCCCGAAACAATGAGCATCGAGAGAAGAAGCCTTCTAAAAGCATTGGGAGCCGAACTAGTATTAACCCCCGGAACAGACGGCATGAATGGAGCAATAGCAAAAGCAAAACAACTCCAAGCCGAAATTAAAAACTCCGTAATACTCCAACAGTTCGAAAATATGGCAAACCCCCAAATACACTACAAAACAACCGGGCAAGAGATATGGAACGACACGGATGGAAAGGTTGACATACTAGTAAGCGGAATCGGCACAGGCGGAACTGCCAGCGGTGCGGGGAAGCGACTAAAGGAGCTCAACCCAAACATAAAAGTAGTAGCCGTTGAACCAACCGACTCACCCGTACTATCGGGAGGACAACCCGGACCACATAAAATACAGGGACTTGGAGCAGGATTCACACCCGGAACATATGATGCTTTGGTAGTAGATCGAGTAATAACAGTAAGCAATGACGATGCCATACTAACCAGTCGCAAGTTAGCCTCAATAGAAGGCCTACTAGTTGGTATATCCTCAGGAGCAGCAGTTTATGTAGCACTACAACTAGCATTAGAACCGGAAAACGAAGGCAAAAACATAGTAGTAATCCTCCCTGACACGGGAGAACGATATTTGTCAACCCTACTTTTTGCATTTGACGAATACCCTTTGTAAACTATCAATAACATCTTGTTTTAGGTAATACACACTCTCAAGTCATACCAACAAACGGAATGTGTTAGTCAGTTCTAAGACTATTTTGGCCGTTTCATCGATGTTAAACCAGTGTTTATCTATTACAATTTAGACTCACAAATTTAACACCTACTTTTGTATCGTATATACTATTAAAAACCCACTATTGATGAAAATTAGATTTATATTTTTTCTGCTAACATTAATTTCAACCACCCAGATACACGCTCAAACAAATACAGGAACTCTATTTGGAAAAATATTTGATGGAGAAAGCAAAGAAATTATTCCTTCAGCAACCGTAAGAGTATTAAATATCAATGATAGTACGCTTGTCACAGGTACATCTTCTTCAAAAGAAGGCACATTTTCAATACCATTAGACTATGGAGAATATATTGCACAATTTTCATTTGTAGGATACAACGACACCTATTATAATATAGAACTAACATCATCACAACCCATTCATCGAACTGACACTGTTTTTCTTCACGAAAACTCAATATTATTAGATGAAGCAATCATAACAGCACAATCACTCGAAATTGTTGTAAGAGGAGACACATTAGAATATAATGCTGCAGCATACAATGTTGCAGAAATGGCAGTAGTAGAAGATTTACTCAAACAAATGCCCGGTGTAGAAATTGATGCTTCCGGTGTAATAAAGGTTCAGGGCAAAGAAATACGGAAAATCTTTGTAGATGGAAAAGAATTCTTTAGTGATGACCCCAAAGTTGCCTCAAAAAATCTACCTGCAAGAATGATAGATAAACTTCAAGTATTGGATAATAAATCCGAAATGGAGAAAATGACTGGATTTGATGATGGCAAAGAAGAAATGATAATAAATCTGACCATAAAACCTGGCATGAAACAGGGAGCTTTCGGAAATGCCTTTGTTGGATATGGCAATAAAGACAGATATGAAGCAAATGCAATTGTAAACTATATGCGAAACAGTGATCAAGCAACCTTAATTGGCAGCACCAACAACACCAACAATGCTGGTTTCTCAGGCGGTGGTGGCAGAGGTACAACAAGAGGAGGTGGTGGCGGTAGTGGAATAAACGCTTCCAGCAACGGAGGGATAAATTTCAGTAAAAACTTCTTCGATAAATTAGAATTGGGTGGCAGCACTCAATACAGAAGAAGCAATAATCAAGTATCTTCAAAAACTTTTACGCAAAATTATCTTACTCAAGGTGACACCTTTGAAGCTGAAGAAAACAGCTCAAACAGTATAAGCGAAAGTGCGGGTTTCGACATGATATTACAGTGGAGACCCGACTCACTCACCTCTATAGTATTCCGACCTAACTTTTCAATTAGTAGAGACGAAACCACACAAAACGGAGAATTTATAACAACCAGAGAAAATGGAGACACTATCAATCATGGAAACTCCAATTACATCTCTTCAGGAAATGGAAGAAACCTCGGTGGTAGTCTTGACTTCAACCGACGTTTAGGCAAAATAGGCAGAACACTTAGTATCAGACTAACCGCAAGTTCAAGTGACTCTAAAAGCAATGCAATTAATCTCTCAGACACATATTATAATGAAAGTCGCCCCAACGATCTGCTTGACCAACGCATAACAAGCACCAATAAAAGCTATAATTGGAACAGTAATATATCATATGTTGAACCAATTGGTGAAAAATATTACTTGCAATTTTCATACAACTACAGACAAAACAAATCAGACTCCGATAGAGACACTCGAACAGCCGACGATGAAGGTAATTATACAATTCTAGACGAACAATATAGCAGACTTAACCTAAACAATTCAACAAATCAAGATTTAGGAGTAAATTTCCGGTCACGAACCGAGAAATACAACTACTCTATTGGCTTTAGAGCCTACCCGTCCTCCTCAGAACGCAAAACTTATATACTTGACTCATTAATTGTAGGAAGCGATATAACTCAAAAAGTAACAAATTACTCGCCCAATGCACAATTCAACTACTTGTGGAGCAGACAAAAAAACATACGAATAAACTATAATGGAAACACTAGTCAACCATCTGTAAACCAAATATCCCCCGTTGTAGATGTCACAAACCCGCTAAATATAACTTATGGAAATCCTGATCTTAAACCCTCATTCAGTCATAATATAGACGTAGCATACCAACACTCCATACCTGAAAGCAACCGCTTCTACATGTTAAATACCGTGTTCAACTATGTATCCAATGCAATAGTTTCATCTCGATTTACCGACTCTGAAACAGGAAGAAGAGAAAACACCTATATGAACGTTGATGGTAACTGGAGGGGCAACATACGATTTACAACAACTCAACCTTTAAAAAACAAGAAATTCTCAATATCTACAGCATCCACTGCAGGTTACAGCTTAAATAACGGATATTCAAATTTTGAAGAAAATATAAGTAAACAGTTGAATCTATCAGAAAACGTAACATTCAACTTCAACTCAGAAAAAGCTCAGCTTTCAATTAGAGGAAACTTCTCATACAACAAAGTAGAAAACAGTTTAGAAGGTCAGAACGACAGCGAGTTTATGAACTATGGTGGATCAGCAAATACAACGATTTACTTACCATACGATTTTAGTATTCAAAGTGACATCAGTTATTCAACTAACTCAGGCTACTCTGATGGATTTAAACAAAATGAAACATTATGGAATGGATCAATCGAAAAACAAGTACTAAAGCAGAAAAATGGAATAATACGTTTAAAAATATATGATATTCTTCAACAGCGCAGTAATATCAACAGAAGTGTTACCTCAAACTATATACAAGATACAACAACAAATACTCTAACAAGCTACTTCATAGTTAACTTTGTCTATCGCTTTAATGTATTTAGTGGAGGTGCATCACGCGACGACATACGCAGGGGCAGAGGGCCAGGAGGTGGTGGCGGACGTGGTATGCGTCAAAACTCGTGAAATCTGAATTTATCTACCGGTGGAATCAATCGATGTCTATAGCGATACAACTCATACACCCAATAGAAAATAAAACCTGTTATCACACATCTTTTAAATGACATAACTCTATCGTTTTAAAATCCATGCATCAGAATGCGCAGGAAATTGTCTATGAATCTCCTTCAGATACTCTTTTGCACTCTCTTCATTAACAAATGATGCAGCATACACATCATACCTACCGGGTCGTTTAATTAAATCTGTCTCAGTCAATCCTTTATCTTTAAGAATATCTACCAGTCGCTCGGCCCCACTATTAATCTCAAAAACGCCCATCACAACATAATATCTGGGCAAATCCTCCACTACAATTTCATCAACATCAATATCTTTTGGAGCAACGTCCTCATTAGCAACAGCTTCCGAAACAATGGCTTCAGCAACAATATCATCATTAACTGCCAACTCTCTGGATGATGCAGACTTATTGTTTGACTTAAACCACTCCGTCTCGTAAGAAATCTTGGCCGACTGCCTATCAATAGTTGTATCACTCATTGGGAATACAAACATCATCAAAGCCAAAAACACAGCTGCAACTGCAGCAACACCGGCATATCTTAGCCTTTTACTCTTATCTGCAACCTTTGGAACAATTGCAACAGGCTTCTGAATCTGCATCAGCGGCTTTAAGCTAGCCTTAGTGAGCCCAAAATAAGCAGGACGCACAAAACTTCCCGACTTATATGCAAAAACATTATTTTCGTTAATCGAAAAAGAACCCAACTTACCAAGATCCACATTATGCAAATCCCTCAACTGCTGCTTAATCAACGAGACATCCTCATTAATCTTCCACATAGCAGCCTCAAAGGTAAGATCATAAATACTCATATAAGATTCTGCCAGCAAACCATCATTATAAGTAAGCTCCCTATTAAACACCAGCTCGCATGCAGGCGGATAAAACGTTGCTAAACCATCTCTCTTGGAATGAATAGTGTTAACTACAAATCCACCCAAATCAGGAATAATCACACAATTATGCTCATGAAGCAGATATTCGATATGAGAAATGAGTTTATTCATAAGACAAAGATAAAAAAATATCAAGATAAAACAATTAAAAAAAGAGAAATATTTTCACAAATATTAAACATCAAAACTCAACGCCTCACCTTTGATGGATTGCGATTAGCGAAATCCTTCCAATCCTTAAACTTCTTATCGCCCGTGGAAATACCCGACTGATTAAAGTGACACAAAGCAGCCGCCAGTCCGTCCGATGCATCCAACTCAGGCAACATACAATCGTCAGAAATATTTAAAATCTTCTGAAGCATAAAAGCAACCTGCTCCTTTGCCGCCCTCCCATTGCCCGTAATAGACATCTTAATCTTAAGCGGTGCATACTCAAAAATTGGGATATCCCTCGAAATTGCTGCCGCCATCACCACCCCCTGTGCCCTACCCAACTTGAGCATACTCTGCACATTCTTCCCATAAAATGGAGCCTCAATAGCCAGCTCGTCGGGCAAATACTCATCAATAAGACCAATAATCCTCGAATAAATCTTAGCCAACTTCAAATAATGATCGCCATACTTCTCCAACTTCATTATCCCCATAGCCTCCATACTGGGCTTATTGTCCAAAACACGCAAAATACCGTAACCCATAACCTGCGTGCCGGGGTCAATACCCATAATAATCCTCTCTTTAACAACCCTATTTTCCTGCATCTAATAATTAATTGTTTGCATAAGAGTAGAAAAACCCACCATCTTCTCCTTAAACCTATCCATCAGGAGCTCAAACACCCTGTTGCTCTCCTCAGCATTCCATTTCTCCATAACCGCAATATCGTCAACCTGAAACTCCATAGCAAATGAGACCCCCTCATCCTCATCCTTCCCAAACACTCTTGCCAATCTAGGATATTTGAGCAGCCCACTTTTTGTAGACATAGGTATAAACTCCTTCAGCATATACTCAATAAACTCCTCCTGAATATTTTCGTCCACATGAAAGGTGGTATTAAACACAATCATAAAAACAGATTTATTAAATTTCTTTCTTATTTTCAATTGCAAATATAAACAAATTATCTATCTTTGCACCACCAAAAACAGGGGGGATTAGCTCAGCTGGCTAGAGCGTTTGACTGGCAGTCAAAAGGTCATCGGTTCGACTCCGATATTCTCCACATTAATAATCAAGCACTTGCAAGTAAATTTCTTGTAGGTGCTTTTTCATTTCAAAACAATTTCAAAACAAACGGCTTTTAAGGACGTATTTTCAACTCCCAAAAACATCAAATTTCATCCGTAAAATTCTCTTATCTATTCTATTTATATTTTTCATTTCCGGACTTTAAAAAAAAAATTAACACTTTTCACAAAGTAATATTTAAGTCTTATTTCATGTTCTGAATTGAAGGCGTATTATATTGAAATTATTTTCCCAGAAAAAGGTTTTAAAAAAAGCTTCACACTTTTCACAGAGTGAAATTTCTGCCTTATTTCATGATATGAATTGAAGGTGCATCATATTGAAATATTTTTTTAAATACAATTTTTAGTTAAATATACTGGAGTTTAAACTTATATTTGTAAATTTGAAAAAAA
>JBFLFV010000012.1:0-83201 GCA_041859795.1 Fermentimonas sp.
ACGAATAAATTATCTTTGCAACTGATGCACTATTGTTACTGAATATGCTGCATCATTGTTACCGAAAGTGTTGCATTGTTGTTGCCAAAAACGCTGCACTCTAAATTACCGAAAATGCTGCATTCTTAATTACCGTTTACACAAATATTCAATATCCTAATTTTTATAATATGAATAAATACATCATTATGTCGAAATATAGAACTTTATGATACTCAAACTTATCACCGCAATAAATGACCAAATAAACTAAGACTTAGATGGTAACTTATAATAATGTATCGCAAGTTAACTTAATTAAGCTTTAACTTAAAAAATAAAAGTAATCGTTTATATAATAATTTTCAAATATATGCATAGGCTTTGACAATGTGCGTCAATGACATAAAAGTTTTTTACTCCCAAGTAAATTTACTTGTTTGTTTAAAAAGATCAATTTGTTTTTTATCTTAATGCTTTTGAAAAGTTGAGAATTTATGTCTAAATAAAGAAAGTGAATTTAACTATCAACTCTATATCAGATAAAATTTAGGTCTAAATCAACTTAAAAGCATATAAAGTACTAGAAGACAAATAATATTTAAATTATAAAAAATAATATCAAATAATTAAGTTGTCATTAAAGTCTATAAGAAAGTGTGAAATATTATTAATTAAATTGTTTTTGAAATGGTTAAATTTGAGAGAACAATATTCAAATTTACTAATACAGTAAAATGAAATTATTGATTACTATGGCAACAAAGACTACAGTTTTGAAACCAAATATTAAAATTCTGATTTAGTCCCCAACATTATTAACTCATATTTTAGAGAAAGGTGTAAGTGTATAAATTATATAAAAGGAACAGAGTTAGAGAAAAACGAAATAAAGTAAAGGTAGGTTATCAATGATTATTGCGGAAGCGGGGGGATTCGAACCCCCGGTACAGTTACCCGTACGACAGTTTAGCAAACTGTTGGTTTCAGCCACTCACCCACACTTCCTTTTGGTAATTTTACTGAAATCGGATGCAAATATACAAGTTTGTTTTCAACTTTTCAAAGAAAAACTGTTTTTTAAATACGAATATATTACTTTTGCAGTAATGAAGAAGGGAAGTAAAAAGAAAAACAGGAAAAAACAGATTATTTGGACTGTATCAATAATTGTTCTACTGATAATTTCAGTAGCTGTTTTTTTATATAGTATGGTATTTAAACCGATCACTCTTTCTGAAACTAAGTATATTTATATAAACGAAGACAGAGATTATGAAAGTGTCATTGATCAGTTGAATGAAAATGTTGAACAGCTCAATGAAGATGTTTTCAGGGTGCTTGCCAAAAAGATGAATTATCCAAATATGGTAAAGACGGGCAGATATGCCATTGAAGGCGGCATGACTATGCCAGACATAATTCGCAGATTACGTTCAGGGAGTCAGGAACCAATAAATCTAACCTTCAACAATATCCGCTCAATGGAAAATTTGGCGGGGCGACTTGCTTCACAGCTGATGGTCGACAGTATTTCAATAATTAATATTCTTAATGATTCTACTGTATCTAAGAGTTATGGGTTTAACAAACAGACTTTTGGTGCTATGTTTATCCCTAACACATACGAGGTTTACTGGGATACAAAAATTGAGAGTCTTATGAATAGGATGAAAAGAGAATATGATGTATTCTGGAGCAGCAGCCGCATGGCCAAAGCAGAAAAAATTGGTCTTACTCCCTTAGAAGTAATAATCCTTGCATCAATTGTAGAAGAAGAGGCTACTTATGCAGATGAATACTCAACAGTTGCAGGGTTATACATCAACAGACTCAAAAGAGGCATGCGACTAGAGGCAGATCCTACTGTAAAGTTCGCTGTTGGCGATCCTACATTGCGCAGAATATTATTTAAACATCTTGAGGTTGAATCTCCATACAACACATATAAAAACAGCGGACTACCACCCGGGCCAATAAGAATGCCATCTACTGCAACAATTGATGCTACTCTGTTGCCCACACAACACAACTATCTTTTTATGTGTGCTAAAGATGATTTATCCGGCAGACACAATTTTGCTGTTACTCATGCAGAGCATGCAAGAAATGCAAGAGCATATCAGCAAGCATTAAACAAAAGAGGTATTTTTTAAATTCTCTTAAACAAATAACAATTGAACAAAAAAATAATAAGCCATGGAGCGAACTATTAAATTACTGTCAATCATACTAATGATCTCTTTTACATCTCTTCCAACCTTTAGTCAAGAGGATGTAGATTTACGAATAGTTAGAGGTAAAACAGATACCGTTAGATCTCAAACACACTACGTAATTGGAGTTGCACAAAAAGGTTCAGAGATATTTATCAATAATGAGCCTGTAAAGCAGTATGAGACAGGTTCATTTGGAGTAGAGCTTAATCTAACTGAGGGAGATAACAACGTAAATGTAAACGCAATTGCAAACGGTATTGAAGAAACAGAAAGCTTTTCAATATATTATAAAAAGCCGGAACCTTTTGTTGCCAAAACTATTGGAGCTCATACAATGCCGGTTGTCGCAACCAAGAAAGGTGCCTATCTCAATTATGGAGTTGGGCAAGACAGACTGGGAGGTGCAAAAATTAATTTTCTTGCTGAAGGTATAAAAATGGAGCTCTTGGGAATAGAGAATAATCTTTATAAAGTTAAACTATCTGAAAACAGATATGCCTTCATTCCCAAACATTTTGCAGAAATAGTGCCGTTGGGAGAAAAGCCACCATTTTCGCTTACCGGTTCATGGTCAGTTTCTAATATTGGAAATGCAGACAGGGTGAGAGTTTCATTAGAAAATAAACAACCATATATCATTTATAGAGAGCCCGAATTGAATAGAATAATTGTAGATATTCATGGTGTGGCATGCAACTCTAATTGGATTACACAGTATCAAGATTTGGAAGCAATTGAATATGTACATCTAAATCAAAAGGAAAGTGATGTTCTTTCTGTGATAATTAAACTGAAAGATAAATATAGTTGGGGCTATTCGGTAGACTATAATGGGAATGCACTTGAGATAACAGTTAATCACACACCTTCAGTTTTAAAGGAAAAATCGAAGATTAAATCTAGTACATCTCTAGCAGGATTACTTATTGGATTGGATGCGGGGCATGGTGGCAGCTCTACCGGAGCTGTTAGTCCTTCAGGAATTGAAGAGAAAGATTTAAATCTTGCAATGGTGTATATGCTCAAAGAAGAGATAGAACGCAGAGGAGGTAAAGTTCTACTTAGCAGGACAGATGACACAGATATCGCTATGCAAGAGAGAACAAGCATTTTCAAAAATGGTGGTGTAGACTTGCTTATCTCTATACATTGCAATGCAGGCGGAAACCCTTTACGACCCATGGGCACCAGCACTTACTATAGACATATTGAGGACAAGCCTCTAGCAGAGGTTGTACTTAAAAGATTGCTTGAACTTGATCTTAATAACTTTGGCCTGATTGGCAATTTCAACTTTTCGCTAATAGCTCCCACAGAATATCCTGCCATTCTTGTTGAGACTCTATTTATGAGCTCACTTCCAGATGAAGAACAGCTGGCTTCACCCAAATTTCAAAAGAAGATGATGGATAGTGTAGCACAAGGATTAGAAGATTATATTAGAATGGTAAAAAACTCATTGTAAAATTAACCAAGCAAAAAACTTCAAAATTGTGAGCTGTAAAGGAGCAGTCATGTCCGAATCCGGTCTATATCTAGTCCGTACCAGGTCCGTACTTCCCTTATTGTCGGCTTATATATAAATAAGGCAACCATGGACTTGAGATATAGGGGATATATGTGAAATATACGGGAAATTAGGCTTTGGTGCCGGGAAAACAATATTTTAAAACTCAATATTATCTGGATGTATACCGGTACGATGATTTTTATCTAAATCATTAATCTGTTTAATCTCTTCATCGGTAAGTTCGAAATCAAATATTTTGAAATTTTCGAGCTGCCTTTCAATATTTGATGACTTTGGAATTGCTACTACTCCCCTTTGTGTGTTCCACCTTAATACAACCTGTGCAGGTGTTTTACCATATTTGCCTCCTATCCAAATAAGTACTTCATCTTTTAATAGTGGTACTTTACTGCTACCCAGAGGGCTCCATGCTTCGGGTACAATATTATGTTTTTTGCAGAAATCGATCACATCTTGTTGAATAAGATATGGGTGCAATTCCATCTGGTTTACAACAGGCTTTATTTCTGCAACCTTCAATACCTCCTTCATATGATGAATAAGATGATTACTTATACCGATAGCTTTTACTTTACCTGATCTGAATATTTTCTCCAACTCTTTCCATGTTGATTGAAGCATGCATTTCACAGGCCAATGAACAAGATAAAGATCAATATAATCTAATTCTAAGTTCTGTAGACTACCATCAAAAGATTTCTGAATCTGATTATTTAGGATATCACTACCCCACAACTTTGTGGTAACAAATATTTCTTCTCTTGCTATACCACTCTCGCGTATGGCTTTGCCAATCGGTATTTCGTTTTGGTAAAGCGTTGCTGTATCTATATGGCGATAACCATTGTCTAAAGCGCACCTAACAGCACGATACACATCATCATCGTTAAGTCCGATTTTATAAGTTCCCAATCCAATAGTAGGTATTGTTACTCCATTATTAAGTTTAATTGTTTTCATATTGTATTGGTTTTATTAATCTAATGAGTATAAGAACTTAATCTTTTCTGCACCGATCCTTTATCCTGATGAATTTGCTTGATTAACATATCCATTTCATCGAATTTTATATCCTCTCGGATAAAATCGACAAACTCAACAGTTAGAGATTGCTGATATAAATCTCCTTCAAAATCAAATATGTTAACCTCTACACTAACCTGTGGATCATCATGTAGCGTAGGGCGTGTGCCAATATATAGCATACCTTTATATACTACATCCCTTAAATGTACCAAAACAGCATAAACGCCAAGTTTGGGCACTACCTTATATCGCTCCCACGATCTTATGTTGGCGGTAGGAAAGCCGATTGTTCTCCCTACTTGATAACCTTCAACAATTTTACCTGATAGTTTATAGTTGTATGACAAAAGTTTGTTAGCACCCTCTATCTTTCCGTTTTTTAGGAGTTGACGAATTTTTGTAGAGCTTACATTCTCCTCATTAACATCAAATTCTTCTGCTAAAATTACATTTATACCTAGTTCGTCACCATATTTTTTATACTCCGTAAAACCATCTTCTCTGTTGAAGCCAAATCTGTGGTCGTAGCCCACTATCAGGGTGTGAAGTCCAATATCGTTTTTAAGAACATTCTCCATAAAATCGTGAGCTGATAAATTTGACAGATCTTTTGTAAATGGGATAGAAAAACAATAATCTACTCCTGTTGAAGCAATTAGTTCCACCTTTTCTTCATACCCACAAAGTAGTGCCGGTTGATAATCTTGTTGAAGCACCTTTCGGGGATGCACCGGAAAAGTTATTACTGCCGAGGGTAGTCCCTGCTTTGCAGCCTCCTCTTTTACCTGATTAATTAGATGACGATGACCTAAATGTACTCCATCAAAAAAACCGATAGTGCCAACAAAAGCTCCACCTTTAATACTTTTCCCTGTAAGATCGATAAGTTCCAAAATTTGCTAATATTTTAATAGTATGACTGATAGTTATTACTGACCAATAAACGTCGAATTACTCCTTTTAGTTTAAAACCTGTTTAATATCTTAAAGAATACAGTGCGACAGAGTATTGTTTGTAAAATGTTTCACAAAATTATCAATTAAATTGCCAAAAGCAATATCTCCTGTTAAAGAAGACAAAAACATTAAGTCAATTTACAATAATTGAATATCTTTGTTTGACTAGTAATGCATTTAATTTGAAAAATATAAAACTCAAGAGATGAAATCTAAAATTATTTTAATTGCTTCTATCGTAATGATTGCATTTACAACTGCTTGCACAGGCGATGCTAAGCACAACACACTATCGCAACAGGAGATAAAAGATGGTTGGGAACTACTCTTCAATGGAGAAAACCTTGATGGTTGGAGAGACTACAATGGAGAAAGCTTAACCGCTCCCTGGTTTGCTGAAGAGGGTATGATTCAAGCTAAAGGTGAAGGTGCTGATGAGCATGGTTATATCGTAACTGAAAAAATTTATGAGAATTTTGAATTAGTTTGGGACTGGAAAATTGCTGATGGTGGCAACAGTGGTATGCTTTATCATGTTGTTGAAAATCCAAAGTTTGCTGTACCTTATGTAACCGGGCCTGAATATCAACTGATTGATGAACTTAACTTCCCTGAGCCACTTGAGGATTGGCAAAAAACAGCTGCCGACTATGCTATGTATACAACTGATCCGGAGAAAACAATTATTAAACCCGCAGGTGAATGGAATACATCAAAAATTGTTTTTGATAACGGACATGTTGAGCATTGGCTAAACGGCGAAAAGGTTGTTGAGTTTGAAGCATGGACAGAAGATTGGTTTGAGCGAAAAAACAGCGGTAAGTGGGAGAATGCTCCCGAGTATGGCTTGGCTGCAAAAGGTGTAATCTGTTTGCAAGATCATGGATCTGCTGCATGGTTCCGTAACGTAAAGATCAAAGAACTTCCTCGCAAAACTAAAGAGGTGAGTCTGTTTAACGGAACTGACCTACATGGATGGGAAGTATATGGAACAGAAAAATGGTATGTAGAAGATGAACTATTAGTATGCGAAAGCGGCCCTGAAAAACAGTACGGATATCTTGCAACTCGCGAGTATTATGATGATTTTGATCTGACTCTTGAATTCAAGCAGGAAGCAGATGGAAATTCGGGTGTATTTATTCGTTCATTTATTGAACCGGTTGCAATTGTAAACGGATGGCAAGTGGAAGTTGCACCAAAAGGATACGATACAGGAGGTATTTATGAATCTTATGGTCGCGGTTGGCTCATTCAGATAGAAGATGAGAAAGAAGAAATTCTGAAAGAAAATGAGTGGAACACAATGCGCATATTAGTGCAAGGAGATAACGTAAAGACATTTCTGAATGGTGAAGAGATGGTAAATCTAACTGATAGTAAGATAGGAAAAGGTCAGGGACGTATCGCCCTTCAAATACATGATGGAGGTGGCATTAAGGTTTTATGGAGAAATCTTAATCTTAAGACATTGTAGAGTCTTAGCTATATCAAATCATCACAAAGCCTGCCCTTTTTAAATTTAAAGAGCAGGCTTTGTGTTTTAATTATTTGGCACTGTTTTTGTTCATTATGATTATTATGAAGAAGGTTAAATAGAAATTTAGTTAGTTTTTTAAAAAAACAATCTATCTTTGTATGATTAACTCAGTTAAAGTAAAGAATGATAGAAAAAAACGAATTATTAAAAAGCATTGTTGAAGGAATTCAAGAGAAAAAAGGCAAAAACATCAACACCATAAAACTAAAAGGTATATCGGGTGCAATTTGTGACTACTTTGTTATATGCGAAGGCAATACACCCACTCAAGTTTCTGCAATTGCAGAGTCGGTTGAGGAGATTGTAAAAAAAAGCACAAATGAAAATCCAATTCGTGTTCAAGGGAAACAACTAGCTGAATGGATAGGCATTGATTACGGTGATGTAATTGTTCATATATTTATCCCTGAGCTTAGAAACTTTTATAATATAGATCTTCTATGGGAAGATGCTCAATCGGAGCGTATATCCCCCTAAATTAAGGTAGACACCATATGAAAAGTAATAATAAAGAAAACAAGAAAAATAGACAGCCTACCATGCGTCCAAAACTTGGAGGAGATAACAATCCTAAACGCCCCTTTAATCCATATTGGGTGTACGCCATTGTATTGGCAATTCTGATGGGTATGTGGTTTTTTGGACAAGACAACACTGTAAAAGAAGTGACTTGGTCAGAGTTCCAGCAGTATGTTAAAGACAACCGTATCAAGAGTGTGGTTATTTACAATAATAAAGGTACTGCAGAGGCAATTGTACGAGAAGAATCTATAGGGCACGTGTTTGGTGATTCATCAAAACCTGCAAGAACTCCTATGATTTTGGTTAAAGGATCTTCTCCCGATGCAATTTCTGAATTTATCGATAATGTAAAAGAAGAAAATGCCTATGATATACAGGTTAGATTTGACAGTACATCGGAAGTATGGGGTGTTTTACTGACATTCCTGCCATTCTTGCTACTTATTTTGTTTTGGGTTTGGATGATGAGAAGAATGCAAGGAGGTGGAGCAGGAGGTGGAGGCGGCGGAGTCTTCAATGTTGGAAAATCTAAAGCACAGCTGTTCGATAAAGATTCTAGTCAGAAGGTTACTTTTACTGATGTAGCAGGACTTTCTGAGGCCAAAGAGGAGGTTCAGGAGATTGTAGAATTCCTTAAACGTCCGGCTAACTACACCAATCTTGGAGGTAAAATACCTAAAGGAGCTTTGCTTGTTGGCCCTCCGGGTACAGGTAAGACACTACTAGCCAAAGCAGTTGCAGGTGAAGCAAATGTCCCATTTTTTTCAATTTCGGGTTCCGACTTTGTAGAGATGTTTGTGGGTGTGGGTGCTTCAAGGGTTCGCGACCTGTTTAGGCAGGCAAAAGAGAAAGCTCCTTGTATAGTTTTTATTGATGAGATAGATGCTGTTGGTAGAGCTAGAGGCAAGAATACTAATTTTGGCTCTAACGACGAACGTGAGAATACCCTAAATCAGCTACTCACAGAGATGGATGGTTTTGGTTCTAATAGTGGAGTTATTATACTTGCAGCAACTAACCGTGCCGATGTGCTTGACAAAGCTTTGCTGCGTGCAGGAAGGTTCGACAGACAAATTTATGTTGAACTGCCTGATCTTAACGACAGAAAGGAAATATTTAAAGTACACCTTCGCCCAATTAAAATTGATGGATCAGTTGATGTTGAATTCTTGTCTAGACAAACACCCGGGTTTTCAGGCGCAGATATTGCTAATGTATGCAACGAAGCAGCTTTGATTGCAGCACGTAATAAAAAGAAATTTGTTCAGAGAGAGGATTTCATGAGTGCGGTTGATCGTATTGTGGGCGGACTTGAAAAAAAGAATAAAATCATAACTCAAGATGAGAAAAAATCGATAGCAATTCATGAAGCAGGTCACGCAACCTTAAGTTGGTTTCTTGAGCATGCTAATCCATTGGTGAAGGTAACAATTGTTCCTCGTGGCAAAGCGCTTGGTGCCGCATGGTATTTACCTGAAGAGCGTCAGATTACTACCAAAGAGCAGATGCTGGATGAGATGTGCGCTCTTTTAGGTGGTCGCGCCGCTGAAGAGGTTTTCATTGGCCAGATATCTTCGGGAGCAATGAACGACCTTGAGCGTGTCACTAAACAGGCATACGCTATGATAACATATATGGGTATGAGCGAAAAGTTACCTAATCTAAGTTATTACGATTCTACCGGACAGGATTATACTTTTACTAAACCATATAGTGATGAGACTTCCAAGCTTATTGATTCGGAAGTAAAGGCTATGATTGCTCAACAATATGATAGAGCAAAGAAAATTTTGACTGATAAAGCTGATGGACACAATGAATTAGCTAAAATATTATTAGAGAAGGAGCTTATATACTCTAATGATTTGGAAGTAATTTTTGGTAAACGTCCATGGATTTCGAGATCGGAAGAGATTATTGAAGCTAATAAAGCTTTAAATGATAAGCTAATAAAATCCAAACCGATAGGTTCAGGCAATAGTGTTTTTATCCATACAAGTGATGATGAAAAAAAAGATAAGGATACGGATGAGGTTGAGGATAAAGATAATGAGGTTGAAAATGAATCGAAATAACTTTTAATTATAAAGGAGAAATTGAATAACCCGGATTTTAAAATCCGGGTTATTTTTTTCATCTATAAGCATAAGTTAGAATTGATATAAATAGCGTCGAACAAAAAGTTAAATAAATCGTTATATTAGTGATGTTGTAATTGATTAAAAAATAACTTAGATATGAAAACAACTCAATTTTTCCTGTTAACAGGATTTTTAGCACTTGCGCTAATTAGCTGTAGCAATACAAGCGCAAAAAACAATGAAATTAACTCTAAAAACAGTATAAATATGAAATTCGAGAAAGTAGCATTACCTTATGCAACCGACGCTTTGGAACCGGTTATCAGCAAGCAAACAGTAGAATTGCACTATGGCAAGCACCATCAGGCATATGTTGACAATTTAAACAGATTAGTTGTAGGCACAGAATTTGAAAACTCTGATTTGGAAACAGTTGTAAAGAAGAGTGATGGAGCTATTTTTAATAACGCAGGTCAAATATTAAATCATAATATTTACTTCACATCATTCAAAAAAGATGGTGGTGGCGAACCAAAAGGTGAACTGGCTAAAGCAATTAATGATCAGTTTGGTTCATTCGACAAATTTAAAGAAGAATTTAACGCTGCAGGGGTAGGTGTATTTGGCTCGGGATGGGTATGGCTTGCAAAAGATGATAGCGGTAAACTATCAATTCTAAAAGAGAGTAATGCCGGTAACCCACTAACTAAAGGTTTAACTCCTATTCTTGGTTTTGATGTATGGGAACACTCATATTATCTTGATTACCAAAATCGCAGAGCAGATCATTTAAAAGAACTTTGGAAGATCATTGATTGGGACGTAGTGAGTGCACGTTATTAATTTTAATTTGATTACTATAAAAAAGGGAATGGATTTAATATCATTCCCTTTTTTATTATATACAGAATATTATTACAAATATTAAAGGTCTGAAACTTAATCCTCCTTAATCATAATACCGGTAAGCATTCTGCCTGAATGAGTAGTTTGTCTTCTGGCAGAAAAAAACATCTCCTGTTTTTCAAATGTACATAATTCACTTACCTCAATATTTTGCTCAGGAACTCCAAGTCTTACAAGCTCTCTTCGGTTTATCTCTTTTAGATTAAGGTGATACTTAGATGATCTTGATTTTCTTTTACATACTTTTGGGTCTGAAATATCAAAACCACTACTGTTAAAGTACTCCACTAACTCATCTCCAACTTCATAGTTTTCAAAACAGATTGAAGGACCAATCCCTACAATCATATCATTAGGAGTGCAATTGTAATGTTTTTGCATCTCTGAAATTGTGTTTTCAATAATTCTACCTAATGTGCCTTTCCATCCGGCATGAATTGCAGCTATCGCCTCAACCTTTTTGTCATACAATATTATTGGTAGACAATCGGCAGTTGTAGCACATAAAAAATAGCCTTTCTTATTGGTTATTGTTGAATCAATGCCGTACATTGTTTCAATCAAAGACCTATTATCCAACTGTAGAAAATCATCATCAACCTTCAATACTTTGTTGCCATGCGTTTGATGTGGGACAATAAATTTGTTCATATCCATATAAAACATTCTTGCCAAAATATTACGATTTTCATATATGTTTACCGGATTGTCATCAGAGAAATTGCCCATATTGAATGAAGAAAATGTGCCGTTACTGACGCCACCAACTCTTGTAGTTGAGAAGTGTACAATGTTATTTTCTCTTTCAAATGAATCAAAAAGAAGCAAGTTTTGGTATTGAGAGTGTATTTTCATTGTTAATAATCATTGCTATCATATTCTTCTAAGTCATCATCATAATCATCATCAATATCTGAAGGAATTTCATCTTCAGGTTCAAATTCAAGATTTGATATATCAAGATTTCTGTGGATAAGGCCGTGGCGGGAAACAGATTTAGGAATAAAATCATCATTGTTAAGTTCTCGCCAAATTATATCTTTCAACAATGTTATCCCTTGGCTAGTTACAGACGAGATAAAGACATAAGGAATGTCCG
Organism: Fermentimonas sp.; assembly: GCA_041859795.1. GTDB lineage: Bacteria > Bacteroidota > Bacteroidia > Bacteroidales > Dysgonomonadaceae > Proteiniphilum. The sequence goes on from JBFLFV010000012.1 coordinate 11,861, forward strand.
GTAGGTCTTCAGATATTGCCTCCATTAACTCTTCATCAAGCATATCAGATTTGGAAATTGCAAGGATATGAGTTTTATCTAACAGTTCTGGGTTATAATTTTTGAGTTCGGTATAGAGTATTTTATATTCATCTTTAATATCAGCACTATCTGCGGGGATTACAAAAAGGAGCAGCGAGTTCCTCTCAATATGCCTCAGAAATCGTAATCCTAACCCCCTGCCTTCACTTGCCCCCTCAATGATACCGGGAATATCTGCCATAACAAACGATTTACTGTCACGGTAACTAACTATACCCAGATTTGGCTCTAGTGTAGTAAAAGGGTAGTCGGCTATTTTTGGCTTTGCCGCAGAAACAACTGAGAGTAGTGTTGATTTGCCGGCATTAGGAAAGCCAACCAACCCAACATCTGCTAATAACTTTAACTCTAAAATTACCCACCTCTCTTCATATGGTTCGCCGGGCTGAGCGTATCGTGGTGCTTGGTTAGTTGATGATTTGAAGTGTACATTTCCAAGCCCCCCTCTACCTCCTTTTAATAGGGTTACTTCTTGCCCATCATCTGTAATATCACATATATACTCTCCTGTATGAGCATCATAAGCTATAGTACCGCAAGGAACTTCAATAACTACTGATTCACCTTTTTTTCCTGATCTCTGAGCTTTAGATCCTCCTTCACCATGTCCTGCAAAAATATGTCTTTGATATCTTAGATGCAGTAATGTCCAATAATTACGATTTCCTCGCAATATTATACTGCCACCATCACCACCATCACCACCGTCTGGTCCGCCTTTTGGAACATATTTTTCTCTACGGAAATGTGCAGACCCGCGTCCACCTTTACCGGAACGGCAAAATATCTTTACGTAATCTACAAAATTTGTTTCCGCCATTATTATTTTTTAATCAATTATTCTGTCTATGACTGCAGCTATTTGTGAGAATATATCATCAATATCTCCTTGTCCGAATATTCGAACTAATTTAAATTGCTCACTATAGAATTGTTTTAAGGGCTCTGTCTGTTCATGATACACTTTCAATCTAGATTCGATTATCTCCTTGTTGTCATCAGATCTCCCTGAAATTTCTCCTCTTTTTAAAATACGACTTACAAGCTCATCCTCTTCAACCTCTAGGTTTAATACGATAGAAACCTTTTGAGCATTCTTTTCAAGCATTTTATCAAGAACTTCACCTTGTGCAAGTGTTCTGGGGAAGCCGTCAAGGATGAACCCCTTAACACCATTCCTTTTCTGCATTATTTCGTCAAGCTTGGATATCATAATATCATCCGGAATTAGTAGTCCTTTTGAAATTAATGCATCAGCTTTTTTGCCAAATTCAGTTCCACCTTCTATTTCGGCACGTATAACATCGCCGGTTGAAACATGTTCTAATCCATATCTCTCGGCAATTTTTACACTTTGAGTCCCTTTGCCTGAACCGGGAGCTCCAAAAATTATAATATTCAGCATAATATTATCTATTCACATAACTTGCAAAGATACGTATTTTCGCTAATTTAAGTATCAATATGACATATTATGTTCAATTTTTATAATGTTTTAATTTCTTATATATGATGAACCAATCAATTATTTAAATGTTTTAAGTATAGTTTATTAATTTAACATGACTAATGTATGAAAAAAGATGATTTTAAACAAAGAACTCACAAAATTCTAAATGAATTGGTTGAACATATAGAAAAATTGGAGGAAAAAGTTGACAATATTGCCGACGATGCAAAAGATGAGTATTTTGAACAACTTGATAACCTTAAAGGGATTAGAGATAATTTATCTTCGAAATTGGATGAGTATGAAAAAATAGCAGACTCAAAGTGGGATATTGTAAAAGAGAAAGCCGGCAATTTTTTCGAAGATTTATCAAAATCATGGAAGGAGAATTTTGCAAGTACTGCCGAAGCTTTTAGAAAAGAGAAGAAAAATGATACAGTAGACAGCTAAGATTTAGACAAGAATTCATAATATTTGATATCATTTAATGCAGAGCTCCTAGCATATTAAAACAAAAAAACCACCCCATTTGGGATAGCTTTATTTTATTGGAGGTACCTGGCGGATTTGAACCGCCGTAACCGGTTTTGCAGACCGACGCCTAACCACTCGGCCAAGGTACCAATGAGTTTTAGCGGCTGCAAATATAACACATTTATATCTTAATAAAAAATGTTTCTCTGCTTTTTATGAAAATAACAGTCTGAAGGCATCAGTTACTTTTGGCACCTGTTTTATTTCAATTGATGCTTTTTTATTGAAGGTCTTTAGATTATTAGAGGGAATAAGAATTCTGGAGAACCCAAGCTTTTCTGCTTCCTGAATTCTTTGTTCAATTCGGTTTATTGGTCGTATCTCACCCGAAAGACCAACTTCTCCACAAAGGCAAGTGTTGCTGTCAATAGTAATATCAAGACTTGATGATAGTACTGCACAAATAACAGAAAGGTCCATTCCGGGATCATTTACCCTTAAACCTCCGGCAATATTTAAAAACACATCTTTTTGTGACAGTTTGAACCCTGCTCTCTTCTCTAAAACTGCCAGTAGCATATTTAGCCTTCTTGCATCAAAGCCTGTTGTGGATCGCTGTGGTGTGCCATATGCAGCTGTACTAACCAAAGATTGTGTTTCTATTAAAAAAGGTCTGATTCCTTCAATAGCTGCAGAAATAGCAACTCCGCTTAGATCTTCTCGGTTTTGAGTTAGAAGTAGCTCGGAGGGATTACTTACTTCGCGCAATCCTGACTGATTCATTTCATAAATTCCAATCTCGGCTGTGCTGCCATACCTATTTTTTATACTGCGCAGGATACGATACATGTAGTGTTGGTCTCCTTCAAACTGCAATACAGCATCAACAATATGTTCCAGAATTTTTGGTCCGGCTATACTTCCATCTTTGGTTATATGACCTACCAATAACACTGGTGTCCCACTTTGTTTGGCAAATTTAAGCAATAAAGATGCGCATTCACGTACCTGAGAAATACTTCCGGGTGATGATTCCATAGCGTCACTATAAACAGTTTGTATTGAATCAATTACTAAAAGTTGCGGTTTTATGTCTTTTATGTACTTAAATATTTCATCCAGATTCGTTTCACACAACAGTAGGCAGTTATCATTATCACTTCCAATCCTATCGGCCCTTAATTTAAGCTGACGCGCACTTTCTTCACCAGAGACGTAAAGAGTATGGATTCCTTTTAGTTTTAAAATTGTTTGTAAAATTAATGTGGATTTTCCTATACCCGGCTCGCCACCAATTAAAACTACTGAAGCAGGGACGAGTCCACCACCCAATACTCTGTTGAGCTCCTCATCCATCATGTCTATACGATGCTCCTCTTCTGCTTTTATATCTTTTAAGGGTAGCGGTTTACTTTTAATTTCACTAAATGCCCGTGTATCCTCATGTTTTGATGCGGCGTCTTTGCGGATCATCTCTTCAACGAATGTCGACCATTCACCACAAGACGGGCATTTACCCATCCATTTAGGTGATTCGTAACCGCAATTGCTACAAAAATATACTGATTTAAGCTTTGCCATTTTATCAAATTTCTTTATAAACAAAGTTACATAAATTTCTTGTACTTTTGTATTAACAAAAAAGCAATTAGAGATGTCAATTATCTATTCATTAATATCGAAATCGCTCAATATATCTGTCAAAAATGTAGAGAATACAGTCGCATTACTGAAGGATGGAGCAACTATACCATTTATAAGTCGCTATAGGAAAGAGGCAACAGAGGGGCTTGATGAGGTGCAAATATCAAATATCAAAGAGCTTAACGAAAAGTATATTGAGCTTGAGAAGCGTAAGGAGTTTATACTTAAATCTATATCAGAACAGGAAAAGCTAACAGTTGAACTTGAGAAACAAATAGTTGAGAGCTGGGACAGTACAGAAATAGAGGATTTGTATTTGCCATTTAAACCTAAACGACAAACGAGGGCCGAAAAGGCACGAAAGAGAGGCTTGGAAGGTTTGGCTGAATGGCTGATGGAACAGAAGTTGGATTCAGTTGAACTTAAAGCATCTCAATACATTAATGATGTGGTTGTTGACACAAGTGACGCATTACAAGGGGCGCGTGATATTATTGCAGAATGGGTCAATGAAGATTCAAATGCAAGACAGATTGTAAGAAATATTTTTACACGGGAGGCTTTGATTATTTCAAATGTTGTGAAAGGTAAGGAGGAAGAGGGTGAGAAGTATAAAGATTATTTTGAATTTTCGGCGCAACTCTCTAAATGTCCTTCTCACCGCATTCTTGCTATTCGTCGTGGTGAAGCAGAAGGAATTCTACGTGTAAGTATTTCTGCTGATGATGATAAATGTTTGGACAGGTTGGTTCCTAAGTTTGCAAAAAATCATTCAGAAGCTGCCGATCATGTAGAGGATGCAGTAACTGACGGGTACAAAAGATTGCTGAAACCCTCTATTGAAACGGAGTTTGCAGGCATTTCAAAAGAAAAGGCTGATATGGAAGCTATAGCTGTTTTTGTTGATAATCTACGTCAATTACTTTTGTCTCCTCCTCTTGGACAACAAAGGATTTTAGCTGTTGACCCCGGATATCGCACCGGATGCAAGTTAGTATGTCTTGATGAACAGGGTAATTTGCTGCACAACGAAACAATATATCCCCATCCACCAAAAAACGAATACTCTAAAGCAGGGAATAAGGTAGTTAAACTGGTTTCAACTTACAAAATTGATGCAATTGCAATTGGTAATGGAACTGCAAGCAGGGAGACCGAAGGCTTTATCACTAACTTGAGATATGAAAAAAAGGTTGATGTTTTTGTTGTAAGTGAAAGTGGAGCATCAATTTACTCAGCTTCAAAGATTGCCAGAGAGGAGTTTCCGGAATATGATGTAACTGTTAGAGGTGCTGTATCAATTGGACGCCGACTGAGTGATCCACTTGCAGAGCTCGTTAAGATTGATCCGAAGTCTATTGGAGTTGGACAGTATCAACATGATGTAGATCAGAATAAATTGAAACGATCGCTTGACCAGACTGTTGAGAGTTGCGTAAACCTAGTTGGTGTAAATCTTAATACGGCAAGCAAGCATCTACTTACATATGTTTCAGGATTGGGTGAATCTCTTGCACAGAACATTATCAGCTATAGGACTGATAATGGCCCATTTAAGTCACGAAAGGAATTGAAAAAGGTGCCGCGACTTGGGCCAAAAGCTTTTGAGCAATCTGCAGGTTTTCTTAGAATTCCTGATGCAGTGAATCCACTTGACAATTCGGCAGTTCATCCCGAAAGTTATTCTATTGTAGAGAAAATGGCAGTTGATTTGAATAGCACAGTAAAAGATTTAATTAATAATAAACCACTTATTGAGAAAATTGACATTAGTAAATACAAAAGCGAAACTGCAGGAGATGAAACATTAACTGACATATTACAGGAGCTGGAAAAGCCGGGAAGGGATCCAAGATCAAAAGTTCAGGTTCTTCAGTTTGATCCTAATATTAGAACTATTGCTGATCTTAAAGAGGGAATGATTTTACCGGGTATTGTAACTAATATTACCAACTTTGGTTGCTTTGTTGATGTTGGAATAAAGGAAAACGGATTGGTTCACATTTCGGAAATGGCTAATAGATTTATCTCTAATCCTTCCGAAGTAGTTTCACTGCATCAACATGTGGAGGCTAGAGTTTTATCAGTTGATATTGAACGTAAACGTATTCAGTTAAGCTTAAAAGACAACTAGTGTAACTAAAAATCAATATTTAATTGACGTTCAAACAGATTGAAACTTTTTCTATGGTAAGGAGTTATTCCAAATTCCTTAATTGCTTTACGATGTGATTTAGTTGGATAACCTTTATTGCTTACCCAATCATATTCGGGATACTTTTCATTGAGCTCCTTCATATATTGGTCGCGATATGTTTTTGCCAAAACTGAAGCTGCTGCAATAGACTGATATTTTGCATCTCCCTTAATAATACAGCTGTGGGGAATTTTATTGTATGGGCGAAAGCGATTGCCGTCAACAATTATATGCTCTGGCCTTATTGATAATTTATCTAATGCTTTATGCATTGCTCTGACTGATGCCCATAAAATATTAAGCTCATCAATTTCTTGTGGTGAACAGGAGGCTACTGAAAAGTTTAATGCATTTTTTTCGATATACAGTCGCATTTCATTCCTCTGTTTTTCAGACAATTGTTTAGAGTCATTTAATTCAATGCAATTAAAATCTTCAGGCAAAATAACTGCAGCTGCAAAAACAGGACCTGCCAGACAGCCTCTGCCCGCTTCATCACACCCGACTTCTACAATGCCTGTTTTCATGCACTCTTTTAAAAGTTGGTACTCCTTCATGTTTTATTCAAAAGATATTGTACTTTAGGGTACAGCAAACTCAATTTCAAGCTTATTATCTTGTGGAGGAAAATCAAAAGAGTAGTCAGCCACACTTACCTCATTGCCTAAAAATGAAGCAAATGCTCGTATAGCTAACATCAGCTCCAGATCAGGCTTTTCGTCACCTCTCACATGAGCCATATTGAGTTTTACCACTAAATCTGTAATTATACTATTTAACTCAAGAGGAATTGGCATTCCCAGACTGCTAAGTCGACTCTCTGCAACTTTGCGAGTTATTGATTTAAGCTTTTCTTGATACTCTTTATCCAGATTTTGATTAGACTGAATTGATGTTATAAATCGGGTATCAATGAATAATTTAGAATTATTCAATTTCATAATCCTATATGCGAAAGGGTATTGAGCCAAGCTTGCGGTTTCCACATCATAAATTTCATTGCCATTTGTTGTTGTCCGTAGAGTTATATCATTTGAGTGGAAATGTCCTGTAAAAATCACTTTTAGCCCGGCATCAGCCAGCATATCTGCTCTGTTTTGCCAATCTTCAATTAGGTAATCCGGAAAAAAAGAATTTTGAAAAGGCATATGCTCAACAAGTCCGTGATGCATCATTCCTAACACTCTTATATTTTTTTCTTGTGCTTCTTGAAGAAGGTCAAGAGCCCACTCCATTGTTTCACTTTTTATTCTTCCACCGGTAATTGAAGTAGTAGTGTGCTCTTCATATCTATTTGAATCGAAAGCGATAAGCCATGTATGTTCATCAATCTCGGCAAGATAACTGAGGGATGAGCTGTCTCTACTGAGTGCATTGTTGTATCCGAACGCTCCGTAAAGATCAGTAAAACCCTCTTTGGAAATTGTTTCTGTCGGATTTGAATGATCAATTAAATATGCTTTGGCATCCGGAACATTAATATCATGATTGCCGGGAATTACAAAAACTCTTGTTCCTAAGTCTGCTATTGGTTGAAGTTTTTCTATAAAATCAAGATGACTTTGAAGTTCACCATGATTGCTTATATCTCCGGTAATCAAAAGTATATCTATATTTTCGTTTTGAAGATCATATAATACTTTATCTAAAACTTCATGCAATTCCGGTACATTTCTACCTGTTGAATTCTCATAGAGTGTTACTGCATCTCCCTCTAATGCAAGACTTTTAGATAAGAAATGTATATCTGTTAATACTGCTATTTTTAATGAATCGGATGACGCTGAAGCACAACTACTAAAGTAAATGACAAAAAGAAATAGTGATATTAACAAACCTCTCATTATTTATCTATTTTAAAATAGGTTTTTATTTGATTCAAAATACGTTTTTGATCTAGCCAACGCTCAAATGGACTACACTCTATCTCTAAGTAACTGCTTAATAAGTTCTGTGTTTGAAAGGGAATCTCTTTATAGACACCCCAAATATGTTCAACTAAAACCGGGTAATCAATAAAGGGATTGCGGTTACCTTGTATTTTATAGATCTCTTCGTTTCTGCGAACTTCTTTTAAACAGACCGGATCTTCATGATGCCATTTGAGCATAAGCTCAAGCGACCAGTCACTGAAACCCGGGTATTTATTACTTCCCACCTGATCTGAGTTCCATTCTGGTAGATCATCCTCATAAGCTGTGACCATGTAAAAATAAGCACGTGCCATATCTCCCTTATACTCATCAATCGGTTCAAAAACTGTTTTTGAATAATCTCCAAAAGTGTTCTTTCCAACTCTTGATCCATTTGAAGATTCCCACAAAGTAATCCCTACCTCTCCATATGATAAGTTACTTCGTCTATTGTTGACATAACCATCTGTTGGGTATACATTAAAGAGGTCTGTTTTCAACAATTTAGTTCCTTTATACCAGCTCCTGGGAAGTATATGCTCTCGACTATAACAATCACCCTCTTTACTGAAATTTCCGCATCTATTTGTTCTAAAATCATAAGTATATTTAGTTTCACCTGAAGGGTTATGTGAATATATATCCCACACAGTATTATTCTGCAGAAAGTCAGTTTTTTCAAGAGCTTCCCACAATTGAGCATAACTAATAACCTTAGGGGCTTTTATAGTATGAAACAGAGATGTTTTTAGTTCGGCTCCAAATTTACCCTCAACAGTAGAGTAGTAACTCTCAGGCACTTGCCCTAGGACTGATATGCTGAATGACAGCAAAATCAACACTAAAATGCTGTTAAAATATTTCATTTCTTATATGATACAAGTTCATTCGCAAATATAGCTATTTCATCCACTATTACAAAAAGATAAAATAATTAAATATTTGAATAACAGTACAAAGAGAATTGAGTGAAGCTTTTGTACAGATAATTTTATAAGAAAAACAGTCGGTTGGCTTAATTAGCTAAGACTGAAGTAGTCTTTCAATCTCTTCAATGTCAGAACGAAAACCTTTATCAAACTCATAATAATCTTTGACAGTATTGCACGAATGAAGCACCGTTGCATGACTACGATTGCCAACCTGGGCGCCAATTTGAGATAGAGACATCTCAGTATGCTTTTTAATAAAATACATCGTAACTTGCCTGGCCTGAACTATTTCGCGTTTACGAGATGTGGATTGAATGAGCTCTTTCTTTACTTTGTAGAAATCTGATACTGTCTCTTGAATTTTTTGCACGGTTATACGCTTTTTCTCAAACTTTATGCTCTGCTCAACAACTCTTTGTGCCAAATTCATATCAATCTCACGATTGTTGATAATGGAGTGCGCCATTAATGACACTACAATTCCTTCCAAATCACGAACGTTTTCAGTAACATTTTCGGCAATAAAATCGATTACATTTTCAGGGATTGATAGTCCATCAGTCAATACCTTATTCTGCAGAATCTTTTTCCTGAGTTCTTTATCAGGTCTTTCGAGCAAAGATGTAAGTCCCCACCTGAAACGAGTGAGAAGCCTCTCTTCAACACCCTGCATATTCATCGGTGCACAATCGGAAGTCATAACAAGCTGCTTGTTGTTTTGATGGAGATGATTAAAAATATGAAAGAATGTATTTTGTGTCTTCTCTAATCCTGAAAGTTCGTGAATATCATCAATAATTAATACATCTATACTCTGATAAAAATTTATAAAATCATTGATCGTATTAAATCTACGTGCATCGGTGTATTGCACTTTAAAAAGATGAGCTGAAAGATATAGTACTTTCTTATCGGGATATTGCTCCAGCACTTTAGAACCAAGTGCATGACAGAGATGAGTCTTGCCAACACCGGAATGACCATGTATAAAAAGTGGATTGAATACTGTTTTAGCCGGACTCATTGCAACTGCTTCTGCAGCTGTACGAGCTAATTTATTACTTTCTCCTTCAAAGAAGTTGTTAAAAGTATATTTTGAATTTATCTGAGAATCAAATTCTGTTGTCTCTACTCTATCAAAAGGACTTGGAACTTTAGCAGTAACTTTTTTCTTTGCATTCTTATCTATCCCTGCAAACTGCTTGCTCTCACCCCGCATTTCAACTGCTGTATTACTTTCAGTCTCAACTAAAATACGATAATTAAGAATAGTTCCTTCGCCAATTTCACGATAAAGTGTTTGTTGAATTAAGTCTAAATACTTATCCTCCAAATATTCATAAAAAAACTGGCTTGGGACCTGAATGGTTAGCACGTTTTTAGCATAATTTAAAGGAACTATTGGGGCAAACCAGGTATTAAACGCAGGCTCGGGTATATTGTCCCGAATAACCTCCAAGCAGTTACTCCATAAAATTTTGCAATTACTATTCATTTAGTTCTATTATTATTCTTATCTCATTCGGTTAGGACTTACAAATTTTCAAAAAAATATCGAGAAAAAAAAATGAAACTTATTCCTAAAAAAAAATCCAAGCAAAAAAATGCTATTTATCAATCGCATACGCCCAACAGGTTGACAATCTGCTCATTGCATATCACAGATGGCATAAACATGCCTGATTAACAAGTAGATATAAAATTTCTTTCATACATTTAAAAATTACAAAAAAAATACATTTTATGTGTTTGAACACTTTGATATAAAGAGTTTAGCTTAATCAACTGCACAATGACCTATTTAGACTTATTCTATTTAACAAAAAAACTAGCATAATACACAAAGTGCGCTTTAAAATCAGAAAAGTCGAACTCTAACACTTAGATAACGATCCGGATTTTCTCGAATATCTTCAAGCAAGCGGGATGCATTGTCTAGAGTAATTGCTAAACTATCGTGCAAACTTGTGTCATTTAATAATAGTCCCAATGAACTATCTTCATTATTAATTTTATCTGTCAACAACTTTAAATTATTTACAGTCTCGTCAATGGTAGCATAGGTGCTCTTTAGGTCCAATTGACTAAGATCACTGCTTATAGTTTTCAAATCACTTGTAACAACTGCCAGATTTTGTGTAATTTCCGGCAAGTCATCCTCAAGCGAATTGATAATATTATTTAAACCTATACTTGAACGATTTAACTGATCAACAGTGCTGCCAATCCCCTCTAATGATTTTTCCCACATAGAATGTGAAAGCAATTTATTTATCGAGTATAATGCAGAATCAATTCTCAATAGTAGAGAATCAGCTTTAGGCATAACTGCGGCAACGTTTTCCATAAGTCCTTGTTCTCTTTTTCCAATTAAAGTATCTCCCGGCTGATGGACCCTTCCTGAATGAACTAATAAAAGATTAACCGTTGATGCACCAAACATATCTATACCGTATTCGAAGTAACTACCTTGAGGTATTGTGACATCTTCATTAAAGTTTAACTCCACTATAAACTCTATAGGATCAGAGTTAATCATTTTAATGTTGCTTAGTAACCCTATTTGATATCCTTTAAGATAGACTGGTGAAGATATTAATAGTTTTGAAACATCGTCGAAACGGGCATAATATTGTTTCTGATTCTTGAAAACATTCATGCCTTTAAGGAAATTTATTCCAAAATAAATCATCACAAGGCTGGCAATAAATGCTAGCCCAATTAGTGCATTTCTAGTTATGTTTTTTTTCATAAGTTTGGAATGTGTTTATTTAACACGCTTACCATCAACAATTTCAACAATGAACGCATCTTTGAACTTTTTTCTAACTCCTGCCAGTTCTTTTTTAAGAATACCAAGGCTGGTGCTGCTTCCATATGTGTACTTATATAATCCACCCTCTTTATAGTAGCCCACCGGATTTAATCCTTTAAAAACAGAATCACCATTACTAAACAAAGTTGAAGATGTGAAAATTTGAATTCTAAATTCCTTTTCTCCATTTGCTAAGTGTTGGGCTTCGACCGGCTGTTTTCCAATTTGAGCATTATCATTGAAAACAAAACTCTTTTTGTCATGTTCTCTTTTATATTCTTTAAAACCATTATAGATAGATCCGGCCAAAGATGTTTGACCACTACTGCTCTTAAGATACTTCTCTTCCTGATTATTGCTAATATATCCAAGTTCAACAAGTACACTTGGCATTGCAACCTCCCTGAGAACCAAGAAACCTGCTTGTCTAATATTTCGATTAATTCTTTTAGAGTTATTTACAAGTTGATTTTGAACTAATGAAGCAAATTGAACGCTTTGATCAAGAAATTCATTTGCCATAAACTCAAAGATAATGTATGATTCCGGTTCATTTGGGTTAAATCCTTCGTATTTTACAGAATAATCTTCTTCATACATAATTACAGCATTCTCAGCTTTAGCAACATCCAAGTTGTCTTTACTTCTATGTAATCCCAAAACAAACGTTTCAACACCCTGAGGAGACGCCCTCTTTCTATCCAATGCATTACAATGAATTGAAATAAACAGATCGGCTTGTGCTTTATTTGCAATTTCAGCTCTTTTGTTTAAAGGAACAAATATATCTTTGTTTCGAGTATATAATACATCTACATCAGGATGATTTTGTTCGATTAGATTTCCTAATTTTTGGCCTACCGACAACACAATATCTTTTTCTTTGGAACTTGAACCCAACGCACCCGGATCCTTGCCGCCGTGTCCGGGATCAATTACAACAGTGAATTTCCTGCTTTGTGCATTTATCGGTTGACCTAACAAAAACGTCAAAAAAGCACCCAAAAGTATTAATAAAGTTCTTTTAGATGGCTTCATAAATATTTTCTTTTAATACAAAAATAGTATAAAATTCAAATTGAATACAATTTATGTAGAACAGATATTGAAATTAAGCGAATAAAAAAATAAAAGAGCCGCAATTGCAGCTCTTTTATTTGACATTAAGTCTTTATTGCTTATGGCATTAATTCAGACAGCTTCTCATCTAATGCACTGCCTCTGATATCTTTTCCAATTATTACTCCTTCACCATCAAGTAGCACTGTGTGAGGAATTCCTTGAATAGCATATAACTCAACAACCGGACTATCCCAATATAATAAATCCGACATTTGAGGCCAAGTCATATTAAGTTCTTTAATTCCGCTAGTCCAATCATCATATTCACGATCAAAAGAAACACCTACAACCTGGAATCCTTTTGATTTATATTTTTCATAAGCAGCCACAACATTGGGCATCTCCTGACGACAAGGTCCACACCATGCAGCCCAAAAATCAATTAAAACGTAATCCCCTTTTCCTACATAATCAGAAAGAGATACTTCATTGCCTTCTGTGTCCTTTAATGTGAAATCAACATATTCTTTACCTATAGCAACATTCTCAAGACTTTCCAATCTTTTTGAAATACGTTTAATTCTGGCATTTTCTTTGAAATTAATATCAGATAATCCAATAAGTTCTTTTTGTTGATCTGATTCAAACATCGAATAAGATGTAAGGAACACATATTGACCAAGCTGATTGTTCATATTGTTTTTCAAAAAACTATAATTCAATTCAGTCAACTGGCCACTAATATTATCGTACTCTTCCTTTACTTCAGCTTCAAGTTCATCTGTTAATGTTCCTTCGTTACGTGCTTTGTTAAAGCGCTCTACTACACTTTTTATCTGATTTATCAAAACACGCTGGTCTACTTTGAAACCATTATATGCACTATTTGTTTTTGTTCCGCTTACAGTAATTGTTGAGTCAACAGTTACTGTAATCTTCCCGGGTTCGAGTAACACCGGAACACGATTCTCCTGTTTAGGATTGACGGATTCATCAAGTAAAATAAAACGCAAGTCTGCACTGTCTGCAACTCCTGTAAAGGTAAACTCACCATTCACTACAGTAGCTGTATCAGTGGTAACCATGGCATCTTCGGTCATCTTTTGCAAATATACATTTGTTGCCTCATATCCATCACCTTCTATAGCACCTTTTATAGTGTAATTATTATTTTGACATGATATCAATAATATACCAGTCATAATCACAAGCAGATAAATTAACTTTTTCATTGTGTATCTTTTTAGTTATTAAACAGAAGCAAAGATATGCAAATTACAGTTATAAGTTAGACATTTCCAGTTTTTTTTAAATAGTTGCAATATTAATGCTCAATTTTCGTTCTATACACATTAATATAATTGATAATGAGTATTTATTTTATCGAACAAAGCAGTAATAACAAAAATTCTGATTCCTCAAAAATTAAAATTGATAGTATTGGGTTATCACTAACAATTCTAAAGCAATTCTCAAGATGCTGCTATGTTGAAATGCGTTTAACAATTTCTGAGAATTTACTGTTTCTTAATTAATTTAATGATTACACTGTTTGAGTGAATATTATCAGCTACTTTAATAATGTATTTGTTTCATTGCTAAAACAGTTTTATTGAAGTCTTTGGAAATACAAAGTTTTTAAACTACATTTGAAATTATAAAACATTTAACTTATGAGCACACTTGTTGCCCCATCACTTTTATCTGCCGATTTTCTTAATTTAGAAAAGGATATTGAAATGCTAAACCAAAGTGAGGCCGACTGGATCCATCTTGACATTATGGATGGTGTTTTTGTACCTAATATTTCATTTGGTTTTGCTGTCACAAATTTACTGAAAAAGGTAACCCAAAAGCCTCTTGACACCCATCTTATGATAATTCAACCGGAGAAATTCATAGACGAAATTAAGGCAACCGGCTCAACCTTTATGAATGTTCATTATGAAGCTTGCACGCATCTTCATAGAGTAGTTCAGCAAATTCGTGACAAAGGCATGAGACCGGCTATTACACTCAATCCTCACACACCGGTATCAGTTTTAGAAGATATTCTTTGCGAAGTTGACATGGTACTACTTATGTCTGTTAACCCGGGATTCGGAGGTCAGAAATTTATTGAAAACACTTTGAAAAAGGTGTCTCAATTAAAAGAAATGATTCTTAAACAGAGTGCTGCAACACTTATAGAGGTTGATGGAGGCGTAAATCTTGAAACAGGCAGACAGCTTGTTGATGCCGGAGCTGATGTTCTTGTTGCAGGTAGTTATATATTTAATTCAAAGAATCCTATTGAAACAATTAGACAGCTGAAAGAGCTTTAAAAATCGTATAATTCTCTTCTCATTTTGATGATCTAACCATGAACTCATTTATTGGGAAAACGCCATTTTTCAGGTTGTTGCTTCCGGTGATTTTGGGGATATTTTTATCAAATACTTTCCCTTGTTCGAGATACAACTTACACTTTCCTATTATAACAGGGTTATTACTCATGATTATATCATTAGTAATAAATAAGAATTATCAATATCAGTTTAGATGGTTGTTTGGTGCAGGATTGTTCGTTTTCCTGTTTTCCCTGACAGTTTTCCAATATCGTAATAATTATCATATCTCTAAATTTGATTTTAGCGACTCAGTAGAATATTATATTGGAACTATTTTAGACATACCTGAAACAAAGCCAAAATCTATTGCTTGCAATGTTGAAATATCTCCCACTATAAACAATTACAGTAAAGGCAAAAAGGTAATATTATACTTCGAACAGAGCAATAATTCATGGCTCCTTAAACCAGGTGATGAAGTGATTTTTCAAACTCAGTTAAATCCTTTTGATAATTTTGGAAATCCTGACGACTTCAATTATGTAAGGTATATGGAAATTAAAGGTTTTTCTGCTTCAAGTTATATCCCCTCAAGCAGCTGGCGAACCACCGGAAGAGAAAACATATCCATTTATACTTTATCTCAACGCTTTAGATCTAAAGCACTTGAATATTACAAATCATTCAATCTTGAACATGACCTTTATGCTTTTATTTCTGCAATAACTTTAGGTTATAAAAACGATTTGTCAGATCAACTACAGGAAGCATTTAGAGTATCCGGAACCGCCCATGTGCTTGCTGTTAGTGGACTACATGTAGGTATAATCTACCTGGTCATAAACTTTATGTTTGGTTTTTTGGGCAAGCATGGTAAAAAATATGTATTGAGGCAATTACTGGTGATTATTGTTCTATGGTGGTATGTATTTGTTGCAGGAATGTCAGCCTCAATAAACAGAGCAACAATTATGCTAACTATAAAATGTATTGGGAACATTAAAAACCGCAAAGGTTTCACATATAATAATCTTGCTGCTGCTGCATTCTTTATTTTGATTTATGACCCCTACAGTCTTTTTGATATTAGTTTTCAATTAAGTTTTGGTGCGGTAATCGCGATTCTTTTTTTTCAACCTAAAATACATTCACTTTACTCACCTACTCATAGGACTTTAAAATATTTATGGAATATGACAACTGTTACAGTTGCAGCACAGCTAGGTGTTTTCCCATTAGTGTTATATTATTTTGGAACATTTCCTACATATTTCTTCATCACTAACCTTTTAGTAGTTCCATTAGTTGGTTTAATTATATATGTCACTGTACCACTTATTATTCTAAGCTTTCCTGTATTAATAAAAATTGGATTATTTGAACCAATTCGGGCCATTTTTCAATGGCTGGTTAAAACATCTGCCGACACAACTCTTAAAATAGTTTATTTGACGGAGTCACTACCACTATCTCAGCTAAGCCACCTCTATACTAGCGGGCTACAAACAGCTTTGCTACTCATCTCCATCTATACTTTAGCTAGTTGGATCTCACACGGAAAGCCTCGTCTATTGATAGGAGCACTAAGTTCAGTTCTGCTTTTTCTTACAACAGTTATAATAAGTGTTTATAGACAACCAGAACCTCAATTGATGGTTTTCAACAGCAGTAACAAAAGTGATATCGCCATATTTTATGATAAAAAACGACACTTTATTGAAATTCCCAAAGATGGAGTATTACCTCATATGAACAAATCTGTATTAAGACTATCAAGCAACTCACTGATTAATTACTATTCTGAGAGAAAATTAATGATTGACATTCTTATTCTTTCAGGAGAAAAGCATACAAACATTAATCACACTCTAACAATTATCGATCCATCAATCATCATCCTTGACAGCTCTGTACCTAAATATTTATCTAATAAAATTTCATCTGAGTGCAACAAGTTGGGTATTGAAATTCACGATGTGAAAAAAGGTGGCGCATATTCACTGAATTTTTAGTACTTTTGTTGATTAAAGTCAAAACATTCAGATACAAATGATCAATTTGCCATCAGTTTCAGCAATAATAGAACCACATAAAGTTAGCGAGATTATTAAATTAATCGACAACTCAGAGAAAATTGTAATTACCACACACATTTCACCGGATGGTGATGCAATTGGATCAACGTTGGCATTGTTTCACTTTATAAAAAATAGAGGTAGAAATGTAAAGATGATAGTACCAAATTCATTCCCTTATTTTCTTAAATGGATGGACGGTACTTCTGAAATTGAAATATTTGAATACAATCCTACAGCAGGTAGTCGAATTATACTAAACTCCGATCTTATATTTTCACTTGACTACAACATAACAAAAAGAGTGGGAGATATGGGAACGCAGCTTGAAAATTCTACAGCTAAAAAGGTTTTAATTGACCATCATCCATCACCGGGTGAAAATTTTGATATAAAAGTTTCGAAACCCAACATCTCATCAACCAGTGAGCTGATTTTCAGGCTCATTTATCAAGCAGGCGAGTACAATAATATGACAAAAGCAGAAGCAGAGTGCATATATTGCGGTATGATGACAGATACCGGTGGTTTTACCTACAACTCATCAAATCCGGAGATATACGAAATAATAAGCCTTTTATTGAGAAAGAAAATTGATATTGACTCTATATATTCAAACGTTTTCAACAATTATTCTGAATCACGGTTTAGACTTTTAGGCTTTATTCTTTCTCAACGTATGGAGATCTATCCGGAGATCCACTCAGCACTTCTTTATCTTTCAAAAGAAGACCAGTCGCAATTTCAATTCAACAAAGGTGATACAGAAGGATTTGTGAACTATCCATTAAGTATTAAAGACATTATATTTTCAACTTTCATACGTGAAGATGATGGATTAATAAAACTATCTTTTCGTTCTCAAAAATCATTCCCTTGCAACGAATTTGCGGCAGAATTCTTTAATGGTGGTGGTCACTTTAATGCATCAGGTGGTGAGTTTTATGGATCAATTGAAGAAGCTATTAAAATTTACTCTGCAGGAATTAAAAAATACGAGGATAAACTAAAGGCAGCAGTAAAAGAATTTTAATCATTTTATTTTGAAACAACAACAGATTTTATAGAACAGTTTATGTATTTTTGTAAACGAATTCATTTATAGAAGCTACACATTATGAAAAAAATTTACTACATAGTAATATTACTTACAGCCTTTTTGATTTTTGCCTCTTCATGCAAAGATCAGATGACATACTCTGATCGCTTAAAAGCAGAAGAACAGGCGATTGATAGATTCATCTTGAAAAACGAATTATCTATTTTAGAAAAATACCCTTCAGATGGTATTTTTGATGAAAACGAGTTTTACAAAGACCCCGAAACAGGTGTATATTACAATATCATCAGCTATGGTGATACAACTAAAGCACTGTTTATTGGCGAAAAAATATATGTTCGTTTTAGTGGGTTAAAATACTTTCTGACTGATGATTCAACAACTTACAGCAATATGAATCCAAGTATATATCCATATGCTCAAGAAATTGAATTTATTGGTCCTGTTACATCTGCAACAAAATCACTCTATGAATACCCCGGTTGGGTTGTTCCTCTCACTAAAGTTGGGCATAACGGAGCAGTTAAGTTAATTGTCCCTTTTAGTATGGGCTCATCTAACGAACGTTCACAGTTTCAGCCAACCTATTACGACCGTGTTCAATACAGATTTGAAAGCAGAATTTAACTTTTCATCATCTTTAACATCATAAATAATTCATAAAACTATTCTTATGACATTAATAAAATCAATTTCCGGTATTAGAGGTACAATTGGGGGATTGACTGGAGAGAATCTCACACCTCTTGACATTGTGAAATTTAGTGCCGCCTATGCAACTTTTATAAAAGAATCAACAAAAACAGACAAACCAAAAATAGTAGTAGGTCGCGATGCTCGAATTTCAGGAGAAATGGTTCACAGAGTTCTAACTGGAACATTAATGGGAATGGGATGTGATGTAATTGATCTGGGATTATCAACCACCCCCACAACAGAAATTGCAGTAAAAAAAGAATCTGCTTCCGGTGGAATTGTTATAACTGCGAGTCATAACCCAAAGAACTGGAATGCACTAAAATTACTGAATAGTGCCGGTGAATTTCTAAATGCTGAAGAAGGTCAAAGAATATTAACTATAGCCGAAGATGAATCTTTTATATTCTCGCAAGTAGATGATCTGGGTAAGATTACTCAAAAACAGCATCTTCAAGAACATATCCAAAGTATACTTAATCTTGATTTAGTAGATAAAAAGGCTATAAAAGCTGCTAATTTTCGTGTTGCCATTGATTGCATTAACTCGGTTGGAGGCATTGCTATACCTGAGCTGCTTTATGCACTTGGAGTAAAAGAAATCCTCAAACTTCACTGTACACCTCACGGCAACTTCGCACATAATCCGGAACCTCTGCCTCAAAACTTAACGGAGCTGGCAAATCTCACTAGCAGCTCAAAGGCTGACGTTGGATTTGCAGTTGACCCTGATGTTGACAGGTTGGCTATCTATTGCGAAAACGGTGAACCTTTTGGAGAAGAATACACACTTGTATCTATTGCCGACTATGTTTTACAACACACTCCCGGTAATACAGTCTCCAACTTAAGTTCAACACGTGCACTTAGAGACATAACACTTAATAGAGGATGCGAATATTATTCTACCGCTGTTGGTGAAGTCAATGTTGTTACAAAAATGAAAGAGGTTGATGCAGTTATAGGTGGAGAGGGAAATGGGGGTGTAATTTACCCTGCTTCCCACTATGGTCGCGACGCATTAGTTGGCATCGCACTTTTTCTAACTTATATGGCAAAATCAGGTAAAAAGCCCACTGAGCTGAAAAGTTCTTATCCGGTCTATTTTATGGCAAAACAAAAGGTAGAGCTATCACCCGATACGGATATAGAAACTGTATTTGAAAGAGTAAAGTCAAAGTTTAATAATCAAAAAATAAATAATATTGACGGGATAAAAATTGATTTCCCTGACAAATGGGTTCACCTTAGAAAATCTAATACAGAACCAATCATACGTATATACTCTGAAGCACATTCTCAGGAAGAAGCTGAAAATATAGGAAGACAAATTATTGACTTGGTGAGAGAAAAGTAGGTAAATGAAAGGAAAATTAATTAGTCGCAATGAGATTAGAGGTCTCCATCCTATTTTTAGAGGAAAGCATGGAGACAAGATAATTGATTTTGGCATTAAAATTTCTGCATTACATGTTCCCAACGAGATTTATGACAGATCTAAGCATCTTGTAGGACCTGAGTTTTGTAAAGATGTTTTGGATAAATTAGAAATTACTCGTATTTTACGTAATGTTGAAGTTCTTGACAAGTTAAAAGAACAACCTTTTATAACAGTATCAAATCATCCCTACGGGCATATAGACGGCATTGCAGTTATTGAAGCATTGGGGAGTAGGGTCGACAACTTTAAAATGATGGTTAACTTTGTCCTGGGATTAATTGACACAATGTCAGAAAACTTTATAACCGTCAACCCCATAAAAGATCAGGAGAAAACTAAGGTAACATTTGCAGGAATAAGAGAAAGCCTTGAACATCTGAATGCTAATAAACCCATGGGGTTTTTCCCGGCTGGTGCTGTTTCAAATTTATACTTCAAGAAAGGAAGATTTGTTATAGAAGACAGGGATTGGCAGCCTGCTGTGCTCAAAATCATTCAAAAATCAAAAAAACCTATAATTCCACTTCATGTTTCAGGTGGCAACAGTATGTCATTTTATTTATCACGAATGTTTGGATGGAAATTTAGGAATCTAAGACTCTGTCACGAGCTTTACAATAAAAAGGGCAAGGAAATGGTTTTAACTTTTGGTGAACCTATTATGCCTGAGACAATTAAAGAATTCAACGAAGGTACCGAAGAGTTGGGTAAATTTCTCAAAGAAACAACCTACTCTTTGGGTAAAAAATGATTAATCCTTATCTTTGGATATAATAATAGAATTATTTATGGCGAAACAATCAATACAACAGATCAAGCAGCGTTTTGAAATCATTGGTGCGGCTCACGAGCTGGATCGAGCTATTGATGTGGCTTTACAAGTAGCCCCAACAGATCTCTCTGTCTTAATTACAGGAGAAAGTGGCGTAGGTAAAGAAACTTTTCCTCAAATAGTTCATCAATTCAGTAAACGCAAACATGGTCCTTATTTTGCCATTAATTGCGGGTCTATTCCTGAAGGCACTATCGACTCCGAACTTTTTGGCCATGAAAAGGGATCTTTTACGGGAGCAACCGGTGCCAGAAAAGGTTACTTTGAAGTAGCAGATGGGGGTACATTATTCCTTGATGAGGTAGGAGAACTTCCTTTATCAACTCAAGCAAGACTTCTTAGAGTACTTGAGAGCGGGGAATTTATAAAAGTTGGCTCTTCTAAAGTAGAAAAAAGCGACGTAAGAGTTGTAGCTGCAACCAATATGGATTTAATAAAAGCTGTAGATAGAGGTAAATTCAGAGAAGATTTATATTTCCGACTTAATACAGTTCCAATCAGAATTCCACCACTACGTGACCGAAAAGAAGACATCCCTCTTTTATTCAGAAAATTTGCAGGCGATTTTGCAGAAAAATATATGATGCCTTCTATTACACTTACAGATGATGCAACTGAAAAGCTTAAAAATTATAGATGGCCCGGCAATGTTCGTCAATTAAAAAACATCACAGAACAAGTTTCTATAATTGAACGCGAGAGAATAATTACATCCGAGATATTACAAAAATATCTACCCCACAATGAAGTTGGAATGCTACCCATTTCAGTTGCAAAAATTCAAGAAACAGAACATAAATCTTTTGCAAACGAAAGAGAGATATTATATCAAGTCCTTTTTGATATGAAAAAAGATATCTCTGATCTTAAGCAGGTTGTCAACAACTTAATGGAAGAAACAGAACAACACCAAACCACTATTGTGCCATCCGATCATACAAGAGTATCAGTTCCTGTTCCAGTAAAATATGAACCTTATGCTAGTGACATTCTGGAGGCAACAGAATATGAAGAAAGCTCTTTGTCAATTAGCGATGTTGAGAAGGAAATGATCGAAAAAGCACTTGAACGACATGACGGCAAAAGAAAACTTGCAGCTAAAGACTTAGGTATTTCAGAGCGTACTTTATATCGTAAAATAAAAGGCTATAATATATAATACAACAACAATGATTCGCCTAAAACATACACTTATAATTCTGATAGTTATTGCTATAGCAACATCCTGCCGTATAAACTATTCTTTTAGAACAGCATCTATCAATTACGATTTAACTAAATCACTTTCAATCGATCACTTCATAAATCAGGCTCCTTTAGTTTATCCTCCGGTTGAACAGAGATTCAATGAAGAGATGGCAGATATGTTTACCCGTAACACCAGACTGCAGCTGGTTGATCAAAATGGCGACATGGAAATTGAGGGTGAGATTGTTGGCTATCAACTCACTCCTTTGGCCGTTCAGGAGGATGCTTTTGCATCAGAAACCCGACTCACCATGTCGGTCAGATTCAGATTCAGAAATAATAAAACAAATGACCCTGACATTGAAGAAACTATTTCGGCAAACCGCACATTTTCAAGCGATCAAGTTTTTGATACAGTACAAGATGAACTTGTAAGACAGCTAATTGAAGAAATAGTTGATCAGATATTTAATGCTACCATGTCAAATTGGTAATATAATGGAAAAAAAAACTCTCTACAAACTAATTGAAAACTTCAATAGCCCTGATGTCTCTGACTTAAAATCTAATTTTAATTACAAGTTAGACATTGCCTCATTAGAGAATATTGTAGAAGAATACCCCTACTTTCAAACTGCCAGACTTTTAAACACTATTCATCTACAAATAATCGAAGATGACAGATATTCAGAAGCTCTTCCTAGAACTGCAATTCTATGTGCTGATCGAAAAAAGCTCTTCTATTTAACTCAAAAAGAGGACTATAAAAAGCTACTTAAGCTTTATGAGAACAGTAATGAAGAAGAGAAAGTAGAAAATAAAGACAGAACTGAGCAACTTTTGGACTCCTATTTCAAAACTTTCAAAGATCAAGATCAAAAGGGAACAACAAATGAACATTCCGGATTAAGCATAGTTTCAACCGACTATTTTACTTACCTCGAAACATTAGATGACGATAAAAATAGTGAGCAATCCACTAATAATCCAATGCAACATCAGGATATAATTGATGCTTTTATTGAAAAAAAAGAATCTGATTCAATCCATATAACCCCCATAAAAAGCAATACAGCAAACAAAAAGGAACCATATATTCCTGATTCTGAAAATGATGATGGAGACAACCAATTTCTGACAGAAACGCTAGCTAAGATTTATATCAAACAAAAGAAATATGAACAGGCCCTCACAATTATTAAGCGATTAAGTTTGAATTTTCCAAAAAAAAGTGCTTACTTTGCGGACCAAATTCGTTTCTTAGAATTTTTAATTATAAACGAAAAAAACAGTTAAACATATATAGATATGTATATTTTCATCATTATCCTTATCCTGCTTGCATCAATACTGATGATATTTGCAGTATTAGTACAAAAATCCAAAGGTGGCGGTTTAGCGAGCGGATTCTCATCATCAAATCAGATAATGGGTGTTAGGAAAACAACAGATTTCCTTGAAAAGCTCACATGGTCTCTTGCAGCAGTAATCATTGTATTGAGCATATTAACAGCTAAATACACTGCATCCTCATCAACCTTGCCCAAATCGCAAGTAGAAATTGAGCAGCCTGCACCATTAAGTCCAACTACGGCACCTGACGTAACTCCCGGCATGCCCATACCTTCGCAAGCACCGCCACAGACTCAACCGGATGAGACAACACCTACAGAGTAGGATTTGAAATAACAAACAAAGAGCAGAAGTCAAGCTTGCTTGAATTATGCCTTAGCGAGAAATAGTCTAACTTTAGTGAACAGATATTAATACTTGTTCCTTTTTGGCTAGAAACATCAAGCATGAAAAAGTGGGTTATATTACTATTTATTTTATTACCTAAGCTCGGCAA
The DNA here is from genome assembly GCA_041859795.1 of Fermentimonas sp. GTDB lineage: Bacteria > Bacteroidota > Bacteroidia > Bacteroidales > Dysgonomonadaceae > Proteiniphilum. Next base: position 35,900 of record JBFLFV010000012.1, read on the forward strand.
CACTCAGAATGCCGGCCATATAACTACTCATCAAAGCAGTCAGATCATAAATGGATCTGACCAAACAAACAAAAACAGTACCTCTTCATTTGATAAAAGTAAACTCAGATTTGGAGCTAATCTAGGACTTTCGCTAAGTAGTAACTACACCTATTTAAATCTGGGGCCACAAGTTGGATATCAATTTAACAGGCACTTCATGGCTGGAACCGGTCTTAAATACTACTACTCAAAAGTCAGTGTTTCAGATTACACAAGAAAGAACAATTTACTTGGATTAAATCTATTTGGATACATCTACCCTGTTCGTTTTATAACACTACTTGCACAACCTGAAATAAATTATATCTGGTCTAATTTAGAAATGTCAGGCACTCCGGGCGATAAAATTTCAACAAAGGGATTTGTCCCAACATTGGTTGTTGGAGCCGGGCTTAGACTAGGATACTCACATATTACAATTAATTACGATCTCTTACAACAAAAGAACTCTCCGCATCCGGATGGATTTTATCTCGGAGTATCTGCCTTTTTCTAATTCAGTATTGAATCTAATTGTATTATATTTCAATACAATCTTCTAACGCAAAACAATATCACTCACAACAGGCATACCTGCGAATTCATTGATTTTAACAATCAACTCCTCTTTATACATCAATAGTTCAGCTCTAAGAACTGCCGATGACAAATGCACGTATAAAACATTACGTTTGAAATAAACATTCTTGGTATATTTTGAAACACCCTCACCAAGCAACTCACTCCATGCCTTAACAGCACGATGTTCCGATAATTTCTCCTTAAGCCCTTTATTGTGATTATCGTAAAAATCCGACATCAACTCAGATAATGGCTGAGCATTTTTCTTCTTCATTTAGCTCTATCAATTTCTCCATCTACAACAGAGTATATATGTGAATTATTATTCATAACATCAAGTACTCTGTCGAGCGATTCTCTGTTAGTATCCGATATAAATATTTGACCAAACTCCTCACCCGAAACCAGTTTAACTATCTCTTCTACCCTTTTGGCATCAAGACGGTCAAACAAGTCATCAAGCAATAATATTGGAGTAGTATTACCGGCATTCAGAAGATAATGAAATTGCGCCAACTTTAGCGATACAAAATATGTTTTATTCTGTCCTTGCGAACCCAACCTCTTAATCGGATACCCTTCTAACAGCATCTCAAGCTCATCTCTATGAATCCCTAAAGTTGTATGACCAATTGCAATATCTTTTTGTCTGTTTAGCTTCAACATTTGCTTAAAATCCAAATCATTAAGCTGTGAAACATAATCAAAGGAAACTTTTTCTTTCGACCCACTTATCCTACCATAAAAATCATTGAAAACAGGAATCAACTCGTCAATAAACTCTCTACGTTTTAAATTTATAAAAACACCATCCTCAATCATCTGCTCTTCCCAAATCTCCAGAAGAGTATAATCCAATTGTTTATCCACCTCCTTTAAAAGTGCATTTCGTTGTTGTAATGCTTTATTATATCTAACCAATGCTCGCAAATACTCTTTGTCAAACTGAGCAATAGCAATATCCATAAACTTTCTTCTGCCATCACTCCCACCTATTATAAGCTCATTATCGGAAGGCGACACAATCACTAGCGGTATTAGCCCGATATGCTCAGAAAGTCTCACATAATCCTTCTTATTGCGCTTAAACTGCTTCTTTTGTCTACGCTTAATAGCACTGTAAATTTCTTCCTGAGAAGAATCTTCAAAAATGTATCTGCCCTGCAACATGCAGAACTCAGAATTATAATTTATTATCTGAGAATCAATTGGATTAGTATAACTCTTACAAAAAGAAAGATAATAAACGGCATCCAGAAGATTTGTCTTCCCCATCCCATTATTACCAATAAAACAATTAATCTTTGGTGACAAAAATAGCTCAGCTTGAGCAATATTCTTATAATTTATTATTGAAAGCTCCGTTAATATCATATCTAATCATCTGCCATCAAGAGACTTTGCAAATCCTCGGGAGAAACATTTAATTTAAGTCGCCCCTCCGACGCAAAAGAAATTCTGCCTCTCTCCTCCGACACTATAATAACCTTAGCATCTGTTTCCTGCGAAATACCCAATCCGGCCCTATGTCTTAATCCTAAATGAGTAGGAATATTTGGGTTCTGTGAAATCGGCAAAATACAACCTGCAGCCTTAATCTTTTTCCCAACAATAATCATAGCTCCATCGTGAAGTGGAGTATTCTTAAAAAAGATATTCTCTATAAGTCGCGATGAAATATCTGCATTCACAATCTCTCCTGTCTGCTCATACAAACCCATATGTATATCACCTTGTATAGCAATAAGAGCGCCGGTTTTTGTTTTGGACAAATTCATACATGCCAGGACAATAGGTGTTAAATGAGACTTATCTTTCTCGGCACTCTCGCTCGGAAAAATAAGCCTGGTAATAAAATTCCATCCTTTTTTAGAACCAAGTGACATTAAGAAACGCCTTATTTCATCCTGAAAAAGAATAACCAAAAGGAATAAACCAACACCCACAAACTGGTCGAGAATAGAGCCCAACAACACCATATTAAAGACTCTGGAAACCAAAATCCATATTACCAAAAAAACCAGAATTCCTACAAATAGAGGCCTTAAACCTGATATCTTCACTAGCCTGAATAAATAAAACAGGAGTAAAGCTACCAAAAGCACATCTATAAAATCTTTAAACCCAAAATGTGCGAACATATCAATTATTTATCGATTCATCTAATTTGTTTACAATCTCAACGCATTCCACAGCCTCTTTAACATCGTGTACACGTAGAATGTTTGCACCTGAAAGTAATGCAGCGGTATTAAGAACTGATGTCCCATTCAGGCTATCTTCCGGAGAAGATCCCAGCAGTTTATAAATCATAGATTTCCTTGAAACACCAACAAGGATCGGCTCCTCAAAGATATGAAAATATTTCAGATAAGCCATTAATTCATAATTTTGAGACAGAGTCTTACTGAAGCCAAATCCGGGATCAATAATAACATCACTAACACCTAAAAGATCCAATTTTGCCTTACGTTCAGAAAAATAATATAAAACATTCTGAATAAAATCATCATAATCTGTCAGCTCCTGCATAGTTTGTGGAACACCTCTCATATGCATCAAAATATATGGAACATTTAACTCCGCAACAACAGGAAACATATTCTCATCAATTTGTCCACCTGAAACATCATTTATAATATTTGCACCATACTCTTCAACCGCTTGTTTCGCAACATCCGAATAAAAAGTATCTATAGAAATAATTACTTCAGGAAAATTTTTGCGAATCAACTTCAGTGCAGGCAGCAATCTATCAGCCTCCTCTTTGGCTGAAAGGAACTTAGATGTTGGAGTTGTTGACTGTGCCCCCACATCAATAATCGAGCCTCCTTCATCAACAATCTGCTTACATCTTGATAAAATGGCGACATCTGACTGCTTCCTGCTACCCAAAAAGAACGAATCCGGGGTAACATTTAAAATACCCATAACCAAAGGTTTGGACAAATCAATTAGCGAACCATTTATATTAATTGTTTTTTTCATAATACCGAATTAGGATCTCTACCCGGATAATCAATAGTATAATGCAACCCTCTGCTTTCTTTTCTGGTCATAGCCTGTTTGATAACAAGATAACTTACTTTTATAACATTTCTCAACTCACAAATATCGCGCGAAACAACCGACTTCTGAAAAAGACTCTCTGTCTCCCTAAAAATAATATTAAGCCTATCCATTGCACGTTGCAATCGGAGGTCCGACCTCACAATACCAACATAAGAGGACATAATCTGTGTCACTTCTTTATAACTTTGAGTTATCAAAACCATCTCTTCGGGCGAAGTAGTCCCTTCGGCATTCCATGCCGGGATATCCTCCCTGAAATCATATTGCTTATAAATCGGTATAGAATGTTTAGCAGCAGAATCAGCATACACCACTGCCTCTATAAGCGAGTTTGAAGCCAGACGATTTGCACCGTGCAAACCTGTACATGCGCACTCTCCGTTAGCATACAAGCGACTAATAGACGTCTCACCCTCAACACCCACAGCAATACCCCCACAAAGATAATGAGCAGCCGGTGCTACAGGAATCATCTCCTTAGTTATATCAAACCCAAACGACAGACATTTTTCATAAATATTTGGAAAATGCTTTTTAGTATCGTCCGGATCTTTAAAAGTTACATCTAGAAAAACATGCTCATCTCCCTTCTCCTTCATCTCACTATCAATAGCCCTAGCAACAATATCACGAGGAGCAAGCGAACCTCTATCGTCATATTTATGCATAAACTCTTCACCTTCCACTGTTTTTAAAACAGCTCCATACCCACGCAATGCTTCAGTAATAAGAAACGAAGGCCCGGCACCTTGATGATACAGTGCAGTTGGGTGAAACTGAACAAACTCCATACCCTTCACCTCTCCCTTTGCTCTTGCAACCATAGCTATGCCATCACCTGTTGCAACATCAGGATTCGTAGTAGTCTGATACACTGAGCCAATACCACCTGTTGCCATCATAGTAACCTTCGACAAGAAAGTATCAATCTCATTTGTATCCTGATCTAAAATATAAGCACCATAACACTCAATACCCTGAGTATGTCTTGTAACAACTTCTCCAAGATGATGCTGAGTAAGCACCTCAATTGCAAAATGATTATCAAAAACATCAATATTTGGATGCTTACGAATAGTATCAATTAAACTAATCTGAATTTCAGCTCCTGTATTATCTTTATGATGAAGAATGCGAAACTCTGAGTGGCCCCCCTCTCTGTGAAGATCAAAATTACCCTCTTCATCTTTATCAAAATTCACCCCCCAGCTTATCAACTCCTTTATTTGTGCCGGAGCCTCCCTAACAACCTTCTCCACCACCTCCTTATTGCATAATCCTCCCCCTGCATCCAGAGTATCAGCAATATGTTTTTCAAAATTATCCCATGGATTTGTAACCGAAGCTATACCACCCTGAGCATAATAAGTATTCGCATCTTCGAGCTGATTTTTAGCAACAATGGCTACTCGTCCATGTTTAGCCACTTTTAAAGCATAACTCATGCCCGCTATACCGGAACCGATAACCAGAAAATCATATTTATAAACCATTATCTCTATATTCGGATATTAATGCACAAATTTAAACAATTATTGTGATTTAAATGTAGAAGCTCTGATATTTGATTTTTAGCAAATTAAGAATAATAGTCAACAAAATCATTGTTTTTTTGAAAATTGATGATAATTACTTTCCTTTGTATTATGTCTTATCAACATGAACTTTAAGCAAATAAGATTGTTAGACCGTATATATTAAATCAAATGAAACAGTTTAAAAATACATTAATTCTATTATCTATATTATCAGTAATATCCTTCCAAAGTGCTTACTCTGATACTATAGAACAACCTACAGATTCTACTTACCTGCTCAAAGGAAGAGTACTTGGCGGCGACACAAATCAACCACTTGCAAATGCAAGTATCATGGTTCAATCGGCAAATGTTTCAACAGTAACTAATCAGGACGGTTATTTTTCACTGAGAGTACCATTTTCTTCACACAACTCTCAACTCATAATTCGTCATCTTGGATATGCCAACCACGAAATACCAATTGTCACCTTAATAGACAACCCCAATAATCACATTGCATTAATCCCCTCTCCAATACAGCTGGACGAACTGCAAGTGGTTTCGGGTGATGGATCTCGGCTAGTGCGTGATGCCCTGCAAAACATATCCAACAACTTTTCGAGTGACCCAAACATGATGGTTGCATTCTATCGAGAGTCAATAAAAAAAGGCTCAAAACACATCTCACTTGTCGAAGCCGTTCTTGACGTCTACAAAGCATCTTACAGATCATACAGTAATGATCAAGCACGCATATATATAGGCAGAAAAGCCACTGACATCACACCTAGGGATACTGTTTTATTGAAATTTCAGGGAGGAATCAGTGACGCACTCATGCTTGATATAGCAAAAAATCCCGAGATTGTTTTTGGAACTAATGGAGCAGAATACAATTTCCATATAGAGGGTTTAGTCAGCATAAATGATAAACCTCACTATAAAATAGCCTTTACTCCCAAACCGGGAATATCTGACATTCTATTCAGAGGAACAATATTTCTTGAATTAGAATCACTTGCATTTGCCCGTATGGAATTTAATATGAATGTTGAGGATCGTAAAGATGCTGCAAATATCTTCATACGCAGAAAACCCTCAAAAATGAGAATTGAAGTAGAGAAAGCACAATATATTGTTGATTTTATTGAAGATAACGGCAAATGGTTCTTCAACTACAGTGGCACTGAAGTAGAGTTTAAGGTAAGATGGACAAACCGATTTTTTGGACTATTTTCTACAACATATACAATAGGCTCTGAAATTGCGATAACAGACAAATATGAAGATAATATAGTAAAATTTCACCGAAACGAACGAATTCGCTCCACTGACGTAATTGCAGAAAAAGTTGAACATTTTATCGATCCCGATTTCTGGGGAGAATATAACGTTATAGAACCTGATCAGCAAATAAATGATGCTATCAAAAGATTGAGCGACAGACTTCGCCGCCGAAGCAATTAAAACTACAAACTGTTTGTAATTAATAAATTTAGCACTATCTTTGCAACCCAAAGTTTTTTTAAACAATTATATTTACAAACATGTATTTAGATTCTACAAAGAAGCAAGAAATCTTTGCAAAACACGGAAAGTCTAACACAGATACCGGCTCACCGGAAGCCCAGATAGCTTTGTTTTCATACCGTATTTCGCATTTGACTCAACATTTAAAGTCAAATCCTAAAGATTATAACACTGAAAGAGCATTGAAAGTATTGGTAGGTAAACGCCGCCGGTTACTTGACTACCTAACTGTGAAAGATATTGAAAGATATCGTTCAATTATTAAAGAATTAGGTATTAGGAAATAATGCTTAACAAAATTAAAGAGGATAAAGTTTAAATTTTATCCTCTTTTTTTTCTACACTCAAACAACTCTAAAACGATTAATAGCTCAATATCAAACCATTAACAAGACAGGCACTCAAAAACATATTTTAAAACTATGTTTTATAATATGTTTTTTAATTTTGTAATATTAAAATAGTGACATATCTTTGTATCGATAACCTAAAACAATCTTTTTTACCTTAATGCTGATATCACGTTAACCAATACAAAAGAGGCCTTCTCGATCGAGGTGGCCTCTTTTTTTATGTCATATTTCTTCAGTTCGTAAACAGTTTACATAGAAATATCGTTATAGGACTGCTTATAATTACATTTTTTTAAAACACTAACATGAGCAGCAGTTGGAAAAGAACTTTTGCAATAATATGGGGCGGTCAGTTTTTCTCAATTTTAACCAGCAGTCTCGTAAATTTTGCAATAATAATATGGTTAAGCCTCCAAACCGGCTCTGCCGAAATACTTGCATTGGCTGCAATTGCTGCAATGTTACCACAAACAATAATCGGACCATTTACAGGAGCACTTATTGACCGATGGAACAGAAAACTCATAATGATGCTCGCCGACACCTTTATTGCAATATGCACATTTGCTTTGGGCATCCTATTTTGGCTGGAAATTGCTGAGCTATGGCACATATTTGCACTACTTGCACTACGCTCAATAGGCTCTGCATTTCATATGCCTGCAATGCAAGCCTCAGTACCATTAATTGCTCCAATAGACCAGCTCACAAGAATAGCAGGCATCAATCAGATAATTGCCTCTGTAAGTCAAATCGCGGGACCTGCACTAGGCGCAATGATGATTACAGTATGGAATATAGAATATGTCCTGCTGTTTGATGTTGCCGGCGCCCTGATAGCCGTCTCCTCTCTTATATTTGTCAACATACCTAATCCAAAACCTGAACATGAAGAAAAAAAAGACATACTTAAAGAGATGAAACAGGGAGCAATGATAATATTAGAAAACAAAGGATTGAGTTATCTGTTTTTATACTCAACACTGGTAGTATTCTTTATAGTTCCAATCAGCGTACTATTCCCGCTAATGACACTTGAGTACTTTAGAGGCACAGAGTTCCAGGCCGGCATAATCGAGGCCGTGTGGAGCGTAGGAGCACTTGTGGGAGGAGCTATCATGGGCGTTAAAGTATATAACATCAACCGTGTTGGATTAATCAACTGGATGTACCTTCTGCTAGGGCTGGCCTTTCTATTATCGGGCACATTATCTCCCACAGGATTTATATGGTTTGCAATACTCACAGCAATAAGTGGTATATCCGGGGCTATCTTCAACTCAGCCTTCACCGGACTATTACAAACAAAAATCGATCCTGCTGCACTTGGGCGCGTTTTCTCAATGTACTTCACAGTTGCCCTCATCCCTGCAATGCTTGGTTTGATAGGGATAGGATACATTGCCGACACAATAGGGCTCAGCACCTCTTTTATTATATCAGGAGTAATAATAATAGCTATTGGTTTAATATCATTCCAAACAAAACCTATAATGCAACTTGATCGGACAAGTCGAAACAAGTAAGTTGAAAAACCATAATAGATTTGATAATCAAGCAAATTAATTGATATATTTGTATCACTTATTGTCTCTGTCTTTTTGACAAAGATATTAGTATAATATAACAAGCATAAGCTTTTCAGCATAACATTACATTCATATGAAAAAAATAAATATTTTCTTGGCTTTAACAATAATATTCACAGCAATCTTATCATGCGAGAAATCAGATCCAATTAATGGCATAAATACGGTAACTCAATTTGTATATGATGGGATGTCAGCTTTTTATTTATGGGATTATGAAATCAGCAATAAAAAACCTACAAAAAACGACAATAATCCGGAAGAATACTTTTATAAAATTCTTAACAGCACAGACACTGAACATGGCTGGTCGTGGATTACAGACGACGTTAATTCACTAATGGCAGAATTTGGAGGCGAGTCAACAGATGCTTTTGGATTTCAACCTTTTGCTTTATACACAGATGAATCATACACAACAGTTGTTGGATTCATTAGATATGTTTATCCAAACACTCCTGCAGAAGCAGCGGGGCTGAAAAGAGGGGAAGTTATAATTAGAATTGATGGACAAACAATTACAGAAAACAATTACATTAAAATGTATGGCTCAAACTCCCCGACAAGATTCACTGTTTTAGATAAGAATCTTCAAAACCAACGGGATGTAACAATCACACCTGCAACAATAAGCACTGACCCGGTTTTATTTACAAAAGTATTTGATGAATATACCGGTCATAAAATTGGCTATCTCTTCTATACCAACTTCATCGCAAATTACAACCAAAGCTTATACAATACATTCTCCGAATTTAAATCAGCCGGTATAACCGACTTAGTTATTGATCTTCGCTACAACCCGGGTGGCGGTGTTAGTGCTGCAACATATTTAGCCTCTCTTATTGCTCCTGTAATTAACGTTCAAAACAAAGACGTATTAACTATAATGAACTATAACAGTTTCGTAAACTCAAATTACGACTCAAAAAATCGGGATAGAAAAACCTATCTAGGAAGTAATGACACTAAATATTCTAATCCTGTAAACGCCAACATTAATCTAGATAAAGTTTATATAATAACAACCGGATCCTCAGCATCAGCTTCAGAATTACTCACTTTTTGTCTTGAGCCATATATGCAAGTTGAACAAATTGGAGAAAAAACAAGTGGAAAATATACTGCTTCGTGGACAATACACGCCTATGACAACTTCATCAAAAATGGAAATGCAAGAGCACAACCTGTATATCCTGAATCAGATTTATCAACTAAAGAAAAAGCCGAATTAAAAAATTGGGCTATGCAACCAATTGTAGGCAGATATACAGATAAAAACAATAAAGACTTCATTGCAACAAATGGATTAATTCCTGACCACCCTGTAGCAACACAAGAGTATAATACAAAAACATGGCTCCCGATAGGCGATACAAACGATTATCTTTTAGCAAAAGCTGTTTCATTAATAACAGGACAACCAATCCCTTCAGTTGCTGCAGAATCACACACAAGAAGCTTACAATTACCTCAATTCAAAGAATCCGGATTAACTTCACAGTTTGAAAAGATTGTTTCAGAAAGCGTGATAATTGATAATCCAAAATTATTGCCACCAATAGTAAAATCTAATTAAACAAAACTACTCTTTCACAAACTAAACATATTAAAAGGGGCTCTCAATCTTTGAACGGACCCCCAAAAGTTAGACAAAAAACTTTTGGGGGTTATTTTTATGTCTAAACACACGTTTGAAAAGAAATTATCAATTGTATCTCATGTAAAAAATGGTATACCCATTTCTCGTATATCCAGAGAATATGGAATTCATGAGAGGATGATATTGGAGTGGGTACGCAAGCATGACCGTTTTGGGACTCAAGGTCTGCATAAGCAGCCTAATACTCGTGCTACCGGTAAGTTTAAAGAAGAAATAGTAAGGCTCATAATAGAAAAAAACATATCTTTGCCGGAGGTCGTTTTGCAGTATGGAGTAAGTATATCTGCACTTGAAGCCTGGGTAAAAGCAGTTAGGGTAGATGGTTATCAAGTACTTCACATACAGAATAAACGGGGACGACCTGTAAAGAGTATGGACGAGTAAAGAAACAAGAACCGAAAACGGAACTGGATAAGCTTCAGGTGGAGAATGCCCGGTTGAGAGCCGAGATTGCATTATTAAAAAACAATCTAAAAAAAGGAGCTGTCCTTTTGGAACAGCCCCCTTTCAAATATCAAATATCAAATATCATTTAATTAAATATTACCAACCCGGATTCTGCTGATCCTTTAGGTTTGATTTATGCTAATGTCATTTGAAGGCAGACCCCAAACAAACTTATTATCACCGGCGGAAACAGTTTTCTCAAAAAAGTCAGCACCGGGAGTCAATACACTTGGGTCCTGCGGATCTCTTCTTTGAAAGCCTTCATTCCAGCGTTTTAAGTCAAACAGACGGAAGCCCTCAAATGCAAGTTCACGAAATCTCGCGTTCTTTATTTCTTCGAGCAATTCATCACCTGTTAGGCCCGAAATCGGAGTAAGACCTCTACTGACCCTGAGTGTGTTTAGTGGGGTTAACACATCACCTGAACTATTGTAAGCAGCTTCGGCAGCAATAAGATACATTTCTGCAATCCTAAAGACCCTTTAGGCGCATGTTGATAATTAGTGTTAGCCGTTGTAAATAGCTCCGGATTACCCGGATATTTATTCACAAGTGTCAATTCTTTCTCTTCACCTTGAATTACAACAGGCTTAATTTCAAAATAGACATCTTTACGGATATCCACTTCATCATACATATCAATAACCCATTGAGATGGTATAAAATCAGGTGTATACTTTTGAGTTGTCCCATTATAGCCTAAATAAACACTATTTGCATTCCCTAACTCAGTGGGCTTAGAAACAAAAGATTGAAATATCACCTCTTGGTCAAAATCATTTTCCCACATATCCTTAAGTGTGCCCTCATCATCAATAAGAGTGTATTTTGATCCACTAATTAAAGTATTTGCAGCAGTTAGCGCACCACCCCAATCTTGAATGTATAGCTTAACTCTCGCCTCTAAAGCAGTAATCACATCAATATTGAAATAGTTTGAACCTACCTCACCACTTACTCCTGCAAGAAGTGTTTTAGCTTGTGATATATCATCCAATACTTGCTTATAAACGTCTTCTAATGATGCTCTGGCAGGCATTACAGTATAATCAACATTAAGTACAACAGGTACTCCCAAATCTGAAGAAGCAGTTGATGGATTATAAGCTTTTGCCCATCGCAATGCTAATTCATTATAATAATAGGCTCTGGCAAAATATGCATCCCCTTTATACTTATCCAATAAAGCTTTATCATCGTCGCTTTCTAATTCCATTTTTGAATATTCATCCAGTATCATATTAATATTGTTGATAGCAGAATAATATTCACGCCAAGTATCTCTTATGGTATAACTTCCGGCAAGAAACGTAGACCACCTGTGAAGCTCACCGTTCCTATTTCCATAATCCAAAGAGGCATTTAATTGGTCAACTTGGATATCTTGAGAATAGGTGTAAACACCATATTGTCTTGCTCTAAAATAGCTATATATTCCATTATTCCAGTTCTCAGCATCTTGAATGGTTTTAAATGATTGACCGGTCTCAATAGCATCATATGGAAATCTTTCCAAATCACATGCAGTAAAAGATCCAATTAATATCAAGAGAATTGGTACTGTTTTTATAAATTTATTCATAATTCTTTATTTAAAATGTTAGCTCAAAACCTGCAGATACCTGTTTTGTGTTTGGGTTCACACACCTAATGTTAAATTAGAATCCACCTCAGGATCAGGTCCCTCAAATTTTGTAAAAGTTAGCAAGTTACGTCCTGTTACAAAAAACTTCGCAGACTTAAAAGAAGTTTGATTTATCCACAAACTTTTCAGGAACATTGTAACCAATGGTCAAGTTTTTCAAGCGTGTGAATGATGCATTCTCTATCATCCTTGAGTCAAATTCTGTAAAAAGATATTTGTTATAATCCGGAAATTCAGCAATGTCTCCCGGCTGCTTCCAGTAATTTGCCACTTTTTTCCTTTGATTGAATCCGGTAAATCCATTTGGGTTTTCAAAGAAGTATGCATCATTAACAATTAGATACTTGCCTAATGAAAACGCAAAGTCTGCTTGCAGATATACACCTGAATAAGAAGCTGATAAGCCAAACCCTCCGTTTAATGGTGCATATCTTGAAATACCTGTATTCTGCTCTAAAGCTGCTTCATTAAAAACTGAAGTCACATTGTTAGGATCTTCATTATTCTGAGCAATATCATCACCCGGCACAAACCATTCCGGAGCACCTGTTTCTGGATTAACTTGGTGAAATATTGGATAGAAGAACGAAACAGATTGACCAATAGCATAGCTCACACCTGTATTAGGAATTATCCATGAATCTTTACCTTGAAATAGCTCTAATACTTTATCTTTGTTATAATTCAAATTGACATATGGGGTGATATAATTGTTTTTACTATCAGTCCACACATCATAATTTAAGCTAAAGTCGAACCCTCTGTTCTGCAATTTACCAACATTTTCAGTTATCTCGGCAAAACCTGATGTATAAGGATAAGGAACATCCATCAACATACTAGATGTTACTCTATTATATAACTGAACATCTGCATGCAACTTATTCAACAAACTAAAGCTTACGCCAAAGGTAGTTTTAATCTGTTCCTCCCAAGATAACTTTGGATTACCGGGTGCATCTATACTCCAGCCCGAATTATTATTATATTGATTAGAGTTGCTTGTTCCATAATAAATATCGTATTCCGATGTTCCAACCAATGCGAAAGAGTTATAATACCAATCTCGGCATTCCCGCTTGTTCCAACACTCAACTTAAAAGTTAAACTATTCAACCAGTCTACATCTTTAAGAAAATCTTCTTTTTTTGCATGCCACATGGCACCGGAAGACCAAAACATAGCCGACCTGTTGTCTACTCCAAAACGAGATGAAGCGTCATTTCTAAGAGATAGATCTATAAAATATTTATCTGCATAATCATACTCTATCCTTCCAAAATATGACAAGAATGCATATTCACTCTTTGATGATTCTGTAACTTTACCTTCAGTACCGTGAGTCAATAACATTAACCTGTCATCATTATGTCCTGTAGATCTTGCGTATTGAGTTTCGAAATCATAATCCACAAACTCATGACCTAATAAGGCAGTAAAGTTGTGATCTCTAACCGGAGTGAATTTATACTCAATAGTGTTTGTTATTGTTTTGTTAATAGTTCTTGAAAACCTTTTAGCAACTTCACCATTGTTTAATGAGCCTCTATAACTAGGATATCTCATACTAGTGTTAGTATAATCACTTGCCTCAAGCCCCATCTGGGTTTTTTAAGGTCAACCCTTTTGCCGGAGTAAGCTGAATATAGCCTGAAGTATTTAATCGGGCTGTCTCATTAGGACTGGGCATCTTATCTGCAAGATATTTAGGGCTGTATCTATTCCATCCGGGAATTATATCCGGGTATTCATCTCCATTTTCGTCATATGGACTGTAAAAAGGTTGTGCTAAAAGAGCTAATCCCCTATTTGTACTATTTGTGCCATATTGATTTGATTCATATTGATCGTATCCCAAGGAGTTGTTTAGACCTACTCTTAACCAGTCGTTTATACGAGAGTCAATATTAGCTCGTAATGTATACCTGTCAAATTCTGATCTATAAGCCAATCCATCTTGAAAAAAATAACTTCCTGAAATATAGTAATTAGTTCTACCTGAGCCACCTGAAATAGATACATCTGTTTGATAAGTTGGAGCACTATCTTTGTAATAGTATTTATACCATTGAGTATCGTTAGGATACCTTGCCAGTAAAGCATCAACTTGTTCACGTGTCTGATATCCGGTTTCTACCCAGAAATCTGTAAGTTCTTTGGTATTCATCATTTGTTCAAAATAGTTAGTATTAGCTAAGCTTGAACTACCAAATTGTGATTTATTGAAATAGTTGATGTTTCACCAACTTTTCCTCTTTTTGTTGTGATATAAATAACACCATTTGCCGCTCTGGCACCATAAATAGATGTTGCAGAAGCATCTTTTAAAACAGTGACACTTTCAAAGTCTTGTGGATTCAGTCCAAGCAATGTTCCTGACTGAATAGGAACACCATCAAGTACATATAATGGTGTTGAAGATGCTCCAAGAGAACCAACACCATGCAGTCTGATTGACGAAAGCTGTGAAGGCTCACCTGATGACGTATAAACCTGAAGCCCGGGCACTTTACCCTGTAATGCGTCCAATGGATTTGCTAAAGGTTTCTCAGAAATCTCTTTCGGAACCTACATTTACAACAGAACCTACTGTCGAAGATATTTTTCTTCCGGTTCCATAACCGATAACTACAACCTCGTCAAGCAACTCTGCGTCAGGCAATAATACAATTCTAATATTCTCAGATACCGGCACTTGCTGTGACACATATCCAACATAAGAAATCACTAATGTACCTCCTACAGGAGCTTGTAGTAAAAACACACCATTAGCATCCGTAATAGTTCCCTGAGAAGTACCTTTAACCTGTATTGTAGCTCCAATAACAGGTTCTCCTGTATCATCCACAACAGTACCTCGTACCTGTGTTTGAGCTACAATCACCCCTATCCCAAACAAGAATAAGGTTAAAAACATAGTTAGTTTTCTTTTCATAAACTCTACTTTAAAATTAAACATTTACATTAATAAATAATTTGTTAATCAATTTGTTAAATTGTTAATATTAGATTCTCAATTCTAAATAATCATTTTTTCATATATTTAATCATGGTCATTACTCGCAACAATATGGTTAATTAACATATAGTTAGTAAAACACACACCACAAATATAAACGTTTTTTTTTGTTTTATGTAATTTTTTGAACTTTTTTTAAAACAAATGTCATTTACCTAGACTCAAATTTCTCTTGAATCAGCCTAAAAGCCCACTACAAGTACTATACAGAGAAACAACTATATTCGATTCATTTAAAATTTATGTAATAAAGTCAACACCTTTTAATATTTGAATAAAACTCAAGCAGCTTCCCCATTGTCTATATTTCATGTTTTTACACACTTATTAATTAAATCCTAATACTAGATTAAACCCCATTTGAAAACTAATTACTTTAATAAAAAATTTGCCCAAGCGATGCTTAAACATCAAGCTTGGGCAAATAAACTAATTTAATCTAGATTTATTATAATGACTACTCTAGTGCCTTATTATAATTATATTCTCTATATGGAGTAAAGTATGCTCTCGTTGTTATTGTTATATGCCCAATACAACCTTATCCCCTGTGTAGTTGACAGAATAGTACTTTCCATTTTCAATTAATAGAGCTGCAGTTCTATTATCATTTAAATTTTTATAATGACGAACATTCACAGCAATAACACGTCCACCGTATCGCCAATCAATTTCATCTACTTCTGAATGTCCCACAATGATTCTGTCTGCTTTGTAATATTTCAAAACCTTATCCAAATCTTTTGACGAAATTCCAGGACGATTTTCGGAGTCAGTAACTAACCCACGATACCATATTACTCCCGAACTTCCAAACAACTTTTCGTTTCTTGGGTGTAGTTCATTTTTAATCTTAGTTGGATAACCAACGAAGCGCCAGCCTAATTCATTTATCTCGCCAATCTTATAGCTCTTATCAACCATCTCGGTACTTAGACCTGCATGTACAAACAGGTCATTCCCTACGGTCACAATTAGGTAGCTGTCGCGCAACCACCGTCCCAGTTCGGTATTAGCAGCATAAAGATCCGAGTAAGGAATGCCTGCTTTAGAAGAAAACACAAAATGATCTTCATGAACATAGCGAAGATCGTCCTTCAAAACTAAATCTTCATGATTCCCTAAAATAAAATCTAAACGACCTCCTGCATCATCAGCTTGCTTTTCCAACTTATAGACCAACCATGCAATTCCGTTGTCATCGCGACCACGGTCGAAAATATCTCCAATAAAGACTAATTGATTCTTGCCATATATCCAGTTGAGGTTATCATCAACAACATTATTCCCTTTAAGAATAGCAACAAAAGCATCCAAACGACCATGCAAATCTGATACAACAAGTGTTTTGTCAGATGCATCCTGTTTCCATGAGTTTTTAATTCTATCATGAAGTTGAAACTCAAAGTCGACATCAGTGTCTTTATCTGCAGCATAGTAGTGTAACTTGAAATTGTTGAAAGCTTCATTAATTGTGGTATCCAGAACAGAACCATCAGCTTGCTCAGAAACAACTCTGATGCTTTGATCTTCATTGTGTATTACATAAAGACCACCAAAACCTTTTAGGACAATGTTTTCAGCTGTCTGTGCCGTTAAGATGGTAACAAAGAAAAACATATAAAATATTGTTGCACTTATCTTTCTCATATTCAATGAAATGTTTTAGATAATTAATAAAAGGAGCTGTTCCAAAAGGGCAGCTCCTTTTTTAATTTTTCAAGCTGCTATTTTCTGATTGTAGTTATTAACTGAAGAGAAATTTTTAAAGTTCACCCCTATTTTCACTAAAAATAAAATAACACCACCTTTTTGATCATATTTCCCCAAAATAGCCCATATTCCTTTATTATCTAACCCTTTCAAGTGTAGTTTTCCAATATTAAATGCAATAGCGAAGATCGCAAAGTCCATTAAAACCTTGTCTTTTTTAAAATGCCTGAATCTGTTGTAATGTTTGTTTGATTTGGTTTGTCCAAACACTGACTCAGGCTCTATTGGACGCTGACTTCGATGATAAATTCCTTCTTCTGAAGTCAGTAGCTCTCTGATTCTCTGTTTATGCCGGTTAAGGTTATGATTCACCTCTATTCTTCTGTTACCTTTTGCATTAGTACAGAGACATTTCAAAGGACAACCGTTACAGTTTTTTGCCTCGTAAAGAGTTGATGTTGATTTGTATCCACTAGCTGTTTTGTTTCTCTTTTTTCCTACCTTGTTCATATGCTGCCCCATTGGACAAACATAATAATCTTCTTCTGAGTTATAGTAAAGGTTCTGAGAGAGAAAGCCATTCTTTTTAAATGCTCTTTTCTGTTCTTTATGGAAGTAATTAAACTTTACAAACGGCTCAATATCATTCTCCTGCATAAACTCATAATTCTCTTCACTACCGTAACCGGAATCAGCCACTACCTTACCCGGCAAAATGTTATAACGGTTCTCGAAGCTATTTAAAAAAGGAATCAAGGTTAATGTATCTGTAGGATTTGGGTAAAAATCATAATGGCTTATAAACTGATTCTCTGTACTTATCTGAACGTTATATGCAGGCTTGAGTTGGCCGTTGAGCATATGATCCTCTTTCATGCGCATAAAAGTTGCATCAGTGTCGGTTTTAGAATAACTATTGCGATTGGCCAGAGTATCTAAATGGCGCTCATACTCTTCAAATTTAGGTAAAAGCTTATCCTCAAGTGTTTTAATTGCCTTTTGTTCCTCTTTGCTTCTGTTCTCCCGATTAATCTGAGCAACACGCTTTTTTATCTCTTCACTGTTGAATGGTCTCGGTGGATCATAATCAGGGTTATTATCACCGGCTATACCTTCTTCAATCATTCCCAGTATTTTATGGATCTTTTCTTCTAATCTATCTTTGTATTTTTCAATCGACTTACGCCAGACAAAGGTGTAACGATTAGATCTTGATTCAATCTTGGTGCCGTCAACATAAGCCACTTCAAGACTTAAACATCCCATTTCAACAAGCATCACAACGACCTGAGTAAAAACCTCATGTATTGAGTCTTTTAAATGAGACGAGCGGAAACGGTTAATGGTGTTGTGATCAGGAGTCTGGTTGCCCGATAACCACATGAAGCTGACACGGTCTGTGAGAGCCTGTTCTATTTTACGACTGGAATAAATATTATTCAAATAGCTGTATAGAACAACTTTAAGCATCATACGTGGATTATAGGCTGTAGTACCACCGCCTTTGTAAGTGTCAAAGACTTTACTCAAATCTAGGCTATCTACTATTTGATTAATAATACGGGCGGGTGAGTTTTCAGGTACTTTTTCATCCAAACTGGGAGGAAAAAGAGTAACCTGACCCTGGTTATAAGATTTGAATTTAGGTTTAGCCATATCTTATATGTTTGATATACAGACATAAAGATAAGTAAAAGTGTTTAAAACAACAACGATGTATATAGTTTTTTTGCAGAAAATTTTAAATAAAAAAAAGAGACTGTCTACCTTTTGAGACAGCCCCTTCTCAACATTGTTATAATTAGTAACTTACTCCCAAGATATATTGAAAGCTATGCGTCCCGAAGATGACACTGAATAACGCGAATAGCCCATCATTCTACCGGTTTTAGAAGATAAATCTAACCAAAAAGCAGTATGAGTGGAAGGATTTTCTGCCGTATAAAAATAAATATATGTTACATAATCATCAGGATTTGCACCCGGTATATAACAAGGAATTCTATTTGCGGATGCGTCTGAATTTCCCGAGTAAAAATACCAACGATTATCACTAGTAGAATGATATCCACAATCTTCTAATGGTCTAATACTATTGTCTTCATCAATTGAAAAATGAAAATCATAACCTGCATTATTATATAAGAAATTCTTTATAGAATAAGTCCCATCTTGATTGTCATAAATGTTGTGATTGAAAGGGATAAACTCAGGAATATTAGACCCGGAATTGTCGGCCATAGTAAATGTCGCGTTACCCAGAACAGACACAACCTCGACCTTAGTATCAATACGAGTGCTTCCTCCATTTGCCATGTCTTCATAAGATGTGTATGGATTAGCAAAGTTTTCATCAATTTCAATTGATAAAGCATATTGTTTACTGAACTCAAATTCACCAATTAGTATTTCAAGGAAAGCTGTTGTTTCACCCACTTCAAAATCAACAGTTTTTGAAACTGTTAAGTTTGGCTCTGCATAATGAATAATTATAGGAACCTGAAGTGCAGAGGTTGCCTTCATCTCATCACGCCCAACTTTAATGGTGAAATAATCTTTCAACAAAACTCCTTGTTGATTTGCTTCTACTTCAATTACACTGGGAGTATTCTTGTCAAAATATGCACCCGAATTGTTGACTGCAGGTAGAGGACCCGGCTCCCAACTATCGCTATTATCACATGATGTTACAGCTATTATTGTTAGCATTGCCACTAAGTATGCTACTGTATTGTATATCTTAATCATATCAATTTATTTTTTATTATTCTATCCATAAATTATACACATCATATACTTGAGGGTCCGGATTCAATTTTAAAGCCTTATTTAACGATGCCTCCCCTTCATTAGGCAAATATAAATTTAACCAAGACGGAGTGTAACCGGAGTTTGAGTTATAACGATAACTTGTTATCCAATTTGTACCTTTATATCCACGTGTAATAGCAAGTTCTCGTCTTTTTATATCAAAGAAAGACAAGCCTTCACCCCAAAGTTCAATTCTTTTTTGAGTGAGCAGATAGTTGTCTACAAAATCATCTATATTATTAGGAGTAGCTTCATACGCGCCTTCTTTATAACGATGTGTATTTAAGAAAGAAGAGAGAGCACTTAACCCTGAACCTAATCCTTCAGTATATGCTTTTGCTTCTGCTTCAATAAAGTACATCTCCTCAACACGTATAATGGGAAAATCTACTTGAAGGGCATTGGTATAGTCATCGGAGATATCGCCATCATTTGGTCTGAATTTAAATCCAACATATGCATCTCTTTTTGCCCATTCTTCTTCGTCAAGAAGTGTGTGATATTTTTCAGGCACAGGTTTCTTACCTGCATCAGCAGGATCAATCCATGTTACTTTTCTCCAATCATTATCGTCTATTGCATCATAAAGTTTTTTATCAATCATTCTATAACAATGATATTGTGAACGACTATATCCACGAGAGAATTCGGTAACACAGTTAGAGTAGAAGTTATTTACCCTACTATGAACTGCATCAATTGAATTGATGGTAATTGCAAAAATCCAAGAGTCTACTCTTGCATCGTTGAACCCATTAGTCAAACTGTGCCATTGCTCTTCGGACAAAGGGGTGTATCTATCTATCACTAAGCGTGCATATTTTGCAGCATTCTGATAGCATTCATTGGTAGTTGTAATCCCAAGTTTTTCATATATGGCTAGTTCTTCATCATTTTCATGATTGATTTGAGTCTGTAAATCTTCGGGATGTTTTTGGAATCGGGTTGCAATTTCTAACCACATTCGGGCCTTAAGCGACTGAACAACCGATAAGTCTGCTCTAATTTTGGAATTGCGAGTATATCCGTCCAAATACTTTTCAGCTTTATTCAAGTCGTCCATGATAAATCTGTACATCTGATAAAATGGAACTCGCGGATTATTCTCTGCATTAGTATCATCGAAGTTTTCGTCAATAATAACTGTAGTAAGACCATATATATCACGACTTTCAGCTTCAGAATCTAATTTACCGACACCCGTTTTTTTGTATTCATACATTCGCATTAAATCCATATATGAAAGTGCGCGATATACAAGAGCATTACCATAAAACTGCTGTATCTTTTCTGTTGCTTCTTCCGGATCTCCAATAGCTATAATAGTGTTATTTGAGTTCAAAATCATGCGGTAATAATAACGCCATGGCTGCTTTGTCCTACTAGATGAAAAATCAACCAATGACCCCCAAGGTGTATTAAAGTGGTTGTAATTAGTAGTTACATAAGGACAATCGGTCATAGCATCTCGCATAATCATCATTGCAGGATAACCAAACTCTTGATTGCTTGCTGTGCCAAAATAACTATAGCTGTACATAAAAGCTGCAGAGCTGTTGGCAAGTGACTCTAATGCTGCCTCGGAGCCTCCAATTTGATCTCCTGTTGCATAGCCTGTAGCTACCGAATCATCTATACATCCCGCTAAAGAGAAGGCTAGGATGCTTAAAGCTATTATTTTAGTATATATATATCTCATATTTTTCTTTCTTTAATTAGAATTTAAAATTCAGGTTTAACATATATCTGCTCATTGCCGGGAAATACCCAAAGTCAACATTTCCATCAAAATCTCTGCTTGGAACAAAGCCTTTTCTGTGTGAAAGGAAGAGTAAATTATCCGCACCCGCAGATACAGCTATACCTTCAACTCCAAGTTTTTGAGCTATACTAATAGGAATATTGTAGCCTAGCGATACATTCTGAAGACTTAAATAGTCAGCTTTTGTCAACCAACGATCAGATGCAGATGTGAAATAACGATCGTCATACTGAAAACGTGCAAATTCACTGCTTTTGTTCTCAGGTGTCCAAGACTTTTTTACATCTTTGTGAAAATTATACCCAGTGTGTCCGTTGTAAGGTCCGGTCATCAGTGTTGAGTAACCACTGTCATATCCATATCCGCCTAACCTGTATGCAAAAGAGAAAGAAAGTTCTATTGCCTTCCATGAAAAGGCTCCACCAAAACCACCAACAACTTTGGGTTGTGAGCTACCATTATCAAAATATGTTGCGGAGCTATAAGTAGATGTAGTTGAAATCTCTCCAGTCTCTTCATCTCTTACATACCAAGTTGCTTTTCCCTCATTATCGATACCGGCAAATTTCTTTAGGTACCATGTTCTGTATTCTAGGCCTTCACCATAAAAATAACGTCCCGAACTGTATCCTTTTGCAACTTCATCTCCATTAATATTGTAAATAGTTTCTCCCCTACGCTCTTCAGCAAGTTCTAATATTTTACTTTTATTAAGAGAAGCATTTAAATATATACTCCACTTGAAGTCTTTTGTTCGGATGACATCTCCATGCAAGTCCAACTCAAAACCACTATTGCGCATACTTCCCACATTATCATAGTAGGATGAGTAGCCTAAAGAGTATGGTACTGAAACTGACGCAAGCATATTTGAGGTTTTATTGTTGTAGTAATCAATCCCTCCTCTTATGCGACCTTTAAATAAATCAAACTCTACGCCAGTATTAACTGCTGTTCTGGTTTCCCAGGTGATGTGTTTGTTCCCACGATTGAGGAAAGTAACAGCAATTTCACCATCAAGATTTTCAATACTATATGTATCAATGTATCTATGGTTGCCAATTTGGTCATTACCATTTTGACCGAAAGACAATTTTAGCTTCATCATGTCAATCCATGAAACATCAAAGAATTCTTCTCTGGAAATAAGATATGCTCCACCAAAAGAAAAGAAGTTACCCCACTGATGATCAGGATGAAAACGAGAGGATGCATCTCGTCTATATGATGCATCAAAGTTGTAAATATTTTTATAGTCATACAATATACGACCACCATACCCTTCACTCTGATAGTTAGTAGTGGAGGATCCATTGCTGGTAATCGTGATTGCCCCGTCGAGCTCCTGATTGTCGAAATAATTGAACATGTTAGATCTACCACCGTACAAACTATATGAATCTGATTCAAACATCTCATGTAACAATGTAACTTTCACGTTGTGATCATTGAATCTTTTACTATAATTAATTAGTTGTTGCAAGTTAAGTGTCTTGCTTTTAGGTGCACTTACAGTAGTACTGCCACCTGGATTAGATGATCCATAAAATGGTTGTCTTGTACTAATATACCTACGATCAAGTTGACCATAAGCTATGTTTAAGGAAGCTGTTAAATCAGGTGTAATAATAAAATCTGCAACCACTTTAGAACCTATTTTCGTAGATTCATAATCTCGTGATTGTATCAATGCTTCTTGAATACGATTGGAGCCTGTATTGATAGGACGTGATATTCCATTGTTATGTTTTCCGTCTCCATAATCATATACTTTCCCATTTTCATCATAAATTATATTTCGATCAGTATCTCTTATGAATATTGGATAAATTGGAGCTACCCTATTAGCATTAGAGAAAATATTATTACTATTGTCACTACCGGTTGTATTTTCGGCGTAATCAGAAACTGCTAAGTCTAAATCTGCAGTAACACGAAGCCATTTTCTTGCGTTCAAAACACCTGTCAAGCGTCCGGTGAATCTCTCAAAATATGCTGCATCAGTAATGCCCTCATCATTTGTATAACCAAAGCTTGCCAGCAAACTCATATTTTCTGCTCCGCCACTAATTCTCAAGTTGTAGTCTTGACGAAGCCCGGTATTATATGTCCCATCTACCCAATCATCAGGGGTCAAATAGTATTCATTGCCATCAGTGCCTTGAACTACTCTTCCAAGGGTTGCATTAGGATTTAATCTTCCATTATAACCAATTAGATTCTCACCTTGTGGCATTGTATAAACTAAGTAGCCCAAGCCTCCCTCGTCACTGTTTTTTAACCACGACTCGTTTGCCGCTCTGTTTGCATCGTATGAGTTGTAGCCTCCTACATTTTGATAATAGTTATACATTGCGTTATATTGCTGCTCATAAAAATCTCCTGGGCTGTCAATCACGTCATACAAATCATTTTTACGAACTTGGGAAACTGCAAATTTAGTTTCTAATGTTATTGATATTTCTTTGCTTCTATCAGCTTTTTTGGTTGTTACCAACACAACACCATTTCCGCCTCGAGCACCATAAATGGCTGTTGATGCAGCATCTTTCAACACTGTCACAGATTCCACATCACCCGGATTGATATTATTCCATCCTCCTTCATAAGGAACACCGTCTAGCACAATTAGTGGGTTTGTTCCAGCATTAATAGAGCTGGCACCACGAATACGAAATGATGGACTTGCAGTGGGAGAGCCTGATGAAGTTTGAACCTGAACACCTGCAGACATTCCTTCTAGGGCGTTCATAACATTAGAAACAGGTCGACGACTAATTGCTTCAGAAGAGACAACAACAGCCGAACCACTAAATGCAGATCTTTTCTGTTCACCATACGCAACCACAACTACCTCTTCTAATGCTTGTGTGTCTTCGTTTAAAACAATGTTGAAGCTTGTTTTTCCAGATGTATTTACTTCTTGAGTAATATACCCTATATATGATATTTGAAGAATGGCGTTATTTTCCACATTCAAAGTAAAAACCCCATCAACATCAGTTATAGTACCATTGGTAGTACCTTTTTCCATGACATTGGCACCAATAATGGTTTCGCCATATACATCGGTAACTACTCCCGTTACTCTCTCCTTTTGTTGAGTAAGGTCTGTTATTGTGGTTATTGTGGTTTCTTTACTTTCTGTTTTTCTGTTAGTATCATCCTTATAAATAGATACTTGTCGTTCAACAATATGGTACCCTAAACCAGTATTTGTGAAGATTTCTTCTAAAATGCTGTTAATACTTTCTTTATTTGCTTGAATAGACGTCTTAGCATCCAGCTCACGCCCGGCTTCATCAATAATAAGAAAGACATAATCGCTTGATTTTTCTATTTCTGAGATAGCCTCCCTTAAAGTTGCATTTTCAAGGCTTACAGAAACTTCTGCTTGTTGAGGATAAATGCTTTCTGCTGTTAAAGTGAAAAAACAGAGGAAGAACATTGAAAATGAAATTTTCATGATTTTTAGAACTTTATTGCAATTTTTGCTTGCAAAACAGTTGGTCTTAATTTTTTCTTTCATACATTTGTAACGAATTTATAGTTTACGTAATTTATTGCTTAATAGTTACTTGTGAACTTATTCTCTATAGATCGGACAATGCGGCAACATTGTTCGATCTTCTTTTATTAATATTAGTTTTTTCTCATAGGCATGTCTTTTTTGCTTATATAAATTTTATCGTTTTCCCTTTCGTATTTGGTTGATGATAATAGCGAAATGGATACCATTACACTATCAAGATTGTTTGACAAGAATAGTTTTCCTGAAAATGTTTTGTCATTTAATGAAATATCGGGACTGTTCTCAAACTCTACATTATAATACCTACCCACTTTTTTGAGTATCTCAGAAACCGGAGTTTCTTTAAATCTCATTACGCCTTGTGTCCAGCATATATATTCAGACACATCAACACTTTCCTCTGTAATTTCACCGTTAGTTATTTCAAGTTTTCTATTGGGCTCAAGCTTGGTTACTTTTCCGGCTGTTTTAACACCAACACTTCCTTCAACAAGTACTACAGTTTTTGTTAGATCGTCATAATAGTCATAAACATTGAAAGATGTTCCGTAAACTTGAATATCCATATTATTAGTCCGAACGATAAACGGTGTTTGCTTGTCTTCCTTAACCTCAATATATATCTCTCCGTTTACTGTTATTTCTCTCGTTTGCCCGGTAAACTTGGAGGGAAATTCAACTTGTGTCCCCGAGTTTACCCAAACCTTTGTTCCATCGGCAAAAATGAGGTTAGAGCGTTTCCCAAATGGCACTACTAGTTTATTAATTGAAGCTGAAGCTAGTTTTAGTTCTTGTTTAGATTGCGTACTGTCGGTTATCACTATATTATCATTTTGTGTGAATTCAAGTTTTGAATTATTACTAAGGTTAGTCTTATTATCACCTGAAATGATATGTACTTCTTCATTATGCAAAGTTTGCCCAACAATTACGTCACCTTCAATTGGCGCAAGTTGTGAGCCGTTTTTATTTAAATTTAGATAAACGACAGAAACAATACCAATTGCCAAAACTACTGCAATAGAAGATACATATTTAAACAAAACCTTCCTTTTGTTGTGTTTATTTATGTTTTGCATTACAATAGAGTAAAGGGCGTCTTTTTCAGTTTGAGGCAATGTACTTTCACTCATATTCAATGCATTAAACCGAACAATGGATTCTTCAATGCTTTGCTCTAGATGCGGGTTATCGCGTATGAATTTAGCCCAATGTGCATTCTGCTCATTCGTTTGATAAAGTCTCCATTTTATAAAATCTTCATCAAGAAGGAAATTTACTTTTTTGTCCAAAGTCACTCTTTTTATTACATGACGTTACAAATTTTATTTTGTGGACAAAATAATTAAAAAAGTTAATACTTTAACAATTGAGGGGATTTAAAGAATTGTTATTAGGGGAAAAGTAAGCATGAGTTGTGCTTTTGAAAGATGGGGGCCGGTTTGCTCTCTAAGTTTTCTTATAGTTCTAGATATCAGCTTTCTGGCAGACTCTGCCTTGATGTTGAGCAGTTCACTTATTTCATCATAGCTGAGTTCGTGCATATATCTCAGATACACAGCTTCGCGTTGTTGTGCTGTGAGACTTTTCAACAACTTTTCCACTTTGTTTTTCAGCAAAATGGCTTCCTCGGCATCAATAATATTATCCAAGATAGTAATATCTAATGAGAAAGGTTGATTTACAAGCTCAACAATTTGTGTGTTTGTGTTTTTTCTAACAATATCTACTAATCTATTTTTAAAAGACTTAAATAGATATGCAGAAATATTATCGATTTGTGTCAGACTTTCTCTTGAAGTATATAATTTAAAAAAAACATCTTGTATTGCATCTTTGCATGTTTCTTTTTGAAAACCTAAATGAATACCATAAGAGTATAGTTTGTCGATATGTGAGTTGTATAGAATAGAGAACGAATGATTGTCTCCATTCTTCAAAAAACTTCGCCACATCTTATCGGTATTCATTTTATATATTCTATTAATATGTGAGTAGAATCAATATTCCTATTGTTTTATTAGATATTCAGGATTTATGTATCATTTTCAAAACAGACAATACACAAAGATATTGAAAAGAAATGAGACATATAAAAAATCTTTCATCTATAATAAAAGCTACTACTGACTAATTAAAAAAAAGGGGCTGCTCTTTTGGAACAGCCCGGATATATATATTATTTTGCAATAAATTGTAAAACTAATCAACAAATTTAACCATCTCTCTAAGCAAAACAACTGGTTTTGTACCCCTTGCAACCATCTGCAAACTACCTGTTCTCTGATCATTATTACTATAAACAGAATTAGTGGTAGACACCGTAGAGACAAGATTACCTCTGTTATTCACTATAGGAGCACCACTCGAGCCCACCGCATATTCGGCAGTAATTTGCATTTCGGGTGTTGCAGCTTTAAAATCGTGAGGGTTATTTCTCAACAAATAGTTTCTCGAAACAACTCCCGAAGAGAAATAAAAAAGCATACCTTGAGGATTACTCAAAACATAAACATCATCTCCAACATTTGCATCTTCACCAAAAGGAATAGGAGTAAGCTTATCCCCATTTGTATCAACTCTCACAATAGCCAAGTCATAACCTTTAGAAGCAGAAACAATCTCAACCACCGGATAAACCTTTCCGGAAGTGGTCATAATCTGCATAGTCAAATTTTTGTCTCCACTCTTTCCTTTTGTAAATGATTGAACAACATGATGATTGGTAACAATCAAACCATCCTCATCAATAACATATCCAGATGATGGGCTAACATGTGCACGATCGCAATTGCCGCAATCAAATGCGATTCCGTAAGCAACAAAAGATTCTTCAAGCAAAGAGAATATTTCAGACTTTTCTAAAATATTTTCATTTGGAGCAACTCTCTTTATTTCAACCTTTTTTCCTTCGGTTTCCTCAAGCTGTTTTGTAGCATCCTCAAACGACAAAAAGTTACCACTCTGATATATATCATTGGCTCTTGTTTCAAAATTCATTAAAAGTCCCTCTTGATCCAGATATCTATGTTTTTTTGGAGCATCACCACTATTCTGAGCCTGAAGGGCACTTACTGATAAAGAGATGAAAAGTACCAGTGTAATTAAACTTACAGTTTTCTTCATAATAATATTAAAATGTAATTTTTATATAAATAAATATTCTGTGCTATAGTATTGATAAGCAGATAAGATGCACAGGTAGATCTAATAGCACAAATTAAAGAAGTAAGTTATCAAGATACTCTGTTACAAACTCTCTAAGCTTTTCTCCTCTTAAATTCTTTGCAATAATTCTATTATTGCTATCCAAAATCAAGATAGTGGGCACTTCTTCTATATTGTAACTTTTAGCTACGCTATCATTATTAAAGCCTTCAAGTGAAGATAATTGCAACCACTCTAATCCATCAGTCTCAATAGCTTTAATCCATGATCTCTTATTATCATCAAGCGACACTCCTATAATAGTAAAGCCCCTATCCTTAAAGTCATTGTATAAAGCCACCATATTAGGATTCTCTATTCGACATGGACCACACCATGATGCCCAAAAGTCTATTAACTTAAGCTTCCCTTGTATAGAATGAAGAGAATGTTCGTTTCCATCAACATCAGGCAATATAAAATCAGGAGCAATAGAGTTTACATCTATTTTCTTTATGCCGGCAATCATAGCCTCATAAATACCTCCTGCTTGATTTTTCTTCTCTTTATCATTCAGCTTAGAGTATATATACTCCAACTCCTCAATATTAGCCATTCTCAATCCATTTGTTATTAGATATGTTGAAAGTACTGTACCTCTATTTTGCTCTATTATCTCAGATAACTCAGATTGTGCACTTTCTATCAATTGATTTAGGTCTTTGGTTAAGTCACTTTTTGTTTTGAATCGCCTTTCCCTTTCTGCATCATCAATCTTAGATCGCAAATCTGCTATTTTTGCATTGTTGTCTATCACTATAGCCTGATACCTCGTCAGCTCATTTTGTTGACGCCCTGCTTGATTAAAGCTTGTATATTTACTATTCATCAGAAGTTCATAATTAGCACCTGGTTCAACAATCATTATTGTTCCACCTTGATATCCCTCTACAATTAGGTTTGATATAATTGCATTATCAATATCCGGCTTTATTATAAACTCATTGTCAATTATAGGTGCACAAGCAATAGTGTCTATCACACTACCCTTTTGTACTATTAGCAACATGTTCCCCTTATCTATTTCCGGTATCTTACCATTTATTTGCGCTTGCTGCCCTATAGCAAGGTGCAATATCACAATACCAAATAATATACTTAATAATATTTTTTTCATTTTCTATCTTATAATTCTATGTATAAAGGTATATTCAATATTCTTTATTGGACCAAATCCATTGCTAAACACTTTTTGCCCAATCACGTCTCCGGCTTGACTAAAGGAAATTTCATGGAGTTCACCTATCGAACCGTTTTTCAACACCCCTATTCCTAACTTGTGATTCTCATTTTCTACCATATAATGACTATAGGGTTCTCTAAACTTTAATTGAGTAAACTCTTCCCCCGGTGACAAAGTATATATAGCCGTATTTTCCTCGGTTACTATACTATAGTGATATAGAGTATCATCAAGTGTATAGAAAAATTGATAAGAAAAAGCTACAGACATAGCAAATAGTGAATTATTATCCATTATTACATTAGAAATATTTTTCTTATCTATTGTTATAATCGAGTCATAGCTCTCATCAAAATTAAAATGATATAACAAATTTTCACCGGTATCATTATCTCTTAGAATAACACTTGCTCCAGCTTCTGTTGACGAGTCGTATGGAGGTCCTATCCATAACACTTCTTTGTTTATCAATTCATTGGCCAAAAACAACTCCTGAGGCATGGGTGTAAGTGTAGAGCCTACATATACTCCTGAAGGTCTTCCTTTACCATCAGGCCAACCATAATAATTGTCACCTAACATATAGTACATAAATCTCTTTGCATTATTATCCCAAATAATTGCAAGAGAGTTACTGGCTATATATATATTATCCACGTGATAGTTACTAACCTCGGGTAGCGTCTCTGTCATATAATAAATTCCACCGGGACCACCGTGGAAAAACTTGCCGTCTTCAGATACGATAACAGCATATCTTCCTATGAAGTTATTACTAACTCCATAAGCCAACTTAGGTTTTGCAGAGGGATTAGGAATCATGATATTGTATCCCAATGAAATATTCATGTTAAAAGGATGGATATAATGTGCCTCAGTAGGCTCAAGCAATACCATGTGCTCCTGTTCATTAAAATTAGCACCATCAGCAGCTGTATAATACATATCTGTCACATTAGCGAAAGGATTAGGCTTGTCATGAATAGTCTGATATACATCATTTAGCACCTCCACTTCGGCCTCATTATCCGGTTGATCAACTACACCAAGTCGTCTTTCTCCTTCATTTCCATGTAGCACAAACCAAGACTTCACAAATGGGAGCTGAGTTCTAATATTTAGCTCTCTATACTTTTGAATATCATTGCTTCTGTCAGTTACTTTCAACACTACATTATATGTTGTTTTCACCTTAGGCTCAAACGTAAGTGTAAGTTCCTTTGTGGAAATTGTATCCTTATTAGTTCTGTTGCCATTTTTCACTACAACCCACTCAAACTCTATTTTAGAATCATCCTGATTTTGTGTTTGAGTTATTTCCGGGGTATATGTTACTTCAAATGCATCATTTGCCGGCTGTCGATAAACATAACTATACGAAAAGTACTCTTCGTTATATTCTTGAGCCTTTGGCAAGATATCTATACTAAACTCATTAATGTCTACATAATCATAATTCCCTAAGTCCTTATAGCATCCGGTAAATAGGACTATTAGCGATATCATTGACAAATAAATAAACTTTTTCATATGCTCATTTTTATTAATTATCCCCAAATACTATTCTGATTATCTGGAAATGTAAAATCTTTTGGATTATCTGGATTTGCTGCATTATATTTATCCAATTCTTTACGAAGCTTTAGATTATACCAGCCCCAGTCAACATAATACTCATATTTTATATTTAGTACTGTCACAATAAAGGCATATTTCTCTTCGCTATATTCACCCAACCAAGCAGCTCTTCCATCCCAATCTGAAGGCTTAGGGTATATATCAGATATATTAAAGGTGAATGTCGATTTTTCCTGCGCACCAAAAGCAAATTCAGCACCTGGATAGTCTGTATCAAAAGTTACTTCCACTTTGTAAGATCCTCTAACATCAGGTCTTAAAAGAGTTACTTCAAGTGTATCTATTAGCTTATCTGCAACAAACTTATAGCTGTCCTCTAAATCTATTAAGTCTGTACTGTACCCATCCTGATCTACTACCTTTATCTTAAACTCACGCTCTTTGTTAGCTTCCCATCCCATTATAGATAATGGCAATTTAATTGTTAGTGACTTTATGGAATCTCCGTAATAGTAGTTTGTAGGATAACCCCATTCATCTGCCTTTTGAGTATATTGAAATGCAAAATCAATATTTGATACATAAGAGCCGTTTATTCCGGCAAATTGGATCCCGTCTTTATCTTGATTATACAACAAGTCATCACTATCGGAACATGATAAAAAAATGACTGACAATAAGATTATATAATATATTTTATTACTCATGTTGTTTCTACTTTTATTTTCTGTAAAAAATTTAATCAAAATACCGTTTAAGGTATATGTAGTTATTCTGAAACATCTCCAAATTCAACTTCATCATCCGGAATTGGCAGTGTGTAATATCTCATCTCCTCAACAGGACATCTATAAAATGTTTTAATATTGTGCCTCTTCAAGAAATAGAACCATTGACCTTCAGCAAAGAACTCTTTCTGATATTCTTTATTTAATAACTCTATACGCTCTGCCTCCGAAATACCTGCTCCAATATTACTACTACGTGATATTCCCCTTACATTTCGCAACTCATTAATATAGGTATGACTCTTTTCCGGTTCTATAGACTCTGCTAAGATTAAATACATCTCACTTAGTCTAATCAGTGGTACAACATTTTTAAACTCAAAGTGAGTTCCTATATACTTTCTACACATATATTGATTGCTGCCATGCAAAAATCCATAACCATTTTTATAACGAATATCATTTAAACCGGTTGAATAAAAGTCATACACTGTTCTTATATTATCGGTAGAAATCCAAAGCTCGGTGTTCATGTTTACTGTATTCTTCCAGTCAGACATTAATCTCTCTTCCATGTTATACATATTCAAATTGAATAAAGCTTCCCCGCTAAATGCAACATCCTTAGAGTTATCCGTAACCAAAGACAATTTACTGTTGTCAATTACCTCTTTAGCATATTTTGCAGCATTAGCTTTATCACCCGCATACAGATACACACGAGCCATAAGGGCTTTAACAGCCATTAGATTCATTCTATATTTACGATATCCCAAAAATGAATCCTCTGTATCTACACCAAAGTTCATTGGATCATCAGCAAGCATCAACTCTGCATGAATAAGGTCTGAAAGTATATTGTCCACAATTTCATTTGCAGAGATCAATGGAGCCTTTTCATACCCTAACTCATTACGCCATGGCAAAGAAAGAGCATCAGGATTCTCAGAATATATTGGTCCCCAAAGTCTCAATAAATCAAAATAATGATAAGCTCTCAAACCATATGCCTCTCCTTCAATAATATTGCGATATCCTTTGGTTAGAATAACATCATCTCCTCTTTTATCTAAGTTAACAATTAGATTATTTATATTTGCGATAGTTTGATACATCTCTTTCCAAATAACATTAATCCTTCCCTTAGATTCACTATTATTATTATAGTCATATATTTTAGCACGATCTTCATCTGAAGGCACCATGCCTACAGTATAGTTATCATATCTTTGCACTAATTGCTCTACAAAACCAAATGTAAGGTTTTTACCATATGTCTCGGATTTAGTCATTCTTCCATAAACTCCTATTAAGGAACTCTTGAACCCATCTTCTGTACGAAAGATTTCATCACCCTTTACTTCTGTTTTAGGAGATACATCAATCCAATCTTGACACCCCACTAAAAAGATGATTAATAAAAAACTTAAATATATTTTTTTAAACATAACTTTAAATCTCCTTTGTTTTAATTGAATATGAATGAAGCAGATAAGTTAAACGATCTGGCAAAAGGATAATCAAGACCTCTCTCTTGCTTAATAGATGATATTCTAAATATATCTTGCATAGATAGAGTGACATTTACAGCATCCATTCTGTACCTTTTCAATCCAGGCCATTCTTTAGGATCAAATCTATATCCTAAAGATAATGATGACAGTGCTATCTCATTAAATTTCTGAATAAATCTAGAGCTCTGTGGTGTGTCGTTACCAAGAATAGAAATAGCTTTATACTTTGCATATCTATTATCTTCAGACCATCTTCCTTCTAAAGCACGTCGATCCAGATTATATGCAATATTAGTGTTCTCAAGCTTATCAACTAAAGTTGAATTATATCTGTAGCCTCCAAACTCATACTGAGATGCAAATGCAACAGTCAAGTTTTTATAATTTAATGATGAAGTAATTGCACCTTGCATTACAGGCTCAGTATCACCTACCGCCACTTTATCTGCAGGGTCCCATATAAAAGTCTTCATCCCATTTCTCTTTAAGTACACCTCCTCGCCTGTAGCAGGATCGATACCCAAAGATATTACTGAAAATAATTGAGTTGTTGATCTGCCTTCTTCGTATATAGGAAGTGGCGCATCTGTTTTATTTAGATTAACCTCATTCATTTTTTTCAACACATTGGATATCTTTTTTATTTTATTCACATTGTGCGCTCCATTTACACCAATGATCCACTGAATTTTATTCTCATAATCTACAAAAGGAGTTACACTTAATCGCATATCTACCCCTTTATTTTCAAGCGATCCTGCATTCATTACAAGTGTACTAAATCCGGTTGACGGTGCTAAGGTGTAATCTAATAATAAGTCGTCAGTTTTATTGTTATAATAAGAAATACTTCCACTTACTCTATTCTTAAATAGACCAAAGTCTAAAGATATAGTTCTATCTTGTGTTGTTGACCATCCCAAATCGGGATTACCTATACCCATAAGCTGTGCACCCAACACATCACTCGACAAATATGGGAACATAAGATCTGAGAAAGAATAAGATTCGATAGCTTGATAAGGACTATAGTTCTGCGAACCTGTGACCCCCATAGATGCGCGTAGCACTAAAGAACTCACAAAGGTGTCTTTAAGCCACGATTCTCTATCAATATTCCAACGTCCTCCTACAGCCCAAAACGGAACCATCCCCGTATTTGCACCAAATTGAGATGAAATATCTCCACGAATACTGAAATCTGCGGCATAACGATAGTCATATATATAACTCAATTGACCAATAACACCCACAGATCGTGTTGTAATCTCTCCACCACTTGGTCGTTGATTCATCTCATGCCCAAACAAGAAGTCGTTCATAGCATCATTTGGAAATCCTGTTGCCAGCAAGTTTACAGCATCAGTCTTAGATTCTGTGAGATTCCATTGAGCAAAACTACTTAGAGTGTGTTTTGCTTTAACATAATTATAGTTTATAGATGAATTAACACTCCATGACGTGATTTCACCGGTATTTTTATTAAAGAGCCCTCTTTTTGTAAGGTCATCTACATTTTCAAACATTGTATTATTATGCGACACAAACCTTTCAGCTCTTGCTATTCCCTTAGTTAAAGATGCTCTTGTGGCTATCCTAAGAGACTCAATGGGAGTCCACTCTATATTCAAATTCTCTACTACAGAAAAATTTTTGTTAAAATCTTTATTACTAAACTGAGTATTATATAATGGATTGAAAATTCTCTGACGCTGCGTACCGGACGAAAGAAATTTATCCTCAATGAATTTAGTATATTGACCATTACTATCATACTTACGATAATATTGATTCATACGAGAATAGTCAGAGAAGGAACCATACGGCGAATTATTAGCCTTTGTGTCTGATAGTGAAATCTGGTTATTTATATTCCAAGCCTTTCTTCTATATTGCAAATCAAAAGACAACCCCATATTATCACGACCGGACAGTTTAATAACCCCGGGGTTCATATTGTAGTTTAGGTTTATATTATACCTAATAGCCTGGTCTCCACCTTGCATCGAAATAGTATGTCTTTGCGTTACAGCTGTACGCAAAGGAGCAGACAACCAATATGTATCTACACCACGAAGAATTTCTTCTCTATATTTATTATAATAGTTTAGTTTTGGAACATCATTTTCAGGAAATAGACCGGCTCTACGCTCATATTCCAGCTTCTCCTCAGCATTCATCATATTATAATCTGTAAGGTCGGGAATAGATATTCCAATATTGGTAGAATAAGATATATTAATAGCACCGGGCAAAGGCTTTTTGGTTTCAAATATCATGACACCATTAGCTGCTCTTGAGCCATAAATAGCTGTTGCAGACGCATCCTTTAACATAGTGATAGATTCCACCCTTTCAGGGTCTATATCCACTATACGTTGTAGTGTTGTTTCAAAACCGTCTAATATAAGCAATGGCATATTGGGTCTATTAGAGTAGTCGCCCATTAGCATTTGCAAGTTTGAGGGGTCGGCACTACCAAGCTGAGCATCTCCTCTTAGCTTAAACTCAGGCATTTGGTTGGGATCCGATCCTCTCATATTATTCTCTTTTATTCTAAAGCTTGGTTCAAAAAACTGTAAGGCTTGTGTAAGGTTGTTAGGGCTTAGTCTTTTCAGATCATCTCCTTTTACACTTATATAACTGCCCGTAAAGCTTTCTGTCTTTCTTGGTGCCATACCCGTAATTACTACATCCTCCAGCTCACTCACGGCAGGTGAAAGTTGTATTATTAAATCTTCCATATCGCCTTTTACTGCGATAATCTCATCATTGAAACCCAAATAACTAACCAAAAGACCGGGAATACCTTCAGGAACTTCAATTGAGAAGTAACCATCAATATCAGTGGCAACACCTACAGATTTATTATTTTCTATAATAACTGCAGCTCCAGGTAGTTCTTCTTTGTTTCGAGCATCTATAACTCTACCACTAACTTTGAATTTAGGTATGGACACAACTCTATGTGCATCTTGTTCTTGTAGCCTTAGAACAACAATCTTATTTTGTTGAAATTCGAAGCCAACAGGTCTATCTCTAAATATAATCTCCAATACCTCATCAAGAGGCTGGTTGTTAAAATTATAAGTTCCTTTTCGTTTCACATCTATTTGAGAGTGATTATAAAAAAACTGTACCCCTGTAGAATTAGATATTAAATCTAATACCTCTGACACTTCGACATTCTCAACCCTGAGAGTCACCTTCTCCTTGCTACTATTTTGTGCAAGGAGCGTAAAGTTTAATGTTGTCAAAAATAAAATTAAACATGTTAGTACAACATACTTAATCGTTTTCTTATTTAGCATAAATCATTTGTGTTTTTCAATTAAACATAAAATATTAATCACACTCATTTTATTTCATAACATCTGAAAGCATTTTCAAATACTTTGGATTGATATTATAATTCTCAGAATAATGTATAGTAAGCTTTTCTAAAGTATCAAAGTCTTTCCCTGACGACATAGAGCTATACAAAAAGACCAAAAGGGCTGCATCACGCAACTTGCCATCGTAAAACTCTGCAATCATTTTATATTCATCTTCAAGAGTGGTAGGAGGAATAAATTCAACATTATTCTCTTGTGACTTTTTCATTTGCATATATCTCATATAGATATGTAAAATACCCATATATGACGAGTTTTGAAGAGATGCATCATCGTCTCTCATTTTATAGTCATCAAGCATACTCCAAAAACCATCAATAGATGAATTGCCGGGATATGATATTAAATTTGGAATAAATATTGCTTCTAACTCAGAAAGGACAAAGTTGTACACTTTTTCAGATAATTTTGATTTATATTCATCCAACACAGCCACCTCCTCTTTCCACTCTTCCAAAGTAGTTTTATAAAAAACATCAGCTGGAGTTTGAACTACCAATGCTGCCGGAATGTTAGTTTTATATTTTCTATTAAATCTTTCTAGTCTGATTCTTGACAATGCCTCTGATGCGAGTACAGACTCTTCAGAAGATCCAGAAAACTTTACCTCTCTAAAGGTTCTACCATCATAATCCACCTCTATATCTATTTCATCGCCCGGCTGTACAACTACAAGTAGAAATGTATTAATCTTTAGCATAGTTATATCATCAAGCTCAGTATCAAAGTCTATTTCTACTCCTTTTCTGTATGGAAATTGCATGTTTGCATCAGGCTTCTCCATAAAGTCAAAGTAAAATCTTTCAAAGGTGGTGTTATTAAATCGAGCTCTGATTGTTGTATTGTTTTGCGCATCAATTGAAAGGGTCGTAAATAACCCAATCAATACGATAGCAACAGAAAGTTTTTTCATCATAATATTACTTTATCAATTCTTTTATTTTTTTATATAGTGCTTCACCTCTCAAATTGAGTGCTATTACTTCCCCTTCAGGTGATACAATAATGGTTGTGGGAACTGCATCTACATTACATAACTTTACAGGAAGAGAATCCCATGCCTTAAAATCACATAGCTGGGGCCACTCCGTCTTGAACTTATCTATTGCATCTTTCCATTTATCCTTATTCTCATCTAACGATATACCTACAATCTCAAAGTTATCTCCTTTACACTCCTCATATAGTTCCACCATACTTGGCATTTCTCTAAGGCATGGTCCACACCACGATGCCCAAAAATCTACTAATACATACTTTCCTGCAAACTCCTTCCATTTAATCATATTTCCTTCCGTGTCCGGCAATTGAAAATCAGGCATTTTATTTCCAACTCTAAACTCGGAAGAAGTGATGAAGTCATCTATAGCTTGCGTGTATGGGTGGTTATCTAATTTTGGATCTATTTTGCTGCGATAAAATTTAAACTCGGCAGGAGTCAAGTCGCGTCTCATCTCCCAGTACAACATAAAAGGAGCAAAGACTTGATCGCTATATTTTGAAACCATAGTTTTTTGTATATCCAACCATCTATCCATTATCAACTTACTACGGCGTGGAAATTCGATTCGCTCTTTTTCTAAATCATATCCATTTATTTTCCAGTCCAAATCTGCTTCACAAGCTATACTATCGCTTATAAATTTATTTTGAAGTGAATAAAAAGTGAGCAAATCATTATTTACTGTACCTCTTACTTTTACATTATGGGTGAAATGCTCTGCTGTTGCGTTTTGAACATATATTTCGCCCTCCTCAAGAAATACCGGAGTAAGATTTGTTCTTGCTTCAGGATCATCACTTTTGACAAAATATAACTTTACAATCTCTGGTACTAAGCCTTCAAATTTGTATCGTCCGTTGACTACGCTACTGCTATCAATTATTGTTTGAGGTCCATTTATATACTCCTCCTCTACAAGATAAACTTTATCTGACTTGTAATCTCCTGAAATAGAACCTTTAATTACAAACTTAGCTTGTTGTGCTTTTATGCTAATTACGGAAGCGCATAAAAGCAAAAGAATAATTAGTTTTTTCATATAGAAATATTGTGTTAATTAAAAAAGAGTCAAATACTTATTAATATATTTTTATGATATTATTTTGTTTTACAAATCGGCAAGAGGAGGTAGCCTCTATTCTACTCAAAAAGCTATCTATATCCTCCGACTTCAAGAGTGCACCATTAAATATTATATCTTTTGCACGCTTATTTACATATTCAAATTCAACATCAAACCACTCCTCAGCCACCTTAAGTACTTCTTCAAGCTTAATTGACTTAAAGGAATAAACACCATCTTTCCACCATGTGTAATCAAGAGTTTTCACCTCTCTTATTTTTACAGTACCATCCTCTTTATTAAATTCAAGTTGATGTCCCGGTGTTAAATCATAAATATTATCGTTTATCCTCACTTCAACACTACCTTCTACCAATGTTACGTAAGAATTATATTGTTCCGGATTACTCTTAACTCCAAATTGAGTGCCCAATACTTTTATCTTAAACTCATCAAGCACTACCACAAACGGCTTTCGATTATCTTCCACAACATCAAAATAAGCCTCTCCGGTTACATATACTCGTCTTTCTTTTTTCGAAAACTTAAATGGGTGCTCCATAGAAGAATTGGTATTTAACCATACAGCAGTTCCATCTTTAAGTTTTATCTCCTGCACATCTTCAGAAGAATTAAAAATCGCAACTATCTCTTTATTTGATGTGTTAATATTATAATAAGAAAAGATAGATAAGCCTATAATAATAGCTGCTAAAGCGGCATATCTCAACACATTTATAAATAGGCTTCGCTTATTGAGATTCAAATATTTTTTTGAGAATAAAGCAAAGCTTTTTTTACCATCTTGCCTGTCTGAGGGCTGGGGTATTAGCTGTGAATATGATTGCAACCTCTTTAGAGATATTAGCTCTCTCTTCAGAGACTCATCATATTGCATTTGCTCAAACAAAGAATATCTCTCCTCATCTGTTAACTTACCTGAAAAATATTCCGGAATTTTGTCACTCATCTTACCTCTGTTTACTATTATAACGAATAGAAACAAAATATCCCCTAAATAAAAACAATCAATTTTAAAAAATAAATAGTATTAAAGAAATATACTGACCAAGCTCGATGCGGAGCTTCTTAAATGCAATAGTTATCTGCGACTCTATTGTTTTTACTGATATACCTAAATCTTCTGCAATTTGCTTATGCCTTTTCCTTTCTATTTTGCTCATTATAAATATTTCTCGACACTTTGGGGGCAAATTATCTATAGCTGCCTGTATTTTAACACCTATTTCTGAATCATAAAGCACATCGTCATCCAACGACTCAAGAGTATCATAACCTAAAACCAATGTATGATAATACTCACTTCTCATAATCTCTCTCATTTCTAAATCAATCTTCTTCTTTCGGATGAAATCTATACATCTATTCTTTAGACTAACGAGCAAGTAACCACCAATATTTTCTATTGATAATATATCTATTTTTTTTTCTAATATATTTAAAAATATTTCATGAATAATATTCTCAGCATCCTCTTCATTTAATACACATTCAATAGCAAATCTCTTCATCTTTGCATAATATGATACATATATCTCTTCTAATTGCTTCATGTAACCTTTTGAGTAGTTCACTTAAAATGTTTTTGATACTTTTATAAAACATTTCAACAATCAATATTTGTTGTTTCTGCAAAACTACTCAATTTATTTTATAAATAAATAACTTAGTGTCAATAATAACAATTCAACAGCATCGCGCAATTAAATTTTATATACACTCACATGTCACGAGTATCATATTAAAAAACAATCTAAAAAAAGGAGCTGTCCTTTTGGAACAGCCCCCTTTCAAATATCAAATATCAAATATCATTTAATTAAATATTACCAACCCGGATTCTGCTGATCCTTTAGGTTTGGATTTATGCTAATGTCATTTGAAGGCAGACCCCAAACAAACTTATTATCACCGGCGGAAACAGTTTTCTCAAAAAAGTCAGCACCGGGAGTCAATACACTTGGGTCCTGCGGATCTCTTCTTTGAAAGCCTTCATTCCAGCGTTTTAAGTCAAACAGACGGAAGCCCTCAAATGCAAGTTCACGAAATCTCTCGTTCTTTATTTCTTCGAGCAATTCATCACCTGTTAGGCCCGAAATCGGAGTAAGACCTCTACTGACCCTGAGTGTGTTTAGTGGGGTTAACACATCACCTGAACTATTGTAAGCAGCTTCGGCAGCAATAAGATACATTTCTGCAATCCTAAAGACCTTAGGCGCATGTTGATAATTAGTGTTAGCCGTTGTAAATAGCTCCGGATTACCCGGATATTTATTCACAAGTGTCAATTCTTTCTCTTCACCTTGAATTACAACAGGCTTAATTTCAAAATAGACATCTTTACGGATATCCACTTCATCATACATATCAATAACCCATTGAGATGGTATAAAATCAGGTGTATACTTTTGAGTTGTCCCATTATAGCCTAAATAAACACTATTTGCATTCCCTAACTCAGTGGGCTTAGAAACAAAAGATTGAAATATCACCTCTTGGTCAAAATCATTTTCCCACATATCCTTAAGTGTGCCCTCATCATCAATAAGAGTGTATTTTGATCCACTAATTAAAGTATTTGCAGCAGTTAGCGCACCACCCCAATCTTGAATGTATAGCTTAACTCTCGCCTCTAAAGCAGTAATCACATCAATATTGAAATAGTTTGAACCTACCTCACCACTTACTCCTGCAAGAAGTGTTTTAGCTTGTGATATATCATCCAATACTTGCTTATAAACGTCTTCTAATGATGCTCTGGCAGGCATTACAGTATAATCAACATTAAGTAC
Organism: Fermentimonas sp.; assembly: GCA_041859795.1. Lineage (GTDB taxonomy): Bacteria > Bacteroidota > Bacteroidia > Bacteroidales > Dysgonomonadaceae > Proteiniphilum. Next base: position 77,643 of record JBFLFV010000012.1, read on the forward strand.
AACAGGTACTCCCAAATCTGAAGAAGCAGTTGATGGATTATAAGCTTTTGCCCATCGCAATGCTAATTCATTATAATAATAGGCTCTGGCAAAATATGCATCCCCTTTATACTTATCCAATAAAGCTTTATCATCGTCGCTTTCTAATTCCATTTTTGAATATTCATCCAGTATCATATTAATATTGTTGATAGCAGAATAATATTCACGCCAAGTATCTCTTATGGTATAACTTCCGGCAAGAAACGTAGACCACCTGTGAAGCTCACCGTTCCTATTTCCATAATCCAAAGAGGCATTTAATTGGTCAACTTGGATATCTTGAGAATAGGTGTAAACACCATATTGTCTTGCTCTAAAATAGCTATATATTCCATTATTCCAGTTCTCAGCATCTTGAATGGTTTTAAATGATTGACCGGTCTCAATAGCATCATATGGAAATCTTTCCAAATCACATGCAGTAAAAGATCCAATTAATATCAAGAGAATTGGTACTGTTTTTATAAATTTATTCATAATTCTTTATTTAAAATGTTAGCTCAAAACCTGCAGATACCTGTTTTGTGTTTGGGTTCACACCTAATGTTAAATTAGAATCCACCTCAGGATCAGGTCCCTCAAATTTTGTAAAAGTTAGCAAGTTACGTCCTGTTACAAAAAACTTCGCAGACTTAAAGAAGTTTGATTTATCCACAAACTTTTCAGGAACATTGTAACCAATGGTCAAGTTTTTCAAGCGTGTGAATGATGCATTCTCTATCATCCTTGAGTCAAATTCTGTAAAAAGATATTTGTTATAATCCGGAAATTCAGCAATGTCTCCCGGCTGCTTCCAGTAATTTGCCACTTTTTTCCTTTGATTGAATCCGGTAAATCCATTTGGGTTTTCAAAGAAGTATGCATCATTAACAATTAGATACTTGCCTAATGAAAACGCAAAGTCTGCTTGCAGATATACACCTGAATAAGAAGCTGATAAGCCAAACCCTCCGTTTAATGGTGCATATCTTGAAATACCTGTATTCTGCTCTAAAGCTGCTTCATTAAAAACTGAAGTCACATTGTTAGGATCTTCATTATTCTGAGCAATATCATCACCCGGCACAAACCATTCCGGAGCACCTGTTTCTGGATTAACTTGGTGAAATATTGGATAGAAGAACGAAACAGATTGACCAATAGCATAGCTCACACCTGTATTAGGAATTATCCATGAATCTTTACCTTGAAATAGCTCTAATACTTTATCTTTGTTATAATTCAAATTGACATATGGGGTGATATAATTGTTTTTACTATCAGTCCACACATCATAATTTAAGCTAAAGTCGAACCCTCTGTTCTGCAATTTACCAACATTTTCAGTTATCTCGGCAAAACCTGATGTATAAGGATAAGGAACATCCATCAACATACTAGATGTTACTCTATTATATAACTGAACATCTGCATGCAACTTATTCAACAAACTAAAGCTTACGCCAAAGGTAGTTTTAATCTGTTCCTCCCAAGATAACTTTGGATTACCGGGTGCATCTATACTCCAGCCCGAATTATTATTATATTGATTAGAGTTGCTTGTTCCATAATAAATATCGTATTCCGATGTTCCAACCAATGCGAAAGAGTTATAATTACCAATCTCGGCATTCCCGCTTGTTCCAACACTCAACTTAAAAGTTAAACTATTCAACCAGTCTACATCTTTAAGAAAATCTTCTTTTTTTGCATGCCACATGGCACCGGAAGACCAAAACATAGCCGACCTGTTGTCTACTCCAAAACGAGATGAAGCGTCATTTCTAAGAGATAGATCTATAAAATATTTATCTGCATAATCATACTCTATCCTTCCAAAATATGACAAGAATGCATATTCACTCTTTGATGATTCTGTAACTTTACCTTCAGTACCGTGAGTCAATAACATTAACCTGTCATCATTATGTCCTGTAGATCTTGCGTATTGAGTTTCGAAATCATAATCCACAAACTCATGACCTAATAAGGCAGTAAAGTTGTGATCTCTAACCGGAGTGAATTTATACTCAATAGTGTTTGTTATTGTTTTGTTAATAGTTCTTGAAAACCTTTTAGCAACTTCACCATTGTTTAATGAGCCTCTATAACTAGGATATCTCATACTAGTGTTAGTATAATCACTTGCCTCAAGCCCCATCTGGGTTTTTAAGGTCAACCCTTTTGCCGGAGTAAGCTGAATATAGCCTGAAGTATTTAATCGGGCTGTCTCATTAGGACTGGGCATCTTATCTGCAAGATATTTAGGGCTGTATCTATTCCATCCGGGAATTATATCCGGGTATTCATCTCCATTTTCGTCATATGGACTGTAAAAAGGTTGTGCTAAAAGAGCTAATCCCCTATTTGTACTATTTGTGCCATATTGATTTGATTCATATTGATCGTATCCCAAGGAGTTGTTTAGACCTACTCTTAACCAGTCGTTTATACGAGAGTCAATATTAGCTCGTAATGTATACCTGTCAAATTCTGATCTATAAGCCAATCCATCTTGAAAAAAATAACTTCCTGAAATATAGTAATTAGTTCTACCTGAGCCACCTGAAATAGATACATCTGTTTGATAAGTTGGAGCACTATCTTTGTAATAGTATTTATACCATTGAGTATCGTTAGGATACCTTGCCAGTAAAGCATCAACTTGTTCACGTGTCTGATATCCGGTTTCTACCCAGAAATCTGTAAGTTCTTTGGTATTCATCATTTGTTCAAAATAGTTAGTATTAGCTAAGCTTGAACTACCAAATTGTGATTTTATTGAAATAGTTGATGTTTCACCAACTTTTCCTCTTTTTGTTGTGATATAAATAACACCATTTGCCGCTCTGGCACCATAAATAGATGTTGCAGAAGCATCTTTTAAAACAGTGACACTTTCAAAGTCTTGTGGATTCAGTCCAAGCAATGTTCCTGACTGAATAGGAACACCATCAAGTACATATAATGGTGTTGAAGATGCTCCAAGAGAACCAACACCATGCAGTCTGATTGACGAAAGCTGTGAAGGCTCACCTGATGACGTATAAACCTGAAGCCCGGGCACTTTACCCTGTAATGCGTCCAATGGATTTGCTAAAGGTTTCTCAGAAATCTCTTTCGAACCTACATTTACAACAGAACCTACTGTCGAAGATATTTTTCTTCCGGTTCCATAACCGATAACTACAACCTCGTCAAGCAACTCTGCGTCAGGCAATAATACAATTCTAATATTCTCAGATACCGGCACTTGCTGTGACACATATACATTTACAACAGAACCTACTGTCGAAGATATTTTTCTTCCGGTTCCATAACCGATAACTACAACCTCGTCAAGCAACTCTGCGTCAGGCAATAATACAATTCTAATATTCTCAGATACCGGCACTTGCTGTGACACATATCCAACATAAGAAATCACTAATGTACCTCCTACAGGAGCTTGTAGTAAAAACACACCATTAGCATCCGTAATAGTTCCCTGAGAAGTACCTTTAACCTGTATTGTAGCTCCAATAACAGGTTCTCCTGTATCATCCACAACAGTACCTCGTACCTGTGTTTGAGCTACAATCACCCCTATCCCAAACAAGAATAAGGTTAAAAACATAGTTAGTTTTCTTTTCATAAACTCTACTTTAAAATTAAACATTTACATTAATAAATAATTTGTTAATCAATTTGTTAAATTGTTAATATTAGATTCTCAATTCTAAATAATCATTTTTTCATATATTTAATCATGGTCATTACTCGCAACAATATGGTTAATTAACATATAGTTAGTAAAACACACACCACAAATATAAACGTTTTTTTTTGTTTTATGTAATTTTTTGAACTTTTTTTAAAACAAATGTCATTTACCTAGACTCAAATTTCTCTTGAATCAGCCTAAAAGCCCACTACAAGTACTATACAGAGAAACAACTATATTCGATTCATTTAAAATTTATGTAATAAAGTCAACACCTTTTAATATTTGAATAAAACTCAAGCAGCTTCCCCATTGTCTATATTTCATGTTTTTACACACTTATTAATTAAATCCTAATACTAGATTAAACCCCATTTGAAAACTAATTACTTTAATAAAAAATTTGCCCAAGCGATGCTTAAACATCAAGCTTGGGCAAATAAACTAATTTAATCTAGATTTATTATAATGACTACTCTAGTGCCTTATTATAATTATATTCTCTATATGGAGTAAAGTATGCTCTCGTTGTTATTGTTATATGCCCAATACAACCTTATCCCCTGTGTAGTTGACAGAATAGTACTTTCCATTTTCAATTAATAGAGCTGCAGTTCTATTATCATTTAAATTTTTATAATGACGAACATTCACAGCAATAACACGTCCACCGTATCGCCAATCAATTTCATCTACTTCTGAATGTCCCACAATGATTCTGTCTGCTTTGTAATATTTCAAAACCTTATCCAAATCTTTTGACGAAATTCCAGGACGATTTTCGGAGTCAGTAACTAACCCACGATACCATATTACTCCCGAACTTCCAAACAACTTTTCGTTTCTTGGGTGTAGTTCATTTTTAATCTTAGTTGGATAACCAACGAAGCGCCAGCCTAATTCATTTATCTCGCCAATCTTATAGCTCTTATCAACCATCTCGGTACTTAGACCTGCATGTACAAACAGGTCATTCCCTACGGTCACAATTAGGTAGCTGTCGCGCAACCACCGTCCCAGTTCGGTATTAGCAGCATAAAGATCCGAGTAAGGAATGCCTGCTTTAGAAGAAAACACAAAATGATCTTCATGAACATAGCGAAGATCGTCCTTCAAAACTAAATCTTCATGATTCCCTAAAATAAAATCTAAACGACCTCCTGCATCATCAGCTTGCTTTTCCAACTTATAGACCAACCATGCAATTCCGTTGTCATCGCGACCACGGTCGAAAATATCTCCAATAAAGACTAATTGATTCTTGCCATATATCCAGTTGAGGTTATCATCAACAACATTATTCCCTTTAAGAATAGCAACAAAAGCATCCAAACGACCATGCAAATCTGATACAACAAGTGTTTTGTCAGATGCATCCTGTTTCCATGAGTTTTTAATTCTATCATGAAGTTGAAACTCAAAGTCGACATCAGTGTCTTTATCTGCAGCATAGTAGTGTAACTTGAAATTGTTGAAAGCTTCATTAATTGTGGTATCCAGAACAGAACCATCAGCTTGCTCAGAAACAACTCTGATGCTTTGATCTTCATTGTGTATTACATAAAGACCACCAAAACCTTTTAGGACAATGTTTTCAGCTGTCTGTGCCGTTAAGATGGTAACAAAGAAAAACATATAAAATATTGTTGCACTTATCTTTCTCATATTCAATGAAATGTTTTAGATAATTAATAAAAGGAGCTGTTCCAAAAGGGCAGCTCCTTTTTTAATTTTTCAAGCTGCTATTTTCTGATTGTAGTTATTAACTGAAGAGAAATTTTTAAAGTTCACCCCTATTTTCACTAAAAATAAAATAACACCACCTTTTTGATCAT
>JBFLFV010000013.1:0-72021 GCA_041859795.1 Fermentimonas sp.
TCGATAATTATGATTTTACAGTAGGTACAACAGTTAATAATGTACTTAGTTTGGGTGTTTCTCTATCAATCAAAAGTATATCGTATAGTTTGACATCAGATTATTGGGAAGATTATAGCAATGGTGAATATCGATTAACAAACTGGCTTACAACTAGTGGAGCAGGGGTGAGTGGTAAATTTGGCGCTATTTACCGACCAGTTAATGAGTTACGTTTAGGCCTATCTTATCATACTCCTACCTACTATGCCTTATCAGAGACGTTTGATGCTGAGATGGAAAACGATATGGGCGCTTATGTTACTGATCCCAATTATGAACCAGGAACAACTTATTCGCGACGTTTCTCTAATGAGTATGATTTAAGAACACCAGGTAAGATTGTTGCCAGTGCCGCTACAGTATTGGGTGGTAGATTTATTGGCAGTATTGATTATGAGTTTGTAGATTACAGTACAATGAAGTTGATGACACCTTCAAATTCTATGGATGCATCTGACTGGTATGCGATTGATAATGAGTATATATCTACGGATTTTAAAAATTCTTCTACTATTAAAATTGGTGCTGAATATAGGTTTACTCCAATGTTTTATGGTCGCTTAGGTTACGCATGGATGGAAAACCCTTATGAGACTGAATTCAAGGAGAGCGGAGACGCTTTTATACCTAATTCAAATACGGTATACAGAATGGAAGGTGATGCTAACTACTATACAGGAGGATTTGGTTACCGATTTAACCAAAACTTTTTCATTGATTTGGCAGTGGTTTATAAAATTCAAAAAGATGAATTTTATCCTTTCCCTAATGTTTACACAGCTAATAGAGAGGAACTGGTTATAGACGCAAATCCGTTTATTTTAGATAACAGTTCTTTTAGAGGTCTTGTAACTTTAGGTTATAAATTTTAATAATTTTTCTATCATCATTTTTAAAGCCGGGCATTAGTTCCCGGCTTTATTTTTGGCTTTTTCTACCAAAATAGACTAACTTTGTACACTACATTTATTAAATTACATATATAAATACACTTCAAATGTCTCAACAAAAAGGTTATCTATTAACAGACAGAAAAAAAGTAACAACAAGCAAACTGCTTGAAATGAAGCAGGCTGGTGAAAAAATATCAATGCTAACCGCTTATGATTACTCAATGGCTTCAATTATTGATAAAGCGGGTATGGACATTATTTTGGTTGGTGATTCTGCCTCAAATGTCATGGTTGGAAATAGAACAACTTTACCTATGACTGTAGATCAGATGATATATCATGGTAAGTCTGTCATGAATGGAGTAGAAAAAGCTATGGTTGTAATAGATATGCCATTTGGAAGCTACCATGCAAGTCCTTCAAAAGCTGTTATAAATGCAGTAAAGATTATGAGAGAGACTGAGGCCGACTGCCTAAAACTTGAAGGTGGTGAAGAAATTATTGAGTCTGTAAAGGCAATTTTAGCTGCCGGAATACCGATTATGGGTCATCTTGGACTAATGCCACAATCAATAAATAGATATGGATCATATGCATTGCGAGCTAAAGATAAAAGTGAAGCCGATAAACTAATAAGTGATGCAAAACTGCTTGAGGAGGCCGGCTGTTGCTCAGTAGTACTTGAAAAAATTCCAGCCGAATTAGCAAAAAGAGTTACAGACGAAGTATTGATTCCAACAATTGGAATAGGAGCTGGTCCGCATGTAGACGGTCAGGTCTTGGTTATGCATGATATGCTTGGACTTAATAAGGGCTTTTCGCCCAAATTCCTTCGTCGTTATGCTAATCTACATGATATTATGGCAGAAGCTGTTAAAAAGTATATTGAAGACGTTAAATCGTCTGATTTTCCTTCGATTGACGAGAGTTATTAAGTTACAAGTTCAATCTAGCTTAGAACAGGATAGGTTTTAATTTAGATTTAGCCTAATATTATGAAGATAGTTAAGCTAATAGCATTATGATAATATTAGACTAACCTAATATGCGTGTGAATTAACTAAATCAAATTCTAATTAAATTGTTATAATTTGGAATTTCGGAAAGAAAGTTATAAGATTGATTTTTGTAATCAATTTTACAGCAATAATGTGAAAGTCCATTTGATACTACTATGTATCCAACTTTAAGTACATTATTATAACGAACTATCTGATCAAATACATCTTGATTGATCTGTACATTTGATTCTTTATACTCGATAATCATAATTGGATCTAAATATCTGTTATATACTACTGTATCACATCTGCGGAAAAGTGAATTCATCTTGATTCCTGCTTCATTTTGCATAAGAGAAATAGGATAGTTTTTATCAGTGATAAGGTAATTAACAAAATGTTGCCTAACCCACTCTTCGGGAGTAAGTGCTACATATTTACGACGTAATTGGTCGAAAATTTCTAATCCGAAATCGTTTTTTCGGATTTTTACGTCGTAAGAAGGCAAATTTAATGAGTACATATTGTATCTTTGTTTACTGAGTGAGGTTTACTTGGAACAAAAATATAGTTTTTTTATGAGAACCAAACAGGAAATAGTAGAGAACTGGCTTCCTAGATATACAAAAAGGCCTTTATCAGAGTTTACAAAGTATATACTTCTAACTAATTTTCAGAAGTATGTAGAAATCTTCGCAAATCATTTTGATGTACCTATTGTTGGCATTGATGCCAATATGCCAAATGCATCATCTAATGGCATTACAATCATAAACTTTGGTATGGGAAGCGCAAATGCAGCAACAGTTATGGACTTACTGAGTGCTGTATCTCCCACAGCTGTGCTATTTTTGGGTAAATGCGGCGGTTTAAAGGCTTCAAGTGAGTTGGGCGACTATATTCTTCCAATTGCAGGAATAAGAGGCGAGGGTACATCTAATGACTATTTCCCACCCGAAGTACCTTCACTTCCGGCCTTCAATCTTCTTAGGGCTATTTCATCAAATATACGTGATTTTGGAAGAGATTATTGGACTGGAACAGTTTATACAACCAACAGACGGGTTTGGGAGTATGACGATGAATTTAAAAGCTATCTCAGACAAATTCGTGTAATGGCTGTTGATATGGAGACCGCCACTCTTTTTACATGCGGATTTGCTAATCATATTTCAACAGGAGCACTTTTACTTGTTTCTGATCAGCCACTTATTTCAAGTGGCGTAAAAACTGAGGAGAGTGATAAACTGGTTACAGAGAAGTTTGTAGAGGAGCATGTAAAAATAGGTATTAAGTCACTCTCATCAATTATTAACAAAAGTTCTACTATCAAACATTTAAGATTCGATTGGTAACCATATGGCTGTAAAATCATCAAATTCAAATTTCGATACACTAAAAGCTGACATTGTAAACAGAAAATTTAAGCCAATTTATCTTTTAATGGGAGAAGAATCCTACTTTATAGATGAGCTTACCATGCTTTTGTCAGAAACAGTATTAACAGAGACTGAGAAAGATTTTAATTTACTCACCTTCTATGGTGTTGACTCTGATGTAAACAGTATTATATCTGCAGCACGTAGATTTCCGATGATGGCAGACTATCAGTTGATTATAGTAAAAGAAGCACAGAATCTTGATAAGTTTGAGTTACTTGAAATATATGCCAAGAACCCAATGTCTTCAACTATACTTGTTCTAAGTTACAAGCATGGTAATGTTGACAAACGAAAAGCAGTTGTTAAGAGAATCAGTCAGAATGGGATTATATTCGAATCCAAAAAACTCTATGACAACCAAATACCGGGATTTATAATGTCCTATCTAAAGAATAGAGGAATTGGTGTCGATTCAAAAGCTGCTCAAATGTTGTCCGATTTTGTAGGAAATGATATAAGCAAACTAATTCCTCAGCTTCAAAAATTGGAAGTATCATTGCCTGATCCACCTGCTATACGACGTATTTCTGCCGATATGATCGAAAAAAATGTGGGGGTCAGTAAAGAGTTTAATAACTTCGAATTAGTTAAAGCAATATCAAAAAAAGATATTAAAGCAGCAAGCAGAATTGTTGAATATTTTGGTAACAATAGCAAGGATAATCCAATAATGGGAACTGTTGCTGTGCTTTTTAACTATTTCAGCAACCTTCTTGAATGCTTTTGGTTGCAGAATAAAGATCAATACTCTGTTATGAATGCACTAAATATAAGATCTTCATTTATTGCACAAGACTATATGGAGGGATTGCGTAATTACAATGCAATAAATGTGATGAATATAATATCTGAACTCAGAATTGTTGACTCTCGCTCAAAAGGTGTCGACAATGTATCTGCCACACAAGGAGATTTGCTCAAAGAGCTTGTATATAAAATTATGCATTAAATGGAATAAAACAAAGAATTATTCATTCAAAACAAAATATAATATCATGAATATTATAGCATTATATATTATCTTTATTCTTCATTAATCCAATTAATTATCTTTTCACTCATAGGGCTCTCTTTGGGCATAACAACATCAACTACATGACCCTCTTCATCAACCATAAATTTCTGGAAGTTCCAGGTAACAGTTTGATCTATTTTACCATTCTCTGATTTATTGGTTAGCCATTTATAGAGTGGGGCCTGATCTTTTCCTTTTACACTTATTTTATCCATCATAGGGAATGTAACATCGTAATTAATGCTGCAAAACTCTTTAATCTCTTCATTTGTTCCGGGTTCTTGACCCATAAAATTGTTTGCAGGAAATCCTATAACAACAAAGTTTTTATCCTTATAATTCTCATATAAGGACTGTAGATCTTCGTATTGAGGAGTTAATCCGCATTTGGAAGCAACATTTACCACTAATACTTTTTTACCTTTTAATGACGATAAATCAAAATCATTACCATCAATATCTTTTACTTTAAAATCATGTAAAGTTTTTGTTTCTTGCATATTAATCAATATATCATTTTTTGTTTTTGCTAATTCTGTTTGTTTGTTTTGGCCGTTTAGCCCTGTAAAATTAATTGCAAATACTACAAATAATAGGGGTAACCAGATTTTAATAATACACTTCATATCTATTTAATTTATTAGAATGATTATTTTATTAAGTTTAGCCGACAAGAATAATAAAGCTCAAAAATTAACTCTGCCAGAAGCTCATAAAACTAAGTCGACCACATTTAAACAGCAAATATGCTATTTCTGTTCAATTAATTTTTTATGCTTCATATCTATTTAATACAATCATTCAATTTAATATAGTCTCTTCAATTTTACATGTGTATATATAAAGTATATTCTTTTTAATATATTAATCTACTTCTGTTACATTTCTATCAGAAGCTCTCCATTTACATTTGTAACACCAATGATCACACCAATAGTACATGAACAAATGTATCTAATCCTGCTGTATTACATTTGTGTTGTGTGGAAAGTTAAACAATGGAAACACTGATTACTTTGGTTAATTTTTCATTTTAACATTACTATAAACAGGAATAATTATAATCATAATATCCTATGAATTAGATTAATATCTGATATTTATTTATCTTTAATTTATATTTTATAGTTTAGGTTGAATCAATCTCAATTTAACTGTTAAAAACCTGGTTGTTTAAATTACTTATCTACTTAATATCATCTAGTTACATGGTTTATACTAATATATACTTTAATTGAATATTGGAGAGAGTTCCATTTGTGACTTTTAATTGTATACAGTTGTACATTAAGGGTAGCCAAATGTAAATAACATTTATAACTCCTATTCACTTCCATTTGTAAATAATAATTCATACATTTGTATCGCTATATTTGTTACATAATTCAAAACAAATTATATATGAAAGATAGAATTAAGCTAATCATGGAAAAAGAGAATCTTACTCCAGCCAAGTTTGCGGACAGATTGGATATTAACCGGGCAGTAATCTCTCATATATTAAATGGAAGAAACAACCCAAGCCTTGACGTTGTATCAAAGATTCTAAACGAGATGAATTATATAAACCCTGAATGGTTAATAAATGGAAATGGTAAAATCTATAAAGAAGGTATAGATGACGAATCGATTCCTAAAGAACCTGATTTATTCCACCAACCAACGATATTACCTGACGAAGGATTGGGGAAATATGAAAAAGCTCAGGAATTTGATGTTAACCAACTCAATTATGATAAGCAAGTATCAGGTAATAAGCATTTTGAGCATGAAAAAATGCCTGATAAGAAAATTACTCAAATAATTATTTATTTCAACGACAACACCTTTCAGAAATTCAATCCACAATAAATAATATTTTTTTATAACTTTGGTTCTTCTCCAAATAAACGGACATTAAAACAATAATGAATATGCCCGATAAAGAACCCATTTCAACTCCAAAACCTAAATTAAGAATTATTGATGCCGTCGTACTAATAATTGGAATAGTTGTTGGAGCAGGCATTTTCAGAACACCTTCAGTAGTAGCTTCTAACTCCCCAAATGAGATATGGTTTTTGTCTATCTGGGCATTGGGAGGTTTAATCTCCCTCGTGGGTGCTTTAAGCTACTCAGAGCTAAGCTCTACTTTTCCAAACGCCGGTGGAGATTATCACTTCTTGAAGTTAGCATTCGGTAAAAAGACATCTTTCCTCTTTGCATGGTCACGAATCACCATAACTCAAACCGGATCAATTGCATTACTTGCCTATATTGCCGGAGACTATCTTACCGAAATACTTTCATTAGGTAATTTTTCATCAACATACTATTCAGCTGCATTAGTAGTAATACTGACACTTATAAATATTCTAGGGATTCAATTTGGCACTGGAGTTCAAAAGCTCTTAACATCACTTCAGTTTGCCGGCATATTGATTGTTATTGTAGTTGGATTTATTTTAGGCACAAATTCCGTAATTGACACCTCATCAGCGTTTGCATCTAATATTGAGATTGTATCGGAAAGTACGTTACCTGTTGTGAACAAATCTTCTTCCGAAAGTATATTATCTACTGATAGTACTATATCTTCCAAAAGCACATTACTATCATTATCCACAAAAGGATCAATAAGTCTTGCGCTAATCTTTGTTCTACTAACATTTGGCGGATGGAATGAAGCAGCTTATATATCATCTGAAATGAGAGGTGGAAGCAAAAAAATGGCATTAGTCCTCATTGTAAGCATTGTAATAATTACAGTTATTTACGTGCTAATCAATCTATCATTTCTGAAAGTGCTGGGACTCTCAGGAATAGCCTCTTCCGAAGCAGTTGGAGTTGATATGATGCTACACACACTTGGTGAAAGAGGTGTAATATTGATAGGCACACTTGTTGTCCTATCTGCACTTACGTCACTTAACACAACTATATTTACCGGTGCTAGATCTAATTATGCATTTGGAAAAGATTTTAAACCTCTATCTTTTATGGGTAAATGGGATGGTGGAAAATCAACACCAGTGAACTCTCTTATTCTACAGGGAGCCATCTCAATAGCATTGATAATCTTTGGCGCCTTTACCAGAAATGGTTTTGAATCGATGGTTGATTTTACTGCACCCGTATTCTGGTTTTTTCTGTTGCTTACAGGTATCAGTCTTTTTGTGCTGAGAAAAAAAGAACCGGATGTTAAGAGACCATTTAAAGTTCCTTTTTACCCTATAACTCCACTAATATTTGTTGCATTTTGTGCTTATATGCTATATTCAAGCTTGACATACACAGGTGTAGGCTCCTTAGTTAGTGTTGGTGTCCTATTCATAGGATGGTTTATAGCCATAATTTTCGATAGAAGAACTGCAAAACCCACTCTTTAATAACTGTAATTTTATCGAACATAATAAAGTGATTTGATGTTTATAAAGCAAGTTGTTTATAAACATGCAGTTAATAAGCAATAAAAGGAAAGATTAAGTTATCGGGAGTATAAAATCATTTAAAACTACAATTATGAAATCAATTTATTCTCTAATTATATTTTTCATGCTATTTGGAACCTCCATATCAAAAGCACAATATATGGAATTAGATGTACCTTATGTGCCAACGCCACAAATCGTTGTTGAGGAGATGCTCAAGCTTGCAGAAGTCAAAGCCGGAGATATAGTATATGACTTGGGATGTGGAGATGGCAGGATAATTATCACTGCTGCCAAGAAATATGGTGCAAAGGGTATTGGAGTCGACCTTAACCCACTGAGAATTGAGGAAGCTAATGAAAATGCCCGCAAAGCAAAAGTTGAAGACAAAGTAACTTTTGTAGAAGGAGATCTTTTTAATTTCGATTTCAGTAAAGCTGATGTGCTTACACTATATCTTCTGCCGGAAGTAAACTTAAAAATTAAACCTAAGATATTGGCCGAGATGAATCCCGGTAGTCGTGTTGTATCTCATGCTTTTAGTATGGGCGATTGGGAGCCGGATAATCAGATTACTGTAGATGAGAAGACTGTTTATCTTTGGATAATTCCCGATAAATAAAAAATTGATGTACTTTTGTATTCATCAATGTAATTTGATTTTAATATGAAGGTACTCGATTTTAAAGTTAGCTCAAACGAAATATTAAACAGCAGAAACCATCTAATAAAGGTTACTCCTATAAATAATGGAGTTCTGCCCGAAATGCATCCCGGTCAGTTTGTTCAGATTCTGATTGATAACTCACCTGATGTTTTTTTACGAAGACCCATATCCATTAACTTTGTTGATAAGAGAAAGAATGAAATATGGCTTCTAATACAGAGAGTTGGCAAAGGGACAAATAAAATTTGCGATCTTTCTGTCAACGATACAATAAACCTTATTTTCCCACTAGGCAATACATTTACAATCCCCAATAATACAGGTAAATTTCTTCTTATAGGGGGCGGTGTTGGAACAGCACCACTACTTTATCTTGGAAAAAAACTGCAAGAAAAACAATTTACTCCTGATTTTCTTCTTGGAGGACGTTCTGAATCTGATATATTACAACGTAGTGAATTTGAGCGTTATGGCAACTTATATTGCACAACAGAAGATGGGACATTTGGTGAGAAAGGGTTTGTAACCGACCATTCTGTTTTACAATCCAATAAATATGATTTTATATATTCTTGTGGGCCAAAACCTATGATGATTGCAGTTGCAAGATATGCAAAAGGAAACGGAATTGAGTGTGAGGTTTCGCTCGAAAACCTTATGGCGTGCGGTTTTGGTGCATGCTTATGTTGCACAGAGAAGACAACCGCCGGAAATGTAAACACATGTACAGAAGGACCTGTATTCAATATAAATGTACTGAAATGGCTAGATTAGAAGTTGAAATAGGAGATTTGAAACTGAAGAACCCGGTAATGACAGCTTCCGGAACATTTGGATATGGAACTGAATATAGTGAATTTATTGATTTAGGAAAGCTGGGAGGCATTTGTGTTAAAGGAACAACATTGGAGCCAAGACAAGGAAATGAATATCCCAGAATGGCTGAAACGCCTTCAGGTATGCTCAATTCAGTAGGTCTGCAAAACAAAGGTGTTGATTATTTTATTGAAAAGTTATATCCTGTAATAAGTGAATATGACACACATATTATTGTAAATGTTTCAGGATCTACTATTGAAGACTATATAAAATGTGCCGAAAAACTCTCTGATCTGGATAAAATACCATCAATAGAGCTTAATATTTCCTGTCCAAATGTTAAAGAAGGAGGTATGTCGTTTGGAATTTCAGCCCAATCTGCAGAAAGAGTAACAAAAGCAGTACGAGATGTTTTTTCCAAAACATTGATTGTTAAATTATCTCCAAATGTAACTGATATAACTGAAATTGCACGAGCAGCTGAGTATGCGGGTGCCGACTCAGTTTCACTTGTTAACACATTTATGGGTATGGCTATTGATATTGAGAAAAGAAAACCAAAATTATCAACTATAACAGGTGGCTTGTCCGGGCCATGTATAAAACCAATTGCTGTTAGAATGGTTTGGGAAGTTTTTAAGGCTGTAAAAGTACCAATTGTTGGTATGGGAGGTATTAGTAACTGGGAAGATGCAATTGAGTTTATTTTGGCAGGCTCCACTGCGATTCAAGTGGGTACATATAATTTTATTGATCCAACTATCACAGTTAAGATTCTTGATGGTATAAATGAATACTTAAACAGGCATAATATTGAGTCGATAAAAGATTTAATAGGTCAAATGCATTAACATAAAATTAATAATATTGATGTTAATACAGGCTTTATTCTATCTTTTTGCACTATATGCGGCGGTATTGTTTGACATAAAGAAAATATATGAGTATATTTGCAACTTAAAAAACCAAATATAATAAAAGTCCAAAATATGCCCAGCCTACTTATTCCTGACAATTACAAACCACTTTTAAATCTGAAACAAACTGAACTTGGGATCAAGAATATAAAAGATTTTTTTCAAATAAATCTATCATCAGAGTTGCGACTACGTCGTGTAACTGCTCCGTTATTTGTTGAAAGTGGCACAGGAATAAATGATGATCTTAATGGGATAGAGCGTGCGGTTCGCTTTCCAATAAAAGATATGCAGGAAACAAATGCCGAAATTGTACATTCTCTGGCTAAATGGAAACGGTTGACTTTAGCTGAATATAAAATTGAATCAGGTTTTGGGATATATACCGATATGAATGCAATTCGTGCAGACGAAGAGCTTGATAATATCCATTCGCTTTATGTTGATCAGTGGGACTGGGAATTGGTAATAAGTGAGAAACAAAGATCAACCACTTATCTCAAGCAGGTTGTTAGACGAATTTATGCGGCGATGTTAAGGACAGAATATCTTGTATATGAACTCTTTCCGGTCATTGAGCCTGAATTACCTTCAGAGATTACATTTATTCATGCCGAAGAGTTACTTCAAAAATATCCTCATTTGAGCGTAAAGGAACGTGAAGATGCAATATCGAAGGAATATGGTGCAGTATTTATTATTGGAATTGGAGCCCCACTATCTAATGGTGAGCCTCATGATGGTCGAGCACCTGACTATGACGACTGGAGTACTACAAATGAAAAAGGATATCTCGGATTAAATGGTGATCTGTTATTATGGAATCCTGTTTTAAAACAAGCAGTTGAAATCTCTTCCATGGGGATACGTGTAGATGGAGAAACGCTAGAAAGGCAGCTACGAGCTGTAAACCAGATGGATCGACTCTCATTATTTTTCCATAAAAAATTAATGAACAATGAGTTGCCTTTATCTATAGGAGGAGGAATTGGCCAATCGCGATTATGCATGTACTACCTTCGCAAAGCACATATTGGAGAGATTCAGTCGAGTATCTGGCCGGCAGAAATGAAAGAAGAGGCACTAAAACATGGAGTTCATTTAATTTAAATACTTGTTCAATTCTAATAAATTATTTTATATTTCTATTCAATTACTAATACCAAAACAACTGACAATGAACGTTAAAATTGAAGAGAGCTGGAGATACCAGCTTAAAGATGAATTTAGTAAACCATATTTTAAAAAGTTGACAGATTTTGTAAAAATGGAGTATGAAACTAAAACAGTTTATCCACCTGCAAAACTAATATTCAACTCTTTTGACTCATGCCCTTTTGATAAAGTAAAAGTAGTGATTGTTGGACAAGACCCTTACCACAAACCTAACCAGGCACATGGCTTATGCTTTTCAGTTAACGACGGTGTGCAAATCCCTCCATCACTTGTAAATATTTATAGAGAGATACAAAATGATTTGGGTATAGCAACACCGGTTTCAGGTAATCTCCAACGATGGGCAGAACAAGGAGTAATGCTTCTGAATGCCACATTAACTGTAAGAGCACATAATGCCGGATCCCATCAAGGAAAGGGATGGGAAACATTTACAGACGCCGTTATAAAAAAACTATCTGATAATAGCAATAACACTGTATTTATTCTTTGGGGAGCATATGCTCAAAGAAAAGGAGCTACAATTAATAGAAAAAAACACCTGGTATTAAAATCATCACACCCTTCACCTCTATCTGCATATAGAGGATTTTTTGGGAATAAACATTTCAGTAAAACAAACGAATACTTACAGCTACATGGAAAAAAACCCATAAACTGGTAATTCCAATTTATGGGTCTATGCTATCCAACGCTACCTTCCAAAGAGATTTGCAACAGCTTTTGAGCTTCAACGGCAAACTCCATTGGCAATTTATTAACAACCTCTTTCACATAACCATTAACAATAAGTCCAATTGCCTCTTCTTCGCCTAAACCTCGCTGATTGCAATAGAAAATCTGATCTTCACTAATTTTTGAAGTCGTAGCCTCATGCTCCAATACTGCTGATGGGTGCTGAATATCTGTATAAGGGAATGTATGAGCACCGCAATGATCTGTAAGCAAAATACTATCGCATTGTGAGTGATTTCTGGCATTCTCTGCATTTTTTGTCACTTTAACCAGTCCACGATAACTATTCTGACTACTTCCTGCCGAAATTCCCTTAGAAACAATTCTACTACGGGTATTTTTACCAATATGAATCATCTTTGTTCCAGTATCAGCTTGCTGAAAATTATTTGTAACAGCTACTGAATAAAATTCACCTACCGAGTTATCACCGGCAAGAATACATGAAGGATATTTCCATGTAATGGCCGAACCTGTTTCTACCTGTGTCCATGAAATCTTTGAATTTACACCCTTACAGATTCCTCTTTTTGTAACAAAGTTATAGACACCACCCTTACCATTTTTGTCACCCGGATACCAGTTTTGAACCGTTGAATATTTAACCTCAGCGTTATCCAAGGCAATAATTTCAACAATTGCAGCATGAAGTTGATTTTCATCCCTCATGGGAGCAGTACAACCTTCAAGGTAGCTCACATACGAGTTGTCGTCAGCAACAATAAGTGTTCGTTCAAACTGACCGGTATTGGCAGTGTTTATACGAAAATAAGTTGATAATTCCATAGGACAACGTACACCCTTTGGTATATAAACAAACGAACCATCGCTAAAAACAGCAGTATTGAGTGCTGCAAAATAGTTATCTTTATAAGGCACTACAGTACCAAGATACTTTTTAACCAGATCCGGATGATGCTTAACAGCCTCACTAAAAGAGCTGAAAATAATAC
Organism: Fermentimonas sp.; assembly: GCA_041859795.1. Taxonomy (GTDB): domain Bacteria; phylum Bacteroidota; class Bacteroidia; order Bacteroidales; family Dysgonomonadaceae; genus Proteiniphilum. The sequence continues at coordinate 13,071 of JBFLFV010000013.1, forward strand.
CCTTTTCTGCAAGCACCTCTTTAAAAGTAGTCTTAATTGATACACTATCCATCACAGCATCAACAGCAACACCTGTTAGCATTTTCTGCTCTTCGAGCGGAATTCCTAATTTATCAAATGTTTTTATCAGTTCAGGGTCAACCTCATCAAGACTCTCGAGTTTCTTCCTTTTAGTTGGATCTGCATAATATATAATTTCCTGATAATCAATTTCAGGAATCTTAAGATGCGGCCAATCCGGCATCTTCATTGTCAACCAATGACGATAAGCTTTAAGTCGGAATTCAAGAAGCCATTCCGGTTCTTCTTTCTGTTCTGATATATGTCTGATAACATCCTCATTCAACCCCTTTTCGATTACGTATGTTTCAACATCAGTTGTAAAACCATATTTATAATCTTGCGTAGTTAAATCAGTTAATATTTGGTCTTGATCTAATTCTTGCATAATCTTCTAATATTACAATTTATACACTATACAATAAAAAGCAAAAACGTCTGTCTAAAATGAAGCAAAAGAATTTGTTTGTCAAAACATAAAACGTCTGCATTGTATAAGTTTCAATAACCACAACAACAAACTATTCGTTATTGTTTTTACAAAGATACTGCTTTTTCCTAAATAATCTTTCATAAATTATTAGCTGCTGAACAATAGTATATAATTGAATGTTAAAAGTAAAATGTCAATAATAATAATTAAACAAATATATATGAAGAAGATATCGATATTATTTATTGCAATTCTATTAAGTGCTTCAGGAATTTTTGCACAATCCATTTATAAAGTTGACCCTGCACATACATCTGTCAACTTTAAAGTTAAGCATATGGGAATAACTTTTGTGAGTGGAAAATTTGAAAAATTTGATGGAGGAATTATTGGAAGTCCAAATGATTTAGAAAACACCAGAGTGTTTTTTAACATTGATATGTCAAGTGTTAACACAAGTGTAACAATGCGTGATGATCATCTTAGAAGTCCCGATTTTTTTGAGGTTGAAAAATATCCATCTATGTCATTCGAAAGCACTTCAATAGAAAAAATATCTGAAGACAAATATCTTTTGAACGGTAAGCTTCAGATAAAAGATAAAACAAACGATGTGACCTTTGATGTCAAATATGGTGGATCTGTTACTGGTCAGGGCGGAACTGAAGTAGTTGGTTTTATTGCTAAAAACACAATAAACCGACTAGATTACAACGTATCGGGAGATCCCGAAGGACTTGGGATTGGTTTAAATGTTGATATTGTTCTGTACCTTGAGTTTAAAAAGGAATAATCCTATCAGGCAATAATATATCAGTTAACTCTGAGTAAGGTATAAATACATTTATAACCCCCATTGAATAAGGTGCAATCTCATACTGATTGTAGGAATAATTTATTCCTTTATCATCCAACCAGAAGTTGTCATTTGGAACTATATCTTCAATTGTAAAAAACCCCTTCATAAGCAGAGAGTCAGGTTCTTCAACATTATTATCTTTCATAAGATTTTGAAGAATCCTCTCTGTTAATGGTTTATAATAACCCGGTACAAAAATATCCTCTTCTGATAAAGTAACAAGGTCGTTTAGATCAATATTAGTATATATTATTTGATAAGAACCATGTGCGCCCCCTTCGTAATCGCTGTATTCTACTGCATAACTTAACAGTGAATCGTTTTGAAACAGAATCTTATTACTTGTATTCATATAATACCAATACCAATTAGGTGTTTTGCCATCTAATTTCGCCATTTCCTCGTAATACATATTAGAAATAGACTGGTATCTTTCGGTATAGTTATCAATATACTTATTCATTGCGTCTTGAGTCGACATAGAATCATACTCCATACTACCGAAGAATGTACCTTTAAAAATTTGCTGTAAACGATTAAGACTCTCGGTATCCCTAAATTTAACGGGGTAAGTAAATGAAATATTTACATCTGAATATGGCAAAGTAGTATCATTATCAAGCAACAAAGGAATATGCCGGTTAACTACAATACTATCATATTCGATTCCGGTAGATTTACCACCCTTTCTGCCTTCGCATGAGGAGATCACACTTGCAAAAATAAGAGTAAGTAAAGTAGAAAATAAAAATGCTTTGATCTTCATAATATTATGCTTATTAATGTAATATTAATTGTCTATTGAATGATTTGCTTAATAGCCCCCAATTCCGGATAAAAAAATACTTTTACAGGTTGTTTATTATTTTCAAACATCCTCTTAACCAACACATCTTGTGTACCATATTGTACCACATCCACTTCAATATTCTTTAAGGTTTTGTTATTAAACTCAATGTTTAAATCTGCTTTTCCGGGAATATTATAAACAACACCTTCTTTTAATTTATCTTCTAATTTTATTCTGTCACGCTCCGAAAGTTGCAATTCAACCTTTGGTGTTCTGTTTGTCAGCGAAAGATAAATTGGACTCCCTGCTAGATTATCCGGATCAACGGGACCAAGTTTTTCTGAAAATCTTGCAATCACTTGTCTGTCAATATCTGTATTATCAGGAATAATATTATAAGTTACAGTAAAATATTCAATTTCCATACTACCTGCAAAAAGTTCAGTCAGCGCTTTTTCTTGTCTATTAATCTCCTCCATAACAACATTATAGGCATTACCGTCGGGAGGCATACTCTCTGCTTCACCCGAAAGTATATCGCTCCTATTTCTTCTCAGATCAAATATCTGTCGTGCAACAAGCTCTGCCTGTCTGGCTGTTGATCCCGCCAACAGTGTCTCTTGAGATAAATATCTTCGTGGATTGTCGAAGGATTTAACACCTTCAGGAATTTTTATCTCATCCTTAATCTCAATCTCCGGTTCAGCATTTATGGCAACAATCAAACCATCTTCCTTTAGGGCTACAAAAGACTCAATCGATTTGGAACGAAACTCTACCATAAAAGAGTTGCTCTTATCAGGTATCCCTATATTATCTACATCAATATTTTCTAAACTATAAACCACCTTGCTCTCAGTAATCGGATTGTTTACGGCAAGAAAGCGTTGTGCATAAGGATAAAAATCACCCCTTTGATAAGTTGATTTCTTTACAAGTAAAGTAATCTCAAAAGATGTTTTTGGGAGAGAATAAACTACTCCATAATTATTTGCCTTAATTGCATTAACTCTTACAGTTTTCTGAGCAGAAACACAGGAAGAAATGAGAAGCAATAATGGGAGGATAAAATGTTTTAATCTCTTCATATCAAATTTTTCTTTACTTTAATTTATATCTTAACAATCTAAACCACAAAACATATCGATTTAGTCTTTATCTATATTAGTGAGCCGATTGAAATTGCTCCAGAAAACGTATGTCGTTTTCGGAAAACAGTCTAAGATCTTTTACCTGATACTTCAGGTTTGTTATTCGTTCTATACCCATTCCAAGAGCATAGCCGGAATATAGATTACTGTCTATACCACAATTTTCCAATACATTAGGATCAACCATACCACATCCCAGAATCTCAACCCAACCTGTATGTTTGCAAAATGGGCAACCTTTACCCTCACAAATATTACAAGAGATATCCATCTCTGCACTAGGTTCGGTAAATGGAAAATAAGATGGCCTTAGTCGGATCTTAGTATTCTCGCCAAACATTTCCCTTGCGAAGAACAGCAATGCCTGCTTTAGATCGGCAAACGAAACATCACGATCAATATACAAAGCCTCTACCTGATGAAAAAAGCAATGAGCTCTGTACGAGATTGCTTCATTTCTATAAACGCGACCCGGACATATTATACGAATAGGTGGCTGACTCTGTTCCATAACACGAGTTTGAACAGATGATGTGTGAGTACGTAATACAATTTGCGGATCATTTTGAATGAAAAATGTATCCTGCATATCTCTTGCGGGATGATCATCGGCAAAATTCAAAGACGAAAACACATGCCAATCATCTTCAACCTCCGGACCATCTGCTATAGAAAATCCCAGACGTTTAAATATATCATTAATCTCCTCTTTTACAATAGAGATTGGATGACGATTACCTAAAGAAATTGGATATGCCGAACGGGTTAAATCTATATTACCCAATCCGGAATCAATATTTGCAAACTGCTCCTTAAGGAGCTGCATCTTTTCTGTTGCTTTCTGTTTTAAATCATTTATTCTTACTCCAACTTCACGCTTCTGTTCCGGAGGTATATTTCTAAAATCATCCATCAAAGAAGGTATAATCCCCTTTTTACTTAGGTACTTAAGTCGTATTGCCTCCAACTCATCATTACTGGATGCAGTAAGTTGCTCTATCTCTAATAGAAGTGCATCTATCTTTTCTATCATCTTTTTGTTAAAACTTATAAATCAAATACAAACACAAAAATACAGTTTTATTACGATTTTTCTCTCTTTTTAAATGAAAGATTTATTAATAGAGGCCGATCAACTCTTTTAATAATTTTGTACATTTGTTTTCAAGATTGATTTTCGCAAAATATGAGAGATAGAGTACAACATTTTATTATCAAAGAAAAACTATTTGCCAAGGATTCTAAAATAGTTGTTGGTCTGAGTGGAGGTATGGACTCAATGGTTTTAATGGATATACTTTTAAATCTTGGATACCACTGTATAGCAGCTCATTGTAATTTTCATTTGAGAGGTGAAGAGTCAAATCGAGACACCTATTTTGTAAAAGATTGGTGCAATAAAAAGAAAGTTAGTTTCACCTCTATTGATTTTGACACTATAAAATATGCAGCAGATAATAAAATTTCAATTGAAATGGCTGCCCGTGATCTAAGATATGAATGGTTTGATAAAGTTTGCAAACAATATAATGCAGATGCAATTGCAGTTGCACATCACAAAGATGATTCTATTGAAACCGTTTTGCTTAATCTTATCAGGGGAACAGGCATAAAGGGACTTACCGGTATTTCAGCAAAAAACAACAATATAGTTAGACCACTGCTTTGTTTAACACGATCTGATGTTGAAGATTATGTTAATGAAAATAAATTGCCATATGTCACCGACAGCACTAATCATGAAGACATTTATATCAGAAATTCATTTAGAATCAATATAATCCCTTTGCTTGAGAAAATTAATCCGGCAGTAAAAGAGTCAATCCATAGAACTTCAAAGAATTTGTTCGAAACAGAAAAAATATACACAAAATCAATAGAAGAATCTATTAAAAAAGTTCTCAGCAATAACAAAATTGATATCTCATTGTTAAAGGGTGAAGTTTCGCCACAATCAGTATTGTTTGAAATCCTTTCACCATTAGGATTTAGTCCGTCAACCATTGATGATGTTTTTATGAGTGTCAACTCGTCACCGGGCAAAATATTTCATTCTAATAGCCATAGATTGATTAAGGATAGAGGTTTTTTCATACTTGATATTCATCAAAATATTGAACATAAAGATGAAGTTTTTTATATTAATAGTGATTCAGAAGTTATTTCTGATCCAATTAAACTGATTATAAAAAAGGCAGGTAAACCCATCGAAATTAATAAAGATTCTTGTTTCCTTTATGCTGATGCGCTCAATCTGAAATTTCCGCTCGAATTACGCAAATGGAAAAAAGGTGATTGGTTTATACCATTTGGAATGAAGGGAAGGAAGAAGTTAAGCGACTATTTTACAGATCGTAAATTAAGTCTGATAGACAAAGAGAATGTTTGGGTTTTGCTTTCGGGGAATGATGTAGTATGGGTAGTTGGCGAACGATCTGATGAGCGTTTTAAGGTTAAGAAAGAGACCAAAAACATTATCATTATAGAATACCTTGATAAATAAAGTTAATTGATGCAACTTAATTCAAATATTTGCATCTTATATAAAATGACATCAATCAATATATATAAAACATAAAAATATAATAAAATGAAAAATAATGTAGTAAAAGATATTGTTCTATTGGCAGTAGTAGCAGGGGCTTCATATTTTGTGGCACGTCGTTATCGTCTGCAACAACAAAAAAAGAAAGAATTGCGCGAAACATTACACTTTCAGTTGTTCTAATTTCCTGCAATTATAATTGAAAGTAATTTTGAATTTGCCTCCTTATGTGGCACGTTTTTTTTATTACCTTTGCAGAATAAAATAAACATCATTTTAATTCATCGTTTTCTTAATTAAAATGAAAACGTACACAATCTTATGCTTACACTCAAAACAATAAACGAAAACCCCCAAGAGGTTATAAATCGTCTGTCAGTAAAACATTTCGATGCCAAAGAGATCATCAACAACATTATCGAACTAGATATAGTTAGAAGAAATTCGCAGACTTCGCTTGATTCTGTACTATCCGAAATTAACTCAATATCAAAATCGATAGGTACTCTTTTAAAAGAGGGCAAAAAAGATAAAGCTATTGAAGCTAAAAATAAAGTAGCAACCTTTAAAGAATCTTCAAAGCAGCTTGAGGCCTCACTTAAAGATGCTGAGCAAAAGATTGAAGAGTTGCTGGTAACAATTCCAAATATACCACATCACTCTGTTCCCGAGGGTAGATTACCGGAAGACAACCTTGTTGAAAGAACTGGTGGCAAAATGCCAAATTTGTATAATGATGCCATACCACATTGGGATCTTGCAAAGAAATATGATCTAATTGATTTTGAACTAGGTGTAAAGATAACCGGTGCCGGATTCCCTGTTTATAAAGGAAAAGGAGCGCGTTTGCAAAGAGCGTTAATCAATTTCTTCCTTGACAATGCACGAGATGCAGGTTTCTTAGAGGTTCAGCCTCCTTATGTAGTTAATAGCGATTCAGGTTTTGGTACAGGACAACTTCCCGACAAAGAAGGACAAATGTATCATGTTGGTATTGACGATCTTTACTTAATTCCAACAGCCGAGGTTCCTGTTACAAATTTATATCGCGATGTTATTATTGACGAAAAGGATCTCCCAATAAAAAACAGTGCCTACTCGGCCTGTTTCCGCAGAGAAGCCGGATCATATGGTAAAGATGTAAGAGGTTTAAACCGTCTCCATCAATTTGATAAAGTTGAAATTGTATGCATTGAAAAGCCTGAAAACTCTTACGAGCGCTTGGATGAAATGATTAATTATGTACAAACCCTTGTAGAGAAATTAGAACTGCCATGGCGTATTCTTCGTCTTTGTGGTGGAGATATGGGATTTACTTCGGCGCTCACATTCGACTTTGAAGTTTTCTCGGCAGCCCAAAAAAGATGGCTTGAGGTGAGCTCTGTTTCAAACTTCGAAAGTTATCAGGCAAACCGACTAAAGTGTAGGTATCGCGACGAACACAGAAAGACTCAACTTTGCCATACTCTTAATGGTAGTGCGCTGGCTCTGCCTCGAATATTGGCCGCATTACTAGAGAACAATCAAACTCCCGAAGGAATCAAACTCCCGAAGGCACTAATCCCATATTGCGGATTTGACATTATCGATTAAATATCTTTATTCTTTTTACAAGACATTCTAATAAGTTGAAGGATTGCCAAGTTGGCAGTCCTTTCAATGTTTTGCTTTCTACTACGTCCCACGTTATACTGTTGCGAAACAATTTCATCGTTGCATAATGTAGCTATCCATACTGTTCCAACCGGTTTATCTTTTGTTCCTCCATCAGGACCCATAATGCCCGAAACTGCGATGCTGCAGCCGGTGTTCATCTTTTTGGCAACATCTATGGCCATTTGTTCTACAACGTCGCGACTAACCACGCCTTTTGATTTTATTATATCTGAATCAACATTAAGCAACTCTTCCTTAATACGGTTGTCGTAAGATACAATGCTTCCTTCATAATAATCGGATGCACCGGGAACAGCAGTTATCTTGTGAGCAATAAAGCCACCGGTACAACTTTCGGCAGTGGAAACGGTTAATCGTTTTTTGCGTAATTTTACACCAAGTAGCTCTTCAGGCATCATCTCTCCTTTACCAATAAAATTATCACCCAGTATTTTTTTAAGTATACGTGCCTGTTGTTTCATCTCCGGATGTTTATCTTGACCCCATACAGACAAACGCAATCGAATGTAACCCAGCGATGGCAAGTAGGCAAGATTAAATCCTGCAGGTAGTTGAATTTCATAATCTGCAAGTTTTGTAGCCAGGTCAGACTCAGTAATCCCTGCAACTATACATGTTCGTCTGAAGTACTCTTTTGTGTAAAATTGTTCTTGTAAACGAGGAATAATATCATCACTCATTGCTGCGATCATCTCAAAAGGTACTCCGGGCATAGAAATAAGAACTTTTTTGTCTTTATTGAACCAAAGTATTGGGGCTGTACCTTGTTTGTTTTGTATTACAGTGGCATTAACCGGCACGAAAGCCTGTTTTCTTGTAAGATGGTTTAGAGGAATATTTCTTTTAATAAAAATCGACTCTATGTTCTGCAATACATCATCATTAAATTCAAGAGCAGTGTGGAAATATTGACATAAGGTGTGCTTAGTAATATCATCATTGGTTGGACCAATACCTCCGGATAGCAGTAAGATATCTGCACGCTCAAAAGCTATATCAATAGCCTTTATAATATCTTCTGATCGATCGGCAACTGATGAGATGGCAGATATCTCAAAACCTCTTTTTGTAAGTTCACGAGCCATCCAAACAGCATTAGTATCAACTACTTGTCCTATCAACAGCTCGTCGCCAATAGTGATAATTTCAACATTCATAATTATTTGCTTTTCGTAAAAATAATTACAAATTAAATGATTATTATTTCAAAACGTCAATTTTCAATCAAATTAATATACATTTCTTAATTATTTCAAAAACAAAGGAAAGAAGAATTACATACTGTTTTCTCTATATATGATCCGTAGATAGCTTATACATACCTTATATAAGTATAAGTTATCTACAAGGAATCTATAAGGGATAACCGAACAAAATCCCTGTTTTTATTAAATAAAATATTATACGACATTGAAACAAAAATCAAATAGAGTAGTTAAGAGTTAGAAAAAAGAATCATGTATATTTTTTTAATCTGTCAGTTTGTTATATCTTTGTCCTCCGAAATTTGCCAATTATAAAACTAAGGTATAAAATGAAGAAAGAGATACATCCAAACAATTATCGTCCGGTAGTTTTTAAGGATATGTCGAACGATGAAATTTTTATTTCACGTTCCACAGTTAATGCTAAAGAGACAATAGAAATTGATGGTGTTGAATATCCATTAGTAAAGCTTGAAATTACTAGCTCATCACACCCTTTCTACACCGGAAAACAAAAACTGGTAGATACAGCCGGGCGTGTAGACAAATTCATGAGCCGTTACGGAAATCGTAATAAGAAGAAATAAACTTACTAAAGTTATAGAGAAATTAAGCGGTGGCCTATATTTTAGGTCACCGCTTTTTGTTTTATCTCGTATTATATATGATTTTAAAGCAAATTTGCCTATTTTTGTCACTTACACGCTTATTTTTTTAAAAAAGGGAGTGTTTGCTTGATAATTTAATACAGATTGAAAGTAAATTTATAAATAGGTTTTGATGAAAAGATTAAATATTACACATCTACTTTTGCTATTACTATTATTGTTCATTATTAAACCTTCAAATGCTCAAGTGATACTGAACGATAGCGCAAGAGTGAGTCTACTTACAGCGTCTCCTTGGCATGGAGCAGTATATTCGCTGTTTGGTCATACCGCAATTCGTGTGCAAGATGACTCAGTTGGTGTAGATGATGTATTTAACTATGGTTATTTTGATCCGTCTCAGCCTCACTTTGTTTATAATTTCATAAGGGGTAAAACAGATTATATTTTGGGTGTAGATAGTTATAATGATTTTTACAACGAATATTCTTACAAGGGTCAGCGAATTACCGAGCAGACATTGAATCTTTCAATCACAGAAAAGCAAGAACTTTACGAAGCGCTTTATTTTAATGCTCAACCTGAGAATAGAAGATATAGGTACAACTATTTTTACGACAATTGTGCTACTCGTCCTCGCGATATGATTGAGAAGTATTCCGATAGTACAATACTTTATCCTGCTACTACAAAAGAGCAAACCTATAGAGATTTACTTCATGAATGTATGAGTGATTACCCATGGATAAAGTTTGGTGTTGATTTGATGATCGGTAGTGATGCCGACAAGGTTATTGGTGTAAGGGAGAAAATGTATATTCCATACTATCTGATGGAATCGTTTGAGGGGGCAATACTGCAGAGAAATGATACTTTAAGTATTCCACTGGTAAAAAACAGTCAAATAACACTTGAACTTAATAATGAGCGCAATAACTCTGGCGAACGTACTATATTCACTCCGGTTGTGATAGCATTCGCAATTCTTTTAATAACTATTTTTATTTCTATCCTTCAAGTTATGAAATTAAACATAGGCTTGCTACCAAGGATTTATGATACAGTTATTTTTAGTGTTGCAGGTATTGCAGGAGTGATTATTTTTGTGTTAATGTGTTTTTCGGAGCATCCTGCTACTAATCCAAACTGGAATTTTGTTTGGATAAACATCGTTTCGCTTATTGCGGCAATTTTATTTTGGGTAAATTCGGCAAAGAATATCGTTTATTTATATCATTTCACTAACTTTGTAGTTCTAACTCTTTTTATTCTTTTATGGTGGCTGATTCCTCAGCAGTTGCCTATTGCAACCATACCTTTCTCGCTGAGTTTATGGGTAAGATCGGGAGCCAACATTTTTATGTTAAGAAAGAAAAGAATTAGAAATAGTCGCTTCACCTCAAGCAGGCACATGAAAGCAGGGTGGGGTCAATAATTTCGGGTTAATGATTAATTTAGATAAATGAATAGAGTTTTAACTTCTATAGTCGCACTTTTTACAATTACTTCTCTTTGTGCTCAAAACCCATCGGGCAATGTCCCCAAACTGGTGGTTGGTATTACAATTGATCAATTAAGGGGTGATTATCTTGAGATGTTCAGACATACGTTTGGGAATAAAGGATTTAACAGACTCTTAAACAATGGATTGGTTTATAGTAATGTGAATTACGAATTTCCTAATCTCGACAAAGCATCTACAATTACTACAATTTTTACAGGTGCAAATCCGGCATATCATGGTATTACAGCAGAAAACAAGTATTTATTGAATCAAAATATCGAAGTTTCTTCGTTTATAGATGATAACTACCTTGGTAATTTCACTTCTGAAAAGGTCTCGCCGCTCCCAATAGAGGTTTCAACTATTGCTGATGAGCTGAAAATTGCCTCGGGGGGACAATCGGATATTTTTGCTTTTGCACCCGATGAATCGCAGGCTTTAGCCTCAGGAGGACATGCAGCAAGTGGTGCATATTGGATTGAGAATGAGAGTGCAAAATGGGCAACTACAACTTTCTACAAAACCAGACAACCAGTTATTGATCAGCATAATCGCAGCCAGCAATCACTAACTTATACCATTAATAGTATTTCATGGAAACCAGCTTTAAGTATTAATAACTACAATGCATTTCCATACACTAAAAACAGATATAATTTTCAACACTTTTTTATCAATACTAAAAAAGATTATGTCAAGAGATTTAAAGAATCACCCTACATAAATAAAGAGGTTAATGATATGGCATTAAGGGTGTTGGAGTCAAATTCTCTTGGAAGTCGCATGAATCCCGACTTTTTGGCTGTAACTTTTTATGCCGGGAACTATTCAGAATCACTCGATAAAAATTATTCAGTTGAAATTCAAGACACTTATTATCGATTGGATCATGAGATTGGCCGACTTTTAGATGCTATTGATGCTGCTGTTGGTTTAAAGAATGCGCTTATTTTTGTTGTTTCTACCGGCTATTTTAATGAGATTGAAATTATCCCGGATGGTATGGTTACTTCAGGAGGTGATTTTTACCCTGATAGGAGCCAGGCTCTTCTTAACATGTATTTGATGGCATTGTATGGTAGAGAACAATGGATTAAAAAATATTACAACAGACAGTTCTTTTTTGATAGAAAACTTATTGAGGACAAAAATATCAATATGGCTGAATTTCAGCAGAAAGCAGCTGAATTTTTAGTACAATCGGCAGGTATACAAAATATCATCACTTCAAATCAGATTCTTCACGGAGATAATAGTAAAACTATTCAGTATTATAGGAATGGTTATTATAAGGGTATTTCGGGTGACCTGTTTTTGGAGCTACAGCCGGGATGGCAGGTAAAAGAGCAGGGACAGGATAAAAATGAGAGAGTGCGCAATAATGCAGTTATTGCACCTGTAATATTTTTCGGAAATAATATTGAAGCAAAAACCATTAACCGAACTATTGAAGCAACAGAGATTGCACCAAGTGTTTCTTATCGATTAAGGATAAGGGCACCAAACGCAGCTGAAGGTGGAATTTTAAAGGAACTGTTTTAGAGGTATAACTGTTCTAAAAAAAATCTATTTAACTCAAATATTATTAATTTCCTTAGAGGAAAAAATATTCTATCGAAAACTAAAACATTATAGTATTATCATAAAACTATGGGATTAAACAAAATAATATCAAAAATATTTGGTAATAAAGCACAACGCGACCTGAATGAGGTTAACCCGGTCGTTAAGAAAATTAAGGAGGTGTATCCTGAGATTGAGAAATTATCTAATGATGATCTTAGGAATAAGACCAAGGAGCTTGAGAAGTATATCGAAGAATTTGTTGCTGAAGAGAAAGCTCAGATTACTCAGTTAAAATCAGGAATGGAGGAGATTGAGCTTAATGAGCGCGAAGAGTTGTGGACCAAAATAGATAAACTTGAAAAAGAGATCACAGAAAAGTATGAAAAAGTGCTGGACGAAATCTTGCCGGTTGCTTTTTCTATTATGAAAGATACTGCACGCAGGTTTACACAAAATAATGAGATAGAGGTAACAGCAATTCAGTTTGACAGAGATCTAGCCGCCAGTCATGATTTTGTGCGCATTGAGGGTGATAAAGCAATTTATCAAAATCATTGGATGGCAGGAGGTAACGAAATTGTCTGGGACATGATTCATTATGATGTGCAGCTGTTTGGTGGTGTGGTACTTCATAGAGGAAAAATTGCTGAGATGGCAACGGGTGAAGGTAAGACGCTTGTGGCAACTCTTCCCGTATTTCTAAATGCATTAACTCACGAAGGTGTTCATGTTGTAACTGTCAACGATTATTTGGCAAAGCGTGACTCTGAATGGATGGGACCAATGTACATGTTCCATGGGTTGTCAGTTGATTGTATTGATAAGCATGAACCCAATTCAGAGGCTCGAAGAAAGGCTTATGAAGCTGATATTACTTTTGGTACAAATAACGAATTTGGTTTTGATTATCTACGCGATAATATGGCTGTTTCGCCAAAAGATTTGGTACAACGAAAGCATAATTTTGCTATCGTTGACGAGGTTGACTCCGTTTTGATTGACGATGCCCGTACTCCTTTGATTATTTCCGGTCCGGTTCCTAAAGGTGAAGAACAGTTGTTTGAAACATTCAGACCAAGGGTTGAGATGATTGTTAAAGCTCAGCGTGATTTAACAACTCGACTTCTAGCAGAAGCTAAAGCAAAAATGGCTTCTGAAGATCCTAAAGAGAAAGAAGAGGGTACACTTTTACTGTTCAGATCATTTAAGGGGATGCCTAAGTATAAGCCTCTTATTAAATATCTAAGTGAGCAAGGAGTAAAGGCTGCTATGCTTAAGACCGAAGCGTTTTATATGCAAGAGCAGAATAAAAATATGCATATCGTAACAGATCCATTATATTTTGTTATTGACGAGAAACAACATAGTATTGATCTGACTGATAAGGGTATAGATTTGCTTACCGGTAAATCAGACGACCCCGAATTTTTTATCCTTCCTGATATTGCATCTCAGCTATCTGAACTTGAGAATTCTGAATTGAATGAGGAAGAACAAGCAGCAAAAAAAGATGAATTACTTCAAAATTACGCAATTAAATCTGAGCGTGTTCATACTGTTAATCAATTACTAAAAGCATATGCATTATTTGAAAAAGATGATGAATATGTTTTGATAGATAATAAGGTTAAGATTGTAGATGAGCAGACTGGTCGTGTAATGGAAGGCAGACGCTATTCCGATGGTCTACACCAGGCAATTGAAGCAAAAGAGAGAGTAAAGGTTGAAGCTGCTACACAAACTTTTGCTACTATTACACTGCAGAACTTCTTTAGAATGTATGAAAAACTGGCCGGTATGACTGGTACAGCTGAAACAGAAGCAGGAGAATTTTGGGACATCTATAAGCTTGATGTTGTAGTTATTCCAACTAACAGGCCGATAGTCAGAGATGATCAGAACGACCGAATATATAAGACGAAACGAGAGAAATATAATGCTGTTATTGAAGAGGTTGAAAGGTTGATTAATGATGGTCGACCAGTTTTGGTTGGTACAACTTCAGTTGAGATCTCAGAGCTTCTTAGTAGAATGCTTACCCTAAGAAAGATAAAACACAATGTACTTAATGCAAAACTTCACCAACGTGAGGCTGATATTGTTGCTTATGCAGGGCAGAGTGGTGTGGTAACCATTGCTACAAATATGGCTGGACGTGGTACTGACATTAAGCTCTCGCCTGAAGTAAAGAATGCTGGCGGCTTAGCAATTATTGGAACTGAAAGACATGAGTCGCGTCGTGTTGACAGGCAGCTTAGAGGTCGAGCCGGTAGGCAAGGTGACCCGGGTTCTTCGGTTTTCTTTGTTTCTCTTGAAGATGATCTAATGAGACTTTTTGCAACTGAAAAGATTGCAGGTCTAATGGATAGGATGGGTTTTGAAGAGGGTGATGTACTTGAGCATAGCATGTTGAGCAAATCTGTAGAAAGAGCGCAGAAGAAGGTTGAAGAGAACAACTTCGGTATTCGTAAACGTTTGCTTGAGTATGATGATGTTATGAACTCACAACGTGAGGTTATTTATAAACGTCGTCGTCATGCACTTATCGGAGAACGTATTGATAATGACGTTGCCAACATGATTACAGAGACATCCAAAAATATTGTCGAAAATAATTTGGATGACTATGAAGAAATGAAAATTGAGCTTCTTCGTGTTTTAGCATTGGATATCCCTTTTAAGGAGGAAGATACAAAAAAGATGCGACCAAATGAAATGGCGGAAGCAGTTACAGCTGGAGCTTTTGAAACTTTTAAACGTAAAACAGATCGTTTGGCAGAGGTTGCTCAACCTGTAATTAAGCAGGTTTATGAGAATCAGGGAGCTATGTATGAGAATATTCTTATTCCAATTACCGATGGGAAAAGAGTTTATAATATTTCATGTAACTTAAAAGAGGCATATGAAACTGGCTCAAAAGCACTTGTGAGAGCGTTTGAGAAATCTATTCTACTTCATACAATTGATGAGGATTGGAAAGAGCATTTGCGTGAGATGGACGAATTGCGTCACTCTGTTCAGACAGCTAGTTATGAGCAAAAGGATCCTCTATTGATTTATAAATTAGAGTCGTTTAACCTCTTTGGAGAGATGGTTAAACAAGTTAACTCTAAATCGGTTTCAATTTTGATGAGAGGTCAGATTCCGGTTCAGGATCCTGCAAGTGTAAGAAAAGCTGCTCCAGAACAGAAAACCGACTATAGTAAGTATAAGACTCAAAAAGATGAAATGCAGGGTCTGCAATCTTCCGGTGGTGGCAACGGTGGGGAAGGGGCGTCTCAGCAACAACAACCAAAAAAGCTTGAACCTATTAGAGTTGAGAAGAAAGTGGGCAGAAATGAGCCATGTCCGTGCGGTAGCGGGAAGAAATTTAAAAATTGTCACGGCAAGTAATTTTTATATACAACATGTAAGTAAAATCTAATAAATAGTATAAAACAGGGGTAAAATTAACCCCTGTTTTTTTTGTTAAAACCGAAGAAAAGCAGTAATTTAGTGTAATTAATTTGACTGTAGTATATTTTTAGCTACTTTCATGATTACCAACTACATATAGTTTTTATAAAAACAGAAAGTCACATTTTAATATGATTGATCAGGAAGATAGAATCATCAAGATTAATATCGAGGATGAAATGAAATCGTCGTACATCGATTATTCGATGTCGGTGATTGTTTCCCGAGCGTTACCGGATTCACGCGATGGATTTAAGCCAGTTCACAGACGAATACTTTATGGTATGTCAGAACTTAGTAATACGTATGATAAACCACATAAAAAGTCGGCAAGAATTGTAGGGGAAGTTTTAGGTAAGTTTCATCCACATGGCGACTCGTCTGTATACAATGCTATGGTTCGTCTAGCTCAGCATTGGAGTATGCGTTACCCACTTGTTGACGGACAAGGTAATATGGGGAGTGTTGATGGTGATAGTCCGGCAGCTATGCGTTATACTGAAGCTCGACTAAATAGACTAGCGGACGAGATGCTTCGTGATCTCGATAAAGAAACAGTTGATTTTCAGCTGAACTTTGATGATACTTTACGAGAACCAACAGTTCTTCCTTCTAGGATCCCAAATTTATTAATGAATGGTTCTTCAGGTATTGCAGTGGGTATGGCAACCAACATGCCTCCTCACAATCTGACAGAATGTGTTAATGGAATTATTGCATATATTGATGATAGAGACATTGACACTAAAGGTCTGATGCAATACATCAAAGCACCTGACTTTCCAACCGGTGCTTATATATATGGATATAAGGGTGTTGAAGAGGCATTTGAGACCGGTAGAGGTCGAGTTGTAATGCGAGGAAAGGCTGAGATTGAATCAGGTAGTACACATGATAAAATTATTATTTCAGAGATTCCTTACCTAGTTAATAAAGCTGCTTTAATCAAGCATATCGCTGACCTGGTAACTGATAAGAAGATAGAGGGTATATCAAATGTTAACGATGAATCTGACCGTCAAGGTATGCGTATTGTTGTTGATATCAAACGCGATGGAAACGCCAATGTTGTACTAAATAAACTATATAGATTTACAGCATTAGAATCTTCTTTTAGTGTAAATAATATTGCGCTTGTAAATGGTCGCCCCGAAATGCTTACTCTCAAGCGGATGATCGAAATTTTTGTAGACCATCGTCATGACGTTGTAACAAGGCGTACAAAATATGAATTAAGAAAGGCTGAAGAAAGGGCGCATATTCTTGAAGGATTAATTATAGCATCAGATAATATTGATGAAGTTATTGCTATTATTCGTGGATCATTAAATCCTCAGGCTGCTATACAAGGACTTATCGATAGGTTTAATCTTTCAGAAATTCAGGCACGAGCAATTGTTGAAATGAGATTAAGACAATTGACCGGTCTTGAGCAAGATAAATTACGCGCAGAGTTTGATGAAATACAGAAACTTATAGCTCATTTAAATGAAATTCTTAATAATGATGATATTTTAATGCAGGTTATTAAGGATGAATTGATTGAGGTTAGAGATAAGTTTGGAGATGAGCGTCGTACAGAGATTATTTTCTCTACCGAAGAGATGAGTGCTGAGGATTTTTATGCTGATGATGAAATGGTTATTACTATTTCACATTTAGGTTATATTAAACGTACTCCTTTGGAAGATTTCCGTACTCAAAACAGAGGAGGAATAGGGGCAAAGGGCACAGAAACCAGGGTAGAAGATTTTGTTGAGTATATTTACCCGGCAACAATGCATAACTACATGTTGCTGTTTACTCAAAAAGGTAAGTGTTACTGGCTTCATGTTTATGAAATACCTGAAGGAACAAAGAATTCTAAAGGTAGAGCTATTCAGAATCTTATTAATATAGATTCTGATGATTCAGTAACCGCATTTGTACGTGTTGAAACGCTTTCCGATAAGGATTATATAAACTCAAATTACTTATTGTTCTGTACTGAACAAGGTATTGTTAAAAAAACACTACTTGAGGCTTATTCCAGACCAAGACAAAACGGAGTAAATGCTATAACGATTAAAGAGGGGGATCAGGTTATTTCTGTGAGATTAACTGATGGTAAGCAACATGTTTTACTGGCAAATCTTAATGGACGAGCTATTCGTTTTGATGAAAACGATGTACGTACAATGGGTCGAACCGCTACGGGCGTTATAGGTATGAGACTGGATGAAGATGGCGAAGATAAGGTTATAGGAATGATTTGTATGGAACCGGATTCTGACCATACAGTAATGGTTGTTTCTGAACAAGGTTATGGTAAAAGAACAATGCTTAATGATGAAGATGGTGAAGCTATTTACAGGATTACAAAACGTGGAGGTAAGGGTGTTAAAACTCTCAACATTACAGATAAAACAGGCAAATTGGTGGCTATCAAGAGTGTAACGGATAATAATGATTTAATGATTATTAATAAATCAGGTGTTACCATACGTCTTAATATTTCCGATATTCGCACAATGGGACGAGCTACTCAAGGAGTTCGTCTGATAAACTTGGATAAAAGGAATGATCAGATAGCCTCTGTTTGTAAAGTTGATTCTGAAGATGAAGATGATATTCAAACACACAAAAGTATAGATGAAACAGAGATTAATTTAAATGAAGATCAATATAACGATTCTATATCGGAAAATCAATGATAACGAATAAGTTTAACCCCTAAATTAAACTTATTCTGAATATATAGTCTTAAAAGATACAAACTATAAAAATTGAAATAATTAATTTATTCACAAATAATATGAATGCAATGAGAAAAATACTAATCCTAACTATGATTGCTGTTTTTTCTGCGGGAAGCATGTACGCTCAAAAATCAGCTCTTAGAGATGCCAAAAGATCATTAGGAAAGAATGATCTTAATGATGCTCGTACATTAATTAAGCAAGCTGCTACCCATGAAGAAACTTCTGCTAATCCAGAAACCTGGAAGATTATGGGTGATATTGGTAATAAAGCATTTGACAATGAAATAACAAAAGCAATGCTCGGCCAGACTGCAAACGACAAAGCTATGTATGATGGTCTTATGGAAACATTTTTACCATATGTAAAAGCTGATTCATTAGCAGAGTTGCCGGATAGCAAAGGACGTGTAAGAAATAGAGTACGTAAAGATATTTCATCAGTTCTTCTTGCTAATCATCAATATTTTATAAATGGTGGTGTTTTTTACAGCGAACAGGGAAATCATTCTAAAGCAGCTGATTTCTTTGAGGTTTTTTGGGATATACCACAATTACCGATGTTTGAAGGTACTAGCAATTTTGCAATTGATAGTACTTATCAAACTATTAAGTATTATGCCATTATTAGTGCTATTCAAGCTGAAGAGCATAAAAGAGCACTAGCTATGTTAGAAAGAACTGCTAAAGAACCATTTATTGAGAATAGTGCTTATCAAGAAAATGATGTTTATGAATTAATGGCAAGTGAATATATGAATCTTGGAGATTCAACTAAATATCTTGAAACTC
Source organism: Fermentimonas sp. (assembly GCA_041859795.1). Lineage (GTDB taxonomy): Bacteria > Bacteroidota > Bacteroidia > Bacteroidales > Dysgonomonadaceae > Proteiniphilum. The sequence goes on from JBFLFV010000013.1 coordinate 32,455, forward strand.
TATATTTAGGGGCAGAAAGATTTCCTAAAAGCACATATTTTATACCAAATCTTGTAAATGTATATATACATAGAGGCGATAAAGAACAAGCTATTGCGTATCTTGATCAGGCTATAGCTAACGATCCCTCTAATGCTTGTGACCTTAATAGTGTTAAGGGTGCTTTATTAGCAGAAGATAATGATTTTGAAGGAGCTGAATCTGAATACAAAGACGCATTGGTGCAGGATCCAAATTGTGAACGTGCACTAGAAGGTCTAGCCGTAAACTATATACTTCAAGCTCAGAACCTTAAAGAGGCTACAGCACTAAGGAGTGATAGACAACAACAAATTGCAAATGATAAAAAAACAGTTGAACTCTATAAGTTATCGTTGCCTCATTTAGAGAAATATAGAGACTTACTTAAAGGAAGAGGGGCCAATGATTCAGAAATAGAATCAGTTTTAATAAAACTAAGAAATGTTTATTACAATTTGAGTAGTTTGGGTGTTGATAAATCAAAAGAACTAGAAGCTGTAGAAAAAGAATTGGGAGTAAATTAAAGTTACAATTTTATAAATAGCATAACGTGGCATCATTAATTTGGTGTCACGTTATTATTTTTAGTCTAATTTTATGCAAAGTTTTTGCAAAATGAATGGTAAGGAAATAATAGGGGAAACAAAATGAGGTGTTTCTAAATATGAGATAAGCAATAATTATAATACCTAATTAAACATAATAGTTATTATATGAAATGATGTTATGAAAATCCATAGGCTAAGTATCAACAATACCTAGCAAATTTCGCTCTTTTTTATTACTTTTGCAAACAGATTGATATAATAAATAAATAGATGAAAACTAATCAACGATATAATCAGCGTGGCGTTTCTGCAACAAAGGAAGATGTTCATAATGCAATTAAGAATATCGATAAAGGTTTGTTCCCAAAAGCCTTCTGTAAGATTATCCCTGATTATCTTGCAGGTGATGATGAATATTGTAATATCATGCATGCTGACGGTGCAGGTACAAAATCTTCGCTTGCATATGTTTACTGGAAAGAAACTGGAGACTTATCGGTCTGGAAAGGAATTGCACAGGATGCTCTTATAATGAATGTTGATGATTTGCTTTGTGTAGGAGCTACTGATAATATTTTAGTTTCATCTACTATCGGAAGAAATAAAAATTTAATTCCAGGTGAAGTTATTTCAGCAATTATTAATGGTACAAATGAACTCTGTGAGGAGTTAACTAGTTTAGGATTAAGTATTTATCCTACCGGAGGTGAAACAGCAGATGTTGGTGATCTTGTGCGAACTATTATAGTTGACAGTACAGTCACCTGTAGAATGAAACGTTCTGATGTGATAGATAACGGCAATATTGAGGCAGGCGATGTTATAGTTGGCCTATCGTCAACCGGACTAGCTAGTTATGAAAAAGAATATAACGGAGGTATGGGCAGCAATGGTTTGACTTCTGCCAGACATGATGTTTTTGCAAATTATCTTGCTGAGAAGTATCCTGAAAGTTACGATTCTTCAATTCCAAAAGATTTGATATATTCCGGAGGGATGAAATTAACAGATGAGATAGAAAATCTGGGAATTGATGCAGGAAAGCTTGTTCTGTCTCCAACTCGTACATACTCCCCTATTATATCACAGATACTGAAACAGTTAAGAGGCAACATCCATGGAATGATTCATTGTTCAGGAGGAGCACAAACTAAGATTTTGCATTTTCTTAGCGATGGACTTAAAGTTGTGAAGAACAACATGTTTCCAATTCCCCCATTATTCGAACTAATTCATAATCAATCAGGTACTTCATGGGAAGAGATGTATAAGGTGTTTAATATGGGGCATCGTATGGAAATCTATTTACCAGCAGAATTTGCATCAGAAGTTATAGATATATCCCAATCATTTAATGTTGATGCTCAGATTGTTGGTTATGTTGAGAAATCTGAAAATCGTGAACTAATAATTGATAGTAGTTTTGGTAATTTTAAATACATTTAATTATCAAAATCAAAATCACTTATATCGTTTAGCAATTACATTTTATCCATTTTTAAAACTACAGTAATATTTATTATAAAAAAATATGTCAGATAATTCATTATTAGATAAACTTCAACATCTTGTTATTCGCTTTGAAGAGGTTGGTACTTTAATTGCCGATCCCAATATTATTTCGGATATGGATCGTTATGTAAAACTAAATAAAGAGTATAGCGAGTTAGAAAAAATTGTTGAAGTACGAAATGAGTACAAATCGATGTTAGATGGTATCGAGGAGGCTAAATATATTTTAGAGAATGAATCAGATTCTGACTTGAAGCAGCTTGCAAACGAAGAGTTAGCCGGTAATACAGAAAGATTACCTTTGCTTGAGGAAAGGATCAAGTTACTTCTGATACCTTCTGATCCTGAAGATGCAAAAAATGTAATTATGGAGATCAGGGCAGGTACCGGTGGTGATGAAGCATCAATTTTTGCAGGTGACCTGTATAAAATGTATACACGATATTGTGAGGGCAAAGGTTGGATGACCGAATTGAGTAGTTTTACAGAAGGGACTTCAGGTGGTTACAAAGAAATTATATTTAATGTAACCGGTACTGATGTTTATGGTACACTTAAATATGAATCCGGTGTTCACCGTGTACAACGTGTTCCACAAACGGAAACACAAGGGAGAGTTCATACTTCTGCGGCAACTGTTGCTGTTCTTCCTGAGGCTGAAGAGTTTGACGTTGAAATTAATCCCGCTGATATAGAAATACAGACCGCCAGATCAAGTGGTGCCGGTGGGCAGCACGTAAATAAAGTAGAGACTAAAGTACAGCTTACTCATAAACCATCAGGTATTGTTGTTGTTTGTCAGGCAGGTAGATCTCAGGTGCAAAACCGTGAAACAGCTATGCAGATGTTACGCACAAAACTTTATGATATAGAGCTTACAAAACGTCAAGGAGACATTGCATCAAGACGTAAGACTATGGTGTCAACAGGTGATCGTTCGGCCAAAATACGCACTTATAATTATCCGCAGGGGCGTATAACTGATCATAGAATTAATTACACCGTATATAATCTTTCTTCTTTTATGGATGGAGATATTCAAGATGTTATTGATAAATTAATGGTGAGCGAAAATGCAGAAAGAATGAAGGATGCTGATCTTTAGTGCGTTTCACCCAAATAAAGTCGCCAAGGCTACATCAGGAAGTACTTGATGTGACAAAAGAAAATAAATATGACAAAACAAGAGTTATTAGTAGAAATAAAGAAGAAAAAATCGTTCCTATGTGTGGGGCTTGATACTGATATAAAGAAAATTCCGCAGCACCTTCTGGATTATGAAGATCCAATTTATGAATTTAATAAAGCAATAGTTGACTCAACTGTCTCTTATTGTGTTGCATATAAACCTAACTTAGCATTTTATGAGAGTGAGGGTGTAAAAGGATGGTTGTCTTTTGAGAAAACTGTTGCATATATAAAGCAACGTTATCCTGAACTATTGGTAATTGCAGATGCTAAAAGAGGTGATATAGGTAATACTAGTGAGATGTATGCACGCTCCTTTTTTGATAAAATGAAGGTGGATGCTGTGACTGTTGCTCCTTATATGGGAGAAGACAGTGTGAAGCCATTTTTGATTTATCCGGAAAAATGGGTTATTTTGTTGGCATTAACAAGCAATAAAGGTTCTGAGGATTTCCAACTTATTAGAGATGAGAATGGTGTTCGACTCTTTGAAAAGGTTTTGCAGGTTTCGCAATCTTGGGCAACCGATGAGCAGATGATGTATGTGGTGGGAGCTACTCAGGGTGAACTATTTAAGGATATAAGAAAAATTGCTCCCAATCACTTTTTGTTAGTTCCGGGTGTTGGAGCTCAAGGTGGATCTCTTGAAGATGTATGTAAATTTGGTATGAATAGTGAATGTGGACTTCTTGTAAACTCTTCGAGAGGAATTATATACGCTGACAGCAGTGAAAATTTTGGAAGGTATGCAGGTATAGAGGCACAAAAATTACAGCAAGATATGGAGAGAATGCTGGAAATTTATCTTTGATTTACCTAATATATAAACTATTTATTTTCTAATCAAACACTGCTCTCTCAAGCTCAATTTATAAAATATAACCTAATATGAAGAGAAAAATAATTAATGATCCTGTATTCGGGTTTATAAATATTCCAAATGACTTTGTGTATGATGTAATTGAGCATCCATTTTTACAAAGGCTGAATCGTATTAGACAGCTTGGATTAGCTCCATTTGTTTATCCCGGAGCTCAACATACCAGATTTCATCACTCAATTGGAGCTATGTTTCTGATGAATGAAGCTTTAAAAACTTTAAAAGAAAAAGGGCATGAAATTACACCTGATGAGTGGGATAGCTCTATGGCTGCAATTCTTATGCATGATATAGGTCATGGTCCTTTTTCACATGTACTTGAAAACTCGTTAGTTAAAAATGTCCATCACGAAACATTGTCTTTATTAATGATGGAGAAGATCAATAAGGATTGGAAAGGTAAATTAAAAACAACTATTGAAATATTTACAGACAAATATCCTAAACGTTTCTTGCATCAATTAGTGAGTAGCCAGCTCGATGTAGATAGACTTGATTATTTAAGACGAGACAGCTTTTTTACAGGTGTAGTTGAAGGGAATATTGGTTCGGCCAGAATAATTAAAATGCTTGATGTAAAAGATGATAAATTAGTGGTTGAATCAAAAGGTATTAACTCTATTGAAAACTTTTTAATGTCAAGACGACTCATGTACTGGCAGGTGTATTTACATAAAACAGCAATGGCAGCTGAGAAAATGCTTATTAATACTTTAAATCGTGCTAGAGAGCTGACAATGAATGGGTCTATCTTATTTGCATCCCCTGCCCTATCCTATTTCTTATCAAAGGAGAGCACTATAGAGGATTTTGAAGATTATGGCGAGGCTTTATACAATTTTGTGCGACTTGACGATAATGATATATGGTCAGCTCTTAAAGTTTGGACTTCTCATCCCGACACTGTACTATCAGTTTTAAGTAATGGGATGATTAATCGAAAGCTCTTTAAAATTGAAATATCCGAAAATAAAGTTGATGATACTAGAAAGGAATTCTTTTTAAATGAATATGTGAAGAGATTTAGAATTTCTGAACATGAAGCTTCATACTTTATCTCTGCAGATATTGTTTCAACCGATATGTATAGCGAGGAAGATGATAGTATCGATATTCTTTATAAGGATGGTACAATAAAGGATATTTCTAAAGCTTCCGATATGTTAAATATTGAACTGCTGTCTAAAAGAGTGGAAAAGCATTATTTTGCTTATTTAAGGAAGTAGTATTATCTGTTTGAAAAGTGCTAAGTTGTTCTAATCTTTGGCGGTTGGAACGAAAAACCATACTGTTATTGCACCTATTAATCCCAAAGAAAGGATTACTATTCTCAATGTCATATTATTGATAACAATAAATGAAGAAAATAGAACCATAAGACTCATAAAAATAATAACCCCTACTTTTCCTTTTCTTGTGACACCTTTTCGTTTATGATAATTTTTAATTCTAGGTCCAAGGATTTTATTATTTAACAGCCGGTTATATAATCGCTCTGAACTTTTTGCATAAAGGAATGCCGATAAAAGAGCAAAAGGAGTTGTTGGGAGCCCGGGAATTACAATTCCAAAAATTGCAAGTGCCAAAGAAATTGTTCCACCTATTATATACAAAACACGTATAATACGTCCTTTTTTGATTTCAATTCCACCTTTATCTTTTCTAAGAGTGTAAGTTAAATCGGTCGGAATATTCTTACTATAAATATCTATTTTATTAAAGGTGTTATTTTTATTATTGTCCATTACAAGATAACCTCCAAAGTTTGTATACAAAGATAATTAAATAATTATACCATTTGCTATTTGCACAAATCAAAATATATTTCAATATTATGCCATTTTTTAAATGCCATCATCTCAAATATATAGATAATATTTTGACCGTTCGTTAAAATACATTATCTTTGCATAATTGTTAAGGTTATAAAAAACTGCTTAATTAGGTATGAATCGCACTAAAGAAAAAAAAAATAAAATCCGAATTCTTTTCGTATGTCTTGGAAATATATGTCGATCGCCGGCTGCAGAAGGAATAATGAAAAGGATTGTGGATAAGTACGAACTTCAAGATATCATTGAGGTAGATTCAGCTGGAACTTCAGGTTGGCATGAGGGTGATTTGCCTGATGAACGTATGCGTTTCCATGGAGAAAGAAGAGGCTATGATTTTCAAAGTAGAGCCAGAAAGTTCATTAAATCAGAATTTGAAAAATCCGACTATATTATTGTAATGGATGATGACAATTATGATAAAGTAAAGTCGTTAGCCAATGGCAAAGATCATATGGATAAAATTAGAAGAATGACAGAATTCTCTGTACAACATAATCAGCATACCTCAATTCCTGACCCGTATTATGGTGGGGCTCAAGGGTTTGAGCTTGTCCTAGATTTATTGGAGGATGCTTGCGAGGGGCTATTACAAGCGATAAAGAAAAAATATTCACTATAATCTATTAAAATAACTACATCGCTTAAGTCCAAAAACAATCTAAAAAAAAATAGGCTCTCTAACTTTATATAGACAGCCTATTTTTTTAAATTACAAACTTTATAATCTTAATGACTTACCATTGGCTGAAGGGTACCAGCCTCTTTAATCATAGCTTCAATCTGATTCAGTGAAGGTAAACGACGAACTAAATTCTTAGATTCATTAACTTCCTTAATTTTATCATAAAGATTTTCAGCATTTCTATTACGCATTTCTTTTACAGTATCAACACCTGCTTCTTCAAGTAGTTCTGAAAATTGCGGTCCAATTCCCTGAATTCTAAAAAGATCAGCGTGATTTGTCCAAGTAAGAATACTCTTTTCATCAATACCTGTTTCTCTTGCAACAGCAACTCGACCTTGTTTGCCGGCACATCTTTCCAATAATTTGTCGACAGTTGTAATACCAATTGCTCTCAACTTTTCGCCATAAACCGGTCCTATTCCTTCAATTTCTTCAATTTTGTACACCATACTATTTATTTTAATGATTAAGTTTATTACGTTTAAAAAATTATATTCTGTACTAAATATCGATATATCTTTATTATTTGTATATAAAATAGTAAATAATAATCAAAAAGTGTGGAAAAAATACCTGTTAACACTTAAATTACATACAAAGAACTAATAGACTCATTGTTACATACTCTCATAATAGAGTCAGCAAACATATCTGATACTGAAAGTATTTTTACTTTTGCGGATTTTTTGGAATATGGTATACTATCTGTAAAAATTATTTCTGTTAATGATGATTGATCGACTCTCGTTGAAGCAGGATCGGACATTACAGCATGACTTGCAACAGCACGAACAGAGTTTGCACCATGTTCAATTATAAGATTGGCAGATTTAGTTATTGTACCTGCTGTATCTACTATATCGTCAATTAATAAAACGTCCATACCTTCAACATCTCCAATTATTTGCATATCGGAAATTTCATTTGCCTTTTTTCTAAGCTTATAACAAATTACCATTGGACAACCTAGAAACTTAGAGTATGCACTTGCACGCTTAGTACCACCTACATCAGGAGTTGCTATAACCATATTCTCAAGGTTTAATTCCTTTATATATTTTAGAAAAACGGCTGAAGCGTACAAGTGATCAACTGGAACATTGAAAAAACCTTGTATCTGATCGGCATGTAAATCCATTGTAATAAGTCGGTTTATACCTGCTGCTGACAACATATCGGCAATTAGCTTAGCTCCTATACTTACTCTGGGTTTGTCCTTTCTATCTTGTCTTGCCCAACCAAAATAAGGAATTACTGCAACAATTGATTTTGCTGAAGCACGTTTAGCGGCATCAATCATCAATAATAATTCCATCAGATTATCTGAATTGGGAAAAGTTGACTGTATCAAAAACACCTGTTTTCCACGAATTGACTCTTCGTATGAAACTGCAAATTCACCATCGGCAAAATGCTCAATAATCATATTGCCAAGTGGGCAACCTAAACTGTTACAAACTTTTTCTGCGAAATAACGCGATTTTGTACCTGAAAAAATCTTAAATGGTCTATCCTGCATTCTTTTAAATTTATAATATCAGACTTTCCTTACTTTTATTACTTATACCAATCCTTTAAATTGAATGGAGTTACAAATGTACGAAAATTACAATTGATAATCTATATTCAAATGAAAGTTACCCTATAAATTTCTCCACTGTGAGGTGGAATAATAACTCTAATATCATTGTTTTCTGTAAAAGATTTCACCAATTTATCGTTAAGTAATGGCTTTAATACTCTTTCTCCCTTATTTAAGTACCCCATAAAAGATTCTGCATGTTGTGGAATTTTAATAACACACTCTTTATCAATCCTATCAAAATTACACACTATAAGTAACAAATTATTTTCATCTCCACGTAAAAAGGCAAATAATCGAGTAGAATCGAACTCATTATTTTCATAGTTTGCAGGCATTAAATCATAAAATTTACCACTGAATATGGCGGATTCTTTATTGCACAAAGAAATTAAATTACTGTAAAAATCATTTAACTCCAATTCTTCATTTGTCATCAATACTTTATTCCATTTACCTCCATTGTTCCATCTTCTAAGTGTGTCAACAGACCAATAATCGTATATAGTGGTGCGACCATTTTTTCCACTAAACCCTTCTTTATCCATTCCTCTTTCACCAAACTCCTGACCTGAATAAATCATTACAGGATTTGTGTTTATACAAGAGGTTAATATCATCGCTGCCTTACCTTTTTTGCCGTCTTTTAAGAAATAGTCTGATGAAATGCGCTGTTCATCATGATTTTCCATAAAATTGAGCATTTTATTTTGAATATCACCAACATTATTAAGGGTAAAGCTAATATCAGAAGCAGGTCTGTATCCACATGAGACATCACGCAATACATCATATAAACCCACTTTATCATATAGGTAATCAAAAATATTGTTATTTAAAAAATCACGATAAGCAGATGGGTTATATATCTCTGCAATAAAGAGTATTTCAGGATAATTAGCTTTGATTTGAGGTACTACCCAACGCCAAAAGTCAATAGGAACCATTTCAGCCATATCAACTCTAAATCCATCTATATCCTTATCTGCCCAAAACATGAAAACATCTCTCATTTTTATCCATGTATTAGGTATAGGGTCAAAATGTTTTGAGTTAAAATTTAAATAATCTACACCATAATTAAGCTTAACTGTTTCATACCAGTCAAACTGTGTGGGCTTGTTGTTAAAGCAATCATTACCTGTTACTTTAGCTGGAAACTCTCTATACTTGAAATCATTCATTTTGTTGGGAGGAAGCTCAATTTCAAGTGCCTGATTGGGCAAATAATAAAAGTTGTTTTGAGATGAAAAAGCTTTAGAAGGATCATCGTCTACCCCAAAATCCTGTACATGAGAAGGCTTGTTTACTGATTTATAATTTCGTGCAACATGATTTGGCACATTGTCAATTATAACTTTTAGTCCGACTTTATGAGATCGCTTAACTAGCTGATCAAACTCAGACATTCGATTCATTACGTCTTCCGCTAAATCAGGATCAACATCATAAAAATCACGAATTGCATAAGGAGATCCTGCTTTACCTTTTATAATCTCAGGATACTCTTTTGGTATACCATAATTTGTATAATCTGTTGAAGAAGCATGTGCTAAAATTCCGATATACCAAATATGGGTATAGCCTATCGATTTTAATTTTAGTAATACATCTTCAGTTATGTCGTTAAATTTGCCACAACCGTTTACTTCAATAGATCCATTATTAAAATTGGCAGAATTACTGTTTCCAAAAAGTCTTGGTAGCAACTGATATATAAAGATTTTATTTTTTTCCATATATAAAAAGTGAGTTTTTTATTTTTTTAAATTATTTACATGGTCTATCCAATTACGAACTTTCTTTACATGCTTATAATGCTTGTGGCATTTTTCTACAATTCTCCATGATTCTTTTTTACTCATTTTTAGTGCAGCATGATGATATCCAATTTCAGAAATTGTTTCTATATTATTGAGATCAAATATATTATATTTTTCAGTTCCTTTTGTCTCAATAAGTATGTCACAATAAGTTTTATCAAAAACTGTGTTGGCATTAGACATTAAGTTAAAGGTTCTTTCAATCATTCTTCGAATATTGTGCTTCTCTCCCGGAGGAATCATTAATGAAACATTAACTCCAATAACAAATTTACATTTTTTCCTAATAACAGAAACAGGAAAATTTTTAAGTAAACCTCCATCAACATATGGAACACCATGAATATATTGATGATTAAATACTACTGGTATTGAACAAGATGCTACAACAGCGTCTACCAAATCGTCGCCATTAGAAAATGTTACAGTACAAGCTCTGTTCCAGTCGGTAACAACTACATAAAAAGGAATCTGAAGCTCTTCAAAGGTTTTCGCTCTAAGGTTTTCTTTAAGAAATTTATGCAGTCCGGTACTTTTGAATAACCCGGTTTTTGGAATAGTAAATTCAACAAACTCTCTAAATTCTTTTTTTTTGAAAAGCTCTTGGATTTCATCCGGATGATAACCATCGGCATAAAAAACTCCAGCTAAAGCCCCTGCACTTGTTCCCGCAATTATATCAGGTTTTAGTTTGCATTTTTCCAATACTTTTAATGCTCCTAAATGAGCAAATCCTTTGGCACCTCCACCACTTAATACATAACCTAAAAAATGATCATAACTTTTACTGAAAAGTGCCATAATAAGATGGTTTAATAATTTTCATTTACTTATACTACAAATATGCTATAATTTTTTGAATAAATCAATGTGTGTTTTTCACAAATGGTATAATTTTATTTTTGTAAATAAACATATTTAGATTAACTTGCACAATTAATATGACATATATTTTAATACACTATAATTATCATAATTGATAGTTATAATCTACTAAATAAGCACTGCTTAAACAAATAGAAATATAAACTTCACAAAGACAAATTATTAGCATGAAAACCAGAGAAATACAAAATATTGTCGTAGGATCTAATCAAATTGACGGAGCAGGTGTACACTTAGTTAGGGTATTTGGTTATCACGATGTAACCGATTTTGATCCATTTTTAATGCTCGACGCTTTTGATTCACATAATCCTGATGATTATATTAAAGGATTCCCATGGCATCCACACAGAGGAATTGAAACTGTAACTTATCTTATAAAAGGAAGAATTGATCATGAAGACAGTCTTGGTAATAAAGGAACAATTGGTCCGGGAGATTGCCAATGGATGACCGCAGGAAGTGGTATATTGCATCAAGAGATGCCTAAAGCAGCCGACCATATGCTTGGAGCTCAACTTTGGGTTAATCTTCCTAGAAAAGATAAAATGACTCAACCAAAATACAGAGATATTACTGCTGACATGGTCCCAGTTTTGAAAGACTCCAATGGGGAAATAAGAATTATTTCGGGAACATATAAAGGGAATATGGGAGCAATGCAACCTGACTACGTAAAAGTACTCTATCTTGATGTCATGGTTTACCCTGGTAAAACATCTGTAATCCCTGTAAAGTCATCTGAAAATGTTTTTATTTATATTGTAGATGGTAAAGGTACCACGGGAGAAAGATCAGCTAAAATAGAATCACACTCTGCAATTCTATTCGACAAGGGTGATCAGCTAATATTTAATGCCGGTGATCAAGGATTAAGAATTCTTTTGTTATCGGGTGAATCTTTAAATGAACCAATTGCATGGGGAGGTCCTATAGTGATGAATACGCGAGAAGAATTAAATTTTGCTTTTGAAGAGTTGGAGAGAAAGACTTTTATTAAGCATAAATCATAAAAATCAAATTATTAATTGATCTCTTAGCTCAATTATTGTTTTATCCAAAACTGGGTGGATAGCATTAGGAGCAATTTCACACAAAGGATTTAGAACGAAATCTCTTTGGTGAAATCTTGGATGTGGTATTGCTAGTACTGGTGTATCTATTACTATATTTCCAGCCATAATAATATCAATATCTATAATCCTATCGCTATATTTTTGAGATGAACTTTTAATAGATCTACCTAATTCTTTTTCAATATCTTGAGTTATTGCGAACACATCCCATATATCAATTAATGTAAATACTTCGCACGCAGAATTAACAAAATTATTGTCTGATTCGAACCCAAAAGGAGGTGAATTATAAAAAGCGGATACAGAAGATATTTTTCCTATCCGCTTTTCTATCTCATCCATAGCAGCTTCAATATTTTTCTGCTTTTCTTTTAAGTTAGATCCAAATGCTAATAACAGAGAATAGATTTCTTTATTTTTGAATTCTGTCATATTAAAACAGCTTTATTATAAAAGAATGTCTATTAAGAAGTTGATTATTTTTACGTGTTTAAAATAAATATCAATCAATAATCAGCATTGCATCACCATAAGCACCGAAGCGATATTTTTCTTTTATTGCTAACTCATAAACGTCCATAATCCTTTCATAACCTCCAAAAGCGCAAACCATCATCAATAATGTTGAGTAAGGTAGCTGAAAATTAGTAATTAGACTATTTGTTAGAGTAAACTCATGTGGAGGAAAAATAAAACGGTTTGTCCATCCCTCTCTAGGCTTAAGATGACCATCGGTGCTAACGGTCGTTTCTACAGCTCTTAATACTGAAGTGCCAACAGCGCAAATATTACGACCTTCATCATATGCTTTATTAACCTTATTGCAAATTTCTTCAGTGATAATTATCTGTTCCGATTCTACCTTATGCTTAGAAAGGTCTTCAACATCTATCATTCGATATGCTCCAAGACCGTTGTGCAGAGTAAGATATCCATAATCAATATCTTTTAACTGCATCCTTTTCATTAATTCGCGACTAAAATGTAAACCTGCTGCAGGTGCAACAATTGCACCCTCCTTCTCTGCAAAAATATTTTGATATCTTTCAGCATCCTCCGGCTCAGCATCACGCTCAAGATATTCCGGTATAGGAGTTTCACCTATTTGGAACAACTGTTCTTTAAACTCATCGTAAGGACCATCATAAAGAAATCTTAATGTGCGTCCTCTTGATGTGGTGTTATCAATAACCTCAGCTACCAACTCCTCATTTTCACCAAAATAGAGTTTATTGCCAATACGTATTTTCCTAGCCGGATTAACCAATACGTCCCATAAATGCTGATCAGGATTAAGCTCCCTCAGTAAAAAAACCTCAATCTTTGCACCTGTTTTCTCTTTATTTCCATAAAGTTTTGCAGGAAAGACTTTTGTGTTATTAAAAATAAAAAAATCCTTCTCATTAAAGTAGTCTAAAACATCTTTAAAAAGTTTATGTTCTACTTTATCCGACTTTCTGTGAACTACGAGTAGTCGAGACTCATCGCGATGATGAACCGGGTATTTTGCAATTAGCTCCTCCGGCAAATTAAATTTAAATTGCGAAAGTTTCATACGTTAAAAAAATCCTGTATCAATTATATTAATATTATCCTCAAATTCTATTATTCTCAATTTGAATTCTTGCTTCGTCCATATTAAGACATTTGTCTATTGTTATCTCCCCCACCCGAGTACGAACCAATCCTGTTAAGTGAGCCCCTGTTTTCAACTCCATACCAATATCTCTGGCTAGAGCTCTAATATAGGTACCTTTGCTACATATTACTCGTATACTTATGTCAGGGAGATTACAATAAATCAACTCAATACTATCTATAACCAATAATTTTGGTTTTAGTTCAACTTCCTTGTTTTTTCTCGCATACTCGTACGCTCTTTTTCCTTTAATCTTTACAGCTGAGAATACAGGGGGGATCTGCTCAATTTCACCCACAAAACGCGGTAAAACAGACTCAACTAAATCTTTTGTAATGTGTTCAGTTGGATATTCATTATCTACCTCTGTTTCAAGATCAAATGAAGGTGTTGTTGTTCCAAGCCTAATATGAGCTATATACTCCTTAGTTTCTGACTGTAATTTCTCAATTAATTTAGTTTTTTTCCCGGTACAAATAGTCATAACACCTGTTGCCAGAGGATCTAGTGTACCAGCATGGCCAACTTTCAGTTTTTTTATATTCAAATTTCTGCATATAATAGCTCTTAAAACCTTTACCACCTTAAATGAGGTCCAATTCAATGGTTTGTTAATATGTAAAATCTCACCTTCAATAAAATCCATATACCAAAAAAATAAGTGTCAATATATTGTTAAAGTACAGTGAAAATGATTGTTACTGTACCAATTAAGGCGCAATATATAGCGAAATAAATCAATTTCCCTTTCTTAACAATATTAATCATCCACTTGCAAGCGATACAACCTGAAATAAAAGCGGCTAAAAAACCGGCAATCAATGCTGCATTCGATATTGAACCGGTTATATTCATACCTTGAGATAACTTAATAACATCCAGAAGTGCCTCTCCCAAAATAGGAGGTATAACCATTAAAAAAGAAAATTGAGCTAAAGACTCTTTTTTATTCCCAAGAAGAAGTCCGGTCGCAATTGTTGTACCAGAGCGAGATAAACCAGGAACTACTGCAATTGCCTGAGATACACCAATAATAAAAGCATCTCGCATGCTTATTTTATCTTTTTGCCTAGGTTTAATGTATTGAGTTAGAGAAAGCAAAATTGCAGTTACAATTAGCATTATTCCAACAATCAAAACACCTGAACTGAATATTGACTCTACACTATCTTTAAACAATAAACCAACAATAGCAATCGGAATCATAGAAAAGAGTATATTGATAACATATCTTGTTTCATCATTCATCTTGAATTTGAACAAACCTTTAAATATCCAAGATATCTCTTTCCATAAGATAACTAGAGTACTTAATACTGTAGCGACATGGACTATAACAGTAAAGATTAAATTATCTTCAGCCTCAATTCCAAAAAGAGTTGAACCAATCGCAAGATGTCCGCTACTGCTTACAGGTAAATATTCTGTTAAACCTTGAATAATTCCAAGAACTATTGCTTCAAAAATAGTCATTAAGTTGCTGTTATAGAAGGATTAGATTATTTGCTAACTGACTCTTTAGCTTTATCTTTTGCAGGATACAAAACACCGAAAATCATAAGTACAAATCCAATCAAACAAACTATTGGAGCTAATTTTATTCTTATGGAACTGAATATATCCGGTTCAAATCCATTCTCAAAAGATGTGGAAGGACCGGTCATAAGCACAAAACCAATGATTATAATCAGTACAGCTACTCCACAAATAATTAAATTTGTTTTACTTAATGCAATATTTTTTTGAGACATACTTTTTTGTAAATTTTTAAACGTAATAAAGTTGATCCGATTTCATTTTCAAATATCTGTTTACTGCAAATGTTGTAGCTATAGTTGAAATTAACACACCTAGAACAATTACAATGGCAGATGTTATAATTAAATCGGTCTCAGAGATAATAGGTCTGACCTCAACGTACTCATTACTAAAATAAGTAAGGATGAGTAAAATGAAAATATCGGCTATAACGCCTGCTACAACACCTGTTATTATATTATTTCTAACAAATGGTTTTCTTATAAAGCTACCGGTTGCCCCAACTAACTTCATTGTATTTATTATAAACCTCTTAGAATAAATGCTTAATCTGATAGTGTTTCTAATTAGTGTAAAAGAAATGAAAAGAAGTATAGCTGCCATAGTAAGCATAACAGTCATAACCTTTGAGAGATTATTATTAATCAAATCAATGGCCTCCTGCTGATAAAGAAGATCGGTAACATTATTACTTCCCCTGATAACATCGTTTATTACTATTAAGCTATCGTTGTTAGCATACTCAGAATGTAGAAATATTTCAATACAATCCTGTACAGGATTATAACCTAACAGCTCTTCGGGATCTTCTCCCAAATCTTTAATAAGTTGCTCTTTTGCCTCCTCTTTACTAATAAACTTAGAAGATTTCACAAACGGCTGAGCATCCAAGCTATTTCTTATTCTGATAATTTCTGAATCAGAAACATCTGTAGAGAGCATTACATTAAAACTCATGTTCTCCTTAACATAATTGGACAAGCCACTACCTAAAAAAAGCATCAGTATAGTGATGCCCAACAAAACAAGTACAAGTGATATACTTATTGTTGAAGTTATTTTTGCGTTTAAAAAACGTGCTGCTGATACTTTTTTCTTGCTATACATAAACTTTTTGGAGTGAATGAAGCTTTTCCCAAATAAGCTGCAAAGTAATAAAAATTATCTCATAAAGAGGGTTAGAATATGAATTTTTATAGAAAAAAAGCTTAATGTTACCTTTCGATATTTACTTTCGTGTCTGATATATCAATAATTGGTTCAACAATTGCTCTTTTTTGAAAATGCCTTCTTCTAACAATTGATGCAATTATTGATATAACAATCAAAGTAATAATTATAAAAAGTGACGTTAAAATAGATATACTCAAATCGATGTTATTTATGTGTGAGAAATGATTTATTAATAAAAAATGAAACTTCAATAACTGACAATAAACACCTTTATTTATAAATTGTTTATTGAAAACATTCAAATTCAATTCTCATTTTTCACTTCCAAGCCCAAACCTTTAGCTCTTTCCAACATATAATTAAAGGCTGCATCATGTTCATTTGGAATTACACCATCTAATATAGCTTCTTTTATAATAGCTTTTAAAATGCCTACTTCCCTACCCTGTGGCAAATCAAAAATTTCCATAATTTCATTTCCATCAACTGGAGGTTGAAAATTTCTTACACGATCCTTCTCTTCTATCTCTTCAAGTTTCCGTCTTACAATTTTAAAATTATTAATAAAACGCTTTACTTTATTAGGATTTTTTGAAGTAATATCAGCCTCACACAATGTCATCAAATCATCAATATCATCTCCTGCATCAAAGAGCAATCTTCGAACCGCCGAATCTGTAACAACTGATTCAACTAATTGCATTGGTCGCATATGCAAAGAAACCAGCTTTTGAGTATATTTCATCTTTTCGTTTTGAGGAAGCTTCATTCGTTTGAAAATCTTTGGGACCATCTTTTCTCCAATATAATTATGATTGTGAAATGTCCATCCTAACTTTGGATCCCATCTTTTAGTAAGCGGTTTTGCTATATCGTGAAGCAAAGCCGACCAACGCAACCAAATATTATCTGTTTTTTTTGCAATATTATCCAGAACAACTAAAGTGTGATAGAAATTATCCTTATGCCCCACTCCATCCTTAGTTTCGGCACCTTTAAGGGCTACTAATTCAGGAAAAATCAACTCTAACAACCCTGTTTTTTCAAGCAGAATAAAACCTATTGATGGTTTTGGAGACATTATAATTTTATTCAATTCATCAGTTACTCTCTCTCTCGAAACAATCTTAATTCTCTCTTTATTTCTGTGAATTGCGTCAAAAGTCTCATAGTAAATATCAAATCCAAGTTGCGAAGCAAACCTCACTGCTCTCATCATCCTCAAGGGATCGTCACTAAATGTAACATCAGGATCAAGTGGAGTTCTAATTAACAAATCTTCCAAATCCTGCATACCATTAAAAGGATCAACCAATTCTCCAAATCTTTCTTCATTCAAGCAAAATGCCATTGCATTAATTGTGAAATCACGTCTTTGCTGATCTTCTTCAAGAGTACCATCTTCTACAACAGGTTTTCTTGAATCAGAGCTATACGACTCCTTTCTTGCACCTACAAATTCTATATCAAAACCTTTATATTTTATTTGAGCTGTCCCAAAATTTTTAAAAACGGTTATACGTGTATTCTTTCCAAGCTTCTTGGCAACATATTTAGCAAGTTCAATGCCTTTACCAACTGCAACTATATCAATATCATTTGAAGCGCGATAGAGGAAAAAATCACGTACATGTCCACCAATTAAATAACATTCCAAATTCATTTCATCGGCAGCCTTTGAAATAACTCTGAATATTTCTTTATCTAAATATTTTAGTATCTCCTCCTGAGACAAGTTCATATTAAAAAATTTACTGTTATGAATTGCAAAATTACAATAATTGAGCTTTAAAACAGCTTTTAATGATGAATTTATTTTGTAAGTTTGCGTTATAATACTAGTTATAAAATTACTTTGACTCAATCAATATTCAAATCAACAATGCGTTTTTCTGTTCGAATAATTTTAATAATGTTCTTAGCACTTCATTTTCTATCCTGCTCCGAAAGAAGTCGAGATGCTAAAGAGTTTCTAGCAGAAGCTGAGAATGCTTATAAAAAAGGAAATTACACATTAGCTAAGTTAAAGATAGATAGTATAAAAATTAATTTTCCCAAATCTTTTGCTGAAATCAATGCCGGATATGCTTTAATGCAAGAAATTCGTCTTTCTGAAAACATCAGAAATATTGCATACTGCGATTCAATGTTAAATATAAGCTACAATCAATTAAATGAAATGTTAACCAAATTCGATTTTGTACGAGACGAACGTTATCAGGAATTTGGAGAGTATTATCCTAAGATTTATCCTCACAAATCATCATTGAATCAAAATGGACTACGTTCAGGAGTTCGCGAAAAAGGCACATTATTTATTGAAAGTGTACTTTCGGGTCATTCTATAAAACACTACAAAGTAAGAATTACTTCCGATGATGGCAGTTTTGCTGAATCTAACTCAGTTAAAACGGACGGACTTAATTATACCTTTAACACATTAGAAAAATCATATGAAATAGTTAGATATAGTGGTCACGATGAAAATGGTATAGCACAATATATTTATTCATACCGAGACAAACCTCTCACAGTTCGTTTCGTTAGTTCCGGTAACAGAACCGCCACGTCGCTACTATCCAACAGCTCCAAGCAAGCCATAAGTCAATCATTCGAACTCTCAAATCTTCTTTTAAGTATTGAACAACTAAAAATTGAAAAGGAAAAAAGCGAAGTACTAATTCAATATCTGAAAAGCAAGGAAACTGTAGAGTGAATTAATTAATACTCATTTAACACGCAGATTATCAGTTAATATAATTATTTACACCCTTTACTTTTTCAATTTACTTGCTTAATAAGTAATTATGAACTAATTTTGTCTTCAGAAATATTGGTGTTATCTGTCTCAATTGGCTTCGATTCAGATAATGAAAAGGGAATCAGGTGAAAGTCCTGAACAGACCCGCTGCTGTAAGCTCCGCTTATGTGCTGAACAAAATACCTTATGCCACTGAATTATCGCTTATGTTTAGAAAGCGAAATCGGGAAGGCGTTCAAGCACTGGAGTAAGTCAGAAGACCTGCCAATAATTCAATTTTGTTACATGGCTTTCGGGAATAAAGCATGAAAACGACACGAAATCTTTTTTACAATAACGTGCCTCATTTTCATTATGCTTTACCGAAATTAATTCGGTATAGATGAAGATTTTTAAAACAATATTACTTTACATATTTTTATTTATTGCATCTCTCAGCAAAATAAATGGGCAATCTGTTGCCGACAGCCTCCATCTACCTGAAATTGTGGTAACTGCAAATACTACACATGAAATGACACCTTCACAAAAGCTTACAGGTGAAGAACTTAAAAATCTTAATACCCTTTCGGTTGCCGATGCAGTACGCTATTTTTCTGGTGTTCAAATAAAAGATTATGGTGGCATTGGCGGACTTAAAACAGTTGATATTCGCAGTATGGGAACCAATCACATGGGTGTATTCTACGATGGTATACAACTCGGTAATGCTCAAAACGGGCAAATTGATTTAGGTAAATATTCACTTGATAATATTGAGTCTGTTTCAATCTATAACGGACAGAAGAGTGAAATTTTCCAATCTGCAAAAGACTTTGGATCATCTGGAAGTATTTATCTTAAAACACGCTATCCACGTTTTAAACAGGATAAATCGCACAACCTTAGAGGCATATTCAGAACAGGCTCATTTGGCTTAATTAATCCTTCAATTTTATGGGAACAAAAACTTTCTTCTAATATAGCAGCATCTTTTAATGCCGAATTAGTTAATGCAAGCGGAAAATACGAATATCGTTATAAACGCATACATCCGGTTACACATGATATTGTTTACGACACTACTGCAGTTCGTGAAAATGGTGATATCAACGCATTCAGGCTCGAAGCAGGAATACATGGCTTTATACCTTCAGGCAATTGGAATATAAGATCTTATTATTACAATTCTGAAAGAGGAATTCCGGGAGCAATAATTAACAACGTCTGGAAACGCTCACAGAGGCAATGGGACAAGAACTTCTTCACTCAAAGTTCATTTAGAAAATCACTATCATCAAAACATAACATTCTAATAAATGCCAAATATGCTAACGATTATATGAGATATCTAAATCCGGATACAACACTCTTATATATCGATAACTCATTTACACAGCAGGAAATATACCTTTCAATGGTAAATAAATATGAACTACTGCGTAATTGGAATATCTCTTTGGCAGCCGATTGGCAATGGAACGGACTTCAATCTGACTTAAATGGGTTCAATACTCCTACGCGTTACACAACTCTAATTGCGCTAGCCACTGCTGCTGATTTTGGAAAAATAAAATTGCAAAGTAGTATTGTTGGTGCGTTTATTAACGATAAAGTTAATGGCACAAAAGTAGAAAACTCTGTAAAAGAGCAGTTTTCTCCTGCCCTATTTTTAACCTACAATCCATTTGACACGGACAACCTAAATATCAGAGCATTTTACAAAAAAAGCTATCGAATGCCCACCTTCAATGATCTGTACTATACCGATGTTGGTAATGTCCAACTTCAACCTGAATATAGTTATCAATACAATCTGGGAGCTACTTATAGTAAAAAGCATAAAAAGGGAGTTATCAGATATTGGGATATTAAGGGAGATGCATATTTTAATCAAATAACAAACAAAATCATTGCTGTACCAAAAGGAAATGGAATGTATCGATGGATGATGACAAATCTGGGATATGTAGAAATAAAAGGAATAGATTTATCAACATCATCAACTTCTGTAATAAGTAATGATTGGTTTTTAAACCTAAAGCTCAACTACACTTATCAGCAATCTGTAGATCTTACTAGGCGTACAAACAAAGAACTTGAAAAGATTACCTATGGCGGTCAAATAGCTTATATACCTTGGAACAGTGGTTCATTGATAGTTGGTCTACAACATCGCCGGTGGAATTTAAACTACAGCTTTATATATATAGGTGAAAGATACAGAGCATCAGCCAACACGCCTGAAAACTACGAACAACCATGGTACACCAGCGATGTATCACTCAGTCGTTCATTCATTAATAGCAAATTTGACTGCAAACTAACACTAGAGGTCAACAATCTTTTAAGTCAGGATTACGAAGTAGTATTAAACTATCCTATGCCAAAAAGAAATTATAAACTCACTCTAACAGTAGAAATATGAAAAAGAAAATATTTTTATTCCTTCTACTCAGTACATCACTTATCCTAATCTCATGCAGAAAGGATGTTGAATTATTACTTTCGGAAGTAACTCAAACTGATCCGGGAGCATCGGGTGCTGGTCGTTACCAAGGACTATATCTTCTAAATGAAGGTAATATGGGCAGTAATAAATCCACACTCGACTATTTTGATTTTATTAGTGGAAAATATCACAGAAACATATATGCAGAAAGGAACCCATCCGTACCCAAAGAACTGGGAGATGTAGGCAATGACCTTCAGATATACGGAAATCTACTATATGCAGTAATAAATGCATCAAACAAAATTGAGGTAATGGATGCATATACATCTGAGAGCATTGGACAAATAGACATTCCCAATTGTCGCCACATCACATTCCACGAAGGATATGCCTACGCAACATCATATGCCGGTCCCATTGAAATCGATCCTGATTACAAACAAAAAGGATATGTAGCAAAAATTGATACCGCTACGCTTGAAGTTGAAGAAATCTGCATAGTTGGTTACCAACCCGATGGTATTAGCATCTCAAATGGAAATATTTATGTTGCAAACTCAGGAGGTTACAGAGGAGCTGGCAAAGCTACAAACTATGAAACTACAGTCTCTGTAATATCAATTGCAACATTCAAAGAAACTAAACGAATAGATGTTGATCTGAATCTACACCGAATAAAAACAGACAACAATGGTAACTTATGGATATCATCTAGAAGTGATTATAACACCTCATCATCAAAACTCTACTTTATAGATTATAAAAAACAGGAAGTAACAGACACAATCAATTTACCTGTGAACAACTTCACGATAGTTGGCGACTTATTATACCTATTTGGAATAGATGAATCTGCTCAAAGAGAAAAACATTTTTCAATAGTAAATACAAATACACGACAAGTAATAAATTCAAATTTCATTACAGACGGCACTGAGAATCAGCTCGAAACTCCATATGGTATTGCTGTACATCCTGAAACAAAAGACATCTATATAACCGATGCAGGCGATTATATAAACCCCGGTTATCTCTATCGATTTGACTCTCAGGGGAAAAAACTATGGAGTGTGCAAACAGGAGATATTCCTGCTCACTTTTATTTCCTTTCAAAGAAAAAATAACAATATATTAATTACAACGATATGAAAACAACATTAAACACAATTATTCTATCTTCAATTCTAATATCTCTTTTTCTTATTGGATGTAAT
This sequence comes from Fermentimonas sp., assembly GCA_041859795.1. Classification (GTDB taxonomy): domain Bacteria; phylum Bacteroidota; class Bacteroidia; order Bacteroidales; family Dysgonomonadaceae; genus Proteiniphilum. Next base: position 55,250 of record JBFLFV010000013.1, read on the forward strand.
GAAGAAAGTGACAGCACAAAAGAAATAGAAAAGAAGGAATATTCAGCATATCTCACGCGAGTATATGAATATCTTCCTGCACCCGGACAATTTGTAAATAAGCTGCCCCAATATGAATCCGGCGATACACCGGCTACAATGGCAAAGAAAGCAGAAAAAGCTATTTCCGGTAATAATGGTGGACTAATTACTTTGGGTGGTTTTGGAGGATATGTGATTGTAGGATTTGATCACACCATAGAGAATAAAGCAGATAGGAAAGATTTTGCAGTATTTGGAAATGCCTATGTAGACAATAGCGAACCGGGAATTGTGATGGTGTCTGTTGATGTTAATAAAAATGGAATCCCCGACGACACATGGTATGAACTGGCAGGAAGTGAGCACAATAACGACCAAACCACACATAATTACGAAATCACATATTATAAACCTGATGAAAGTAAAACACCCGTTCCTCACGATTATTTAACATATGTAACAGATTCAACATATATAAAATGGGATGCAAAAGAGCATGGGCAAGGTTATATATACAAACTACAGTTTCATCAGCAAACATACTATCCCCAATGGATCAACACATCTGAAATAAATTTCAAGGGAACAAAACTTCCTGACAATGTAACCGTAACAGATGGGATATATAATCTCAAATCATATGATTGGGGGTATGCCGATAATGTTGCCAACAATGACTCTCGGGCTCATTTTGATATTGATTGGGCTGTAGATGCAAACGGAAACAAAGTAAAATTGGAAGGAGTAGATTTTATAAAAATATATACAGGAGTTAATCAATTTAATGGACGCATTGGAGAATCTTCAACCGAAGTATCAGGTGTTGTGGATTTACATATGCTACAAAAATAAACACAGTAATAATAAATATATCAAACACTAAAACTTTTCAAACAAAACATCAACTAATTACTAAACAAATAACACATTATGAAAAAAAATCTATTGTATCTGTTTATCCTCCTTGGATTAATTTTAGCATCTTGTGAAAAAGAGAATCTGACAATAACAAAAGTGGTGAATCTTGAAAGCAAGCTTTCACAACCTGAAACAGAATGGACTGGCGACAAATCAGGTATAGAACTGCCGGGCGACTGGGGATCGACATGGAAAAATCAATTCATCGACGATAACAACCTATTTGTATTCGACAATTATTTCTCCGATTTCTCATGGGGAGGCTTTATGTACACCAATAAAAGTGATATCACATCTGCCAGCTACACCAACAACAGTGCAATTACAGGAAAAGCCAATAGTGGAAAAGTACATCTTACTGCAAACAACACACCTGAAAATCCTTCTATAATATCATTTAAAGATGGAGCTGCATACAAAGTGAGTGGTATGTATATTACTAACAGCACCTATGCATACCTATCAATGAAAAACGGAGATCAATTCTCTAAAAAATTTAGCAACGGAGATTGGTTTAAGCTTGAAATATACGGCAAAGACATCTCGGGAAACAACAGTTCAACAGTAACAGTATACCTTGCTGATTTTAGAAATGGCAAAACAGAACTACTAGACAACTGGAAATGGGTAGAACTCTTAGGACTTGGCGAATTAAAAAGTTTGCACTTCAACCTATCGTCGAGTGATACAGGTGATTGGGGCATGAATACTCCTTCCTACTTTTGTGTTGACGACATAACAATATTGATTGAAGATTAAAAAAAGCTGCGCATCCAATTTGGAGCACAGCCTCTCTACTTAATTTATTATTTAAATTGAAAGCATTCTAAGTGATTAGAGTGCTTTTTTATTTCTAATACAGCTTAGGCGCTTATTAAAAATTAAAGTATCACACCTATCTACTGTGGATATCAGGATTATACTCAACAGCATCCGAAGAATTTGCTCCTCTCTCAATCCATCTGCTAACCCTTCGTCTCATGTAGTAAACTTCTGTCTCAACCCCAGAGGTCGTCATAATCTCTACTAATTCAAATCCCTCTTTACTCATCATATTAAGCACCTCCATCATACCGTTAAAAGAAAGCACCCTCCTTCTATCATCAGTAATCTGAGGCGTACGCCCACCCTGTCCCCAGTCGATACGAACTGTAACTTTTGAACTTAACAGTGGACCTGAATCTGACCACAATCTAACATAGTCGGCATCAATCTCGCTAATAGGCTGTTGATTAACAAACTGTGCATTGGCTGTCGTTAAAAAGCCAATTGACAAAATTAAAAGAAAAACAAATTTTGTTTTCATACTATATGTATTTACAATTAATATTTCTAATAATATACCTTAAATCATCAATCGAGTTTTAAAACTGCAAGGAAAGCTGTTTGAGGCACCTCTACATTACCAACTTTCTTCATTCTCTTTTTACCCTCTTTCTGCTTCTCCAACAGCTTTCTCTTTCTCGAAATATCACCACCATAACATTTAGCAGTAACATCTTTACGTAAAGCCTTAACTGTCTCGCGGGCAATAATCTTTGCTCCAATAGCAGCCTGAATTGCAATATCAAATTGTTGACGTGGGATAAGCTCTTTCAGCTTCTCGCACATACGTCTGCCAAAAGCTTGCGCATTATCGTTATGAGTAAGAGTTGACAACGCATCCACAGGCTCACCATTGAGCAGAATATCCATCTTTACAAGCTTAGAAGGTCTGTAATCATGCATATGATAGTCAAACGATGCATAACCCTTAGAAATACTTTTCAGCTTATCATAAAAATCAATAACTATCTCACCCAATGGAATATCGTAAATAATCTCAATACGATTACCGGAAATATAATTCTGCTTTATCAACTCACCTCGTTTTCCAAGGCAAAGGGTCATGATAGGACCAATATAATCTGTAAAAGTAATAACCGATGCTCTAATATAGGGTTCTTCTATTCGTTCAATCAAAGTTGGATCCGGTAATCCTCCGGGATTATCTACAACTTTTTTATTTCCTTTTTTATCATAAACATGATAAGAAACGTTTGGAACAGTTGTTATCACATCCATGTCAAATTCCCGTTCCAATCTCTCTTGAACAATCTCCATATGAAGTAATCCAAGAAAGCCACATCTAAATCCAAAACCTAAAGCAGCAGATGATTCTGGTTGAAATGTTAATGAAGCATCATTCAACTGCAATTTTTCCAAGGAAGCTCTTAGATCTTCAAAATCCTCACTATCAATTGGATAAACACCTGCAAAAACCATAGGTTTAACATCCTCAAAACCTTCAATTGCCTTTGGAGCAGGACGCTTAACATGAGTAATAGTATCACCCACTTTAACCTCTTTAGAAGTTTTTATGCCCGAAATTATATATCCAACATCACCACACCCCACTTCGGTTCTTGGCTCCATCCCAAGTCGCAAAATACCAACCTCGTCGGCATCATACTCTTTACCGGTATTTATAAATTTCACGGAGTCACCTTTTTTGATAGAGCCGTTCACAATTTTAAAATAGGCTATAATACCTCTAAATGAATTGAAAACTGAATCAAAAATTAGTGCTTGTAATGGTGCCTCTTCATCGCCGGCTGGTGCAGGAACACGTTCAATTATTGCACTCAAAATCTCTTCAACACCAATACCTGTCTTTCCGCTTGCTCTAATAATCTCGTTTCTTGGTGTACCCAACAACTCAACAATCTGATCCTCCACTTCATCTGGGAGAGCACTATCAAGATCTATTTTATTAATAATAGGTATTATTTCCAAATCATGCTCAATTGCCATATATACATTAGAAATAGTCTGAGCTTGAATACCTTGAGCAGCGTCTACAATCAATAAAGCACCTTCACAAGCTGCAATCGACCTAGACACCTCATACGAGAAATCCACATGTCCCGGAGTATCTATAAGATTTAAAATGTACTTTTCACCTTTATATTCATAGTCCATCTGAATAGCGTGACTCTTTATAGTAATTCCACGCTCACGCTCCAAGTCCATGCTGTCGAGAACTTGCGACTGTAAATCTTTCCCTTCAACAGTCTTTGTAAATTCAAGAAGGCGATCAGCCAAAGTGCTCTTACCATGATCAATATGAGCTATAATACAAAAGTTTCTTATTTTATTCATCTAATTATTTTATACAAATTTTAAAAATCTGCGTTGTTAGGAGTTCTCGGAAATGGAATCACGTCGCGAATATTTGTCATACCTGTAACAAACAACATCAAACGCTCAAAACCCAAACCAAAACCTGAGTGAGGTGCTGTACCAAACTTACGGGTTTCAAGATACCACCATATTGGATCTGTATTCATCTTCAGGGTATTCACATGATTCATCAAAATATCATAATCAGTTTCACGCTCCGATCCACCAATTATTTCACCAATCTTCGGAAACAAAACATCCATAGCGCGAACAGTCTTCCCGTCAGTATTATGTTTCATATAAAAAGACTTTATCTCTTTAGGATAATCTGTTAGTATCACCGGACGCTTAAAGTGATTTTCAACTAAATATCGTTCATGTTCCGACTGTAAGTCTGCACCCCAATAAACAGGGAATTCAAATTTATGCCCCGACTCTTCAAGGATCTTAACCCCTTCGGTATATGTCAATCTAACAAAATCATTATCAACAACAAAATTCAGGCGATTAATCAAATCCTTATCATACATTTTTGCAAGGAATTCGATATCATCAATACAATTATCTAGAGCATAGCGAATCAGATATTTAAGAAAATCTTCCGCCAGATCCATATTATCGTTATTATCATTAAAAGCCACTTCAGGTTCAATCATCCAAAACTCAGCTAAATGTCTGGGTGTATTTGAATTCTCGGCACGGAATGTTGGGCCAAAAGTATAAATAGCACCCAAAGCCATTGCACCAAGTTCACCCTCAAGCTGACCCGAAACAGTAAGATTAGTCTGTTTGCCGAAAAAATCCTCAGAGTAATCAACTTTACCATCCTCTTTCTTCGGAAGATTATCCAAATCAAAAGCAGTCACTTCAAACATCGAGCCTGCACCCTCTGCATCAGAAGCTGTAATTATTGGTGTATGAAAATAGAAAAACCCTTTATCATTAAAATACTTATGAATTGCATACGCCATGTGATGGCGCATTCTAAAAATTGCACCAAAAGTATTTGTACGTGGTCGCAAATGTGCTATTTCACGTAAAAATTCAAGCGAGTGCCCTTTTTTCTGCAAAGGATAAGTAGCAGGATCAGCTGAACCGTAAATTTCAATCTCAGTAGCCTGAATCTCAACACTCTGACCCTTACCCTGTGATTCAACCAACTTACCATTCACATTAATACATGCACCGGTTGTTATTGGCTTTAGGAACTCCTCGCCAAACTGAGCAATATCAATAACTATCTGAATATTATGTATTGTAGAACCATCATTTAATGCAACAAATCCTACATTCTTGTTACCTCTACGGGTACGAACCCATCCTTTCACATTAACCTCTTCTCCGAAGCTTCTAAGCTCAAAAGCCTCAACTATTTTTGTTCTTTTTATTTGTTTCATAATGAACATAACAATTTCTGCATTCTCACAAACATGCAGAAATAATATTTATAAATTTTAAAGGTATTGGCACTAACACCAATACTCCCTGTTGAATTTTGATATTAATAATATTTATACTGTCAGATTAATTAGTCAAAAGCCCCCATTCTAAGCATGTTAACCTCCTGCTCAGTAAGATAGCGCCATTTTCCACGCGAAAGCTTTTTCTTTGTCAGTCCTGCAAAATAAACCCTATCAAGTTTAAGCACCCTATATCCCATCTTCTCAAATATACGACGAACAACACGATTTTTACCGGAATGAATTTCAATACCTACCTGAGCTAGATCCTCTTCGGTAACATAACTAATTGCATCAGCATGAATCTCCCCATCGTCCAGTTCTATACCATCTGCTATTGCCTGCATATGCTCCGTAGCAACAGGTTTATCAAGCCACACCTGATAAATCTTTCTTTTTTCGTATTTAGGGTGAGTTAATTTTGAAGCCAAGTCACCGTCGTTAGTAAGCAATAAAACACCTGTAGTAGCTCTGTCAAGACGGCCAACCGGATAAATTCTCTCTGTTGCTGCACTCTTCACAAGCTCCATTACAGTCTTTCGATTCTCAGGATCATCTGTAGTTGTCACAAAACCTTTTGGTTTATTAAGAAGCACATAAACCTTGCTCTCAAGCTGAACAACCTCATTGTGAAACATAACTTCATCGGATCTAGTTATTTTAGTTCCCAGCTCAGTTACAACTTCACCATTTACCTTCACAACACCTGCTTGAATAAACTCGTCTGCTTCCCTTCTTGAACAAATACCGGCATTTGCCAAATACTTATTTAAACGTATAGGTGCATTAGGATCGGCATTCTCTTTATATTTAATCTGCTTAAAAGGCTTTTTCGTTTTAAGTTTTTTTCCACTGCTAGTGGTTTTATAGCCCGCATTCTGTTGATTTCCCCAAGAACGATTTCCACCGCTGCCACCACCGTAACCTCCGGAACCTCTTTGGGGTGATTGAACGCGTTCTCCTACACGTGGGCGACGCTTCCTTTGACCGCCCTCGTTCAACTGTGAATCTCTTTGTTGTCTATCTTCTCTATTCTGATTATAACCTGATTGATTGTATGATCTATCAGAATAATTACCATCCTGAGATATTCTTCGATCATTTCCTTGACCTCTTTTTGGTGAAGAGTGCCTTTCGTGTTTCTCATTATGTGCGCTATAAAAACTTCTCTTAGGGCGCGAATCTTCGTTGCTTGTTGTCATTTTTGCATTTACTTTTTATTGCTTTAATAATTAAACCTCACGGTTTTTTTAAATTTTAAATAAACCTCGGTTATATATAGACACAACCGATAACATGTTTTCCTTTAATTGTGATTACTGTTCATTTTTTATCTATGTACTAAATACCTGTATAATTTTGAGGTGTAATAGATTTCAATTCTTCTTTAATAATATCACTTACATTCAATTTGTCAATAAATTCCGCAATACTTTCTCTAGTGATATGCTTATTTGTTCGAGTAAGTTCTTTTAATGCTTCATATGGTTTTGGATAACCCTCGCGTCGTAAAACAGTTTGAATTCCTTCGGCAACCACTGCCCAGTTATTCTCCAAATCCCTATCAATTGCCTCTCTGTTTAATAACAACTTATATAGACCTTTTGTTGTACTTTTTATAGCAATAATAGCATGAGCCGCAGGGACTCCAATATTTCTTGTCACGGTTGAATCAGTAAGATCACGCTGCAATCTTGAAATGGGCAGCTTAGCTGCTAAATGTTCCAGCAAAGCGTTTGCAACACCAAGATTTCCCTCAGCATTTTCAAAATCGATAGGATTCACCTTATGCGGCATAGCTGAAGAGCCAATCTCGCCCTCTTTAATCTTCTGTTTAAAGTACTCCATAGAAATATATTGCCACATATCGCGAGTAAAATCAATCAGAATATTGTTAATACGCTTCATAGCATCAAAAGATGCGGCAATAGCATCGTAATTCGATATTTGAGTAGTATACTGCTCACGAACAAGATTCAGATTATTCAACAAGAAATCATTACCAAACTGCTTCCAGTCGGTATGTGGATATGCAACCCTATGAGCATTAAAATTGCCGGTAGCCCCTCCAAATTTTGCTTTATGCGGAATATGCTTCAATACATCCAGCTGATTCGTCAACCTATATGAAAACACCTTCATCTCCTTACCTAATCTGGTTGGTGATGCGGGCTGACCATGAGTACGTGCAAGCATTGGAACATCTTTCCACTCTTCGGCAAACTCATCAATCAAGTTAATAAGATTATCCATTAGTGGCAAATACACCTTCTCTAGAGCATCACGCCACATCATAGGAGTAGCAGTATTATTAATATCCTGCGATGTAAGACCGAAATGTATAAACTCCTTCTGCTCTGAAAGATGTAGCTTATCAAACTTCTCTTTCAAAAAATACTCTACTGCTTTCACATCATGATTTGTGATTTTTTCTATCTCTTTTATATCCTGTGCATCATCCTCATCAAAACCGGTATAAATTCCTCTAAGTCCGGCAAACTGTTCTTCATCTAAACCCTGCAAAGATTCTATACCTGTATCACACAGGGCTATAAAATATTCAATCTCTACCTGAACACGGTATTTTATAAGTGCGTACTCTGAGAAATAATTTAACAGATCTGAAGTTTTGTCTCTGTATCTGCCATCAATTGGCGAAATAGCTGTAAGTTGGTTTAAATTCATTTTTATTGCGAAAAGCAAATTAAGATTTGAACCTATATCATCATAGACTCTAAATCGTGTATTGTGTTATTAATTAATTTAAATACGAACTCCTCTCTTGAAGATACAAAAATAGTGATAATTATAGAGTCATAAAAATTTTGATAAAAATATTTGAAAATATTTTGTTTGGAATTAAAAAGAATCTATCTTTGCATCGCTTTTCAGGAAAACAATTGCTCAAAGAGATAAGCACTCACTGAATAGCCAAAAATTTAAGGGCGATTAGCTCAGCTGGTTCAGAGCGTCTGCCTTACAAGCAGAATGTCGGCGGTTCGAATCCGTCATCGCCCACTAAAATTATTAAACACTTATCGATTCATTTCGGTGAGTGTTTTTTGTTAACTAATATATGTAAACTTAAAAAATAATTTTAATTCAATTTTAGCACAAAAAAATGACCCTCACAACAAGATTTATTCATTACAGACAGTAGGCTAATACTCTTTCCTTAAAATTCTGATTGAATTCAAGATAGCAATAAGTGAAACACCCACATCGGCAAACACTGCCTCCCACATCGAAGCAAAACCAAAAGCACCTAGTACCATTATTAGCGACTTTACACCCAAGGCAAACACAATATTCTGAACAACAATTGCACGAGTAGAGCGTGCTATCTGTATTGCAGTAGCAATCTTTGATGGATGATCTGTCTGTATCACAACATCCGCAATCTCAATGGCAGCGTCGGCACCCAATCCACCCATAGCAACCCCCACATCGCTAATAGCCAATGCCGGCGCATCGTTAATACCATCACCAACAAAAATAACCGAATTCTCATTATCTCTCATTTGCTCTTCGATATGGTAAACCTTATCTTCAGGTAATAAATCACCATATGCAAGATCGATATTCAATTTCTCTGCAACATCATCTACAATAGATTTTTTATCACCACTCAGCATCATAATAGTTTTCACACCTAATTTTTTCAAATGTGATATTGCGTTCACGCTATCCTCCTTCACTTTATCCGAAATAACAAAATAACCGGCATAACTATTACTGATGGCAATAATAACAACAGTCTCCTTAATATCATCTAACTTCTTTTGGTATTCAACTTCGTGAAGCCTCATTAACTTCGAATTTCCTGCCAACACCTCTTGCCCGTTAATAATACCCTTCATCCCATGTCCTGCAATCTCTTCCACATTATCAATATTACAGTCAGAAGGAACAATATCCGGAAAGAACTCTAAAATTGCTTTAGCAATAGGATGATTTGATTTCGATTCAAGTGCTACAGCAAATTCAATCATTTTCTCTTTCTCAGGATAAACAGACTCAATTTTCTGTACATTAAACACACCTTCGGTAAGAGTACCGGTTTTATCAATCACCACAGCATTAGCTTTAGCAATCATATCAAGATAATTTGCCCCTTTAAACAAAATACCATTACGTGATGCTGCACCAATACCCCCAAAATAACTTAATGGAATAGAAATAACTAATGCACACGGACAAGAGATCACTAAGAACACCAATGCACGATACAACCAATCTGAAATTTGATAATCTGCAACAATAAACCAAGGTATAACAGTTATCGCCAATGCAAGTGCAAACACAATGGGTGTATATACTCGTGCAAACTTACGAATGAATAGTTCCGTTTTCGACTTTCGTGCCGATGCCTCTTGCACCATTTCCAATACACGAGCAATAGAGCTGTCTTCATATTTTTTATCAACCCGTATATCAACAACACTGTTAAGATTAACCATCCCTGCCAATACCGGCTCACCCTCACGTATTGTTCTTGGAACACTTTCTCCTGTTAGCGCTGATGTATTAAAACGACCTTTAGAAGATAGTAATATACCATCTAAAGGTACCTTCTCACCTGCTTTAACTTGAATCGTTTCCCCTATAGAAACTAATTCTGGAGCAACAATTGAAGTTGTGCCGCTTCTAACAACAGTTGCACTATCCGGCCTTACATCGAGTAAAGATTTAATACTTTTTCTTGCTTTTACTACTGCAGAATTCTGAAACATCTCTCCAACAGTATAGAAAAGCATAACGGCAACAGCCTCAGGGTAATCACCTATTAAGAATGCACCCAGAGTGGCAACTATCATTAAAGTAAACTCGTTAAAAAAGTCCTTCTGTATAATAGCATTCCCTGCATGCTTAATAGCAGGGAGTGCAACAGGCAGATAGGCAATAATATACCAAAACAGTCGAATATTACCTGTAAAAAAAGGAGGATTGATGATAAAATCAAGCAGAATTCCTGCAATAAAAAGGGTTGCCGCAACTATTATTGGAATATAGGTTTTCCATGCCGATTCGCTCTTTGCAGAAATTGCACTTATATCTCCACATCCACAACCAACATCTTTATTGCAATTATCTTCTATACTTTTAACGAAATCTTGTGCCATATAATAAATCTATTTTACATGGCAAAGTTAAGTCGAATATCTCGCAACTTAGTTGCAATAAAAACTAAGCTGATTATTATTGTTGATTTAAATTATGTTTGCTGATGCTTTTTAGTTGCCTGTCCTGAGCATTGATCACACAGCCCTTTCATAACAAAATTAATGTTTTCCAGTAAAAATTTTTCAGGCAGTTGAACAGGAGGAATTGATATACTCTCCAGACAATATGTTTTTTGACAACTTGTGCAATTAAAATGCACATGCAATTCATTTAATGTACACTGACAATCATCGTTACATACAGAGTACTTCATTGAGCCGGAACCATCGTCAATACTGTGAATAACAAGATGATCATGAAACAATGTGATTGTTCTGGATATAGTAGATTTGTCAACTGTCTCCAATACTAATTCAAGATCCGACAAGCTAAAAGCCTGTGGATAATCTACCATCGCCTTAAATATCAACAGTCTTACTGCAGTAGGCTTAACATCTCGTTCCAACAACTTCCGTTCAAGTTCTTTCATAATTATCGTCATCTTAGATTATTACAAAAATAGTATAAAACAGGAAGAAATCCAATAGAATAAATTGCGGCTAAAACTTGAAATGTAGGAGGTATTAGATGCTTAAGGGTAGCTCTATTTTGAAGTGTGTGCTTTTATGATCTGAATTTGCAGATATTTTGCCTCGATGACGAATTACTATTTGCCGGCAAAGACTTAATCCAATACCCGAACCATGTGACTTGGTAGAATAGAAAGGAATAAATATTTTATCCTGTGCTTCCGGCAATATCCCCTGTCCGTTATCAGATACGGTAATTCGTACATTATCACCTATCTTTTTGGCCCTCACTTCAATTTTAGGTTCTTTTACTCCTTCACAAGCTTCTTTTGCATTCTTCAACAGATTCAGCAGCAGCTGTTCCAGCATACCTTTATCAGCATTCAATATCAACTGTTCAGGATAAACCTCATAAGAAAAAACAATCCCGTTTGATGATGTAAGCTGTTGCAGCGAAGTCAGCATCGTCTTCAGCACTATTGGCTGTAAAACCGGTTGAGGTAATCGCGTAAGTTTACGATAATTTTCTACAAAAGAGAGCAATCCCCTACTCCTTCTGTGAATAGTCTCCATTGCCTGTTTCATCATTCTGTAATCCTCAGAATCATTTACCACATCTTCATTATTTAGTATATCACGCTCACTTAGCGTCTCCGACAAAGAGATGATCGGAGTAAGACTATTCATGATTTCATGAGTAAGCACACTTATCAACTTCTGCCATGCCGTTGCCTCCGCTTCCTCCACCATTGAATCATGAGTGCGAGTCCTAAACATTTCCAACGCCTCGTTCATCTCCGCCATTAACCTATCTAGCTCATCATCAGAATGCGAAGTTCTAAAATATGTCGTAAAATCAGCATTCCGAATTCCTCCAATCATGCGCTCCATTCTTTCAATCAGCTTCTTGCGATCATAATATAGGGAAATTGCTAATGAAACAATTCCAATTAACATAAATACTGCCGAAAAATAGAAGCTTTTCCAAAACAGCCAAGCTCCCAGCAATGACAACAGTACAATTGCTGCAATTTTCAGGAAAAAGATATGTTTTGTTTTGATTTTCATTTATAGACCATATTTTTCAATCTTTCTATAAAGCGTAAACCTTGAAATACCAAGCAATTCAGCTGCCTGGCTCATATTTCCTTCCGATTGAAGCAAAGCATTCTCAATAGCATTAATCTCAAGCTCTTCCAGATTTAGATTCACCTCTTTCTGTCTCTTTGAAGAAGTGGATTTTAAAATAAAATCATCAGGTGTAAGAGTGAAACCCGACGATAAAATCACAGCCCTCTCAATAGTATGTTGAAGTTCGCGCACATTACCCGGCCATGGGTATTCATTAAGCTTCTTTATAGCAGACGAAGATATATTCCTAATGTCCTTTTTGTATTTCTTTTTATACCTATCAAGAAAATAATAAGCAAGAACTTCAATATCACCTTCCCTCTCTCTAAGAGGAGGGATATGAAGCTCAATAGTGTTAATCCGATAAAGAAGATCCTGTCGAAATTCACTATTTGCAACCATCTCATGAATATTTGCATTGGTTGCGCAAATTAGTCGCACGTTAATAGATACAGGTTTAGTTGAACCCAATCTTATAACTTCTTGTTTCTCTATAGCACTTAGCAACTTAATCTGCATTGCAGTAGACAAATTGCCAATCTCATCCAGAAAAAGTGTACCACCTGCTGCAATCTCAAACCTGCCTGGTTTATCGTTTTTAGCATCAGTAAATGCACCTTTTTCATGTCCAAATAATTCACTCTCGAACAACTGCTCAGGAATACTCCCTAAATCTATATGAACAAAAGGTTTTCCTGCACGTGGTGATGTTTGATACAGAAGACTCGCAAACAAATCTTTACCGGTACCATTTTCTCCAAGTATAAGGATATTAGCATCTGTATCTTTTAATTTATCAACCGTTTCAAAAAGCATCTGAATTTCTTCACTATTACCTATTATTTCTGGAAACGGACTATTGCTCTCAAGTGCTGCCACTTTTTGTTTAAGGTTATTAACCTCTTTCCGACTATTTCGAAGTTCAATAGCCGAAGTAATAGTAGCAAGCAACTTCTCTCTTTCCCAAGGTTTAGGAATAAAGTCAGTGGCACCCGCTTTAATTGCCTTAACAGCCATTTCCATATCCGCATAAGCTGTAATAAATATCACGACCATATCAGGGTCAGCATTTTTTATCTTTTTAAGCCAATTAAAGCCCTCCTGACCGCTGTCTGCATCTTTGTTGAAGTTCATATCCAGCAAGATCACGTCAGGCTCAAAAGTCTGCATGAAATGCTCAATCCGTTCAGGTTTAGTGGTTACTTTTACTTTCTCCACATGCGATTGTAATAGAAGATTTAATGCGAAAAGAATATCCTCGTTATCATCAACTATTAGTATTTTGCCTTGCTTTTGCATTAAATGAAGATTATTATTCTTAATTATTTTCCAGAAACATCCAAACGCCAATTTTGAAATATCATAGCCTCAACTTTGAAATATCATAACTCCTTTTTCAACTTCTTTAAAGTATTTTCCAAAGATATGTAAAATAACCATTGCTTATATGTGCGGAAACGAACTTTCTTTGTGCGGAAACGAACATAACCAAATAATACAACAATCGATACACACTTATATACCAGCCACTTGACTGTTTGGCACGCACATTGATTAATGAATTGCAGGAAGCTATTAATAATGAAACAACTAATCATACTTATATTCTTTTCATTCTCGATAGGGCAATCTATGGCGCAAGACACGCTTCGTATTACACTATACGAAGCGGTCGCGCTAGCCCGTGAACAATCGCCGCAAGCAGTAGCAGCACGTCACCAACACCGTGCATCTTATTGGAACTGGCGCTCGCACAAAGCTAATTACCTACCCAGTTTGACCTTTGATACCTATTCGTCGCTAAACCGCTCAATCAGCTCTGTTACCCTACCCGATGGAAGCGACAATTATGTGCATCGCAATCAACTGCTAAATGATGGAGCAATTACAATAAACCAGAAAATTCCTCTCTTAGGAGGCAGTATATATATGAGAACAGGACTGCAGCGACTTGATCTTTTTTCAGATAACACACTATCTTATAAATCAACACCTGTAGTAATAGGATATTCACAAAACCTTCTAGGATATAATTACCTAAAATGGAACAAAAAAACAGAACCAATACGATATTCTCAAGCACAAAAAGCATACACCGAAACGCAAGAACTGGTTGCCGCCACGGCAGCTATGAAATTTCATCAGCTGGCTCTGGCACAAAACAGCTGGCAATCGGCAGCCTATAATTATGCAGCTGCAGATACGTTGTATCAATATGCTGAAGGCAGATATGAAATAGGAACCATCACAGAAAACGAAATGCTGCAACTGGAGATTAACTATCTCTCTGAGCAAACAAATATGATGAATGCCCGTATCGAGATGGATGATATGATTCTCGATCTTCGAAGTTTTCTGGGAATAACTAATAATATTGAGATTGAAGTGCAAGTAAGTGATAACATTCCAAACTTCATGGTTCCGGTGGAAGAGGCTGTATATTATGCTCATGAAAACAGCCCGGATATAGAATATTATACACTCCGCGAACTCGAAAGTGAGAGTGCAGTTGCAAGAGCAAAAGCATCACGAGGATTAAAAGCGGATTTATATGCAGAGTTCGGCCTTTCTCAAACCAACAGTAACTTCAGGGACTCATACAGAAACCCTTTAGATCAGCAATTGGTGAGCTTAGGGATACGTATTCCAATACTCGACTGGGGCGTTGGCAAAGGTCAGATAGAAGTGGCAAGAAGCAATCTCGAGAAGGTGAAAATTGATATGGAACAGGCAAGAACAGATTTCGAAGCCAATGTAATAAAAATGGTAAAACAGTTCAATTTGCAGGCAGATAAAGTAGCAATAGCATATAAAACAGCCGATCGTGCCGTACGCAGAAACAATGTGGCCTACCGTCTGTATCTGCTTGGCAAATCAAGTGTACTCGACCTTAATTCAGCTGTTGAAGAAAAGGATCGTTCTCAACAAGCATATATCAGGGAACTACAAAATTACTGGAGCCTGTACTACGGCATACGCAGTATCACAGGCTATGATTTTGAAAACAATAGTAAGATTATTCAAACTGAAAATGGACAATAAAGATACATTTCATGAATCGCGTGACTCCTCTATGGATAAGGCACTTCCAAAGAGATCCGTCTGGCAGAAGTACAAATACTATATTCTTGGCGGAACAGCATTTATAGCATTTCTTGTGTATGTACTTCTTGCAGTTTCAGGAGGTCGTAAATTACGTGTAAACAGCGAAAGGATTGTTATTGCCGATGTAACAGAAGCACCCTTTCTTGATTATGTAGATGCGGAGGGTATCATTCAGCCCATTCTTACTATAAAACTCAATGCACTTGAATCAGGAATGGTCCAACAAATCGTTGCAGAAGAGGGCACTATGCTTCATCAGGGTGACACCATTATGACACTTCAAAACCCTGAACTTGAGCGCACAATAGAAGAGCAACAGGCAGAATGGGAATCGCAACGCATACTTTATCAGGAGAAAAGGCTTGAAATGGAGCAAAAATCCCTACTTTTGAAACAACAAACACTTCAGGCAGAATATGAACTCAGCAGACTGGAAAAAGACTATGCTCTGGGAATGGAAGAATTTAATATGGGTGTGAAAAGCAAAGCACAACTTGATGTACAACATGAAGAATATATCTATAAAACCAAAAACACTGCACTCCAACTGGAAGGATTGCGTCACGACAGTGCAGCAACCATACTAAGACGCGAATTGATGAACAACGACCTGGAAAGAGCACGTAAAAACTCCACTCATGCAGGCAAACGCATGGATAACCTGGTTGTCAGGGCACCAATAAGCGGTCAGCTAAGTTTCTTAAACGTAACACTTGGTCAGCAGGTCAGACAATCAGAAAACATTGGTGAAATAAAAGTGATGGACAACTTTAAAATCAGAACACAACTAAGTGAGTATTATATTGATAGAGTAATGGTAGGACTGCCTGCATCAGTAACCTATCAGGGAGAGAAATACCCGCTTAAAGTATCAAAAGTAGTACCTGAAGTAAGAGACCGCCAGTTTCAGGTTGAACTAATTTTTACTGAAGAAAAACCCGATAATGTTAGAATAGGCAAAAGCTATCGCATACAGGTAGAGCTTGATCAACCCGATAATGCAATTATAATTCCAAGGGGCGACTTTTTCCAGGTAACAGGCGGACAGTGGATATATAAAGTAAATAGTTCAGGAGATAAAGCTATTCGAACACCTATAACCGTGGGCAGGCAAAATCCTGTACAGTATGAAATCATTGGAGGTCTTGAACCCGGAGAAAAGGTGATTACAACAGGCTATGCAAATTTTGGAGATGCTGATGAGCTAATTATTAAATAATTGCACCTATGATTAAACACTATCTAAAAGTAATTTCCAGAGAAATCCAACAAAATTGGTTTC
>JBFLFV010000014.1:0-65914 GCA_041859795.1 Fermentimonas sp.
CTGCTTGGAGTTCCGCTCCTTTGAATAGTAGAGCTGCTTCTTGTTGGAGAAGTAGAATTTCTCTGATAAGTAGAACTTCTTTCTGAACGAGTTGGTTGTGTAGACCTGTTTATAGAACTTGATCTGTTAGTAGTACCTGTACGTTCTATTGTACGACCGGTTCTTGAATCATATGTTCTACCTGAATTATCTATAATTCTGGTTCTTGGTGCAGTGGTAGTTCTATTGGAAACTGAGCTGCGTGTGCTTGCAGAAGATGTTCTACCTGAAACTGCACTACGTGTGCTTGCTGAGGATGTTCTGCCTGATATAGCATCTCTACCACTTGTTCCTCTTGTAGTTGCACTTCTACCACTAATTCCGGCCATTGAGGCAGTTGATCTGTTCACAGAGCTTGTCCGATACGTACCTGTACTTCTTCCAGAACGGTTTTGGCTCAGACTACTATAATATCCATCATAAAAGCCATGTCCGTAACCGCTACCATAACCGTAGTATCCTCCGTAGTACCATGGGTCATACCATCCACTGTAGAATCCACTGTATAATCCACCATAATGCCAAGGTGAATACCAACTGCTATAGTACCATGGATTGCTCCATCTATTCCAACCATACCAACCTCCGTAGCCATAATACCAAGGGTCATACCATCCGCCATAATACCATGGATCGTACCAAGGGTAGTATGAACCCCACCCCATACCATAGTAAATATTGGTGTTCCAACCTCTGTTATTATAACCATCGTACAAACCATCACCAATATATACAATTACTTCGTCTGCACCGGTAATTTTGATGCTTGATTCAGGATCGTGGAATCTTACAATTCTATCTGTATATTCATATTCTTGATATGCATCTGAAGTGTCACTATATTCCTGATTATCAGGTTTAACGCCTTCATTATTTCGGCGATTATATTCGTCTAAATCTCTGCCGTTTGCTCTAACCTCCATATTTGTTGCATCGCCTTGAACAATTACAACTTTTTTATTCTGTGGTTCAGCCTTAACCTTTTTATGTACAGTTACAGTTTCTTTCTTTGTGGGATCAGCATAAATATCATCCCACTCCTGTGCGAAACCTGACATAGGCAAAGCGACTAATAAAACCGCTAGTAAAATGTTTTTAGTTTTCATAGTCTCTCCCTTTTTATCTGTTTTTAATATTTTCTATCACTCTTTTTGACTGAGATTCATCCTAATAGTTTAATTTTAAATAGGTTTTTTCCAAGCCAATATTACTACAAATATACAAATCTATAAACAATAACTACTATAAAGATGTAGAATCAATCCAAACGTTGCATTTTTTATGGTTAAAAATACAAAATGCCAAAAATTATATTGCACCTGATTTGTAAAATCATAAAGATGTGATTTCTAAACCATCGTAAGCAAAAAACATACCTTGAGGAAGCTCTTTTTCAATGTCTTTATGTAATCCCATTTCATGGCTCATATGTGTGAAATAGGTGTTTGTTGCTCCAATTTTTCTCGAAATTTCAATTGATTGATTTAGTGATAAATGTGATATATGATCAGATTTTCTTAATGCACTTATCACTAAAGTATCTAACCCTATTAGTTTTTCGAACTCAGACTCAGTAATTGTTTTAACATCAGTAAGATATGCAAATTTTTGAATACGATAACCTAATATCGGCAGTCTAAAATGCATTACACGAATCGGAGTTATTTCAACGGAGCCAATATTGAAATTATTATCAACGTTGATATTCATAATATTGATATCTGGTATACCTTTATATTTATGTGCAGCAAAACAGTAAGGCATACGTTCTCTTAAAATGTTTTCTAAATACTTTTCCATGTAAAGACTAACTGAACCAAATCGTGAAAATGGTCTTAAATCATCAATACCTCCAACATGATCATAATGCTCATGTGTAAAAAGAACACCATCAAGTTTACCAAAAGGCAATTTCATCACCTGATATCTAAAATCCGGTGAACAATCAATAATTAAAACAGTATTATTTACCTCAATTCTTACTGAAGATCTAAGCCGTTTATCCCTGGAGTCACTTGAGCAACATACCTCGCATCTGCAACCAATTTGTGGCACACCTGTGGAGGTACCTGTACCTAGAAAACGTATTTTCATAACATATTTTTCCAAAAAAAGCTGCCTCATTTATCTCAATGGGCAGCTTAATTAAAATTTGAAGTTTGTTTTATGCAATTAATGTAAACATTCCCAAATTAATATTCTCTTTCCAAAATCCAGAGATCATTAAAAGGTACTCCATATCTACTTCTTAAAAACTCAGTAGTACCTAGAGCTGAATATTTTCTATAAATCTCTTCACGTTTTGCAACTGCCTGATCTTTATTGTCGTAGCTAGCTACAATAACACGATACATACCTTGTTCGTTTTCAGCAAGGATTACTTGATAACCCTCGTTCTGCATACGTTCTTTAAGTGATTCAGCGTTTAGTTTCACACCTAATGAAGCAATTACAACGTTAAACTTCTTCAATCCTGCAGCATCATTAGCATAAACAGGCTCCACTCTTTCTTTTCTCACAGAAACTTCAACAGGTGGCAGTGGGTTTGCATCTTTAATTACAGTTGTAGGCTGTGAAGCAGATTGTTGTATCTCTCTCTCCTTAGCAGCTTCGTAAACTTGTTTATAAGCACTTTGTTTTGGTTTACAAGATGTACCTATAACCAGCAAAGCAGCAAAGATTAAAGCAAAATGAAATCTTTTCATGTGAATTCAGTATTAATTATTATTTTTAAAATCGTTATTTATATGACAAGTCTAAAATATTTGCATAACACTCTGAAATTTATATAACTATTCCAAACTTTACAATTTACTTTCTTTGCAAAGTTAATAAAGATGATGATGTTTGCGCGAAAGTGGTTGTGAAATATATTTAAAACTTACCTTTAAGACTATTGTGGAGAACTAAAGGGAAGTCTAATCGGTTTAGGTGTAAGTTCTTTTTTCTGACCCACCGATAATGTATCAGTAAAAACGGTATCTCCATATATAGTACCGGGTATCGCAACCAAATGAATCTCCCACGGACCTTCATTCAACCCAAAAAATAAAAACATCCCATCACTTTCAGGAATTGTCATAAAAGTATCTGTTTCCTGAACAATAGCCACTAAACTACTCGCCTCTCTGGGAGAAACATACCCCTTTAGCTGTGCACCGTAAGTTTCAGCAAATGCTCTTGCAGAAGGCTGTAAAAACCAATTTCCATTTGACTCTCTAATTGAAAGAGCAGCATTAATATCTATAATTATACTTGTTATAATATTAGATGCAAGCTCAACTTCAACATTATCTATAACAAGTCCGTTCACAATTTCAGGCGATTTTTGCAAAGGAATAGGTGTTGTGTTGGTAATCGAAAGCACTCTGTTATTATCTCCAAGAGTGAGTCTAATCTTTTCAACACTCTTATCTGCCGGAAAATATTGATCCACAAGCTGAACCGTCTTGCCATTCATTAGTGCAAGAAGATTATATTCACCACCCGAATAGTCTAATGACATCCACTCACCATCGGTATTCGCAGAGTCGGTGACAAAAACTTCAACTGCGTCAATATCAATATGCAGCTCTTTGATAACCACTGATGCAGCATCGGTTAATTTAACACGCAATCTGGCCGCATTATTGCTTGTATCGCTCTTATCACAAGAAGTAATAATTAGAGCCATAGAATATATAATGATGCAATATTTTATAATACTTGTATGCATTTAATCAATAAATAAAAACAAAGTTACATAAATCCTTAAATCTAAAGTAACAATAAAAAATATTTATTCCCATTTTTTGTTGTAAAAAGAAAATTATAAACAAAAAGTTAAATTATTCTGTTATATTTGAAATTTGGATATTGAAATTGTGTTTAAATATAATCTAATCTCGATTAACAATAATTGTTTCACAAAATATGATAATAAAACAGATATAAAATATATTTAAAACAAACTATCAAGTATAAAGTACTACTATCTAACAACCAACATTAAAAATAAAATCGCAAAAAATGAAATCAACAGTCTTTTTAATCGTTGCTACCATTTTAATTACAGGATTTTCGTGCAATCAATCAACAAGTAAATCAGAGTCATCACAGGTAAATATGGAAATTATTAATAA
Source organism: Fermentimonas sp. (assembly GCA_041859795.1). GTDB lineage: Bacteria > Bacteroidota > Bacteroidia > Bacteroidales > Dysgonomonadaceae > Proteiniphilum. Next base: position 4,161 of record JBFLFV010000014.1, read on the forward strand.
TCAAACTGAAGTTGATTTATACGAAAAACTGATGACTTATTTTGGTGCCGATTGGATGGAAAGGGAGTCTGATCATGATCTATATCCTGATTTCTACGCCGGTTCGTTTATTGACAATAATGGGACTTTTGTTGTAGTCGTAAAAGGTAACATAGATCATAACAAAAAACTTTTAATTGATATATTGGGAACTGATAATTTTAATATTGAAACAGCTCAATATTCTTATAAAGATATGATGAAAGTAATGGATGATATTGATAATTTTCTATTAAATAGAACCATACCCGAACATCATCCGGTATTAACAAGATTTGCCGGAGCATATCCTGACGTAATGAAAAATAGAGTAAAAGTGCTACTAACTGAAGTAGACGACAATATAATCAGAATATTCAAGCGAGATATAACAAATTCCCCCCTGCTCATATTTGAACAAGGGGAAATTCCACAATTATATTAATTAAAGTAAATCGTTAGCAACTAATCGTCAGTAGGCAAGATTGTTATAAGATTCCTGTCACCATATGCATTGTCAACACGGGCAACATTTACCCAGAACTTGTTTTCTCTGAGATAAGGTAGCGGATAAGCTGCTTTACTTCTTGGATAGCTAAAATTCCACTCATCTGCAACAACTATATACTCGGGATGTGGTGAGTTAACTAAAACATTATCTCCTTTACTATACTCACCACGTGAAACTTCAATAATCTCCTCATGAATCTGTATCATTGCATCCACAAAACGATTTAATTCAGAAAGACTCTCACTCTCTGTTGGCTCTACCATCAAAGTCCCGTGAACCGGGAAAGATAATGTTGGAGCATGATAACCATAGTCAATCAGACGTTTTGCAATATCTGTCTCTGTTATCCCCGAAACGTCCTTCAACCCTCTACAGTCAAGAATTAATTCGTGCCCTACTCTACCACCTTCACCACGATAAAGTATGCCATAAGAATCATCAAGTTTCTCTGCCAGATAATTTGCGCTAAGTATTGCAGCAGCAGTAGCCTCTTTTAAACCATCTTCGCCCATCATTCTTATATAAGCATATGTAATTTCAAAAACACCAGCGCTACCGTAGGGAGCTGCCGACACTGTGTTTTTATCTGTACTTAAGGATATTGGATGTCCGGGTAAAAAAGAAACCAGGTGCTCTGCTACACAAATCGGACCAACACCAGGACCACCACCACCATGAGGAATAGCAAAAGTTTTATGTAAATTGAGGTGACAAACATCAGCACCAATAAATCCAGGATTAGTATATCCAACCTGAGCATTCATATTTGCACCATCCATATAAACTTGTCCACCGGCTTCATGTATTAAATCACACATGTTCTTAATCTCAGTTTCAAAAATACCATGAGTGGATGGATATGTTATCATATATGCAGCCAGATCATCTCTATGCTGATCAATTTTACTGCGTAAATCATCCATGTCAACATTACCTTTTGAGTCAGAAGCAACTGTTACCGGAGTGAAACCTGCCTGAACGGCACTTGCAGGATTAGTGCCATGAGCTGATGCAGGAATCAGTACAATTTTTCTGTGGCCTTCACCTTTACTCTCAAGATAACTTGCAATAGTAATCAAACCGGCATACTCACCCGCAGCACCCGAGTTTGGTTGTAGACTTGTGGCTGCAAAACCGGTAATAGCTGCAAGCATCTCTTCAAGCTCATCAATAATTTGTCTGTAACCATCAACTTGATCAAAAGGAGCATAAGGATGTATTTTCTGTAAACCTGAAAGTCCCAGAGGAATCATCTCTGTTGCAGCGTTAAGCTTCATCGTACATGAACCTAGCGAAATCATAGAGTGAGCAAGTGAAATATCTTTACGCTCAAGACGTTTTATATATCTCATCATTTCAGTCTCAGTATGATAGCTATTAAATGTAGGATGTTTTAGAATATCTGACTTTCTAAGTAATTTGTCTTTTAAGGTAATCTTTTTGGGCAGATCATCAATCATAAACACCTTTGAGCTACCGGCAGACAAAGCAAATACAGCCAGCAGTTCATGAACACTATAAGAATTAGTCGTTTCATCTATACTAATACCTATCTCTCCTGTTTTGAAATACCTGAGATTTATTGATCTAAGTTCAGCGTTCTCTCTAATATTATTTATTGTAATACCTTCAGGAAGTTCAATTTTGATCGTATCAAAAAAGCTATGGTTCAACTGCTTAAAGCCCATACTCTTTAATTCTTCACTAACGTGAGAAGATAATGAATGTATTCTGCTAGCAATTTCTTTCAAACCTTTGGGACCATGATAAACACCATAAAAAGATGCCATTGTAGCAAGTAGTGCCTGTGCAGTACATATATTTGAAGTAGCCTTCTCTCTTTTAATATGCTGTTCACGGGTCTGCAACGCCATGCGAAAAGCCTCTTTCCCGTTAACATCTTTCGAAATACCAATAATTCGTCCCGGAATCGAACGTTTAAACTCATCTCTAGTTGCAAAAAACGCAGCAGAAGGACCACCATAAAACATTGGAACACCAAAACGTTGACTACTTCCAAATGCAATATCAGCACCCCATTCTCCCGGAGGAGTAAGCATTACCAATGCCATCAAATCAGTTGCCACTGCCACTTTGCAATCTGCAGCATGTGCTTTCTCTACAAATTCACGATAATCTTCAACACAACCATCACTATTAGGATACTGAATAATTGCACCAAAAAATGGTTTATCAAAACTAACAGTTTTCCAATCTCCTGTAACTATCTTAATACCTGCGTAATGCATGCGAGTTTTTAAAACAGCTAAAGTTTGAGGAAACACCTTTTCGTCAACAAATAAAGTCTCAACACCTTCTTTAACTTGACTTCTGCTTCGCAAGCCATACATCATTGAAGCTGCTTCTGCTGCAGCAGTAGCTTCGTCCAAAAGCGAACTGTTCGCAAGTGGTAATGCAGTCAACTCACTTACAATAGTCTGAAAATTAAGCAACGCCTCAAGTCGTCCTTGCGAAATCTCTGCTTGATAAGGAGTGTATGAAGTATACCAAACAGGATTTTCAAAAACGTTACGGTAAACTACTGATGGTGTTATAGTATCATACCATCCCATCCCAATATAAGATGTAAACACCTTGTTTTTAGAAGCTATATTTTCAATTTCCTCCAAATACTCCTGTTCAGAAAGTGCTGCCGGCAGCGAAAGAGGTTCAGTTAATCTAATATCAGAAGGAATAGTTTGGTTAATAAGTTCTTCTATAGATGTAAGATCTAAAGATTCGAGCATTTTTTGTTTATCAGCTTCATTTAACCCGATATGTCTCTTTTTAAATTTTTCCATGTTTATCATATTAAATTGGATATAATATTATTTTTTATTTTTCCTAAACTATTAATCAATACCCGATCCCACAAAAGGATTATTCTTCTTTTCATACCCCACGGTAGTTGAAGGTCCGTGACCAGGGTAAACTACTGTTTCATTTGGCAATTCAAATATCTTAGAATTAATACCCTCAATCAACTGTTCAAAATTACCACCCGCCAAATCTGTTCTGCCAATACTATCACGAAAAAGCACATCACCACTAAAAACACAACCGGCCAATTCATTATAAAACACTATACTTCCGGGTGAATGTCCAGGTACATGAAAGACCCTAAGGCTTTGATTTCCAAAAGAAATCCTATCCCCCTCTTCAAGCCATTTTCTTATTTCGGGCTTAAAATCATTATTTGCAGAAGGAATACCGAACAAACTCAGCTGATTTGAAATATTTTCAAGCAAAAACTCATCAGCTTTATGACACTCCAATTTGAGACCAAATTGTGATGATAATGTATTCACACCGAAAATATGATCAAAATGTAAATGTGTATTTATGACATGCTTAATCACTAAATCATTATCGATAATAAAATTAATCAGCAATTCTTTCTCATCAGGGTAAAAGCATGCAGCATCAATCACTACACACTCGTTAGTATCATCAAATAAAACATAACTATTTACCCCAAGTGGGTTGAATTCAAAAGTTTTTATTTTCATTTATAATAAATTGATTGAAACTAAATACAAAAATAACATTTTCTTTTAAAACATCTCGTTCATCCTATTCAGTTAACCGGAACATAAATTAATTTTTTAGTTTCAAAAAATGGCTCAGAAAAGTATTTTGAAAGTGAAACTACTTCTGCTATTCTTTTAAAAGGAGCAATTTCACTCAAAAGATTCCCCCCCTTTAAACAAATAACACCATTTGGTATTGAATTAATCTGTTCTTCCGAAATGTTTTTTTGTGAAACCTTTATAAGATCCGGGAGAGGCATAACAGCACGACTAACTACAAAATGAAATATTCTTTTCTCGTTCTCTACTCTTGAATGCATTCCTTCCACATTATTTAATCCTACTGCTTTAGCAACCTCAACTGCAACTTTAACCTTCTTGCCGATACTGTCTAGCATCAAAAAGTTAGATTCCGGAAAAAGGATTGCAAGTGGAATTCCCGGGAAACCACCGCCAGTACCCACATCCATAATGGTACTACCCGATTTAAAAGTTATATATTTTGCAATTGACAATGAGTGTAGAACATGATGCAGATAAAGGTTATCAATATCTTTCCTCGATATCACATTAATTTTGCTGTTCCACTCTTTATATAGTTCAAAAAGTGCATCTATCTGCTCTTTTTGTTTTTCACTCAAATTTGGAAAATATATGTTTATCATATTCACTACAAATCAGCCAGGTTGCTTACAACTGTGTTATCAATCAACAAAGAACGGACTGCTTTGTAGGGTATAAAAACTTCTGGAGCGTCCAGTTGATAAGCTGAATACTCTCCTTTATTAAAGGTATAAATAATCCCATCTTCATTCAATAAAAAATTACTATTGGGAACAATCTCCGTTATACCAAAGAAGCCAAGCTCCTCAAGCTCCTCAATGCTTTTCACATTATTCTGTTCCAGCAGTGAAGTAATTATTAAACTCTGTAGAGCCAGATCATACCCCGGGTTGAAAATCTCATTCTCTGTTATCTGCTTGCCCGAAATAAGGTTATAAACAAAATTAGAATATGAAATATAAGTTGCAACTGTACCTCTTTTATTATTAGACTGTTTCACTTGAAAAGACAGAACTTTATATTTATTATACACAATTGAATCAGACAAACTTTCATAGTATGAATAAAACGAATGATCTGATTCGGAAACAATTACATCTGAAGTAAGTTCAGAGAAAGAATTAATATCCTCCGCAATCTCACGATACATATCAGCATCTTGAGAGTAGTTCTCAATATAATTCTTTACATATGATTCAACTGCAATTTCGGGTGAAAATGACTCAAAAGAAGCACCAAACATATTACTAACAAAAAACTGCTGCAAAGTATCCAAATTGGTCCTTTCACTTACAACCGGATAAACAAACTCAACACTTATATCACAATAAGGTTTTGCTGTATCCCCTTCCAGGTGATAACGATCACTCACAATAATAGTGTCAAATTCAATTAAGTTATCAGCCTTATAATTACTTTGTCTGCTTTCGTTGCAGGACATTAATGTAATAAGAATCAGTGATAAAAGTGTTAATTTCATTTTAATAAAAATTCTTTTCATAAAAAGAAGATTAATATAATAAAGCAAATTTACATTATATTATTGTGAATACATAGCTATTTGTCGCAATTTAATTGTTAAAAAGAGGATGCGTAAATTGCACCCCCTTTCTTTATTGTGTATTAATGAGACTAATAGGTATGACCATCCGTGTCAACCTCATTCAGTCCCAATTTCTTTTTCTCGAGCGATCTCCATGCAAAAATAATATAACCAATCACAATTGGTACAAAAAGCGACACAACAGACATTACAGAGAGAGTAAAATAACTAGATGAAGAGTTGTATATTGTTAGCGAACTCTGTAAATCGTATGAGGAAGGATAATATGATGTGTTATTGTAACCTGCAATTAAAAGTAACATAGTTACGGTTACCACTGTACCCGCTCCGGCAAACCAAATGCCATTCTTAAACTTAAAGTTGATTAAAGTGTAAACAATGCCAAATAGTACAGCCACAACCCCAAACAAGAAAAATACTCCTACAATAGGCATCTCAATGAAGTTATTTAGATACTTCATTTTCTCCATATAAATCAGTCCTGTTTGAGAATCAACTGCATATCCTTCGGCAAAAAGAGTCCAAATTAAAAAAATGAGGAAGAATATCAAAAAGGGTACGCCGTTATATAATACAAACTTATGAGATCTTTTTTCAAGTTCTTTATGATTAAACCTGTTAATAAAAAACAGACTTGCTAATGTTCTTGCCAAAAAGAAAACAGCAAGCCCAAGGCAAATATTCCTAAAATTACCCAAAAGCTCCAATCCCATAAGAGAATTTTGCCACTGACTAATAGCAAGACCTGAAGACCCCAACCCGGCTATATTTCCTTTACCCACAGTAAACTCAGAGCCTGTGAAGAAGCTTGATACAACAACACCTAGCAAAAAAGTTCCAATCAACCCATTAAGAAAAAGGAACACCCTATAGGTTTTTGCCCCAAATATGTTACCCGGTTTAGATTGATATTCGTACGAAACAGCCTGCATTACAAAGCTAAAAAGCATAATCATCCAAGCCCAGTAGGCACCACCAAAACTGGTAGAATAAAATAGAGGAAATGATGCAAAAAATGCACCCCCAAATACAACAAGAGTGGTAAAAGTATATTCCCATTTTCTACCAAGAGCATTTACAATCAATTTTTTCTCATCTTCTTTACGCGACAGTGAACCAAGCATAGATTGTCCACCTTGAACAAACATAAGAAAAACCAGTAATCCCCCAAGAAGTGACATTATAAACCACCAATATTTCTGAAGAAATTCATATGTAATCATTCTATCTGTAATTTATCAGTTTTATATTTTATAGCCACTATCCTAAATGGCAATTTTTTCCGGCCCTTTTCTGATCTGTTTCAGCATAATGGTTACCATCGCAATAAGCAAAGCAGTAAAAATTAAAGCGAAAATTATAAACGTAGTTATAATATGTCCTGCCGAAACAGCCGAAGCTGAAATATGTACAGGCATTATATCTTGAATCGTCCATGGTTGCCTTCCAACCTCTGCTACAATCCAACCAAGCTGGCCTGAAATATAAGGTAACGGAATACTCCAAAGAGCAATATAAAGCAACCAATTTGTATTACGCAGAAACTTCTCCTTCTTATATATTAAATAGAGAAATATTATGAAGAACAGAATAAAGTACATTCCAATAATAACCATAATATGAAAACTATAAAAAGTGAGCGGAACATTAGGAATTAAATCCTCACCTGTTTTCAGGTAACCATAACCAAAATGGGCATAATTGTCCTTTAAAATGGTCTCGAAATTGCTTGCATCAGATGCTGCTTGCGATGCGGCATCACTGTCTCCTTCAAGGAGAGCTTGTTTTTCCTGTTGTCTTGCAAGCTCGTAATCACCCAGAGCCTTAATCGCCATTTGCCCCTTTGCTTGCCTCTCTTCAAATGAGAGGGCAATTGTACCGTCTTGCTTTTTATAACCTCCATCCACAATATCTTTTATACCCGGAACAAATGCATTTAGCTCTCTATATCCAAGTAATGATAAAAGTTTAGGTATCTCTAATTTAAAAACATAGGGATCCAGTTCATCATTATATGCTTTTTTAGTCGGATTTAGCATACCTATCGCTACTAATCCTGCACCCTCTTTACCTTCATACAATCCCTCCATGGCTGCTAATTTCATTGGTTGTTTTTGTGAAACTTCGTAAGCTGACCCATCACCGGTATAAGCAATCAGAAGGAAAGTGGATAATCCAACAATAGAAGCAACCTTAATACTTTTTAACGAAAAATCGATATGCCTTTTCTTAATTAGATACCAGCTAGAAACACCCACAACAAATACTGCTCCCACTGCTATACTTGCAAAAGTGGTATGCAAGAACTTATTTATTGCGACTGGCGAAAGGGCAATAGCCCAAAAATCCACCATCTCATTCCTAACAGTATCCGGATTAAACTCCATTCCAATTGGAAATTGCATCCAAGCATTTGCAACCAAAATCCAAAGTGCAGATAGCACAGCTCCAATAAATACCATCCAGGTTGAAAGCAAGTGTACACCCTTACTTACTCTGTTCCAACCAAAAAACATAACAGTAACAAAGGTTGCCTCCAAAAAGAAAGCTACAATACCCTCAATTGCAAGAGGTGCACCAAAAATATCTCCAACAAACCAACTGTAGTTCGACCAGTTAGTTCCAAATTGAAACTCAAGTATTATACCTGTAGCAATTCCAATAGCGAAGTTTATCCCAAAAATTTTTTGCCAGAATTTTGTTGTAATTTTCCATTTTTCATCGCCTGTTTTAAAATAGACCGACTCCATTATTGCCATAATCAGTGCCAATCCAATTGTGAGCGGTACAAATATCCAATGATAACTGGCAGTAAGTGCAAATTGCCACCTCGACCAGTTAACCGTAGCCATATTAAAAAGAAAATCCATAATTAAATAAATTTACCAGATTCTTTTGTTATTAATTATATATTATGCCTGCCCTATCCCACCAATTGGCGGTAAAAAGCCGGGATTTGATTGAATACGAATTGAGCCATTTTGCTCCTCAAATTTCTCAATATTATCTTCCAGAGCTTTTAACAATCTCTTAGCATGCTCAGGAGTAAGTATAATTCTAGATTTCACTTTAGCCTTCTGAACACCCGGTACAATTCTAATAAAATCTATTACAAATTCGGAAGATGAATGTGCTATAACTGCAAGATTTGAATAAGTCCCTTCTGCTACCTCATCGCTCAATTCAATTTGCAGCTCGTTGTCTTTCTTTAGATTTTCCATTTTATTTATAAAATTAACATAGAGTGAAATGTAGATTCTCTGATGATATAGTATGTTAAACTATTAAAATAATTTAAACAAAGTAAATTAAATTTTCTGATTAAACAAAAAGAAATGGGAGATAAAAAGAAATATCATCATGACTTCTTTCTATCTCCCATAAACAAAAAGTATATAAATTTATTAATACATCATCTCAAGCAACTTACTTAGAGACTCTTTTGCATCACCAAGCTTCATGTAAACTCCTTCTTTGCGTATGTACAGAGGATTATCAACACCCGCATATCCCGGTTGTAGGTCGAAATTACAAATAAACACCTCTTTTGCTTCATCTACATTCAGTACCGGCATACCATAAATTGGTGTATCCTTTGCATCTCTCGCAGCAGGATTTATAACATCGTTTGCACCAATAACAATCACAACATCAGTATTAACAAACTCTTCATTTATAGAATCCATTTCATACAGCTTTTCGTAAGGAACATCAGCTTCTGCCAGTAGCACGTTCATGTGACCCGGCATTCGACCGGCTACAGGGTGAATCGCAAACTTAACCTCTGCACCATTATGCTCAAAACGGTCGGCAAGTTGTCTTACAAGATGTTGAGCCTGAGCTAGCGCCATGCCATACCCCGGAACTACAATAACTGATTTAGCCGAATTCAACACCTCTTTTTCACTTCTATTAACAGCAGCAGGTTCTACATCTTTCACTTCCTCCTCATTTACTTTCTCATCTGCTTCACCTTTGACTTCTGTATCTGTCAACTCATCAATAACCTCCGGAGCAACAGCAGGTACAGCCATATCAGCATTAGCGGTAACAGCAGCTTTAGAAGCATCAGATTTTGAAACTGAAGTCTTTCCAAGCAGAATATCTTTCAAACTTCTATTCATGGCTCTGCACATAATCTGTGTAAGAAACAATCCCGAAGCTCCAACGATACCACCCACAGATACCAGCAAAAGATCGTTGACAGCCATACCGGCTATTGCGCCTGCAACACCACTAAGTGAATTCAAAAGTGAAATAGTAATAGGCATATCTGCCCCACCCACTCTAATTGCAAAAGCGTATCCAAACATAGAGCTCGCTGCTATACTAACAATTAGAGCAACAGCAATTGCAGTAACCATAGGAATATTGCCCATAAACCCTGCAAAAACAGTAACACCAATCATCAGGAACATAAGAACATTCAAAACAGTTGAATGATTCTTCCAAACAATCGGACGCTGCGAAATCAACTTATGCAACTTGCCTGCTGCAACCAAACTCCCTATCAGCGTTACAAGTCCCACAATAATTGCCAATACCGAGGTCACATTCACAAAAATTGGATATTCAATAAAAACAATACCAATACCCAATAACGATAACACACCCACCAGAGCAGAGGCAAACCCTCCCACTCCATTAAGAAGTGCCACCAGCTGAGGCATTTGAATCATTTTAACTTTTGATGCAAGATTACCGCCAATCAGTACACCTATAAGCATAAAAGCATAAATACTCCATGCAGAAAAAACCTGATTATAATGCAGGGTTACAACAACACCAATAAAAAGACTCACTGCACTCAGTAAATTTCCTGCAACAGCAGTTTTCACTTTACTCATAAGTGAAATTCCAATTAATACTGCTACCGATAAGACAGCACATATTATATAATATACTAATTCACTCATGACTTATTTTTGCTTTTTCTTTTTATCAAACATTTTCAGCATCTTGTGAGTTACACCAAAACCCCCAACAACATTAACAGTTGCTGCAATAACAGCAATACCGCCCAAAATCTGACCTAAAAGCTTTGCACTTTGGTCCTGAGCTAAGAATGTAAATCCCACAGCTGCAATAGCACCAAGAATAGTGATTCCCGACAGTGCATTCATCCCCGACATTAGCGGAGTATGAAGCAGACTCGGAACATTTTTAATTATAAAGTAGCCCACAATAGACATGACTACAAATACAACCACCAATATAATTGGATTCATATAATTTTCTCCTTATTTTTTTAAGTAGAACTACATGCCCATAGCTTCGCGGGCTCCTGCGTGAACTACCTCATTATTATTAGTAACAAGTATTGATTTAACTATTTCGTCTTCCATATCCAAAACAACTTCACCATCTTTAGCCAAAAAGTTAACCAGATTATAAACGTTGTTTGCAAACATCCATGTAGAGCTTGTAGGAATCAAACCTGGTATATTTTTAATACCACCAATAGTTACATTATGCTTAACCTCTTTCTTGCCTGGAGTAGTAATCTCACAGTTACCACCTTGGTCAATAGAAACGTCAACAATAACTGAACCATTCTTCATCTCCTTAACCATATCTTCAGTAATAAGAATTGGAGCAACTTTGCCCGGAACAAGTGCACTAAGGAAAATAACATCCATATCTTTAATAACCTTCTTCAACTCTTCGCGTTCTTTCAGAATCCACTCATCCGGAAGCTTATTTGCATATCCTCCCTCACCTGTTGCAATATCTGCAGGAACACCTGAGTCAATCACTTTAGCTCCAAGACTCTTTGCCTGCTCACTTGCAGCCGGTCTAATATCCATTGCGTAAGTTACAGCACCCAATCTCTTAGCTGTAGCCAAAGCTTGTAAACCTGCAACACCCACACCAATAACCAACACATTAGCCGGCTTCAGCATTCCAACTGCAGTAAACATCTGTGGAAGGAAAAAAGTAAGATCGTCAGCGGCCATAATCATACCTTTATAACCTGCACAAGTACTCATAGATGTAAGCGCATCCATATTTTGAGCACGCGAAATCCTTGGAATACCATCCAGTGTCAAGCTAATAACACCTGCTTTTGCTAATTTTCTAACCATATCATGGTTTACAGGTGATGCGGGGTGAATAAAGGTTATAAGGTACTGACCTTCATGCATCATATCCACCTCATGCTTTCCTTTTTCCTCATTAAATAGAGGCTCCTTAACTTTAAGAATCAGATCAGCTCTTCTATAAAGCTCTTCAGGATCAGACACTAACTCAGCACCCATCTCTTTATACTGAGCATCATAATAATGCGACTTTTCTCCTGCGCCAGTTTCAACTAAAAGTGTAATTCCATCTTTTGTAAACTTCTTTACGGTTTCAGGAGTAGCTGCTACACGAGCTTCACCCTGCATAATTTCTTTTGGTATTCCTACAATCATAATATTTAAAATTAATAATATTAGAATAAGAGAAACAAATTTCATTCTTATCAAACGCAAAATTACTAAAAATTAATAATCATATCAATATAGTTCGAAAATAATTGTATAATTCTTTTTCTCAGAACTTTCATTGAAATCAAATCGTGATTTTTACACTCAATTTTGAACATAAATTTCATTAATTAGAGATAAAAGTGTATTTTTGTATCTGTATTTAGATTATCGACAATCAAAAATAATAAACAAGATGGTAAGTTATAAAGAATTGGGTTTAGTAAACTCTAAAGAGCTTTTTAAAAAAGCAATTGATGGCGGATATGCAATTCCTGCATTTAACTTCAACAACCTTGAGCAAATGCAAGCAATTGTTTCAGCATGTGTTGAAACAAAATCACCGGTTATACTACAAGTATCTAGTGGTGCACGTAAATACGCCAATCAAACGCTATTGCGTTACCTTGCACAAGGAGCAGTAGCTTACGCCAAAGAACTTGGGTATGAAATTCCAATCGTACTTCACCTTGATCATGGCGATAGCTTTGAACTCTGCAAAGATTGTATTGAAAGTGGATTTTCATCAGTAATGATCGACGGGTCTCATCTTCCTTACGAAGAAAACGTTGCATTAACCAAAAAAGTGGTTGATTATGCGCATCAGTTTGACGTTACAGTTGAAGGTGAGTTAGGAATATTAGCCGGTATTGAAGATGATGTTGTTGCAGAACACCACACATATACAGAACCGGACGAGGTAGTTGACTTTGTTACACGTACAGGAGTTGACTCATTAGCAATTTCTATTGGTACATCTCACGGTGCTTTTAAATTCACACCCGAACAGTGTACTCGCAACGAGGATGGAGTATTAGTTCCTCCTCCATTACGTTTCGACATTCTTGAAGAGATTGAAAAAAGAATCCCCGGATTTCCAATCGTCCTTCACGGATCTTCATCAGTTCCTGCTAAGTATGTTGATACAATCAACAAAAACGGTGGTAAACTAAAGGACTCAATAGGAATTCCTGAAGAACAATTACGTAAAGCTGCAAAATCTGCAGTATGTAAGATCAACATCGACTCTGACGGTCGCTTAGCTATGACAGCTGCAGTTCGCGAAGTTATGGCAAACGATCCTGCTGAGTTTGATCCACGTAAATACCTTGGGCCTGCTCGCGAAGAGTTGAAAAAACTATATATGCACAAAACAGAGAATGTTCTTGGAAGTGCAGGGAAAGCCTAAACAGCATTTGTTTAAAATGAACGGACCCCCAAAAGTTAGACAAAAAACTTTTGGGGGTTATTTTTATGTCTAAACACACGTTTGAAAAGAAATTATCAATTGTATCTCATGTAAAAAATGGTATACCCATTTCTCGTATATCCAGAGAATATGGAATTCATGAGAGGATGATATTGGAGTGGGTACGCAAGCATGACCGTTTTGGGACTCAAGGTCTGCATAAGCAGCCTAATACTCGTGCTACCGGTAAGTTTAAAGAAGAAATAGTAAGGCTCATAATAGAAAAAAACATATCTTTGCCGGAGGTCGTTTTGCAGTATGGAGTAAGTATATCTGCACTTGAAGCCTGGGTAAAAGCAGTTAGGGTAGATGGTTATCAAGTACTTCACATACAGAATAAACGGGGACGACCTGTAAAGAGTATGGGACGAGTAAAGAAACAAGAACCGAAAACGGAACTGGATAAGCTTCAGGTGGAGAATGCCCGGTTGAGAGCCGAGATTGCATTATTAAAAAAAGTCAAAGCCTTAGTCGAGGAAAGAGAAGCCCACGAACACGTGACTGGGTTGAAGCCATCGAGGGACTAAGGCTGGAACATGATCTTTCAATCCTTTTGGATTGTAAACAGATGGCACGCTCGGTCTTCTATTACCACCGCAATCGGTTAAATGCCACCGATAAATACATGCGTGAGAAAATAGAGATCAAGTGCATATACGATCTGCATAGGGGCAGGTATGGTTATCGACGCATTACCGCTGAGATGAAGAATCGGGGCTACAGGATAAATCACAAGACAGTCCAAAAATTAATGGGAATATTAGGGCTGAAATGCAGGATCAGGAAAGTACGCTACCGTTCATACAGAGGTGAAGTCGGCAAGATTGCTCCCAATGTGCTTGAAAGGAACTTTAAGGCGAGTGGACCTAACCAAAAATGGACCACAGATGTTACACAAATGAAAATCGGGGATGAGAGAATATATCTGTCGCCAATACTTGACATGTTTAATGGGGAAGTAATATCCTATAGTATATCCAAAAGTCCGAATATGAGAATGATAAATGAAATGTTGGACAAGGCCTTTGATAAAAAACAAAAAACTAAGGGACTTATATTTCATTCTGATCAAGGGTGGCAATATCAGCACTATGGTTATCGTATGAGACTTGGAAAACGTGGGATTATCCAAAGTATGTCACGTAAAGGAAACTGTCTGGATAATGCTGTGGCTGAAAACTTTTTCGGAATCATGAAAACCGAATTGTTATATGCGGAAAAGTTTAAAACCGCCGATGAGTTTATAATAGCTTTAAAACAATACATTAATTACTATAATAATGAAAGGATAAAAAACAGGTTAAATGGAAATTTATAATCTTGTCCAACTTTTTGGGGTCACTGCAATAATAATAGTTGCGCCCCTTTTTCTTATTATTAAATCCATATCAACTCCTTACCATCTCCTTATCAACACTGTAGTTTTACGGAGTTAATAAGGGGAAGGTACGAGTATTATATAGCTTAAGTATGACTCATGGATTGGGGAAATGTCAGTATCACCGATAATAATCATTCACATTTATCTTGCACTTAAGTCCTTAATTTTATTATTAAACTCAACATCCTTGAGCAAATCTTCAACAGATATATGCATGCGATATCGCCAGTAATGTTCAGGATTTGCAGGGATATTGATACGTTCAGAAACAATATCCGAATTACTTAAATTATCATCAAGTGCCAGCCAATCTTGTATAGGTAAAATAACCCACATTGCCGACGAGTTAAGATGATTAGAAACAATTTGGTTACATAGTTCGGTTGAACACTTCTCCGGCGCAATACCTTCTCTGTGTAATACTTTGTTATAATAACTTTGAATGATATCCCTGTTCTCGGTCCACCATAAACGCATAGGTGACATGTCATGAGTAGATGTAGTGCAAACCGACAAATATGGAAGATTCTGCAAATCGGTAAACATTCTGTTTGGATCTTTAGGCATTCGCTCTATCTCAAGACTCAAAATCTGTAATTCATACATGACAGATGGCACACAATCCGGCACCATACCAAGATCTTCACCACAAACTAGCATTGAGGTTGATGTAATCAGTGGAGGAAGCTTTTTCGTAGCCTGTTCACGCCAAAAATAATTATGTCTGTTAAAATAAAAATCATCATACAATCTATTAAATGCCTCTTTCACATGATCATCCAGATATTTGTACGAAAAGGAATATTGAGCAGTAATACGTGGATGAAATCGATAATTATCGGCCGGATCACGTACGAATAGGACTTCTGTACAGAGTGAGTATAGCCCGTCGCGCACCCTAATTGATCTCTCATCATCTTGACCCTCAAATAATTGTTTGATTTTCTGTTGAGTATCACAAAATGGTTTCAATTTAAATCTCTCCCACCCCGAAATGTCAAGATAACTATTCTTTACCTCCTCAGTAAACTCGCCAAAAATAGCATAAAGAAAACCCTCATGAATAAAAGGTTTCACCATCCTCTCCTCATCAAATGGGATTCCTGCACTAATAAGCTCCTCTGCCCAATATGGCAGCGCAGGACTAAAGTAACCCAACAATCCCTGAACAGCATCAAGCGGGATCTCCCATATTCTGAAAAAGCCCAGAATATGATCAATCCTATATGCATCAAAATAATCGGACATCTTTTTAAACCTGCCAATCCACCATGCGTAACCATCATTCTCCATTGCCTTCCAGTTGTAGGTAGGAAATCCCCAATTCTGACCATGAAAAGAGAAGTCATCAGGAGGAGCACCGGTTTGCGTATCCATATTAAAAAGATGAGGATCTGTCCATGCGTCAATACTATTACGACTAATCCCTATGGGTATATCTCCCTTTAGAGAAATACCTTTCTCCTGAGCATACAACTTGGTGTCCGAAAATTGACTATGAAGAATAAACTGAACAAAACAATAATATTCGGCCACACGTTTAGCATCAGGATAGAGCTCAAGCATTCTTTTCAATCTACCTTCGTCATACCTTGCAAACTCGCCCCACTCTCTAAAATCAGCTGTTCTGTTTTTATCCCTTAAATAACAGTAACAAACATATGGGAAAACCCAAAAATAGTTTTTATCTAAAAACTCTTTATAATCGGGTGACGATAAGACCTTCTTGCCCTCTTGTAAAAACAAATCATATGAAAAATCGGTCTTCAACTTCAACACCTTCTCATAATCAATCTCTGGCATTGAATTCAACAACTTAGCCTCTTCAATGTAAAACTTCTGTTTAGCTTTATCTTTAATCACAAACTCATTACAACCTAAATACACCGGATGTAATGCGTAAATCGAAATTGCACTATAAGGATAAGAATCTCGCCAAGTACTTGTAGTAGTAGTATCATTAATGGGAAGCAACTGAATCATCTGCTGACCGGTATATGCTGCCCAGTCCACCATCTTTCGCAAATCCAAAAAATCACCTACACCAAAACTCTCTTCAGATCTTATCGAAAACAGAGGAATTGAAGTCCCTGTTCCTTTAAACGTAAAATCATTATAATGGAAAATCAGTCCCATTTCAACAAATACGCTACTTGTTTTATGAATTTTTTCAGCGAATAAAAGTCGGTCTCCACCATCCTCCCATTTAACTGTCTCACCACTATTTTTGTCAACAATTACAAACTTATAACTAATTACCCCCGGCAAATTCTTTGCATTGAGTAAAATCTGCCACTCTCCATCATCCACATAAGATAATAATTTAGCTTTTTTAATGTCCCAGTTGCCCAACTCATCACAATCTCCGCTAATAGCCAACTGCTGATCCTTGGTGACATACGGACAAATAACGTTTAGTAAAACAGATTGATTAAAATACCTAGTCGGATTAATTGTCTTTTCGTGCTTGTTAATACTTTCTGTGAAAACCGACGAGTATAGATATGAATGATAAGGTTTATTTTTCCAAAGATCCTGAATCAAAAACTGTTCTTTACTTTTTATGATATTGAGCTTTCTGTTGCTTCCCCATTCACGTCTTACTACTGAGTTGCCTTGACGAATAAAATAGTAGTATTCTATCTCAATTGAAGTTGACACATCAATATCAGTAAACCAAACATCACCATCATTAGAGAGTTCCAATGCTTTAGTTTCGTCAAATAGTCCCAGTTCAGGAATTGACCCACAAATACAAACTTGCTGCCCCCATGTGGTATGGTAGTCAAGGTGAAATGTTAACAATGCCATAATATATTATCGTAATTATAATCATTTATAAATTATGCTCAGCAGCTTTAAAAGCGCTCTGTATAAGAACAAAACTACAATAATAATAAATGTAACCTTGTGAATTTTAGCAACTTTTGTTGCAAATCAAATGCAAACGATTGCGAAGTATCATTACTTTAATGCCAAATGTGATAGTGTATAGATGTTAGAGAAATAATAAAATAAGCAGCTGAGCTGTTATCACCCTCAGGAACATAGTTAGTGGATAAACAGTAGCGTAACTAACTGCGGGAATATCGTTACCTGCAACAGTATTTGCAAATGACAATGCCGGCGGATCTGTCATACTACCGGCAATAAGTCCCATCAAAGTAAAATAGTTTAACTTGCAAACTTTTCTACCAATAATACCCATAGTTAAGATAGGAAGTACAGTAATAATCACACCATATAATATCCACATATAGCCGCCATTCATAATTGTTTCAACAAAAGCACCTCCTGCTTCAAGTCCTACGCACGCCAAAAACAGGGCAATACCAATCTCTCTCAGCATCAGATTGGCGCTCATTGTAGTATAAGTAATCAATTTAAAATTATGTCCAAAATTGCTGATCAAAATAGCTATAATAAGCGGACCACCTGCAAGACCTAACTTTACAGGTTGTGGAATACCGGGAAACATAATTGGAATACTTCCTAGCAAAACGCCTAAAGCAATACCAATAAATATTGTAATAAGATTTGGCTCTCTTAATCTTCTAAGAGAATTACCTAGATACTTTTCAACATTGGCAATTGCGTCTTCAGAGCCAACAACCGTTACACGGTCGCCAATCTGTAATTGCAAACGCGAATCGGCAATCAAATCAACCCCGGCACGGTTAACCCTGGTAATATTAACACCAAAATTATTCCTAAGCTTAAGATATCCTAATGAGCGACCGTTTATAGCCGATTTAGTAATAATAATTCTTCGCGAAACCAGTTGTGAGTCTAGCTTGCTCCACTCATCCCTCTCCATTTCAATCCTCTTACCAATCAAAGCTTCAACCACCTCAATATTATTAAAGTTTGTAACCACTAGTACTTTATCATTTTCATGAAGAATAGTATCTGTTTTAGGAACCACAAGCTTACCGGTATCATTATGCAATACTCTTGAAATTACAAACTGTTTCTCAATCAACTGTTTAAGAGTTTTTATGTTTTTCCCAAAAATTGATGGATTTGCAACCTTAATCGAAAACATATGTGCTTCAGTCATTTTAGCATCATCAGTATCCTCAAGCTTTTGCTCTTCCTTCAACTTATCAATTCTAAATATTGATTTAAACAAAACAAGAGTAAGAATGATACCCACAACCCCAAGCGGATAAGCCACTGCATAAGCGGTTGCAATAGTAGGATCAATAGCACCTGTAATATCGGTAAAAGTTTGCTGTGCAGCCCCAAGACCGGGAGTATTTGTTACAGCACCCGAAAGCACTCCAACCATTGTAGCGATTGGTGTATTGGTAACCAAATGAATAATATATGTAGTAATAACTCCAAGCAAAACAACACCTGTAGCCAGCAAATTAAGAGTCAGCCCTCCCTTCTTAAAAGATGAGAAAAAGCTAGGTCCCACTTGCATACCAATTGAGTATATAAAAAGGATTAATCCAAACTCTTTCATAAAGTGTAACACATTAGAGTCGATAAAAATCCCAAGATGTCCTAAAAATATACCACAAAAAAGTATCCAGGTTATACCCAGTGAAATACCGAAAATTTTTATTTTACCTAATAAAAGACCTATAGAAATGACAATTGCAATGACAAAGATTGCATGAGCAACCCCCGTTCCTATAAATAATTGAATCAACCACTCCATGTTTTAAATAACCTAATTTATAATCTGTATTTTTAATATTGCGCAAAGGTAATTCTATTTTCAATTAAAGCAAAAAGATAAAAATAAGTTGTCGTGTATATACATTATCTTTGGAGGATATTTAAACATCTCAAAAAAAGTAAAAATCCAAAACATAACATATCAAATATGTTTAGAATTGTTACAAAAACCAACTTTCAATAATTTATCAAACTGTAAATCATTTTTTTTATCTTACATTTATCGAATCAAATATTTTAGCATGAGGAGAATTTTAATATTAATCTCGATTTTAATTGCCACTTACCCTATATTATCAATAGGTCAGGAAAAAGTGAAAGAGCAAACGCTCATACAGGAAAAGCTACATAAGTTAGAGGAAAAACTAGATCCCGAACATAGATTAGAACAAGAATCAGAATTGGAGGGTGAGCCTATTCTAACTGTTGATCAACTTATTCAGGAAGGTATAGAGCTTCATGACGAAGGCGAATATGAAGAAGCTATAGACAGATACAACGCAGCTTTAGAACTGGATTCAACGCTCACAGTGGCAATCTACGAATTGTCGTTATCATATCTCGAACTTAAAGATTTTGAGAATGCTTTAGTATACAGTTCGATGGTAATTGATAGCGATGATAAAAACCTTTGGGCTGGTGCTTATGCTGTAAAAAGTGAAGCGTTAACCGAAATGGAAAAGGTAGATGAGGCAATAGAAATTCTTTATCAAGGTTTAGAAATAGCCGGCGAAGATTATCTTCTGAATTTTAACTTAGCAGTCAATTTTTTCAAAAAAGGTGACACAGATAGTACCCTGAAGTATGTAAATAGGGCAATCGATTTTGATAAATCACACAGTGGTGCTTTTCTTTTAAATGCTTATGCTCTAAGTGATAAAGGGCTTTGGGTGCATAGCGTGCTATCCTTCCAAATGTTTCTTTTGCTTGAACCCGACAGCAAACGATCTAAAAACGCATTTGCCGAAATGTTGCAACTCATGCAAATTACGCAACCGGATAAACCAGTCGAAAGATCTTTTATTCAACAGCAAATGTTTCGAAATAAACCTATAAATGATACTATAAAATATGTTCCACCTTTGGGAATTGAATATGGACTGAATCGCCAATTGGTATTTAACACTATAACTACAACCATCGATTCTCTAAAAGCAACTTCAAAAATAGCCAAAAAGGAAAATGAAAATGAAGATGAAAAAGATAAAGGTGCTCAAATAACAGAGGAAGTAGTTAAGACTGAAAAGGCAGTGAATAGAGTAGAAGATGGGGAAATTGAAGAAGTTGATGAATTCAAAATATTCAAAACAGTAAATATGGAGGTTATGAAGCTGCTCGAACAAGAGAGCAAAGGTTTGAAAGATGGAATATTTTGGACATTCTACATACCCTTCTTTTCACGTATTGCTCATTCCGACTATTACGACACTTTTAGTCGCTACATCAGTGTCTCCTACTATCCCGAATCATATAAGTGGTGGGAAGAAAACCCTGAAGCAGCCATTAATTTTGCAGTTTGGTTTGAAAAAGGCGACAACAATTCTTAAAAGTTTGAAAAAACTTATACCTTTGTCGTAGAGCACAATTTAAAAACAATGTTAGACGAAGAACAATTACTTCAAGAGTTAATTAATCCTCATACTGCAAATAATGCATTCGCCAAACTTGTATCAGAATACAGCGAAAGGCTTTATTGGCAGATTCGTAAAATGGTATTATCTCACGACGATGCCAATGATATATTGCAGGATGTATTTATTAAAGTGTGGCAAAACCTCGACAACTTCAGAGGTGAATCTAAACTATCCACCTGGTTATATCGCATCGCCATAAACGAAAGCATCACATTTATTAACAAAAAGCGTAAGGAAAATAATATCTCTATTGACGAAGACGACTCCTTCCTCATAAATACACTCGAAAGTGACACCTATTTTGATGGTGATGAAGCTCAAAAGTTATTGCAGGCAGCAGTACTTACTTTGCCTGATAAGCAACGACTTGTGTTCCAAATGAAGTATTTTGATGAGATGAAATACGATGATATATCAGACATAGTTGGCACCTCGGTTGGTGCATTAAAAGCATCATACCACCATGCTGTCAAAAAAGTAGAGAAATTTTTAAGCGAACCGCGTTAAACCTTTTACCTATCATTAAGTCTATTCAAGAGTAAAGCGATAAAAAGCAAGTAATGAAAACAAAATTTAACAAATTAGACGAAATAGATAAGACTAATCCTTTTAAAGTACCCGTCAATTATTTCCAAAATTTCAATAAAGAAGTGATGAGTCGGTTACCTGAAAGGGAGTTTACTCCTCCGGTAGTTGTATCTATGTGGGATAGAGTCAAGCCCTGGATCTATTTAGCTGCTATGTTTATAGGTCTTTACATCACCATTAATTTTCTTGTAAACAAGAGTGACAGCAGTACATCAGATGAGCCAATTGTTACGCAACAGTCACAGCAAAAAATCACTAACACAGAAAATTATTGGTCAACAGTACATATCACCGAAGAGGAGTTCTATGGTTATCTGGAAGAACAGTTAATTGACGAAAGTTATTTCGACTTGATGTATGATCAGTATTATATAAACTAAAAACTTCAGACATCTTTAATAAAAATTGGATATGAAGAGATATATTATTTTGTTCTTGTGCACAATAATTCTACCGGCATACTTAAGCATCACGGCACAAAACACAAACAGAAAGATGAACATGCAGGAGTATGAAAAGCGAAAAAAGGAGTACGTGCAAAAAGAGGCCGGTCTGACACAGGCCGAAGCCAACAAGTACTTTCCACTCAGCAATGAGTTAACACAAAAGAAGTTTAATCTCAGAAAACTTCATAGAGATAAAGTAAATCGAATAAAAGACAACAGTAATATATCTGATGCAGAATACCGCAAACTGCTTGACGACGATTTAGAAGTAAGACAACAAGAATCTGCTCTCGATAAAGAATACGCCGATAAATTTGAGAAAGTACTTAGTCCCGAAAAACTATTCAAAGCACAACAGGCCGAAAGAGATTTTATTCAGAAAGAGGTTATAAATTTTAGAAGTGGACAAAGAGGTAATCAAAGACGTTGAAAATCAGAAGGAGATAAATTAATAACTACAACTAAATAGAAAACCGTCCCATCACGAAGTTGAAATTTCGTTATGGGACGGTTTTTTTATTAAGAATCCTTGTGGAGATGGAGGGAGTCGAACCCTCGTCCAAACGAGGAAGCAATATGCTTTCTACATGCTTAGCTCTATTTAAATTGTCGGGAAAGAGCGCGACTAAAGCCATCATACTCAATCCTTATCTTTTTTAGTTTCGGAAAGGGGCCAAAGCCTCCCCCAACCTATCTCCGATTTACCTGCACCACCTTATCGGAACGCTTCGGAGCCACAGCTTCCGGGTGATGTCTTGTTCTGCCACCTTGTGGCGGAATTAAGCGTTAACCTACTATACTTCGGTTACGCAGCAAGAGCGTAATTATTATTGCCAGTTAAAGGTCTGCCGTTTGAGATTAAAGTGCAAACCGACAACGCACTGCATGCTTACAAACCTCTTCTACCCGCTGTCAAAACCGGTCATCCCCAAATTTAAAGAGCACTTTTATCATTAAGTATCCAGATATTAGCAAAAGCAATCTGATACCGCCTAATGCATCCAATACGACACAAAATTAGTCAAATGGTTTAACTCTCCAAAATTATTTATTAAACTCAATTTCATTCTTCCACTAATATCATAACGTAAATTCATCATCTCCGTCCAATATTTATGCAAACTAAATATTCTATTAGTCAAGCTCTAAACAATCAACATCAGCTCTAAGCAAACAACAATAACTTAATACAATATAAATACTCCTTAACGATAAGTAAGTATTTTGAGATTCAAGTTTGTATAATTTTGATTACTTTTGCAATATAAATCAAATTCAATGGTAGATAACAGAAATCAAATGCTTAATTACGCAATCCATGCCTCATTCACTCTTGGCATATTTTGGGTAGTAAAGTATCTCTTTGTAATATTAGGGCAAGATGCTAAATTGCTGGCAATTACAGCCAATATATTAAGTGTATTTACACCATTATTGCTATTAAATTATCTTTTTAAATACAATAAGCGCTATCTAGACAACAAAATGAGCTTTTGGCAAGGCATGCAGTTTGCCATTCTCCTATTCTTTTTCGCATCGATATTAGAATCAGTAATAGTTTTTATTCATATAAGATGGATTGATCCATTCTATATATCAAACCTTTACGAAAGGATGACAATATTAGCTAAAAGCTTGCCGTTCAGCGCTGAAGTAACTGAGCAATTTGCCGCTCAACCCCTACCTTCATCATTCTCATACGTATTCACAAACGTCATACTGGGTAATGTTTTCATTGGAATATTACTGTCACTAATACTAGTTCCATTTTCCAAAAAAATGAACCGAGAAATCAAATCAATTCTATAATGGATATATCTGTTGTAATACCACTTTATAATGAAGAGGAATCGCTTCCCGAACTACACACCTGGATAAAAAAGGTGATGGAAGAGAATAACTATTCTTATGAGATAATATTTGTTGATGATGGAAGCACCGACAATTCATGGAATATAATTGAAACCCTTCACAATGAATCGTCAAACGTCAAAGCTATCAAATTTAGACGAAATTATGGTAAATCGCCAGCCCTGCATTGCGCATTTCAGAAGGCTCAGGGCAATGTTATCATCACAATGGATGCTGACCTCCAGGATAGTCCCGAAGAGATACCTGAGCTCTATCGAATGATAAAAGATGATGGCTATGATCTTGTATCAGGATGGAAAAGAAAAAGGTACGACAACAAGCTAACAAAGAATTTACCCTCCAAACTGTTTAACGCAACTGCGAGAAGGGTATCGGGGATAAAGTTGCATGATTTTAACTGTGGACTAAAAGCATACCGCAAATCGCTTGCAAAGAGTGTTGAGATATACAACGATATGCACCGCTATGTACCCGTTCTGGCAAAGTATGCAGGATATACCAAAATTGGAGAAAAGGAGGTTGTACATCAAGCCCGCAAATATGGTAAAAGCAAATTTGGATCAAGCAGATTCGTAAATGGTTACCTCGATCTTGTAACACTATGGTTTCTTAACCGCTTCGGCAAAAAGCCGATGCACTTTTTTGGTGTATGGGGCTCACTAATGTTTCTTATTGGGTTTATAGCAATTATAGTTGTAGGTGCAACAAAACTGTACGATTTACACAATGGCAATCCATATAAATTAGTTACTGATTCGCCCTACTTCTATATCTCACTCACAATGATGATTTTGGGTACACTACTATTTCTGGCAGGGTTTCTTGGTGAGATGATATCTAGAAATTCACCCGAAAGGAATCACTACAAAATTGAAGTTGAGTTTAATTAGGCACAATTCACTAATTGTAAAACAGCTAAAACGTCACAACACCACAATAAGACAACATAAATATTCATAATAAGATAACTAACACGTTTTATATAATTATGAAATCTATATATTCAAAAAAAATAATCATTTTCCTGACAATAATCATTGCACTACTAATGATCTCATGTAGTGGCAGCTGCAATAGTCGTCATAAAGACCTCATCTACCATCAGGATCAGGGTTCAATTTTTGCAACAGGATACAATATAAAATATAATCATAGCACATCACTCAAAACCGAAATAGAAGCTGAGCTTGAAAGGTTCGACCTTTCATTAAACCCTTATAGGGCTGATGCAATAATAACCAAGGTAAATAACAATATTGATGTTGAAGTAGATTCCTTCTTTATTAATGTGATTAGAAAGTCGGACGAGATTTCTCGTAAAACCAATGGTTATTTCGATATTACTGTCTCTCCGCTCATTAATGCATGGGGATTTGGATTCAAGAATATGGATTCCATCACACCTGAAATAATCGATAGTCTGCGTACATTTGTAGGCTACGATAAAATCTCAATGGATAATGATGGTAATATAACGAAAGCCGATCCCCGCGTTCAAATTAACACATCGGCTATTGCCAAAGGTTATGCGTGCGATATAATTTCTGATCTCCTTGAAAGATACGGGATTGAAAATTATATGGTTGAAATTGGCGGAGAGGTTAGCGCTAAAGGAATTAATGAAAAGGGCGACTGCTGGAGGATTGGTGTTGATAAGCCAATTGATGATTTTCTTGGTCAGCATGAATTACAAACAATCCTCTCACTCTGCAATAAATCACTTGCAACTTCAGGAAACTACCGTAACTACTACATCAAGGATGGCAAGAAATATGCCCACACAATCGACCCCTTCACCGGTTATCCCACCCAGACAGATCTGCTTGGGGCAACTGTTATTGCCGATGATTGCATGACTGCTGATGCCTACGCCACCGCTTTTATGGCAATGGGAATAGAGAAATCACTCCAAATTGCAAAAAATATAGAAGGAATGCACTATTACTTTATATTTGAGAATAAGGATGGAACATTTGGCGCAATTCATTCCAATGGTTTTGAACAATTTCTAACTAAATGAATATTATAACTGAAAAACAACTTAGTCATGGTAAAGTCAATCATAATCAACAAATTCGATATAATCCCAATTATTGGTGATGACATTAATGATATAACAATCAATTACAATTTCTATGACACAGTTTATGAAAACACATTAATTGCATCAACCAACAAAGGAGTCTGCTTTATCGCTTTTGGAGCGGAAAAGAAAATGCTCGAAGAGTTAGAGATGGAATACCCTAAGTCGAAGTTAATACAGGGAGAAAGTGAATTTCAGCAGCTCGCAATCCTTCAGATATATAACCCTGAGGCCACTCCCATCCCCCGTATACCATTACACATTAAAGGTACACAGTTTCAATTTGCCGTATGGAACCAACTGCTCAATATCCCATTTGCCCAAACTTCAACCTACAAGAAAATTGCAGAAAATATTGGTAAACCAAAAGCAACAAGAGCTGTAGGTTCGGCGGTGGGAAGCAACCCAATTTCATACTTAATACCCTGTCATAGAGTTGTCAGAAGCGATGGTGGGGCAGGTGGTTATCACTGGGGATTAGATATTAAACAGAAAATGTTACTTCATGAAGGAATTAACATAAGATATATATAAACACTTTAAACAAATACATTAAAAAGTTTAAATACATATATATACAAATCAAAATTAATGTTTTATAAACATAATTATAAATATAAATACTATTGTTTTTAATTAAATGAAAAAATTATCAATCACATTATTGGCACTAATTGCAACCATAACACTATTAGCACAAGAAGATACAACATATCCTAACATCAAATTTGACGGTACACTAAAAAATAAATTTGAGTATGCCACAAAAGAAAACATGTCTCGCTTTTCGGTACGAAACTCACGAGTAGGTGCCAAAGGAGAAATTAATAAATATTCAGGATATCGCGTTCAGGTAGAGCTGAGCGATGAAGGACAATTTAAGGTTCTTGACCTAAGCGGCATAATCACTCCGGTTAAAGGATTATCCTTTACTTTCGGTCAAACAAGCATTCCGCTCTTCAACGGCTACGTTGTCAGTCCCAACGAAATGATGTTTGCCAATCGTGCATTTCTGGGTAAATACTTCCTGAGTACACGTGATTTGGGAGTCAATGCCAAGTATGATTTTAAAATGGCCAATGTACCTACCAGGCTAGAGTTTGGGGTATATAACGGCAATGCAATTAACGATCCCGTGTGGAAGAACAATGTTTCGTATGGTGGCAGACTTCAGCTTGGCAACATGGACGGATTGCGTTTCACAGCAAAGTTTTACGACTATCCAAACAACGAAACCACCCATCACCTGTTTTATGGAGCGGATTTAAGGTATGAGATCAATAGATTTAAAATTGAAACTGAAGTTATGAAACGCGAAAGTAAAACCGAGCTTCATAATGATATGCTATCATATTATTTACAAAGTGCTTACTATGTGCCCATTAAAACCAATCTGTTTAACTACTTTTTGCCGGCAATAAGATGGGACGGCATAGATGAGCAATTTAATGTTTCAGGCTTTGATGTGAACCGACTCACCTTAGGTTTAGGATTTGGATTCGAAAAATCATCCTACTCTTCTATCCTCAGACTCGACTATGAATGGTATTTTGTAAATAACTCAATGGCAATTTTCGAGAAAAATGATTTGATGGATTCAGATAAGATAACATTAGAACTATTAATAACTTTTTAACAAACAACCCTAAATTTAAAAATAAAACACTGTGAATAAGATTATAAATAAAGAATTGCTATCAGACAAGGTAGTTCGCTTTGAAGTAGAAGCACCACTTATAGCAAGAAGTCGCAAAGCGGGTCACTTCGTAATCGTGAGGGTGGGCAAAAAGGGCGAACGTGTACCCTACACCATCGCTTCGGCGGATACTAATAAAGGAACAATCACCCTTGTTGTTCAGCGAGTAGGTAAATCATCCGAAAAACTGTGCAAGTTGGAACCGGGTGAATATATAACTGATATGGTGGGACCGTTGGGTAAAGCCACTCACATCGACAAATTTGGCACCGTAATTTGTGCCGGTGGCGGTGTTGGAGTTGCTCCAATGCTTCCAATTATCGAGGCAATGAAGAGGGCCGGCAACAGAGTAATCACTGTAATTGCTGCCCGTACAAAGGAATTAATCATCCTAGAAGATCTAGTAAGAGAGCACTCCGATGAGCTTGTAATAATGACCGATGATGGTTCTTATGGGGAGCAAGGACTTATCACTACCGGTATCGAGAAGGTAATAAATCGAGAAAAGGTGGATCTATGTGTAACTATCGGACCTGCCATCATGATGAAATTTGTAGCTCAGCTTACAAAGAAATATGAGGTTCCAACAATTGCATCACTCAACACAATTATGGTTGACGGTACAGGGATGTGCGGAGCGTGTAGAGTTACAGTTGACGGCCAAACAAAATTTGTATGTATTGATGGTCCCGAGTTTGATGCTCATAAGGTTGATTTTGATGAAATGTTAATGAGACTTAGGGCTTACGACAAATAACACTTACTAAAACAGAAGAGTATTCTAAGTAAAAGTTAAATCCAACTAAGAATTAAAAGCAAGCATAACCTAAGATAAACTATAAAACAAACATCAAATCGAACTAATAATAACAAAATAAGGAAAATGAATGATTATTTAAAAATAGAACGATCAACCGAGTGGCGGGAGGCCATCAGAAAGTCGATGAAGAACAAAGATCGCACCTCATTGCCACGAGTTAAAATGCCTGAGGTGGACCCAAATATAAGGAATAAAAACTATGATGAAGTTAACCTCGGACTAACCCCGGAACTTGCCGTCAGTGAAGCACAACGCTGTCTGGATTGTGTAGATCCAACCTGCATATCAGGATGTCCTGTAGAAATAAATATACCCAAGTTTATAAAAAATATTGAGAGAGGTCAATTTCTTGAAGCTGCTAAAACTTTAAAAGAAACAAGCGCCTTACCTGCTGTTTGCGGAAGAGTATGTCCTCAGGAGCGACAATGCGAAAACAGCTGCTTCTACAAACTCAAACTTAAAAAAGAATCAGTTGCAATAGGGCACTTGGAAAGGTTTGCTGCCGACTACGAGCGCTTATCAGGGAACATCTCCATTCCTGACACAGCACCCTCAAACGGTATCAAAATAGCTGTTGTGGGTTCGGGCCCTGCCGGTTTGGCTTGCGCAGGCGATATGGTAAAACTGGGCTACGACGTAACGGTATTTGAAGCTCTGCACGAGTTGGGCGGCGTACTAAGATATGGAATCCCTGAATTCCGACTCCCCAACAATATTGTAGACACTGAAATTGATGGACTTATGAAAATGGGTGTTAAGTTTGAAACCAATTGTATTATTGGCAAAACAATTTCTCAGGATGACCTCAAAGAAGCAGGTTTTAAAGCTATATTTGTGGGCAGTGGTGCCGGTCTCCCCAACTTCATGAACATCCCCGGCGAAAACCTTGTAGGTGTGATGTCGTGCAACGAATACCTAACGCGCGTAAATCTAATGGGAGCCGGTGACCCCGAAAGCGACACGCCTGTTTACAAAGGGCGCAAAGTAGCTGTAATTGGTGGAGGTAATACAGCTATGGATGCAGTGCGCACAGCCAAGAGATTAGGGGCAGAACGTGCAGTAATAGTCTATCGTCGCTCCGAAGACGAAATGCCTGCCCGTATTGAAGAAATAAAGCATGCCAAAGAGGAGGGAATTGAATTCTACACACTCCATAACCCACTCAGATATGAAGGTGACGATAAAGGAAGAGTTCAGAAAATGTTACTTCAGCAAATGGAGCTTGGAGCACCTGACGATTCCGGTCGCAGACGCCCCGTAGCAATTAAAGGAGCAACACAATGGATGGAAGTCGACGAAGTTATCGTAAGCGTTGGAGTGTCACCCAATCCTTTAATACCTCAATCGTTCACAGGACTCGAAATCACAGCTTGGGGCACGATTGTTGTGAATCAAGATAGTATGCAGACTGCCGACGAATATATTTTTGCAGGTGGCGACATAGTGCGTGGTGGCGCAACGGTTATTCTGGCTATGGGTGACGGTCGTAAAGCTGCAAGAGCTATGCATAGTAAACTATCTCAAACTGAAAATAATTAATATCAACCTGAAAAAATTGACTTCGAATTACCAGTATTAATTTCGTTCTACAATAATTAATTTCAATTTAAATGAAAATCCTTGCCGATGCTCACATTCCCTTTTTAAAGGGGGTAGCCGAACAGCTTGGCGAAGTGGAATACCTTCCGGGCAACCAGTTTACACCACAAGTCATAAAAGACAAAGATGTACTAATAGTACGCACTGTCACCCATTTTGGCGAGAACAATATGGCAGACAGCAACGTCAAACTAATCTGCTCGGCCACAATAGGCTTTGATCATATTGACACAGCCTATTGTGAATCGCACAACATAGGATGGCGCACAGCACCCGGTTGTAACGCAAACTCAGTTGAACAGTACATCACCTCCACCCTACTCCTTTTGGCCGATAAATACCAATTCAATTTAGAGGATAAAACAATTGGAATTGTAGGAGTAGGCAATGTTGGGCGGAAGGTAGAAGCTGCCTGTCGCAAACTCGGCATGAGAGTACTTCTGAATGACCCGCCTCGGGAGGAGAAAGAGTTTGACAACACAGCTGTTTCGAATTCAGGAATAGTTCAGAACATAGGAATGGAATTAAACTCAACAAACAAATTAAACTCAACAAACGAGCAAAACCCCTTCGTAGATTTAGAAACAATCAAACGAGAAGCAGATATAATCACCTTCCACACACCGCTCATAAAAGAGGGTAAACACAGAACTTTTCATCTGGCAGATGAAAAATTCTTTATGGAAGTTGCTCGTAAACCCTTTATTATAAACGCAGCTCGTGGAGGAGTAACGTGCAACACTGCACTAAAGAAAGCCATCAAAGAGGAGCAAGTCTCTGGTGTGGTTCTCGACTGCTGGGAGAACGAACCCAATATTGATTTGGAGTTACTGAAAATAACTGAAATAGCCACGCCACATATTGCAGGCTACTCTGCCGATGGTAAGTGGAATGCAACGCAAATAAGTATTCAGAATATCATTGATTATTTTAAAATCGATATTAAACCAAACTACCAAACGTTGCCCTCACCCAAAGCCCCCATTATTGATCTTAAGGGGGTCCAAAAAGACAGGCAGTTGGCCGTCGCGGTATGGCACACCTACACGCCTTTATTAGAGTCGCGCCAACTTAAAGAAACTCCCAACAAATTCTATTGGTTTAGATCAAACTATCCTCTGCGACGTGAGTATAATGCCTACAAATTAATAAATGCAGACACCGAAATTGCAGGGATATTAAAAAAATTAGGGTTTAAATAAAAAACCTCGGGATATATTTAATAAGCTTACTACAACCGTTTATAAAACAACTTTTTTAATTAATAGTACAGGTTTCATATTAAATTATCTGAAAAAACATTGAATAAATAAATTGGATTTGATAAAATATCAATAAGCCTCTTTGTAAATAACTTAAAATGGGGTAAATTTGTAGCAAGCGCGTAATAAATTTTCGAACTAATTAATATTTAAACAAACATGAAAAGAATTTCTCGTCTATTTTCAATTATGCTGGTTCTTGGAGTGGCAATATTTGCCTCTTCATGTAGCAGTAAATTAAAACCGCTTTCGCAGAACAATTTCAACGTCACACCATCACCAATGGAAACTGTTGGAAATCAGGTACCGGTAACTATCAACGGTACGTTCCCCGAAAAATGGTTCAACAAAAATGCAATTGTAACTGTCACACCGGTACTAAAGTATGGGAACAACCAGGAGATTACAGGTACACCTTATAGCTTTCAGGGTAGCAACATTTCGGGCAACAGAGTATCAATCAATCAAGACAGAGGTGGAAACTTCACAATGAACTCCACTTTCCCTTTCCACGAAGAGATGCTTACATCAGAACTACATCTTCGTTTTGATGGTCGAATCAAGAACAAACGCTCAAATCTGCCCGACATTAAAGTTGCAGATGGAGTAATAGCCACTTCAGCACTTGCTGATGTTGCAACAACAACACCATCAGTTGCTCCCGACGGATTTCAAAGAATCATTCAGGATGCACAAGAAGCAAGCATTATGTTTGTTATTCAGCAAGCCAATCTTCGTCAAAGCGAGCTTAATAAACGCGACCTAAACGAGTGGAAAAAACGTGTAGAAGAAGCGTTCAATGATCCAAAACAAAACATTAATCTTGAAGTTTCGGCCTATGCATCGCCCGATGGTGGTGTAAAAATCAACGAACCACTAGCTGCTCAGCGTGAAAAGAACACTTCAAATTATATTGAAAGTGAGCTTGCTCGTCGCAATATAAATACTGATGTATTTGCGCACTATACAGCTCAGGATTGGGACGGATTCCGTCAGCTTGTAGAAGCTTCAAACCTTCAAGATAAAGCTCTTATCCTTCGTGTATTGGAAATGTATCCCGACTCAGAAACTCGCGAAAGAGAAATAAAAAACATCTCTTACGTATTTGAAGAACTTGCACAAACAATTCTTCCACAACTACGTCGCTCCAGAATCATTGCTAACATTGAAATTGTTGGTAAGTCGGACGATGAAATCATGACTGCTTGGAAAAACAATCCTAAAGAATTGTCGGTTGACGAGCTGCTTTATGCTTCAACTCTAACCAACGACGAGAAAGTAAAAGAGGCCATATATCAGTATGTTACAGCCAACTTTACTAATGATTACAGAGGATGGAACAACATCGGTACAATGTATTTCAAACATGGTGATTATGCCAAAGCAGAGCAGGCATTTAACCGTGCAGCACAAGTTGCTCCCAACGCTCCTGAAGTTAACATGAACAAAGCCCTTCTTGCAATTATGGATAATGATTTCAACATAGCAAACGAACTTCTTGGAAAATCTGCAGGAGCTGCAGGACTTGACGAAGCCATGGGTATCCAAAACATGCTACAAGGCAACTACAATCAAGCTGTAGGCGCTTATGGCAATGTTAAAACCAATAATGCCGGTCTGGCACAACTATTGGTATCAGACTACAACAAAGCAAAACAAACACTTGAAGCAGTTGAAAATCCTGATGCTTCAACAGCATACCTTCTTGCAATTATTGCATCAAGAACTAACAACTTCAACGATGTAGTCACTTACCTTCGCACAGCTATTGGCAGAGACAGAACATTTGCAGCAAAAGCACTTAGCGACCTTGAGTTTGCAAAATACAGAACCAACCAAGAGTTTATGGGTTTGTTAAGGTAATACTATATATCGTACAATAGAACCTGTGGTTTATAAAGCAGGTTTGTAATAAGAGGAGTGGCCCAATGCAGGGTCACTCCTTTTAATAAATAACAAATAATAATGGCTGTGCCATTCAAAACTTTTAAACCGAATCTCTAACTTCTTTTGGTGTTAAGCCGGTTCTTTTCTTGCAAAAATTATTGAAATGAGATAAGTTTTTAAATTTCAAAGTGGAACTAATTATGTCATAACTAGAATTAGTGTGTTTCAACAAATAAATCATTTCCTCTTCCCGAATATTAAGTTTCCATTGCTTTGGAGTTTCGTTAAAATGCTTTATAAAGTGTCTATTAAAGGTTTTTGTACATTCATAACCACACATTTTTGCCCATTCAGGCACTGTCTCCACGTTCCTAAAATATTTCATCACCAACTCTTTAAATCCTGATATATTGGGTTCATCGACTTTGACATTTACAATTAAACTCTTATTCACATCACTGTAAATATTCATCTTCTTGCCGTCCTTAAAATTAAGTGTGCAAGATTCTATATTCATAAACACAGATGATGAGTGAACAATTTCTTTCATATTTCTTTATTTTAATTACCCAGTCTAAGATTAGACTGGGATTTGGTTGCAAAGCGTTTAATCCTGTTTATAGTATATATATATATATTTACTACTGAAGTCTACCACCATTACTCCTTAGTTGCATATACTGATTGTCACGTAATGCACCTACAGTAGTATCAACATAATAATCAGTACCACTGGTCCTATAAGTCACCCTAATAGTTGCATTATCTGCTGCTGTTCCGGGTATATTCAACTGATAGCGTTGTGTTGCTATCATTACTCCGGTAGCACCAGCCGTCCCGGTAACTGTTAAAGTAGCATTACCAGGAACATTTGACATACCATTATAATTATTTGTGTTTGTAGTGTAACGTATTCTACCGGTCACAATGAATCTATCTATTACTAAATTCAGATCACCATTATCATACATGTGACCAATTGTTGTTGTTGTTCTATAATATTCATGAAATGATTGTCTGATATTACTATTAGTGTTCCAAGCAACTTGATTTTCATATTCTAGGTTTACCGATGTATTGAGATTATAATTGGACGGTGGAGCATAACTATATGTGCCAGTAGAAGGAATTGTTAATGATCCGATGCTTGCTGATACAGTTGCATTGTTTGGTACATTAACATTGTTACCATAGCTGATATTTCCTCTAAAAGCAACAAATTAGTTATATGCTATAGATCCATCAGCAAAATAATCGGCTTTAATAGCAACTGTTTCTGCATTACCAGACTTATTAGTTTTGAAATTAATTGTCTGTATTCCTCTCTGTGTTGCTCTATATATGTAGTGAATCTGACTACCTTCAACCACCATCTCCAACCCGGTTGATGCAGGATATAGTCCATTCGTATAAATTCTTATAGGTAATGGAAATAAGTCGTCTGGAAAATCGTCAGGAATATTAAATTTCAGTGTTGCCTGACTACTCTGTCCATCAGCAACTAGTCCTGGATTCTGATCATTAATAGTAGCAGGAGAAAAAGAGAAAGGAGTACGAAGAACAACTCTGATTGTTCTTGCAAGATCTCCTTTGGAAACTACGATACGTGCATTACCAGGTTCTTCAGGTATCTGACTCAATCCTGTTGCAGTAATATTTCCAGTTGTAGGATTAAAATTAAGTGAACCTTCTACTATTGAAGTATTACCAGATTGCAATGTAACCGATACTCCACTGTTATTAAATGAAGTATTACTAATTTCAGGAAAATACTTAGCCCATACACTGAATTGTTGATTGGGTTTAGTAAGAATTACCAATGTTTTTTCAACCTCGAGCTTACTAATCCCATCTGATATGATTGGGTACTTTTCAATAATTGGGTCAAGTGCTGTATTATTGTGTGAAGCACCTTCGAGAGCATCATTAAACGATGTATATCCAGCTCTGGTTACGGTCTTAATTTTTACTATATAGTGATAATTACGCTCAATATCATACCTATTCTTTTCTGAATCTATTAAGTCGATTTTATAGTAGTATTGCTGTCCATTATAGTTTCCTCTTACAATTACAGTGGTTATATCAGTAGCATAAGCATTTTTACGCTCGAATAGATACTTTTCATCTGTCGAAATATCTGATGATTGTGCAGGAATTAAGGTCATATCCAAAGGTTCAGTTATCACACCTTCTTCAAAACCGGTAGCTGAACTATACTGAGCCACGGAACCTTTTGATGGTTTATTGTGAATTGTAAATCCATTAAATGTTAACTCATCAGCTTCATTTACTACACTTATCTTTGCCTGATTGCGTAGCAGGCTCACTGTTAAGCCACTGAAGCTGGTTGTAGAAATGCCATTATCAAGTTCTACCCTAGACCAAAATGCCGAATTAGAAGTACTGAGTAATGCAACAACAGTCGCTTCACTCAAACCGGCTATATCGTTAAACCCCGTCCAGTCGTAATTTGATATAAAGTGAACAATTCTATTACTACTACTTGATGGAAGTTGTGCAGTAAAAGTTCCACCTATTTCTGTTTGGTTACTTAGAGCAGCTTGTCTTCTGGCAATGTAGTTCCCATTTTCATCAAAAACAAGCAGATACATATCATTTACACCACCATTGGCACGGGTAACAACAGTTTTAAACTCTGGAATTATAGTGTTAAAACTAACAGCTACTTCCTCGCCCTCTTGTATCTGTTGATCTGGAATTAAAATTACATCCTGCGAGCAGCCTGCAATGATAATCAAACAAAACAATGATATGGTTTTTATTATTTTACTCATAGCTTTATTGTTTTTACACTGTTAATTTTTAATGTCTCTTATGCAACGGACATATGCTGAAGTTGAGCTTCCATCACTTCCTCCAATCATACTGTAAGCCTCATTAGCCTGATATGCATCCCAATACCATTTAGCAGTCATTACAAGACCTTGGTTATTATTAGGGTTATTCTGCAGCTCATCTATATATTTTATTTCTGCTTGTGTGGGTAATCTCCATCCGGTTTTAACTTCTCCACCTTCAGCTGTTTCGGTATATTTTCTGCATTGTTCTTGAGCAAGTGAATAACTTTTAGGTAAACTTGCACCAAATTGTGAAGCCATTTCAAATCTTGGAGAAATCATATTAGCTACTTCTGCACTATTTACTGTTTGACCTTGGCTATCTGTAGGTGGGAATCCCCATATTATATCACCTGATGGTGCTAAAGTGGTGATTGCATACATATATGGGTTATTTAAATTGCTAGGTAGTTGGTAGCGAATACCCCAAACGTTATTGTCTATCATATACGATTGTACACCTTTGGTAACAGTAAAATATGTTGCCGGTAATTGTCTAATAGTAACTGTTTCAGTCAACGGACCATTTGTAATCTTAAATTCAATATCTTTAGGTATGAAGTTTACTGGAATTGCACTACTTATAGTGATATTACCCGCTGCCACATTTGGTTGTACTGATACAGTAGGCATTTGAGATCCTGATGTTATGGTTTGAGTTATCTCTTGCCCGGTAGTAGCACTTACATATGTAAACGAAGCTTTCAAACTATTCGGAACCAGCGTTACATTAGGAATTGACGAGTTGAATGTAAGCGTGTAGTTATTTATATTTGGCATAGTCACCTCACGCTCTGAAACAACCAAGTAGTGCGATCCTTTAATATCTACCAATATCTCTTGTGTTCCCCAATCTTTTATAATGTAGTTGCCTTCTACTTCAACCGGCAACTCTTCTATGCTTCCTAATATTTTAACTACTACTGAAACATCATACAGAAAATTACGCTGAAGTTTTTTCATATATTGAGCATCCTCACCAGTTAGGTCTCTGGGTGAAATTGGCACTCTGTACTTATAGGTCTTTGTTATTTCAGTTGCATCTTCTTTTAGTGGAATATATAATTCAAAATAGGTTTCGCGTGTATTATCACCATTCCAGTCGTTTTCATATGCATAGAAAGGTGTTTCTGTTGTATATGTGCTGGTATATTCTTTTGAGAGTTCATTATAACCTGTTTCATTCCATTCTGAGCTATTCGGAATATAAGCTGCACCTTCATTCATCAATGAGGATTTATCAGTAAAGTGTACCAATCTTGCACTTGCATTTCCATCCTGAGTGTATCCTGGTACTGCAACATCCATCAGCTTAAGTCTCAACTTAGCTGCTGCTCGTTTCAAGTTCACTGTTCCCAGCTCAGGACTGTTTATATCTACCACCTTAGATATCATTCCATCCATAACGAATGATGATTGTGGTGTAGCTCCTCCTGAGGTTGCAAAGCTTGATGTTTGGAATATTATATCTTTTAATGCCTGCAAATTATCAACCTCTTCAATAATTGTAGATAAATCTGCAGTATTATTTGCTACCACATAAATATTATACAAATTAGTATTATTAACGAAAAGAGAGCGTTTATCAGAAGTAATCGGTATAGTAGCTTTTTGGGTTGCTTCATCGTAAGTGAGACTATTAACTTTCCATTTAAGCTTAGAACCTTCATATATGAATATGTCTAAAGAGTTTATTTTGTTTTCATTAAAAGCTCCGTCTTGATCACCTTCCTCTGTTGATAATGCTCTAGTTGATGATCTATCAAAAGATATATCGATAATAAAGTTATTTTCTTCTTTTAAAGGAAGCTCTTTTGTATCGTCACGCTCACAAGCTGCAGCGATAATTAAAACAGCAGCAATAAGTGCAATATAAAATTGTATTTTATTCATAACATGTTCTCCTCTTTTTTCTAATTTGCCGGCTGACGAATAACTACTCTATTTCCTGCTCCAATTAAGTCGCTACCACTTAGTAGTGGTATTTCTGCCCAATTTCCACCATACTCAGCATTAATATAAAACTCTGTTGTGCGCACTTCCTCTCCAGCATCGTTTTTTGCCTTTATTGTTAAAACTACCTCATCGTCTGTTACTCCCTGATATGCACCAACTAGCTCGAAGTTGGTAATATCTGTAAGGTTTGCCACCCACGAAGCATCAATTGGACTAGTTAGCTTAAAAGTAAATTTCACCTCTCCATTACCGTCAACAGGATAAGTATGGTTAGCAAGAGTTGGTGATGGACTTATAGTGAATATCCTCTCAAATGAGATGGATGATTCCAACACATTCCACGGCAGCACATTAGTTGTGAGTGTTAATCCGTCGAATTCACCAATATTTTTGATTTTACCGTTTAGTTGGTAGTGATAGTTTCTCTTTAGATTGTAGAAGTGATCGTTTACGTAAACTACCGACGAATTAGGTTCTCCCGGGATTCCGGTTCCGGGGCTATCTATATCTTCATTTATATATACACGATATTTTGTTTGAATTCCATCAAACAGTGCTTCTACTTCCAGTTGTGTCGCATTTTCTTTGTTTGATACACTATTACCTAAATTTTCATATAGATAAATACTTCCTTGATCAGGGATTGAAGCAGGTGTTTCAGTTAGGGTGAGTGCGACTGGCAATGTATGGTTCCAATCCCAATATGATTGAGTTTCACTTAGTGTTCCATTTTCCCATATAGTTGTTTTACCTGTATTCTTTATTAATGATACTTTTGTGATTGTTACAGTCGAACCTGTATCTTTATTAAATCTCAAACTTATTTTTGATGCTATACGGGTTAATGTTATTGAAACACTTATTGGATTTTCAGTGTCCGGCTGTTCAACTACTTCAACATCTCCATCACTCTTTCCGGCCATTACTAATGGTAAACTAAGCGGAGATGGAGATGGTGATGTTATTTGATTGGCTAAGATTGAAATTAATCCGTCTTTTGCTGTTACTGCTCCAAGCGAGCTTGCCATTTCAGCTGTTTCGTTTGCTACCACATATATCTCTTTCATGCCAACTGCAACTTCTATTAAAGCAAAGTTGTTGAACTCTACATCATCGGTAGAGAATACTTGATTTATTTCCAGAAAGCCGTTTGCAAATACAAATACGCGATACTTAACTATTTCTTCATCACCTGTAAATAGTGAGGAAGCACGAGTGGTCATTCCATCGACTCCTAAATGGAGTACTAATAGACCTTTTTTATCGCAGTCATCTGTCAGCTCATGAAGTTGACATGAACCAAGCACTGTTAACATTAACAGCCATACTGCTATTTTTTGTATGTGGTATGTTATTTTTTTTGTGTTCATAATTTCTGATCTGTTTATAGTTCAACATACTGATATACCACATTCCACGGTGTTATTACCGTTTTTATACTAGTCCCGGCTCGGAAGTCAATTAAAATGTTTAATGTTCTTCCAACTTGAGGCACAAATTGATTGCCATCTGCATCTTTATCTGCGGTATAAATTAATCTCCCATCATAATATATTTCAACTGTATAATATTCTGTGGGAAATGTATAGAAGATGGGTGCAGAAAAGATTCCGTTTGAGGTGAAGGATGCATTGGGTGCATACGCCACTGCTTCTCCGGTTTGATTACCTTCGGGATAATATGTTTCTGAAGAAGAGCGTAATACATAAGTATAGTTTCCTTCTTTATTATCATTATACTCCTTTAGACTAACTGTATTTATTGTAACTCCGGCAGTCATCCGGTTTATAT
Source organism: Fermentimonas sp. (assembly GCA_041859795.1). Taxonomy (GTDB): domain Bacteria; phylum Bacteroidota; class Bacteroidia; order Bacteroidales; family Dysgonomonadaceae; genus Proteiniphilum. Next base: position 44,131 of record JBFLFV010000014.1, read on the forward strand.
CAACTACATGTTCTTTTGTGGATCTTGTTGCAGTTTGTGGGTCACCAACACGTTCAACAAATACGCTTAAGTTACCGCGGAAGAAGTCGGACGCAGGTTGTGCATAACCATCTTTCACAACAAGTCTTACGTATAAGTCGATAAGTTTTTTCACAGAGGAAATATCAGAAACGTCCAGGCTGTTGTCAACGTTTCCCCATGCAATAAATGTGATTGCTTCATGTCCCGGGTAGTCCATTTCGATATCTATCATTTTCTTATTCTTTACTTCGTCAACAGATAACTGGAATACGTCTACCAAATCTTGGTTTTCGTTGAATGCGAAAAGTATAACATTCTTTACTTGTCCTGTTGCGGTAATATCATTTTGTTCGACATCCAAAGCTCTAACTGATACTCGTATGGGTACGGGACAATCCGACAAATCCTCTTTAAAACAACTGCTTAGTAGCCCTGTTATTAGCAATGCTATTAAAAGTGTTAGGCTGAATTTGCTTTTGTTGTTCATTATAGTTTGATTTTATTTGTTTTCTTTCTTTGTTCCGCGGAGGGGTATCACTCCCCTACCGCGGTATTGTTGTCGGATTAAAACTGTTGTTTGTTAATTACTATAGTAGTAACCTAAGGTGTTTACCAAACAACATTTTGATCTACAACATTCCAAGGAGCTACTTCAACCTTAACATCAAGAAATGCTTGATCTATTGGGTCAATTGAAGGTCTGCCTAAACCCTTTATTGTTAGGGTTACGTTATATTGTGTATTACGATATACGTTACCATCTCCAACTACACCTGACGGAGATGCAATACCATCTAAGTTAACCCATACAGGATAGTATGTGTAACCATTTGTATCAGTGTATAGATTTGTTAGAGAAGTTACGGCAGCTCCGACTTTATAAGGCTTTGCACGTAATACAATAATCATTTTCTCACCTGCTGTGGCTGAAGTGTTTTCGTTTACATAAAAATAGGGAGCTAATGTATTTTCAATTAAATTATGAGGAGTAGTAGGCAATGTAAGAGGACCTGCAAACAATAATGAATTTGGTGCCGGAGTTACATCATTTACACCTACATAAGATAGATCTGGTGATGGCCATTGTTGTCCATATTGAAAAGCATCGTTAGTTGCCAAGAATGAAGCACTTGGAGCTGTTCTAGCGTAGAATAAATTGGTTTCTTCAGGCACATTAAACATTGCAACTTCTACATCTCTAAGTTCATCAAATACTTCTTGTTGAGTTGGAGGTACAGCGTCATAATTTAATGTTGCACCTACGATAGCTACGCGAGCATTAACGCGAACAAGTGGAAGTGCTGTTTTGCCATCAGCTAAATGAGTTTTCTTTGATGGATCCGCTGCTACTATAGCATCAAATTCTGTATCACTATAACCATAGTAATTATTACCTGCCATTAGAGTTACATCAATTGGCTCTGCTGTCATTACTAATCCACCTGCAGTAATATTACTTATTGGTAATCCCTTAACTTCGTCAAGAAGATCTGCTTTAGATCCTTTAATACCAATATTGGCATTTGCAACAACCACAACAGTGCTTGCTCCGGCTATTGCTTCAATATCTGTAACTTCAGCACCGGCTGCTGACTTGTATCCTGTTAGAACATCGCCACTAAAAATCCATACTTCCAAAGTTTTCACAGCGCTTTCTGCTTCAAGTCCTGGTGATGTAGTAGCATCAGCACCAGATAAATCACCCACTGAACGAACGCCGGGACTATTGGTTGATGGGAATACCTTTACAGATATTGTTGCTTCCGGTCCATCAATAACCTGAGGCACATCCTGCTCATTGTTACACGCCATCATTCCAAATGCGATAGCGACTACTAATAGAATTTTAAAAATTTTCATGTTGTTTAAAATTTGAAAAGTAAATAATTTTATAAAATGTTTGTCTCTTAATTTTTTGAGTTATTTCTCATTTTCTCTCTCTTTTATTTTGTACTGTTTTATCTTACTTTATTTATGTTTCCGTATTTATGTCTTTTTAGTTATTAATTAGTTCGCTCTATATATTTAATTATCTTCCATTACCCTTTTTAGTTGTTGTATATTGTGTATTGCATCTTTACTTCCTTTTGCAATTGCTTGGTTCAAATACTCCTGAGCTTTGCTGTACATTTCTTTTTTCGCATATGCTAATCCAAGCAAATTTAAGGCTTGGGGGTTGTCTGCAAATTGTTCGAGACGGTTAATTACTTCATCTGTTTTATTATTTTGAAGATCTTGTACTGCGACGTTAATGTTTGCAGTTGCATCATCAGGAAATGTTTGTGCTGCAATTTCAAAAATATGATTGAATTCTTTACCTTCGTCCTTAAAGGAGCCAGCTACTAGATACATTTCGTTTAGACTTAATAATTTAGGTCTTGTATTTATAACTTCTGCTGCTTCTTTTACATTAAATGGACGTGAAACAAAGGATATGCTGTAGTCGTTTCTTCGTAGTGGTGGATAAAAATCGTTCAGAAGTCTTCGGTAAGTGGCACCATTGTCAAGCGCAATAATTCTTTCATCGCGTGCATCAAAGTCGGCCACATTCTCTATTATCTCTATTATCTGATTTTTGTTTGCGAGATTTGATGTTGCAACTGCTGTGCGTAATCCGTCCCAATCCTCACCCACCCATTTTACTGTAAACTGATTGGGATCGTAGTCGTACTTACCTTCTATAAATGTGGCAAATGATTCTGCTCTTCTTTGCGATAGCAAAAGATTACTCTGACTTGAACCTTCAGGAGATGCGTAACCTGTAATGGTGAAATCTGTAATTGTAAGGTCTGAGTCGTTATTCAACTGCATAATAATTTCTTCAACTTTTTTTAGTTCAGCTTCATTGTTTTTGTAATGAAGCAATAGATCCCATTTGCCAACCATATAATTAAGGTATGCACTATATGTTTCACTGCGTTGTTTGATTTCTTCCACTGCAGGCTCAATGTATGAGAATCTGTAATCCGGTATGTATTTTGGACCCAAGAAGGCAGAAAGGTGTCTGTTTGGTTCACTGTCAAAGCAATCTGCGCATCCAATAACTTCAGTTTTGAGTACTAGCTGAGCGTCTCTCTGCCATTCATCGTAAGGAATTGTGGCTGTGTAGTGGATCAACTGGTTGTGGCCTCTTTTATATAATATTTTGTTATCTTGCGGTATGGTAAGTTCAGTTTTTCCACTCCATGTGAAGGGACGATTGAGTACTTTGTTGCGTTTCTTTCCTAATACTGCATAGGGTTCAAGTTCGATACTTTTCCCCGGTTCGTTTGATTCTACTACCGGGGTTATGATTATCAACTCGTTTTTATTTATGTTGAGTTTAGCAAGATCAATGTCCATTGATATATTGATTGCTTCTGTCTCTTTTTGTATTGATATATTGCTTATTGACAAACGGTTAGAGTAGTTGTCCTGTGCCACTGTCAGAGCCAGTGGAGACATTAGGATAGTTAATAGAATAACTATGCTTAGGTGATTATTTATATGTGTAGTATATTTTTTCATTTCTTCCACTTTTATTTTATTAGATATATAAGTGATACGGCAGCTTTAGTAACTCCAAAGTAGTTTTTCTTTACATCACCTTCGAGCAGTTCACCGCATTTCACACAAGGAAACTTGTCATAGTTGAGATATACATATCCTCCACCAAGGTTTAGTTCAAAATTCCATCTTTTAGATAGTATCCACTGATATCCATAGCTTATTCCACCACCGGCAGCCCAACCTTCCACTCTATAATCTTTAAGTTTTTTAAAATCACCAATTGGAATGTCAACTCCACCTGCGTTATATGAACCGGCAAGAGCATGAAGTCCAAAAAAATGACCATTAAAACTTTCGCAAGTCCAATAACGAAGTTCAGGTTGTACTATCCAATGTTGGATTTTCTTATTATCTTTGAAGGTAAATGGATTTACTCCACCTGTAAGTTCCATGGTATACTTTCTATTTAAGGCAAACTCCATTCCTATATTAGGTGTAGTTGTTGCCCAATGTGCCAAGTTTGTTTTTATTCCAACATTTTGCGTAAATGCAAAAGTGTGGAGTATAAAGAGGATTACAGTTGTAAAAAATAATCGTTTCATATTCGCTTGATTTTTGTGTAAAATTATGGACACTTTCACGAAACTGTTTGTCTTTATTCTGCAACATTTATAACTAAAAACGCATTAACCTTAGTTAATTTATAATTAATCGTGCATTCTGATTTCGTAAGATATTGATTTACTGAGTTAAAATTAGTCAAATGTTTTTTTGAAAACTAACGCTTTTTTCCTCCAATATTTAACATAAAACAGAATAAATGTCCGTTATATTATATGTTATGTCAACATTATTGAAGAAATATTTCTTTAATAAACAAGAAAGTAAACTTTCATATGTCGCTTTTTTGATAATACAGAACCTTTTTTTTGTAATAATTAGTTAATTGAGAGATTATGTTGTTATTATTCAGAATAATTTATAATAAAACAATAACAATTACTTTTATTATCTTTGCATCTGTTTTTTATACATATTAGTGGCTTTTAGTGTTTAAATAACAGTTTCAAATTATATAATTATCAAAAGATGATGAATTTTGTAGAAGAACTCCGTTGGCGAGGTATGATACATGAGATAATGCCCGGAACGGAAGAGCAATTACTAAAAGGACAAGCGTCAGGCTACTTGGGTATAGATCCTACAGCCGATTCTTTGCATATTGGACACCTTGTGGGCGTAATGATGCTTAAGCATTTTCAACGTGCAGGGCACACTCCTATTGCACTTGTTGGTGGTGCTACAGGTATGATTGGTGATCCTTCGATGAAGTCAGCCGAAAGGAAACTTCTTGATGAGGAGACGCTTCGTCATAATCAGGAGGCTATTAAGAAGCAGTTGGCCAAATTTCTCGATTTTGAGAGCGATATACCTAACAGGGCTGTCTTAGTTAATAATTATGATTGGATGAAGGATTATTCTTTTCTTTCATTTATTCGTGATATTGGTAAGCATATTACGGTTAATTATATGATGGCTAAAGATTCTGTAAAAAAGCGCATAAGCGGTGATACAGGCGAGGGAATGTCTTTTACCGAATTCTCTTATCAACTGATGCAAGGGTATGATTTTTTACATTTGTATAGAACACAAAATTGTAAGATTCAGCTTGGCGGCTCGGATCAGTGGGGAAATATTACTACCGGTACCGAGTTAATAAGGCGTGTTGAAGGTGGCGAAGCATTTGCTCTGGTATGTCCTTTAATTACAAAGGCTGATGGAGGAAAGTTTGGCAAAACAGAGAGTGGTAACGTGTGGCTCGACCGTCGCTATACATCTCCCTACAAGTTTTATCAGTTCTGGATGAACGTTAGCGATGATGATGCCGAGAAGTATATAAAGATATTCACTTCTTTGTCTAAGGAAGAAATTGATGGATTGGTGCTAGAGCAAGAAAAAGCAGCACATTTAAGGCCACTACAGAAGCGCCTGGCCGAAGTAATTACTGTTATGGTTCATTCGCGCGAAGATTATGATATGGCTGTGGATGCTTCACAGATTTTATTTGGTAAGTCTACTTCTCAGGCATTGCGTAATATTGACGAGGAGACTTTTATGCAGGTGTTTGAAGGTGTTCCTCAGTTTACTATATCTAAAGATAAATTGGTTGAAGGAATTAAGGCTGTGGACTTGCTTACGGAGCATTCTACTGTGTTTCCATCTAAAGGCGAGATGCGTAAGACTCAACAAGCCGGTGGTGTTATGATTAATAAAGAGAAGCTCGATGAGTTTGACGGCATTATTGACCAGTCGCACCTAATTGGTGGTAAGTTTATTGTTGCTCAAAGGGGCAAGAAGAACTATTTCTTATTGATTGCAGAATAAGAGAAATATTGTTTGACTTAATTGGGAAGAAATTAGCACCTTACACAAATTACGGAAATCTTTTTAGTAAATTGGTCTCAAAATATTTGGAACGTTAATTATTTTATTATATTTTTGCACTGCTTTTCACGAAGCATATGAGGATTGTCCCATGGTGTAACGGTAGCACATCTGATTTTGGTTCAGCTGGTTGAGGTTCGAATCCTTGTGGGACAACAAACAACCACTATAACCCTCTGTTTAACAGGGGGTTTCTTTTTTTAAATAAGGCTCTCACCCGAATTTTCACCCGAATAATTAAGGGTGGTTCTTACTTAATTTATTATATCCTAATCAAAAATGAAAAATAAAAAACCGCTCAAACTTTCATCTGAACGGTCTAACTAAACAACCAAGTACACAATCTTCAAAACTATCTTCACATCAAAGATAATATCTTTAATCCCAATTACCAATATCGTTTACCTCAATATCATTACTTAAACAATTAACATCAGGACAAACATAATTACCCGGATCAATCATATATAAACCTCCACAACCACATTTTAAAGAGATCTGATCCTTGTAAGTAGGATCAATTGTTTTTTGTTCATTACAATTATTGCAAGTGTAGATAATAGAGTTCATGCCGTACCCAGTGTAAAGATCCCATTCATTGTTACATTTTCGGCAAATTAGATGTTTAATAGCTCCCATAATGATAATTTTATTTGTTAGTGTTTTTAATTCTGAGCGATTCTAAAGCGTTTTTAATGTTTTCCCTACCCTACTCCTATAATCACACGTAAACGGAAAAAGAGGGCAAACTGTGTAATTAATACAACGGTTCACCCTCACGGCAGATAGTACACAAATACTGAAAAAGATAACTATCTAACTTCTCTTTGACTTAGCAGATCATCAGCTACAGTGTAACCGTATATTTCTCCCAAAGTTATTGCAATTTGAGTTAATCTATCAGTATGAGGCATTAATTTTGCATCAAACATATCACCCAACATCTGATCATTCTCAGAGATAAAGTATAATAAATTTCTGATAGATGAAATTTGAGTAATAGCTTCATTGATTTGGTGCCTCAGATCATTTGTTGGAATACGATCTATTACTGTTCCCGGACCCTCAATTTCAGTTTTTTTATTCTTTGTTCCCATAATGTAAAATTTTACTTGTTAATTAATTGATTCTTGTAATTACTATTAAAGTCCAATATATCAGCTTCAAACCCTTGAAATGCACCTTTGTAATTTCGATCTTCCAAAGCTTCAAGTATATTGTTTATCAGCTTCCCATCAGTTGAATGTACCAATACATTACTTACCATCTCATGCATTTCTTTAGTTGAATAGCCTATTTCTACCATTGTTTCCATCTTGCTTAATATTTAATTGATTAAATTCTATATCTCCCATACGGTATTATAAATGATGGCTTAATATTGGACTGTTTTAAGATCCATTGAGCCATAAAGCATATTTCACCGCAAACATCCTGAATAAGTTCAGTTTCAAATCCTCTGCTGTCAACTTCAAACATTACATACTCTTTTAAAAACAATTGACTTTTAGCTATGTGGTCTGCAACGTTTATGATAGTATTCTCCGAAATCGGTTTACCATTTACATTAAATTTTGCTGTAATGGTTCTCACTGAAATATTATCAAATAAGAAAATTTCGCCCTCTGAATTTGCTTTTAATCCCTCCTTAAGGATTGAAAGAGCATTTTCCTTTGCTGTTATATGGTAATAATACCTTTTTCTCATTTCATTAATTATTAAATGTTTATACTATAAATTTGTAATATACACCCATCAGAATTTGAAATATTATATACGCTTTGATAATACCCAGTACTACATCAAAAATACGATCTATAACTTTTTCCCTTTTCGTTTTCATAAGTGTAAGTTTGCCGGGTTATGATATAACCATATTTATAAAAGATACCACTATTCCCATCTGAACAAATAACACGATNAAGAGGGCAAACTGTGTAATTAATACAACGGTTCACCCTCACGGCAGATAGTACACAAATACTGAAAAAGATAACTATCTAACTTCTCTTTGACTTAGCAGATCATCAGCTACAGTGTAACCGTATATTTCTCCCAAAGTTAAACCAATCTGTGTTAATTGATCTACCTGAGGCATTAATTTTACATCAAACATATCTCCCAACATTTGATCATTTTCTGAAATATCATACAGTAAGCCTCTTATTGATGAAACTTCTGATATTGCTTTTTCAATTCTTGATCTCAGATCTATTGTTACCATCCGGTCTAATTCTGTTTCTTGATTATCAAGTCCGTTTCTTTTGTTGTTTGTTCCCATAAATTGTAATTTTTACTTTTCGATTAATTGATTTTTGTAATTACTATTAAAGTCCAATATATCAGCTTCAAACCCTTGAAATGCACCTTTGTAGTTGCGATCATCTAAAGCATCAAGTATATTGTTTATCAGCCTCTCATCAGTTGAATGCACCAGTACATTACTTACCATTTCATGCATTTCTTTAGTTGAATATCCTACCTCTACCATTATTTCCATCTTGTTAATTATTAAATGTTTATACCATGAATTTATAATATACACCCATAAGAATTTGAAATACTACATACAATTTGATAATACCCAGTACTACATCAAAAATACGATCTATAACTTTTTCCCTTTTCGTTTTCATAAGTGTAAGTTTGCCGGGTTATGATATAACCATATTTATAAAAGATACCACTATTCCCATCTGAACAAATAACACGATCATCACACCTATACACTCAAATACGCCTTTAATAATTGTCTTTACTATTGTTCTCATATTGTCTATTATTAAATGATTAATACTTTAATGGCTCAAAGATATAACGTGCAAAGTTATAATCCAACCAAAAAGACAACAAATATAACTATAAGCGTAATATTTAACCTAAATTAATAATGTAGTACGTTATAAACACGCCTATTTTTATATATCTTTGCGTTATATAAGCACATAGATATGGAATTATTAATAAAAGATCTTGCAAAGGAAAAAGGGATTACCCTTAATGAAATAGCTGAAAAAGTTGGTATAACACAACCATCTATCAGTCGAATTGTAAACGGTCGTATGAACCCCACACTTGACACATTAGAAAAGATTGCTGATAGTTTGGGTGTAGGTATCACTGAACTGTTTAAAAGAGAGGAAAAAGGCTTAATTTGCCCCCACTGTGGTAATAGCATAATTATTGAAATTCAAAAAAAGTAACAATCCCTCTATTTTTTTATCAATAAGTGTGTTTACTGAACACACATCAAAAAAAGATCCGGGTTTATCTCTATTCCCGGATCTTCTGTTTTATATTATCTGACTGCCTGATAATCAAAATTCTGTAACTCATTTACATATTCATGATAATTTGATGCAAAATAGGCTCCGGCTTCGGTTGCCATCTGTTTAGGATCCGGCTGTATTCCTACCCTTGTTAAATCCATTCTGTTACCATCAAAACATATATCAATCAATGGATCACCGCTTTTGTGCATTGTAGTATGATGTTCACACGCATATATTACCCGGTCTATCAAATCATCTCTAACAGGCTGTAGGTTTATGTGATTTCTATTCCTTTTAATGGCTTCACCTGCCCTTTGTCCGTGCTGTGGATCATTGCCATTATTGAATCTCATAATATCGTGCCAGTGAGCAAATTGATCTGCCATTGTATTAACATCATCTCTATCCAGTCCTAACTTTTCACCTAAAATTTGAATATTTACATCTACTCTCATAGAATGAATATAACCGTGTGGACTTCCAATATCTAAAATCCGGTTCATTTGGTTTTTAGTCATTTCTTGCATCAGATTGAAACTATTTCTAAGGAATGGTGCACCCCCTCCAACTCTACGATATAACCATTCAAAAGACAAAGGATATAATGGAAACCTTTTGAAAAACTCATCTTTGTTTAATACTTCTAAGATGTTGCATTCCGAAACTGCTGTTTCATTGAAATTAACAGCTACGATGTTTCTAACATCTGCCTCAATCCTTAAAAATGTAGGGTTAGGAATCATTATAATATTCATATTCAGATGTCCGTTATTGTAAAGCTTTACTGCCTGCTCTTCGTTAACTCCGAATATACCTACTTCATAATCTGTTACTGACTTAGCCGTTAAATCCCAAAAAAACCCGTTACTCCCTTCTGGATCTTTAAAACTACCGGCAAACGGTGCTTTATCTTTATCTAAAAAACGCCAAAGGAAAATCTTCTTATCTTCTGGAATCTCTAATCTCTCATTTGAAAATTTCATACTTGTTTTTTTAATTAATAATTGTTTGTTTATTATTCTATGCCCTGTGATAACAATGAACTTTCTTTACTCTCAATTCTGCCTAATCTTGCATCAATACTCTCTAAATATCTATTGTATTTAGTGTTATCCGCTATCTCTTTTTGATAGATAAGTGATTGTTTTAATGAATTACTTGAATCACCCTGATTTATTATAATTGCATTTAAACGTCCGGCAATTATTGAACCGGTTTCCTCACTCATTTTATTGATCGCTCCGGTTAATGGATCCGCTTCTTTATCGGTTACGGATTCAGTTTCATCATCAGTTAACCATTTTTCCTTTCCTTTGAGTGCATTCTTAGCAATCAATTCAAGTTTGCGCTCATACTCATCAATCTGCTTTTGCTCATAAACATCTATTACCCCATCGTTTCTAATTGAATCAGAAATCAGTTGCATCATCTTTGTGACTTCATCGCTTAGATCACTTTTCAAAGATTCAATTATTGCGGTTCTGATAAGGTTTTTAATAACATCTGAGGACTTTTCAGCCGCATCTTCACCCTTTGCCCACGCCTCAGCGTATGCATCAGCAAACTGATCTATAGCGTTCTTTATATCAGTTCCCATTATTGCCTCAACAATATTGTACTTTCTATTTTCAGCCATCTCTTCATCATTCTTTTTTATCTGATTTTGCCAATCCTTAATCTTATCCTTATCAGTTTTTTTCTTGCTTTCCTCAGCCTTGATTTGCTTTTGAATTGCCTTATTTTGATCTTCAAGGCTTTTGTTTTGCGCTTCAATTAATTCAGCTTTATCAACTCCATAAGCCCTATCAATTTGATCGGCTAAGTTTGAATAAGTTTCTGCAAGCTTATCAACTTCCTTTTGTAGCTGTATGATCTGTTTCTCTTTTTTCTGATCGTGCATTCTGTTAAAGATCTGAACGGCATTTGCTAAACCAGTTGCTAAATCTTTAACCCCTCCCACTATATCACCTGAAATAATCTTTGCAACACCTGTTCCGGCTTGCGCTGTTGCACCCATCAGATCAGTAATGTTTGTTATGTCCTGTGATAACTGATCCTCACCGAATGAATCAGCAACGCCCCCCAATCCATCACCCACACTCTGAACCATATCATTAATGGATTCAATGGAGGCTATAACCTCCTGTAAAGCGATCTGAGATGCAACCTTAAACTTTTGCATCGCTTCGGGTGAAAGGTTCTGATCCTGTGCCTGTTTGAGCTCCTTTAATTTCCGGATATAGTCATTAAATGAGTTACCCAATACTTTAAACGGATTGGCTGATATTAACTTAGCTTTTGCCTCATTAAGTGATTCAACTAAAGCGTTATAATCTACAGGATTAAGTTTCAGGTTGGTATCTGCTAACTTGGCTTCAATGTTTGTAACGATCCGTTCGATCTCTGAGGCTGTCAGATAATCCAAATTAACAAACAAGTTCTGCCAGTCATCAGACTGCTTAAGCATCTCAGCATTTAAAGCGGATAAAGCATCAGCTTCACCCTTATTAATCTGATCCAATAACTCCCGGTTGTATTGCACTTGCTTTTGAACCCTTAAAACATTATGTTCATTGATTATCTCAGTTTTGCGTTCCTCATACGTTTTAAAGTCATTCAATAACTTTTCCCGGATCTGCTTTTGGTTATCATCTTGTTTGCCCTGAACAAACAGATTTGCGTTTGCAATATTATCAGCTCCTACTATACCAGTTTTACCATCTTCAAGTTTTTTCATTGCCTCACTTACCAGTCCTATTTTTTCTGCTAAAGTGCTTGCGCTCTGAATAGAATTATCCAACTCAGTTTTAAAAGATTCTAAAGCTGATTTTTCACCTGTCAACTCGCTTAATTGTGTCTTAACAGTGTACAAAATGTTATTATCCGCATCTGTTAGGTTCCCGGATTGGTTCTTTAAATTGAGTTGTTGCAATTGATTTTCCAAATAGTCTTTATAAGATTGCCCCTCATTTAAAAGTTCTGAGAAACGTTTATTTGCAACATCAGATCCCATATTTTCAACCCAACGCCAGTACAATTCGTATTGCTCCTTTTTGTAGCTTATTTCCTGATTAAACAGTTTATTTTGTTCTTTTAAATATCTGTCATTCTCTAACTTACGTCTGTTTTCAAAATCTCCTTTATCAGTTGGCGTTTTGGCTCCGGATTTCTTTAACTCAGCTTCCTCCCTTTCAATTGATAACATATTCTGTTTATGTTCCAGTTCAAGGATTGCCAGTCGTTTTTTAGATCCATCTTCCATAACATCAATCTTTGCCTGTTCAAGTTTCATCTGCCTGTCTATGATGTCATTATTTAATGAATCTGAACCATTACTGCTTATTGTAACACCGGTTAAATTGGATAATCTTTTTTCAGCTTCACCCAATTGTTTTACTTTTTCATCTATAGCATCTGCAAGGTTATCATTTACAATCTTCCCGGATCTCATATCATTGATTTCTCTATTTAATATGCTGATTTCCTTTTGAGTATCTGCTATTTGTTGTGTGTAGGTTCTTGCTGTTTTTGTGTTTTCGTCAATCCATAAAGAGGTTGTTTTGATTTCTTCATTCAGTTCCTCAATGATCCCGGCTGTTTTAGATGTTGCATCTTGCATTATCTTATTAGCTTCCTCGGTAGTATATTCTTCATGTATGTAAGTTACTGTTTGCCCCCCTATTGTTGAGGATCCGGACGAATAGGAACTTGTTTTGCCTTTTTCAATCTTTTGCTGTGCTGATCTCTCATCAAGTCGTTTCTGCCTGTAAGCCTCTTCTAATTCTTCTTGTACGGCTTTTAGTTTGATCTGCTTTTCAAGTGCTTTTAAATACTCATCAATTGCCAGTGTGTTATTGTGTATCAATACGCCCTCATCTGTAAGCATTGCATTATATCCCGGAATGATTCCTTTTAACTCTGATAGTGCTTTATTCCGTTCGTTATATGAAATATTAGAGTTATTGATAACCTTGTTAAGCCTGTCAATCTTTGAGGCTTGTTTATCAAATTCCTCACTTGCTTTCTCACTTGCTTTTGTAAGTCCAACTACTTCATCTTTTGCCTCTTTATGTTTCTGATTTAATAATGAGAATGCAGAAATAAGCAACCCTACACCTGTTAGAATCCAACCCAAAGGATTTGTTTTCATTGACGCCCATAAGGCTCTCATTGATACGGTTAACCCATTTGTAACACGTGTTAACAGGGTTGTGGCTCCAACATTAGCAACCTTTGAGGCTGTGGAGGCTTGTATGGCTGTACTCTCTAATTGTGCTTTTTTAGTGTGAAATTCAGTTGAGGCTGTTAACGCTGCTTTTCGTGCAATTGATTGATTTTCAACGGCACCCTCATATTTTCTTTGTGCAACGGCTATCTTTGATGCATCATTACTTTGTTTTGCCCAGTAAAGTTCATATCTCGCTGATTCTGCCCTTTTTATTGCAAGTGTAGCAACTTCTTTGTTACTGATCATACGTGCATACGATGTCTTAACCTCAGCCCTTAAATTATCCAGTACGGCTTTTGTATGTGCAATTGTTGCAGTCGTATCTTGCTTGGTTGCTATGATCCCGGCATTAACCAGTCCTATTTTTGCCTGTTTAACCGTGTTATCTATTAATGCAATCCCGGTATTTCCTTTTGTTGCTAAAGTGTTTGCAACTATAGCGGCTCTGTAGGCTCCGTATGCTATTGCAATAGCTTTAATGATCCTGAGTACACCATCCAAATTTTCTACTAAATAAGTGGCTCCCTGAATACCCTTTGCAAAAACATCTTCATTATCCTTACCCAATTTATTAAGTGCCACATCCCAGGCATCCCCTAAATTAGCGATCATACCGGTTAAAGATTCAGATTGCTTATTCATTAAGTTAAAGAATTGACCGCCTGAATCAGTCATTTTCTTAATCACTTTCTCAACATCTGAAAAGCCTATTTTCCCGGCTGTAACCATCTTATTTATTTCATCTGTAGTTACACCATACATTGAGGCTAATTCTTTTGCTAAAGGAATCCCACGCCCCATGAATTGGCGCATATCCTGAGCGTATAACCTACCCTGTGTCATTGTGGTACCATACAGATAGACCATATCACCCAAAGGAACAGATAACCCGGAAGCTATATTTCCCAGTCTTATTAAAGTGTCGTTCACCTTTTCAGCTTCAAAACCGTATGCAAGTAATTGTTTGGCTCCCATTGCCACACCGGTTAAATCAAACGGCGTTTTAGCTGCTGTATCGATCATCTGATTCATCAACCTTTGGCTCTTTGAGGCACTACCTAACATTGTTTCAAATGCAATCTCTAATTGTTGGAATTGCCCCCTTACCTGAACAATGCTACTTGCAACTTTTGAAAGTCCGTTTGCTATTAGATAGGTTACTATATATTTGGCACCATTCCGGGCAAAATCCAGTATTGAGGATTCAGCCCTCTCTGATTCATACCCTATGTTTGTTGAGGATTTCCGGATCCTCCGCTCCATTGCCTCAGCAGATGCATTAAAATCATCTATATCCAATGTTGCCTTAAATGCTAAACCTCCATCTCTATTTTGACTCATAATCTCTATTTTTTAGTAATTTGTAATCAGTTGGTTTTTTAACGATTAAGTGATGAAAAAACAATTCTATTAAACATAATGCTAATTATGAGAAACTCGTTTACATTAATTAATTTTTTAGTTTTCTTATTTTCACCTCTTTATCTCTGTTTTAATTTTTGTATGTTTATGAGTGTAACATTTAACTTAAATTTGTCTTAATATTAAGTTTAATAACGTTTCATTTCGTTAATTATGGAGGTTCATTTTTCCTGTCTTTTCCCCTCTTTTCTGCTTAATTTTTCACTTTCAATCCTTGTAATTTCACTTTCAACCAGTTTATTAATTTGATCTCTTGTAAATGTTGACTTATCATCTAACATCTCATCAATCTGTTCCACTACATCAGCAACATCATATAATTCAGCTTCACGATGCAAAATATCGTTTAATATAATGATCTCGTTTTTAGTTAATACATTGAGATTTACGTTTATATGGTTCTCAATCTTATTAGCTGATTGATTGACTATAACTGTTTGAGTTTGATATCCCGGCTTACCGAAACAACGATCAAGAATAGAGAAAAGAGTTTTTGTGTTTTTACTTTGTATGTCTCCAAATAAGGCTGAAATTACCCCTATTATCCAAACTGGTACATCAGGTTTCTTTGCAAGCTCTTTTAATTCAGATACAGTTAGGGTTACCAAATAGAGCATTATATCATAAAACTCTTTTCTACCCATCTCCTCCCCTACTTCTTTGGCTTTAGATGCTACTTGCTTATACAAAGTTGGCTTTCTGCCGGCTGTTTTGGGTTGCTTGTTTGGTGTAAATCTCCCACCAACCCTATTTCCCGGCTTAAATCTGCCCCTCTCATCTCTATCTCGATTCATTGTATTCCCTCCGCTGATTTACCGCTGATTTCGGCTTTATTTTATTCTTAATGCTAAAACCTCTTTGTTGAGTGTAAGTACCCCCTTATCATCTACCTCCAATATTCCATCATTATAAGCATCAGGATAAGCAATTGGATTAATACCTACCTTTGGCGCATAATTTACGTGTATTCCTGATTCTCTTTGCTTTTCCATCAACTCATCCATTTTTGTAAGTCTTTCACCTTTGAAAATCAGATCACGAAGTTTCTCATTTTCCCGGATCACAACTTTCTGCTGTTCAAATATTGCCATCCTGTACTCAGAATCCTCCAAATATTCAGAATACAACTCCCTGAGTTTACGTGTATATTCCGGATCTACTGAGGCTTTGAAATTCTCATCAAAAACGATATTTTCTTTTATGAAAGAAAGTAATAACTCTGATCTATAAAGTTTCTCACTTGCATCCAGTGCAAGTCTTAAACCTTTCTCAATTTTGTTTAAATATTCCTTTTCAGCATACTCTGCAAATACCGGTGCCAGTGATTTAGAATCCTCTTTTGCTTTGTTTTTAAAGTATGCTGTAAGTGTTGACGGTGTATCAATGATCTCATAGATCAGATCCTTTGTAATTTTCACCTCCAGTCTATTCAACTCATCTATTAACGGTTGCAAATAATCTTTCACGAAGTAAAAAAGTGATCCTGTTTGCTTATCATAGGATTCCTTATCAAAGTACAATACTGTTTTTTCTGCTATATTCTTTTCCATAACCTCTTAATTTTTAAATTTCTTATATACTTATTGATTAATTTCTCTGTGATCTTAAGCCCTCATTTTTGTTTCAATATCAAACATCCAGTTCCACAAATCCGGATTATGTTTTGGCTTTGGTCTGTCGGCAAACTTCATGAGTTGCTTTTCAGGGATCTTGTAAACATTGATAGGTAGTTCAAGGAACACGTAATTACTTATATAATCCCTGTGTTTTGAATCAAACATCTTTTCCTTATCAAAGATCCAATTCAGATAGCCGGGATCATCAAACAGCCCCAAAGGCACTTTATACCGCTTCTTTCTAATTGTCTTTAGTAAATTCATCTCATCATTGATTTAAAATGTTATTAAACTCTGCGTGTCATTCCGGCTGAGTTGGGATTGAATCCCTCCGGTGCCAAAATGCTATCTAAAAGATCATCTGAGGGCTTTTCTATAGCTTTGATCTTTTCGGGATCTGTAGTTCCGTATTTTTTCATACGATACTCATCTAAATGATCAGCTTCTGTTTTCTCTGATTCGGGCTTTGATGCACCGTCAATAATTCCCTGTAGTTCTAAAACTTCACTTTTAAAAGTTTCCAAATCTGAATCCTCAAAACCGTTTGTTTCATAATCGGTTAACTTTGCTTTTAGTGCTTCAAGTTTTTTCTCAATTAGTTTTTTTTCAATTGCATTCATAATAAAAAAATTAAAAATTTATATTTATATACTTAATAATATGTTACTTAATCTCTCTTAAAACTCATTATATTCTTTGTTACTGGAATTATCAACA
Organism: Fermentimonas sp.; assembly: GCA_041859795.1. Lineage (GTDB taxonomy): Bacteria > Bacteroidota > Bacteroidia > Bacteroidales > Dysgonomonadaceae > Proteiniphilum. The sequence continues at coordinate 61,341 of JBFLFV010000014.1, forward strand.
GCCGGGTGACTTGACATCATACGTGCCATTACTGACCTTTTGTAATCGTCACTAATTCCTTGTTTCCGTGTGATTTTATTGCTATGATCCACCATTGGAAACACACCTGACCAGTTATTTTTTACAGATTGCTCAACTGCTGTTTGAAATGCAGATGGATTGCCTTGACTTTCTTTTTCTATGGTTTTGAAAAATGATTTGAAACTTCTATCGGTTTTATACAACTGTCCTTTTTCACGCTTATATAGTAGCCACATTTCAACTGATTTTCTCCAACTCTCAGGAACTATGTTTAGATAACTTTGTATTTTATCAGATGAACTTTTTTTATTTTCAGATTCACCCTTTATTTTATAATTATCAATATCTGTTTCTGTTTCTGTATCCGTATCTGTATCTGTATCCGTATCTGTATCCGTATCTGTATCGGCTTTTTTGGGTTCCTTTGGGTTATCTTGGGTTTCCAAATAACCCACTGGGTTTTTTGGGTTTCTCTTTTTTTTCGGTCTACCACCTTTCAAGCCATTCTCTCTATTACGCTCACATACAGATTCATATTTCTTCATATCTCTCTCTAATTGCAGTCTTATAGGCTCAAAAGCTACCTCTAATAGCCTATCATTAAGCTCTGATTCTTTACCATTCACATAAGAAAATAGATGCTTAATGAGTTTGCCCGCTTCTTCATCAGTAAGCATCTCAAACACTTTTTCTGTGTCATTGAATAAGTAGAATGACTTCTTATTCACATTGCTATTTACGTCTATTTTAGTCTTCATCTATGATACTTTTTATCGCCTACGTGGCTTAAGTTTCAACTCACCTGTAATTACATTTTCAATAAGAGTAATTTTTTCACCCTCGAAAATGTTGTTATGTTTGGTGTGAATTTCTTTGTTTAATTCATACCTCTGTATCAGTAATTTTTTTGCTTCCTCAATCATAATGTTTACCTTTGTCCTGTTCTAACTGTCTGGAATTTCTAATCTCATCATTTAGAAATTTTAAAAAGCCCCCACTGCCATACGCTCATAGTGAGGGCTTTTTTATTTCATTAGTCAATCCAATATATTTTGAATCTGACATCTTGCTTTTGAATGCAACGATCAAGTACATTAATACCTTTATCTCTCAGATAACGAATGTAAGATCGCGGATCTGCGTAACCCAGCGCATTTGTAAGTTCCGTTACTGATCTTTTGCCCGACTTTAACAAGTTGTACACGTTTATTTGCCTCCGGGTTAGTCGTACCGGTTTGTAGGTGAACTCATCCACTTTTACATGGATAATTTGAAATTTTGGTTCTTCATTGCTTGGTTTTGGTTGTTCTGCTTTCATTTTGCTGTGATTTTTAATGTTACATTACTTTATCAATTTCATCAAATCCGACTTTTTATATCGGATGTTATTCCCAATTCTTATGTGAGGAACGATATTCTCTTTTTTCCATCTGTGGAGTGTAGGCTTGCTACATTTCAGTATCTTACACGCCTCCTCTGTAGTGTATAATACCTCCTCATCCTTTTCTTTAATTTCAGGTGTATTTACCCTCTCAGTCGGGATCATTTCCTCTAAAAGCTCCCTTAAATCGTTCTTGCTTATTATTAAGATATTATCCATAATCCTATTTTTTCACCTCCTGTTTGTTGGTTAACATCCAAACCTCTAAGTCTTCTCTGTCTATAAATGACTGTCCATTTGTGGGCTTATAGCTTTCTAACTCTCCATCTGAGATTAAACGGTATATGTAGCTTTTCTTAAAGCCAGTTACTTTTGCTACATCATCAATTGTATAAACCTTTTTCGTTGAGAGTATTAGTAATTCTAACAGCTCCTCAATTCGTTTTAAATTATTGTCCATGATTATGATTTTTATATTGTAATTCTAATTAAATCGGTGCGCCTCGATTTTGATTCATTACAAATATATCAGAATGATTTGAGTTAACTGACTCATTATCAAATAACTTACGCCAACTAAAAAGCTGGCGTAAATGTGTTAAATGGTTAGTATATAAAGGTTTAGAGTTGGTGTATTTATTTTGGTTTTGTAAGCATTTTCATAGGTTTTCCGTTTTTGTCAAGGAAAAGATCCTTAACTTTTTTGCGTGCATTTGTCAAACTGACCTGTGTTTTTCCTTCGTGTTGTGTCTCAATATCCTTTAATTCAAGATATAATCTATTTTTAGTCTCGAGCCATTGAATAGGCTGATATGGTTGTTTATATGATGGTATTACATCTCCCTTAAAAGCATATTTAAAATAGTCAAAATCTGTTTCTTTAGCTATGCATTTATTTTTTATAAAATCATCAAAAATACTTGAAAGGTCCTTATTGTTAAGTTTAAAACCTAAGCTTATGGGGTTTGAATCTCGCTCTCTGATTGCTTTAAGGAATTTATCATATGTATAATAATCTCTCATAAAATCAGTAAGATCAACTCTCATAAAATCAATAAACTCTTTGTCTGTTTTTTTTGTGATATTCCATACAGAATCAAAGCATCTTATTTTATAATAAAAATCAAATATTAAAGAAGTGTTGATTTTGGGACAACCATCATTTCTCCAAGCATTACCAATCATGGATCTTTGTCCAACGTTTTTTATCAACTCATATTTCTTTGAAGTATAATACTCCATTGCACCCTGTGGATAATTTAAAGCTTCTACATTATGTTTGGCTTCATGATATAATGGTTTAGCCTTAATATCTTGTATTACTTTTGTTATTGTATCTTTTATTTTCGAATCAATCTCTATATTGTCGTAATTTTCCATAATCAACCTATTTTTTTAAGTTTTTTAGCCACGTCTTTAGCATTATCTTCACCTGAAACTTTAATGTATTTCATAAATGCTGTTTCTGATTTATGCCCTGTAAGCATCATTAATTGAGTAGATGGTATTCCACGCCTATATAATCAACCTATTTTTTTAAGTTTTTTAGCCACGTCTTTAGCATTATCTTCACCTGAAACTTTAATGTATTTCATAAATGCTGTTTCTGATTTATGCCCTGTAAGCATCATTAATTGAGTAGATGGTATTCCACGCCTATATAAGTTAGTCGCAAAGCTTCTACGTGCTGTATGTGATGTTATAAGGTCGTGTTTAGGTATCTTAGTAGTAACTCTCATTTTGCCTTTCTTGATCTCAGCCATAATAGGCTCATTTATGTTTGCTATCTCACAAACTTTTTTAACCTCCCGGTTGTAATGTTGATCTGTAGGAATCTTGGGTAATTCATCAGGGTATTTATTCAATACCGTTTGTAGTTCATCTGTGACTGGTATAGTCACTTTCTTGCTTGTTTTTTGTGCTATGATGGATAACAGTCCATTTTTAATATTGCCTTTCTCTAATCGCTTTAAATCGCTTATTCTTAAACCAGACCAACATCCAATAATAAACAGATCCCTGATCTCTGACAACCTTTCATCACCCATTTCAGCATCTGTTATTTGTTGTATTTCAGATTCATTCAAATATACGTGTTCAGCCTCCTCTTTATTGACTTTTGCAAATAAGGACTTCCCGGACACGGTTTTTTTAAAGTCTTGGTTAACTTCAAGATTATCCTGTAGATCAGCATAACCCAAAAACACTTTTACATTTTTAATTACTTTGTCGATGGTGGATCCTTTCATATCCTGTTCTGTTTTAAGGAACTCCACTAAATCTAAATAAAACTCATATCCCATACTTTTCCAACTAAGACTTTTTCCTGTGTAGTTTTGAAATTCTTCAAGGTGGTTATAAGTGTTATTGTAATCTTTTTTCGTGCCGGCTGTTACCTGTGATTTCTCAATATAGGTTTTTATAAACTCCATTGGTGCAACGTAATCAGCCTTAACTTCAATTTCTCTTTCTTTATTGAGTATGCTGTTTAACCTGTCATCACTCTTTAACTCACTTTTAAAGTTGTCATAAGTAAGCGTTTCACTATATTCAAGCTCGCTGTAAATTTGCTCAATCCTTATACAAGCATCAGATATTTGTCCGTTAACAAAACTATTGTTCCGGGTAATACGAGTTTTGTTATTCCAATCCTTAGGTTTAACGGTTAATCCGGTATAATAATCTATAGGAACATATTTTTTACTATTGTAGTACTGGATCCGTTCCGTGCCATCTTCCAAAATTACTTTTTTAGGGTTCACTTTTTCAAATGATCCGAAATGAATCCTTAAAATAATAGATCTTGTTTGACCTTTCGGTGAAATGAGTGCTCTAATTTTCATACTATTGATATTTGTTTTTACAAATGTAGTATAAAACAAACTCTCACACGAATTTTCACACGAATAAATGATAATTATTTTAATTCTTTTTTGTTTTGTTTGTTTTTGTGTTTCTGGAATGTACTGCAAAACAGACTCTTATAAAAGTAGTTAGGTTAAAATTACTATCAATAAATATTAAATATTCAAGTCCTGGTAAGACAACACAACACTTTTTTAGAACCCGCTTACAGAGCGGGTTTTTCTATTCCTACAAATGGGTTCAGAGATTTTAGCTTAAAACAGTTTTAATCAAAAAAGAGCTTTATTTGCTTATTTTTTCGTACTTA
>JBFLFV010000015.1:0-42678 GCA_041859795.1 Fermentimonas sp.
GACACGTACAACCAGTGGGCCGTTTGGCCCGACGTGGTGGCGGCATATGCTGAAGACCGTAGTGCTAATTGGTTGGGAATACCAATGTTGGATAGAGGACATGAGATGGCCACAGGCGTGCAGCATGATCTTGGATACGTCCGGGAGGAGGCAGTTGAGAAATTCTTCTCCAATTACCTGGAACCGGATCTTCCACCCAACGTGCTCTATGTGGCTCCTTTCAATGGGTACAACAATGAGAATATCATCAAAGCAAACCAGCCCGTTATTGTCCATTTTTCTCCTCGGATGGATGTTGCATCGGTGAAGGATATGGTCAAAGTTTTAGATATGGATAGCGGTCAAGAGGTCAAAGGAGAATGGAAAGTGTTGAGAAAAGACACCTATTTTATCTTTACTCCCGGAATAGGCAGCTTCCAAAGTAAGCACTATAAAGTAACCATAAGCTCAAGCACAAAAAGCATCCATGGTGTTTCTTTAGGGAAACCCATCGAACATGTGTTTTCAATCAATTAGTTTTAACAAGCATAATATATTTCAATAATGCGGAAATCTCATTTTTCACACCTGCTGACTGTTACAATGTTATCGTTATCGTTCTTATTTTCATCGTGCCAAGATACGATTGATGACCCGTTGGATTCCGGAGAGGAAACTGTTGATCCTGATCCGGGCCCCGGCATAGAGGAGGTGGGTGACGTTAACCTCTCCTTTTCTACCCGGGTACTCAACGGTTATGAATTACCCCGTGAGTTGGACGTGTTTATTTCCGATGACTTCGACGGAATATATACCCTTAACAAGATAAGAGAGGCTGTCTGGGAAGATATCAGCGATAAATTTCGGTTCCCCCTTACCGACACACAAGAACTAACACCTGCGGGATCAATAGATATTTCGGAGTATGTAACTGCAAAAAAGCCTTTTTTTGTCGCTTTCAGGTATAAAACCGCAGGGGTACCGCCGGCTGACCGAATGGGAAGGAACTGGCGTGTGGAGGAGTTTTCCTTGACCAACCACTTCGAGGAAAAGACTAATATACTTGCCAATCATCATACCGCCGGTTGGGTTTTAGTGGAGAATGGTGAAATAGATCCAGGCAGAGGAGCCACTATCCAGCAGAACCGCTTAAACTTTTTAGCAAACAATATCAACAGAGAGGTTCCGCTCGAGATATGGGCAATTTCCAAAGCTATGGTAATAAACCTGAACGCTCACTCGGGAACATATTACGTGGACCAGAATGGAGGAAATGACAACAATAACGGAACAACACCCCTGTCGGCATGGAAGACACTCGAGGCGGTAAACTCACGGGAGTTTGCACCGGGTGCGAAAATCCTGTTCAAATCAGGAGGGACATGGATTGGCCAATTATCGCCTAATGGATCTGGTATGGAAAATAGTCCCATCATCATTGACCAATACGGGGTAGGCGCGAAACCTTTGATTAACGCGAACGGAGCGTTAGGAGCGGTAATAAGCCTGAATAACCAATCTTTCTGGGAAATCAACAATCTGGAGTTGATCAACGATGCGGCAGAGATGGGAATAAGGAACGGAATAAACATCACGGCCTCCAACTACGGATTACTTAAACATATTCATCTCAAAAAGTTGCATATCCACCATATAAAAGGCACCGTGAATAATGGCGCTCCAACAGCGGGTATCTTTATCCGAACTCTCAACGATGACGAGAAAGACACGCGATTTGATGATATATTGATAGAGAATTGTGAAATTCATCACGTGCAAAACCAGGGAATCAGTTTCAGCACGCCCGGGGAAAGAGGTGCAGGGTATAACCACCCTTCCACTCCCGACTGGGAGCGACGCAGATTCACGAACGTGATGATAAGAAACAACGTGATTCACCATATTTCCAAGAACGCGATGATTCTTAAAACGGTTGATGGAGGAATCGTGGAACACAACCTCTGTTACGAAACGGCATTGGATGTTACCGGCAATACTATTTTCAGCTATGGGACAAAAGGTACCGTATTCCAGTATAATGAAGGCTATCTCAACAGATCCCCCGGGGGTGACGGAAGCCTGTATGATGCGGATCTGGGTAGTCCTGAAACGGTGTGGCAGTACAGCTACAGCCATGACAACGCCCACGGCCTGATGTGGTTCATCCCCGACGAGAGGGACAACAACATCATTGTCCGTTACAATATAAGCCAGAATGACAAAGGATATTTGGTCAGGGTGAACAACTCTTTTGTCAGTGCTTACATCTACAATAACACCTTTTATATAGACAAGGAGTTATCTCCTTCCATCATCCAGGAAGCCGGTAATTCAAATGTACGTACTTATCATTTTTACAATAACATCATATATAATTTAAGTTCCTCGAGCATCTATAATTTCGTGGGAGGAAACAATACCACGAGGATATTCAGCAACAACCTTTTCTACGGGTATCATCCCGCCAATGAGCCGAATGACCCGTTCAAGATCACGGCTGACCCACTGTTTGTCGCACCCGGCACCGGGAAGACCGGGTTGAATACCGTGGGTGGCTACCAACTGAGGCCGAATTCTCCGGCTATAAGAGCCGGCAAAGCTATTCCCGACAATGGAGAAAGGGACTATTTCGGCTTACCCGTTTCTGCCGACGAACCGCCCAATATAGGGTTCTATAACGGTCCGGGGAACAATAACGGCATACCGGATGAAAACTTCCATCTCTACCTGCTGATAGGGCAGTCGAATATGGCCGGCCGCGGAACGATCACGCCGGAGTACGGCGCGGTATCCCACCCCAGGGTGAAAATGTTGAACCAGCAAAACGAGTGGGTGCCGGCGAAACACCCGTTGCACTTCGACATAGCGAAACCGGGAGTGGGACCGGGATTGCAGTTCGCAATTAAAATGGCGGAAGCCAATCCCGATATTACTATCGGCTTGATTCCCTCTGCGGTGGGAGCAACGGGGATAGACCTATGGCAACCGGGAGCTTTTGATAGTGCGAAAGATGTTTATCCATACGACGACGCTTTGGCACGGGCTAAAACAGCCATGCTTTCCGGTGTGATGAAGGGGATATTGTGGCATCAGGGAGAGGGAAACAGCGCAGAGAATTCATCCGTTGTCTGGCCGGGTAAAGTGGAAGTGCTTGTCAACAGGTTGCGAAACGAATTTATGGACAGCAGGCTGCCGTTTGTCATTGGGGAGTTGTCATACGAACGTCCAACCTCTCATTTTATCAACGACAAGCTGCCACAGCTGATCCTGGATGTCCCCTATACCGGTATAGCTTCTGCTGAAGGGTTGACAGCGTTTGATGTAACCCATTTTGACAGCCCGTCGACTTCCCTTCTGGGCGAGAGATACGCGGAGCAAATGATAATAATCCAAAACAATAAATAAAAATATGAATATGAAAGCATTCAAAATTTTACAGACAGTACTGATCTCTTTTGTAGTATTGCTTATAGGATGCAATACCGAAGATTTGAAACCGGGAGATGATTCTACCGTTCCGGGTAATTCTTTTTCGCTTACTGTGGAAATGCAGAATTCACCAGCATCACGTATTGCTTTAGGACAAAATGATTTGACCATCACCCTCAAATGGGAAATGAACGATGAGATTCAACTCCTTTTTGTCCAGAACGATAATAAATACAAAGAAACCGCCACTGTAAATGAAATTATGGAAGAGGGTAAAAAAGCAAGGTTTGTTTTCGATATACCCGCCGGAATTGTCGGAGGACAGTTTGATCTTTATGGCGTTTATGGTGGAGAGGGACTTGACGAAGAAAACCTGGAATTAGTCAAGCTTCCCGCAAATCCGGGAAGTGCCTCGTCACTCTATTTACTACAGGAAAGCGAGGATGTAGTCCTCATTTTCACAAAGGAAGGAATAAATCTTGAAGAGAAATCTGCCAATGTAGTCTTTAATCATTTGGGTTCTATTTTCAGCATCCGGGTCAACAACACGGGAGCCACTCCCTTATCGGGTATTTCCGAGGCACGGTTGGTGACTGAGACAGGTGGCTGGGCATATAACAACACGGGAGAGGGCAAGTATAACTTAGTGACCGGTGAGTTTCAATCTCCCGGATCAGCCGGCGCATACCTCTCGTTCACTCCTCCTACCACGTCAATTCCGGCCGGGGAGTCAATCACCTTGTGGGGCTGGTATCCGTCACTTCCGGATGTTATTTGGCCCGAGATAAGGCTACAACTTCTGGGTAATTGGGGAGCCCCCATTGTCTCTACTGATAGCAAAGACGCAAGAACCTCCCCGACAGAAACAGGTAAAGCTTTTTATTTTGAGGCTTACTGGAACGGCACAGATTTTGCCTTTGAAGAACCGTTGTCCGTAACCACATCCGGAGACCCCATCAATGCCGGAGAAGAACAGCTATTCGCCTTTGCAGGGGATATCAGTAGGGTTGAATTCTATTCCGGCGAGCCGGGTCATGTGTACGAATACAAAGACCGCACAGAAAGGGAATTGGAAGGTGATGTCACAATGTCATTTATGGCAAGGGTGATGAACGGCTATGAATTCCCCATGGAACTGGATGCTTTTGTATCTAACAACTTCTCTGGTGAATATACTTATGCGGCAGTTTCAGCCGCAGATTGGACATCCTTCAGTGACAAGATTACTTTCCCACTAACAAATGCAGATGGACCTGCCGGGGATGGCAAGATAAATAACAGTATCAAGATAACCGATCTGATGGAGCAAGGTAAAACTTTTTGGGTGGGCTTTAGATATATTTGTCCGGATCGTCCTCCGGCACCAAGAAACAGCCGTCAATGGCGTATCGGATTCTACACATTAAACCACGAACTTTCCGGTGAGACAATATCGCTTTCTAATTACAATGATGCCGATTGGAACTCCCAGTGGACTTTCATAACAGAGGGGAATGTAGAATCGGGTAGAGCTCCAAGCATAGTAACTGCAGATGGAAAAGCATTGAATTTTCTCGGGAATCAGACATCTTCATACGAAGGGTTCGAAGCGTGGGGCATCAGCAACGCACATGATATATTCACCGTGGATCCCGATGAGGGAGTTACCATTGAATCGCCATCTGAGAAGTACAGTCACTTGTATGCGGCAGTCGGCACATACGAAGCAACGTTTGTCCTCCATGGTCCTTTGGGAACAGAACCAATTGTCAAAAAAGTCAATGTGACGGTTCTTCCTTAAATAAAGGGTCGAGTTTGATCATCACGAATCTAACTCTTGCTTAAAGATATCGTGATGATCAAACTCGAAATAAATTCAAAAAAAGAGTATAAAAGTTATGAGAATCCTATCTACGCGCAATACGATAACTATTTTAGTTTTCATTCTATCTATGCTGATGCCCAGTATATCTTTGGCACGAAATATCATTGAATACAAGGAATGGTATGCCGATATCCGGATAGGAGGAAATATACACTCATCAACCTATTATGTAGATCCGGATAACGGGAACGACAGGAATGACGGGAAAACACCTCAGTCAGCATGGAAGACGCTTGAAGCTGTTAACTCCCGGGAGTTTGGCCTGGGTGCGAAGATACTATTAAAGTCGGGAGGTGTATGGATTGGACAAATGAACCCTAAAGGCTCCGGTGCAGAAAACAACCCCATCATTATCGATCAATACGGGTTGGGGGCTAAGCCTCTGATTAACGCGAACGGAGCGTTAGGAGGAGCAGTAAACTTGCACAACCAGTCTTTTTGGGAGATCAACAACTTAGAGTTGACCAATGATGCGGAAGAGATGGGAAGAAGGAACGGTGTCTATGTCACAGCTTCCAATTTCGGGCTGGTCAGGCATATTCATCTTAAAAACCTGCATGTCCACCATGTAAGAGGAATCGTCAATAATGGGGCGTCAACGGGCGGTATCTTTATCCACACTCTCAAAGATGACGAAAAAAATACGCGCTTTGACAACATATTGATAGAGAATTGTGAAATTCACCACGTGCAGAACCAGGGAATCAATTTCCGCACGCCGGGAGAAAGGAGCGCGGGATATAACCACCCCTCCACAGCCGACTGGAAGCGACGCAGATTCACAAACGTGGTAGTGAGGAACAACGTGATCCACCATATCTCCAAGAATGCGATGATCCTTAAAACGGTAGATGGGGGAGTCGTGGAGCACAATTTATGTTACGAAACGGCATTGGACACAACCGGAAACACCATTTTCAGCTATGGGACAAAAGGAACCGTATTCCAGTATAACGAAGGATTTCTGAACAGATCCCCCGGAATAGATGGCAGCCTGTATGACGCTGACGTGGGCAGCCCGGGTACAATATGGCAGTATAGCTACAGCCATGACAATGCCCACGGACTGATGTGGTTCATTCCCAATGCGAAAGACGATAATATCATTGTCCGTTACAATATAAGCCGGAACGACAAAGGATCCCTGATCAGGGTAACCGGTTCTTTTACCAGTGCCTATATTTACAATAACACTTTTTATATAGATGAGAAGCTATCCCCCTCCATCATCTATGAATCCGCGCCTTCCAAGGCACGTACTTATCATTTTTACAATAACATCATATACAACCTAAGCCCTTCGGCCACCTATAACTTTGTGAAAGGAAATAATACTACGAGGATATTCAGTAATAACCTGTTTTACGGATACCACTCGGATAACGAGCCGGATGACCCTTTCAAAATTACGGACGATCCCTTGTTTGTCGCGCCCGGCACCGGAAAGAGCGGGTTGAATACCGTGGGTGGATATCAGTTGAGGTCGAACTCACCGGCCATAGGAGCGGGCAAGGTTATCCCCGACAACGGGGGAAGGGATTATTTCGGCTTACCCGTTTCGGTCCACGAACCACCCAATATAGGGTTCTACAACGGTCCGGGGAACAACAACACCATACCGGATGAGAATTTCCATCTTTACCTGCTGATAGGGCAGTCGAACATGGCCGGTCGCGGGCCGGTCACGCCTGAGTACGCCGCGGTATCCCACCCCAGAGTAAAGATGCTGAACCAGCAAAATGAGTGGGTACCGGCACAACACCCGTTGCACTTCGACATAGCGAAACCGGGAGTGGGACCGGGATTGCAGTTCGCAATCAAAATGGCGGAAGCCAACTCCGATATCACCATAGGGTTAATCCCAGCGGCAGTAGGAGCGACAGGCATAGACCTCTGGCAACCGGGAGCTTTTGATAACCGAAAAGGCGTTCACCCGTACGACGACGCCCTGGCTCGGGCTAAAACAGCTATGCTTTCCGGCGTGATAAAGGGGGTGTTGTGGCATCAGGGAGAGGGTAACAGTGGAGAAAACTCGTCGATTATCTGGCCGGGCAAAATGAAAATACTCATCAACAGGTTGCGGAACGATTTCATGAACAGCAGGCTACCCTTTGTCATCGGAGAGTTGTCATACAAACGCCCGACCTCTCACTTTATCAACGACAAGTTGCCCCGACTGATCCTGGATGTCCCCTATACTGGTATAGCCTCTGCCGCAGGATTAACCACAGTCTCAGAAAAAGACGTCACCCATTTTGATAGTCCGTCGGCTACCATTCTGGGAGATAGATACGCGGAACAAATGATAACGATTCAAAACCGGAGATAAACAGTATGTGCGGTCAAATAAAAAAAAGGTGGAGGATTATCTCCATATCGTTGTTTCTCGGTATCGTAGTCTTGGGATTTTGGATTATTAACAGATCGTCAAATGAGCAAAAAGAGACCGCGGAGAGAGTGAGAGTAGTGATAACCCGCGATGAACTAAATAGGGAAATGGAACGTTGCAAAGCATCGGTAATCAACCGGATTGTAACCGAGCATGGTATTACCGATATGATCGGGTTTTGGGAAAAGAGATATGATGGACACTATCCCCGGGAAATACTACAGCAACAAGCAATGGATACATTAGCGGTCTTAAAAGTACAGGAACGGCTGCTACAAGAGCGGGAATTGTGGCCCTACAAGCATTATTCAGAGCTTCTTTCCGATTTAGATGAGACCAACAAAGAAAGAGCGAGAATTGTAAGTGAAGGGGGTGTTATCTATGGACCTATAAATTATAATGAACTGATTTTTTTCGATTACCGGTTTGGCAATGCTATTATTCAACTTAAAAAAGAATTAGCTGAAGAAGGTGAATTAATAATAGAGGAAAAAGATTTACTCGACCACTTCAACAAGTTAAAAGGTTCCATTTACAAAAGTGGAGAACTATACGAGGATTATACCCGTCAAGTCCGTGATGATTATGTGGAAAGGATATATGCCTCATATATAGCAGAGTTGGGAAAGGGTGTTGAAGTTGTCTTTCACGAAGAGATGTAAGCCAAAAGTTGGAATTATAATTAATTCAATTGATTAGAACACTAGTGTCCCATAAAAAAGGGACGTTATTAAAAATCAAATAAACCTGCTCCATTGAGCCCAAATCGTTCTTTGTCATTTTGAAATTTAGTTTTGTCAAAGAGGTCTCGAAGAGGCGTTTTATCGGTCAGCGAGATACTCAATATTTGAAGAACTTCGTATGTACTTCTATCCAGTTGCATGTCGTGCTGAATAATTGCCACCAGGCAGTAGGTGCATATAGCTGCGTAGATTTGTATCCGAACGGCATTTTCGGTAATACCCCAGAACTTTTTGATTTTGAGGTGCTGCTTCAGCCATTTGAAGAACAGTTCTACTTGCCAGCGGTTCTTGTAGAGGTCGGCAACTTGAAGGGCAGAAATGTGCGTTGCATTGGTTAAGAAAACAAACTCACGTTTTTGTTCTTCATCCCAATATCTGACCAAACGAAGCGGCTCAGGATAGTATTGCTTCGGATAAAAGCCCGTCAATTGGATAGACATATCTGAGAGTACATTCTTAGGCAACCTTCGCTTCCACTTGACAGGCTTGTATTGAAGATTCTTCTTGGCTCTGACAACGAAGCAGGCACCTATCTGATGAATCCGATACAACATCTTGAAGTTGTTGTAAGCACGGTCAAAGATATAGTAGGAGCCAGACTCATAGGGGATTTCATTCATCGCCTTTGAATCATGCACGGAAGCTTCGGTGATATGAAAGAATGCAGGAATCTGCGTTTCCACATCATACAATGTATGTACTTTGATACCACCTTTCTTCTTGCGAAACTTCGCCCACCAGAATACAGATAGGCATAAATCAATGGTTGTTGAATCAAAGGCGTAAACGTTTCCACCGAGTTTGAAGATATCGGTGACACGCTTCTTCCTTGCTTCGTTTACCAAGTAGTAGGCATACTCCTCAAAGATGTGATAGTCCCTGTTTTGATTGGTTCTCGCCAAGGATGATCTTGAAACATTCCTACCCATTCCCAGATGATAACATTTGGAATGGTGAGCATCAAGAGCGACAATCAAGTCTCGCAGACTTTCACGATTGGAAAGTTGGCCGAACATCAAAGATAGCAACTGGTTCCAGCAAGTGAAATGCTTTATGTAGCGATTCCCTTGGTACTTGTTGACTATACGTCGAAACTTATCTTCATTCAGGAATGAGATTAACTGAGCAAACACATATTTCTCTTTATTCATTGCAGCCTTTGTTATAGGCGGCAAAGGTATCAATTGAAATCGTCGCGCTCGAAAAACCTCTGTATCTAACTAAATTTCAAATATTTCAAAGAACTATTTCAGATTTTAATGGGACAGCAATGATTGTATATAATAAATTAAATAAATCTATAGCCGAAAAGGGATTAACTCTTTTGAATATCTTTTGTGAAGCAAGTTGTTTCTTTTTGCTCTTTTTGATAGTCTATTTAATTCATTGTCAAGATTCTTGCCACTGTTGAAATCATCTGTCAGGAGTAATAATGAAATTGTCTCATCATCAATAATTTCATAACTAAATACAACAGTTTTGTTTTCAATAACGATATTCTCTGCAATTTTTACTAAGTAGTCTTTATCTTTTTTGAAATCAACAGTTATTGTGTTATATCCCAATGCAGACACCTTTAATTTGCTGGTTTTATCTTGATTTACAAGTGTAGCTTTTCCATCATTTCCTGTTACTTTTGCACTAACAGTTTTATTTGAACTATTTATTGACTCTATTAAAATACCTTGAACAGGGTAATTTAGTTTACTTACAACCTCAACAATGCAGGTATCCTTTTTATTGCCAACGAGTTCTTGAAAAGATGATTTTTCTCCTGAAAAGTTCGTTGTATTAACTAGTATAAAGTTGCCAAAAAGCTCAAATTTTCCTTCACCAACTTGCACTGATGATAGTCCTGCAAAACCGGAGACACTGAATGTTATATTATCACCGGAGAAGACAAGTGAGTCTGAGCCATTCTTGTATATGCCTTCCATTTCATGTGCAAAAACTGTAAAAGAAATTATTGGAATAAATATTAAAAATATAAATCTCTTCATGATGTAATTGATATTAAAGAACAAATATACTACTATTTTCAACGAAGAAAAAAGAGATTTATATAGGAGCTGCTCTTTTTTGATACAGCCCCTTTATTTTTGTGATACTGAATTATAATTTTTTAAAATAGGTTATTTAAGTAGACTTTTAAGAATATGTGGAATCTCACTTGGCTCTTTTGCTACCGGCACACCTGCAGCTTCAAATGCAGCAATTTTCTCAGCTGCAGTTCCTGCGCCACTCGAAATAATTGCACCTGCATGTCCCATTTGTTTTCCGGGAGGTGCTTCTCTTCCGGCAATAAATGCTACCACCGGTTTAGTAATATTTTTCTTAATAAATTCTGCTGCTTGCTCTTCGGCATCACCACCAATCTCACCAATTAACGTTATAGAGTCAGTCTGTGGGTCATCTTCAAACATTTGTAGTAATTCAAGGTAATATAGCCCTACCACCGGATCCCCACCAACACCAATGGCGGTTGACTGACCAATTCCATTTTCAGTAAGATTATATACTACCTCATATGTAAGTGTGCCACTTCTACTTATTACGCCTGTACTTCCTTCTTTAAATATCATTGCAGGCATGATTCCTATAAGGCTTTTTCCGGGGGATATTAAACCGGGGCAGTTTGGACCTATTAGTTTTGCTCCTTTTCTTTTAATGTAATTATATGCATTTACTACATCAAGAGTAGGTACTCCCTCAGTTATACAAATTATCAGCTTAATACCGGCATCAGCAGCTTCCATCATTGCATCTTTAGCAAAAGGTGCCGGGACAAAAATAACAGATGTGTCAGCTTTTGTTTCAAGTATAGCATCTCTTACAGTGTTAAAAACGGGTATACCGTTTATCATATCGCCAGCCTTACCCGGCGATGTTCCACCTACCACATTTGTACCGTAATCTTTCATTTTAGATGCATGGAATCCTCCGTCTCTACCGGTAATTCCTTGTATTATTAATCTTGTGTTTTTATTAATTAGAATGCTCATATTTTTTATGTTTTCAGTTGTTGACTTTCTGTTTAACGAGATCTTTGCTGATTGATTTGTTATAGTTGATTGACTAGTGAAACAGCTTTTTGGGTAGCTTCTCCCATTGATTCTGCAACATGAAAATCGGAACCCTCTAGTAATTCACGGCCCTCTTTTTCATTAGTGCCTGTAAGTCTTATTACAATTGGTATATTAGTTTTTAAATTATTAAATGCCTCAAGCAATCCTTTGGCCACATCATCACATCTGGTTATACCTCCAAAGATATTGATCAAAACTACCTTTACATTTCCATCACTTAAAAGTAACTTCATTGCCTCTATAACTTTTGTGGGATTAGAGCTGCCTCCAATATCAAGAAAGTTTGCAGGGTTACCACCATATAGTTTAATCATATCCATAGTAGTCATGGCAAGGCCTGCACCATTAACCATGCACCCAATATCACCCCCCAAATTAACATAGCTAAATCCTTTACTTTTTGCATTCTGCTCCTTTCTTTCCTCTTCTGTAGGTTCATTTAATGCAGCAATCTTGGGATGACGGAAAAGTGCATTGTCATCAAAGGTCATTTTGGCATCAATAGCCATGATTTCTCCCTCATCTGTAAGTACTAGAGGGTTAATCTCTGCCAAAGATGCATCGGTTTCCTTAAACAACTTATACAATTTTTGAAATATTACTGCTGCTTGGCGAACCAGTTTAATATCGTCAAACAGTTTAAAGGCTGCTTCCCTTGCAAGATAGTCGGGTAAGCCTATAGATGAGTCTATTGCATACTTATGAATCTTTTCGGGTGTATTTGTAGCTACCTCCTCGATATCCATTCCACCCTCTTTGCTTAACATTAAAATTGCAGATTTAGAGTTTCTGTCGATAACATAACTTACATAATACTCTTTTGCTATGTTAATAGCTTGTCCAACAAGTATGCGGTCCACTTCATAGCCCTTGATGTCCATGCCAAGTATTGCTGCAGCATGTTTGCGAAGCTCAATTTCATCATTGGCTATTTTAACGCCACCTGCTTTGCCTCGTCCTCCAGTATGTACTTGAGCTTTTACTATTACTCTCTGTGAATCCAATCTTGAGTATGTTTTTACAGCATCTTCCACAGATCGGCAAACAATACTATTGTCTACAGGAATCCCATATGTCTGAAACATCTCTTTTGCCTGATATTCATAAATTTTCATGGGTTTACAATTGTTTTTTGATATTTTAGAAATTAATTTTATATTTTTTATCTCAGTTTAAAATAACTATTTTGTTGTAAAACTATTATAAAATTTTTAAATAAAAAACTATCAACCAATATATAATTTACTATTTGTTTATTTCATAGTTGAAATTTACAAAGGATTATATAGCAGTATCTTTAAGGCTTGAAACGTATAATAGACTCCTATTGTTTAAAAAAAGTATAACTAATTATAAAAAATCAATATGAGTACAATGTTTATATAGGTTTAATTAAGAGTTAGGAATAGACTCAATTAAGAGTTTTAGTAAATATGTTTTATTGCAATACCCTCAATGCAAGTTAGATTAAACATCAAAATCTTCAATATCAACTATTTTCTTTGTAATGGCGTATATAGTGAGGCCTGATTGGCTCCTGATGCCTGTCTTTAAAGTTATGTTTTTTCTGTGACGGACAACGGTGTGAATGCTTATACCTAGTGAGTCGGCAATCTCCTTGTTCATTTGTCCGTTCACAATACCGTTGAGGACTTCAATTTCACGTTTTGTTAGGATATCATTATTAACCTTTTTTTTCGAAGTGTTTTTGGTCTTATTATTTAATTTAGTGAGAAGTTGAATGATGCGATCCGGTGAATCATAGAGTGTGAAAGTTGTATCTATATCTGAGTGAATTTTTTGCATCATGCCAAAATCTATTCCTACAATTGATAAGGTTGGATTATCGGATCTTATTTTCTTAATCTCTTTTTCACGGTTTACGAAATGAATTGGATTTGCAATCAGTATATTAAATCTTTTAGTTTTAAGGGTAGTCGAAAGTTCTTCAAACTTCTCAATTTTATATAACCTGCAATCTAAATCAGATTGAATTAAAATTGAATGGATACCTTCAATAATGATTTTAGAATTATCCAAAATAACAATATAGAGAGGCGTTTTATACATTTTTCTTACTTTCTAAATTATAACCGGATGGAATTAGTATTGACTCTTCTATGAGTGAATGTACATTTAAATCAAACTCAAGTTCAAAGAGAGCAAAAAGGAGCTTTCTTCTCAAGTCTAAATCATTATCAATTTCAACATGTTTAAGTAATAGATTCTTTAGATCATGTAGTTTTAGCTCAATGTCTGAGTGGTGATCGCTATACTCTTTAGAAGAATAGAGCTCACGAGCATAATTTGTGCTGTTTTCATTAAGCAATTTAATGAAGTATGGAAATGCAATATTGTCTTCATAATCAAGATGCTCAATTACTTCATTGAAGTACTCCACAAAAAATTTTTCGAGCAACTTCAACTCACGTTCAGGATGATTATCTTGTAAACTACGAATGTAAGAGTTAATTTGTGGGTATTTATCTAATCTGTAATAGTTATGACTATTCTTTAAGAAGTCAATCACCCTTAAAAGATCTTTTTTTGTGTATAGGTGATTATTTTTAGTTCCAAAACCGTTATAGAGATTAGCAATATCTACAAATAGCACTTCACTAACATCATTTTTAGTGCAAAGTTGTGAGATTGTTAAATCGCCCACTCTAAAATCGATATTAAAATGCTGGAGCATCAATAGCAATTTTGGATTAGCATCTATTTGATCTGCCATCTTCATCGACGGTTTTGCCTTAGTAGTCTTGGAGTGATGCATATATAATTAAATTTTTAAACAAAAATAGACAAAATATTTCTCTTCTTTAGAATTATTCTATATAAATGATGTTTAATCTATCTCATAAAAATTAAAATGCTGTTATTTTTATTTATTGCAGTAATTGTTATTTTTTCTTATCATTGTAATCGAATAAATAATTTGAAATTAAAAATGAGAAGTTTTCAGAAATTACAGATAAATAGACGCAGTGCAAGAAATTATAAGGATGTACCACTCAATTCGAACGAGATAAAAATGATTTTTGAGGCTGCATTACTTTCACCTACATCCAAAAACAGACATTCGTGGGAGTTTATAGCAGTTGAAGATAAAGAAATGCTAACTAAATTGTCTAATTGTAAACCCCATAGTGCTAAATTTGTTAAAGATGCTGCATTGGCTATAGTAGTTTTAGGAAATCCTATTATAAGCAACGTATGGGTAGAGGATGCATCTATAGCTGCAATAAATATGCAGATGCAAGTAGAAGAGCTTGGTTTGGGTAGTTGCTGGGTGCAGGTTAGAAGCCGTGATTTTTCAGATACTATAACATCAGGTGATTATATTAATGATTTACTTGAAATACCAATGCCATTAGAAGTCTTATGTATTATAACCGTTGGCAGAAAGGATAAATCACAGCCCCCCGCAGATATTAACAATTTATTGTGGGAGCGAGTTCATATTGGTAAATATAAAATGAAGCAGTTAGATTTGGAATAGTAATATCTTCTTCATAATTATTGTGAATTTAACGTTGGTTGTAAATTTTAATTTGAGAAAAACTGAATGATTGAGTTATCTAAAATACCATCTCCTTGCTATGTTATTGAGGAGGAGCGACTGCGCAATAATCTTAGCTTGATAAAAACAGTGAAAGTTAGCGCCGAAGTAGAAATAATTCTTGCTTTTAAAGCGTTTGCATTGTGGAAGTCATTTCCAATAATAAAAGAATATATTCAGCATTCAACGGCCAGTTCGGTTGCGGAAGCTCAGCTTGCGTATGAAGAGATGGGGAGTTTGGCGCATACTTATGCTCCTGCCTATACTGAAGAGGAATTTTCGCTGTTTATTAAATACAGCAGTCATATTACATTCAACTCATTAAGTCAGTTTGAAAAGTTTTATCCGGATGTGGTTACTTCCGGCAGAGACATTAAATGTGGTTTACGTATAAATCCCGAATATTCTGTAGTGGACACCGATTTATATAATCCTAGTAGTCCGGGCTCACGCTTGGGTATAACTGAAGATTTGCTGGGAAATCAACTACCCGAAGGGATTACTGGTTTGCATATGCACAATCTTTGTGAAAATAACTCATATGATTTAGAGGAAACCTTGATTGTTCTGGAACAAAAATTTGGTCGTTTTTTTAATCAAATTGAATGGCTAAATCTTGGTGGTGGACATTTAATTACTAATAAGGATTATAATACCAATCATTTGATAGAAGTGCTTAAAAATCTGAAAAAGAAATATCCTCATCTTCAAATCATTTTAGAGCCGGGTAGTGCATTTGTGTGGGATACAGGTGTGCTTGTAGCTACAGTGGCAGATATTGTTGAAAACAGAGGTGTCAAAACAGCTATGCTTAATGTGTCATTTGCATGTCATATGCCCGACTGTCTTGAAATGCCTTATAAACCCCGTATACGGGGTGCTTATAATGAACCTATCGTCGGAAAACCAACCTATAGGATGGGGGGCAACAGCTGTTTGAGTGGAGATTTTATGGGTGATTGGTCATTCGACAATCCACTTCAAATAGGTGACCTAATAGTGTTTGAAGATATGATTCATTATACTACAGTTAAGACAACCATGTTCAACGGTGTTTCACATCCTTCAATGGGTTTGTGGCGAACAAATGGTGAATTCGAATTATATCGTAAATTCGGATTTGAAGATTACAAACTTAGGATGAGTTAATGTTTTAATTGTGTTAAACTATTTGCATATTAAAAACGTTTAGTTTTAAAGTTTACTTGAAATAAATAGATTGAGTAATGTAGTATTAACTAAAAATATAATTATGGGATTATTATGGTGGATTATTATCGGGGCAGTTGCCGGATGGCTTGCTGGTAAGCTAATGAGAGGGGGAGGTTTTGGTTTCCTTGTAAATGTAATGGTAGGTATTGCAGGAGCAATAATCGGTGGATGGGTATTCAACCTACTTGGCGTATCAACCAGTGATGGAGTTTTTGGAAGTTTAATAACAGCACTTGTAGGGGCTATATTGCTACTTTGGATTATTTCGCTATTCAGGCGGCGTTGATACCTATAATTTTATACTTAAAGAAAATCGATGTACCTGATAAGTACATCGGTTTTTTACCATATTAAGCTTTAAATTACTAAATAAATGGCTGTGTGTGAATTAATGTTGTAGACAATACTATGAAGAAAGAGGTTGCTGTTTTTTCGGGATCATTTAACCCCATTCATATGGGACATTTAATTTTGGCTAACTACATTAAAGAATTCACCTATGTTGATGAGATTTGGTTTATAGTTTCTCCTCAAAACCCTCTCAAAAACACAGACTGTATGTTGGATGATGACATCCGACTATTAATGACTCAATTAGCGCTGGAAAATTTCGTTGAATTTAAGCTTTCTAACATTGAATTTGAAATGCCGAGTCCGTCATATACTATTTATACCCTTAAAGAATTGTCCAAAAGATACCCTAATAATAATTTTACGCTTATTATTGGTGCCGATAATTGGGTGGTTTTCAACCAATGGAAAGATTATGAAGAGCTAATTAAAAATTACAAGATCATAATTTATCCAAGAAAAGATGCTGATGTTATAATTCAGGATAACTACAAAGACTCAATTAAGTTAGTTAACGCTCCACTTGTCGATATTTCCTCAACATTTATTCGCAGAAGTATAAATGAAGGAAGAAATATGCGTGCTTTTCTCCCTCCTAAAGTATATGACTATATTTCTGAAAATAATTTGTATCGATAAGAGTTAATCTTCAATTACATACAGTATTTTATCTAGAATTACAGGTAGTATATTTATATCAATTCCTGCCTCTTGTAGCTCATCAATATCATCTACAAGTAAACTATGGAAGGCATCAAAAGACCCTGCCAATTTTTGCGAATTATTGTAGAAATCAACTGCTTCTGCATAGTTTTCTAGGCATAACTCTATATGACCTGCATTAAGATAATCATGTGAATTTGGATTTTTATTCAGAATAAGCTTGTAGTATCTTTGTGCGATATCAAACTTACGTGAAAGGAATGCACACCAAGCGATAGACCTCCAAGCACGGGTATTATTGCTATCCGTTAGTTCAACTTTAAAATAATAATTCAGTGCTTCGTTATACTTCTTAAGCTCGAGGTGGCAATGACCAATATTAAGCTGTATATTAAGATCATCGGGACGGAATTGCTCTAACCTTCTATAGTATTCAAGTGCTGTAACAGGTTCTTTTAATACACGATAGCAATATGCAATACGGTTAAGAAGCCATGTGTTATTCTCTTCTAAAAGGTCGGCATGCAAATATGCATCCAGCGCACCCTTAATATCTGCAAGCATCTGTTTGCAAAAACCAATCTTCTGCCACACTTCACTTTTGGCCGGTCCCGAATTTGCCAACATTGTATAAGCACTTAACGCTTCATTAAAATTGTTCTTATCAAAATAATACAGAGCTATCTTCTCTAAGTGTTTAGGTTTGAACACTATCGGCCTAAATTCTTCAATTTGATGATAGTTTAGGGGTAGGTTGAATATATCAATAAAATCTTGTCTATGATTATTTAGTTTGAAAAATCGATATAAATCCTGAATATATTGCTTCATAGCAGTCTCCTCTTTCTGGTAAGGATTTAGTACCTTCTCCTCCTCATTTATTTTTTTAAGTTCTTCTTCTTCGGCACCTAACTGACTAATTATCATTTTACGATAGTTGTCGGGCATCATCATTATACTGAAGCAAAAAGAGTACTTGTCAGAATTACAAATAAGCGATGAATTAAACATAGTTTCGATAAAAGAGGTTCCTTCGTCATTTTCATTAAACATTTTTTTCATACTACTATGTTGAGGGTCAAAGGGCAGAAACCAATTACTCAGCTCTTTAAAAAAAGGATAATTCTTTAGACTTGAGAAGGTAGAGTGAAACACATCGGCACCCTCCATTTGAAGGTCGGAAAATTCTTTAAGCTTATCTGTAAGTCCACTTTCATCAAGCACCTTTTGCCAGTCCGGATTTTTTTCATCCAATCCGCTTTCTCCCATCCACTCATCTAGCTTTATTTTTTTACCAATCATAGGACTAAGCTTCATCATTTCGGGAATTATTTCCTCTGTAAGCTTTTTTGTGATTTTTTCGGTCTCATGCGCCTGTATGAAACCAAGTATAGCAGTCATAAATCTTCGTTCGAAGATGGGATCGTCAGACATTAACTTTAACCTATTGCTGCACTCTGGATAGAGATACCATCTTTCTCGGTATAATTGGAAAATGGGAATTATACCTATAACGGCGCGTATGGCAAGCTCCTGTTTGGGGAGTCTACATAAATCTAGAAGGAACAGTATCTTAGTCGCATCAAATCTCTGCAAAACATTAAGCGTAATAGCTGATATTAACATTGATTTGTCGTTTACAGGCACAATATTATCCTCAATAAATTTATTATAAGATTCAATTAAATCTGAATTAGCTCTTGGAGATACAAATACATTATAAAATAGGTCTTGTACAGTACTTTCGTGTGCTTGTGAATTTTGATTTAACCGATCATCCTTTTCGGTACCCTCTTCTAGAAGCTCAAGAAATGAAAAAGTGTCAACCCGTTTTACTAAAGATTCTTTATATTCGTTAATTGAAATGGGTGTTCGCAAGTTTGACAACCTGATTTTCTCATAAAAGATTGAGTTGCTTTCTTGTAACATGAGGTTATCTGCAGCATCATCAGCAATATAATAAAGGTCTTTTGTTAACTTTTCATATACTTTTTGCTGTTCAGGGTCCTTCTTACCTTCAATTAGGTAATGTAACATATATTTGTAATTAGTCTCCAATTCCGACAACCTATCAGATATAGCCCAATTATGCTGAGCTGCAACTAGTTCTTTAACTCCATCTATTGCATTCTTAAGCTGCTTCTCCATTATATGGTTGTGAATGGATGTCAGTCTATTTTTTATTTCTGTTGCATCCATATTTTCAAATATTTTTGCCTTTAAATATCATTGTTGAAGGAAGTGAATCTAACCAAGGTAGATTTGTAGCAATCAATTTACGCCATCCTTCATAACCTACAATAAAAAGATCAAGTTTTTGAATAAAATCCACATCAATTTTTTTGTTACTATCCCAAAAGTACACCTTGTCTTCCGTTTTTTTTGTTATTGTTTGATATATCTTCTGGAATTTTGATGTTGTTTGAATTGCACCAATTGCATCCCAAATCATAATATTTATATTGTCTTTTTGAGCAAACCTTAAATAAACAAAAGGGAGAATCAACATGTCAGAATGAGAAAGAATAGGCACAAATATATTTTTTATCCTATCAAGTCCGTTGTTAACAAAAACACCTGTCGCCTCACTACTAAGCTCAAATAGAGATGAAATGCATTCTAGCATCTTTGCTTCTGAGGAAGTGAATTGTTCTAATATCTGAAGATCACTTAACATCGGGTCCTGATGCAGTTTAGTGTACTTTTGACATTGATTTAGCGTCAATTGATTGTCTTCTAATCCAAACAGTACAAGGTTGCTTTTATAATCTTTTGAAGCTTTAAGAATATCTGATACAAAGTTGTCTGATGTTTTTTCAAAAGAGCGAACAGTTATTTCGTTTTTTTCCTCCTTCTCCTCTCCTGATTCTGTGAAAAACTTATTGTATTGGGTGCTCTCTTTTAGTTCACTCTCTTCAGATTCTGAATCAAGAAGTTGAAGATAAGTAATTGAAGATTTTTCAGATCTGGAGAGAACAAAATATGCCGCTAGCTCACTTAGTTTTTTCCCTGTCTCTAACTTATTATAGCCAATAAGAGCATTAATTGGAGCTTTAAAATCTATTTCACTATCAATACGTGCAAGTAAACTGTCAGAATATTCCATTTAATAATATTTTATTTATAAAGGGAGCAGTTTGCTATCGAGCATTGAGTCTTTATATCCAAGAAAGTATAATATTCCGTCGATACCTACAGAAGAGAGCGATTGTTCTGCATTTTGAATAACTTTTGGTTTTGCATGAAATGCGATACCTAACCCTGCAATACCAAGCATCGGGAGGTCGTTTGCACCATCACCAACTGCTACTGTTTGTTTAATGTCAATCTTTTCTACCTGGGCAATAAGTTTAAGTAAATCAGCCTTTTTCTGTCCTGTAACGATATCATTCAAATAGTTGCCTGTAAGCTTCCCGTCAACTATTTCAAGCTCATTTGCATACATGTAGTCAAAACCATACTTTTCTTTCAGATAGTTACCAAAATAAGTAAATCCTCCTGATAAAATAGCAGTTTTAAAACCAACTTTTTGAAGCACTTTCATTAACCTGTCAAGTCCATCAGTAATAGGCAGATTGACTGCAATTTCTTTCAATACAGAAGCATCTAATCCTTTAAGCAGCTTAATTCTCTGCTTAAAGCTCTCTTCGAAATCAATTTCGCCCTGCATTGCTGATTCAGTAATTGCTCTAACCTTATCACCAACACCAGCTTTTTCTGCAAGTTCGTCAATAACCTCTGTTTGGATTAGAGTTGAATCCATATCAAAACATATTAATCGACGCATACGTCTGAACATACTCTCTTCTTGAAAAGAAATATCGAATTTAAGCAATGATGACAACTCCATAAAAGACTGCTGCATACTCTTTTTATCAATGGGTGTGCCTCTTACAGATAGCTCAACACAAGATTGTGCTGCCCTCTCGTTTTCGTTAAGTGGAATACGTCCTGTTAGACGGGTCATATTATCGATATTGAGATTTTGATTTGCAATGATTTTAGATACAGCAGCAATCTGCTTTGCTGTTAATATTTTTCCAAGCAGTGTTATTATATATCTGTTTTTACCTTGCATACTTACCCAGTTTGAGTAACGATCGACCGAAATTGGTGTAAAACGGATATTTACATCCATTTCATATGCCTTGAACAGAAGGTCTTTCATTATTTCACCCGAGTTATTATGCATAGATTTAAATAAAACACCTATTGCAACATTTCTATGTATATCAGATTGGCCGATATCAAGAATAAAAGCACCGTGATGAGCAAGAATCTCTGTCAAAGCAGCTGTAAGCCCCTGCTTGTCTTCTCCATTTATATTCACTAATATAATTTCTGAGTTCTCCATCTTCATATCATATTTTTCAAATTATCGGTAATGACACCTGGGAATATATGTCTTCAACGTCTAGCTTATCAATTTTGTTGAAATCTTCTTCCCTTACTGTAATTATTAATCCTGCCATGTCAAGGGCTCCCGGACTTACAAGCATCTTTTTGCTTCCTTCTTCAAAGTATTGTTTTGGACGATGTGCTTTGCGTGGGAAGATATGAACTTTATATAAATTATTGTCTGAAAATGCAATGACATTTAACATTGGCTCTTCTTCTTCGGGTTGTTGTGAACGAAGATATTTGTAAACTTCCTCAAACAACTTAACTGTGTTGTCAATATCCAATCCTTCAATGACAAAACATGAACGAACCTCGTTGTCACCCTGTAAAAGTTCAGGTACTTTTAGTCCGGCCTGAAAATGGAAATGATCCGGTGCAGAAGCTCCGCTTTTAGGGCCATTGTAAAATATAACATAATCTGGTAATTGCTCCGCTAATTGAAGCATATCCGACACCTTGTTTCTAATACGTTGAAGTACATGTGAGTGAAGTGGTATAGTAAGGTGATTTTTTAATATTGGAAAAGGATTACACAAAATAACATATTTTTCTAAAAACTGAACTCCTTTCTGAATTTCAGGCCTGTTGTTTTCACAAAGAAAGCAAGGCCTTTTCTCTATGATTTTTTTATCAATATTAGCTGATGTTGAAACAATTCTTGCAGGATTAAACTGAACTTTAACTGTAAATTCGTTACCCCAGTTTAATGTTTTTTCTTTGATGTCAACTAATTGGTTTACTGATTTATGTAGTTGCTCCCACTCATTTTGCTGGGATAAGAAAAGTTGGTTTACTTTATTTTGCAGATCCATTGATTTTCATTTTTATATTAAAACAAAGATAAGTATAATTTCTTTAATTTATTTTTTATTTACATTACTATTTGGCTATCAAGTTTTTTTATATCTTTGTAGGAAGAGTTTATAATCATCAATATGAAAATTATCCGTTTAATATTTATCTATTTTTTTATCATTCTTTTTTCTTGTTCTCAAAATAAAGATAAAGAGAATTCAGATATAAGTAAAAATGACGATTCAATTGAAAACGGTAAAGATATTTTATTAAATAGTGAGTCATCGGGAGCTGAGGATTTTAATCAGTTTCTTAAGAGATTTAGTGAAACTGAATCTTTTCAGCTTCAACGTATTAAGTTTCCAATAAAAGTTGTAGTTCCTGACATGGATCATGAAGGAATGGCTCCTATTGAAGAAAGTATCGGCAGATATGAATGGGAGCAGCTTGATCTTACATATGACAGTACATTCTTAACTCGTATGTATGACCAGTATTATCAGGTTGTTCGTTTCAAAGATGATACTGCAGTTGTAGAAATACGAGGCATCAATAACGGTATTTATGCTGACTACTACTTTTCTTTAATAGATGAAAAGTGGTATCTGGTTACGCTATATGAGGCCTCCTTTTGATAGACATAAAGAAAACCTATTTTTTCATTATTTCATCACCAAAGCTCAAAGGTAGAATATCTTTTATACTGTTCACTAGGTAAATACCATTTTCGCCGTACATCATCACTTTAATTGGAGATTTAAACCTATTTTCAGTTTCAAGGAGCACCTGGCGGCAACCTCCACATGGTGTTATGGCATCATCTGTAAATCTGCCATTATTCCATGCAGCTATAGCGATAGCCTCTATTTTTTGATTGGGATGAGAAGCATTTGCGAAGAAAACTGTAGTCCTCTCAGCGCACAAACCAGAAGGGTATGCAGCATTTTCCTGATTGTTACCTGAAATGATTTCACCATTTTCAAGTAGAACAGCAGCACCAACATGAAACTCAGAATAAGGTGCATAAGAGTTTTCTGTAGCTTTTTTTGCAGCGTTTATAAGTTTTTTTTCGATATCAGAGCACTCCTCTAACATATAAACAGCTATCTTTGTGGATAAATTGATTTCTTTCATAGTAATGTACAAATTGTTTTACAAATATACATATATTTCTACGTTTACGCTTCTAATATCGTTTTTATTTATAGCTGTTCCTGTTTCAGCACAAACCGGAGTAAGAACATATGAGGCATATATTGATAAGTATAGCGACTTAGCAATAGAGCATATGGAGAGATATAGGATTCCTGCTTCCATAACATTGGCTCAAGGAATTTTAGAGTCTGGTGCAGGTATGAGTGATTTAGCTCGACGATCAAATAATCACTTCGGTATAAAATGTCATAGAGGCTGGGAAGGTCCCAAGGTTTATGCTGCTGATGACACACCTAATGACTGTTTCCGCAGTTATAGCAGAGTCGAAGATTCATACCAAGATCATTCTGAGTTCCTTGTTAGCGGAGCTAGGTATCGCACACTTTTTGAATTATCTATTACAGACTATAAAGGTTGGGCAAAAGGGCTTCAAAAATCAGGTTATGCGACAGACAGAGCTTATGCAAATAAACTTATAAAACTGATTGAGGATTATGAATTATATAGATTCGATGACAAGAAATATCGAAAAGGAGTAAACAGCAGTCAGCGCAACTCAATGAGGCGAGTACAGTCGTCGCACGCATCATGGAAACATCAGCCTTATATTGCACACGGATTGGTTTATGTAATTGCTGTTGATGGTGATTCGTTTGGTAGTATTGCTGAAGAATTTGGCTTCAAAGAGAAGGATTTGTTGAGTTTCAATGAAGTGCCACAGGATTTTCCGTTAAGTGAGGGAGATATTGTCTATTTTCAAAAAAAGAAACCCAGAGCAGATAAGCAATATGATTATCATATTGTTCAGGTTGGTGAATCAATGTATAGCATATCGCAAGTTTATGGCATTCAACTTCGAAATCTATACAGATTGAACAAGAAAAGTTATGAGTACGTTCCTGAAGAAGGGAATGTATTAAAATTGAGATAGTGCAATTCACTACATATTTCAGTCAATTGCAAATAATAATAAAATAATGAAGAATATATTATGGATATGAAATATAATACACAAATGGAGAAGTTGGTGATGCCTGAATATGGACGTAATGTCCAGAATATGGTCGACCACTGTGTGGGAATTGAAAATCCCGAAGAGCGCAAGAGATGTGCTTATACTCTTATAGATGTTATGGGTAATATGTTCCCACACTTAAGAGATGTAAATAACTTCAAGCATATACTGTGGGATCATTTAGCTATCATGTCAGACTTCAAGCTGGATATTGAATATCCTTATGAAATAATTAAAAAAGAAGAGTTGTATTCAGCCCCGGGACACCTTGATTATAGTAGACCAACCATGAAATATCGTCATTACGGTAAGTTAATTGAGAAAATGATTGATATTGCTTCGAACATGGAAGAGGGTGACAAGAGAGAGCATTTAATAAAGCTAATTCTAAACCAAATGAAGAGGTCCTATACTCATTGGAATAAGAATGTTGACGATAATAAGATTTTTGAAGATATTAATGATCTCTCAAAAGGGAAAATAAAGCTAACAAGCGAAAACTATACAATTCCAGAAGTAAAAGTATTACCAAGTCGCGACAAACTCAAGAATATTAAGTATCAGCGTCGAAGATAGCCACAAGTTATGATTCTAGAAAATAATATTGTAAGAGTAGGCAGCACTCAGAAACCATATGGTATTAAGGGTGAGATTGTAATGCTATTTAGTAGTGAAAAATATGCTGAGGTAAACACAAATTATTATTTTCTTATGATTGATGGTGTTCCTGTTCCTTTTTATATCGAAGAATTTACAGCTACTGCAAATAATATGGCGCGAGTAAAATTTGAAGATATTGATAATGAGATTTTAGCATCAAAGTATGTTAACTTGGAGGTGTACCTTCCTCGAGACTTAGTGGGAAATTTTGATGATAATTCAGACAGTGATTGGCACTTGTTTATAGGTTATGAAGTGGTGGATGAAGATTATAATCTTATAGGTGTTATTAAAGATGTTGATGAATCTACAATAAATATTCTTTTTATTTTGAGTAGGAGTGATGATAGTGAGTTGCTTATACCTGCCACCGAGGATTTTATTTATTCAATCGATGAGGAGAATAAAGTTCTTGAAATGAAACTACCTGAAGGTTTGATTACTGATTAAATTAAAATGATCTTTAAAGACTGACATGCCTTTTCTTCAACTATCCAATGTAAGTATTGGTTATCATTCAAAAAATAGACTATCACTTGTGCAATCGGAACTCTCTCTTTCTGCAAATAAAGGTGAGTTGATTGCATTAATAGGTGAAAATGGTTGTGGAAAATCCACTTTAATCAGATCAATTGCTTGCCTGCAACCAATATTTAAGGGTGAGATTAACCTAAATGGCAAAAATTTAGAAAAACTAACTCCTGCAAAAAGAGCTAAGTTGCTCTCTGTTGTACTTACAGAGCAGAAATCCGTTGCTTCGTTTAACGTCAGAGAACTCATATCCATTGGTCGTGATCCATACACTGGATGGCTGGGGAGCTTATCTGAAACAGATAATGACATAATTACAAGAGCTATTGAACAAACATATTTGCAAGGATTTGAGAATAGAAACATACATGAACTTTCTGATGGGGAGCGACAAAGAGCATTTATTGCTCGTGCACTTGCTCAGGATACACCTCTTATTATTCTAGATGAGCCAACTTCTCACCTTGATCTTGCAAATCGAATTAATATTTTGCTTTTACTTCAGAAATTAGCACGAAATACCGGTAAAACTATTCTTATTTCAACTCATGAGCTTGAGACTGCTATGCAGGTGGCAGATAAATTATGGATGATGGAAAAAGGTGGAGGAGTAATAGTTGGCGTGCCCGAGGACATGGTGCTAAATGGAAAGTTTGACTCTGTTTTTAACCATCAAAACTACGATTTTGATAAAGAATATGGAACTTTTATTGTACAAAAACAATTTGATAAATTTATAACCACAAGGGCTAATATTCGAGATGGATTGATGACAAGATGGACTACTAAGGCACTTTCCCGAAGAGGGTTTAAAATTGTAGAAAACGCATCGGTTGTACTGCAAATTGATGAGGAAGAAAAGAGCTGGACGGTAAATAATAACTTACTGTCTTATGTAACATACAGCATTGAAGAGGCACTACACGCTATTGCTGAATTAATGTCAAAAGGTAAGTCACAATCCAATGTATAGAATGCAACCCTAATTTTTATTATCTTTGCAAGATTTTATCTGCATAATCCAATATGGAAAATAATATACGACATATAGCTATTTTAGGTTCTACAGGTTCTATTGGGAGACAGGCGCTTGATGTGATTTCAACCCATTCCGATAGGTTTGAGGCATATGCGCTTGTTGCCAACAATCAGGTTGAACTTTTAATTGAACAAGCTAGGAAATATTTACCTGAAATAGTAGTAATTGCTAACGAGTCGAAATTTACCCAACTAAAAGAGGCTTTAAGTGATCTACCCATCAAGGTTTGGTGTGGAAATAAAGCAATTGAGCAGGTAGTTCAGGACGAAAACATTGATATGGTATTAACCGCAATGGTTGGCTTTTCAGGTTTAAGGCCAACTATTAGTGCTATTACTGCCGGTAAAGCAATTGCACTTGCCAATAAAGAGACTTTGGTTGTTGCCGGCGAACTTATTACTTCTCTTGCACTTGAACATAGAGCAGCCATTTTACCGGTTGATTCAGAACATTCAGCCATATTTCAATGTTTGAATGGCGAAGGAAATAATAGGATTGACAAGATCTTGCTCACTGCTTCCGGTGGACCTTTTAGGAAGTTCACTAAAGAGCAATTTAATAATATCACTAAAGAGCAGGCCTTAAATCATCCTAATTGGAAAATGGGTGATAAAGTTACAATTGACTCTTCAACACTGATTAATAAAGGGTTTGAGATGATTGAAGCAAAATGGCTTTTTGATGTAGAACCTTCACAAATTGAAGTATTAGTACATCCTCAATCAATAATACACTCTATGGTGCAATTTGAAGATAAAACTGTAATGGCTCAAATGGGACAACCGGATATGCGTGTTCCAATTCAATATGCATTTTCATATCCGGAGCGACTAAAAGCAGATGTAGAACAGATTGATTTTTTTAAATTATCGGAGTTGACTTTTGAAAAACCTGATAAAGTAAATTTTCCAAATCTCGCATTTGCCTACGATGCTATAAATAAAGGTGGCAATATGCCTTGTGTTTTAAATGCTGCTAATGAGGTTGCAGTATCACTATTTTTGCAAGATCGAATTAGTTTTCTTCAGATTAGTAGTTTGATTGAGAAAACTTTGCAAAAAGTGTCATTTGTCAGTAATCCATCGTTGAGCGAATATGATCAGACAGATAAAGAGGCGAGAGAGATTATAAATCAATTAGTCAATAAGTAAAATAAATAATGGAATCATTTATAATTAAAGCACTTCAACTCATATTAAGTTTATCGATATTAGTAATCGTGCATGAGTTTGGACATTTTATTTTTGCGCGAATGTTTAAGATAAGGGTAGAAAAGTTTTATCTATTCTTTGATGCAGGATTTGCGCTATTTAGATATAAACCAAAAAATAGTCACACAGAATATGGTGTAGGTTGGTTACCCTTGGGAGGCTATGTGAAGATATCCGGTATGATTGATGAATCAATGGATCGAGAGCAAATGTCGCAACCTGCACAAGACTGGGAGTTTAGATCAAAGCCTGCCTGGCAGCGACTACTTGTAATGGTTGCAGGAGTTATATTTAACCTATTGCTTGCATTTTTTATCTATGCAATGGTGCTTTTTACATGGAGCGATACTTATCTACCCTTAGAAAACGTGACTCAAGGCATGGAGTATAGCACTGCAGCTAAGAATGCGGGCTTTCAAGATGGTGATATTTTGCTTATGGCAGATAATAAAAAACTAGATCGTTTTGGTGTTCGTACACTACTTGATGTTGCCGATGCCAAAACGGTTACAGTGAAACGAGATGGTGAAATAGTAGAGTTGACTATGGAAGAGGGTCTAATGAAGAACTTGCTAACCAATCAGGAGGGTTTTGCCAATTATCGTATTCCTACAGTTGTTTATGATACAATGGAGGGTAGTGCAGCGAGTGAAGCAGGACTAATTAGGGGCGATAGTATAGTTGCTGTTAATGGTATACAAACACCTACATTTAATGATTTGCGTTTATCTTTAGAAAACAACCAAAATAGTGAGGTTTTGGTAGATTATTATAGGAGTGGGGATCTTATTACATCTAGCGTTAATTTGGATTCCGCAGGCACTATGGGTTTTTATGTTATGCCTGCTCAACTGCTTTATCAGACAGTTACTGTAAATTATGGTTTCTTTGAGTCATTCCCTGCCGGAATTAAAATGGGAATTCAAACTCTGAAAGATTATGTGGCTCAGTTTAAATATGTTTTCACAAAAGAAGGAGCATCATCACTTGGAGGATTTGGTGCTATTGGCAGTCTTTTTCCTGCTCAATGGAACTGGCAAGCGTTTTGGATGATGACAGCTTTTTTATCTGTTATCCTTGCATTCATGAATATACTCCCTATTCCTGCTCTCGACGGTGGACATGTAATGTTTCTTATTTATGAAGTTATTACAACAAGGAAGCCCAATCAGAAATTCATGGAATATGCGCAAGTAGCAGGTATGCTGCTACTGTTGATTTTAGTTTTGTATGCAAACGGTATGGATATCGTTAGGGCGATATTCAGTTAGGGGTTGATGCTCTTTTATCCTAAATTCATACGGGTTTAACAAATGGTTAAATAGTTATTAAATAATGAAGATTTCAGAATTAATAAATAATTACGGCAAAACAGCTTTTTCATTCGAATTGCTACCTCCTTTAAAAGGAAATAGTATTCAACAGGTCTTTAATTCAATTGATAGACTTCGGGAGTTTGATCCTAAATATATAAACATCACAACACATCATAGCGAGTATATATACAAAGAAGATAGTAAGGGAGTATTCCATAAAGTTAACTTACGTAAGCGTCCGGGTACAGTTGCTGTTGCTGCAGCAATACAGAACAAATACGGTATAACAGCCGTTCCTCATATAATATCCCAAGGATTTACTAAAGAGGAAACTGAATATGCACTTATCGATTTGTCATTTTTAGGTGTAACCGATCTCCTTCTATTAAGAGGAGATACTAAGAAGCTGGATGCAAATCAAAAGGCAATGGAAAGTCATCTATATTCAACAGGTCTACAGGAGCAAGTAAACGACTTTAATAAAGGCATTGGTTTTGATGGATCAACTTTTACTCCACCTGAGGAGCCATTTACATACGGAATGGCATGTTATCCCGAAAAACATGAGGAGTCACCAAACATGGAGTCCGAACTTCATTTTACAAAACTGAAAGTTGAAAAGGGTGCAGATTATTTAGCAACACAGATGTTTTTCGATAATAGAAAATACTTTGAATTTGTTGATAAGTGTCGTGCATCAGGAATTACAGTACCAATTATTCCGGGAATTAAACCCATACATTTAATGAGTCAACTAACCACTTTACCTCGAATATTCAGAACAGATATTCCTGAAGATCTTGAGAAGGAGTTACGTAAATGTAAAAATGATGAAGCTGCTAAAGAAGTAGGAGTAGAGTGGTGTATAGAACAATGCAGAGAATTGGTAAAAGCAAATGTTCCAAGCATACATTTCTATTCATTAATGGCCACAGAAAGTGTTTACAGAGTTGCAAAAGAGATATATTAAATTCTATGTATTTTAGCGATATTATAGGACTAAATGATGTGAAAGAGCATCTAATTGAAACAGTGCAAAAAGGATTTATACCACATGCACGTATCTTCTATGGTCCTGAGGGTGTAGGGAAACTACCTCTTGCCATTGCCTATGGCAGATATCTTAACTGTAGTAATCGTGGAAAAAATGATTCATGTGGTAATTGCCCATCATGTCATAAGTTTGATAAGCTTGCTCACCCTGATTTACATTTTGTATTCCCGGTGGTAAAATCAAAGGTAAGCGATGAATACCTATCTCGATGGCGTGAATTTTTATCGAAGAGCACTTATTTTAATATCAATGATTGGCTTAATTTTATCAATGCAGAAAACGCTCAAGCTGTCATATATTCTAAGGAAAGTGATGAGATAATTAGAAAGCTAAATCTTAAAGTTTATGAAGCTCCATACAAAGTAATGGTTATTTGGCTGCCCGAAAAAATGCATGATGCATGTGCCAACAAACTTCTTAAGATGATTGAGGAACCACCGGTTAATACTGTTTTTCTTTTGATATCTGAAGATCAAGAGAACGTCTTACAGACAATATGGTCCAGATGTCAACCGTTGCATATACGCTCTATTGCAAAAGAGGAAATGTCAACTGTTTTACAGGATAAATTCAATTTAGATGTAGATAGCGCAAACTCTATTACTCATATAGCCAATGGTAGCTACACCAAGGCTGTTGAGGTGGTAAATTCATCCGATGAATCACAATACTTTCATGAGCTTTTCATGAATATGATGCGAAGCTCTGTATCAGGCAAAATAAAGGCAATTAAAGAGTCGGCCAATGAAATTGCAGGTATTGGCCGAGAGATGCAAAAAAGTTTTCTGCTCTACTCATTAAGGCTGTTTAGAGAATACTTTATATTAAATATGGGTGCTCCTGCAATGGTTTATTTGAACAAAGGTGAACTATCTTTTGGTGAACGTTTTTCCCCCTATATCAATGAGAAAAATATTGAAGAATTCAATGATGAGTTTTCAAGTGCCTATCGTCAGATTGAGCAAAATGGCAATGCAAAAATTATTTTCCTGGATCTTAGCATTAAAGCTACAATGTTATTAAGAAAATAATTTGTAACTTGCAATGTGTTTTTAGTTTTACTAATAAAAAAGTCACGCTAATCAATAATGAATTAGCGATTTATATATATGGATAAAGAATATTTATCAGATAAATTAGCGGATATAGTTCCGTTACAAACTACAACCATACGAAATACAAAAAGCTGTAAAGGATGTACTCGACATACAAATAAATTGCATGTCTATGATTGGTTGTATGATTTTCCTGAGTTTCAAGAACTCTCCAAAATGGTGGAGGTTCAATTTAAAAATACTCGAAAGGGCTACTATATAAACAGTAATAATATAAAACTGGAGCTAGGTGATCTGGTTGCAGTTGAATCTAGTCCCGGACATGATATTGGCACTGTTACTCTAACAGGCAAGTTGGTAGAGAAACAGATGAAAAAGAATAACTATCGCGATGATGTAAATGGTGGTGTGAAACGTATTTACAGAATTGCTCGTCAAGCCGATTTGGAGAAGTACGAAGAAGCAAAGGCTCGCGAACATTCCACTATGATTCGTTCAAGAGAGATTGCAGAAGAGCTGGGACTTCAGATGAAAATTGGCGATGTAGAGTATCAGGGCGATGGTAATAAGGCGATTTTTTACTATATAGCTGATGAGCGGGTTGACTTTCGCCAATTGATTAGGGTTCTTGCCAGCGAGTTTAGAGTGAAAATTGAGATGAAGCAAATAGGTGCTCGTCAGGAGGCTGGACTTATTGGTGGAATCGGACCATGTGGCAGAGAAATGTGTTGTAGTAGTTGGGTGTCAAGCTTCGTGTCTGTTTCAACTAACGCGGCCAGATGTCAGGATCTCTCAATTAATCCTTTGAAACTGGCAGGGCAGTGCGGCAAACTTAAATGCTGCATGAATTACGAAATTGATCTTTATGTTGAGGCACAACGTAGCTTACCCTCTCGGGAAATCGTTCTTGAAACAAAAGACGCCACTTACTTTCATTTTAAAACTGACATATTAGCAGGAAAAATTACATATTCTACCGATAAGTACAAAGCTGTAAATTTAGAGACCATTTCTAAAGAACGTGTATTTGAAATTATTGATATGAATAAAAAGGGTAATAAACCTGTAAAACTTATATCAGAAATAGAGAATCAAACTGCAAAAGAAAGCGTTTACAATAACGACATATTAGAAGATCAGAGCATTACTCGTTTTGATAATAGTCAGAGAAAACAAACCGGAAAAAGAAGAAAAGCTCGTAGAAGAAATTCAAGCAACTCAACAAGAAACAGAAAACCAAGAAATAATAAATCTTCAGGTGAAAAAAAGGTCTAACTCTATCCTCTATATTTTATCCTGTATACTGTTTTTGCTAGCTTCTTGTACTAAAAATGATTCAATATACAGTTATAAACATATAGATGGAGAGAAATGGTATCGAGACTCTGCTCTTACTTACATAGTTGACTCGGTTCAGTTTAATACATCAAAGATCTATAATTTATCTTTTGAAATTACAACTGGCCTTAACTACCCCTACAGAGATATTTGGCTTGAGGTCACTCATAATTTGAAAGATTATAAACCTCAAGTTGATACACTTCAATTTATACTTGCAGACGAGAATGGTAAATGGTTTGGAAGTGGAGTGGGAGGTTTAAACCAGATTACATTACCATATCTTTCATCTTTAACTTTAGACACAGCGCAATTATATGAGCTCAATATTAGTCATAAAATGATCAATAACCCACTAGTCGGGGTAGTAAAAGTGGGAATTAAAATTTGGTAATCCTAAGCTGATTTTACAAGAAACTTGGTTATATAAATAGAAATGAGAATAGTTTTTATTGGATCAGGAAATGTTGCAACACATCTGGCAACTGCTCTAAAAGATACTTCAAATCAAATAAGTCAAATATATAGTCCAACTATAGAAAACGCCAAACAATTGGCTGAACTGGTTGATGCAGAACCGATAGCAGATATTCAATTAATTGATATAGACGCAGATCTGTATATAATATCCGTAAAAGATGATGCAATTTTGGAAGTAATTGAGCAAATGCCTAAAACAAAAGGTATATGGGTTCATACCTCCGGGAGTATTTCAATAGATCTGTTTTCATCAAAAAAACCAGAAGGATTTGGTGTTTTTTATCCATTGCAAACATTCAGTAAAAGCAGGCCTGTGGACTTTTCTGAAATACCTGTTTTTATTGAAGGAGATAGTAGCGAAACGTTAAATATCCTTGATAAACTTGCAACAAACATTACTCAAAAAATATATAAACTTAATAGTGATAAACGTCGTTATTTACATCTGGCTGCAGTTTTTGCTAATAACTTTTCAAATCATATGTTTACGCTTGCTGCAGAGTTACTTATTAAAGAAAATATCCAATTTGATGTTATAAAACCTTTAATAAAAGAAACAGCTGCCAAGGTTATGGTCCTAAATCCAGAAGATGCTCAAACCGGTCCGGCTATAAGATTTGACAAAGGTGTAATACAGAAACATCTGGATTTAATAAGCGACGCCACTGTAAAGGAAATTTATTTACTTTTAAGCAAAAGTATACACAAACAATCATAAAATTGAGACAATAGTAAATTTGAAACGACAAAAGGAGATTTACAACTTTCAAAATGTAAGTTATTGGTGATAATTTATCAATAAAAAAAACTATTTTTTATTGAAATGCACCAAAATAATCTTTATATTTGTGTTTTAAATCTTAAAAATCTAAGTGAATGGCAAAATTTATCGGTTACGTATTAGTTGACAAAGAGCGTTGTAAAGGGTGCGATCTTTGTGTTGTATCATGCCCAACAGATGTATTGGAGCTTGAGCCACGTGAAATAAATGATCGTGGGTATCATTATGCATATATGAAAAACCCTAACGACTGTATAGGTTGTGCAAATTGTGGGTATGTTTGCCCCGATGCTTGTATTACTGTATACAAGAAGAAAGTGGGATAGTGTTAACTTAAATAATAATTTGAAAAAATAATAATATGTCAGAAGAAATAACTTTGATGAAAGGTAATGAGGCCATTACTCATGCAGCAATTCGCTTCGGAGTAGATGGTTATTTTGGCTATCCTATTACTCCTCAATCTGAAATTATTGAGACCTTTATGGCTCAGGCACCATGGATAACTACCGGTATGGTTGTCTTACAAGCAGAGAGCGAAGTAGCAGCCATTAATATGGTATATGGAGGAGCTGCTTGCGGTAAGTATGTAATGACATCATCCTCAAGTACAGGTATGAGCCTTAAGCAAGAAGGTATTTCATATATGGCAGGAGCTGAATTGCCATGTGTGTTAGTAAACGTGCAACGAGGAGGTCCGGGACTTGGAACTATCCAACCATCTCAAGCCGACTATTTTCAGACTGTAAAAGGTGGTGGTCACGGAGATTATAAGCTGATAACTCTAGCACCATACTCTGTTCAGGAAATGGCAGATTTTGTGAGCCTTGGTTTTAAGCTTGCTTTCAAATATAGAAATCCTGTAATGATTCTTTCAGATGGTGTGATTGGACAAATGATGGAAAAGGTAAAACTTCCGGCTATACAAAAAAGAAGAACAGAGCAGGAGATACGTGAGCAATGTCCATGGGCAACTCTTGGCAAACCTGCTGACAGAGGACCTAATATCATAACCTCTCTTGAGTTGGATTCAGCTATAATGGAACAAAATAATATTCGCATTCAAAACAAATACCGTGAAGTTGAAAAGAATGAAGTTCTATATGAAGAGGTAAATTGTGAAAATGCCGAATATATTATGGTCGCTTTTGGTTCAGCAGCACGTATATGTTTGAAGGTTATAGATATGGCAAAAGAGGAAGGTATTAAGATAGGTCTTATTAGACCAATCACATTATGGCCATTCCCAAGCCAAATAATAAATAAATATGCTGATAAAGTAAAAGGCATGCTCTCTGTTGAGATGAATGCCGGTCAAATGATAGAGGATGTCCGACTTGCTGTAAATGGTAAAGTTCCAGTTGAGCATTATGGACGTTTAGGTGGCATTGTAGCTACTCCTGATGGAGTGCTTGAGGCATTGAAAGAGAAATTTGTTAAGTAAAAAATTAAAGTCGTGAACCCAAAATCAAGAAATCTGTTTTTGTTGCTTTTTTTAATAGCATTTATTGTCACCCTTATTGTCTATTTTTCAACCGAAAAAAATATGACACTCACATGGTGGGCAGGGGGATCGGCAATGCTGTTTTATCTGATTTACAGATTCAGTAAAAAATAGAATCAATAAATTTAATAATATGAATATTAATGAAATTGTAAAACCGGAGAATCTGGTATATGCAAAACCGGAATTGATGAACGATAACTACATGCATTACTGCCCGGGCTGTTCTCATGGTGTAGTGCACAAAGTAGTTGCCGAAGTTATAAAAGATCTTGGTTTAGAAGAAATAACAATAGGTATAGCCCCGGTTGGTTGTGCTGTATTTGCATATAACTACCTCGATATTGATTGGCAGGAAGCAGCTCATGGTCGTGCACCTGCATTGGCTACAGCTACTAAACGATTGCTGCCCGACAAGATGGTTTTCACCTATCAAGGTGATGGTGATTTAGCAGCAATAGGAACTGCTGAAACTATTCATGCATGCAATCGTGGCGAGAATATTGCAATCATTTTTATAAATAATGCAATTTATGGAATGACAGGTGGACAGATGGCTCCAACAACTCTCGAAGAGATGAGAACCTCAACCTGTCCTCATGGAAGGGATACTTCGCTTGTTGGTCCTCCACTTAAAATCCTAGATATGGTAGCACCACTTGAAGGTGTTTGTTTAGCTACTCGTGTAAGTGTGCACACTGCTGCAGCTGTGAAAAAGACAAGGCGAATGATTAAGAAAGCTTTCGAAAACTCTATGGAAGGTAAAGGAACTTCAATTGTAGAAGTTGTTTCAACCTGTAGCTCTGGATGGAAAATGACACCTGCTAAATCCAATGACTGGATGGTAGAAAAGATGTTTCCTGTTTATCCCTTGGGTGATTTAAAAAATGTATAAAATACTATAAATTGATATAATGTTACAAGAAATAGTTATCGCAGGTTTTGGTGGTCAGGGAGTGTTGACCATGGGTGAAATTCTCGCTTATTCAGGCATTATGGAGGACAAAGAGGTGTCTTGGTTCCCTGCATATGGACCTGAACAACGAGGTGGTACTGCAAATGTTACAGTCATCATATCGGATGAACCAATTAGCTCTCCTGTTGTTAATAAATATGACGTTGCAATAGTTCTAAATCAACCTTCATTGGACAAGTTTGAAGAGAAGCTAAAACCAGGTGGTATCCTAATATATGATGGTTACAGCGTCAATAAAAAAGCTGAGAGAAAAGATATAAATGTATATCGTGTGAATGCAATGGAAGAGGCTACAAAGATGGATAATACCAGAGTGTTCAACATGATTATTTTGGGAGGATTACTAAAGATTTCTCCAATTATAAAAATTGAAAACGTGATGAAAGGCTTAAAGGAAACATTACCTGAGCGTCATCACCATCTTCTGCCAATGAACGAGCAAGCAATTTTGCGTGGTATGGAAATAGTTCAATTGGAACAGGAAACGGTATAGTTAAATCAAAAAATTATACTGACTAGAAACCGGTCTGACAAGCATCAGTCCGGTTTCGGGTAGTGTAAATTAAACTGTGTCAGGTTTCATTTTTATAATTAATTTGGCATCATTTATTAATGGGTAATGCCGAGACCTGAGTTTTAGTTGGTCAAAAACGGTTAGGGGTCGATCCCCTAATCGTTTTTAACTATCAATGGTTCAAAGCTTCGCCATCGTTTAGTTGGTCATCAGCAAAACTAATTAAATATATTGAAATCCTTGTATTATTATTTAATTAAATCAATAATTTAAATCTTTCAGGAAAAAGAATAGCCAGCTGCTGTGCTGTCTGACCCCAGTTGTGTAGTGGCATTACCCATTTTTTTCGGATATTGCGATAAGCCAGGTAGACTAGTTTTTCCAATGCGGTATCGTTGGTGAATACTCCCTTATTTTTGGTCACCTTTCGTATTTGGCGATGATACCCTTCAACTATGTTGGTAGTATATATAAGACGCCTGATTGAGTCTGTATATTGAAAATAAGATGATAATTTATGCCAGTTGTCGCGCCAAGATTTAATAACCAATGGATATTGCTCACCCCAGTTCACCTCTAAATTGTCTAATTCATCTTCTGCTGTTTCACGGTTTATAGCCTGATAAACCAGCTTGAGGTCTTTCATGAAAGCCTTTTGATACTTACTGGCAACATATTTAAGTGAGTTGCGTATCTGATGAACAATGCAGCTCTGAACAATAGTTTCAGGAAAAACGCTATTAATGGCATCCGAGAAGCCTGTCAGATTATCGGTACTGGCTATTAAAATATCTTGTACTCCACGAGTCTGCAAATCTGTAAGGACAGATAGCCAAAAATTGGCTCCTTCACTCTTGGAGATATACATTCCTAACAGGTCTTTATGTCCGTTGCGATCAACACCAAGTACATTATAAATAGCACGAGTAGCAGGACGATTCTTGTCATCCATCACTTTGTAATGAATAGCATCCATCCATACAATGGGATAAACCGGATCAAGTGGACGAGTACGCCAGGACTGAAGCTCAGGTAGCACACGGTCAGTAATGGAGCTTATTGTGTCGGCTGAAACACGATTGCCAAGGTTCTCCTCCATCCAGTCACTGATCTCTCTGGTGCTGTTTCCAAGAGCGTATAAACCGATGATACGGTCCGCTACACCTTCTGCCAATATACGTTCGCGCTTCTTTATAAACTCAGGTTCAAACCGAGATTCTCTGTCACGAGGGGTTTGAACCGTTACCTCGCCAAGTGAGGTCTGAACTTGTTTACGGTTATAACCATTGCGGCGGTTACCACTTAAACGCTCTTCATCATCCATGTGAGCATCCATTTCACCTTCAAGAGCAGCATTAAGAAGGTTTTCCAATAAAGGGGCAAATGCACCGTCTTTGCCCAAGAGAGGCTTGCCCGATTTTAACTGCTCCAGCGCCTTAGCTTGAAAGGACTTGTAATCAAAATCTTCCATAATATAAACTGTTTAGTAAAAGTAATAAAAAATTGTTTTTATTCTTTGACACAGTTTAATTTACAGTCTCCGGTTTCGCGATTTTGAACATTATCATTTTTTGCCAAATGGCCACCAACCCCATCTTTTCTTTGTGCGCCCCTCATTTTTTGTATTATTATCATTCTCTTTCTCTTTTGATGCTACTATGGGCTTGTCTATTTTCTTAGTGGCCTTGAACTTTCTTTCTCTATTTGTATTTTCTTCTGAAAACTCTGCTGAACTCTTTTTTGGTTTAAGATTTAGTTCAGATTTGAATTTTTGATCTGACCTTCTACTCTGATTTTCTCCTTTGTTCTCATCAGATCTTCTGTTTTTATTTGATCTTTTGCTCTCATCAGATTGAAGTCTCTGTTTAGGTCTGTGCTTTTGCCCACTATTTAAACCTTGTTTAGCCTTGGAATTCTTATTTTGTTCATGTTCATTATTTTGTGGTAAGAATTCCTGCTTTTCCTTGAATTCCTGCTTCTCCTTTCTCTGTTGTTTGTTTTTTAGATATTGATTTTCCTGAGAATTATTTTTATTGTCGGAGTATTGTTTCTTTTCATAATTATCTTCGTTCCTTTTTTTCTTGTTTCGATTCTTGCTTCTTCGTTTATCAGTTGCTTTTAAATCAATATTAGAAGTATTTACAGCCTCAGAGGAGCTCCTTACATTATTAGAGGATTCTACAGCATTACCGGATAGACCCTTTGCAGTTCTAGAGGAACCTCTAACAGTTTTAGATTCTGCTCTTTTCCTATTTGCGAATTTCCTGTTTGCTTTAGTCTGCCTTACAGTCTTCTTCGGATTATATTCGGGAGCCTCTCCTATTTCAACAGGTACAGGTATTTTATAAATACTTCTTTCAAGGAAACTCTCAATCTTTTCAAATCGAAACTGCTCGTCGGGAGAAACAAAAGTGATTGCCATTCCCGTATCACCTGCACGTGCAGTACGACCAATGCGGTGGACATAATCCTCTACATCATAAGGAACATCAAAATTAATAACCAGTGTAATATCATCAATATCAATCCCACGGGAAACAATATCTGTTGCCACTAAAATATCAACTCGTTCATTCTTAAATTCACGCATAATGTGCTCACGCTGCGCCTGATCTAGGTCAGAATGCATCTCTCCAACAGACAGCTTCAAGCGTTTCAATGTTTTTGCAATCTCTTTAACCTTAACCTTTGCACCAGAAAAAAGAATTACTTTATTCGGTTTTTTATCTTTAAAAAGTTGTTTAAGGATTTCAATCTTTTGTGCCTCATAGCAGATATATGCCGATTGAATTATAGTTTCGGGGGGACGAGCAATTGCAATTGTTATTTCTTCAGGGTTGCGAAGAATTGTTTTTGCAAGCTGTTGTATTTTGGGAGGCATTGTTGCAGAAAACATAACTGTTTGTCTCTCTTTGGGCAACAACTTCTCAATCTTCATTATATCATCATAAAATCCCATGTCAAGCATTCTGTCAGCTTCATCCAAAATGAAATATTTAACACCGGAGAAATCGATATTATAAAGATTTATATGAGACAATAACCTTCCCGGAGTTGCAATCAC
Organism: Fermentimonas sp.; assembly: GCA_041859795.1. Classification (GTDB taxonomy): domain Bacteria; phylum Bacteroidota; class Bacteroidia; order Bacteroidales; family Dysgonomonadaceae; genus Proteiniphilum. Next base: position 40,168 of record JBFLFV010000015.1, read on the forward strand.
TACATCTGCACCATTCATCAACCCCTTCTTCTGAACTTCCCATGCATCCCCATCATTTCCACCATAAACAGCAACTGATGTAAAGGGAGTATAATATGAAAATCCCTCCATCATTTGATCAATCTGTTGTGCCAATTCTCTTGTTGGCGCCATAATAATGGCATTCACTTTATTCTCTTCGTGCTTGTCGGTAAGTAGGTTATTTAACAGTGGTAGTAAAAATGCTGCAGTCTTTCCTGTACCGGTTTGAGCGCAAGCAATTACATCTTTTTTTTCAAGTATTATTGGAATAGCTTGTTCTTGTACCGGTGTAGCTTTTAAAAAATTCATTGCTTCGAGACCTTCTTGAAGCGCTTCTGTTAATGGGAGATCAGTAAATTGCATGAGCTAGAATAAATTGCATATAAAAGAAATTAATTGCTTAATAAAACAACTACCTATACAAAGATACAACGAATAATTGATTTTTTTATAAAGTGAAAAATATTAGCGTACTATTTTTTTTTCTTTAAATAATTAATCATATCTTTGCACTCGAAAATTTAGGAGAGATGGCAGAGTGGTCGATCGCGGCGGTCTTGAAAACCGTTGAAGTGTGAGCTTCCGGGGGTTCGAATCCCTCTCTCTCCGCAGAGAGCCTTAGACATGAGGCGACAAAAGATAGACAAACCGTTCAAATTGAGAGATTTAAACGGTTTTTTTGTATATATATGGCTGGTAAGAAAGGCGGGAAATAGCCAAATAAAGCCGTTTGTTATTTCCCAATTCGTACCCCCTAAAGAAAAAAGCGATTAGGGGGTACGAATTGTCCAACATTGGCAGTTTGTTGTCCACTTTAGGCAGGTCTGTATTTAGCTCAATTTTAAAGTATTAATCTACATTTGTAATTAAAGAAATTGAGTTATGAAAAGTACATTTAACGTACTCTTTTTTATCAGAAGAGACAAAAAAAGAAAAGATGGAACTTGCCCTATTATGTGCAGAATTACCATCGATGGTGTTGAATCCCGATTCAACACAAAAGTCTATGTGAAGGATACCAAATGGAATGTAAAAGCAAATAGAGTTTCGGGTAACAATACTGAAAGTCGAAACCTGAATGCTAGGTTGGATGACATCAAAGCATCCTTGTATCGTATTTATCATGATGTGCAACGATTTCATATTGCCACACCTGAAATTATCAAAAATGAGTTTTTAGGCCTTGACGAAAGTGGTGAGACAATTCTTACTCTTTTTGATAAGCACAATCAAGATGTTGCATCTCTGGTAGGAATCTCTAAATCTGCAGCGACCTTACAAAAGTACAAGGTAACGAGAAAACATACTGCCTATTTCATGAGAAAAAAATATCGTGTAGCTGATATGGCAATAAAATCAATTAACGATATGTTTATACGAGATTTTGAGGTCTATCTGTTGACACATGCAGGAGTAAGTCATAATACTATGGCGAAGTTTATGCAATTCTTTAAAAGGATAATTATTTTGGCGAGGAATAATGGAATAATAGTTCATGATCCTTTTGCCAATTACAAGATTCAATTGAAAAAAGTGGATAGGGGATACCTTTCAGAGCAGGAATTGAATAAAATAATGGAAAAGGAATTTTATGCAAAACGATTGGAACAAGTCAGAGATATATTTGTATTCTCTTGCTTTACAGGCTTGGCCTATATTGATGTGAAAGGGTTGACTAAGAAACATCTTCGTACTGCTTTTGATGGAAACATCTGGATTATGACGAAACGACAAAAGACGGGTATAAATATTAATGTTCCACTAATGGATATCCCTAAGCGAATCATTGAGAAATATGATGATTTGCTTCCAGATGATAAAGTGCTTCCTGTGCTGAGCAATCAAAAAATGAATGCTTACCTCAAAGAGATTGGTGATCTGTGTGGTATCGACAAAAATCTCACATTCCATTTAGCAAGACACACCTTTGCAACTACAGTTACACTTTCAAAAGGCATCCCAATCGAAACCGTTAGCAAAATGCTTGGTCATACCAATATCCAAACCACCCAGATTTATGCTCGTATCACCAATGAGAAAATCAGTACGGATATGAAAGGTCTTTCCGCTAAGTTTAATGATAGTGAAAACTTGTTTGAGTAGGCTTCAACAATTTCTCAAATATTGAATAAGACAAGGATATAATAACTGTAACCCTCAAAACAGCTTCAACTCTGTGTTGTTAATTGGATTAATGTGGAGTTGGGGCTATTTTTATTTGGGAAAGTAACGGTTCTCAGCTATACGCAGGCAGGGATTCTAACCACTGAACTTCCTACGAAGAGCTGAACTTTAAATTTACCACTTTCCTGTCCTACGAAGCACGTAACCCCTGCTTGCGTATAGGTGATGTGTGCGCCCTGCATGAGCAGAGCGCACCTGCTGCAAGCAACAGTAAAATCTCAAAATTACAAATAATTTTGGTTAAACAATGCTCTAAGCAGGTGTATTTTTCCAGAGGGTGTAAGTCCCTTATGCACGGGGTCGTGC
>JBFLFV010000016.1:0-40118 GCA_041859795.1 Fermentimonas sp.
TTCTTTAAATTATTATCTGACCGTTAAAGATGCTTAAAGTTTTTGTTATTTTGATTTGGGCGCCCCTTTGGCGCCCCTAAGAAATACAAAGGGCTGCAAATCAACAGATTTACAGCCCTTTGGAGTACTCGGAGCGGGACTTGAACCCGCACAGCCTATAATGGCCACAAGATTTTAAGTCTTGCGTGTCTACCATTCCACCATCCGAGCGGACCTATAGTTCAAGGCGGGACTTTAAATAAATTTAGGATTATCCTGTCCCTCACCAAATATAATGTAGAGAGCGGAAGACGAGACTCGAACTCGCGACCCCAACCTTGGCAAGGTTGTGCTCTACCAACTGAGCTACTTCCGCATTAATAATATTAAACCCTTTTTTAATTGCTTTATACTGTCTTGCCAAGGTTGGGTTTTCTTCTTTCCTTTTGGGGCAAGGTTGTGCTCTACCAACTGAGCTACTTCCGCATTAATATCAACTGTTGCGCTCTCGCATAATTTGATTTTGCGAGTGCAAATGTAAGCATGATTTTTTGAATCTCAAAGTGTTTTTTGAATATTTTCGCCAATAAAGCCATTTTTTACTGAATTTTTCAGATTATAGCTGATTAAAGCTATACTTTTGCTGTTTTTAGTGATGACTTTATTGTTAAGCTTTTTGCATAACTGATAAAAAAACCGGTTAGCAAAAGGTTCAAACACATAGCCAATACTGATACTACTAATAACACACCCCCAATTTGATAACCAATTGCAATAAATAGTACTCCAGCACCAACCTCGCCTCTTGTAAACATACCAATGGAAACGGCAAGTCGCTCTGTAACCTTTCTATCTCTATAAAAAATAAGCGGGAATAGTTTACCAATATTTGAAATAATAGTAACTATTAAAACATGTACTGCTATCACACTCCAATGAGGCATTGGTATTTGAGTAATTATTGAGGTAGAAAGTGAAGCCTGAGCAGTAAAATCTACTCCAATAAAAAGCGGCATACTCATTCCCACTAACAACATAAAAATATATGAAATTAAATTGGAAACCCTCTGTTCTTGGAAATCTGCTAAAGACGAATGATCTTTCCGCATAACAATTCCCAATATAAATGCAGGAAGAAGTATTTCGATATGTATAGCACCCTCGTGACCATAAAAATGAGATGTTACTCTATATAATATGTCAATGATTGCGAAAAGTATTACTGAATAATAAATTATAAATTTCCAATCCTGTTTTAGTTTATATGTATTCATTTTTTTCCACCCCAACCATATCAATACAGTTGCAACAATTAAAATAACAAACATTTGCCAACGCATACCGATCATTATAATTTGTAGTGGAATCATTAGAATAATAGTGTCTAAGTCGTCAAATATCGCCAGAACCTGTACTTTCTTATATACCCACGTATGCCTGAGCCCCGCTGCGGCAAGCATTGTGAATAATATTCCAGCTGAAGTAGGTGCAGCATATCTGCTTAAAAGAAATGTCTCTTTCCAAGCATCTCCATTTTGCCAAATTCGCATTTCGGGAGGTGCAACTGCAAACAAGTAATACAAAGCGACCAATATCCAAGGCACTGCTGCTGCACCCATTGCAACACCATAGTCAACAGTATAACTTCGCCAATGTTTTTTATTAATTTCAAACTCTCGTCCCACATTAATCATTATAAACGCCAATGATATATATAAAAGTGAATCAGAAATATCTTTAAATCCAGAAAAACTGTTTTCTAAGAGATGTGGTAGGATCTGTGAAAGAATTAGACCAATAATAAGTAAAAAGGAAAAAATGTAGACTTTTCTCATCTAGTAGTTATTTTTGGGGTGCGGCTGAAATATAAAAAATGATACCTTTATAAAGTTTGAGTTTTTTAAACAAGAAAAACGGTTTTTTGTTTTTAGAAAACTACTTTTTATTAATTAAAGATTCTATATTCACCAAATTGAAGAGGTGTTACACTATATGATCGCAATGATAACCGGGAAGTTGCGGCAGGTCCGCTTTCCGGACTACCTAAACCTATCATTCCTAGTCCGGCAATCCTATTACCATAAATAGTTATGAAAACAGATCCGCAATTTTTACATTCAGATCTACCATCATTTCGAGGAAACACCTTTATACTCTTATCTGCTTCGTAAGGGCAGCAAAGATCATATGCATAAATAGCATCACCATTAGCACTTGTTACAACCAGCAAACCTGAATACCCAAACCTGTCGGTGGGTAACCTTTGATCAGTTTCGGTATAAACTTTATATGTTAGCGGATTATTTAGTATATTATCGTAACTGTCAAGTTGTAATGTAAAACTAACTGGTGCATAGGGAATATTACTGCGTGGAGTATTCTCCTCGCAGGTTAGTAGTAAAATTGACAGTAAGAGAAATAAAACTGATCTTATCATTTAAGTAAATTACAAAGTAGCACCGTCAAGTATTGAATCAATAACTGCTAACTCATCTTTTGTGAATGATAGATTATTTAATGATTTCAAGCTATCCTCAAGTTGACTTACATTACGTGCACCTACAATTAAAGAGGTCACTCTTTCATCTCTTAACACCCAAGCCAAAGCCAGCTGTGCCATAGTTTGATTGCGTTGATTAGCAATTTCACTTAGTTGTATGACTTTATCTATTATAAAAGGAGATATCTGCTGACTTTTTAAATACCCTTTTGGATCTGCTGCCCTAGACTCTGCTGGTATTCCGGTAAGATATTTATCAGTTAGTACTCCTTGAGATAATGGAGAAAACGCAATAAATCCTGATCCGTAATCTTTAGTTATACCTAATATTTCATTTTCAGGATTTCTGTTCAGCATACTATATTTATCCTGAAAAATCAGACATGGCACATCTCTTTCAATAAGGTAATTCATCGCTTTTCTTGCTTGTATAGGAGGGTATTTTGAAATGCCAACATATAGAGCTTTACCTTGACGTACTATATCAACTAGTGCTTGCATTGTCTCTTCAATGGGCGTGTCAGGATCATAACGATGTGTATAAAAAACATCAAAGTAATCAAGCCCTGTACGCTGTAGACTCTGATTTATGCTTGCTATCATATATTTCCTTGATCCTCCATCACCATAAGGTCCATCCCACATTAAATGACCCGCTTTAGAAGATATTATCATTTCGTCGCGATGTGATGCCAGATTCTCCTTTAATATTTTACCAAAATTTGATTCTGCCGATCCAAAAGGTGGTCCGTAGTTATTTGCTAAGTCAAAATGAGTAACTCCTTGTTCGAAGGCATAAATAATCATGTCACGCGCAGTTTCGTAATTATCAACAAAACCAAAGTTATGCCAAAGACCCAGTGATACTTTGGGTAATTGAAGTCCACTTGTGCCACAAAATGAGTATTTCATAATACATGTTTTAGATGATGAATAAATTTCTAATGCATTTTTTTTTCGATATCATCATCAGGAATCAGACTCAAAACTCTTTGTCCGTCTGGTGTATATGATGGTATAGGAGAGGCAAAAAGCTGACTCACAAACAAAACCATTTCCTCGGCTGTTAATTTTCTTCCGTAAGGAATTGCAGTTTGTCTTGCCAGCTGAAGTGCAATTGATTCCTGAATTTTCAATTTCACATCACTCCCGGTTTTAATACTAATGTTTATCATTGAATGAATAAGTTGAACCGGGTTATTGTTATCTATTTCAGATGGAACACCTTGGATTGCATAACTATTGTTGCCTAAATTACTTAGCTCGAAACCAAGTGCTTCTAAATCATAATTGATTGAATCTAAAGCTACAGCTTCAGAAGCAGATAATTCGATAACTTCCGGAAATAAAACACGCTGAGAAATTCCTCTCTTATTAATTATTTGCTCAAGGTATTTGTCAAACAAAATTCTTATATGTGCTTTATGTTGATCTATTATCATTAGTCCGGATTTAACTGAAGTAAGGATATATTTATGCTTATACTGATAATGTTCGGGATAATGCTCACTATCAGCAACAAAAGCATCAACTGTATTGGAACTTAACAGAGAAGCTGTTGTGTCTGATTCATTTACAACAGTTAGACTAGTGTCATTCTCAAACTTTTCATAAAGTTTTTCCCAGTCATATGAGGGTGCTGATGGCCTGTGAGTTTCAGTATAGCTGGTTTTAAATGGATTATATGATGGATCTACATTTACTTTAGGCATTGATGAAGCACGAGAAGGGTCGTAAATAGGTATTTCGGGCGCATCACTCCTGTCAAAAACGATACTGGGCACAGCATTAAATCTACCAAGTGACTCCTTAATAGTAACCATTAATATCTGCCACAATGCCTGCTCGTTTTCAAATTTAACCTCCGTTTTAGTTGGATGAATATTTACATCAATTGAGTCAGGATCCACCTCAATATAAATATAATAACTTGGCTTTTCGTTAGGTGATATCAATTGCTCAAATGCAGTCATTACTGCCCTGTGGAAATATGAATGGCGTATATATCTGTTATTTACAAAGAAAAACTGATTTGCACTTCGTTTTTTTGCAAACTCGGGTCGCGAAACATACCCATACACCCTGCCCAATGTTGTATTTTCTTCAATTTCAATTAGTTGTTGAATTATATTTTTACCTTGAAGCAAAGCAATTCTTTGCTTTAAACCTGTTATCGGGAGATGTATTGTTTCTATATCATTTTCAATTAGAGTGAACTCAATATCTGGATAAACCAATGCAATTCTTTCTAATTCAGACAAAATATTTCGTCTTTCAGTTTCATTAGATTTTAGAAATTTTCTTCTTGCAGGTACATTAAAAAATAGATTTTTTACCGAAATTGACGTGCCTATCCCACTTGAAACAAACTCTTGCTTCTCGAATTTTGAGCCTGAAATAAACAGCAATGTTCCCAGCTCATCTTCGGCTCTTCGACTCTTAACTTCTACGTGTGAAATTGCAGCAATTGATGGTAATGCCTCGCCCCTAAAACCAAGTGTTGTGAGTGCAAAAAGATCATCTGCTTTTTCTATCTTGGATGTAGCATGACGTTCGAAAGCCATTCTGGCATCTGTTCCAGACATGCCCTTGCCGTCGTCGACAACCTGTATGAGTGTGCGTCCCGCACCTTTAATTGAAATTTGAATATGCTTTGCATTGGCATCAATAGAGTTTTCTATCAACTCTTTCACTACTGATGCAGGTCGTTGAATAACCTCACCGGCAGCTATTTGATTTGCTATAGAATCAGGTAAAAGATGAATAATATCGGACATATAAATACTAATCTAACTAAATAACCAAAAAAAGAAAACAGCTATTAATATAGCAGCTACGATAATAAGTACTGTATTATTTGCAATATAAGTTTTTTTGCCAGACTCAACTCTTTCTTTACGCTTCTTTAAATGTTTAGTTCTAGATACAAATTCCGATTTAAATTCTTTTCTTTCACTTTCCTCCAGTGGAGGCAGTTTACCCATTTCTCGTTTAATTGAAGAAACTCTTTTTTCGATCTTTTCTTTACGCGCATCCTCTTCGGGATCGTAAAGAATTGGCTTATAATTGAATTTCCTGGGTTTCCTGTTGTTATAGAAAAAAAATACACCCATAATTTTAATTGATTTTTAATTGATTTCTTAAATATTGCATGATAACCATAATTAGTGTCATAATGTAATATCTTCCCTCTGAAAACGCCTTTGTGGATGCTCTTCATCATCTCCAGCGCGTCTTTGGTTACTTCTAAAAATATCATAAGCCCCCTGTGGACGCAAGTAGTCCAACCAAACAAATCCTTCTAGTCGATTCTGCCCAGATTGCAGTTGAGGCAAAGGTGTTGTCAAACCGGTTGTAGATGGCCACATTTTCAACTTTTGAATTTTTTCCTCCTTAATGTCCATTGAGAGATAAGGACTTTCGGTCTTATTTAAACCAATTATTGTGCTGTCCTCCTTAACCAAGTAATAAAGTGATTCGGCATTCCCTTCAACCAAAATGTGATATATTTCACTATCCCTGAAAAGAGCAGTCATATCTCTTCCTTTTAATTGATTATACTGATCATCTTCTTGTCTATCTTGAATGGCAAAAGCAAAATCTTTTATGACAGCTTTGTTAATCGTAGAGTCATTTAAGTGAACATCAATCTCATAACCAAGTATTTGATTATTGTCGTTCCAAACAACAGGCTCGCCTCTCATAAAAATCATTGAGTCACGAGATGAGTAATGTATTGAGTCACATACACCTTGTAAATCTGAACGATAAAATCTAACTTCATAATAAGCTTTTATATCTCTATAGATTGAATCAGTGATCATTACAAGTGTATCTCCATGAATGAATAGGCTGTCCTGTTGTGAATAATCAATTGCAAATGCGGAATCAGTGGCAAATCCATATTCAGTTTTCTCATTATAAAAACCATAATTACCACGAAGTATTGCTTTTCGCTCTTTATCCTCTAAACACATATCTCCAAATACTTCACCCTCACCCGAAATTCTGTTGTAAAGAATAGTGTCTCCAATGAGAATTTTAGCACCATCATTACTATAAACTTCTGAACGATCAAGAAGTCTTGAGTCTTCTGTAATTGTATTATACCACCCTCTATCAGTATAAATATATCCGCTATCTGAAACAATCCGTGACGGACCAAGTATGTCTGCTATCTTTGAAGCTGTATTATATTTAAGTGTATCTGCAAATATTGTGTAATCTTCATCAATTAGCTTGACATTATCGCTAAACAGGGCTTCGTTTGTATCTGGAGAATATTGACCCCAGTATGAAGTAAGTTCATTCTCTTCATCAACTAACATACCTCCTTCAAAATAATACCCAAGATTAACAAATCTGTCATAATCTAAGCTATCGGTAAATAAGGTAGTTGTTGGATCCTCCATCCTGATATTTTCTCTAAGTCGTGCCAGTTGAGTATTACCATCATAGTGCAAGTAGTCACCATAAACAAAAATAGTGTCACCCTGTTCCATTAAAACATTGCTGAAAGCTTCAAATGTATTAGTTTGCTGGTAAAGGTAGGCACTATCACAATACATAAATGCCCCCTCATGAAAGAATATTACATTTCCTGTTAATATCTCCGCTTCAAACCCCTCTCTTTTACTCCAAAGATCGGCATGCTGCATTTCAATTATCTGAATCCCGTTTTCTGATTGAGGTTGCTGAGCAACTGCCGAAGATAATATAAATAATTGAAAAGTCAGGATAAGAGTACCTTTCTGCAATAATCGTGAGCGCTGCTTTTTCATATCAAAAAGATAGTGGATTATTTTATCCATCCACTGTATTTAAATTCGCATTTCTGCCAGCCGGGATCAATACGTACGTAGGTTTTATTAATTTTTTCCTGAAGCCAGGAATCAACTAGTTTCTGCTGTTTTGCATTTTCCGCCAGACTTTTAACAACCTGATAATCATTATTGATATTTGCCCGATGACCTTCATTTCTGTCGGATATTTTAATAATTGCTGCAACCTGGCGACCTTTATCGTTTATCAATAAAAATGGTTCTGACATGTCACCGGCTTTCATTTCTCCTGCAATTTTTGCAATATCCTGATTTAATTCATTTAACCCAAAACGTGGTGTTCCTGCATTTGAGCTTTTTTCTGTATTATTTACCATAATACCATTATTATTTCGAGTATCTTTATCTGCAGATAGATAAGTAGCTGCTTCTTCAAACGAAACTTTATTGTTTAAAATACCACTTCTAATTGAATCTAATCTTACTAGTGCAGTGTCAAGTGATTCTTGCGGTACTTTTGGCCTTAACAAAACGTGACGAAAGTTAGCCATATCACCTCTTCGCTCAATTAATTGAATTATATGGAACCCATATTCTGACTCAACTACATTTGACACTTTCTTGGGGTCGTTAAGTGCAAATGCAACATTAGCAAATTCCGGAAGTAATTCCAAGCGACTCCTAAAGCCAAGCTCACCACCTTTAATTGCGGATGGATCTTCTGAATGCAATAAAGCAACAGTAGAAAATTCAATTTCACCTTTGTTAATCTGCTCTGTATACTCACGTAGTCTGGCTTTAACTTTATCAATTTCGACTAACGGGACTACTGGTTCAACAGTGATTATTTGAACTTCGAGAGTGGTGGGTATGAAAGGCAAACTATCTTGTGGTAAATTGTTATAATAATTGCGAATCTCGGATGGGGATAACTGAATTTGTCCGAAATGCTTTTGTTGAACACCACTGATAATCTGTTCTTCTCGTATTTGTTCTCGCAAGTCTTCACGTATTGCAGATAAACTTTTTCCCAAATATTCCTCAAGTCTCTCAACAGAGCCAACAGAATTAATATAATTATTTAAGTAATATTCCAGTTCCCTATTAATATTGGAGTCCTGAACATCGATACTGTCGAGTTTCGCTTGATCAAGAAATAGTTTTCGGATGGCCAATTGTTCGGGAATAAAACAATAGGGATCTCCCTCTATACGCTGGTTCTGCATAAGCAGCTCTTTTCTGTATTCTTCAACTTCAGATTTCAAAATAGCCTCATCACCTACTACCCATACTATTTCATCAATAATATTATTTTGAGAGTATGAAAACTGAGTAAAGATCAGGATAAAAAGTAAAACTAATATATTTGTGTTAAGCTTCATAAAACAATTACCATTAAATAATATAGTTGTAAAAGTAGTTATAATACATATAACAGACAAACAGCCCGATAGTTAAAAGTAGTTATAAACATGCAGAGACGCCAAAATGACGCCTCTGCTTAAAGTTTTTTATAATTAGTAATAGACTATGCCTCTATTGCAGCCTGTGCAGCAGCTAGTCGTGCAATTGGTACCCTAAAAGGAGAACAAGAAACATAATCAAGACCAACACTATGACAGAACTTCACAGAAGTTGGATCTCCTCCATGCTCACCACATATACCACACTTTAGTGATTCTTTAACCTCACGACCTTTCTGAACGGCCAAATTAACAAGTTGCCCAACACCATTTTCATCAATAACAGCAAATGGATCATGCTTTAAAATTCCTTTGTCAACATACATAGGAAGGAATTTAGCAACATCATCACGACTGTAACCAAATGTCATTTGTGTAAGGTCGTTAGTTCCGAATGAGAAAAAGTCTGCTTCTTTTGCTATTTTATGTGCAGTAAGTGCAGCACGTGGAATCTCAATCATTGTACCTATCTTATAATCTACCGAATCATTCTTTTCAGCAAAAACTTCCTTTATAGTTTTTTCTATAATATCTTTTTGAGCTTTAAATTCATATACAATTCCTGTTAGGGGAACCATAATTTCCGGCACTGCCCTAATTCCCTGATTCTTAAGTTCAATAGCTGCCTCCATAATTGCGCGTGTTTGCATCTCTGTAATTTCTGGATATAAGTTACCAAGACGACAACCACGAAGACCTAACATCGGATTTGATTCCATCAAACTCTCAACTCTTTCGTTAATATCTTCGTATGATATTCCCATAACTTTAGCCATCTCCATCTGACCTTTTTCGTCATGAGGAACAAACTCGTGAAGTGGTGGATCAAGCAAGCGTACAGTTACGGGCAGTCCGTCCATCGCTTTGAATATTCCATAAAAATCTTTTTTCTGTAAAGGGAGCAACTTATCTAATGCCTTGCGACGACCATCTTCGTCTTTAGCCAAAATCATCTCGCGCATAGATACAATTTTATCTTCTTCAAAGAACATATGTTCTGTACGACATAAACCAATGCCTTTTGCCCCAAAATTACGTGCAACTTCTGCATCATGAGGAGTATCTGCATTTGTCCATACTTCCATTTTTGAATATTTTTCAGCAATTTGCATCAATTCATCAAAATCTTCATCAAGCTTTGCATCTTGAGTTGGAATTTGTCCCTCATAAACATTACCGGTTGAGCCATTAAGTGAAAGCCAGTCACCCTCATTAAAAACTTTTCCGTTTATCGTCATTTTGCGTGTCTTGTAGTCAATATATAGATTGTTTGCTGCAGAAACACAACATTTACCCATACCACGTGCAACAACTGCTGCGTGTGAAGTCATACCTCCTCTAGATGTAAGAATACCTTTAGCTGATGACATCCCGCGTAAGTCTTCGGGTGAAGTTTCAATACGGCAAAGGATTACATCTTTACCCTCTTTATTCCATTCTTCAGCTTCATCTGCATGGAAAACTACCTGACCTGCAGCTGCTCCGGGAGAAGCAGGGAGGCCGTATGTTATTGGTTTAGCCATTACAAGTGCTTTTTCATCAAACACAGGGTGGAGAAGTTCATCCAACTTCTCAGCATCACATCTTTGTAGCACAGTTTTCTCATCAATATAACCCTGATGCAACATATCAATAGCTATCTTAATCATTGCTGCACCTGTGCGCTTACCGCCACGAGTCTGCAAAATCCACAACTTATTGTCCTGAATGGTGAATTCAAGATCTTGCATATCCTTGAAATAGTCTTCTAGCTTTTGTTGAACTTCAATCAACTCAGCAGCACATTCAGGAAGTACTTCTTCGAGAGACGGATAGTTTGCTGCACGCTCTTCTTCACTTATTCCTTGTAATTTAGCCCATCGACGTGATCCTTCGATTGTAATCTGCTGAGGTGTTCTTGCACCAGACACAACATCTTCACCCTGAGCATCAATCAGATATTCTCCATTGAAAATATCTTCTCCTGTTCCTGCATCACGAGTAAAAGCAACACCTGTTCCTGATGTCTTACCCATATTACCATATACCATAGCTTGTACGTTAACGGCTGTACCCCATTCTACCGGAATATTATTCATTTTGCGATATAGAATGGCACGTTCATTCATCCAGCTGTTAAATACTGCTGTAACAGAACCCCATAACTGATCCCATGGGCTATATGGAAAATCACTTCCTGTGCTCTTTTTAACAGCATCCTTAAATAATTTAACAAGATTCTTAAGATCATCAGTTGTAAAGTCTGTATCTAATTCAATACCTTTTGAAGTCTTCATTTCGTCCATTATTTCTTCAAATGGATCGATATCATCCTTACTTTCAGGCTTCATTCCTAAAACAACATCACCATACATTTGAACAAATCGGCGATATGAATCCCAAGCAAATCTCTCATTACCTGATTTCTTCGCAATTCCCTCAACTGAATCATCGTTCAATCCAAGATTCAACACTGTGTCCATCATTCCTGGCATCGAAGCACGTGCACCGGATCTTACAGATACTAAAAGAGGATTTTCTTTATCACCAAATTTTGTACCTGTAATAGACTCAATCTGAGCAATTGCATCCTCCACCTCACCCTTTAGAAGATTAACAACATAATCTTTGCCATGCTCATTGTACTCCGCACACACTTCTGTTGTAATCGTAAATCCAGGTGGTACAGGCACGCCGATAAGGTTCATTTCAGCCAAATTGGCTCCCTTACCACCAAGCAGGTTTTTCATATCAGCTCGGCCTTCAGCCGCGCCATTTCCAAAGGTATAAACTCTTTTCTTTTCCATTTGATGTCAAGTTTTATAAAATATTATTTTAATAATTAATTGTTTTACATAAGATTAAACTACTCAACCATAATTGAATCTATCGTTTGAGGTTCAGGCACTCTTTTAGTTGGTACTTCAATTAAGGTGCTTCCAGGCTCTTCTTCAGCACTGTTACCTAAAGACATATCATACAATTGAATAATAGGAGAGACAGTAAAATGGTTATGTAATTTTACAAATCCATGTATCTGTCTAAGTGTATCATTTGTTATAAATTTTAAAATTGGAATTGAATACTTACGGTTTTCATTAATTTTTTCTTGCCTATAAATGGTAGTGTCTCCATACACTAATGTCAACATAGAGCTTAGATCAAAATATGCCTTTTGAGGAAAACCAATAACTTTGAAATTGAAAGATAAATCATCATCTGCAAAATCATTAGCAATGTTGGTTGAGTCAAAACGAAATCTAAATCCACCATTATATCGATCAGGAATTAAAAAATGGTAATAAGTTGGTATATAAGACGCAGAATAAATTTTTTCGTTTGTATGAATTCGCATTTCACGCTGCTCTGTAATTCTGGAGTTTAATGCTGTTTGTGCTCGCTTAATTCTAGCTTTAACAGAGTCATTCATTTTTAAGTATAGGTCAATCTTGTCAGAATACCACGACAATGATGTATCCCATTGCATTTGATTTATACCATTTGCTACAAACACATCGTTTATATAAATCTCTTTTTTTTCCGGAGCATTAAAGTTTTGATAATCATTTTCCATGGTAGCTTCAGCAATGTACACATCATACATAACCTGCTCCATTTTCTTCCTATTTAACACCTCCTTAGGGCGGTTTTGACAAGAAGATATAAGCAAACTTATAATTAAAAGCAAAAATAGATATGGAACGATTTTATATTTCACTTTTAAGATATTTCTATATCAATCTTTATTTAATCGATGCTGACTATTTTGACTATTCTGACAATTCATTTTTTTGTAATTCCTTTTCCTTTAGCTCTTCTTCATATTTTGCACGTTCAGACTTTGAAAGCAATGAGAAGGATAATGTTTTTCTATAGAAAAACAAAAGCAAAATTACACCTACAGTTATAGATGAATCTGCAACATTAAAAATGAACCTAAAAAAAAGAAAATCTTCTCCTCCAAAAAATGGGAGCCAATCCGGAAAAGTTCCACTAAAGATAGGAAAATACAGCATATCAACAACCTTTCCGTGAAGAAGTGAGGTATAACCCTCACCCCAAGGAACAAATGATGCCACGTGCCCGGGATGACTAGCTTCGAAAATCACGCCATAAAACAGACTATCTATGATATTTCCTGAAGCACCTGCAAGTATTAATGCTACACATGCAATAAATCCAACCTTAAAACCTTCTTTAATTAATCTGAAAAGGTAAATCAGAATAAATATTACAGCGATAATTCTAAACAGCGATAGGAACAGCTTTCCACCGGCTTCTATCCCGAAAGCCATTCCGTTATTTTCTACAAAATATATTTTAAACCAATCTGTGATATGAATGGTATCGTACAACCCCATATGTGTTTTAACCCAAATCTTTGAAAGCTGGTCGACGAGAAGAACCAGTAAAACAACTGCAATTGCAACAAGAGTTTTTTTATTCCGACTATTCATATATACATTTATCTGTTCTATCCTTTTTAGAAAGGATAGAACGCATACTTATTTTCACTATTAATTCAGCAGAAAAGTCCATTTTTGCTGTTTTATCTCTTCTTCTTGGATTTTGCTTCTATGCTAAGTGTAGCGTGAGGTACAGCGCGAAGACGCTCTTTTGGTATTAGTTTACCAGTTTCACGACAAACGCCATAAGTTCCGTTTTCAATCCTTATAAGGGCTGCCTGCAAATTCTGAATAAACTTCATTTGACGTTGGGCTAATCTTCCTGCTTCTTCTTTAGATAGTGTTGAAGCACCCTCTTCCAAGACTTTGTATGTTGGAGAGGTATCAATAGTGTCGTTACCATCAGCATTTGTTACCGCTGCTCGATAATTTTCATACTCTTGTCGTGCTATTTCTAATTTTTCATTAATTATACTTCGGAATTCTTCCAACTCCTCAGCTGAATATCTCGTCTTTTTACTCATAATAAATTATTTTTTGACTGTGCATCCTTGGGATCAGAGTCTTATAACAACAACCCTCATTATAAATTGTTCACATATAAATTGCTGCACAAATATACATATAAATTGAATATACTTCAACTGATTTTATCTATACTGATTGTCAGCAATATATCATTTATTTCAATTTCATCTTCAAGCGTATTACTAACAATGCTTAACTTATCTGCTAAAACTTGTGAGCATATATACTCTATGTTATCTGTAACTGCAGCATTTATATCTATTTCAGAACTTGACGAAAGCTTTATTTCTATGCGATCTGTTATCTCAAATCCTTTTGACTTACGTAGGTTTTGTATCCTGTTAACCAGCTCGCGCGCAACTCCCTCTTTTTGAAGTTCTTCAGTAATAGTTACGTCAAGTGCAACTGTCAATTTTCCTTCATTTCCTACCAACCATCCCGGAATATCTTCCGAGATTATATCAATATCATCCAAAGTGACAATGACTTGCTGGTCATCTACATTTAATGTTAATGAGCCATTACTTTCGAGTTTTTGTATATCACTATTTTCAAGTTCTTGAATTTTAACTGCAAGCTGTTTCATTATCTTACCATAACGTGGTCCCAGTTTTTTGAAATCAGGCTTAGCCTTTTTGATCAATATTTCATTTGCTGAATCCACGAATAACATCTCCTTAACGTTAACTTCACTTAATATAAGCTCTTCAACCAATTGAATGCTCTTCTTTTGATTATCATCTGCAACAGGTATCATTAACTTGGAAAGGGGTTGACGAACTTTAATGTTAACTTTTCTTCTTAACGCCAACACTATTGATGATGCAACCTGGGCAAGAGACATCCTCTCTTCAAGAGACTTATCAATTAATGAATCGTTGGGCTGAGGGAAATCAACTAAATGAACCGACTCAGATGCATCTTGATCAATAACTGAAATCAAATCAAGATAAAGACGATCAGCATAAAACGGAGTTATTGGAGCAATAAGCTTAGAAACAGTAACTAAACACTCATAGAGCGTTTGATAGGCTGACAATTTATCATCTGTCATTTCACCACCCCAGAAACGTTTACGATTCAAACGAACATACCAATTACTTAAGTTGTCATTAACAAATTCAGCAATTGCGCGTCCGGCCTTTGTTGGCTGGTAATTAGTAAATCCTTCATCAACATCTTTTACTAATGAGTTCAATAATGAAATTATCCATCTGTCAATTTCCGGACGACTTCCTACCGGTATTTGAGGATACTGATTTTTGAAATCATCCACATTAGCATAGAGTACAAAAAATGAATATGTATTATAAAGTGTACCAAAAAACTTTCTTCGAGCCTCTTCAACCCCCTCTATATCAAACTTTAAATTTTCCCATGGTGCAGCATTTGTAATCATATACCAGCGAAGCGGATCTGCTCCATATTCTTCAATAGTTATAAATGGATCAATAGCATTTCCTAAACGCTTAGACATCTTAGAACCTTTCTTGTCAAGAACAAGCCCGTTAGATACCACGTTTTTAAATGCCACGCTACCTTTAACCATTGATGCAATTGCATGTAAAGTATAGAACCATCCACGTGTCTGATCTACACCTTCAGCAATAAAATCAGCAGGGAATACTTTGTTAAATTCCTCATCAGAAATATGTGGATAGAAAAACTGTGCAAATGGCATTGCGCCACTATCAAACCAAACATCAATCAGATCAAGTTCGCGATGCATTGGTTTGCCACTTTCTGAAACAAGTACAATATTATCTACATAAGGCCGATGAAGATCTATCTTTTCATATTCTAAATCCTTATAGTCGTTCAAATCCAGATCCTTCCAAGGCAACTCTGTCATAACTCCCGCAACCAACGCCTTCTGCATTTCACTATACAGCTCTTTAACTGAACCTATACACTTCTCCTCTTTGCCATCCTCAGTACGCCATATAGGAAGAGGTGTTCCCCAATATCTGCTTCGGCTCAGATTCCAGTCCTGTAAATTCTCGAGCCATTTGCCGAAACGTCCGGTTCCTGTCGACTTTGGCTTCCAATTAATTGTATCATTCAACTCTATCATCTTATCCCTGGCAGCACTTGTTCGAACAAACCAGCTATCAAGTGGATAATACAGAACAGGCTTATCGGTTCTCCAACAATGTGGGTATGTATGAACCATCTTTTCAATTCTGAAAGCTCGGTTCTGAAGCTTAAGATTTACCGATAAATCAACATCAAGTGTAACATCACCTTCTGTTAATGTCTGATCATATTCATTCTTAACAAATCTTCCTGCAAACTCTCTGTAAAGCTCAACATTAACCTTTTCACTTACAAAATCAGGATTAAGCTCTTCAATAGGAAAATATTTTCCTGTAAGATCAACCATAGGTCTTTTGTTACCGTCACGATCAACAAGCATTAATCCCTCAACATCATTTTCCTTGCCAACCTTCATGTCATCTGCACCAAATGTGGGTGCAATGTGCACAATTCCGGTACCATCTTCGGTTGTTACAAAGTCTCCTGTTACAACTTTAAAGGCATTATCTGAAGTCCCCACCCAAGGGAACAACTGTTCGTATTGAATGCCTTCCAGCTCGGAACCTTTCCAAACTTCATCTAATATACGATAGGGAATATTCTTATCGCCTAATTTATATTCATTAAGCGGTAAACTACTATTTTTTTCAGAAAAATATTGATTAAGTAAGTTTTTGGCAAGAACAACTGTGATTGGGCTTCCTGTATATTGATTAAATGTCTGTACTGCAACATATTCAATATTCCCCCCAACCGCTAAAAGCACGTTTGAGGGCAAAGTCCAAGGAGTTGTTGTCCAAGCTAGAAAAAATGGCTCCCCAAACTCTGTCCACTGCTTAAGTGGATTTTTAATTTTAAATTGAGCTGTACATGTTGTATCCTTTACATCACGATAACATCCAGGCTGATTCAATTCATGTGTACTCAACCCGGTACCTGCTGCAGGAGAATAGGGTTGAATAGAGTATCCCTTATAAAGGAACCCTTTACTGTACAACTCTTTAAGCAAATACCACAAAGATTCGATATATCGGTTATCATATGTAAGATATGGATCACTCATATCCACCCAGTAACCCATTTTTTGTGTCAGATCTTCCCACTCTTTTGTATATTTCATTACCTCGGTACGACAGGCTGAATTATACTCTTCTACTGTTATCTTTTTACCAATATCTTCTTTAGTAATTCCGAGTGTTTTCTCTACACTTAGCTCAACAGGCAAACCGTGTGTATCCCACCCTGCTTTTCGGTTAACCAAAAAGCCTTTCATTGTTTTATATCGACAAAAGATATCCTTAATTGCTCTAGCAATTACGTGATGAATGCCCGGCATTCCGTTTGCCGATGGAGGACCTTCATAAAACACAAACTGTGGTGCCCCTTCGCGTATCTTCAGACTTTTACTAAAGATATTTTTGTCATCCCATTCACCTAATATCTCTTTATTTATTTCAGATAGGTCTAAATTATTATGTTCCGGAAATTTTTTACTCATCATTAATGTATTAATCCCTTTGAAAATTAATGTGCAAAGGTAGTAATAAATTAAGAAATGACAATCGATTAGATCTTTAAGTAGTCTATTTTTAAAGGTACTATTTTGTCTATTATAATAATATAGCCTATTTTTATATAAAAATAAAAACCTATTATCATCATTCAAATTATAACTTTTCCATCATGAAAATAGCAATTAAACTTACAGTATTATTTTTGATTGCGACATTTACTTTCGCAATGCTATATTTTTCATCAAAGTTGAAATCTTCTGCCCAAAGCAACAATCGCAGCTTAATAAGAATTTCATCATACAATCTGAGGCTTGACTTTGAGGGCGATGGAATAAATGCATGGCCTAACAGAAAAGAAATGGTAAAAGAATTAATTGGGTTTCATGATTTCGATATAATTGGAATTCAAGAAGGTTTTAAACATCAACTGGATGATATATTGGAGTTGGGCAACTATGACTATAAAGGATCCGGGCGAGATGGGGAAGACACTGGAGAACACTCAGCTATTATATTTAAGAAAGACCGATTTATAGTACTTGATAAAGGTGATTTTTGGTATTCTGAAACTCCCGAGGTACCAAGCTTAGGATGGGATGCAACCTGCTGCAATAGAATATGCTCTTGGGTGAAGCTCAGAGACAAAAACTCTGATATTGAATTCTTTGTCTTTAACTCCCATTTTGATCACGAAGGCAGGGAAGCACGCAAAAACTCCTCCCTGTTGCTAATTGAAAGAATCGAGCAAATTGCAAAAGGATATCCAGTGTTTGCCACAGGCGATTTTAATGCCACGCCCGATTCGGAGCCAATTCAGATAATATATAACTCGGAAGTACTCAACGACTCATATCTTACAACCGAACACCCTCCATACGGTACTGAGGGAACTTTTAATGCTTTTAAAATTGATATACCAATAAAGGACCGAATCGATTATATCTGGGCTACACCTAATATTACCATCAAAAAGTATAGAGTATTGAATGATATGAACCACGGAAGGTTTCCTTCAGATCACTTCCCGGTTGTTGTTGATGCAATATTATAACTTTGCTAATGCATCTTTAATTCGCGCTACAGCTTTTTTAATATTTTCATCAGAAGTTGCATAAGACAATCTTATACAACCGGGTGCACCAAACGCGTCTCCTCCTACAACTGCAACATGTGCTTCATCTAAAATAAACATAGCCAGATCTGTAGAGGTCTCAATTAACTTACCTTTAAAAATTTTCCCCAAATAATTTTTGCATTCGGGGAAAATATAGAAAGCACCCATAGGATTATTAATGTTTAGCCCAGGAATTTCACTCAACAGTTTTACAATGAGATTGCGACGCCTTTCGAAAGCAACGCGCATCTCTTTAACGCATGATTGATCTCCTGTATACGCAGCTAAAGCAGCTCTTTGAGAAATTGATGATGCACCGGAAGTATACTGTCCTTGTAACAAATTGCATGCAGAGGCAACCCATTCCGGAGCAGCAATCCATCCAATTCGCCAGCCTGTCATTGCATAACCTTTGGAAACTCCATTTACTATAATCACGCGATCACGAATGGAAGCAAACTGCGCAATTGACTCATGTTGTCCAATATAGTTTATGTGCTCATAAATCTCATCAGCAATAATAAATATATCACTATGCTTTACAAGCACTTCCTCCAATGCTTTAAGTTCATCTTTTGTATAAACACTTCCTGTTGGATTTGAAGGAGAACACAGAATAAAAGCTTTAGTTCTAGGAGAAATTGACTCTTCAAGTTGTTTAGGAGAAATCTTAAAATTTTGTTCAATACCTGCATAAATAAAAACAGATTTACCCTCGGCCAACTTCACCATCTCGGGGTAACTCACCCAATATGGAGATGGTATAATTACTTCATCACCCTTATCAATAATCGAGAGGATGGCATTGCAAATCGATTGTTTTGCACCACTCGAAACAACAATTTGTGCCGGCTTATACTCAATATTATTTTCTTTTTTAAGCTTATCACATATTGCTATTTTCAGATCAGCAAATCCTGCTACAGGCGAATAAAATGAGAAGTTTTCTTCTATTGCATTCTTTGCGGCATCTTTGATATGATCGGGAGTTAAGAAGTCAGGTTCACCAACACTCATATTAATAACATCAACTCCCTTAGATTTAAGTTCATTGCTTTTTTGCGCCATTGCAAAAGTTTCTGAAGGCGACAAAGATGATAACCTATTTGATAATAAATCCATAAATATCCTATTAGTTTTTGCTAATTAATAGCGACAACAAAGGTAATCAAAAACCTATTTAGATTGTGGAGTAAACTAAAAAAAAGATATAAAAAAAAGCCGCCTAAAGGCAGCCTCCAACATCAGCATACTTGCAGGCAATTCCCGCTTTCTGCACTCTTTAACAGCATACAAACAAAATCAACCTGCTATGCGCAAATTTGATTTTAATAAACGAAGTCTGTTTAACCTATTTGTACGATAAAAAACAGATCCGTTTGAAATGTTTTGCTCCAGATACTTTATCTGGGCCAAGATCTCTTCTTTAGTTTGGTTTTTGATAGTCATAATTTCTTTTTTAATTTAAAATTTATAATTTATCGGCAACCTCCATTATAAGAAACCATTCAGTAAAAAATTGATAACCTAAAATGACTTCAAATAATTCGCTTACCATTAAAATCAATACAAAGATACAAAAAAAACATGTTATAAAACATATTCCCTGATAAATTGTTTTTTATCATGATAGTTTTTATCGATAACAGCGTCTTTTTTTACAATTTGCAATCGAAGACTTACTATTCAACACATCTCATTGATTAATTTCAAGATAATTAGCTTTATTTATATCAATTTTATTATTATTTTTGTAAAAGTATATTTTGAATTTCAATTTTAAAATATATATAGGGAAAACAGATTAGCTTGCAAAATAAGCTCACTTTAAATAACTTAATATACCTATGAATAAACTTATTACAGTTGCTGAAGCAGCTTCTAAGATTAAAGATGGAATGACATTAATGATTGGTGGCTTTCTATCAAACGGATCTCCACTTAAAATTATTGACCAACTGGTTAAAACAGGAGTAAAAGATTTAACCATTATAGCCAATGACACATCTTTTCCTGATAGCGGAATTGGGAAACTAGTTGTAAATAATCAGATTAAGAGATTAATTGTCTCACATATTGGAACTAATCGTTTTTCAGGAGACAAAATGAACTCGGGAGAGATTGAGATTGAATTTTCACCACAAGGGACTCTTGCCGAACGCATTAGAGCAAAAGGAGCTGGTCTGGGAGGTGTTCTAAGTCCTGTTGGAATAGGAACCATAATTGAGGAGGGAAAACAGAAGATGACAATTGACAATAAAGAGTATCTGATCGAGAAACCGTTGTATGCTGATTTCGCATTAATCAAGGCAAGTATTGGTGATGAACAAGGTAACCTTATCTACAAAGGCACAACACAGAATTTTAATCCAATTATGGCAATGGCCGGTGATAAAGTTATTGCTGAAATAGCTGAAATTAAAACTACAGGCTCGTTAGATCCTGAAGCTATTCACACTCCTCATATATTTGTAGACTTTATCGTAAAAGAGTAAAAGCAGCAGTATATAATAAAATCTTCTTGTATTTAAAAAACCCAAAAAAATAAGAATATGACAAAATCAATTATCCGTGTAAGAATGAGTACAGGTGATGCACATTATGGCGGTAATCTTGTAGATGGTGCTAAAATGCTACAATTTTTCGGAGATGTTGCAACTGAACTCTTGATTATTAATGATGGAGATGAAGGGCTATTTGTTGCCTATGACAATGTAGAATTTCTTGCACCTGTTTATGCAGGTGATTTTATAGAAGCAACAGGAGAAATCACCAAAATAGGAGGTAGCTCACGAAAAATGAATTTTGAAGCGCGCAAAGTAATTCAACCACGTACAGATATATCACCTTCTGCAGCTGATGTTTTAGAAGAACCGATAATTGTATGCCGAGCAAGCGGAACATGTGTTGTACCAAAACAAAACCAGCGACGCTAATTTGATTATATAAAAACTGAAAAACATAAATAACATGGAAAAACTAATTATAACAGCTGCTATCTGTGGAGCAGAAGTAACCAAAGAACAGAATCCCGCAGTACCGTATACAGTTGACGAAATAGTTCGAGAAGCAATCTCTGCATACGATGCAGGTGCAGCAATAATTCATATACATGTTCGTGAAGATGATGGAACACCTACTCAAGACAAAGAGCGATTCAGAGTATGTATGGATGCAATTAAAAAAGCACGTCCGGATGTAATACTTATACCCTCAACAGGAGGTGCTGTAGGGATGACTGCAGAAGAGCGACTTCAGCCAACCGAGCTTAACCCTGAAATGGCTACTCTCGATTGCGGTACTTGCAATTTTGGAGATGAAGTATTTGAAAACACAATCCCTATGCTACGCATATTTGGAAAGAGAATGATTGAAAACAATATCAAACCTGAATTCGAATGTTTTGAAATGGGACATCTGGATACCGCATTACGACTGGCAGCAAAAGGAGAAGTCCCCGGTGCACCAATGCACTTCAACTTTGTACTGGGAGTTCCGGGATGCACACCTGCAACAGTTGGCAATTTAGTTTGGATGATGACAAATATCCCCGAGGGATCCACTTGGACTGCAACAGGTATAGGCAGACACTCATTAACTTTGGCAATGCCAACTATAGTAATGGGCGGACATGTAAGAGTTGGATTTGAAGACAACTTATATCTCTCAAGAGGAATATTGGCAACATCAAACGGAGAGCTTGTAGACAGGGTAGTTAAAATGGCAAAACTCGCTGGTCGTGAAATAGCCAAACCCGAAGAAGCAAGAAGAATTCTAAGTCTTAATAAATAGCATATCAACGAAAAACAACAATTTAAACTCTATTCTGATGAAAAAAGGTAACAGATATGGTACTCACCGCGTAATTGACCCAAAAGGAGTATTGCCTCAACCGGCAAATAAAATCGACAATAACATGGATGAGATTTACGACAATGAAATTCTAATTGACGTACAAACACTTAATATAGACTCTGCATCATTTACAGATATTTACAAACGTGCAGAAGGCAACAATGAAAGAATTGCAGAAATAATGCTTGATATTGTTGAAAAACAGGGTAAACACCGTAATCCATGGACAGGTTCCGGAGGTATGCTTTTAGGTACTGTCGAGCAAATTGGAAATGCAATTAAAGGAAAAATCGACCTTCAAGTAGGTGATAAAATAGCCACACTTGTTTCACTTTCACTAACACCATTAAGAATAGACAAAATAAAACAAATTCGTCCGGATACTGATCAGGTAGATATTGATGGCAAGGCTATTCTTTTCGAAAGTGGTATATATGCCAAAATACCTGAGGATATGCCCGAAAATCTTGCACTTTCCGCACTGGATGTGGCAGGAGCTCCTGCACAAACAGCCAAACTTGTTAAATCAGGTGATACAGTTGTTATTATTGGTGCCGGAGGCAAATCGGGGATGCTATGCTGCTACGAAGCAAAGAAAAGAGCCGGCGTAACCGGTAAGGTTATAGGCATCACCCACTCCGAAAGAAGCACAGAAAGACTAAAATCTCTTGGATTTTGCGACGAAGTATTCCCGGCTGATGCAACTCAGCCAATCCCTGTATTAGAAAAAATCGAGAAGCTTACCAATGGAGAGCTTGCCGATGTCACAATTAACAATGTAAACATACCTGACACTGAAATGACAAGCATCCTTATTACAAAAGAAGATGGATATGTTTACTTTTTCTCTATGGCCACAAGCTTTACAAAAGCTGCTCTCGGTGCCGAGGGGGTTGGTAAAGATGTGAATATGCTAATTGGTAATGGTTATACCAAAGGCCATGCAGAAATTACTCTGCAGGAACTACGTGAATCAGAAAAACTGCGTAAAATATTCACAGAATTATACGCATAAACAAACTGTATTCTCAGTTTCTGTAGATTGTGCATATTTATGCAACAACTTAAACTCAATATACAATGAATCATAAATCTAACAGACATCTGTTTTTCCCCGACATTCCGGATGAAAAGTGGAATGATTGGAAATGGCAGGTTAAACACAGAATTGAGACAGTAGATGAACTTAAAAAACATATTAAGCTCACACCGTCTGAAGAGAGCGGGATTAGAGAATCTCTCAAAACTCTTAGAATGGCAATTACTCCCTATTACTTAAGTTTAATAGACAATAGTAAGCCAAACGATCCAATAAGGAAACAATCAATTCCAACAGTCAATGAGCTCCACGAAAGTCCTTCCGACTTGCAGGACCCGTTGAGTGAAGATTTTGATTCTCCTGTACCGGGGTTAACTCATAGGTACCCCGACAGGGTATTGTTCCTACTTACAGATATGTGTGCAATGTATTGTCGCCATTGCACTAGAAGAAGGTTTGCCGGACAAAAAGATGCAGCATTACCTGCTAACAGAATAGATGCGGGAATCGACTATATAGCAAAAACCCCTCAAGTGAGAGATGTGCTGCTATCCGGTGGCGATTCTCTACTTCTAAGCGACTCAAAAATTGAATATGTACTTAAACGACTACGTGAAATTCCTCATGTAGAAATTATAAGATTTGGTACACGAACACCTGTAGTTATGCCTCAAAGAATTACTGATGATTTCGTTAATATGATAAAAAAATATCACCCTATTTGGCTAAACACTCATTTTAATCATCCAAACGAAATTACTCCGGAATCTGTCGAAGCTTGTTCAAAACTTGCCAATGCAGGTGTACCTCTGGGTAATCAATCTGTTTTATTGCGAGGAGTTAACGACTGTACTCATGTAATGAAAAAACTTGTACAGGAACTGGTTAAAATAAGAATTCGACCCTACTACATCTACATTTGCGATCAGTCGATGGGTATAAGTCATTTCCGCACACCTGTATCAAAAGGTATAGAAATCATCGAAAACCTTAGAGGTCACACCTCAGGATTTGCAGTACCAACATTTGTTGTTGACGCACCGGGTGGCGGAGGAAAGATTCCTGTTATGCCTACATATGTTATATCTCAATCACCCGCCAGAGTAGTTATCAGAAATTACGAAGGTGTAATAAGCACCTATACAGAGCCCAATGACTACAAAGAGGAGTGTCAATGTATTGATTGTGAAAAAAAGAAAGAAGGTGTTGCAGCTCTTCTTTCGGGTGACAACTTGTCAATTGAGCCAAAATTTCTTGAGCGACATCATAGGAATGGACATAGTTAAAAACATATTGCAATACCACAGTGTGTCATTTGTAGGATTAGAAAAAAACAGTGGTAAGACAGAGTGTTTAAACTATGTTTTGGAAAATATTTGCTCGATAAATAGAAATATAGCTGTCACATCCATTGGCTTGGATGGTGAAAAAGTAGATAGTGTAACTAAAGCAGAAAAGCCTGAAATCACTATTTATAAAGGAATGATTTTTGTTACATCCGAGAAACATTATTTAGAACGCAAAATTGTATCAGAAATTTTGAATGTAAGCGAAGTTCAAACTGCATTGGGCAGGTTAATAACGGCAAGGGCTGTTTCTGACGGGAAGGTTATATTGTCGGGGCCTGCTACTACTGCAGGAATAAAAAAAATAATTCGGGACATGAAACAATATGGGATTCAAACAACACTAGTTGACGGTGCCTTATCGAGGTTAAGTCTCGCCTCACCTGCAATTACAGATGCAATGATACTCTCGACCGGTGCCTCGGTTTCAGCAAACATGAAGCAACTATTGCATAAAACAAAATTTGCACTGAGACTAATAAACATGGAGTCTGTAGAATCAGAAATGTATAGTCGACTTAAGCATATTGACAGAGGTATTATGGCAATTGACAATAGTGGTAATATCACAGATTTGAATATCCCTTCTGCCCTATTATTACATAAAACTGAAGAGAATATTTTTCAGCATGGAACCCGCTTTTATGTTCCCGGTGTGATAACTTCGGGACTTCTGGACTATTTCCGAATTCAACCTCAAAAAGTTGATCTTATTGTAAAAGATTTTAGTTCGGTTTTCTCTTCATCAAAAAGTTTTGATTCATTCCTGAAAAAGGGGAACAGCATTAAATGCCTATATCGCACTCAACTTCTTGCTGTAACTATCAACCCTAAAGCACCAAACGGATTCAGTTATGACTCAAATGAGCTGCAATATAAAATGCATGAAGTCTTGGGAGTTCCCGTTTTTGATTTATTTCAATTAAAAAACATTTCATAACAGCATGATATTTCAAGATGCAATCAAATATATAAGAGGGTTTCGCTATATTGTAGATCTGCTGGAAATTCAATCTCCGGCAGGAAGACAATTATTATCTTCACTACCATGGCTTAAAAAGAAGGAGGAGATAGAGAAAACACTTACAGAGGTGGAAGATGTTCAAGTGGTAATAAATGACAAAAGTATGTCATCACAACTGTCAATATTACAAAACAAGCTAGAAGGTATTAGGCATATAACCCCAACATTCGACCGTCTCAAAAACGGCATGATAATCAATGACATTGAATTATTTGAAATAAAACATTTCGCTATTTTAGCCAAGGAGATTAATCGGATTACAAAAAAACTGCAAATTAGTTTTTTTTCAATTCCTTGTCTACAGGAGGTAATTATCACACTCGACCCTGAAAAAAAAGAGATTCCGCATTTTCATATATATGATGCATACTCTAATGATTTGGCAGCACTAAGAGCAAAGATTAATATCAGCAAACGGGATAACATCTCAATAGAAGCATTAAGAAAAGAAATAGAGGAGCTTGAAGATGAAATAAGAAGAAAGATTTCAGAAAAACTTGCACCCTATGCAAATAATTTAAAAATAGCTCTATTAGAAATAGCTCGTCTGGATATAATTATTGCTAAGGCCAATTTGGCTATCAAAATTGGATTATCAAAACCGGAAATTGCAGAAGAAGAAACAAAATATATCAGCCTGTTTAATCCAATAATAAGTCATCAGTTAGAAATTAAAGGCAAAAAATTTCAACCTGTTGATATTGAGATTCCCTCGCTACCAACTGTCATTACCGGCGCCAACATGACAGGCAAAAGTGTCTTACTCATGAGTGTAGCTCTTGCACAGACAATGCTGCAGTTTGGCTTTTTTGTACCTGCAGCAAATGCTGAAATAGTACCTGTTGATGATGTATTAATATCGGCATGTGACAATTATGATGAGTTAAACGGATTATCTTCATTTGCTTCTGAAATATTAAGAATGGACAGTATAGCTAAGCGTGCAAAGTCGGGAGAAAATTTGCTTGTTCTTATAGATGAACTAGCACGAACAACAAATCCTGTTGAAGGTAGTGCAATAGTATCAGGCGTATTAGATTTTTTAAAAGAAAACAGCGTACGATCACTTATAACAACACACTATTCAATCAAAACAGATTGTCGGAGATTACGTGTAAAAGGCTTTACCGAAAAATCATATGAGGCAAGAATTGATTTACAAAACATCAATAGTTATATCGACTATTCAGTTGAAGAGGAAAATAGCGACAAAGTACCTCACGAAGCTTTGCGAATTTCAGAAATTATCGGTGTAAGCAAAGAGTTGACAGATAAGTTCAAACATTATATAAACGATTCAAAGTAAGAGAGAAATATATGCAAAAAAGTAAACTGGGAATAGATTTTAAAAAGGTTGAACATGCTCGAAGTAAAGCAAAAGCAATAGCTATAGATGTTCAATCTTTTGTAGATAAATACACAACTGTATCTGTAGAACGTACATTGTGCCGACTAATAGGGATTGATGGTGTAAATTCGAATGACATCCCTTTACCAAACATACTAGTTGAAGAAATGCAAAGTAAAGGAGCGCTTGGCCATGGTATATATTTCTTCATAGGCAATGCAATTATTGCAACAGGAAAAACACCACAAGAAGTTGCTCAAGAAGTAGCTTCAGGTAATATAGACCTCACATCATTCCCAACTCAAAACAGAGAGAAAATAACAGAAGCCCTAAAACCTTATATTGAAAAAAATGTAGAGCAAATTGCCGGTAATCGCAGGCGTCGCATTAATTTTATAAAAACATTAGGGGAAGGCAGTAAACCTTATGTATATGTTATTGTAGCAACAGGCAATATTTATGAAGATGTTGTACAGGCTCAAGCAGCTGCCCGACAGGGTGCAGATATAATTGCAGTGATACGTACAACCGGTCAGAGTCTGCTCGACTATGTCCCTTATGGTCCTACAACTGAAGGCTTTGGCGGCACATTTGCAACTCAGGAGAATTTTCGTATTATGCGTAAAGCTCTTGATGAAGTGGGTGAGGAGATTGGCAGATATATCAGACTGTGCAACTACTGCTCGGGACTATGTATGCCGGAAATTGCAGCAATGGGAGCATTAGAGGGTCTCGATGTAATGCTTAACGACGCATTTTATGGAATATTATTTCGCGATATCAATATGAAGCGTACTTTGGTAGACCAATACATGTCGCGGGTAATAAACGCATTTGCAGGAGTTATAATTAATACCGGTGAGGACAATTATCTCACAACATCTGATGCTGTAGAAGAAGCTCACACGGTTTTAGCCTCTGATTTTATTAACGAACAACTGGCATTAATTGCCGGACTACCTGAAGAGCAGATGGGGTTAGGGCACGCTTTTGAAATTGACCCAAAAACAGAAAACGGATTTCTTATGGAGCTTGCGCAGGCACAGCTTATCAGAGAAATTTTCCCCAAAGCAACACTAAAATATATGCCTCCAACAAAGTTTATGACAGGTAATATATTCAAAGGTCACCTTCAGGATGCATTATTTAATATGGTTGGAGTATGGACCAAACAAGGTATACAGTTGCTAGGTATGCCAACTGAAGCTATACACACACCTTTTATGAGCGATCGATATCTGGCAATCGAAAATGCAGAGTACATTTTCAATAATATGAGAAATATTGGCGACGAAGTTGAATTTAAAACCGACGGAATAATTCAAAGACGTGCCCAGGAAGTACTAAACAAATCGATCTCACTGCTTGAAAAAATGGAGGAAGAAGGACTCTTCAAAGCACTCGAAAAAGGTATTTTTGGAGGCATTAAACGACCTGTTAATGGAGGTAAGGGGTTAGACGGAGTTTCGCCAAGAGGCGAGCATTATTACAATCCATTTATTACTCCTAATCACTATGAGGGAGTCTTTGGTAAAGCTTGGAAAGAATTTAAATGATATTGATATGAGCGAAGGATTATATTCGACTGACAAAAAAGATTTCGATCAGACAATTGATCTGACAAAAATAAAACCTTACGGCGATACAATGAACGACGGGAAAACTCAACTCAGTTTCACTCTTCCCGTTCCATCAGGCAATGAAGCAATTGAAGCGGCAAAACAACTACTTCGACAAATGGGGTTCAACGACCCTATGGTTGTATATCAAAAAGAACTCACCAATGGTTTTACCTTCCTGGTATGCTATGGGAGCTATTGTGGCAGTATAGATTTCACTAAGATACATGTTCCTAAAGTTGAATCAGAAAATTGGAGCATGGAGGAAACAAATGCTTTTATAAGTGAAAAGATTGGACAAAAAATTGTTGTTATAGGTGCCAGCACAGGCACTGATGCTCACACTGTAGGGATTGATGCAATAATGAATATGAAAGGATTTGCAGGTCATTTCGGACTGGAACGCTATGACATGATAGAAGCAATAAATATGGGCAGTCAGGTCTTAAACGAAGAGTTTATTGCCCGTGCAATAGAATTAAAAGCAGACGCTCTGCTTGTTTCACAAACTGTCACACAAAAAGACATACATATAAAAAACATGACAGAACTTGTAGAAATGTTGGAGGCAGAAGGTATAAGGGATAAAGTAATACTATGCTGCGGCGGTCCACGTATTACTCACGAGCTAGCAAAAGAACTCGGGTACGATGCAGGCTTTGGAATGAACACCTATGCCGATGATGTTGCTTCATTTATTGCTCAAAAAATGTATGAACAAATAAAATCTAATAAATAACAAACTATGGAAAAAGATCAAATCAGAGAATTTATTGCTCGGCGCACTGCTAAAGAGCTCAAAGACGGGTATGTAGTTAACTTAGGAATTGGTCTACCCACTCTAATTCCGAATTTTCTTGAACCAAATGTAAACGTTACAATTCAATCGGAAAATGGCATGGTTGGGGTAGGTGAATCTCCCCAAAAAGGGGAAGAGAACTCATTGTATGTAAATGCTGGTGGAGAATATATCCTACCTACTAAAGATGCTGCCACTTTTGACAGCGCCACATCATTTGCAATAATCAGAGGTGGACATGTTGACGTAAGTGTGCTTGGTGCTTTACAGGTAGACGAAAATGGTGACCTGGCAAATTGGAATGTTCCGGGGAAGATGACACCCGGTATGGGAGGTGCAATGGACCTTGTAAGCGGAACAAAGAAAGTAATTGTTGCTATGACACATACTGCCAGAGGAAATCCTAAAATCATGAAAAAATGCACCTTCCCGCTAACAGCAAAGGGTGAAGTTGATATGATCATTACAGAGATGTGTGTCATAATGGTGACCGAAAACGGACTATTAGTAACCGAAATTAATCCTGAGTTTACCAAAGAGGATATTATTGCGGCAACCGATGCAACTCTTATTTTTAGCAACAACCTTAAGTCAATGAATTATTAAAAAAGAGAATATGGATTTTTCACTTTCAAAAACAGAAAAGCTGCTTCAGCAGATGCTCAGAGAGTTTTCCGACAATGTTGTAAAACCTCTAGCCGCCGAAATTGATGAAGAGGAACGCTTTCCTCTTGAAACAGTTGAAAAAATGGGAAAACTGGGAATGATGGGAATCCCTGTACCTGTAAAATATGGAGGAGCAGGTGGCAACAATATAATGTACTCAATGGCGGTTGAAGAACTTTCGCGTACATGCGCAACAACCGGTGTAGTACTTTCGGCACACACATCGCTTTGTGTGGCTCCAATATATGAGCTCGGAACAGAAGAGCAGAGAAATAAATATCTACCCAACCTTTGCAGTGGTAAATGGATTGGAGCATTCGGACTTACCGAACCTAATGCCGGCACGGATGCATCATCACAACAAACAACTGCCGTTCTTGACGGAGATAATTATATATTAAACGGCACAAAAATCTTTATAACAAATGCTGAATATGCCCATATATATATAATTATGGCTATGACTGACAAATCTCAAGGTAACAGAGGTATTTCAGCATTTATTGTTGAGAGAGACTACCCCGGCTTTTCGATAGGAAAAAAAGAGAAAAAGATGGGAATACGCGGTTCTGCAACATGCGAACTGGTTTTCGAAAACTGCAAAGTGCCAAAAGAGAATTTACTTGGTAAAGAGGGACGTGGATTTGGAATTGCAATGAAAACTCTTGACGGAGGTAGAATTGGAATAGCTTCACAAGCATTGGGTATTGCACAGGGTGCTATGGATGAAACTGTTAAGTATGTAAACGAAAGAACGCAGTTTGGACGATCAATCTCTAAATTTCAAAACACACAATTTCAGTTAGCGGATCTAGAAACTAAAATTCAGGCATCACGACTATTGATTCGCTCGGCTGCATATAAGAAAGATCAGAAAATGCCCTACTCGGTAGATGCAGCTCAAGCAAAACTATTTGCTTCAGAGACAGCTATGGAAATGACAGTCAAAGCGGTTCAGTTTCACGGCGGTTATGGCTATACACGCGAATATCCTGTAGAAAGAATGATGAGAGATGCTAAAATCACCGAAATATATGAGGGTACTTCCGAAGTAATGAGGATGGTTATTGCAGCACAACTTTTAAAATAAAGAAAACATGAATTTAAATATAGTAGTTTGTATAAAACAGGTACCGGATACAACAGAGATAAAACTAGATCCTGTAAAAGGCACCTTGATCAGAGAGGGAGTGCCCAGCATTATGAATCCTGATGATAAGGGAGGATTGGAAATGGCACTACTGCTAAAAGAGAAATATGGAGCTCACATTACCGTGATCACTATGG
Organism: Fermentimonas sp.; assembly: GCA_041859795.1. Taxonomy (GTDB): domain Bacteria; phylum Bacteroidota; class Bacteroidia; order Bacteroidales; family Dysgonomonadaceae; genus Proteiniphilum. The sequence goes on from JBFLFV010000016.1 coordinate 31,285, forward strand.
GACCATTGCAAGCCGATGATATACTGCGCGAAGCTTACGCAATGGGAGCTGATGATGCAATTCATCTTTCCGACAGGAAGTTTGGCGGCGCCGATACTCTTGCAACCTCAACAGCATTGGCAGGAGCCATTCGAACAATAGATTATGATATAGTAATAACAGGCAGACAGGCAATAGATGGGGACACTGCACAAGTAGGGCCTCAAGTTGCCGAACATCTTGGAATTCCTCAGGTAACATACGTTCAGTCGCTTGATGTAGACAGGGACGGAAAAGTTACTGTTCATAAATCCACCGAGGAGGGATATCAGATTCTAGAGCTGCAAACACCCTGCATGATAACTGCTTTAACAAACCCCGGTTATAATCATTACATGACTGTAAGAGGAATAATTGAATCATACGAGCGTGATGTTAATCTTTGGGGAGCTGATAAAATTGATGTTGATGAAACTAAACTGGGTTTAAAAGGCTCTCCCACAAGGGTGATTAAATCATTCACAAAAGGAGTGAAACCAAGTGGTCAACTTGTTGATGCTTCTACAGAAGAAGCAGTTGATATCATAATTGAGAAACTGAAAGAAAAATATATTATTTAATATGAAAGAGCAAAATTTAGATATATATAAAGATGTTTATGTCTTTGCCGAACAGCGTGAAGACCATATTCAGAAGATAGCACTTGAACTTCTGGGAAAAGCGCGCGAGCTTGCCGATAAACTTGGTGAACAAGTAGTAGCAGTTGTACCCGGACACAACATAGAAGACCAGGCAAAAGACCTATTTGCATATGGAGCCGACCGTGTTTTGTATGTAGATGATGAGTCCCTTAAAGAATATCTTACCGAGCCATACACACAGACAATTACTCATATTATTAATGAAAGAAAACCATCAATATTTCTTATTGGTGCAACAACAATTGGAAGAGACCTTGGCCCCCGCGTATCTGCTAGAGTGAATACCGGACTAACGGCCGACTGTACAAGTCTGGACATATCGGAAGAGGGTGAGTTTATGATGACACGTCCTGCATTTGGCGGAAATCTTATGGCAACTATTGTCTGCCGGGAACATCGTCCGCAAATGTCAACTGTGCGGCCCGGTGTAATGCGTACTCCTGAAAAGAATATTAATCACACAGGTGAATTTGAATGCTTAACAATTCCCTTTGATCGCTCTGAATTTAAGGTGAAAATTCTTAAGAGTGTGAAAGAAGAGAAAAGAAAAGTAGACATCACCGAAGCCAACATACTTGTTTCGGGTGGTCGTGGAGTTGGCTGTGTAGAAGGCTTTGAAAGTCTAAGTGAACTTGCAGAGGTCCTAAACGCCGAAGTTTCTGCATCACGTGCAATGGTAGATGCAGGACTTGTTCCACATGAACGTCAGGTGGGACAGACAGGTAAAACAGTGCGCCCCGATATCTACTTAGCACTAGGAATTTCAGGAGCCATTCAACATCTTGCAGGTATGGAGGAATCGGAATATATCATAGCTATAAATAAAGACAAATATGCACCTATGATGAATGTTGCAGATTTAGCTATAGTTGGTGATATCAAGCAAATTGTACCTCTTTTGACTTCCAAATTGCAGAAATTAAGAAACAAAGAACTTTTATAATGGATAGAAATTACAAATATCTGAAAATAAACTTAAAGGAGAACATTTTCACTATACAGATAAACAACCCCAAATCTCTTAATGCGTTAAACACTGAGATGCTTAAGGAGCTGGACAATGTTTTAATTTTTGCAAGTGAAACCAAAGATATCAGGGTAGTCATAATAACAGGCACCGAGCGCTCATTCGTGGCCGGTGCCGACATCTCTGAAATGAGTAATTTCACACCTGAAGAGGCAAAAGCGTTCGGACAACTTGGCAATTCGGTATTTATGAAAATTGAAAAACTTCCACAACCGGTTATAGCTGCTGTTAATGGCTTCGCATTAGGTGGAGGTTGTGAATTAGCAATTGCTTGTGATATTAGAATTGCATCGGAGAAAGCAAAATTTGGTCAGCCTGAAGTCGGCCTTGGCATTACTCCCGGCTTCAGTGGTACACAAAGATTGCCTAGATTAGTTGGTGAAGGTATTGCAAAAGAGATGATATATACCGGTCAGTACATCAGAGCAGATGAAGCATTGAGAGTTGGACTTGTCAACAGAACTGTAAAGCATGAAGAGCTCAATAATGTAGCAATGTCATTGGCAAAAGCTATTGCTGCTCAAGCACCAATAGCGGTACAATATGCAAAAGAGGCTATAAATAAAGGAGTTGAGATTGGCAGTGAAAAGGGTGCTGACAATGAGACAAAACTATTTTCTCTCTGTTTTGAAACAGAGGATCAAAAGCAAGGAATGAAATCCTTCCTAAAAAAGGAGAAAATCACCTTCCAGGGAAAATAATAGATCAGTAAGCAGAAAAATATTTAAAGAACCTTTTAAAATTAAAATAAAATGAAAATATGTGTTGTAGGAACCGGAACAATGGGTGGAGGAATTGTGCAAACAATTGCACAAGCAGGTATTGAAATATGGATGAAAGGACGTTCACAAGCATCTATAGACAGAGCCGTAAACAAAATTGAAAGTGGCCTTAAACGACTTGTTGACAGAGAAAAGATAACTGAAGATAAAAAAGATGAAATAGTATCTAAAATTCATACAACCCTATCATTTGATGATATAAAAGATAGTGATCTAATAATAGAGGCAATTGCTGAAGATATAGAGTTGAAGAAGGAAACCCTGAGGCAATTAGACGAGATTTGCAAGCCCGAATCAATCTTCGCGACAAACACCTCGTCTTTCTCAATAACTGAGCTCAGCATGGTTACAAATCGACCGGAAATGGTAATTGGAATGCACTTCTTTAATCCTGTACCTATTATGAAACTTGTTGAAGTTATTAAAGGGCAGCACACCAATGAAAATGTTTATAATGTAGTTCTAAATTTAACTGAGGAAATTGGCAAAACAGCTGTAACAGTAAACGAATCACCCGGATTTGTTGTAAACAGGCTTCTAATACCTATGATTAACGAAGGCATTGCAACTCTTGCCGATGGAGCTGCAACAAAAGAGGAGATTGATACAGCCATGAAGCTTGGAGCCAGTCATCCCATGGGACCACTGGCATTGGCCGACTTAATTGGCCTTGACGTTTGTCTTGCCATTATGGAAGTGCTGCATAACGAGTTTGGAGATGACAAATACCGACCACATCCATTGATGCGCAAAATGGTTAGAGCTAAATTATTAGGAAGAAAAACAGGAAAAGGATTTTACGATTACAATAGGTAAGGCTCAAAAAACTATTGAGCAGCTATAAATTAAAAAGTCGCTGTAAAACATAGCTTTACAGCAACTTTTCACCTTTTAACAATCTTATATAAACAACTTGGTTAAAGTTTAAAAAAACATATAGTTCCTTATAGCAAATACACAATCAAAGATACAATACTAATCTACTTCACTTTACTAAATAAAACTATATCTAAAAAGCAATTAATGATTATCAATAATCGCGACTATGAATCGAGACAGTATTAATTTTTTGCATTTATAATCATATTTAAAAGCTTGTAATACTGATCCCATGTTGTACGTCTTTCATATACGGAGTCTGTTTTATGAGCAATTACCATATCCAATGCAGGTAGAACAGTAATATATTGACCCATTGCCCCTCGGGCAGTGTAAGCACCTTTGAATGCGGGATTATCATCTATTTTAAACAACCACCACATATAACCATATTCAAAAACAGTCCTTCGTTCAAGTGGATTCATTTCTTCAAAAGGAGTAACTACGCTTACAATTTCATCCACCCATGACCGAGAAACAACCTGATTGTCATTCCATTTGCCTTCTCGTAGCATTAAGTAACCTATGCGAGCCATATCACGAGTAGAAAAATAAAAGTGGTAAGGCGGGTACTTTGATATTTTCAAGTTACCTCCTTTTCTTTGATTTGACAGTTCATAGTGTATCCCTCCGACCAACTACATCTTGTATGCTCCACCTCATTTCATGAACTTTGCCATTAAAAAAAACATGGATATGCAAGAACAAATGTATCAAGATGTAAAAGCTTGGTTGACCTCTGGAATGAAGAAAAAAGATTTTGTGAAGAGTAAGCAATATGATATAAACAAGTTCGATTACTGGTATAGAAAATATAAAGCTGAGAGTCAATCAAAGGAATTGGGAGAGAGCAATAATTTTAAAGAAGTGAATCTTTTCCCTATCGAGGAAGCTAAGGTGCGTAAAGTATTAGAAATAGAATCGCCTGGAGGTATTAAAATAACAGTATTCGAATGAGTTTATTTGGATTTGATCAAGCTCCCAAGGTTTTCATATATGCTCAAGCAACAGATATGCGTAAGGGCTTTGATAGTTTATCAGGTTTGGTTAGTAATGAAATGCAGATGGATCCGCTATCGGGATATCTCTTTGTATTTATGAATAAAAATAGGAATCTAATAAAGATATTACGATGGGATTCAGATGGTTTTTCCTTGTTTTATAAACGGTTGGAAAAAGGGAGTTACCGGCGACCAACAGCAAGGATAAAAGCTCCTAACAGCGAACTCTCAAAACAAGAGTTATTCATGATTTTACATGGAATAGACTTTGAAAAAACCAAGAAAAGAAAACGATACTTCCATGCAAAATAACACTTATTTTTTGTGCTAAAACCCTTGCTCCATAAGGGTTTTATGCGTATCTTTGGTGTATGGAAACAGCACTTGAAAATATGTCGAAGACAGAGCTTATTGAGTTTATTAATAAGCAAAATTCAAGGCTGAAAAAACAAGGTTCAGAACTACACAAACAAGAGTCAGAACTTGAGCAGCAAAAATTAGAAATACAAGAGCAAAAGTATTTAATAGCTCAGTTAAGACGCATGCTGTTTGGTAGCAAACGCGAGCGTTTTGAAAAAGTTGATTCTGCTCAAGGAGTGATTCCCTTTGAAGAGTATGCTACACAGGAGCAAAAGCAGGAACAAACTCCTGTAAAGGAAATTATTACTTACGAGCGAGAAAAGCCCAAAAAACATCAAGGCAGAAACAAACTTCCTGAAAATCTCCCAGTAATAGAGCATATAATCGAACCAGAAGAAGATACTTCGGGTTTAATTAAAATTGGAGAAGAACGTACCGAAATATTAGAATATACTCCAGAGAAGTTTTTTAAACTAGTCATTGTTCGCCCTAAGTATGCAGTTAAAGAAGAAAATCAATCACTGGAATTAGCTTCTGATAATAAGAATGTTGTAATAGCAGAACTTCCTTCACGCCCCATCCCTAAATGTTTGGCAGGAAATAGTCTTTTAGGTGCAATTGCAATCAATAAATATATAGACCATCTTCCTATTTATCGTCAAAGACAAATATTTAACCGATCTGATATTGAAATAGCAGCTTCTACCATTGATTCTTGGATAGCACATCTTGGAAAGTTATTTAAACCTCTTTACCAGAGGCTTGCACAAGAAGTAAAATCACAAACTTATTTGCAGGCCGATGAAACCACCACTAAAGTTTTAGATAAAAACAAAAAAGGCAAAACGCATTTAGGCTATTATTGGGCTTATTATGCGCCGCTTGCAGGTGCCGTAGTTTTTGATTATCAAAAAGGAAGAGGAGCTGAGGCCCCTCGCGCATTTCTTGATCACTACAATGGGTATCTCCAAACCGATGGATACCAGGTTTATAAACAATATTATGCAAATGATAGGGTTATCCATCTTGCATGTTGGGCGCATGTAAGAAGAAAGTTTGAACATGCTTTAGATAATAATAAAGAAATAGCAGAGCATGTCCTTTTAGAAATACAAAAGCTGTACAGCATTGAGAGGAAAACAAAAGAGCTATCAGCACGTGAAACGAAAGAGCTTAGACTCAACGAAGCCCTGCCAATTATTAATGCACTTGGAAAATATTTAGGACATAAAAGAAATCTTGTTCTACCGACATCAAAAACAGGTAAAGCTATTGCTTACAGTACCAGTCTGTGGTCTAGTCTGCAGAATTATTTATATGAGGGCAATTTACAGATAGATAACAATCTTATAGAAAATAAAATACGACCGATTGCACTTGGAAGAAAGGATTATCTTTTTGCTGGCTCACACAATGGAGCGGAACGTTCGGCAATGTTCTACAGTTTCTTTTCTTGCTGCAAATTAAACAACATCAATCCTAAAAAGTGGATGGTTTATGTCCTGGCAAATATTGCTGATTACCCCGCAAACAAAATACATGAACTTTTGCCTCATATTATTGATCCTAAAAAAATAGAAAATCACAGAGAATTTTGGGAAAATAAGGTGTAGTTGCTCGGATGGATACGTTGCTGAGTATATTCAACATCTGCTACACTTGCTTGCTCTCTAAAACCAGCCTGCTTAATCAGACGTTCTATTTTATTGTTCAGCCGCTCTTCCCACTGGTGATCAGTAAGCAGTGCCAGGTATTCATCAGCAGTCACTTTCTCTAACCGGTTGTCCTGGATGTGCTGATGATGTAGTGAAGCCATGGCTCCGAGCCTCATTAGCTTTAATCTTTCGATTGTTTGATTGTTATTCATTTTGATGGTTTTGTAATTGATTAATGAGTTTAACTATAGGATGATGCTCCTCTTGTATTCTGATGATGCGGTATATGTGACGGCATATTATTGGATTCATTATAAAAAAGTGAAGCCTTGTCCATATTGTTTTTCAGGATGTTCTTGATTCTCATATATGATGGAATCTCTGCCTTTAAGGCCATCTCACAAGCTTTGTTTAATCTGCCCGAGCCATATGCCTTATGGAGTTGTAAAAGGCCTACTGCACGCTTATATCCTATCTCGGGATAATCTACAGATGCAAGTATATGCTCTACACAACTGACAACATGTTCACCGTGTGCTGCCGCTTTATTTTTAAAGTAATCAGGATTCCAATCCAAGTATGACCGGTGTGTACTGCTCAGATGGTCTGAGTTAGTATTATAGCTTCCTCTGGTGTAGTTCCTTTGATGTATAGCTATACGCTGATGATTATGATAGACCTCAATGTGCTTCTGTGTATAATGTATTTGTGTATGCTTACCTATATAACGATATGGCACGCTATAATAACTCTTATCGGGTGAAAAATAGACATACCCCATTTTCTGAACCTTTGTCCTGCGGTAATCCTTTATCCGGTACTGTTCTACGGGTAATGGTTTAAGGTAACCACGCTCAATGGTCTGAAAAAGCTCCAGTCTGCTGGCTTCTTTGCGCTTAAATAATAGTTTATTGTACTCGGTAAGCAATCGCCTAATCTCTCTGTTTAGATCTTCTATTGAGAAGAAGGTCATCTCGCGCAGAGGGTAATATATCCTTTGATATGTGAGATGCACTGCATTTTCTACCAATGCCTTATCCTGTGGAGCATACACTCTTGTGGGGTTAATGACACAACCATAATGATTGGCAAAATCCTTGAAGATGCGATTAATGACAGGTTCATGCTTGCTTGCTCTAGTAACAGCTGACTTGAGGTTATCCGATACGATTGCCTTTGGAGCACCACCATAGAAGTGCAATGCATTTTTGCAACAACTAATAAAGTCATTTCGATTCTGACTACTACAAGCTTCCACATATGTATATTGACTGCAAGGTAATATTGACACGAAGACTTCAACCGGTTTAATCTCACCCGTATCTTTATCTACTATCTCCAGCTTCTTGCCTGCAAAGTCAACAAACATCTCGTGACCTGCAATATGCTCAAGTTTCATGGAACCTTTAACCCTCATGTATTTACGATGAAAGTGTTCCATAAACTGAGTGTAGCTGTATGGATTGATCACATTGGCAGCATAATCATTGTAATGATACTGAAACGTGAAACCGGGATGACTGCGAGCTGCATTGATATGCTCTAAATAGAGCATTAAATCATCATGACGTGAGACATCAATGGTGGTTTTACTGGTAAAAAGTTCGTTTAATCGGCTCTCATCAAAGTTTAACAGCTCACCAATACTGTAGCCACTTGAGTTAAACTGCTTAACGTAATTATTAACAGTATTACGAGATATACCCAGTATCGCACCAATACCGCGGTTACTAAAACCGTCTTTAAGCAAAACTAAAATTTGTTTTATATCCATTGGATCAAGTTTATTTGCCATATCGTATCCTTTTTTTGGGGACAAGATAACTTGATCTTTTCAAAGTGGCACAAATCGAACCGTGAAAAGTGGCACGGTTTGAACCGAAAATACTGGCACAAATCGACCGATATTACTGGCACAAATCAAACCGTTATATCCATTCTGTCCTTTTATCTCAAAAGAATTAATCAGACAGCAAAACAGGATGAGAAACAGTGTGGTATATTGTTTCATATTTCAACAAATTATTAAATAATAATATTAAGAAATAAAGGGTATATTGTGTTTCATAATATTCATTTTAAAACATTTAGTTGTTTTGTCAAATATAGAGACTTAATTTGGAACAAGTGCTATCAAAAATCCATTTTCTCTATCCATTCTTAACTAATTAATCTAACGGTAAAATTAGTCACTACGTCACTTATCTCTTTATCACTCAATAAATACTCAATACACCATCCTATGCCACATAAACCTGTTTCAAAATTAATCGATACTTCATTATTAATTTAATTTACTTTCGACAAATAATTTCAACATCATACTACCCCCTATATGAAGTATTGTACCTTCTTTATTTACAATAAGCCCAAAAGGAATACTCTTAATTCTAAAAGCTTCCGCTATATCAGAATCAAATCCCTCAAAGTTTGCGAGTTGAGGCCATTCC
>JBFLFV010000017.1:0-26005 GCA_041859795.1 Fermentimonas sp.
AACGGAACTCTGTCCGACTTTGGCTTTTCAATGACTTAGGTATGTCCTAAGAAGATATGAAAAAAGCCCGTAAAGTGCTACTTTACAGGCTTCTTGTCTTTGTAATCGACTATTTGTCAGTCGTTTTGGCGGTATGGACGGGACTCGAACCCGCGACCCCCTGCGTGACAGGCAGGTATTCTAACCAACTGAACTACCACACCGTTTGTTTTGCTATTCTGTTTTTATCTGCACTTTTTATCCGGGAGTCTCTACTTCCTATTAGTGCTGGTTTCAATAGCGAGTGCAAAGATACAGATATTTTCAGAATAGCAAAACTTTTTGTGAATAATTTTTGAAGAAAATAATATTCTTCTTTATTTTCAAATCAATTCATTTTAACCGTTCATATTATTTCAACCACTCATCAAACCAGCGGAAGAACTCTCGCTGGAAAAGCACTCCATTCTGCGGTTTCATTATCCAGTGATTTTCATCAGGATAAATAAGCATGCGTGACGGGATATCTAGTAGTTGTGCTGCATTGAATGCCATCATCCCCTGAGATGCAAGAATACGATAATCATACTCGCCATGTGATATCATTATTGGGGTATCCCAATTTTTCACAAAAAGATGTGGTGAATTGGCATAAGTTTTTTGTGCAATAGGGTTTGATTTATCCCAGTATGCTCCGCCCATATCCCAGTTTGCAAAGAAAAGTTCTTCTGTTTCGAGGTATTGAGAGTCGAAATTAAAGATACCTGCATGAGAGAAAAAAGCCTTAAAGCGCTTGTTGTGATTACCGGCCAACCAATATACAGAGAATCCACCGTAGCTGGCACCGGTTGCTCCCAGTCGGTTTTCATCAACAAACGGTTCTTTGGATAGTGCATCTATTGCTGAGAAATAGTCCTGCATATTTTGTCCGCCCCAATCACCACTAATCTGTTCAAGCCACTCCTGACCAAATCCTGGAACTCCTCGTCTGTTTGGTGCTACAATTATATATCCATTGGCTGCCATAATCTGTTTGTTCCAGCGGTACGACCAGTATTGATCGAGTGTGTTTTGTGGCCCTCCCTGACAGTATAGTAACGCGGGATATTGTTTATTAGGATCGAAGTTTGGCGGATAAACTACCCAAGTGAGCATCTGCTTACCATCCGTTGTTTCAATCCACCTCTCCTCTACTTCACCCATTTGAAGCTGATCGAGTATATGCTTATTCTCCTCAGTAAGGTTTATAGCATCTCCGGTGTTAATATCAATACTAAATATTTCGGTTGGCTGAATCATCGATTGCCTTGAAGCTATCAGAGTTCCATCACCTAATGCTAGTGACATGTAGTTGTGCCTTCCTTCAGTAACAGGATTTATCTCTTTTGTACCTGTATTAACTTTATAAATTTGGGTTGTCCCCATTGCTGATGACACCATATATATGGTGCTATTATCATTACCCCAAATAAAACCGTCACAATTATTATCATAATCTTCGGTCAGGTCTGTCTTCTGACCAGTATTCAGATCCATGATAAAGAGTCGGTTTTTATCAGCCTCATAACCGTCGCGCTCCATACTTTGCCATGCTAGCATAGTTCCATCAGGCGAAAACTGAGGATTAACATCATATCCCATCATTCCATCGGTCATATTTTTAGTCTGATCTGTTTCAAGTTCATAAGTATAGATATCCGAATTGGTTGACACCGAATATTCTTTACCTGTTTTTTTGCGCGATGTGTATGCTATGGTTTTGCTATCGGGGCTCCACGCAAGCTGTTCCATACCCCCAAAGGGTGCAAGGGGCGATTCGTATGGTTCGCCTTCCAACAGATCCTTTACGTTGGATAGTTTATTGCCTGAGAGATCTCCAACAAAAGGATGAGGAATTGTTTCTATCCAATGATCCCAGTGTTTGTACATTAAATCGTCAACTATTCGACCGGTTGCATTTGGGAGGTCGGAGTATTTATCCGCTGCAGTTTCTATACTTTTAATGCTCTTTACAAACAGGACTTTTTTACCGTCAGGTGAGAAGCTAAAGCCTTCAATACCGCCTTCCACATTAGATATTTGAGTCATCCCTCCACCATCAGGATTGATGGTCCATATCTGACTTGTTCCTGTTTCGTTGCTAAGGAAAGCAATCTTTTTACCGTTATCGATCCAGGTTGGATTACTCTCATTCTTACCGGTAATTGTGAGTTGTTTTTTATCACTCCCATCGCTCTTCATTATAAACAGCTCGGAGTTGGTTTTATTTTGAGGGATACTCACATAGGTAACTTGATAAAGAATATGTGATTTGTCGGGAGACACCTCCATCCCTCCAATTCTCCCGAAACTGTAAAGCACTTCGGGAGTCATTATACCATTCTCTATGACCGGGTTTGCTTTACCAATGATCTCGGTCATATCTTTCTCTTTGGATGCTGTTGACTGATTTGCATGGTTGCAAGACATCAAACTTCCTCCTAAAATAATTGCCATAAGTAATAATTTTCCTTTCATTTTCAATTATCTGTTAATCAGTTATTAGTTGTCAGTTATTTCTCCGTCGATCATATGAATTGTGCGGTCTGTAATTGAGGCCAGTTGCTCGTCGTGCGTAACAATTACAAACGTTTGATTTAGCTTGTCGCGCAAGTCGAAAAAGAGGTGATGCAGATCCTCTTTATTATCTGTATCGAGACTACCCGAAGGCTCATCGGCAAAGACTACTGCGGGATTGTTTATTAATGCCCTGGCCACTGCAACTCGCTGCTTTTCACCTCCCGAAAGTTCGGCAGGTTTATGACTTGTACGCTCTGTCAGCCCCATCATATTCAATAGCTCTCTGGCGCGATCTTCGGCTTCTGTATGTTTTGTACGACCAATCAATGCCGGTATCATCACATTTTCGAGTGCTGTAAACTCAGGCAATAATTGATGAAATTGAAATACAAAGCCAATATTCTTATTTCGAAAATCGGAAAGTTTCTTTTCATTCATTCGGCTAAGCTCGCTATTATCTATATAGATTTTACCGGAATCTGCTTTCTCTAGTGTTCCCATTATCATCAGAAGTGTGGTTTTGCCGGCACCGCTTGGACCAACAATTGAAACAATCTCGCCTTTGCCTACATTAAGGTCGATCCCCTTAAGTACCTGAAGGTCTCCAAAACTTTTAAATATCTTTTCTGCTTTTATCATTACTAATGAAATATATGCACGAAGATAAGTAAAAAGGATGTTTTACGCATAATTAACCACTCAAAAGTTGTAATAAATGCTCTTATACACTTATATTTGCTTTTGTGTAAAAATAATTAGCTTATGGATAACTTACATAAAATGCGTCAGGAATATAAGGGCGGTAGTTTAAATGAAAAGCAAATGAGTGCTGATCCTATTCAAGAATTCGGAATATGGTTGGATGAGGCTATTGCTGCAAATATTATTGAGCCTAATGCCATGACAGTTGCAAGTGCGACTGTTGATGGCAGACCCTCGGCAAGAGTGATTTTACTTAAAGAGGTGAACGATGAAGGTTTTGTGTTTTTTACTAATTATATGAGTCGAAAAGGCAAAGAGCTTAACGATAATCCGTTTGCAGCATTGGTTTTTGATTGGCATTATATTGAACGTCAGGTTAGGGTTGAGGGCAACGTGGAGAAGTTACCTGAAAAGGATTCGGATGAATATTTTTATTTAAGACCTGAGAGTGCTAAAGTTGGTGCTTGGGCATCTCCTCAAAGTAAAATAGTTAAGGATAGAGACGAGCTTGAAAAGTTGGAAGAAGAGATAGAAATTCAGTTTGAAGACATACCTGTACATCGTCCAAATCACTGGGGTGGTTATATTGTAAAACCTTATACAGTTGAGTTTTGGCAGGGCAGACCCAACCGGATGCATGATCGGATTGTATATTACAAAACAGAAGAGGGATGGACCATGCATCGGTTAGCCCCTTAATGAAAATAACGGTTAGGAGTAATTATTGTATTATCCCTGAAATTCGTTTTTGCGATGTGCACCATCGCAGTATGGTTTTTTGTTTGAATGTCCACAACGGCAAAGGTAAGTAGTGCCTTCACGTTGTTCGGTTTCTCCATCCGGTTTCATAATTTCGAACATGCCTGTCACCTGTAGTGGTCCATTTGGTATTGCTTTGACTTTTAATAATGAATCCATAGTTTTCAATTTTTAATGTTAATAATTTTATTTTTTGGTACAGTTGCCACAAATTCTTTAAGGTAAAAGGGCTCGAAATAGGCACTGTCTACAAACTCTTTGTTTTCAAATGCTTTTTCGGCTAACAGAACCATTCCCGAAGCCAAAGGATCGATGTTTTCTATAAATAATGCATTTGAGTGAGTGAGAACATTTTTACATTTCTCTGCTCCACTTCCAAAAAATGCTATTTTATTTTTATTTAGCAGCTCTTTATAACTGTTGTCGTCGATAATATCAGCCGATGTTTTGCGTATTTGATTTAATGATTGATCGAAGATTGTAGAATACACCTCCATTCGCCTAGCATCAATCATAGGACAAAGCCAATAGTCGTTATTGATTTTACCAATCATCATCGAAGCCATTATTTGAGCTGTGGGTATAGCAATCATTGGTATTCCCAAACCATAGCTCAAACCTTTTGCTTCGGAAACTCCAATTCTTAGTCCGGTATAAGAGCCGGGGCCGCTACTCACTGCTATGGCATCTATTGTAAGGCTGTTCTGTCTGACATAATCCATTATATCACTTACAAAAACACCCAATAAGGAGGCATGTGACTGTCCTTGATGACTCTCTTCATTTACAATAACCTTTCCATCAATAGAAAGTGAGGCTGAACAAACTGGTGTAGCAGTTTCAATTGAAAGTATAGTTGGCATGAAGCTTAAATTGATGTTTCACAAATTGAAATGTAAAGATACAAATAAATGAGCATAAAAAAACTGCATCCATGAGATGCAGTTCTTTTTTAAATCCTATAAAGATTAGTACCTGTTTCTGTCACGATTTCCGTAACCACCACGGTTACCACCTCTAGGGCGATCACCTTCGGCGCGTGGACGAGCAACTGAAACAGACAATGTACGTCCGTCATATTCAGCATCGTTAAGTTCTTCGATGGCGCGCTGTCCATCATTGTCATTAGCCATTTCCACAAAGCCATAGCCCTTTGAACGGCGAGTTTCACGGTCGGTAATAATTTTAGCTGAGGATACTTCACCATACTCCTCAAAGAGTTCTTTTAAATCGGCGTCAGTTATCTGGTAACTTAAGCCTGCTACAAAAATGTTCATGTAAAATAAAAAAAATTAAATTAAAAAATTGTGCAGAAGCTATTAAAAAAAGGAGTTAGGAAATAACTTACATTTTGTGAAGTAACTAAATAACGACCCTGTTGATAAAATACTTTTGCTCGACAAAGATAAGTATAAAATTATTCTAACAAAGCAAATTTCGTTTTATTTTTCAAAATATTTTCTTATTGAGTATCAGATACAAGCATTAGCTATGTGGATATTTTTCTCATTTAATATTCAAATCAAAAAATAATGTATATTTGTAGTAAAGTTAAAGCATATATAAATGATCGAATATTAAATAATGATAAGCATGAGAACAACAGAAACTGACATTAAAAGTGGAGCTAACCCCACAACAAAGAGTAAGTCTAAAACTACTAAAACCGGAGCCAAGAAAAACTTTATTCTCGACACTAACGTAATTCTGCATGATTACGAGTCCATTAGCAACTTTGAAGAGAATGATATTTATATTCCATTTATAGTATTGGAGGAGCTGGATAAATTTAAAAAAGGGAGCGATCAGATTAATTTCAATGCAAGAGCTTTTGTGAGAGAATTGGATTTAATTTCAGATGATAATTTATTTACTGATGGGGCCGATCTGGGTGTTGGTAAAGGGAAGCTGTATATTGTTAATGCATCAAGAGATAACAAGAAGATTAAAGATGCTTTCCCTGAAAAAACTCCTGACAACAGAATTCTGTCTGTCCTTTCTGAGATTTCAGATAAAAACCCTTTAATGAAGACTATTTTAGTGTCAAAGGATATAAATCTGAGAATGAAAGCTCGTTCACTGGGATTTTTGTCAGAAGATTATATAAATGATAAGGTTACTAATGTTGATATTTTTGATAAAGGCGAGCAGATTTTTGAAGGCATTAATCCTGAATTGATTGATAAAATTTATGCTCAAAATGGTGGAGTTGATATTGATGAGTTTAATTTTGATTTTCAGTTGGATCCAAATCAATGCTTTATTCTTAAAAGCGATAGAAATAGTGCTTTGGCAAGATACAACCCGTTTACTCAGAAGATAAAAAAGGTTGAAAAGGAATCAAACTTTGGAATTCATCCAAGAAATGCAGAACAGACTTTTGCATTCGAAATTCTGAACGATCCTAATGTAAAACTGGTGGGACTTACAGGTAAAGCAGGTACCGGAAAGACTTTGCTGGCACTTGCTGCTGCATTAAAGCAAAACAAAATATATGGGCAAATTATGTTGGCAAGACCTATTGTTTCGCTCTCTAATAGAGATCTAGGATTTCTGCCGGGCGATGAGAAGCAGAAGATTGCTCCATATATGCAACCTCTTTTTGATAATTTAAATGTAATAAAATCTCAACTTGGACAAAATAGCCCGGATTTAAAGCTTATAGAAGAATTGCAGAAGTCGGGGCGTCTTGAAATTGAAGCTCTAGCATTTATTAGAGGTAGAAGTTTAACCGAAACTTACTGTATTATTGATGAGGCTCAGAATCTTACTCCACATGAAGTAAAAACTATTATTACTCGCGCAGGTGAAAACACTAAGATGGTGTTTACAGGTGACTTGCAACAGATCGATTCACCATACCTTGATATGCAGTCAAACGGTCTTGCATATATGATTGACAAGATGCGTGGACAAAATCTGTTTGGCCATGTAAATCTTGTAAAGGGTGAGCGTAGCGAACTTTCGGAGCTTGCAAGTAATCTGCTTTAGTTTTTCTTAAAGAGAATCCTTGCTCTGCAAGCTACACCTTTATCGCGAGTAACAATCTGAAAACGATAATCTCCGGGGGCAACTTCTTCGCGATGCACTTTGCCTTTGTCGTCTATTGTGAGCTCTTTAAGAAAATTTATCTCAAAGCGACTAATAGTATGATTGCGATAGAAATCGAGCGAGAAGCAGTCTGAGATCCACTGCACATAATAGAGGCTGTTGGCATGATTATTAACATCGATCTTGCTATACCTTACAGTGAAGCTGTTGGCTATTTCTCCTTCAACATTGGGAATTCGTTCCGGTTCGCCTATTGGAGTTGACTCGGCCATTAAAAAACTCTCCATTTTAGGTATTGAGTTGAGCATTACACTGCGACGAGTTTGCATATCCAAAACGGCCCATGATGATGCTGCAAATCCAATCACATTATTGTCAGCGTCGTATATTCTGAAATTACGGGTAGTGAAGGCTGTACCAATTTTTTCGATCCATGTTTCTATCGCAAGTGAGTCGTTTTCGGTGGGAATACGCTCCATGTCAATGACTAATCGGGTTAACACCCATGAAAGTTTTTTGGAAAGGAGATTGAATATTCCGAACCCATTTTCGTCGGCATTCTTACCGGCTGCTATTAGAATATAGCTTGTTAGTGAAGTTAAGGATACTTTTCGTCTGAAATCTATATCCTGTGCCTCTATATTGAATTTGTAGCTCTTTTTTGCGCTCATTTAGAATGATGTTATTATTAATTTCATTTCGGTAAACCTCATTTATTTTGTGGAATTGATTTACCTTATGGAATTTAGATTAATATTAATATTAATCTGATTGGATTAGCGACAAAGTTAGTCAATTTGCCATATTTTCAGTAACTTTGTTGTAAGTTTTAAATTTCATCCTAATCATTTTTTTATGCAATCTATCAGAGAATTATACCGAATCGGTAACGGTCCGTCAAGCAGTCATACCATGGGTCCTAAGAAAGCAGCAGAGCTTTTTTTAGAAGCAAACCCAAATTCCAATAAATTTGTAATTACATTATATGGCAGTTTGGCTGCCACAGGTAAAGGTCACCTTACTGATCAAGCATTATTAAGCGTTTTGGAGCCGGTTGCTCCAACCACTATTGAATGGTTGCCAAGTACATTTCTCCCATTTCATCCTAATGCCCTTAAGTTGGAAGCATTTGATGAGAGTGATAAGTTGTTAGATTCACAAACAGTTTATAGCGTTGGAGGTGGTGCTCTTTCGGATGGGAACAAAATTATTGGTGTACAAGAGAATAGTGAAAAGGATATATATCCAATCACCAATATTACTGATATAATGGAATGGTGCAATATTACCGGTAAGAGCTATTGGGAGTATGTTGAGGAGTGTGAAGGTAAAGAGATTTGGGATTTTCTGAGCGAAGTATGGGATGTAATGAAGGGGGCTATTCAAAGAGGTCTTGACAATGAGGGTGTTTTACCCGGACCATTAAGTTTGCACCGAAAAGCTACTAGCTACTACATTAAGGCAAAGGGTTATAAATCTTCGTTGCAGTCGCGTGGACTCGTTTTTGCTTATGCTTTGGCAGTCTCAGAGGAAAATGCCTCGGGCGGCGAAATTGTAACTGCTCCAACTTGCGGTTCATGTGGGGTGATTCCGGCAGTTTTGTTTCATCTTGAGGAGAGTAGAGGTTTCACAAATAATAGAATGTTAAGAGCATTGGCAACTGCAGGGTTATTTGGTAATATTGTTAAGCAAAATGCTTCTATTTCGGGTGCAGAAGTGGGGTGTCAGGGTGAGGTTGGTGTGGCTTGTGCAATGTCCGCAGCAGCGGCCAGTCAGCTTTTTGGAGGTAGTCCTGCACAGATTGAATATGCAGCAGAGATGGGTCTTGAGCATCACCTGGGGATGACATGCGATCCGGTTTGTGGTTTAGTTCAGATTCCTTGTATTGAGCGAAATGCTCTAGCCGCAGCACGTGCTTTGGATGCAAATTTATATTCAACTTTTTCAGATGGGGTTCACAGAGTGTCATTTGATAGAGTGGTAGAGGTTATGAAAGAGACAGGTCACGATTTACCATCGCTTTATAAAGAAACTGCAGAAGGTGGTCTTGCGAAAGGACACAATTTTTTACAGAAGAACACGTTATAAAGAATGGTATTACGTAATCAACAAATGTTATTTATTTAGTTTAATAAAATGATAGACTATATTAAAGGTGAAGTTGCTGAATTATCGCCCACATCAGTGACATTGGAGTGTGCAGGCGTTGGATATCAGCTAAATATTTCACTTAATACTTATGGTGCAGTAAGTGATAATCCCTCGGTAAAGCTTTACGTGCATGAATCTATTCGCGAAGATGCATACGTGTTATTTGGCTTTTACACAAAACATGAAAGAGAGCTGTTTATGTTGCTTATAAGTGTATCGGGGGTGGGACCAAGCACTGCAAGGGTGATACTTTCATCTTTAAGTCCTAAAGAGTTAGAGAGTGTTATTGTTTCAGAAAATGCTACGGTTTTACAGACCGTGAAGGGTATTGGAACAAAGACTGCTCAAAGAATTATTGTAGACCTAAAGGATAAAATTAAACTTACTGATGATAGTGGAAATATTCAGCTGCCTACAAAGGGTGATCTTTCTGAAACAGGACATTCTGCAATATCTGCTTTAGTAATGCTTGGATATACTCAGGCTGCATCGCAAAAAGCTGTTTCAAAAATAATAAAAGAATCTCCTACTCTTCCACTAGAAGGAATTATTAAAGAAGCACTTAAGAGATTATAGGATGATTATTTAGTTCCAATTTAACATAATACTTGAAAAAATATTAATTAGACATTAACAGTTGTTGGTTACGAAATACCATTAAATGAACCAATTAACTGTTAAATATCTGAACAAAGCTCTACACATATTATTATTGTTTTTATTTCTGTATATAACAGAGACAGGAGTTTTTATTGTATCAGCCAACAGTTTAGAGTTACCGGGTAATACAATTGATGCAGCCACTAATCCATTAGATACTACTAACACATTTACTACAAATACTAATCCATTAGTTACAATAAAACCCTTTTTCCCAAAAACTAGATTAAATTCAGAAAGTGCCGGAAAACTAATTATTAAGCATCCTTTCGATTTAAAGAGTCCGGCAAATATTGAGACTATAGTGGTATACGATTATCGACAAAACAGATATGTTTTTGAAAACAGAGTTGGTGGGAATGTAATATCTTCACCATATTTTATGAGTGCCGATGAGTATAAAGACTTTAGAAGACAACAACAGCAAATTGATTTTTTTAGAGAACGAAATTCACTTTCAAATAATGATACTAAAGCTCCTGCAAAATTTCAACTCCCAAGTAGAGATAAGAAAAGGGATCCATTGGAGTCACTGTTTGGTCCCGGAGGTGTAAGAGTTACTACAAGTGGTTATATTGAGGTGTCCACCGGCTTTAAAAGAGATTTAATTGATAATCCTATCTTGCCTCAACGTGCACGTAAAAGAACAATTTTTGATTTTGATCAGGATATAAATCTGAAGGTGAATGCTAAAGTTGGGAATAAAATCGATTTTAATATAAAATATGATAATGAGGCTACATTCGATATGGATGCAAAGCAAATTCGGCTAGCCTACCGTGGTGATGAAGATGAGATTATAAAAAACATTGAAGCCGGTAATGTAAGCATGACTACAACCAATTCACTAATTGATGGTGGTGCTGCATTGTTTGGAGTGAAGGCCGATCTACAGTTTGGTAATCTGCATATAAATACTGTTTTTTCACAACAGCAATCGGACCGGCAAAGGGTAACAACCAGTGGAGGTGTGCATACTATCCCATTTGAAATAAATGCAGATGAGTATGATGAGAATAGACACTTTTTTCTAGGACACCATTTTAGAGAGGCTTATGACAATGCTTTAAGTAAATTACCTTTTGTGCAATCACAAATTTCGATCACTCGTATCGAAGTGTGGGTTACCAATAAACGTGGTGAGTATGAAGAGGTAAGAGACATTGTTGCGCTAACTGATTTAGGTGAGTATAAAGAGATTAGCAATTCACAATGGATGCCTCAGGGTCAGATTGACATATCCTACAATAGAGCTAATACAATGTACGATCAGCTAATATCTACCTATATGGGAGCAAGAAATATTAGTGAGGTGGCTAATATATTCCCGTCAACCATGGTGTCGGGGATGGATTATGAGAAGGTTGAAAATGCTCGACTACTTGGGAGCAACGACTATAGTTATCAGTCGCAACTCGGTTACATATCCCTACGCGTCCCCCTGCAAGATGATGAGGTGCTGGCTGTGGCTTTTGAGTTTATTTATAATGGAGATGTTTATCAAGTTGGAGAGTTTTCAAATAATATAGGCAGAAGTGGAGAGGGACAATATTCGGGAGCACTTTTTGTAAAGCTACTTAAACCGGTTTCGCACTCACCTGTTTCTAAAACATGGGACCTGTTGATGAAAAACATTTATTCATTAGGTTATAATGTGTTTGATGTTCAGAAAGACAGATTCAGATTGGACATCAACTATTTGAGCGATGCCACCGGGGTTTATCTTAATTATTTGCCTGAAGCTAATGATGTTGATAATCAATTTTTGAGGATGTTGAATGTTGATAGGTTGAATGGGAGGGGTGACCCCTACCCTGACGGTATTTTTGATTTCGTTGATGGATATACGATTGATGCACAGAATGGCTTTATTATTTTTCCTGTTGTAGAGCCATTTGGATCGCATCTGAGGAGTAAAATCAATAATGAAGCTATTGCTGATAAGTATGTTTTTGATGAGCTGTATGATTCAACGCTTACAGTAGCTAGGCAAATTCCGGAAAAGAATAAGTTTAGACTGACTGGTGAGTACAGAGGATCGTCGGGAGCTGAGATAAATCTTAATGTAATGAATATTGCAAGAGGATCGGTCCGAGCAACCGCTGCAGGTGTTGAACTAACCGAAGGTGTAGATTTTATTGTTGATTATATGATGGGAGTAGTAACGATTATTAACCGACAATTAGTGGATGCAGGTACACCCGTGAGCGTAACTATAGAAAATCAATCTCTGTTTCAGACACAACGTAAAACTTTGATGGGTGTTAATTTACTATATGAATTATCACGAAATTTATCTATTGGTGGTACTTTGATGCATTATTATGAAAAACCTCTAATTGTAAAGACCAGATTTGGCGAAGAGGCTGCAAAAAATACATTGTGGGGAGCAAATTTGAATTATCAGAGAGAGTCGTATTTCCTTACTAATATAATAGATAAGTTTCCATTTGTGGATGCTAAAGAGCCTTCGCATATTAGAGCCGAATTAGAGTTTGCTCAAATGCTGCCCGGTCACTATAAGAACAAGCATACAGGTGGATACTCATATCTTGACGATTTCGAAATATCAACATCGGGAATTGATATTAGATCGCCATACTCCTGGTCACTTGCCTCTACCCCCTACAATAATAGTTCAGCCGGAATGTTTCCGGAGGCTTCTCTGAGTAATAATATCGACTATGGAAAGAATAGAGCTCATTTGGCTTGGTTTTATATTGATGGATTGTTTACACGTAGAAACTCGAGCTTGACTCCTAATCATATAAAGAACGACTTAGAGCAGTTGTCAGATCACCGGGTTAGGGATGTATATGAGAGAGAAGTTTTTCCCAATAGAGATTCATATTATGGCTTATCAACTACAATCCCTACATTAAACTTATCATTTTACCCAACCGAAAGAGGTCCATACAATCTTAGTACAGATGTAGATAGCGAAGGTCGCTTATTAAATCCCGGTGACAAATGGGGAGGAATTATGAGACGAATTGATACTAGAGATTTTGAAGCTATTAATGTTGAGTATATAGAGTTTTGGTTGATGGATCCGTTTGTAAACGACTCACTTGGCAGTTCGAGAGGCGGTAACTTATATTTTAATCTTGGAAATATCTCAGAGGATATATTGAAAGATGGAAAAAAGTTTTTTGAAAACGGTATGCCAATCGACAATGATACTTCGGCAATAGGTTATACTGTTTGGGGTAAGTATCCAAAAAGGCAATCAACTGTTTATGCTTTTGACAACTCGGGTGGCAACGAAGCAAGACGAATTCAGGATGTAGGATTAAATGGCTTGAATAGCGAAGAGGAGAAATTATTTCCAACGTATAGCAGGTATCTTGATGAGTTGAAACAACGCTTGTCGGGCGAAGCATTAACTCGAATGGAAAACGATAAACACTCGCCTTTAAATGATCCCTCAGGTGATAATTACAGGCACTATATTGGAGCTGGGCAAGACAGACAGCAGTTGAGTGTACTTGAACGATATAAATATATAAATGGCACTGAGGGAAACTCGTTGCCTGCAGATGAGGACAATTTCTCTTCGGTTTCGCGTACAACACCAGATGTTGAGGACATAAATAATGATAATACAATGAGTGATCATGAGTCGTATTATCAATATAGAGTTGTACTAAAACCTGAAAATATGGAGGTTGGCAGTAATTATATTGTAGATAAAAGAGATGTTAGTGTAAGATTAAGAAATGGAACCGATAGCAGAGTTACCTGGTATCAGTTCAGAATTCCAATACATGAATATGAGAACAGGATTGGCAGTATTAATGGTTTTAATAATATCCGATTTGTGAGAATGTTTTTGACCAATTTTGAAGAGCCTGTCTTTTTAAGATTTGCAACGCTCGAACTGGTAAGAAGCGAATGGCGGAATTATCGAAATGATCTTATATCGGGAGGTTCTATTTCAGGATCAGGCACTATTGATATCTCTGCAGTTAACATTGAAGAAAATGGAAGCAGAACACCTGTCAACTATGTCCTGCCACCCGGTGTAACAAGAATTATTGATCCGGGGCAGCATCAACTGAGACAGGAGAATGAGCAGTCGCTCTCTCTTAAAATCACTGATTTGGAACCTGGCGATTCGCGATCGGTTTATAAAAACAGTAGTTATGATTTGAGGAAATTCAAATATCTGCAAATGTTTGTTCACGCTGAAAGTCAGGATGAAGCAAAAAGTATTGTTGAAGATGGTGACATATCTGTTTTTCTGCGTCTAGGTTCAGATTACAGAAATAACTATTATGAATATGAAATTCCATTAAGAATAACTCCTGAGGGGGTATATAGTACGCATAGTAATGGAGACAGAGAGACTGTTTGGCCATTGGAGAATATGTTTAATTTCCCATTGAAATTGTTCACTTCACTAAAACTTGATAGGAATAATGCAGAACATATGGGTAGTGGTGCAGATAAGTTTAGACGCTTTTCTCGATCAGATCCTGAGAAACCGGATAATTCAATTACAATAATAGGAAATCCTTCTTTGGCAGAAGTAAAGGTGATGATGATTGGTGTAAAAAATAGGTCAACTGATAATATTTCAGCAGAGGTATGGGTGAACGAACTCAGACTAAGCGAGTTTGACGAGAAAGGAGGATGGGCAGCTCAGGCAAATATAAACTTATCGCTGTCGGATATTGGTACAATTAATCTATCGGGACGAAAAGAGACATCAGGCTTTGGGGCTTTGGATCAGGGGCTGTTGCAGCGACGAAATGATGATTATAGCTCTTTTAATCTAGCCTTGAATATGGAGCTGGGAAGGTTTTTACCAAAGCAAGCAAAAGTATCTGCTCCATTATATTACTCATTTTCAAATCAGCGCACTAAACCAATGTATGATCCTTTTAATCAGGATATACTACTTTCAGAGTCCATTGAGCACACTGCAAATCCACTTTGGCGTGATTCCATTCAAGACATTGCTATAACAACTTGGACAAACATGAGCGTTAGTCTTTCGAATGTTAAGATGGATATTAAAAGTAATAAACCAATGCCATATGACCCGTCTAATTTAAGCTTTAGCTACTCTAGAAATATAAATGAGCAGCGTAATCCCAATACAGAATATGCAACTGTGAAAGATTGGCGATTACTGGCAAATTATGATTATATGCCAAATATAAATTCATGGGAACCATTTAAGAATATTGATTTATTTAAGTGGGTCAATTTCAATCCTTTGCCCAACTCACTAAGTATGAGCTCCGATTTAGCAAGAAATTATCAGGAGATACAACTTAGAGATTTGGTAGAAAACTCACATCAAAGATATCTTACATTTAGTAGGAATTTCTTTTGGGATAGAAATTTTTCGTTAACCTGGGACATATCAAGAAATCTTAAGCTATCCTTTAAATCTGGTACATTGGCCGAAATTGAAGAGCCTTATCTGCAGGTAAACAAGCAAATTAACAGAAACGATTATGATGTATGGAAAGACTCGGTTGTTCAAAGCATTAAAAATTTGGGCAGACCGCTCAACTATGAGCAGTCGGCCGACCTAACTTTTACCCTCCCATTTTCAAATATTCCATTTTTAAGCTGGATTAATTCGAGTGCAGCCTACAATGCTCGCTACAAATGGGAAAGGGGTGCTTTTATTGAGGATGAAAGTGTTGGCAATTATTTGCATAACGAGTTGAGGGTTACCCTCAACAACAGATTTAATCCGGCTTCGCTATATGATAAGATACCAGTTAAAAATATTAATATCAACCTTGGGTTTAGAAAGCGTACTGACCTTCCCGGATATAGTCCTGTTATTGGAGACCTCTTTGGTCAGCACACCTCGCCAGGAGGCTTGTTGCCTGGACTAGGTTTTGCTTTTGGAATGGATGGAGGGCTGAGTTTTATAGAGAAGTCTTTGGCAAACAATCTTCTTGTTATGAATGAGGAAAATATTACATATGCTCTTTTAAACGAGACAAAAAATCTCAGGATAGAATCCTCTATTGTTCCATTTGCAGGTCTCACAATTAATCTAAATATGCTTTATGAAGATAATAGACGAACAGAAGTTAGATATATGATTGAGGGTGTACCAAAAATAAGAGGAGGAAGTTTTTCTATGAGTACAATTATGGCATCATCTGCTTTTGAAAACTCTAAATCTGATAATGACTATCACTCAGAGACATTTATAAAATTCAGAGAGAGTAGAGATATTATTGCAGAAAGAGTTATGGATATTTATGCTAATTTTCCAGAAGGAGTTATTAATAGAAATTCGGCAGATGTTTTAATTCCCGCATTTCTCTCTGCTTATACAGGAAGGAATCCTCAAAAAATTGAATTAACAGCATTTCCAGTTATAAATTCTATATTACCTAATTGGGATATATCATATAATATAGTGACTACGTTCCCCGAACTCCGGAACTACCTTAAATCAATAAATCTTAATCACAGGTACGTATCACAGTATCGTGTTGGATCCTACTCTTCCTATTTAGGCTGGGTGCAGCTTTCTGATGATAACAATAAAGATGTTGGTTATGTGTTGGATCCTGTAACAGGCAATTTGAATGTTACTTCACCTTTTGATATTTCTTCGGTTAGTTTAATGGAGAGCTTTAATCCTTTAATAGAGATTCATACTCTTTTGAATAATGATTTGAGCTTTAACTTAAGATTAAACAAAACAAGATCGCTAAATCTAAATTTAACATCATACCAAATAGTAGAACTTAATGATAATGACATTGTACTTGGAATGGGATACAGAAATAAAAGCATTTTTTCTGCCCAATTAGATGTTACTCAAAAGAATACACAAGTATTAATTAGAAATATTGAGAGTGGTTTTACTCAAGCAACAAGTGGATTAAGAACAACAACTATTAGGTTTTCGTCTGATTATGCTCTTAGTAAAAGACTTATTTTGAAAGCATACTATGATAGAGTGGTAAACAGACCACTTGTTTCGGCATTTACATATCCAACCACCGATAGTAGTGCAGGTTTAAGTCTGCGCTTTAAGTTAGATCAGTAATTTAGCTTTAAGTTGATGTTACAAAATCATTGAAGCAAATTATTTGTCAATAATATCAATTTTAACAAATCATAAAATCGATGAATTACAGCATTTTTTTCTTAATTTTTGTTGTATTCTTAATTTTTTCACGCTTTTTTTCAATATTGAGGCGATATGTTAAACAAAAAAGTGGTTAATTTGTTAAATTATTATCTATAAGACGATCTTTGAAATAAAATCAAAATAAAAAACGGAGGAAAGAAATTAAAGTATGAAAAAATCGACCATTTGGTTGCTTGGCGCTTTGATGTTCACCGCTTTTTTTGCTTTGCTATTCCTGCAGGTAAGGTATATGAGAACTACTATGGACATCAGGACACAGCAGTTTGATGAGCAGGTAAACAGAAGCTTGTATAACGTGATGAGAGACCTTGAAAAGGATCAGACTCGTGATTATCTGGAGCAAGATATGATAGAATCAGAAAACAGATACTCAAAGCAGTATAGTAATCAGGGATTGCCGGAAGCAGCTTTAGATGAGGGCGCATTACCTGCCGGAGATAGTTACAATAGAAGCAGATCGGTTATTGAACCGATAAAGTCTGAACAGTCGTTACGCCCCGAAGAAAAACAGAAAAGAGTGTTTTTAACACCTAGTCAATCGGCCAGCACAATTTCCAAGACTCAGTACGATATGCAACAATCTTTGTCAAAAAGGTACTTACACGAACGTTCGTTGTTAGATGAAGTAATTTTTATGATTATGAATCGTGCCAGTAACGTACCAATTGAAGAGAGGATTGATTTCAACAGAGTTGAGCAATATATTAGATACGAGCTATCATATAATGGATTAAATGAACCATTCAGTTTTCAGGTAGTTAACTTCAACAATGAAGTTGTTTATTCAACTTCCGGGTTTTCAACAAGACAGAGAGATGCAATATATACTCAAACTCTATTTCCTAATGACCCACCGGCGAAATTAAACACATTGAGGGTGTTTTTCCCTACAAAAAGTAATTATGTATTCAGTGAACTGACATTTTTTATTCCATCACTGATATTCACATTTATACTTTTAATAACATTCATTTTTATGATGGTGTCACTGTTCAGGCAAAAGCGTTTGTCTGAAATGAAAAATGATTTTATAAACAATATGACTCATGAGCTTAAAACTCCGGTCTCAAGCATATCACTTGCATCGCAAATGTTAAGGGATGAGTCTATATTAAAATCACCTGAGGTGTTTAAACATGTTACCGGTGTGATTAATGATGAGACAAAACGATTGAGTTTGCAGGTAGAAAAAGTATTGCACATGTCGCTATTTGACCAGCAAAAAACTAAGTTGAAGATGAAGGAGTTGGATGCTAATGACTTGGTTGTAAATGTTGCAAATACTCATGTGCTAAAAGTTGAAAGGCTTGAGGGGAAACTGGATGTTGATTTAAGAGCAGAAAACTCAACAATAAGTGTGGATGAAATGCATTTTACAAACGTACTGTTCAATGTTTTGGATAATGCATTGAAATACCGCAGAAAAGATATTCCACCAGAGTTAATGATGAGAACATGGAATGATGGAAACAGAATAATTATCTCTATCGAAGATAATGGAATAGGGATGAGAAAGGAGGATGCTAAGAAAGTATTTGAAAGATTTTACCGTGTACATACAGGCAACAGGCATGATGTTAAAGGATTTGGACTGGGGCTGGCATATGTGAAGAAAATAGTCAGTGACTTAGATGGCACAATACGTGCAGAAAGTGAAATTGGCAAAGGAACTAAATTTATTATAAGTTTACCCGTAATAACACAACAATAATATGGAAGAAAAATTGAAAATTTTTTTATGTGAAGATGATGAAAATCTTGGCATGTTGCTTAGAGAGTATCTCCAGGCAAAAGGTTTTGAAACTGACTTGTTCCCTGATGGGGAAGCAGGTTTTAAAGGTTTTGTTAAAACAAAATACGACTTGTGCATCGTTGACGTGATGATGCCAAAGAAAGATGGCGTTACTCTAGTAAAGGAAATCAGACAGATTAATTCAGAAATTCCTGTAATTTTTCTTACTGCAAAGAATATGAAAGAGGATGTATTGGAAGGTTTTAAAGTTGGTGCTGATGATTATATTACCAAACCTTTCAGCATGGAAGAGCTTGTACTTCGTATTGAAGCTATTATTCGTCGCGTAAAAGGCAAAAAGAGTAAAGAGCAACAAATGTATAAGTTTGGTAATATGATGTTTGACACTCAAAAACAGATCTTAACTATTGATGAGATTCAAACAAAACTTACTACAAAAGAGTCTGAACTATTATCACTCCTTTGCGCACATGCAAATGACATCCTTGAACGTAATCATGCTCTTAAAGAGATTTGGGAAGAGGACACATATTTCAATGCGCGCAGTATGGATGTTTACATTACTAAGTTGCGTAAACTATTGAAGCCGGAACCAAATATTGAAATAATCAACATCCACGGTAAAGGATACAAGCTGATTGTACCTACCGAAGATGATGAGAATACAGAGTTATAGGCTTCATGCAAGAAAACTAATTTGTATATACTTATGAAAAGTTTTATAATATATACGTAATAATAGTTTTAATGTAAATAGGAGGAAAGCCGAAAGGTTTTCCTCCTATTTTTGTTTATTTTTACATGAAAAAACTATCTTTGTATCCTAACTGATTTTACATGAAAAGATTGAGTATAATACAAACAGTTGCCACATATAATTTGTGGCTCGCCGGTTTGCTCATACTGGTACATACTGCTATACCCCATCATCATCACGAATTAGATTATGACTGTCATTTTCATGTAACTCATTGTTGTGATGACTCAGCTCATGAATATGATGAAAATGAAAAAAACAACTGTTGCAGTAACGAATCATGCACTCTTACACATGTTGTAATTAGAAGTATTGAAGATCAAAGAGATGAGCAGTTAATTAACACAGCTCATTTATTACCAATATTTCACACACTGTTTAACTCAGAAATAAATTTTGATATTAACAATAAAGATTTACAATTAAGTAGAATCTTTTATATACCTCTATACCATAGCAATTACATTAGTAGCTCTCAATCCTTGAGAGCTCCTCCTTTCTGCTAATTACTCCAAATATAATTAGTAATTCTTATAACAATATTCGAACTTCTGTTAAGTTAGTTTATGTGTTTGATTAATAGATTTAGGATAAAATTAGCAATACAAAAAAAATGAGACTATTTAATATATTTACCTTAATTATTACATTAGTATTAATATCCGGATGCAACAAAAATAAAGAGCATGATAATAACAATGAACATGAGCACAAACACGACGAAAAGCTTCATTTGACTGTTTATACATCAGATTATGAAATATATACTATTGCAACACCCTTTGTTGCAGGGCAAACAAGTGAAGTTTTAGTTCATGTTACTCTCTTAGAGGGTTTTAAACCTTTTTCGGAGGGTAATGTTACTGCGACTCTTAACACCGACAACCAGTTAATTAGACAAACAGTTGAGAGGTGTAGTCATTCCGGCAACTCCGACACACATTACAAAGAGAGCAAAGAAAAGCATTCAAATACATTAAATAATTGCTCTGAGCATAATGTACATAATTATTCTCCGGGAGTATTTGCTTTTCAGCTAAAACCTGAAACTGTGGGTGATGGAGACTTGACTTTTGAAATTGAGACTGCAGAGGGTGTATTGATTACTCCAAAACAACCTATTATTGTATATTCAAATAGTCACGATGCATGCGTTGCTGCAGGAGAGAGCATAATTGAAACGGTTAATGAAGCTGTTTTCAGCAAAGAACAAAGCTGGATAATTGACTTTAGTACTGAGGATGTGCGTGAGGAGTTGATTGGTAATGTAATTAAAGCTGTAGGGCAGATAAAAAGCTCACCAACAGACGAAAGGATTATTTCATCTACTATGAGTGGAATTGTAAAGATGTTAGAAAAAACTGTTGTTGGAGGGGTTAAGATTAAAAGTGGCGAATCGCTTTTCATGATTGATGGAAGTGCTATGGCAGAAAATAATTTATCAGTAAGGTATACCGAAATAGAAAGTGAGTTTAATAGAGCTGAAGCTGAATATGAAAGAAAAGTAAAACTGGCAGCCGAACATATAATTTCTGAAAGCGATTTGCTCCAAGCTGAAGCAGCATATAGAAGTGCAGAAGCAAATTACAATAACCTTAAAAACAATTTCTCCTTGGGCGAGCAATCAGTCTTCTCTCCTGTATCAGGTTATGTGAATCGACTCATGGTGCAGAATGGGCAGTTTGTTGAAGCAGGAGAGCCCGTTTTGTCGATTTCCCAAAATAGAGATCTTATTATACAAGCCAATATACAATCAAAGTATTTTAATCAGCTTGATGATATTAAATCAGTTAATATCAAAATGATGAATGAGGATAAATCATACTCACTTGAGGAGTTGAATGGGAGAATAATCTCGTATGGGAGAAATGTCGATTTAAGTAATCCTTTGATTACACTTACACTGCAAATTGAGAATAACAGAAATTTGCTTCCCGGAAGTTATGTTGAGTTGTTTGTAAAAATTGAAGGTTATAATAAAGCTATTACTGTACCTAACGAATCGCTTGTTGAGGAAATGGGCAACTATTTTGTGTATGTTCAAGTAACACCGGAACTTTTTGAAAAACGACTGATTAATAAAGGTGCAAGTGACGGTATTCGCACAGAAGTATTGAGTGGTCTTTCTCGTAACGAAAGAGTGGTTGCCCAAGGAGCAGTTCTAGTGAAGCTGTCTCAATCAACAGGTTCTGTTGATGCTCACTCGGGGCACGTTCATTAAATCAAATTATAATCTCACTTCACTATTTCATTTATAAGATTATTAATCTACAAATCATTAATACAATTTAAGCAATGCTTAATAATATCATAAAGTTTTCGCTAAACAATCGACTTTTTATACTTATTGCAATAATAGTTCTAACGGTAGGTGGAATTTACACTGCACAAAATATGGATGTGGATGTGTTCCCCGACTTAACAGCACCTACTGTAGTGATTATGACTGATGCACATGGCATGTCGGCCGAAGAGGTGGAGCGACTTGTTACTTTTCACATAGAAACTGCGGTTAACGGGGCTACAGATGTGCGACGTGTGCGATCTGCCTCCTCTCAAGGATTCTCATTTGTTTGGGTGGAATTCGATTGGGGTGCCGATATTTATAAAGCACGACAGGTTGTAAGCGAGAAATTGGTTACACTTGGCAGCATATTGCCTGAAGATGTGGTACCTGTTCTTGCTCCTCAATCAAGTGTGATGGGCGAGATTTTATTTATAGGTATGCATAGCGATAGTACATCGCAAATGGATCTGCGTACGTTGGCAGAGTGGGTTGTAAAGCCCTCTATACTTGCAACGGGCGGTGTATCGCAAGTCACTATTATTGGTGGTGATTACAAAGAATATCAGATACTAGCAGATCCACAGAGAATGGGATTTTACGGCGTTACAATGGAAGAGCTCGCACAAGTTGGGGCAACCTTTAGCAATAACTCAACAGCAGGTGTATTAAGGGATTTTGGCAATGAGTACGTTTTAAGAGGCATTGCACGTACTAATAGTATTGATGAACTGGGGGCTTCATTTATTAAGACGATAAACAATAGGCCGGTACTAATATCTGATGTGGCTGATGTTGTAATTGGTAGTGCTGTAAAGATGGGTTATGCTTCGATGAATGCAACACCTGGTGTTATTATTTCTGTTTCTAAACAGCCAAATATTAATACACTTGAGGTTACAGAGAATATTGAGCACAATCTTGAGGAGATTAAAAAGACGTTGCCTGTTGATGTTGTTATGGATACAAAGATATTTCGCCAGGCAGATTTTATTGAGGCTTCTGTGAAAAACGTTGGTACAGCCTTAATTGAAGGTGCTCTATTTGTTGTTATTGTACTTTTTCTGTTTTTAGGTAGTGCGCGAACCACTGTTATTTCAATAGTTGTAATTCCTTTGTCGCTTTTGGGAACTGTTATTGTTCTTCATTTACTTGGACTTAACATTAACACAATGACATTGGGAGGGATGACAATTGCAATTGGTTCTTTGGTTGATGATGCCGTGATTGATGTTGAGAATGTATATAAACGACTTCGTCAAAATTTCAGGAAGCCTAAAGCAGAACGAAGTGCAGTTATTGATATTGTTTTTGATGCTTCTGTCGAGATTCGTGCTTCAATTCTTAACGCTACACTAATTATAATTGTGTCGTTTATCCCTCTATTTTTTCTTTCAGGAATGGAAGGAAGAATGATTAAGCCACTGGGAATTGCTTATATAATTGCACTATTAATGTCACTCTTGATAGCAATCTCCGTCACACCTTTGATGTGTAAATTGATGCTTACAAACGAGAAATATCTCGAAAAGAATCAAAAGGATAGCTGGCTCTCACGCAAATTATCGGTTGCATATGAAACATCACTAGAGAGAGCATTACGAAATAAAAAGAATGTTCTATACCCTACTATACTACTCTTCTTAATCACTGTAGGACTCTTTTTTACTATGGGTCAAAGCTTTCTTCCCGAGTTTAACGAAGGCTCATTAGTAATTACTGCAGTTGCCCAACCGGGGATTTCGCTTGAAGAAAATAACAAAATTGGAAATATAGTCGAAAATGAATTGCTGAATATACCAGAAGTCAGGAGTACAGCAAGAAGAACCGGTCGCGGGGAACTTGACGAACACTCTCAAGCTACAAACAGTGCCGAGATAGAGGTTAATTATGATCTTTTAGATAGAAGTAGGGAGTTGTTGTTAGAAGATGTTCGAGCTAGACTTGCAGCTATTCCGGGTATTGTAACATCGGTTGGTCAGCCCTTGGGACATAGAATTGATCATATGCTTTCGGGGACGCAGGCTAACATTGCTATTAAACTGTTTGGTACCGACCTCAGTACTCTTTATATACTTGGCAATAGGATTCAGAATTCTATTAAAAATATTAATGGAGTTGTTGACGTATCAGTTGAACAACAAACCGAAACGCCACAGCTGCAGGTAAGGGCAAACCGTATGATGCTTGCTCAGCATGGAATTACTATTGAGCAGTTTAACAGATTTATTGAGCTTGCATTTCCGGGCGAAAAATTGGGTGATATTTATGAAGGACAACGAAGCTTTGATTTGATTTTGCGCATGAACAAAAATTATACAGAAAATATTGAGCAAATTAAATCTGCGTTAATTGACACCGGATATGGGGATAAAATACCACTTGAAGAGGTTGCAGATATTGTTTCGGTTGGCGGTCCAAACAGTATAAGTAGAGAAAATGTACAACGCAAGATTGTGATATCGGCTAATGTAGCACCCGGATATGACCTAAAAGGGGCTGTAAATGAGATTAATAAAACGATCAACGATAATATTGTTCTACCCGAAGGTTATAGTATTGAGTTTGGAGGCCAGTTTGAAAATGCTGCAAAAGCATCTCGTATATTATTGATTACTTCACTTATGGCAATATGTGTAATTTTTCTTCTTCTGTATGGAGAGTTTAAAGATATAACCCTATCAGCAATAGTTTTAGTAAATCTTCCTCTTGCTCTTATAGGTGGGCTGTTTGCAGTATTGTTCACTTCAGGAACTATTAGCATTCCGTCAATAATAGGATTTATTACTCTGTTTGGAATAGCAACACGCAACGGGATCCTTCTAGTATCTCGTTACGAACATATGAGGATTGATGGTGAACAATTGCATAAAGCTGTTTTAAAAGGATCGGTGGACCGACTTAACCCTATTCTTATGACTGCTACTAGTTCAGCCTTGGCACTTATTCCACTAGTGTTTCAAGGAGATAAACCGGGTAATGAGATTCAAAGTCCCATGGCAATTGTGGTTCTTGGAGGGTTAATAACATCAACTCTGCTTAATATTTATATTGTTCCAATTTTTTATGAAATAATCCAGAAAAGAAGATTGCGAAAACAATCTTAATAAACAAAAAAAGTACTCACCAATAGTTTTAGTCTCATGTTGTTGAAGTTGTTCTGATTTAAATATATATATTTGGTGTAAACCTATTTCAGGACTAGACACTCCGACAAGAACATGTCTGAGTTGAACTAATGGATAACCTCGACAGAATACCAAAGGTTATTTACTTCGCCGAATCCTTCTTTGTATTAAACATCCAACGTTTTTAGTGTAAGCAAAGATAAGAATAGCTTTTTAGATACTTGCTATATTCTATTATTTGATTGTTGATATTATCAATTTTGTTTGTTTGCAAACAAGGAGTATAAAATAGAGGCTCGGGTCGGCCTAGAACCGATACCCAAGCCTTGAA
This sequence comes from Fermentimonas sp., assembly GCA_041859795.1. Classification (GTDB taxonomy): domain Bacteria; phylum Bacteroidota; class Bacteroidia; order Bacteroidales; family Dysgonomonadaceae; genus Proteiniphilum. The sequence goes on from JBFLFV010000017.1 coordinate 25,256, forward strand.
GCCCTTAAAAAACTCTCAATTATGGACTCAGAGAAAAAGGACCTCTTTAAAATTAACGCAAAAGTATTCTAAAAAAAAACAAATTCAAACTTTATCTAGATTTATTTAGGTTTTAAAGTTGTATTTTTGAGGTAAATGCAAAAACATATTGACAAATTTCGACTATTCCAAGGATTTTGGTTTCGATGTTGTAAAACTTACTGATCTCATTTATTATACAATTGTTCTTTATGTGGAAATTTAACTCGATAATTTTTTGAAATTATAAAAAATGGCGGTTAATTTCATCAAGTATTTTTATCAAATCTACTCTTTTACTGAATACGGGTAAGAAAATTCTCCTTAATTGTTGATTCGTTCGAAGACGTTGTTGCACGAGCTGAACAATAATATGAGTGAATCGGGATTATCAGGGTTTTGCAAGCGGTTATTGAATGGGTTAAAATCAATGCACCCCAAATTAGCGAGATAGCCTAGAATGTTGTAATAAGCAAATTTTAAATCGTCATTTTTCGGTAAAATTAAATCGTCACATTAAAGTCGAGACTATTGGTTTATAATATTACTTGCTTAGGTATATTGTTCATCTTTGGCTGGGGGTATCCCCAACCAAAGATGAGTCTTGTACGGTTTCAAAAATGGATTTTCGATTTCCCATCCGATAGCTTTGTCCCGATAGCTTAATTACCTCACAGTGATATAACAGCCTGTCAAGTATTGCGGAAGCTAACACTTCGTCATCCAGCGTTT
>JBFLFV010000018.1:0-24131 GCA_041859795.1 Fermentimonas sp.
CTATATATTGGTTATTTATTTCTAGCACCTAAATCATTTTTAGCAATTTCCCCCTTAAGAGGATTAAATCCATTTTTACGGTTTATGTTGGTGGAAAGCATAGCTAATATTGCTATTATCATGCTATATGTAGTATTTAAGGATAAATTCGAAAAGGAATCTACAAAAAAGAGTATGGAATTAATTAGGATAAAACCTATTGCATCATTTATAACATTTATTTTTGCAGTAGCAGTACAATTGCTAATATGATAAACATCATTACTGGAGGAGTCAATTCAGGAAAAACAACTGAACTTATTAAGATTTTTAATAGACTTGGAAAAGGTGATGGATTTTATAATAGAAAGTTATATTTTAATGGACATTATGCAGGGCAAGAAATTGTTATACTTTCCAGCGGGAAAAGTAAGCTGTGGGCCTGCCGTGAGGCTAAGCTTCAAAATTTCCAGCAATCTTTTTGCTATGGAACATATAGTTTCTCAAAAGAAGGAGCAAAGTATGCCGAAAATACAATAAATTCTATTTTAAAATCTGGAATAGAGCCCATTTATATAGATGAAATCGGACCTTTAGAGCTTCAGGAAAAAGGATTTCATAAGTTGTTTAAATGCTGCTTAAAATCCAATAAAGAAATCTATGTAGTAATTAGGAAAAGCTGTGTTGAATCAGTAATAAAAAAATATAATATTACAAATTATAAAATAATTAATGTGCATAATAAGTAAATAAATAAAGCAGTCAGACCCCAGATAACAAAATCCAGCAAGCCCATTAAAATCGAGGCTTAGGCTCTTGATATCAATACCACGCACTCCACATGGCACGAGTTGATGGCATTGATGTTTTTAGGTCTGTCAGCTCTCGGAAACATATCTACAACATTTTTTGTAATAAGGGTAGGCGGAAATATACCCACTACATTTAAAATCTCGTAAGTTGCCCAAACTATTTAAGGGGTCTAAGAGCATTTCCCCTTATTCTTTTATCAGCCAATCCAAAACGTTTATCTGCTTTATACCGTTATAAGAAGTAAGTGGTGTATAATCCATCGTAAGAAGATACTTAGGATTATGATCCTTTATAGCATCAAGGGGTGAAAGTTCTCGCTTTAGTGTCTGCTCTTCCATTACCGTCTGCGATACCTGATAATACTCTTTACCCTCAGCATTGATGGCAATAAAATCAACCTCAGCACTACCAACTTTTCCCGCATATACTTCGTAGCCTCGTCTTAAAAGTTCAAGATATACGATGTTCTCCAAAATATGTCCCATATCTGCCTGCCTTGTTCCTAATATGAAATAACGAAGCCCAATGTCTGCCACATAATATTTGGAACCTGTTGCAAGATATTGTTTTTCCTTTATATCGTATCTCCCAACCTTATATAGGATAAAGCTGTCAGTAAGAGCAGAAAGATAACTTTCCACAGTAGGAACACTTATTTTTCTTCCGGATGATGTCATTGCATTTGCGATCTTAGTAGATGAACACATATTCCCGATATTATCAAACATAAATTCCACTACGCTTTGCAGCATAGATGGGTCTGATATTTTTTTTCTTGTAACAATGTCTTTAATCAAAATCGTATTATAAATACCCTCAAGATAAGTTCTGATATCCTGCTTTCTTGTGAGTTCAAGGGTTCCCGGAAAAGAACTATTCTGCAAGTAGTTCATATAAAGGCTTGCTGTATTGGTATTATTCGGATATGCTGATACATATTCTTTAAATGAAAGCGGCAGCATCTTTATTTCAACATATCTGCCAGAAAGTAAAGTTGCTAGTTCCCCAGAAAGAAGAAAAGCATTAGAACCAGTGATATATAAATCTACGTTTTTTTTCGCATAAAGCCAGTCAACTGCTTCCTGGAAATTCTCCACTTGCTGCACTTCATCCAGAAACACATAGTTCTTCTTGTTCTTGATCAATTTGCTTTCTACGTATTCATATAGCGCTTCTGATGTACGAATTCCACGATAATCTCCATCTTCCAGGTTAACTGTTATGATTTGTTCATCCTCTATGCCATTTTCTTTCAGATAAGTTTGAAACAATTCAAGCATAGTTGATTTACCACAGCGGCGGATTCCAGTTACTACTTTTATCAATTTTTTGTCTTTAAAACTTATCAAGTCTTCAAGATACTCTTTTCTTTCTATCATTGTCTACACCTCCGCATAGATCTTGTAAATCTACAATAACACAAATTCGTTTATTCGTCAAACTTGTAAGATGTGCTTTATAAACTGTTTACTATCTTATGGTTTATAAAGTATATTAAATATTATAACCATTCTGTTCGATTATATACAAAAGACACCTTACGAAATTTCAGCGTAGAGTGCCCTTTGCTTGCTGCGTTTTAGATTATGTTCATTTTACTCGCAAAACATGCCAGACAGCATTTCCAATAAAACCGCATCTTCAATAAAGTGCTTCCGGGTTTGTTATATTATCAATCTTTGCCGGAAGCTTATATCCTTTTATTATATCATTACGAATTATTTCAAGCGGCATAAGCACATCTCCCTCATTTATCAGCTTTATTATATCTTTTCTTTTGGATTTTTTTACTCTCAACTTGTACTATTTACATTTTAGCACTACTAAGTGACTAATTTACAGCAGAATCAAAAATCGCCCTAATATTTTCTATGTCAATCATAGTATTGAAAGATTTATAGATAAACCCTTCATATACTATTGCATTTTGGCCGAGAATCAAAATCTCTCCAATACTTTCATTGTCATTTAAGAATTTAATCTGAAACAGTGAATCAAATTGTTTTTCATATTTCTCTTTTTTAGTAAATTGTATATTTGAAATATTATTATATAATTCTCTTGATTTTTGGAGATTAAGGGTAATTGTCATTGAGTCAGGTCTACCCCTTTCATAAGCTGCAGTCATTTCTATATTAATGGAGTCCAGTGATAACTCTGAAAGCATTAGCGTTTTACTTCGGTTCCCTGAAAATAATGATTATACATAAAGCGGAAATGAGAAATATAATAATGCCAATTTTTTTATACACATTTTAGGTTACCTCCTACTTGGACACCTGTGATACTTGCGGCGGGAATGTCAGATATAGTCAACCAATTGAAATAATAACTATTTTTTCTTTCTTACAGTAAGTAGTATTCTATGGTGTAATTTTACATAATTTGGGTACTTACTCCAGTATATATTTATTATCACCCGTTCTATTAATCTTATGGGAAAGTGAGCTATGAGATTTACCGGCTTTGTGGTGAAAAGCAGAGAACCTTACTGCAATGCGCAAATTGTGATGAATTATGCAAGCGAATTGATGACATGAACACGTTCCTGCGGGAGCAACCCACTACCCTTACTGAATACGGCGAGCCACTTGTCGCACGCAGGCTGATTGAAAAGGTCACCATCTATGATGACAAATTCACCGTGGAATTTAAGTCCGGTGTTAGTATGGTTATGGAGGAATAAGTGAGATAAATTATACTGTCTTCAATTTCGCCCACTGTGTAAAAATTAGTTCTGTTGAATACGTTTTTGAACTTCTCTGCAATTCTCATCAAGAACTTTTATATTTTCAAGAATCCTTTTATAAAAGAGCTTTATATAATAATCTGTCAATATAGAAGATATCTGAGAATTACTTATTGCAGTACTACAAAGACGATACACTCTTTTTTGTGACCATTGTTTATATTCTAAACATTTTTTTATTACCTCATGGGTACGTGCAAAGCTATCGCTTTCTTCCAAATTTGATATCAGATTATCTTGATCAATCTCTTCCAGTGTCCGATTATCATGTGCAGCTTCGTCATTGCATTTAAAATAGTAAGCCTCTATAGATGCAGAAGCTGATATTTTATCAATAATTGATTTTATCATAATATCAATTTCTGACCCCTCACTATAATTAGCTGGTGCAAATAGCTTAATACGGCCGTCTTTGTATATTTTAAATACTTTTGTCTTATCGCATGTGTCTGGATTATAAACTCCTATGGAGTATCCACCATATTCATTGACAAGTTTCATGCAAGGAACATCTGTATCGCTGTCTCCAATATATATTATATTATTAAATGGTACTCTCATTTCAGAAGGCTGAAAATGATCATTAACCCTTTGATCATATACATCAAGGACACCTTTTTCAATTCTAAACAAAAATTGTGTCTTATTAGTATAATTAACAGATTGAGCCGGCCAAACTGCATTGCCATGCTCACCATAATAGAAGGAACATGCATATATACGTTTAAATTTATTAGCTATTGTTGTTCCCTCTATCATTTCTTTTAAGCCTGATGAAATCACATAATGTTCTACTATAACATTTTTTTCTTTTCCGTAGGCGTTTAATCTATCAAACCATTCTTCCACTCCTGGAAAAAACTTAATTTTACTTCCGTATTTAGCTAATGAATCTTTTGTGATCCATAACTTCCCTATGCTTCGTTTGCTCATTTCATACATATAAGCAAGGTTTTGATCCATATTATTGTCTTTTGCCAAGGTATTAGATTTCCTCCAAAAATCCTCAACGTCAATGCCTATAGACTGAATAAATCCCTGAGCTTGCATATCATCAGGAGATAACGTCTTATCAAAATCATAGCATATAGCAATTATAGGTTGATTATTTGCATTTGCTTTATCCATTATCGATTCCCACCTTTCAAACATTTCTAAATTTTTGCTTAAAATCCTATAGTCTTTCAGTACCACTTGCAGTGAAATATCGTTTTTCATGCCATAGTTGTTAATACACGATCTCAGAATTATATGGAATCGCTTGCAAATTATACTTTTCACTTCTCCACCCTTGACATCAATACCATGTACTCAACGTGAAGCGAGAGCAGCGAATTGATGTCTTGCGTGTACCGGACTGATTTTCTGCGCAAGGGAATAGTACAAAAGAAATTTCTCTACACCAAATATGTCCATGCATCTCTTTGACTTTATCTATTCTTGGAAACAAGTTTACTGAATTAATAAGTTTATTTGTCATCGCTTGCCGGAACCGGTATATATACCATCTTCAATGGAATTATCTTCTTGTATTTGCCGTTCAATTGTTCATAATATTTCAATATTAAATCCACAAGCTCCATACCATTGATGCCACGTATAATCGGTACGCTATCCAGATGCTTTTGTGTACTATTGGTATAATTGGAAAGTGTAACAAAAAGACCATAGTCGCTTTCCCACATAGCGCCCTTTAAAGATTGAATTGCCGTTTCCTTTTAGGAATAATGAATCGTCCACTGTGTGGATTCCCTACATACGTTTTTCTTCACAATTTTCCATTTTAGTTTGTTCCTTTACATACATCATTCACATCAAATCCATCTTCAAAAATAAATTGTCGAAGCATTTTATCAATTTTTATACGAACCTTCCGCATGGGAATAGACACACCTTCAATTTCCTCCAAATAAGATTTTGCAATAGACCAATCAACTGTGTCTTTCAATTTATCAAATCGCCCAAATGCGTTTATATCATTTTTTGTCACATGAAGTTGCATAAATTCACGAAGAGCTCCTTCATTAACACCAATTGTTAATGAAAATCTGCGTATCTGGTCATTTTTAGCTCTTGTCTGGTATTCTGTTATATAATCTCTGAGCGTTTTGTCGGCTTCAACAGCCACATCCCCCCTCTGCACATCACGCAGAAAGATGTTTGCATATTTCTGTTCTTCCTGCGTAAGTGTAGCAAAAGACTTATGCAACTCATTGAGTACATCTTCTGTCTTTTCACCCGCTTGTAATGCCTTTATATACTTTGTGAACCTAGAATTCATATATTCAGCATCAATGACGCCAGTGTTGATTTCGGTCAGGTGTGTATCGATATCATAGGGAATATCAGCTTCACTTCCTCCACCAGTGGTACTAAATAGCTCTTTGTAACGGAGAACCAAAATAAGGTATGTAATTTCGTCTAAATGGAGATTCACAGTCGTTTTTGTGTTATCCTTCTGAATAAAGGTATAAGAAAGCTTGTCCCATGTAAAGTTCTGCACTTTAGCTGCCTCAAGATAATCATTGAATTTTTTAAACAGCTTAGAGAATTTGGCCTTTTCAGCTTGCTCATCCGGTAGTCTGTCAAAATTATCAATTCCAGCTGCATGAAACAAATCAGATATATCATCAAAGATAGCATTCATCTGATTTAAGTTTTTCTCCAACTTGTCCGCAAACAATCCCAGCGGTTTATCTCCAGAGTATGACTTAAATGCATCATCTATATTCCGTTTCATGGAATGCGGATAACGATAATATCGAATGGTCCCAAACGGTTTTTCAGGTCCATACAAGCGGTTTGTGCGGGAAAATGCCTGTATCAGTTTTTCGTATACAAGAACCTTGTCCATATATAGTGTGTTAATCCATTTTGAATCAAATCCGGTAAGCATTTGATCAACCACAATCAGAATATCAATTTGCAGCTCTGGAGTTTTTTCAAGAGCTAAATATGGCTTTTTATGGGCAAGACGTAAAGCAACGTCTTTTTTGAAACCCGCATAGGTAGCCATCTTAAAGTCTTGATCATAACGAAGATTGTAGTCCTTTATGATTTCAACGATGGCATCTTCTTTAACAATTGCACCACCCTTGTTATCAATGCTCGGGTCAAACAGCGCAGTTATTTTTAAATCCGAATTCTGTTCCTTGAACAGCCGATAATACTCAATTGCCTCCGGAATGCTGCTCGTTGCGAAAAGCGCGTGAAACTTTCCACCGCGACTCAGCATGGCCCAATTCGCGAGAATGTCTTTTACAACCACCTGTTGATGCTCTTTACGTTCGTATTGAGATGTGGGAATATAATCCTCGATTCCTTTGAAATACTTTCCATCAGATTTAAAATACCCAGCCATAGGCACTTTTGTATGATTCATATAGTGATAATAGACAGCCTTTTTCTTGGAATCAGCCAAAGCTTCTGTTTCCGATGATGCCTTCGCCTTTTCTAAGGCAACCACTCTTCTCAGATCGATATCCTTATAAGTGAGTACCTGGCACGGGTCAAAACCCAGAACATTCTTGTCCCGAATACCGTCTGCAATACTATATCGATGCAATTCATTTCCAAATACATCAGAAGTAGTACTCATTTTTTTCTGATTTTCTACCTGTATTGGAGTACCGGTAAAGCCAAAAAAGACCGCCGAAGGGAACGTTTCCCGAATGTCGCCCAGCATTTTCCCGAAAACGGAGCGGTGCGCCTCATCGATAATAAACACAATTCGTTTTGTATTGATCAGAGCAATGTCATGGACATTATAAGAACTTTCTTCCCTGATACGGCTCATTTTCTGAATTGAAGTTACAATTAGCGTATTTGCCGGGTCATTGCTCTTCAATTTAGCAACCAAAACGTCGGTATCTTCCGTGGCCTGGACAGAATCCGCATCATCGGCAAAGCCTCGATACTCCAGTAACGATTGTATGCCAAGCTCCACACGGTCCATCAAAAAAACGACTTTGTCCGCGTCTTTCGAATCGGCGATCAGCTGTGCAGATTTAAAACTGGTCATGGTTTTGCCCGATCCGGTTGTATGCCAGACATATCCGCCATACGTATCGCCCTCATTCCACTTAATGCGGGCAACACGGTCTGAAATGGCACTAGCAGCATAATACTGATAACTCCGCATAACTTTCAAAATACCATCCGTGTCATCTGCCACCGTATAAAAGCCAATCAGCTGGTGCGCCATTGGAATTGAAAGCAAGTTGGATGCAATATCACGCCAATCGTTCATTGGTTCATTATTAAAATCTGCCCAATGGAAATAATAGTCTTTATTGAACTTTCCATCCGGACCCGGATTTGCAAAATAAACCGTTTCTTCTGGTGTCATGGCCACAAAAACCTGGATTAAAGAAAACAGCCCAGTAAATATGCCTTCATGGGCATATTTTTCGATTTGGTTGCAGGCTTGACTGATAGAAATACCACTCTTTTTTAGCTCCACATGGATAACCGGCATCCCATTGATAAGAAGCATAAAGTCTCCCCTGCGGTCATTTAGAATGGAAGATCTCGTACGAAAAACAGGCTGCTCTGCAATTTGATAGCGGCTTTGTCCAGCAGCGATTTCCTGGCGGTCATAGATTTTTAAACTGACTTCTTTTCCCAAGTGCAGTGCATCGTTCGGGTTGTCGCGCTTGATGGAAACCGTTTTTCCGTTGATAAAACCGTTCAATTTTAGGGGCGTGCGCAGACGATTAATTTGCTCAAGAATCTGCTGCATTTCCCCGTTTGTCAGCGGAATGTCGTTCAGGCGATCCACGTCTCGGTTATTTTCAAAAAGGATTGTTGCCCAATTTTGAAGTAAATCCTCTTCCGGTTTGAATTTTAAAACTTCTGGTTCCCATCCTTTTTCAAAAAGCAGATGGATAAGAGCCTTCTCAAAGTCTAACTCTTTATCGAATAGCATGTTGCATCTCCTAGCTTAAACAAACATTTTTTGAAGCAATGCTTGCTTAATGTTTTTTAGTTTTTCAAGCTTGTGCTGTTGAAGGTCAATAAACTGATCGAGATTTCTGAAATATTGACCGATTTTTTTCTGTTCTTCTAATCCTGGCAATATGGTTTCTATTTCGCTGAACGCAGGAAACTTTAAATTCCATGTGTCAGATGTAATGCCTTGAGAACAAATTTGGAAAATGTGTATCATTTGGGACCTTTTAAATGCGTATGAAAAGAAAACCGAATCGACGTCTTCTTTTGGAATAAGTACAGTGTAAGCAGGGCTTAAAATTCCACTGTATAAAGAATACCCACTTGCCCCTTGCCACATACGCATTGAGTTATAAGCAATATCGCCAACTTCTACTCGCTTATAGTGGGATTTATCTTCGCTTGAATTATCGTGTCTACCTAATTCTTCAAAGCGTTTAATACCATCGTTTATTGTTACAGAAATTAATTCACCTTCTGCAGAACGTTCTTGCCTTTCGTCAAAGCAATTACCCAGTTTTCGCTTTTCCCAAGCCCCAGTAAAACCTCTGAGACGAACTTCTGGAACATCCGCACCATCTTTTGGAAACATTTTCTCCAACATTGCTTTTTTCAAGCTTTGCAGCTTGTCACACTTGCGCTGCTGAAGAGTAATGAGATGATCCATTCTCCTAAAAAAACAACTTATAGCTCTCTGCTCTTTTATCTCAGGTATTTTAATAGGCATTTGAACCATTTGTTTACCTGATATTTCAACAAATGTCGAACCTGCTCCATTAATTTCTCCATAACGTTTTAATTCATATGTTTTTGAATAAATAAAATATGAATCCAATTTGTCCTTATGAGGGATAATAGATTGAAAGCCTTGATTAGTTGTTCCTTCCTTTGCTAAAATAGCAGTATTCCCAATACCCGCACGTGATGTAAATAGAACGCTTCCAATGGGTAAAATCTTAGCAGAACTCTTTTGCAAACCAAGTTTTGTAATTTTCTTTTTACTGTTACTTAAATAAATTTGTTTTCCAAGTTCAGCAGGAGAATACCAATCAACCTCACCATTCCAATACTCTTCAATATTTGTACTAGGTGTACCACCACCTACAATGTCCGCTACTTCACCCAACTTACTTTTCTCCCACTCACCCTGAAATCCTTTAAATCTAATTTCCGGTGTTTTCTTCTCTGTCATATCATTCACCCTTTAGCAGCTTCTGAAATTCGCTAAACCCTTTCATATCGTAATCATTGCCTTGTAGCTCATCCATCATCTTCGAAAGGGACTGTTTCGATTCCTTGATTTGTGTCTCCAAGTCCGTGTAGGTGATGGCATATTTTTTAGAAAGCGCCTGTACGGACTTTACCAGTGTATTCACAACTTCTGCAGGCATTTCATGCAGAGCATGGCTGAGCGGCTGAATCCATTTTAATCTCAAGAAATCTAGCACCTGTTCATCAGAAAGGTTTTCAATCATCGTTTTAGTAAGCAGATGCAGAGCAACAGCCAGTTCTTTTGCTTCCTTCTTTACCTCTTTTTCTTCCTCCATCAAGGCCCAAACATGAACAAGCTTTGCTTCGAAAGAGTCCTCCGGAAAGCTATACCCTTCCTGCAGAGATTTAATCCGTACGGTTACCTTGCTTTTTGCATAAACTCCCTTGCCCTCAATTGCATTCCAATCCACTTCTGTATGCTCCGCAATATATTGCAGCTTCTCAGCCTTGCCTGCTTTTTTATCAATTAGCGAAAGGTACCCATACAACCCAGAAAGTTCTGGTGAATCAACGTCAGAATAGATCTCCTCAAGCTTGTTTTTTACGCCGGCTGCGACAAAAGCATCGTTGTTTTCGTTCAGGAAATTGCCCTCTTTTTCTTCTTCTGAAAAAGAGTCGATAATTTTTGTATACTCTGCTGAAATATCCTCCAGCTGTGCTTCTTTTGCTTTTACTTCATCATATTTATCTTTCAACAAAGTTTTCTGAACAAGTTCAAAGGGAATCACATGACCCACCCAACCGTCTTGCACTTCTTCATCCCTGCCATCCTTTTTCTTGAGAACCATATTGGGATCGACTTGCTTCGTTGCAGAAAAGTCTTCTGTCTGAATCATTTCTAAATCAGTAGAGATTTTTACCCACTCATCGTCAAGCAGCTGATAAGCTTTATATTTGTCAATCAGTGGAACAGCAGCAATTCGGCTAAAAATTTGGTCGCTAATAGCAGATTCTTCTTGATTGATATTCATTGTCTGCATTTTACCAATTAACTCGGAATCAAGATACTTGTCAAAATCACTAAAAGCATTTTCAAAACTTTGAATAAAAGCTTTCACATCACCGCTATCGAAAATAGCGTCTTTTACATTGTCAACTCCAAGCGTGGAATAAGGGGAGCCATCGTTTTTGAATAGCTCATTTCGGAGATGTGGAAAGGCCTCCCAGTAATCCTTCAGCAAATCAATCTCAGCATTGGGAATCCCACCGAACATGGTGGCATAGATATCCCAAGATTCAGCGCAATCCGAAGAATCCACATAGCGAGGGATGTTTAAATTATAGTCATTCCCACGAATTTCCTTTTTGCTTACAAGCCGCGAATATTTATTGATTGTTTTCCTTCCGATAATGGTATCTACAATTTTCTTAATATCTGATGCCTGCAGCTTGTTATTTTTTCCTGCCTTAATAAAACCCTTTGAGGCATCAATAAACAAAACATCCGACTCGGGGCGTTTCTGCCGTAATACCATAATGATGGTCGGTATGCCAGTACCAAAAAAGATATTGGCTGGTAAACTGATGATTACCTCGATATTGTTGCTTTCAATTAGATTTTTACGGATTTTGCCTTCCTCTCCGCCGCGGAATAAAACGCCGTGTGGCAGGACAATAGTCATAATACCATCAGGTTTAACATGATAGAGGTCATGCAATAAAAATGCATAGTCGGCTTTACTTTTCGGCGCCAAGCCATATCGTTTATACCGCGGGTCCGTATCTTTATTTGTCGGATCCCAATGCTGGGAATAAGGTGGATTGGAAATAACTGCATCCACATAAAGTGGCGTATAGGTCCTGGCTGGGTCAGCATCATCAAACAAAGGCCAGTCATCTTCCAGAGTATCACCGCATCGTGCGACGATATTATCCGGCTTGATTCCCCGCATAATAAGGTTCATTCTAGTGAGGTTGTATGTATTCTCTTTCCATTCCTGTGCATAGTACTTGATATTGTCTTTGTTCCCAACATATTTGGCGACACTCTTACCGATCGTAATCAGTAAGGAACCCGAACCGCTGGTAGGGTCATAAATCTCTATTTTCTTTCTATCTTTCAGATGGTTCGCAACGATTTCTGACATTAGCAAAGATACTTCGTGTGGCGTATAAAATTCACCAGCCTTTTTGCCTGCATTCGCTGCAAAATTGCTTATTAAATATTCATAAACAAAGCCAAGGACGTCATAGTCCTGCTTCCCATCCATAGGAATATCCTTAATCAGCTGCAAAAGATCACTGATTGCTTTTGTTTGGGAGCCAGCGCTATCTCCTAGTTTGCTAAGCCCGATTTGCAAAGTGTCAAATATTTTATTAAACAGTTTCTTATGCGAATCACTAATCAAACGGTTAAAAGCAGACAGGGCATCCCGGACGTTTGCAACACTGAAATCTTTCCCTTTTTTGAGCCAAGTGCTGAAAAGATTATCATATGCAATAAAGTATCCGAGTTGCCTCTGACAATATTGTACAGTCTCTTCATCATCTTCTACCAGTTCTTTCAGTTCATCTTCTGTCCAACCATCTTTTTTCAAAAAGTTTATTTCTTCATCCGACAGAAATTTATAAAAAATAAAACCAAGTATATAATCTTTATATTCATTTGCTTCGATCTTGGAACGCATCCTATTTGCTGATTCCCAAATCTTTGATGCTAATTGTTGTTTGTTCATTCATACTCTCCTTCGCTTTTCAAGCAGAAACCAGTTGCTTAACACAACCTCTGTATTCTGAAACCCGGCATCACAACTGCACACCGATGATTAGGTCATTGTGCCGCTTTTAATATGATAAGCAATGCGCCGTTCTGTACAGAAGTTAATAACTATAGCTGCTTGTTCATTATAAAAATCTTTATGCTTTGTGTAAGCAGTAGTTTCCTTATTGTAATTTGTCCGACCAAATATAATCTTATCTGCAAAGCTAATAGTTTCCAAAATATTGATAATATCTTGTTTAATAATATTTGGCGTCGGATATGGTTCAACACTCACCCATGTATAAAACCCACGATCATGTAATGCTCGTAAGGCTGCAAGCCTATCTTGATAAGGAGCAGAACCCGGTTCCATTTTTTTTCGATAGTCTTCATCCAACGAAATAAGAGTGATCCCATATTCATTGTCTTTTGAAAATTCAACGAGTTCCATAGGAAGTATTCCTTTAGTCAGAACACAGCATTTAATTCCAGCATTATTGAGCTTGCGAATTGCGGCAAGGCTCATTTCTTTTATTTCGTCATATCCACACATAAATGGATCGGTAGTAAAGCACAATTGTACCGATTTTATCTTATGTTTTAATCTTGGAATTTCCTTGTCAAGTATTTCCAAAGTATTGCTTACAAGGCGCGGTTCTCGCCAGTCCTCATAAGAAGAAACTTTTCCAAAGCGCTTCGCCATTAAATATGCATAACAAGGATATTTGCATCCATGAGAGCACCCCAGTACATGGTTCATGGTATAGTCGCCATATTCCACTCCGGTTTTGTACAGCATCGTTTTTCTTGTGATTGTCTTCATAAATGCCACCTAATTTCTGTTTTTTGTTTTTTCTCATCTGCCCAAAAAGTAGATGGATTCCCCCTTTTAGTATAGGCCGGAGTTCTTCGCGCTTCAAGTTTTCCTTGATTTTGCAAATCTTTAAAAACCGACTTAATCACACTGACTTTACATATAGGGCCATATTTCATAAAGAAGTCTGCAAGGACAGCATTAAGTCTGCAGAAAGAAGAATAAGTGGATACATGATCAGCTGCCTTTTTACGGATGTCTTCTTCTACTACCATTTCGTTGTTATAGTTTTCTTTCCACAATTGCATTTGCCCACCATCTTGAATGTCTTTCATTAGCTGCCAACGTCCACAAATATTATCAACCATCAAAAGGCAGCCTTCCACATGGTTTGTGGCATGAATCATCCTGTATTTGGGAAGCTGTCCGCGTTTAATCCTCAAAGGCATATTAAGTACATATTTATAATTTTGACGCAACCGATTGCAATACTGTTCAGCAAATTGGGCTTCGGCTTCATAGATGGATAATTCATTTCGATTTTTAGCCTTTATAATTGCTTGCCAATAATCGCCGCCAGCAATATTATTAAGTATAGTAATGGATTTTTCATTCACTTCAAGTTTTGTACTTTCATATTCAATCAAATCATCAAATATTGCTATATCTTCAAAAGGAACACCTAAGACACGGCATCCTTCCCGAATAAATCCAAAAGAATTCATGTTTATCAGTAGCTCAATGCTATTAAATTTATATTGTGTTGAAAACGATTGAAATAGTCTATAGTCTAACGCCTTAATTCCATAAGGGTCAATATAGAGAAAAATATTACACCCAGACTGATCTGCAAGCAATTTTTCAATTTCATTCTCATATCTTCCAGCAATAATACCAACCTTGCCATATTCAGCAAGATTGACGCGTAAATCATCTGCATAGTTCAAATCTATGAAAAAAGGCCTAATGCTACAGCCATTTATTTTGGTCTGATCCAAACATTCCTGCATGGTATTCAATGCAATAAGAGGTGATCCTGGTTTCCCGTCTTCAAACTTTCCTTTACCTGCAAAACAATCAATATATACAATAGGACGTTTAGTATAAAGTATTTTTTGAATGTATGGCTTTAGATAGCAACCCAGAAGTTCATCTTTTACTTCAGACCATGGTTTCTTAACTTTAAAAAAGTCATCATTTTTCTTCGCCATGCAATCCACCTCATATCAATTACTTTAATCATGATTATCCGGTATCATTTCCATAATATCACTAATGTCGCACTCCAGCGCCGTACAGATTTTCTGTAATATTTCCGTATTTACGTTTTCGTTTTTCCCCAGTTTTGTAATGGATGCAGAACTTATCCCCGCAGCTTTCTGCAGATCTTTTTTCCTCATATCTTTGTCAATCAAAAGCTTCCATAATTTTTTATAGCTAATAGCCATTCTCATCACTCCAGTAAATATAAGAATTATAACATATAGAAGTATACCATATATTTCCGACAAGAATCAACCTTTTTCTTTACAAGCGCAAGATTTTATGACGAGAAATCTTGATTTTTTTGTAGTTGCTGCGATATAATTTACTTGGATATATTTTCCGAGTATGCAGAATCATTTCAGGAGAGAACATCTCAATGCCTTTTTATTAAAATACGGAGAGGCCGGATATAGCACAGGCTGTCCATAGGTCAGGTATTTAACCATACGTTTCACCTTCTTTGACTAAATGTGAAAAGGTATATAATTAAACATTATGTTTATACATAACACTCTGGTGTTAAACTTAAAAAATTACTTAAATTTCAAATACCTTATACAAGTGCAATATCGTGAAACCTTTTTTGCATATAGTTATCTATTCCCAATTCATTTCCTTCAGCTTTGTAATGCAGAAGTGTATAAAAGTCATCATCTACTAGTGGGATTATTAAGCCGCGGCTATCACGATAAGTATCAGAACAACGCGAAATAAAAGTATGCATATCATTAGCTGTTCTGCATGTTATAATACCCATTTTCCCTCGATTTGGGCTAAAGCGTCCTCCAATTTGGTCCAATTCAGGATTAGCTACATCTCTCGAATAATTCTTACACTCAACAATTATAAAACGTGATGGAATGTCATATGTATTGCATAGGCGAAAGAAAAAACCACTTTCTGCACAATTATCAAAAACTATATCTATGCGTTTTCGCCCTTCATGAATTTCTTGCTCAATAGTTGGCGCACAAAGATGTGGATAAAACAACAATTCCATAATACCCACTATTGTTCGATGATATATTGTAGCACCTTCTCCTCCGAATGGTATTTGCTTGAGCCTGTTTTCTAAAAATGTGCAAAGATCAAAAATATTTTCAAAAGAAATATCGCTGTTTAAAACAGGATGTATCTTTGATCGCGTATTCTGTCGAAAATTCTTGAATATTTCAGGGTGTTTTTCAGTAAATTTAGCAAGCCAATTTTTGTTAATCGGTTGCTGTTCCTCTTCCTTTTCTTTAACTGATTTTTTTGTTACATATTTAGCCTTTGCTTTGTTTTTTCTCCTCTGAACCAGCGGGCCGTTTAGGCGTAGTTGCTCATTTTGTAAAAAATTTAATACAAAGCGTTGCAAATATTTTGGGGGTGTATATTCTTTTGAAAACGAGACAATACGTTTTGGAACAAGCAGCACTTTCCTGTCTCTGATTACTAGCATTCTTGTATACTGGTTTTCCCAAGTGTTTGAAAAACGCTCCCAATAATACCCTGATGGGACTCCATCTATTATAGGAATATTCCATAAGTCGCATTGCGCTTGTGTATATCGGATAAGTTGTTTTTTTATAATGTTTTCAGTCATATCTGACATCTTGTCTTTATCTACATTATCAACAAAAATCCGAAAATCTTCTATGTCCTCCATTATACCAGTTTTTAGCGCACGACTTTCCCTTAGACTTTTAAAGATCCGATCAGCATCAGATGGACCCATTCCCTTTCCTTTGGGAGCAAATCGTGAAAATCCTAAACAAATTTCATTGCTCTCACCAAGATGGCAAAATAGCTCTTCTGCATCTGTTATCCTATTATCCCGAAGAGCGCTTAGTAGGCATTCAAAATAGCTGCGCAATGATAAATGCAAAAGGAAAGTCATTTTTTGCAATAAAATATGGGTCTAAAAAAAGCGGTGTATCTGTTGCGGTATCTACATCTACAAAGTCCAACTCATATTGTGATTTTTTTAATCCAAATCGTTTACTTATTCTCATGATTTACCTCCTGTGCATTATTTCATATATCCTCTTCAACCTGTTCCACATTCCCACATAAACCGTCAAAAACATCTATCTCTTACACTTTGGAAGCCCAAAACGCCGGAACATCTATCCTGTCATATCACAAGCGCCCGTTATCAATCCTGTACACTCGCGAACAGAAATTTTACCGGTTGCCTTGTTCCCGCACGCAAACGAAATCTCGTTCCGGATGGACTGGCCAAAAATTACAGAAGTAGCTTAAATGCTGGGTTTTTCAGCCTTTTCACTTCTCTACCCTTGACATCAATACCACGCACTCCACATGGCTCGAGTTGATGGCATTGATGTTTTACAACCTGTCACATATCTATGGCATTTTGGGCATTATCTATCAGTAGGCGGGAACATATCAATTACTTTTATAGTTTTACGAAAAACCAGTAGTATGCGAGAATATATCGATCTTATTCACATAATAAGATCGATACGACACAACTAAAGTTAAAATTATATTGCTTCAACTCTACAAATGTGGAATTTGTAATTCCTCTAATTTTGCATCAATATAAACAAAGCCATTATAGATTTTTCCATAATGGCTAACGGCTATCATTACTTTTAAAAGCAAAGATATAACTATAAGTGCCAGCCTCTTTTGACGCTTAACAAGTTTTTACATTTTATAAATTTATTATACTATATATCAATCATTATTGCTTTATTTATTTTATTTCTTTGGTTAGCGGAAACAGATCCACAGTTTTATCGATGTGTGGGAGCATGTCAATGATCATGAACTCGTATTACGTGGTTGCGGGTTCCAATAGGGTCAATGTCTTGTTATCTGCATCGAGCCTGCATTTCAATCCATAGGGGATGATACCGATAGGCTCTGCATGACCGAAATTAACATTAAACATAATAGGTATTTCAGGATGTCCGGCTTCTTTGCTAACAACCTTTTTGTAAACATCCTTATATGGCCCGTACTTGCTCCTCCTTGCAGGTTTACCTACTAAGATTCCTTTTATTACGTCAAATATTCCCTGTGCTTGTAAATTTCGAAGAATCCATGTCAAATAATCGCAGGACATATCTTCCTCACTGGTTTCCAAAAACATTATCTTGCCCTGCCACTCGTCAACTTTGGGCCAGATAGGAGTTCCTGTAAGTTCAATAAATACATCAAGACATCCTCCGAGCAACTCTCCCTCGACAATGCCGGAGCCTTGAACAATCTCGTAACCTATTTCTTCAGGGTGATATTGTCTGAGCGTATTGATGTTTTCTTCCTTCCACCAGATTTTCTCATCTTCATCATCATACCAATATGGTGCAGAAGGTATTTCAAGCATCGGTTTCGGATCAAAAAGTGTGTTTCTGATCATCTGCAAGGTATAATCATTGATTTTTACATACTCAGCAAAATTGGTCATGATGCTTGCGCCATAGTAAGAAACCAATCCGGCTTTATACATCATCATATGATTCGATGTGGTATCCGAAAAACCTGTGAAAATCTTTGGATTATTCTTTATTACATCAAAATCTATATAAGGTAATAATCTGATTGAGTCATCGCCGCCAATCGCACTGAATATCGCCTTGATTTCTTTATCTCTAAATGCATCCATCAAATCAGACGCTCTTGCTTCAGGGTGCTCATCAAGATATTTGATACCTTTCAGTGCATTAGGCATCACAATGACCTGCAGACCGAAATCGTTTTTAAGCCGTTCCTTAGCAATATCTAATTTATGTATAGCCCAAGGTTCACCAAGGGTTCCTTTTGAAAGGCTGACAATTGCAACCTTATCACCGCATTTTAAATGTTCCGGTTTAATCATAGCTGATTCCTCCTTAGATTTTAATAATTTGAAATCGGTACCGTTATAATATTTGGTATTATGGTTTTTCCGTAAGAACAGTCGTCAAGTTCACCTTCCTTAAAGCAATTCATTCTAACCTGCATCTAATAGTTCATCCTTTGGAATATAGCACTTTTGAAGTAATTCTTTGCAATTCTCTTCCTTAGTTCGGATGGAAACAAAATAGGAGAAGACAAGTTTTATACCCTTCTTCCCCATTCACCGTTTTTTCAAGACCTAAGCCTTTTTCAAAAACTCTTTGATTTCAGTAATACTGAGCCCCTGCCTTTTTAGTGACTGAATTTTTTCAATCCTGGCAATTTATCTTTCCCTATGGAACCTTCGTGTTAAGTTTTCCTCTGCCTGTTCAAATGGAAGCATACCCTCTTCTGTATAAAACTTCAGTGTACTGTAGCGGCAGTTGGTCAGCCTCACCAATTCACCTATACTGTCTGATGACTATTCTGTACAAGGAAACATTTGGTTTTTACTTACTACTTAAAATACCATTATTGTAATACACTGTCAAGCATTTTGTATAAATTGTTCTTAGAAAATATTATAGGGAACCAATCTGCGTCTCCCCATATTTACGGGCATAACCAATAGTTCATCATAAGTGCCAACTCTCTTGGTATTTGGATATGTGGAAGAATATTAAAAGATACACGGAATATATATAAATCGAGTAGGAGGAAAATAATTATTTTATTTTCCGTCCTCTCACACCACTGTGCGTACCGTTCGGTACACAGCGGTTCAATAAGAATTAATGTACTGCTGAATATATTTCTGTCATAGATACTAAACCTATTTCTTTTAGGTATTTATTAGTTAATGATTTGGATAGCACTGGACTATTGGATATTCTCCAATAACTTTTCCTTGTATTTGCATATTGCCACGCCTTATATTTAGGAATTCCTAATTTAATAAGGTTGTCGTGTTTTGTTTTGGTTTTCTTCCATTGCTTCCAAAAACACATTCTAATCCTTCGTCTTAACCATTCATCAAGTTTTCTCAGAATAGCTTTCATGTCCGCAATTGAGAAGTAGTTTATCCAACCTACTATTGCTTGTTTCAGTTTCAAAAACCTGTATCTCATACTCATTGCGTTACTTCTTGACGTTATCTCTTTGAGTTTCGCCTTGAATTTAATTATTGATTTTTCATGAACTCTAATTCTATATCCCTCTTTTGATTGGTAAATCGAAAAACCTAAAAATTTTAATCTCCATGGTCTATCTACTTTGCTTTTATCTTTATTCACTTTGAGTTTCAGCTTTTCTTCAATAAATCTTGTTATACTCTCCATTACTCTATTTGCAGATTTTTTACTCTTGACATATATATTACAATCATCTGCATATCTAACAAAGTTAAGTTTTCTTTTGGTTAGTTCCTTATCAAGTTCATTTAGCATTATGTTACTTAATAACGGAGATAGCGGCCCACCCTGTGGCGCACCTGCTTCTGTATTCATAACTACACCATTTACCATTACTCCACTTTTCAGATATTTTCGTATTAGAGAAATTACTCTACCATCTTTAATATCTTCTGACAATATCTTTATTAATTTATCGTGGTTTATTATATCAAAGTATTTTGCAAGGTCTATATCCACAACCCATGAATATCCTGCATTTATATATTCCCTTGCATTTTATTATTGCTTGCCTCGCACTTCTTGATGGCCTAAACCCATAACTATTATCACAAAACTTCTTTTCGTATATAGGTATTAATATTTGTGCGATTGCCTGCTGAAAAACTCTATCTACTATTGTAGGTATTCCAAGAAGTCTTTTTCCACCGCCTGGTTTTGGTATTTCTACCCTCCTAACCGGTTGAGGTTTATACGTCCCTTCCAGTAATGATTGCCTTAAATTTTGTCCATGTTCCTTTAGGTATTGTAGAAGTTCATCTACTGTCATACCATCAATTCCATGGCTTCCTTTATTGGCTTTTACTCTTTTGTAGGCATTATTTAAATTATTTCTCGATAATATCCGCTCGAGTAAATCACTACCATATTCACTTCCATCGTTTCTTCCTTCTTTAGACATGGGAGAAATACTATGCACTTCTACATTATTTTTGAGTTCCACTCTATTTTCCTGTAGATAGTCTTCCATATGAAGTTGTCTGCTTTCATCATATTTCTTCGTATCTTTCAAAATTCTGAAACCTCCTATTGTTCAGTCCTTCCCACGCTAACATGTTTAACGTGGTACTATGACATCTGCTGACTTCTGATAGTTCAGCTACATATCACTATGTAAGTTATCATTTAGGAAATTCACCTTTGATGATATATCTATCAGACCTCCCCAGGTAAGAACGACTACTTTCCCTCCATATATCTGCCACATTTACTCCTTAAATCTTGAATAGCATAGGGCTTTGTTTTGTTTGGCAAACTTGCCCGATTTAAGAAAGCCTTATATGTGATTTCTGTTCGTCAGACCAGAGTTTTGCCGCAGGCTTCTTTCAGATTCCACCTCACAGTGGACACCCTTGCCATAAGCTAATGGTTGGTGCTATCAACCCCCATAGTGGACTTTCACCACCAAGTCGCCGCCCATGCTGGGCACACGACGGAAGCAAGTTAAATACTTGCTTCCGTCTTGATTAGTTCAGATATTATTATAGCGAAGTCCTGTTTAAAACCCTATTAATCCTTTATGCCAGTTCTATTTTGCAGGAAGAACAAGTTCTTGTCCTATATGAATCATACTTGGGTTTTTGATTATATCCTTGTTAAGTTTATAGATCTCTATATAGCGTGTTCCATTTCCAAGCTGCTTCTTTGCTATTTTCCACAGACTGTCACCCTTTACAACTGTATATGTCCTAATTGTGGAATCCTTGCCTTTGATTGTTTCGTCATCTTTACTACTCTCTGATGCTGTAGGGTTGGTAGATAAATTAGTCTTTAATGCCTGAATCTGCTCCTCTTTCATGCCTCCGGATACAAGATAGCTCTTCGCAGCTGCTGCAAGGTCTACCTTATCTAAATCATTATTTCCGGCAATGACCTTAAGCATATCAAGTACATCCTTGGCAATCAATTCATACTTATCAGTGCCTTTTTCAACACCATAGTAATTGATAAAGCTTTGCATATAGTCAGCAACAATCTCATCCTTTGATCCACCCATTAATGCCTCAAGAAGTGCTGCATAAAAGCCTGTACGATCCTTACCTTCCGTACAATGGAATAGATATGGGCCTTTATTCTCTGACATGAATACAAGCCCTTTTGTTACATTTGCTTTAAATTCATCACTTGAATAGGCAAGGTTCATATTAAGCGGCAGTACCTTGTTATTCTTATAAAGCTTTGCATAATATGGTGATGCAAAATCCTTTGTAGCAATATAGGTGTTTATATTTTCAGTTGAATCAGCAAGATTAACAACTGTATTTACCTTGGCTTTTTTAATAAGTTTGTCTGCATAGGAAGCACGTCCAAGTTCGTTATTTACCGGGCTTGAGCTTCTGTAAAGCACTCCCCTTTTCAATATCACCCATTGCAATATTGCGGAAGTTGGCAAATACCTCATCTGATGAATAATCTGCACGATTATTTGTACGTGTTAATTTATAAACCTCATACTGAGTAAGATATTCCTTAGGTCCTGTAAGCATAATCGTTACCTTGTCACCAACATTCACATCAGCAATCTGATTGAGCTTTCCATAGTTTATAGCTACTGCTATGTTTGTATGTCCCGGGTATGCTCGGACCAGTGGATCACCGCTTTTTACATAGTAACCATCTAGGTATGGTGCTTCAATTACAAAGCCATTGTCAAATATAACTGTTACCATATCACCTATCTTAAAGCCTAATTTATTGAAATCATCAATCAGAATATCTGTTGAAGTATGTCCATATTTTTCTATTGATGTAACTGTACCTGTAACACTTGGTGTCTTATAGATTGAATCAGAAGAGAGCTTTGCCTTAAGGGCTGAAATCTCATCTGATGTCAAACCAATTTTTTAAGATAGCTCTCCGCAGCTTTTGCAAGGTCAACTCCTGAGATGTCAGCTCCCTTTTCATATCCTATAACAACTGTTGTCAAGGAATTTATGATATTGCTGCTTGCAATTAATTTATACTGCTCGCTGTCTTTTCCAACCTTGTAATAGTTTTGATATGTAGTCATGTAATCGGTAACTACCTCATCAAGCTTTGCACCCATAAGTGATTCTAATACTGCACTTACAAAGCCCGCACGATCTTTACCCTCTGTACAGTGAATAAGATATGGTCCGTCATTTTTGCCTATAAAACGAAGCCCCTCGGCCAATTTCTTACTAAAGTCTTCTCCTGCAACATCAACACCCATTGACAGGGCTTTTACTTTGCCTGCATCATATAATGACTTGTAATAAGCAGAATTAAAATCCTTTGATGCTATATAGCCTTTAATTTCTTGATCTGAATCAGCAAGATTAAGAACTGTCTTTATCCCAACAGCTTCAGCCAGTGCATTGGAATAAGCTGCTCTTCCTATTTCATTGTTTACAGGGCTGCTGCTTCTATATAAAACTCCGGGCTTAATGCCTGTGGTTGTAATACTTCGAAAATTGGCAAATATAGAATCAGTTGCATAATCAGAACGTACATTTGTACGTTTTAACTGACGAATCTGATATTCTGCAAGATAGCCTTCCTTTTTAGATAATGAAAACGTTAGCTTATCCCCAGCTTTTACATTATATTTTGTAGAAAAGTTGCCCATATTGACTGCAACAACAAGTAGATTTTTTGCCTTATCATCACGCACTACATTGCTTCCTGTATCTACATCGCTGTATGATGTACAGAAAGGTATTTCAAGCACATTATCACCTGCGGTAACTTTGAGGATATCACCAAGTTTATATCCGGCATCATAAAGAGCCTTAGGTTGAATATCCATCGTAAGGTTACCATATTTTTGCACCTCTGTAACAGTTCCCACTACATCAGGATTGCTTGCTTTGGCACTAGCTACGAGTGGCAGTGAGATTGTCAATGAAAATGCCGTCATAACGGTAACCATAAAAAGTGAAATAATTCTTTTTACCTGTTTCATATTACTCCTCCTTATAATATTATTTGACAAATTTCTCTGTCATAGTTTTAAATATGACAAAAATCAACCTTTTATTATATTCTAAATATTCTATATTAATTTAAAAATCCCTTCTATAATTTGTAGTTTCTAAAATAATTTTTAAAAACTACAAGATAGAGACTATAAATGCCAGCCTCTTGACATTTTATATATTTTCTTACCTATACTAGGCGTTTTTTTAGGAGCTGTAAGTATAGCCTACAAAAGGTTTTCAGTTAAAATTCAATATGCCATAATAGCTGCTGTTTGTGGTATAGCATTTAACATAGTTGGAGAATTCGTTTTTGTAGTAATTACACTTTTAATTGCAGGAAGTGGATTTTATCCAGCAGTTTTAACCTCAACAGTAAGCCTTCCTGTCACATTAATAAACGGAACATTTTCAATCTTTGCTGCTGTAGCATTATATATATCACTTTCAAAAATAATATCAAAAGCCAATTTAAGATAATACACTTAAGATGCTAGATATCATAAAAAGGAGGTTTTTGAGCCCCCTTTTCATAAAATAGACACAGTTTCGTGATAATATCTCTTGGTTTCATCTGAGTTTTTCTATGTTGATATAATTTATTTTACTCCAGGCTTGTAATAATTCCGTA
>JBFLFV010000019.1:0-18549 GCA_041859795.1 Fermentimonas sp.
AACCTTTTAGATACAGTTATGAATGCCCTTGAAATGCTCCATAATGAAAGGCTTTGCATTGGGATTATAAGCCATGTGGAGGAGCTTAAAAACCGTGTTCCTGTAAGGCTAATTCTTGAGCCTGCTAAAAATGGAAACGGCACAGTAATTAAAGAATTAGAGTATAGTTAAAAAGCTGAGAAAATTCTCAACTTATAAAAAGTATGAAAGTGAGTTTTAATTATGTGTAAGTGACCAGGGGTAAAAAAGTGTTCCATTTTAACTTGTATTTAGCTGAATGTGAAAAATTTTAAAAAAGTATTGACTTATGCAAATATAGATTATATTATAGAAATATAAGTAAAGATATTTTTAACGCTTATTGTGATGCTCTTGATGATATAATAATTATGTATGTACTTTCTTTGGATTCAAATATTAATTGTAATTATGAAATTTTTGATATATCTAATAATAAATAAAGTAAGACAATTGAATATTGGGATACGTTTTGTACAATGGAGTACAAAAACTAAAGGCGATGAAGCTTCTTAAATGTTTATTAATTATTTAAGAAGCTTTTTTTGTTTTGTTGAAGTTAGAGATCAAGATAAACTTCTTTGGTATCTTAGCAGAGGCATTTAAATTGACATTCGTATATATCTGATGGCCGTCAGAGAGATGCAATTAGTAAGTTATAAAAACATTTTTTTTATTGAATTGGAGTGATAATATGGATGCGTTTAATATTAAACCTAAGGTCTATTTTGGCACTAATGCTTTGGGGCATCTTAGCCAATTAAAGCATAGAAAAGCTCTTATTGTTGCAGACCCGTTTATGGTTAAATCTTTGACTGTAAATATAATTACTGAACAACTTGATAAGGCAGGAATTGAATACAAGATATTTTCAGAGGTAGTTCCTGACCCTCCTGTTGAAGTTATCATAAAGGGAGTGCAGATAGAGGTAGAGTTTAATCCGGATGTGATAGTAGCTCTTGGAGGAGGATCATCTATTGATTCTGCAAAGGGAATAAGGTATTTCTCAAGATGTGTAAATAACGAATTGAAGAAAAATACCGAACAGCCTCTTTTTATAGCAATTCCTACAACAAGTGGTACGGGATCTGAGGTTACAAACTTCTGTATTATTACAGATAAGAGTAAGGGAATCAAATATTCCCTCATAGATGACAATTTGACACCGGATGAGGCTATACTTGATACAAAGCTTGTGAAATCGGTTCCAAAGGCTATAACTGCAGATACGGGTATTGATGTGCTTACCCATGCAATTGAAGCATACGTTTCTACAAATGCATCAGATTACTCCGATGCACTTGCGGAAAAAGCAATAAAGCTTGTGTTCAAATATTTGCCTAAAGCATATGAAAATGGAAACGATGAAGAAGCAAGACTGAAAATGCATAATGCATCGTGCATAGCCGGTATGGCATTTACAAATGCTTCACTCGGGCTTAATCATGGGATGGCGCATGCACTTGGCGGAAAATTTCATATACCTCATGGCAGAGCAAATGCATTGCTGCTTCCGTATGTTATAGAATACAATGCGGATTTGAAGAATTTAAATGGAAATGTTGACACTTCAAGCGCAGCATACAGGTACACCGAAATATCCAAGTTTTTGGGACTACCTGCTTCTAATCAATTTGAAGGTGTTAGAAGCCTAATTGCAGCTGTTAAAATATTGATGAATAAACTTGATATTCCAAAGTGCATAAGTGATCCAAAGATTTCTCGTAGTGACGTTGAAGCAGAACTTAAGGAGATATCGGAAATAGCAATTAAAGATAGATGTACAAAAACGAATCCGAGAGTTCCAACAGTTTCAGATGTTGAGAATCTATATAGGAACATACTTCCAAAAGAATAAATCGCATTTAATATTAAGTTAAAGGGATGATAGACTTGGAAGAAAAAGAGAGAATAGTTGAGGAGTTTGTTCCTGGGAAACAAGTAACATTAGCCCACATAATTGCACATCCTGATAAAGATCTTTATAAAAAATTAGGATTGTCCAGTGAATATAAGGATGCTATTGGCATATTAACTCTGACACCAAGCGAGGCTGCAATAATAGCCGGTGATATTGCCACAAAATCGGGAGATATAGAAATAGGCTTCATGGATAGATTCAGTGGGGCATTGCTTATAGTCGGGGACGTAGGAAGTGTGGAGACAGCGTTAAATGGCATAATCACTTTGCTCAAAGACGTACTGAATTTTACGGTATGTCAGATAACAAAATCATAGGAGGAAGTATTTTGGAAAAGGTAATGTTTGTAGGTAGAACTGGTTGCGGCAAAACCACATTGTACCAAGCTCTGCATAATCGGCCTATTGAATATAAGAAAACCCAGGCAATTGATTTTTTCGATGATACGATAGATACGCCTGGGGAGTACATGGAAAACGTAAGGTATTACAGAGCACTCAATGTTACAGCTGCTGACTGTGATGTTATAGCACTTGTACACGATTGCACAAATGAGATCAGTATTTTCCCTCCACAGTTCAGCTCGATGTTTTCGAAACCAGTGATCGGTATCATAACAAAAATAGATCTATGCAATGATAAAGAGCCTATAAAAAAAGCTGAAAAGTCCTTGCTTGATGCAGGAGCAAAGAGAATATTTAAAGTTAGTTCCGTAAATAATGAGGGTATTGAAGAGCTAAAAAGATGGTTGAAAATGAATTAGTATATCAAATATTGGGAACAGTTAAAATTTTTACTACAATGAAGTAGCACTGATTATAAGGAGAGGTAATATGAAAAAAAAGATAGTAATAGCCGATGATGATCCTATTACTAAAATGGATATCAAAGAAATGCTGGAATCGTCTGGTTATGATGTTGTAGGTAAGGCGGCAGACGGGTTTGATGCTATTGAGCAATGTAGAAAGAATCTACCTGATTTGGTGGTTATGGACATCAAGATGCCATTAATAGATGGACTTACTGCTGCAAAGATTATTGATGATGAAAATCTAGCCGGAGCAGTTCTTATATTGACTGCATACAGCAATGACGAATTCATCCAAAAGGCAAAGGAGGCAAAGGTTATTGGCTATGTTGTAAAGCCTGTTGATGAGAAAAATTTGTTGCCTGCGGTTGAGATCGCTATAGCTAAGGCGGAAGAAATAAAAAAGATGAAAAATGATGTGCAAGATTCTATGGACAAGCTTAATGCAAGAAAGAAAATTGAAAAGGCAAAGGGAATATTGATGGACAAGTATAGGATCAGTGAAGAAGAAGCTTTTAGAAGGCTTAGAACATTAAATGGACAAAAGGTGTTCTATGAAGGATATTGCTTCTGCCATAATAATATCAAAAGATATATGATTCGATGGTGTACATAATATGAATGAGATTATTAATCTATGCAAAAAATATACTGATCTTTCTAAAAGCGATATTGCAAAAATAGTAGATATATCGGAAGTGCTTCCGATAATATCTGATCTTACACAAGCAGATGTGTTCATAGATTGTCCTACAAAAAATCCCAATGAAGCCATTGTTGTAGCAGAGGCAAAACCGGTAAGCCGTCCTTCAATGTATAAGAACAGTGTAGTAGGTATGCTTGCACTGCGGGAAAATGAGCCGGCAGCATTAAGAACTCTTGAGCTTGGAATTTCAACTAAAGATATGAAAGCTGTTACACAGGAAAATGCCAATGTAAGGCAAACGGTAGCACCTATAAAAAACAGTGATAAAACCGTGATAGGTGTTGTGATAGTTGAAAAGGACATCACAGATGTAATCAATAAAGATAAATATATGGAAATGCTCGCGGAAACGACCGAACAGCTTACCAATAATCTTCTTTCGTTAACCGGCAATGATGGAACTATAACAAATTATCTTGATGATGCAATAATAATATTTGATAAGGATGGAATTGCGGAATTTGCTAATTCGGTTGCTGTTCGATTATATAAAGCCCTTGGGTATAGGGATCAAATTGTAGGCATGCATTTTAATAATATATGCATTGACAGTAATTCGTTCGTGGATATTATGTCAGGAGAAAAATTCAAAGTGTCGGAGGTTAAAATAAGCAACTATATTCTGCAAGTAAAGTATGTACTGCAGCAATCAAGTTCGATAAAGTTATTTATGATGATAAAAGATATAACAAAGTTTAAGCAACAGGAAAAGGAATTGATACTTAAATCAGTTGCCTTTAAGGAAATGCATCACAGGGTAAAAAATAATCTTCAGATGGTTGCAAGTTTGCTTAGTTTGCAGTCGCGCCGAGCAGAAAACGAGACAACTAAAATAGCTCTTAAACAAAGTATGAGCAGAATACTAAGTATAGCGGCAACTCATGAACTGCTCGCACAGAACGGAATAGATGATGTTAATATAAAAGACATTATAGAGAAAGTCATAGAAAAGATTAAGGCTTATGATTGCAGCCAGTTAAAGCAAATAGATATTGAGGTTACCGGAGACAATTTTGAGGTCAATTCCGATGTGGCAACGTCAATATCGCTTGTAGTTAATGAACTGATTGAGAATTCAATAGAACATGCTTTTGAAGGTCATGAAAAAGGGAATATAAGAATCAACATAGAAGAGGGCAAAATATATTCAAGTATTTCAGCCGTAGATGATGGAACGGGGTTTGATATTAAGAGCATTGATTCGAACAGTTTAGGGCTTAATATAGTGAGGAGCATAGTAGAGGAGAAGCTGTCCGGTGATCTCAATATGATATCAAACAATAAGGGAACAAAGGTCATTTTTGATTTTAAAAATTAATAGAAATCGAATTTTAAAGCACAATGAGGTGCTTTATATGAGGCAACGAAGCCTAAAGTTTGTAGGAACTTTAGGCTTTTATTTTTTGGATTGTGCAAGAGTATGGAAGGGGGTGGCAGTATGAAGCAGGAGATATTGAGCGTTGGAATCGATATCGGTACATCTACAACGCAGCTTGTATTTAGTAAAATCACTCTTGAGAATACAGCATCAAATTTTTCTATACCAAGGATAAGCATTGTAGATAAAAAGGTTGTATATAAGAGCGATATATATTTTACGCCGTTGATTTCGCAGCAGGAGATTGATGGGGCTGGCGTAAAAAAAATTATAGAAGGCGAATATAAAAGGGCCGGCGTCAAGCCATCAGATGTTGAAACAGGAGCAATAATAATTACCGGTGAAACCGCAAGGAAAGAAAATGCAAAAAAGGTCTTAAACGAGTTGAGCGGTCTTGCGGGAGATTTTGTGGTTGCTACAGCTGGGCCGAGTCTTGAGTCAATTATAGCTGGAAAGGGAGCAGGTACGAATCTGATATCCAAAGAAAAAAACTGCATTGCAGTAAATATGGATATTGGAGGGGGAACCACCAATCTTGTAACTTTTAAGAATGGTGAAGTTATAGACACCGGCTGCCTTGATATTGGCGGAAGGCTGATAAAAATAGATAAAACCACGCGCAAGATAACTTATATTGCTTCAAAAATCAAAGAATTGGCTGATAAGACTGGAATTAACATAAGCGTTGGAGAGGCTGCACAATCTGGTGACATTGAAGCTATCGTAAAAGAGATGGTTTCTCTTCTTGAGGAATCCTTGGGGATAAAGCAACAGACGGATATGTACAAAAGAGTAATTACAAATAAAGGACTTAAATTAAACTACAATATTGACTGCGTTACATTTTCCGGTGGAGTTGCAAATTATATATATGATGATGATTATGAAGGGGACATTTACGAGTATGGAGATATAGGCATATTGCTTGGCAGATGTATAAAGAATTCAATGATTACAAAAAAATTCGATATAGAAAGATCGCAGGAAACAATAAGAGCCACGGTTATAGGTGCAGGCTCACACACAACGGATATAAGCGGCAGTACAATAACATATACAAAAAACATATTTCCTGTAAAGAATGTTCCTGTGGTAAAGGTAAGTCAAGGGGATGACCCAATTGATTATGATCATATATCAAGGACTCTTAAGGAGAAACTGCATTGGTTTTCGCTGGGGGATGAACTCCAACAGGTTGCAATTGCAATATATGGAATGAAAGATCCAAGTTTTAAGGAAGTACAGCAGATCGCTTCCGCCATCATAAATGGAGCTTCAGATATTTTACAAGAGCAATATCCGATGATTGTAATAGTGGAAAACGATATGGCTAAGGTACTTGGACAAACAATGTATAAGATGCTCGATTACAAAAAAGATGTAATCTGCATTGACAATATAAAGGTTGAAGAAGGTGATTATATTGACATTGGGAAACCGCTTATGAATGGGCGTGTTGTTCCTGTAGTAATTAAAACGTTAGCATTTAGTTCATAAAAGGGGTGAAGAAGCAATGATTTTAAAAACTAAATTGTTTGGCAAAGTCTATCAATTTAAATCGGTCAAGGAAGTTCTCGCTAAGGCAAACGAGGAAAAATCAGGGGACAAGCTTGCGGGCATAGCCGCTTCATCTGTTTCTGAGAGGATTGCTGCTAAAGTAGTATTGAGCCATTTGACTCTGGCTGATTTAAGAAACAATCCTGTGGTTGATTACGATAAGGATGAAGTTACAAGAATAATACAGGATGGGGTAAATGAGAAAATTTACAGCAAAATCAAGAATTGGTCTGTTAGTGAACTGAGGGAATGGATATTAAGCAACGACACAACCTCTGAACAGATTAAGAGAGTGAGCAGGGGCCTTACAAGTGAAATGGTCGCTGCAGTTGCAAAGTTGATGTCAAATATGGATCTTATTTATGGTGCAAGAAAGATTAGGAGAACGGCTCACTGCAATACCACAATAGGGCTTGAGGGTACGCTTTCATCAAGATTGCAGCCTAACCATCCTACTGATGATTTAGACGGCATATCAGCTTCAATTTTTGAAGGCTTATCATATGGTGTGGGTGATGCTGTAATAGGGCTAAATCCTGTTGAAGATACTGTAGATAATGTAACCAAGATTTTGAACAGATTCTATGAGATCAAGACAAAATGGCAAATACCAACTCAGGTATGCGTACTTGCCCATGTAACTACACAGATGGAAGCCATTAAGGGGGGAGCACCTTCAGATCTTATTTTCCAGAGTGTAGCCGGTACGCAAAAAGGAAATGAAGCGTTTGGTATAACCGGGAATATGCTAAGCGAAGCACAAGAAATTGTGACAAGACAAGGAACTTCAACTGGTCCGAATGTAATGTATTTTGAAACTGGACAGGGTTCAGAGCTTTCGTCAAACTCTCATAACAATGTAGATCAGGTAACGCTCGAAGCAAGGTGTTATGGGTTTGCAAAGAAATTCAGCCCGTTCTTAGTAAATACAGTCGTTGGCTTTATAGGGCCTGAATATTTATATGATAGCAAACAGGTGCTAAGGGCAGGTCTGGAAGATCACTTCATGGGCAAACTTACGGGTGTTCCTATGGGATGCGATGCTTGCTATACAAACCATATGAAGGCAGATCAGAACGACGTGGAGAATCTGGCGGTACTTTTGACAACAGCAGGGTGCAACTATTTTATGGGTGTACCTTCTGGTGACGATGTAATGCTTAACTATCAGTGTACTGGTTATCATGATATTGCAACGCTAAGGCAGTTGCTTGGATTGAGACCTACAAAAGAGTTTGATCATTGGCTTGAAAAAATGGGTATAACTGAAAATGGAAAGCTTACCAAGAGAGCCGGAGACGCATCTATATTTTTTAAATGATGAGGGGTGAGAATGATGATATCAGAAAATGAGTTAAAAAAAATAGTTGAGCAGGTACTTCATGAGATGGGTTCTGGTGAAAAAACGAATTCAGATGGGTTAAACGTTGAGAATAATGCGGATGCTGATGCATCAGATGGTTTTCTACCGGATATAACGGAGGGGAGCTTAAAGGAACTGTTATATGTCCCAAACCCAGCAAATAGAGAAGAATACATGAAAGCCAAAGCAAAGACACCTGCAAGGCTTGGTGTATGGAGAGCAGGTCCAAGGTATACCACCGAAGCACTTTTAAGATTCAGAGCAGATCATGCTGCTGCAATGGATGCTGTTTTCACAGACGTTTCACCTGAATTTCTTAAAAAAATGAATTTGTTTTCAGTGAAAACAAAATGTAGAAACAAGGATGAGTATATTACAAGGCCTGATCTTGGAAGACAATTTGATCAGGCAGAGCTTGATAAGATAAAGGAGAAATGCACACCGAATCCTCAGGTTCAAATCTATGTGTCCGATGGGCTGAGCTCCACGTCAATTGAATCAAATGTGGCCGATATTCTGCCAGCAATTACTCAGGGGCTTGAAGGTTATGGAATAAAGGTCGGTACGCCGTTCTTCGTAAAATATGGAAGAGTTCCCGCTATGGATGTTATTTCCGAAACGCTTAATGCTGAAGTAACGTGTGTTCTCATAGGGGAAAGACCGGGACTTGTAACTGCTGAAAGCATGAGCGCATATATGGCTTACAGAGGAAAGGTCGATATGCCAGAAGCAAGAAGAACTGTGGTTTCTAATATTCATAGAGGTGGGACACCACCTGTAGAGGCAGGAGCTCACATTGCAGATATTATAAAAACCATACTGGAGAAAAAAATAAGTGGAGTTGATTTGAAACTTTGATTAGGAGGGAAAGTCTATGAAAAATGATCCTGTAAAAGCTCATGTGTTGAGCGTAAAGATTATTCCTAATGTAGATTTGGATTTAGCAGAGTCGTTAAAATTACAGCCAAATCAAAAAAGTTTGGGGCTTATAACTGCTGATATTGATGATGTTTCCTATACGGCGATTGATGAAGCCACGAAGAAAGCAGATGTTCAGGTAGTTTATGCAAGGTCTATGTACGCAGGTTCCTCAAATGCCAGTACAAAACTTGCAGGTGAGTTCATAGGGATTCTTGCAGGTCCAAATCCCGCAGAAATCAGGAGTGGATTGGATGCAGCAGTGGATTTTATAACTAACGGGGCATGTTTTTACAGTGCAAACGATGAAGACAATATTACTTATTATGCACATTGTATATCAAGAACAGGTTCGTATCTCTCAAAAGTAGCTGGAATACCAGAAGGAGAGGCAATAGCGTATTTGATAGCACCGCCGCTTGAGGCAATATATGGCTTGGATGCTGCTCTTAAAGCAGCTGATGTCAGGATTGCGGCATTTTATGGGCCACCTTCAGAAACTAACTTTGGTGGCGGATTATTGACAGGAAGTCAATCTGCTTGTAAAGCTGCCTGCGATGCTTTTGCCAGTTCAGTAAAATTCGTGGCTGATAATCCAACTCAATTTTAGCTGTACGTAGGAGAAGTAAATGGAAGCACTAGGTATGATTGAAACGCTTGGATATGTAGGTACGGTAGAAGCATTGGACGTGGCCTTGAAAGCTGCAAATGTTGAATTTGATGGCTGCGAACTTGTAGGTGGGGGACTTGTGACGGTTAAGGTTACCGGTGATGTAGATGCAGTAAACGCCTCTATTAAGGCTGCGGAGGGAGCGGTACGTAAAGTGGGAACATTGATTTCATCATTTGTTATACCGAAACCTGATGACCAGGTCTTTGAGGTTTTTTGTAAGGATATAGAAAAAACCTCATCAAAAGAATCAAAAAATGGTTCAAAACAAGAGACAATATCAGAAAATGAAATAGAACCGGTCAAAGGAGAAACCCTAGTATCAGAAAATGAAATAGAACGGGTCAAAGGAGAAACCCTAGTATCAGAAAATGAAATAGAACGGGTCAAAGGAGAAACCCTAGTATCAGAAAATGAAACGGAACCGGCCAAAGAAGAAACCCTAGTATCAGAAAATGATAGAATTAAGAAACAAGATAATGGTGAAGCGCTTTCTAAAACGGAAGAGGAGCTTGAAAAAATAAAAGAGAAGCTCGAAAAGATGAAAGTTGTTGAGCTTAGGAATTTAGCAAGACAGATAAATTTGGATTCATTGACAAAAAAGGATATTAAGTTTGCAAAGAAGGAGCAGCTAATCAATGCAATCTTAGACTATTACATGAGGAGGCTAAAATGATGGAGATTATGGATAAAGATTTGCAGTCCATACAGGAAGCAAGATGCCTTGCTGAAAAGGCAAAAAAAGCTCAAGAAGAGTACTGCAAATTGGGACAAGAAAAAATAGATAAGATTGTAAAGCATGTAGCTGAAGTTGCCGAATCGCAGGCTGAAAAACTTGCAAAGCTTGCCGTTGAAGAAACAACTTTTGGCAACGTGCATGACAAAATAATTAAGAACATATTTGCCAGCAGGACTGTATATGAAAGCATGAAAGATCTAAAGACAGTTGGAATTTTGCGGGAAGATAAAGAAAAGAAGATCGTGGAAATAGGCACTCCGGTAGGTGTAATCTGCGGACTGGTGCCTTCAACCAATCCTACCTCTACGGTAATTTACAAGAGCCTTATTGCTCTAAAGGCTGGGAATGCAATTATCTTTAGCCCGCACCCAAAGGCAATTCATTGCATTACTGAGGCGATCAAAATAGTAAGTGATGCGGCAGTAGAAGCAGGGGCACCTGAGGGATTGATATCAGGAATGA
Organism: Fermentimonas sp.; assembly: GCA_041859795.1. Classification (GTDB taxonomy): domain Bacteria; phylum Bacteroidota; class Bacteroidia; order Bacteroidales; family Dysgonomonadaceae; genus Proteiniphilum. The sequence goes on from JBFLFV010000019.1 coordinate 10,541, forward strand.
CGATACTTACCATGGAAGGCACTCATGAGCTCATGACCAATAAAAATGTCTCCTTGATACTTGCTACAGGAGGGGCTGCCATGGTAAAGGCAGCATATAGTTCAGGAACTCCTGCAATAGGTGTTGGCCCTGGAAATGGGCCTGCTTTTATAGAAAGAACGGCTGATATAAAGCTTGCGGTAAAAAGAATACTGGATAGCAAGACATTTGATAACGGGGTTATATGCGCTTCGGAGCAGTCCATAGTGGTTGAAAAATGCATAAAGGATCAGGTTGTTGAAGAACTGAAACAACAGGGAGGATATTTCCTATCGGAAGAGCAGTCCAAAAAGGTAGCAAAGTTCATACTGAGAGAAAACGGGACCATGAATCCGAAAATTGTTGGAAAAACAGCTCAGCAGATAGCAGAGATGGCAGGTATAAGCGTGGATCCTAATGCAAGAGTGCTTATTTCAGAGCAAACAACAGTTGGCAGAAACAATCCATTTTCCAGGGAAAAGCTTACAACAATCTTAGCATTTTATTGCGAAGAGAATTGGGAGAAAGCCTGCGAAAGGTGTATTGAGTTGCTAAACAATGAAGGTAAAGGCCATACGCTTATTATACATTCAAACAACGAAAAGGTAATAAGGGAATTTGGACTGAGAAAGCCTGTATCAAGAATACTTGTGAATACACCGGGATCACTTGGAGGCATAGGAGCTTCAACGAATCTCGTTCCTGCTCTTACACTTGGATGTGGAGCTGTTGGAGGGAGCGCAACTTCCGATAACATAGGGCCTATGAACCTTATAAACATCAGAAGGGTTGCATATGGTGTGAGAGAACTAGAGGACATAGAAAACTCAATAAGCCAATGCAATAGTAAGACGTGTGCATCTTCGAAAATATCCGATCAATATGTAGAACTCATTGCCAAAAAAATAGCTGAGAAGCTTAATCTATAAATTTTAAGGAGGAATTAATATGACAAACACAAATGCTTTAGGAATGATCGAAACAAAGGGACTAGTTGCATCAATAGAGGCTGCCGATGCAATGGTTAAAGCAGCAAATGTAACACTTATAGGTAAAGTACTTGTAGGCGGAGGGCTTGTAACTGTAATGGTAAGAGGAGATGTTGGTGCGGTAAAGGCAGCAACTGATGCAGGAGCTGCAGCTGCCGAAAGAGTTGGAGAACTTGTTTCAGTACATGTAATACCAAGACCTCATACTGAAGTTGAATACATTCTGCCTAAACTTGATAAGCCGGAAGAAGAGTAGATAAAAAAGCTCGGGTCAACAACCCGAGTAACATATATTCTTAAGAGGATGTGAAAAAATGAGTGTATTGACTGAATATCAGTTAAGAGGCGAGCTAAGAAATAAGAATATATCTGAGTATACCATAGGGAAAAATGTTATTGTAACTCCTTCGGCAAAACAGTATTTGAATGATAAGAATATAAAACTTGTTGTCAGGGAAGATGAAGACGAAAAAAAAAATGTGCTGCCAAATAATGTGAAGCCGATAGATGGAAGAATAAAGCCCTCATATGTGACACTGCAAGGTGGCTATTATGAGAAAAAGCCAGAATCTATGACACAGCTGTATGGGAACAAGCTTGTTCGAAAAGATCATCCGAGGATAGTTTTCCGGGGAAAGCTTGACAGCCTTGAATCCGAAATACTTAAGGCCCAGGTAGTAGCAGAAAAAAACAGATGTTTTGGCCTTGAAAATGATTTAGGTGAGGTTCTTAAATTTGTAAGGAATATTTTGAGAGCAGAGGTTCTTGGTGAAGATCTTGGGAAGTTCATACTTCTTGGAATGAATGAAGATGAGCTTAGGGAAATGTCACATAATCCGAAAAAATATTTCAATGTTGACCATTTTATTACCGAAGCCAGCATGGGAGAAGTAATGGTAACATTAAATTCACTTAGGACATATTCAAGGGAAGTTGAAATATGTGCCTTAGAGGCCTTCAAAAATGCAGATGGAGTTTTAAGCAAACAGGGAGAGGATATCGTCAGGTATCTAAATAGACTCAGTAGCTGTTTCTATATACTGATGTGCAAATATAAGGCGGGGTTGTATAACTAAAGAGGTGATGCTGTTGAATAACAATGATATAGATATAATCACAGAAAAAATAATACAAAGGATGATGGATATTAGGCCGATTCCTATTGAGGTATCAGGCAGGCATGTGCATTTATGCCAGAAGGATTTGGAAACTCTCTTTGGCACAGGATACTCCCTTACAAGGAAAAAGGAGCTATCTCAACCTGGCCAATTTCAGAGCAATGAAAAGGTAATGCTTATAGGGACAAAAGGTGTTATAAAGGATGTTTCCATACTTGGGCCTGTTAGGCCTTCTACGCAAGTGGAAATTTCAAAGACAGATGCAGTTGCTCTTGGAATTAAGGCCCCTGTTAGGGAATCTGGAGAGCTTAAAGGAAGCGGATCGCTGTTTATTGCTGCGCAAAATTCCATTATAAGGGCTGATGAAGAGGTTATTGTGGCAAAAAGGCATATTCATTTGACTCCACTAGATGCGAAAATATACATGGTAGAAAATGGGGATATAGTAAAAGTAAAAATTGACGGGGAAAGACCACTGATATTTGATGGTGTGGTTATAAGGGTAAGTGACAAGTTTAAAGCGGCAATGCACATTGATTTTGATGAAGCTAATGCATGCTGTTACTCAAAGGGAATGAATGCAAAGATCATTAGATAGGGGATGCTGAGGTAATATGGATTTTCAGAAGATCAATAATTTCGTGAATGAAGTAGAAAAAAGTATAAAAACTCCTGCACATATAGTGAAAGACGAACAATATTTGACAGGTGTTGACCTTGGGACCTCATATATAGTGATTGTAGTTCTGGACAGTAAGAAAAATCCTGTAGCCTGTGCTATGCAATATGCAGATGTTGTAAAGGATGGTCTTGTCGTAGATTTTACTGGAGCCAGCAATATAGTTAGAGGGCTGAAGAAGAATATCGAAGAGAAGACAGGAATCGAACTTACCAAAGCAGCAATTGCTGTTCCGCCGGGAACAGGGAAGAGAGATGCCGATACTCATAGATATGTTGTGGAAGGAGCAGGTATGGAGGTAACTGATATACTTGATGAACCTACCGCAGCTAACTCTGTGCTTAATATAACGGATGGCGTTGTTGTTGACATCGGTGGTGGGACTACAGGACTTTCAGTATTTGAGAACGGCAAGCTCATATACAGTGCGGATGAACCGACCGGGGGGGTACACCTATCACTTGTACTAGCGGGTCAATATGGGATTAGTTTTGATGAGGCGGAAAAGCTTAAAAAGACCAAAGAAAAACAAAAAGAGATCTTCAATACTGTAAGGCCCGTAATACAGAAAATGGCTACGATAATAAAAACTCATATCAAACCTTTTAATGTGAATGCCATTTATTTGGTAGGTGGCACATGCTGTCTGGAAGGATTTGAAAAAGTAATTGAAAAAGAGACAGGCATCAAAACAATTAAACCATCGAATCCGCTACTTATAACCCCAATAGGCATTGCTTTAAATTGTTCTAGTAAAGAAGGTGATTAAATGGAGAGTAACTCTATTATCGATGCAGTTACCAAGGAAGTTATGAAAAGGCTGGGATATGAAGAGGATACTTCTATAAAGCCAATTGCAAAGGTTTTGGTTTTGGAAAGGTATGACAGTGAAGATTATAAAACAATAGAGCAGAAGCTGAACTTTATAGGGTACCAGGCGGGGAGCATTGAGGATAAAAAAGCGATGAGCGAGTATGAAGGCATTATTGTCACATCACTTTGCTGTAAGGAACTTGCAAATATATCAATTGGAGTTGGATGCGATGAAAAAGAGCAAATGGTTCTCCAATCGCTTTTATCCGGCAGGAAAGTGTTCCTGATTGAAGAAGGTCTATCATACAAAAAATACGAAGGAACTGCAAGCAAGGGGCTCTATAAGCTCTATGAAAACTATGAGCAAAGACTTAAGGATTTTGGAGTAGTTGTTCTTGGGAAAGGGAATCTTATTGAAGGAATTAATGAAGCTTTAGGGAAAGGAAACATGCCTGCAGCTAAAGAAGAGACCAAAGAAGAGAATAAAAACGAAGATAAGAAGGTTCTTGAACTTAAGGATAAGAAACTATTAACCGAGTCAGATATTAAAGAAGCCTGTGAAAATGGTTATGACGAGATAAACGTTTCAAAGAGAACTATAATAACTTCGCTTGCCATTGATTGCTCAAAGATAAGCGGAGTAAAGATAAATAATATATATTAAGAAGGTAAGTTTATATGGAGATAGGCAAAGTAGTAGGTAACATATGGGCTACACGAAAGGATGAAAATCTGAATGGATTAAAACTTCTTGTTGTGAAGCCTATAGACTATTATTCCAAATGCGATTGTATGACCTTTGTAGCGGTAGATAGTATAGGTGCAGGGGTAGGCGAAACAGTCCTTGTGGTAAAGGGAAGTTCTGCAAGGGCATGTTTCGGGAAACAAGATATGCCTGTTGACGCGACTATTGTAGGCATAGTGGATAGCGTTGAAGTCGAGAAAAACTTATCAAAGTAGTTTGGAGTAGACAAAAATGCAAAAAACCGCAATTGGGGTATTGGAGCTTACCAGCATTGCAAAGGGAATAGAGTCAATGGATGTAATGCTTAAAGCATCGAAAATTAATATAGTTGTTTCAAAAACGATCTGTCCGGGCAAATATATTATAGTAATAAACGGTGATGCCGGGGCAGTCAATGAAGCTATAGAAAAAGGGGCTGCAAGCGCAGAAAAATGTGTGCTGGATAAACTTGTGCTCCCGGCTGTGCACGAGAATCTTTTGTCTGCACTTAATGGCAGGAGACGAGATGTGGCATACTATAAGCCGATTGGAATAGTAGAGCTTTCAAGTATTACATCTGGTATTTTAGCATGTGATGCAGCACTCAAATCTGCAAATGTGGAATTGCTCGAGTTTAAAATCGGAATGCTCATAGGAGGGAAATCTTATTTTATAATTTCAGGTGATACAAGTTCCCTTCAGGAAGCATTCCGTACTGTAAATAAAAAAGTTGATAAAAGAAGAGTTATCAACAGCGTTATTATATCGTCTCCGGATAACGATCTCATTAAACACCTTTTTGGTTAAAAATTCACTCATTCCACTAATTATAGGGAGGGTTAATATGGGTATTAATCAAGTAATTGTATATATAATGGTCATATTCATGGTGCTTGCTGCGGTGGACAGATGCATAGGGAATAAATTTGGACTTGGTCAAAAGTTTGAAGATGGATTTAATGCGATGGGTTCACTCACGCTTTCCATGGTAGGAATTGTTTCGCTTGCACCTGTGCTTGCAAAAATACTAAAGCCAGTTATCGTACCGTTCTATACTGCCTTAGGTGCGGACCCGGCAATGTTTGCAACCACATTCTTAGCATGTGATATGGGCGGTTATCCGCTTGCAAAAGAGCTTGCACTCACACCTGAAGCAGGAGATTTCGCAGGCCTGATATTGGGTTCAATGATGGGCGCAACTATTGTTTTCACAATTCCTGTGGCACTTGGAATTATTAAAAAAGAGGATCGCCCATTTCTTGCCAAAGGTGTGCTTGCAGGAATAATAACTATACCTATAGGATGCTTTTTCGGAGGAATTATAGCCGGATACAGTGTGTCAATGGTATTAAGTAATCTTGTACCTATAATTCTATTTGCTGTTCTCATCGCATTTGGGTTATGGAAAGCTCCAAATGGGATGATAAAGGGATTCAACGTATTTGGAAAGATCGTTATGATAATAGCAACCATTGGCCTTGCAGCTATAATAGTTCAAACACAGACCGGAATTGTAGTAATACCAGGAATGGCTCCTTTGTCGGATGGTATAACGATTGTCGGAAATATTGCAATTATGTTAGCCGGTGCATTCCCACTTGTTTATGTCATAACAAAAGTATTTAGAAAACCTCTTATGAAACTTGGAGAACTTATGGGAATCGGAAATGTTGCAGCAGCAGGAATGGTTGCAACTCTTGCAAATGATATACCAATGATTCAGATGGTAAAGGATATGGATGACAGAGGGAAGGTATTAAACTTTGCATTTGCAGTCAGTGCAGCTTTCGTATTTGGAGATCATCTTGGTTTTGCTGCAGGTGTGAATAAGAGTCTTATATTTCCAATGATAATAGGAAAGCTTATAGGAGGAGTAAGTGCCATATTCGTTGCCTCATTTATAGCTCCTAAGAGCAGCGTAAAAAAAAGTAGTACCAAAAGTAATAATGAAGTGGCACAAAATGCCTGAGGAGAGGTGTATTTGAGTTGGCAGAAGTAGATAAAGATTTGATAGAAGAGATAGTAAGAAAGATTCTTTCTGAAAAATTTTCCAATAATGGTACCATGGAAAAGGAGATAGGTCCGGGCGGGGTCATTCGTGTAAAAACAGGATCTGTCAAATGCCAGAAATTTGATACCGGCAAAGAAGGGGACAACGTCCTCCTTACAGATATATTAACTCTTAATGAAAGTCCTTATATGGGATGCGGAGTTATGGAAATGACTGAAAGTACGTTCGATTGGACACTTAGTTATGAGGAGATAGATTATATTATTGATGGGACTCTTGAAATCGTAATAGATGGCAAAAGGGTTTCAGGAAACAGCGGAGATATTATCATGATACCAAGGAATTCTAAGATTAAATTTTCCGCTCCAAAATATGCAAGATTCTTGTATTGTACATATCCCGCTAACTGGGCTGAGGAGAAAGACAACTAATTTGAATGAAGTTAAAAGCGGAATAAAACAATACCTGCTATATCTATCGCTTTAATTAGGCGATAATGCTATAGCTGAGTTTAGGCTCATGCTGGGAAAATGAAAGATTAAACGGCACAGTAATTAAAGAATTAGAGTATAGTTAAAAAGCTGAGAAAATTCTCAGCTTTTCCATTTAACAAATCTTTTTTCAAACAAGGCTACTACTTCATACATTAAATAGGCTACTAATGAAAGAATTAATATACTCATCATTACCATATCAAGCTGTGCAACTTGACCTCCAAATACAATTAGAAATCCTAAACCTTCCTGTGCTACAAGAAATTCTCCAACTATTACTCCTACCCAGGATAATCCAACATTTATTTTAAGCGCAGATATCATAGTAGGAATGCTTGCAGGAAAAACAACATATCTTAATATTTGAAATTTATTTGCACCAAAAGTTTTAAGGAGCTTGATTTTATCTTCATCTACTTCTTGAAACCCCGACAGCACGGAAATTATTGTTACAACAAGGGATATCATAAGTGCAATTATAATTATAGAATTTTGATTATTGCCTGCCCAAAATATTATTATTGGTCCTAATGCTATTTTTGGAAGTGCATTTAATACAACAAGGTAGGGATCTAAAACTTTACATATAAAATCAGACCACCAAAGTATAGTTGCAATTAGTATACCAAGTAATGTCCCAACTACAAATCCAACTATAGTTTCATAGCAAGTTACCCATATGTGAAGAAAAAGAGTGCCTTCATTATAAATTTTAACTAAGGATTTTATTATTCTTGATGGCTGACTAACTAAAAAAGGATCTACGATTTTAAGTCTTGCAGTTATTTCCCATTGAATAAAGAATATTACTAAGATTAATATTTGGGTAATTATTATAGCCGTTTTTCTATTTTTTGCTTTTTTTAAATATTCCTGATGCTCTTTGGAATAAGGTTCATTCGACATGGACATCAAGCTCCTTCCATAAAGTATTAAAGTATTCTCTAAATTTAGGAGCTTCTCTTGCTTTAAGCGGGGTTCTGTTTTCAATTTCAAGGTTTATATCGTGAATGCTTTTTACGCTGCCAGGCCTTTTGGTTAAAACCACAATTTTATCTGAAAGAGAAATAGCCTCTGCTATGTCATGGCTCACCATTATAGCTGTTTTACACTCATTTTTTATTATGCAGTAAATTTCATCAGAAACAGCAAGCCTTGTTTGA
>JBFLFV010000020.1:0-9438 GCA_041859795.1 Fermentimonas sp.
AAGAGAGGCTTGCCCGATTTTAACTGCTCCAGCGCCTTAGCTTGAAAGGACTTGTAATCAAAATCTTCCATAATATAAACTGTTTAGTAAAAGTAATAAAAAATTGTTTTTATTCTTTGACACAGTTTAATTTACACTACCCACATGTGCGTTAGGAATGCCTCCTCTCACTCAAAATTCATATATGATTGGGCATCTGTTAAAGAAACTCTTGTTATTGTGATTGATTAACTTTTTTGTCAATCATTCTTATTATATTTACTTTCGGTATAAAGCCTATCAAACTCACGATAGGGACTCAAATTATTTGTATTCTTTAACCTTATAAATTTAAAATAAAATGGGCCGCATTTTATTTATTCTATATATTATCAATTTAAAATGAATAATATATGAATTTAGTTTTAATAATATTTTGTATTGAATATTATTTTTATACCTTTGTTTTAATTAATTTTAATCCAACAACATAAAAAACAATATAAATTTCAAGTTTAAACTAATAGACCTCTATTCATTAATTTCAACCGAACTCTTTATTTAAAATTATCATAAGTTTAACTTGATTTACTAACCTTTAAAAAATGAAAGATGTGTAGAAAATTAATTTTATTATTAACATTAACTTTTATGGTAGTAGGCTTTGCCACTGCTCAAATACAAGTGACCGGGACGGTTGTTGATGATGTAGGTGAGCCAATTATTGGAGCTACTATAATTCTAAAAAGTGATCCAACGAAAGGTACTGTAACTGACATTGATGGAAGTTTCAGGCTAACGGCTTCTTCAAATGACATTCTTATTGTTTCGTATGTAGGAATGTTATCTAAGGAAATTAAAGTAGAACCAGTATTAAAAGTTGTTCTAAACTATGATGCAGAAATGTTAGACGAAGTTGTTATTACAGGAATGCAGCAAATGGATAAACGATTATTTACCGGTGCAACCGATCGACTTGCAAGTGAAGACATTAAAAGGGATGGAATGGCTGAGATTACGCGAGCTTTAGAGGGAAGATCAGCTGGAGTATCGGTTCAGAATGTTTCCGGAACATTTGGAGCGGGACCTAAAATACGTGTAAGAGGTGCTACGTCAATATATGGTGATTCTAAACCATTATGGGTTGTAGATGGTATTATAATGGAAGATGCTGTAAATGTTAGTGCTGACGACTTGGCCTCGGGAAATGCAAATACTTTAATTAGCTCTGCTATAGCGGGTATTAATGCAGAAGATATTGCAGATATTCAAATATTAAAGGATGGTTCGGCTACATCTGTTTATGGCGCCAGAGCAATGGGTGGTGTGGTAGTAATTACAACTAAAAAAGGTCGCTCCGGGCAGCAAAGCATTAATTATACGGGTGAATTCACATCAAGAGCAAAGCCATTGTACAGTGATTTTAACATAATGAATTCTCAAGAACAAATGGGAGTTTACAGGGAGATGGAGTCAAAAGGATGGCTCAGCTTTGCAAAATCATTCAGAGCTGCCAACAGTGGCGTTTACGGAAAAATGTACCAACTAATGGATACATATAATCCTCAAACAGGACAATTCATGCTAGAGCATTCTGCAGAAGCTTCTAATGCTTATCTAAGATTGGCTGAAACGAGAAATACAGATTGGTTTGATGAGCTTTTTAGCAATAATGTCATGCATAATCATACTGTAAGTATCTCCTCAGGTACTGATAAGTCTACCATGTACGCCTCAGTTGGAGCTATGATCGATCCCGGATGGTATAAGCAAAGTAATGTGAAGCGTTATACGGCAAACCTTAATGCAACACGTAAGATATTAGACAATCTTTCGTTAAAATTTGGTTCTATGGCTTCATATCGCAACCAAAATGCACCTGGAACTTTATCTCAAGATATTAATCCGGTTTATGGCTATGTTAAAAGAGACTTTGATATAAATCCTTACAGCTATGCCTTAAATACATCAAGGGCACTTGATCCTAATGAATCGTACCAGTCAAACTATGCACCTTTCAATATAATTGATGAATTGGAAAAAAACAGAATGGTGTATGATGTTACCACATTAAATCTACAAGCTGAGATAACATATCTGCCTCTTGAAAACTTAACACTTAGAGCCTTGGGAGCCTTTAAGTATGATATTACAACAAGAGATCATCATATACATGATAAGTCTAACCAAGCTATTTCTTATAGAGCTATGGATGATCCAACTATTCAAAAATCTAACCCATTATTATATAATAATCCCGACTTCCCTTATGAGCTGCCAATGACAATATTGCCAAATGGTGGTATATGGTATAGAAATGATTATAAAATGTCGGGTTATGATTTACGCCTTTCAGCAGATTGGAGTGAAACTTTTAATAGTGTACATATTCTAAATGCTTTTGGCAGTATGGAGGTAAATTTAGCTGATAGAAATCAAGCAGCATTTACTGGGTGGGGGATGCAATATGATATGGGAGAAATACCATTCTATGTACATGAATTCTTCAAACAAGGGATAGAGCAAGGAACTTCATATTATGGGATGCAAAATACAAGAACCAGAAATGCAGCTTATGTGGGGCAGACTACATATAGTTATAAAGGCAAGTATGTATTATCGGGAACCTTAAGATATGAAGGATCTAATAGATTAGGCCGTTCACGAAGTGCCAGATGGTTACCAACTTGGAATTTGGGAGTAGGATGGAACATTTATGAGGAAAACTTTTTCCAAAGCTTACAACCTGCGATTTCGCATTTACAACTAAGAGCCAGTTATAGTATGACAGGCGACTTGCCTCCCGGTTCTATGTCAAGTAGCGAAATTGAAATAGGTGCTTTCAAACCATTTAGACCATTTACTGACATACAAGAATCGGGATTAAGAATAAATTATCCTGCTAATATTGAATTAACCTATGAGAAAAAGCATGAAACTAATATAAGTCTTCAAGCAGGTTTTGTCAATAACAGGATAAACTTAGACTTAAGCTGGTATGATAGAAACAACTATGATTTGATTGGATATGTAAACACATGGGGAACCAGTGGCAGTATAATGAAGCGTGCAAATGATGCTGAGATGCGTACATGGGGTATTGAGGCTACACTTAATACAAAAAATATTCAGATGAAAGATTTCAGCTGGAGTACAGATTTTATTTATGGGCTTTCGAAAACAAAAATTACTAATTTAGTTACTTCAGGTACAAATGTTTTCCATCTCGTTAGAGGTGTTAGGCCATTTGAAGGATATCCGCAGAGAGCAATCTTTTCTGTACCATTTGTTAGACTTAATGAAGTGGGTCTTCCAGTTTTCTTAGACGAGAATGGTGAGGAAACAACAACGGGTATCAATCTTCAAATGAGCGATCCTGATAAACTCGGTTATCTTAAATATGAAGGTTCTGTAGATCCAACAGTAACAGGTGGATTTCAAAATACATTTCGTTATAAAAATTTTTCTGTTGGGGTTTTCTTAACATATTCATTTGGCAATTTTATAAGGTTAGACCCAATATTCAGTTCCCGTTATACTGATTTAATGGCTACACCTAAAGAATTTAAAAACAGATGGATTATGCCTGGAGATGAGGAATTCACAGATATTCCTGTAATACTAAATACTCGTCAGCACGATAAGTATAGTAATATGGCAAATGCCTACAGTACCTACAACTATTCTACAGCTCGAGTTGCCAAAGGCGACTTTATTAGATTAAAAGATGTTTCTGTAAATTACGACTTTCCGAAAGCAAAGTTAGGAAGTTCAATTAACAATGCCTCTATACGATTGATGGCAACTAACCTTTTATTATTATATGCAGACAAAAAACTGAATGGTCAAGACCCAGAATTTGTCAGATCTGGCGGTGTTGCTTCTCCTGTACCAAGACAGTTAACGATATCTGTAAGGTTGGGTTTTTAAATTTTTAATAATGAAATAATTATAGATATGAGACAATTAATTAATACTGTTATATTATTGGTACTGCTATTTTTACTCATGCCTTCATGCAATGATTTTTTGGACACTTTGCCTGATAATCGTGCTGAAATTGACACAGAAGAAAAAATAATTCAGTTGCTAGTATCAGCATATCCAAACGCTACGAGTGCTATGCTCACTGAGTATTGGAGCGACAACTTTGATAATCATGACTGGAATCTTAATTTCAACAATTACCAAGATGATTTATGGAATCTTAAAGACAATCCAAGCAGATCTGGTAATGATACACATTTTAGATTTTGGGAACTAAGTTATCAATCTATTGCGTCGTGTAATGAAATTCTAAATGCAATTGAGAAACTGGGAAATCCTGAATCATTAAAAGCAGTAAAAGCAGAAGCTCTTGTTGCAAGAGCGTGGAATCATTTTGAACTTGCTACACTATTTACTCTTCCCTATGGTAAATCTAGCAATAGTGATATGGGACTACCATATATTACAGAACCTGAAGTTATTGTTAAACCAGACTATTCGAGAGGTACGGTTGAAGATTTTTTTCAAAATATTGAAAAAGATATTGAAGAAGGTTTAAAAGATATTGTAAACAATTTTCATGTTCAATCAAAATTCCATTTCGATGTTAAGTCAGCAAATGCATTTGCTACTAAGTTTTACATGACTTATGGGAAATTTGATAAAGCTATTGAGTGTGCAACTAGAGTTTTAGGAGAAAATCCAACGGTGCTACTTAGAGACTGGAGAGCTACAACAACCATGGATATGAATGGCACAGAACAGCCAAATGCTTACATTGATAAAAACAACCCTGCTTCTTTGCTAATATCATATCCTACCTCAGGGTGGTCTACAGCCGGTCCAAACAACTATAGTACGGGAAATAAATTCTCCCATTCTATGCTAGTAGCCAAGTATGAAACTCTACAATCTAGTGGACCGTGGGGAAATCAAAGCAATATTTTTATTCGCACTTGGTGGAACTCAAACACAAATAAATTGTTCCATAGAAAAATTGGTTATTATTTTGAATATTCAGATCCAATTGCAAGGACAGGCTTTCAGCATACCGGTATTGTTCACTTTACTACTGACGAAATTTTATTATATCGTGCAGAAGCTTATATCCTAAAACATGAGTATGCAAAAGCTTATCAAGATCTAACATATTTCATAAAAAATTATACCAATAGCAATCCTACTTATGATAAAATTGTAAGCTTTTATGAAAATATGCCCTATTATCACTATGAAGAAACATACGTTAAAAACGATATTGGGCAGGATGTACTTGATAAATACCCAACTCCTAAAAAAGCTCTAAATCCCCCATTATACGACATTTCATTTGGTACAGAACAAGAACATTTGCTTCATTACGTTTTGCATCTAAGACGTATTTTACTTATGGGTGAAGGTCAGAGGTGGCTTGATATTAAGAGATATGGGATAACAGTTCATCGTCGTATTGTTGACCGAGGGCACAAAGTAGTTTCTGTTTCAGACTCTATACCTCAAAACGATCCACGTAGAGCTATGCAAATACCACAGGAGATAATTAACGCAGGTTGTCCTGCAAATCCAAGATAAATGAAAACCCAAATAAAATAGTTATGAAAAGAATTCTAATTTTATTATCAGTTTTCCTTCTCCTATCTTCATGTGAAGATGAGATTGACAAAAGCTATAGCATATTTGATGATACGGTAATTAAGGAAAAGAATGATTTTGATATGTGGCTTGACAAGTATTTTGTTAAACCATACAACATCCGAGTAGTATATGATTATGAAGATATATGGTCAAATTTCAACTATGATCTTATACCGGCTGAATTTGAAAAAGCAAAAAATCTTACTATGGCAGCACGTTATTTATGGATTGAAGCCTACGAAGAGCATAAAGATGCAGCATTTTTCAGAAATTATGCACCTCATATACTTCACTATGTTGGAAATCCCGGCTGGAAAAGCAACAATTCAGTTGTAATTGGTGAAGCTGAGGGTGGTTTGCGTGTTTCATTTTTCGATGTAAATCGTATAAATCTAGATGATCCCTCAACATTAATGCGATTCGTGAAAACAATGCATCACGAATATGCGCATATTTTTCAACAAAAAAAAGAGACAGACCCTGCATTTGATCAGTTAACACCCGAAATGTATGTTAGTGACAACTGGACTAGCGTGAGTGAAATTGCGGCTTGGCGTGGTGGATGCATATCACCTTATGCATCTAGTGCAGCTGGTGAAGATTTTGTTGAAATCTATAGCATTTTTATCGTAAACACACCAGAGTGGTGGGAAAATATGCTAGAAAAAGCTTCAACTGATGCTGCCGGTAATCCCGTAGATGGTGCAAGATTAATTAAAAGTAAGTTTGAAATTGTATACAATTACTATAAAGACAGCTGGGGCATTGATCTTTATGAATTACGGGGTATAGTTAATCGACGTAAGGCTGAGATGTATATGATAAATTTGAATGAAATATATAATTTATAGAAACTATGACTAAAATAAGAATAATTATAACTTTTTTGATTGGTCTCTTTCTAACCCAATCATGCTTACATGAGCAGGAGAATATTTTCGATATGTCTACTTCTGAACGACTCAACGAAGCACAAAAGTATTATGAAAAAATTCTAACTGATGCTGAGAATGGCTGGATTTTAGAATATATAACCGGTGATACTGATGCGAATAGGAGAGGTGGATTTAATTTTCTTTTAAAGTTTGATGGCGGCAACGTAACAGCTTCTATTGACGCATTGGCTATGTCAGATGTGGATCCAACTAATCCGAATCCGTACGAACAAAAAACTTCGCTTTATAGGTTTGATCAAGATATGAGTGTTACCATATCATTTAGTTCTTATAATTCATTCCTGCACTATTATCATGAACAGCATGGCAGCTATACTACGTATAAGGGTGACTTTGAATTTACGATTATGGAGGCTAATGAAGATTTGGTAATATTAAGAGGAAAAAAATATGGCAATATTATGGAAATGCGCCGTATTCCTCTCGATGTTTCTTGGGAATCATATTTGAAAGATATTAATGACATTATAGATATATGTAGTGTATACTCTCAATTTGAATTGACAAAAAACGATCAGGTAATTGGTTCAGGATCTTTGAATTCAAATTTTCGATATACTTTTCAAATAAATAGCGATGAAGTTTCATCAAATGCAATATTTACCACTGAAGGTATAAAATTCATTGAGCCACTAAGTATTGATAACAAAGAATATATACATTTTAGGTGGGATAATGAAGCTAAAGTTTATAATAGTATTGAAAATAATGGTGATCTGAAAATTCTACCTTTATTAGATCCTTCGTACTTATATTATGAGGATTACATTGGAGAATATATCCTAAAATATAACAATACAAGAACAACTACTGCTACAATATCAGAAAAAGTAAAAGGAAAAACTCTTACTCTTAATGGACTTACTAATTTTCCAATTGAATTAATCTTTGATAAAATGGCAGGAACTGTAAGCTTAACAACTCAAGATATAGGTAAATCTCAAGGTTTTACAGTTGTATTATGTCCTTGGGACACGAATGCAGGATACCTAACCTGGGGGCTGGGCGTTGGCTTAGTTAGTGTACCAAATTTACTAAAACTAGAGGAAGGTAATATTGAGTTTAGCTTTATCGACAATGGTGTATGGGGATCATACCCTGCTAATGGTTTCTTATTACGACTATACAATTCAGTTCTTGGATCACATGGTTCGGATACATATCAAGGAAATTATACAGAGGGAGATCGCCAGTTTTATAATTTTATTTTGACAAAAAATTAATGTTTACATTATAGATTATGAAAATAATTTCAAACACAATAATTACAATAATTACGATTATATCAGTAATATTTTCTTCTTGTGAAAATGATTCTGGTATTGAAACTCAAGAACCTATATTGAAGATTATAGAGTCTGATGTAATATTTGAAACCTTGGGAGGTGATGGATATATTATTGTTGAAGCACCTGAAATCATCACAGCTTCTTCAAATGAGGAGTGGCTGAAAATAAATGATATTTCAGGGACAAAAATTAATATAACTGCCGAACCAAACAAAGGTATGGGTGGCCGAACAGCAACAATTACAATAAAGTCAAGTGGTGAATTATTGGACGTAACTGCTGTACAAACTGCAGCCGTGGTATGGTTTAAGAATTTCAAAGATAACACAATAGCTTTTCTGTCCGAAGGCAATACTATTGAGACAAAAGTAACTTCAAGCTATCCGATAGTTGTTGAAGATAAACCAGATTGGATTTCATACATCTTTCAAAATGACTCTTTGTACCTTACAGCACTCCCTAGCGCGCCTAGGAAAGGCTCTATAACATTTTTAAGTGAAGGCAGATCATTGACATACAACATTGTTCAAGTATCATATTCAGGATTCCTTGGAGAGTGGGAAATGGAATTCACAAATCCATCCTCAAGTAACCGACTGGAAACAACTACAGTATTCTTTGAAGAAAAAGAAAAAGACTCTTCTTTCTGGTTAAAAAATCTCTTAATTACTGGATCTGAGCTTGCAGAAATAGCAGTTGATTTCAACCCCAACTCTAATAATGTAACAATTAGTGCCCGTCAATATCTAATGACTGCAAGCGATGGACGGAATGTATTCTTATGCTTAAGAAGTAATGCGGGGACCTACCAGTATTCTGCTAGTGCCCAGCTTGGAGGTACTCTAGATATTGCAGAAGATGGAACAGTAACCTACATATTTGGTCAAAATGGAACATGGCCCGATGCAAATGGTATTGGATTCTATCTTTTTAATGGAGACATCGAAAATCCTGTTGCAACTGGAAGCTCATATCGTAGACTTATGAATATCAAAATGACAAAAAAATAATAAAATAAAAGTATAAAATGGGATAGGAATGAGGGATTTATTCCCTCATGTCCTTCCACATCGCATATAGGCGATTCTTTAGGTTACAAACTTTATCTTTTGATTGTTGATGCTTTGCATCATTCGTTTACTACTTCGTTTACTCCTGCATAAAGTAAACTGTTAAAGAGACGCTTGTGGTTGTGATTGATTAGTTTTTTTGTCAATCATTATTATTATATTTGGAACAAATCTTCTGAATATAAATATGCGAACTACAATATTTTCCATCGCTTTTCTTTTACTATCAGCGCTAACATTCCCTATAGGAAAAGCATATCCTAAGAAAAGCATATCTATGAGTGAACGGTTGACAAACGAAACCGAACTATTATATGAACAGATGAACCTGAAGGAATTAGTTGATTTCGATGCCTTTAAATCGTAAGCATTCGGTGTCGTCCGTATTTTATTCCAAGCTTTCTTAGATTCTTCCAAAAAACCTTTCAAAAACTTGTAAAACATTCGGAGACGGTTCGGAGTTTTTAGGAGGTTTTTCGTAACCAATTTAAAGGAAGCAGTTCAGCAAGATCCATTGTGTAG
>JBFLFV010000021.1:0-9318 GCA_041859795.1 Fermentimonas sp.
CAACTGCAGGTTTCATGGCTAAACTAGTGCTCTTCTCTTCGACCATTCAGGCAGGCATGACCTGGCTTGCGGTAATTGCAATCCTGAACAGTGCCCTTTCATTGTTCTATTATGCACGGCTTGTAAGATACATGTACTTCTTGCCCCCTGAAGGCAAGAAAATCGGCATGCCTTTCCCATATGCAGCAGCTCTCCTGCTTGCAGTCGCCGGCGTGCTGGCAATGGGTATCTGGCCCGAACCTTTCATGCAGTGGGCAATGGATGCAGCACAGGTACTTATCTAAGGAGGTATGAGAAATGACAGATTGTGATCTTTGCGGAAAAGGAATCCCGACCGTTATCCCGGTCCGAACTTTTCCTCCCCTCCTCAAATTTGCCTATCCTGAGGGTGTCTGGAAGGGGCTCTGTGAGACCTGTCTCGATTCCGCCCAGAAAACTTACTTAAATGCAGGCAAAGAAGGAACGTTATGCAGGAGAGGTAAATGCTCCCTCTGCGGAAGAAAAGGCGGAGTATTTCTTGTTGAACTGCAGATCCCCAGTTTTTCAAAAGGAATCGTGAAAAAAGATGCTCCGGTTTGCTCGGTATGCTTGGAATCCATAAATGAGGCTTATATCAAGTTCAAAAGAGAACAGCTTGAGGAAGCCCATGAAGAGGGTCGTATACACGGACACGAGCACGTTCACGAGCATTGAATTTGAGTAAAGCTGCATTTTGCGGCTTTATTCTTTTTTATTCTCTATTTTTATTTTCTTTTTTGAAATAATTGTTTAGAATTCAATAGATAAACTTCCGTGAATTGAACTCTCCAATTGTTGGTTATTGATACTTTTCTTTTCTCGTAATTTAGTAATTATATCATCTGCTATGTCAAAATCAACGTTAATAAGCTAATTTTAGGTAGGTTGGATAATTATCTACTTTGTCTGTTTCCTAGTACATCATTTGATTTAAAACGGCATATATATTAAATATTTAATAAACTTGACTATAAAAAGTTTATGACAAAATTAAAGAGTTGAAAGTGAAGTTCAGTAGTAGAAATACAGGTGTTATAAAATATAAACAAATCAATAGTGAATTACCGAGAAGGTGGCCTAATGAAAATTAAAACCTATTCCATTATCGCGCTTTCTTTTCTATTAATAAACGCAAATGTCGTTGTGGCAGATACGATAACTGTTGGTAACAGTGGAAATGAAAATTATACCTCTATACAGCAAGCTGTAAACAACTCTGTCGATGGAGACACGATACTTGTTAATAAAGGAGTTTACGTAGAAAACGTAGACGTAGATAAGAAGTTAGCAGTAATCTCAAAATCGGGAAATCCAGAGGATACAATAATTCAAGCTCTTCATCCATATGATCATGTTTTCCATGTAACTGCGAATAACGTGACCATTAAAGGTTTTGGTTTGAGAAATTCCAGCTCAGGAAGTGGAATTTATCTGGACAATGTGCAATATAACACTATTGCAAACAACCATTTACAGGCTAATGGGATAGGAGTCCATCTCTGGAATGCTGCTAGAAATAATATACTGATCAATAACACAGCATCAGACAATAGCTGGTCGGGAATCCGATTGACTCCAGATGACAGTGAGCTTGCAAGCAACAATACGCTTATTAATAACACAATGGTCAACAATACCTATAATTTTGAGATTTATACTGGTATGAAAATGCTAGTATGCAGAACAATATCGATACTACCAATACTGTAAATGGGAAACCCTAATCTATTATCTTGTAAATGTTTCGGATGTTACTTTAAATTCTGCCTCAAATGCCGGGGCTATTTATTGCATTAACTGCCAGAATATGACAATAAAAGATCAGGTTCTCCAAAATAACTCCCTGAGCATTGCTTTATTTAATACAAGCAATTCAAGGTTTAACAGCAACATCCTATCAAATAACATCTATGGAATCTTTCTGGACAACTCAAATAATAACAGTGGGTTGAATAATATTGCAATTAATAATGGTATTGGCATTGTTATATCTTCATCCACTAACAATAATTTAAGTAACAACGTGGCAAATTCGAATGGTAATGGATTTGATATTCTAGATTCGGATAATACTGAACTGAACAACAACACTGCAAATAATAATAAAGCTAATGGTATAGCTTTAAGTTCTTCTACCAAAAATCAGCTAAGCGGAAATATTGCAAACTATAATTTGTATGGGATTACGTTCTACAATTGTAGTGATAACCTACTAAACAATAATATTGCAAATTCAAACGAGTATGCAGGTATTGACTTAGGAGGTTCGAATAACACTTTAATTAATAATATTGCAAATTCAAACGGGGAACATGGCTTTGAGTTTGCTAGGTCAAATAATAATACTTTGAGAGGTAATATTGGGAATTCAGATGTGGATCATTTACCGGATGATTCTCCCAATCGTACTTCTAAGAATGAGATTAAAGATCAGGATATAGAAAACAAATCTTTTATTAGTTCTCTGATTTCTGCAGTTTTTTCTTGGGTATAACTTGATAATTTTCCTGGTCTTTTTAGCAGGATTTTTTCTGGATGTGCCTGCAGCGCCCTATATGCTGATCATGGATATATTATGGAATATCTGAATTTTGGAAAGTGAATTTTTTCGCTAGAGTTAGTGGACGAAAAATGGTTATACTTGAGAGGAAAATAAACTGTATAAAAATAGGTCTCGGAATTTTTCCTGAAAAGGTGGTTATATGACCATTGAGCATGGACAATACGTTATTAATGAAAATGGGGAAAAAGTAGTGATAATTCTTCCTATCGAGGAATACAAAAAAATGAAAGAGGATCTTCCATGATCTGGCTATCTTTGTAGAAAGACGTAACGAGATGACTATTAGTCTTGATTAGTCTTGAAGAGATGAAATGAAAATTGTAAGTTTAGAACGATGGTAGCTTATACAATCAGTATCAAGGCTAATGTAGAAAAAGATTTAAAGAAAGTGCCAAAAGACAGGCTTCCCGATATCCTCGAAAAGATTGAGGAACTTGCAGAGATTCCTTTCCCTACCGATTCAAAAAACTGTCGGTGCTGAACATCTGTATCGTGTTCGGGTGGGAGATTACAGAATAATATATAAAGTAATGCACAAAACGAAGAATGTAACCATTTTTTTCGTAAGAAATAGGCGTTCTGCTTATCGTGGGTTATGAATCATTTTTCAGTCCTAGTTCTTTTTTGCTCAATACATTCCAACACGTACCCCGCTTATTCTAATCAGTTTTCCTTGTCGAATTACAGATATCCAATTTTTCAAAAGGAGTCGTAAAAAAGATGCTTCGATTTGCACAAAATGCCTGGAATCTATCAATGAGACTTATATAAAGTTCAAAAGAGAGCGGATCGAGGGACACGCGTATTAAACATGTAGTAAAGCTGCATTTTGCGGCTTTATTTTTTTACTTTATTGGCTCATTTCTTTCGTAATAATTAATGGAAAAAGACGGATAATGGGCATGAATTGCTAAATAAGTTAATTTTTCTTTTTTGGCTGGAACAGATTACTTTTCCTGTACTTTGTCTGCTTATCATTTGTAATTTGAGTTTATCAATCGTTTATCTATATTTATTGAGTTCACTATGCTACATAACTAAAATCGTCATAACATTTCTTAATTTTAATTTTTATTGTACAATACTGAAAGCTCTCTTTAAAATGTGCTGTCAGCTGTAATATTTAAAAAAAGGAATTCTTCCTGAACAGTTTCTGCCTCTTATAGCTTCGAGGGAAGTTTTATTCCTTATTATAACCTGCCTTTTGTTTCCTCCTCCAGAGATTTGGATCTAAGTTGATAGATCATTCGACCAAATACATATCAATATTAATATATTTATACTAAAAACCAAATCATAACTCATATATATGGCCGTCTGGCTACTCCATATTATTCAAACATTTGAATATATAGTTTAAATCAGGACTTATCATAGACTAATATCTGAATATCTCCTATTGCACAGTTTGATTTTGAGGTGGTGCAGTTTTTTAGAAGCAAGAATGGCGTTTGAATTACTTTGAAGGACGTATAAGAATCGTATTTTATTAATTTGATACTTGGAACTGCTAATGCAGAAGTTTCTATTTCTGATGAATTCGATCCAAAATTAGAATTCAGCAATATTGGATTGATTGGGTATGCTTGTAAAAAGTTGGTGATAAAATGAAGCAAAAACTCGTTGTGATGATTGCCGCTGTGTTAATGCTCACCTTTACGGTGAGCGCTGTCAGTGCTGAGGATCAAAATGGTCAGACAAGTCTGAGCTCTGAACAGAATGATGCGTTTATTGCAGATGAAAATTTAATAGATAGTTCAAGTGTAATAAAATACGGAGATCCAATAGGTTCATATAAAAATGTAACCGCTTACTCAAATAAAGGTAATGGAAAATATCAATGTGTTGAATATGTTAAGAGATTTTATAGAGAGGCAATGAAGGATGTTGAACCTGATTGGGACGGAACTGGTCATGCCATTACCTATTATACTAATGCCGAAGCCAAAGGTTTGGTCAGCTATTCTAACAACGGTTCGGTAGCGCCTAAGCCTGATGACATCATTGTATTTAGTCCAAGTGAAAATGGTTATGGTCACGTTGCAATAATAACAGAAGTTGGGGATAAATATGTAAAGATTATTGAACAAAATTGGAACCAAGAGAATGCTTCTGCCTCTCTGTCGCTTGAAAAAAATGAATCTAGATACTATATTTCACCTAGAGGTGCGAGTAAACGTCCAACCGAGGGTTGGTGCCGGACACCTACATTGAATATCACATCACCAACCAAAGAATCGTTCTCATTAGTTGGAAACTATGATAATCCAAATCTTCTCACAGTAGATGCTGAAGTAAAAAGTGAAAATTTCTCGATTACAGAATTGAAAAAAGACGATTTCACTATAAAAATTGGTGGTAAAAAAGTAAATAATGTAACAGTGAATGATGTAGGTGATGGGAAGTATAAACTCAGTTTCAATCCGCCAAAGCAGGATTCTAATGGGAATTATGATTTAAATATTTCTGTTAAATATAAAAGAGTAACCCTGAGTGATATCGAGCAGAATGCTGTATGCTATGGTGAAGGTAACGCTACCGCTAATGCTAACGCTAATGTGATGCTTGTCATCGACCGTTCGGGTAGCATGTATGGCTCACCAATTTCAAATGCTAGAAACTCAGCGCAACTATTCATTGACCAGATGGGGTCTGAGGATAAAGCAGGGGTTGTGTCATTCAGTTCATATGCAAGTAAGGATTATCCCCTCACTACTCTTAATGATGACGAAAAGGAACTCATTAAAAAGAAAATAAACTCAATTTATGCCTCAGGTACTACTGCAATTGGAAGCGGGTTGAAATTGGGTTTAAGCGAATTGGTGAATAATGGTGCTCCAAATACTCCAAAAGCAATTGTTTTGCTTTCTGATGGACAGCAAAATACGGGAGATCACCCAAATAAAGTAATCCCTGATATTAAAGATAATAACATACAGGTTTACACCATTGGGCTTGGCTCTAATGTTGATGAAAACTTGCTGAGAAATATTGCTAAAGAGACTGAAGGCTTGTACTTTCCTACTCCTACGGAACGTCAATTAAATCAAATATATAATAAAATTGCTGGAAAAGTTCTCGCCTTGGATACTGCTAACGAGCTCACCATTAGTATGGCTACTAATGATGTTATGTCAGTAGATGTTGACGTAGATACTTCAATGGAGAAAGTATCCTTTAGTACTAGTTGGCCAGGAAGTAATGTAGACCTCGTATTGTACAAACCTGATGGGTCGATGATAGATCCCTCTGTGGCAGATTCAGACTCTACTATTGAATATTTGTCAGGTCCCACTTATAAGATCTACAAAGTCACAGATCCAGAACCTGGAAAGTGGACTATGGAATTGACGGCTACCGACATGCCGGCAGGTGGTGAGGATGTTTACGTTGCGGTCCGCGCCGAGTCAGCGCTATCCATGTTGCTGTCTACTGATAAAGACCAGTACAACCAGGGTGAAATTGTAAAAGTCACTGCTGGCCTTTCTGATGCAGGAACTCAAATCACAGGAGCTGATGTCAAGGTCAACGTCACTCTCCCAGATTCGAGCGTTGAACAGCTTATATTGTATGATGATGGTGGTCATGGAGATAGTGAAGCTCAGGATGGAGTATATGCAAATTATTTCGTGGATACTTCTTTAATGGGTGATTATAAGGTTGATGCTACATCAACAGGAAGTTTACCTGATGGGTCTCAGTTCACCAGAATTAATGATACTTCCTTTGAAATAATTCAAGGAACAAGTTCTATCTTGCTTTCACCAGAAAACTTATCTATAGAGGGAAAAGCTGGAGGACAGATTACCGGAAACTTTACTGTCAGTACATCCCAGGACTCAGCATCGGTTACAATAACACCAACTTCACTCAAATCAGAGATCGGTGATGTTATTGATACAGGTAATATCAAAATAGATCCAACAACAGTCAATGTTTCTGCAGGAGTGGCTGAAAACATTCTAATTACGGTAGATGTACCTGAAAGTGCAACTTCTGGAAATTACACTGGCAAAATTATTGCGACTGGCGTTGGAGGGAGTGCTTCTTGTACTGTGGATCTACGTGTAACAAAAGATGCTGTAATTAGTGATGTTGTAGCTCCTGTTATCAACTCAGTTGATTTGTATCCAGCAAACCCCACTCCAGGCTCTCTGATCGCTGTTACAGTCAATGCCACTGACGATGTTGGAGTCAGCAGCGTAAAAGCGAATGATATTTCACTACATAATCAGGGTGGAAATCTCTGGAAAGGTGATATTACAGCACTTGAAGGCACTCATTCAGTAAATGTATCTGCTGTGGATGAAGCAGGCAACATTGCATGGGATAATTCTACTTCATATACCGCTCTGAAACCCGGTAATTTACCGCCTTCCTCAATAAACCTCCAATCTACTAAAGGTACTACCTGGATTAACTGGACCTGGACCAACCCAACAGACCCTGATTTCTCCTACTTTGAAATCTACCTTGACGGCGTCTTCCAGACCAACGCCTCCGCAGAATACTTCAATGCTACCGACCTCGAACCCGAAACAAGTTACACCATCGGTATGCGCGATGTGGATATTAACGGAAATATAAATCAGACATGGGTTAATCAGACTGTAACAACAGAGAAGGAGTTCGTGTCTGGAATTGAATACCCTATGGCAGATTTCACTACCAATGTCAGTGAAGGTCATGCTCCCCTTACGGTTCAGTTTAATGATAGGTCTGAAAATGCAGTCTCTTTCAATTGGAGTTTTGGAGACGGAACATCTTCAACAGAGAAGAACCCGGTTTATACTTACTCGACAGCAGGAGCCTATACAGTTAAACTGACGGTAAGTAATGAAAACGGTACAGATTCGAAGTTAGCCACAATAAACGTTTTAGAAACAGAAGGAAAGAAAGTCTGCGAAAAACCCAACAAAGTTTGTAAACCGATCTGTGAAGAAGCTAAGCCAACTTGCAAGGAAACCAGGCCAATCTGTAATAAAGAAACTAAACCAGTCTGCAAAGTGACTAAACCAATTTGTAAGGAAACTATATCATTAAATAAAGAAACTGAAAAAATAAGTGAAAAAACTAAACCAGTCTGTAAAGACACTAAGAAAATAAATGAAATCACTGAAAAAGTAAATGAAAAGACTAAAAAAGCAAGTGAAAACTCTAAGCAAGTAAGTGAAGAAGCTAAAGAAATAAGTGAAGAAGCTAAAGAAATAAGTGAAGAAGCAAGTGAAGAAGCAAGTGAAGAAGCAAGTGAAGAAGCAAGTGAAGAAGCAAGTGAAGAAGCTAAAGAAGCAAGTGAAGAAGCTAAAGAAATAAATGAAGAAGCTAAAGAAGCAAGTGAAGAAGCTAAAGAAGCAAGTGAAGAAGCAAGTGAAGAAAGTGAAGAAGCAAGTGAAGAAGCTAAAGAAGCAAGTGAAGAAGCTAAAGAAATAAATGAAGAAGCTAAAGAAGCAAGTGAAGAAGCAAGTGAAGAAGCAAGTGAAGAAGCAAGTGAAGAAGCTAAAGAAGCAAGTGAAGAAGCTAAAGAAATAAATGAAGAAGCTAAAGAAGCAAGTGAAGAAGCTAAAGAAGCAAGTGAAGAAGCAAGTGAAGAAGCTAAAGAAGCAAGTGAAGAAGCTAAAGAAATAAATGAAGAAGCTAAAGAAATAAGTGAAGAAGCTAAGGAAGCAAGTGAAGAAGCTAAAGAAATAAGCGAAAACACTGAAGAAACAAGTAAGAACACTGGAGAAGTCTGAAAAATACTTTCATTAAAAATAAAATTCAAAATATAATATGTTTGGATTTACACACATGATTGAGAAAACAATAACAATAACAATAACAATAACCTTGTAGCTGTTAATTATGCAAGTAAAAAACGCTGTTATTGTACTTGACTTTGTATCTCAAGTGTGTAAATCTCATTTCCTTAGCTTCTTTCAAAGGCTCTAATGAACTGTCTTCTCTATCTAAGGTAAGCTCATAAACACGTATGTCAGGTTATGATTTTTAGGATTTGCTTCCATCAGACTTCGGCGTTTTCGGTATTCTACATCCATGTTGCCTTTACTTGCCTACATCCCGTCTTTGGGCAGTGTAGCAAATTTGCTATAAATTTAAAGTCAATTTTTTGTGTGCTGAATAAATATTATCCATTCAACGTTGAATTTCTGACTTACGGGTTTATTAAAATTTGTAATTAAACATAAAATTTTCTTCTGAGACTATATAATGGACTGGTTTCGGATCCCCCTATGTGCATAGTAATAATTTTATAAATATGGGCTCTGTATAAATCCTCTGAAATAATGAATTTCTATAAATTTAAACTGAGCAGCAAGATCTGAATATACTTATCTTTTTTTCAGCCTCTTTCATCTGATGTAGATAGGTTTTCTACAGAGCTCAATAATTTATAAAGAGTATAATCCAATCCGCATTTCATTACCACAGAAATGATATACCTTTTGAGGAGAATAGTCTCATATGAAAATTAAGGGAATAGCCCGTGACACCCTCAACTTTATTCTGGAAGTGAGTAAATTCATGGCTCCTCAGGAATTTGCCGGACTTTTGCAGGAAAAAAACGGCATCATTACTGAAGTTCTTTTATTGCCTGGCACAGAGTCCAGTAATACGAATGCAGTTCTCAAGCTTTATATGATGCCGAATATTAAAGCTGTAGGTTCGGTCCACAGCCATCCGGGCCTGAACCGCAGCCCCTCGCAAGCTGACCTGCGCCTTTTTTCAAAAACAGGAAA